>NZ_KN150747.1:2563448-2576795 GCF_000754815.1 Yersinia ruckeri ATCC 29473
CCCGAAGGTGTTAGCGCTTGTCGCTGAAGGCCAGTCCTACCGGCAGATTGGCCGGCATCTGGATCTGAGTAAAAATACGGTACTGGGAATAGTCAAACGTGAGCGAAAAAAGCAGGTGAATGAAATGGATAGTACCAACACTGACGGATACGAAACTCAGTAGTATTTGTAACGTTCAACTATCACCATATTCTGACAGGCCAGATGTGGCGAAGGCTAGAGGGCGATCTTACACATTTACGTACGAATCCTTACGCCTAGCCATTAACAATAAAATCTCTAAAGAAATGTCCTATTTTCTGTTTTCCCATAATCCGACAAAGACACGGAGCAGGATAGTGCTACGCATTGTTTCAGCATGCTCTAACCCCATTGCAGTACGACTCCTCTGCAAATTTTTCTTAACCGCATCAACACTAGACTCGTTTGTTTCAGCTAAGGAAGACAGATCCATTCCCCATGCCCACATAAATGACAGCTTAAATTGTTTATCTGTAAGCTCAGGAAAAAGCACTCTCATTTGTATGAGACTATCGAGTTGTGTAAAATTGAAAACAGCCATATGGCCTCTTGGTTAGGTAAGTATGGTTAGCCATTGCAGCCGTCTCGAACACGGCTGCAATGGCGCACTGATTAAAATCAGTCAAAAATAAGTAATCATTCCACAGCGAGTGTTCCGAAATCTTTTATAGAATAAGAAATCCGCACGGCATACGCCTTACGATTCCTCTTTTCAATCACTTCTGCATTAAGTTTCCCTAACTCAGTAAGCTTTTCTATCGACAAAAGAGATTTTTTTATCACAGCCTTATTAAAATCTTTAAATTCTGGATATAGATAAATTTTTTCAGTTGTTTCTGTATCTAACTTAAATAAATTCAGTTCATCCTTTAGTTGGTCAATTGTTATATCGAAATACTTAATCATTCCTGAGCTTATTTTTTTTCTAATAAGCTGATAGAGATTTGAGGCATTTGGATCACTTAGGCGAACGGCAGACAATAGAACTTGCGTCGTATATCCGTCTTTTAGTCGACAAATATAAGGCTCCATTTGCCTTGTAAAATTAATCTCGATGAAACCATCACCTGCCTCGTAATCAATATATTCAGTAAGATTTAGAAGCCTGACACCGTTACCAACTGGCTTTTTCCAAATCAAAGGTTCACCCGCTCTTTGAAAAGGTGGAAGTAGTTCGCTTTTAGGTATTTCTAATGTCATACCCTGCAACTCTTCACCGGCATCTTTTAATTGCTTATAGGCTACAGATATATCGACATTCGCTATTGATGCATAATCATTAGCGCTGACAACGAATGTTTGCCCCCTCTCAATCAGCTGCTTTGAATCAACCTGTGCTATAGCCATAAATAGGACACGCTTTGCAGCTAAAGCCATTTTTGAGAACGTGGCATTAATTTCATGCCTGTGTCTAATTTTAGTAGTCTCCGATACCTTCATTTCTCAACCTCGGAATTAAGAAGCAGTCAAAGAGATACTAACACCTAAAGGTGGATTGTCAATTGGGGATTTATCCGCATTGTAAAATCCGCCACCCACGGCATAGGCATCCACCTTTGAGAAGGGCTTAGAGGGATAATAGGTTAGTAGATAACCAATAATTCCGCACAACTATAACTTTGAAGGCTTTAACTAAATGAAATTATTAAACCGGTAGGTAAATTACAGTCCTATGCTAAAAACAGCATCATCCAACGGCATAGGCATCCACCTTTCACGGCATAGGCATCCACCTTTCACGGCATAGGCATCCACCTCAACGGCATAGGCATCCACCTTTCACGGCATAGGCATCCACCTTTCACGGCATAGGCATCCACCTTTCACGGCATAGGCATCCACCTTTCGTGGCATAGGCATCCACCTTTCAAACCCAATAATAAAATATAATTCATTATAATCAAAACTTTACGGTGTTAAAAAAATGTTACCTAAGTCTATTAAGATCACTAAGGTTAAATAAGTTAGGAATAAGGTTTTCAATAAGATAAAAAAGTTATTAAGGCCACACACTGTGGATAACTAAAAAATCGCTACAAAACCAAATCGCTTAAGCATAAGCGTTCAAAATCACAAGCCAGTATTTTTAACCCACCCTTTAAATCTGCCTCAAAAGCCCTATAAAGGCTTTTAACCGTTCGAAATACGTAGGCACATTTTTTTTTAAAGAAATCAATATGAGCACTCTCAGGACGTTTTAGACGGTGATCCTGCACCCGAAAGGATCATTTTTGGATCCAGTATACTGAAAAGTAGCCCTACGCTTAGCGGCAGTCTTAGTAAGGAATAATAGTTACAACATCAAAAATGGTAATGTGCAAGATCGACCGTGAACTCCTCTGTTAAACCCTCTCTCCGCTCTAAAGGCAAGGAAAAACACCACTATAATACCGAATGTTGTATCTAAACCAAATGTGTAGTGGCAACCACTCCGAGGGGTCAAGAAAAGTTCTTAAGTAGCACCTCCGGACTTTGCCCGGAGGCAGGGAGTTAACGAGACGCAATCCAGCGAAAAGGCGCTTTTCGCCCTTACCTTCTTCATCGTTAAAAGTAAGCTAAAAAACCGGTCTGGCAGGAAAGGGGCAAAATCCGTTTGGGTGCATCCGTTGACACCAGGAGCAAGTATTCCTATCATTGTGTTAATAGTTAACACAGGGGGCGTTATGGCTAGAACAACAAGCGTTACGATTGGCGAGCAACTCGATTCGTTTATCAATCGATTAATAGACAGCGGCCGTTACGGCTCGGCGAGTGAAGTTATGCGCTCTGCTCTGCGATTGCTGGAGCAACAGGAAACAAACGATGAAGTTATTCGCCAGGCTGTTATTGCTGGGCTGGAAAGCGGTGAAAGCTCGCTATCACTGCGGGATATTGCAGCACAAAGAAAACTGAGACATCGTGTATAAACTCACCGAACGGGCGGCAGAAGACTTCGCCGGGATTTATGACTATACGCTCTTGAAATTTGGTGAAGCTCAGGCAGACCATTATACAGACGCACTTGAGGCATTTTTCGAGACACTGGCCGGAATGCCAGATATGGGAAGGGACTACCATGCTGTTCCCGGTGTGATGCGCATTGAATTTCAGCGACATACCATTTTTTATACGGTTCGTGATACGGATATTCTGATTGCACGTATTTTGCACCAACAGATGAACCATAAACGCCATTTACTGTAAATATAAACACGCTGCCGCGCTTTGCCTAGCCAACCCTGATTGGCACGAAGAGTCGGTAACAAGTTTACGGATCGACGTTGTTAAGCTTGCTTAACAACAATTATTGAAAAACCACCGTTGGTAGCAATGGTTT
This sequence comes from Yersinia ruckeri ATCC 29473, assembly GCF_000754815.1. GTDB lineage: Bacteria > Pseudomonadota > Gammaproteobacteria > Enterobacterales > Enterobacteriaceae > Yersinia > Yersinia ruckeri. The sequence continues at coordinate 2,566,786 of NZ_KN150747.1, forward strand.
TTCTTTCCAGTTTATCTACGCTTTGTAGCGTGATTAAAGTTAAGGCTAACGGGGAAAAATACTCAAATTAATCAAGGTATAGCACCATATTTTTTTAACATCTCTTCATTTTTAAGTTCGAGAAGGTAATTATCCTGTAAAAAATCTTTGTTACCACTATATCTAATTTTCCATTGATTCAACATTATCCAAACGAACGCAGCCCTTTCAGTCATGAGAATTTTATCCTCATTATCTGCCATTCCGTAGTCACGCCTTACACGTTCTTTTGCATCTTTGTCGAGATCACTTTTAATCTCTATATCTAAAGGAACGACACCATTCCATAGTTCATCATAATCCAAACCATATTCTCTACCAACTTTTACGCCATCATCATTTACGCTAATTATCCTAGAGAAATTAAAATTTTTATATTTAACGTTACCATTAGCCCCAGGATGATTAGCTCTGAAAATCCAATTTATCCCATCAAACAAGATAACAAGCGGAACAATAGATCTCTCGGACAAATCACGCCCGGCAGCTGAATTATAAATACAAGAAATCATTAACCCTTGGAAAATAGCTCTGGTTATTGCTGAAACTTTCTTATTGCATATTGGATTGGTGTTAACACCTATTCTTTCAAATTTAATAAATCCTTTGTTTTTTATTATTCTATTTTTATCAAAGCCATTTGCAAGCATAAAAAGTGCATCTTCTGCCTTTAACTCGACAAACGGAATGAAATCTTTTAAATTCAAAAAGAATTTCTTTTCTGACTGATTGTAATAAAGGTTATCTGCTCTTATTTCTTTATACTCGGATATAATCCTACTAGCAGTTATTTCAGAAACCCCAAACTCTTCCATCAAGTCAGATCTTGATAAGACACCTGTATAAAAAATTTTAAAATCTATAAAAGATAACCTAATAGCTAGCTCTTGGTTTTTTTCTAAAAAAAATTGAAAGTTCATAATGAAACCCCGTGGTAAACCATGATTCATTATAGCATGCACCACCGAATAAGCATCTTTTTTGTGGTAAGCGCAGATCAAAATGATATGCGATTGTTGACAAATGTAACCCCATGCGCTACATTGTAGATGCATGAGAAGAACGGTCTTCTCAGCATTTATCTAAAGAGGTTCAAATGGCCACAAATCCTCCAAAAGACAACAGTCGAATCGGTATGGTTCGTCAGCGCTCTCAGACATTTAATCCAGTAACGGATACTTGGGTTAAGCGCGATACTGAAACAGGACGTTTCATGGACGTAAAATCAGATGGTACTCCGTTCAAGGGAGTACGTAAGGAAAAATAAAGGGGTATTGGTTTAACCAATACCCCTTTATTTATGTGTTGCACTTAACTTTTGCGGGGAAAGTGCAATAGTCATCAGCAAAGAGACTGTTGAGTAGAATCTCAATTTTTAGGGGAAAGGTCAACAGTCTCAATCCTTAGAGATCATCAAATGAGATTTACACATCACGACCTGAGAACGCTAAAAGCTGGGCAAGTAGTTTCAGTCACATTGTCTGGAAATGCAGCAAATGTAAAACTTATGGATTCTTATAATTTTAATAATTATAAAAATAGGAAGCAGCACCATTATTATGGTGGGCATATAACATCATCACGAACGCGGCTTGAAGTTCCATCCACAGGGCAATGGCATCTCACCATAGATTTGGGTGGATACCAAGGAAATGTCAGATCGAATGTTCAAGTTTACTAACCCAGGAAGAGGCTCAAATGAGCCTCTTTAATATATATGAAATCACTTGTTTTATTTGGTAGTAAAGCTCGTCACGATAGTGATGCTGGTTCTGATATAGACCTTCTTGGTATTTATGATGGTGAAAAGATAAAATCTATAGCACATGAATCTGTACATCTTTTTCTATATCCTGAGGAAACTATATTAGAGAAAATGACATCGGGTGATCTATTTGCCTTGCATTTAAAAGAAGAGTCGATACCGTTATACGGGGAGGATTTGATTTCTGATATTTTTTCAAAATTTGAATACAAAAAAAACTATGACTACGAAATAAGTAAAGCGATTTTCTTAGTGTCGGAAATTGCAATTTCGTATGACAGAATAAAAAACAAAAAAAAGGCTAATAAAAAAATATCTTGGTGCACCAGAACAGCAATAATAGCCCTGTCAGCAGAAAATAGGGAGCCTGTTTTTTCGAAGAGAAAAATTGCCAGTTACTTGGAAATACCAGGTGTTTCGGCAAGTGACATAGAAATTCTAATAAACATAAAAAATTTCTCAAAGAAAATCCCTGAAAAATACATAGAAAAGATATTTTTATTTTCTATGCACTTTGATTATATATATAAGGATTATAATAGGTTATTAAATGACCCTTTTATAAAAAAATCAATAAGCGACCTAGCGGATAAAAAAAGTTCAGATGGGTATTAAATCACAGCAAAACCAGCTGTTGAGTCGGATAAGTGCAGTCTAGCAACAGGCTGCGCTTATCCGACTACCTGATAGGAATCTATGCCGGAAAACGTTTGTAGACAACCATCCCGGTAGGATGGAGGCTAAAGTCGATATTCGAGGTTTTAAACTGCTGCGCAGTGACCCCACTAAAGATTGAATCACATAACCAAGCGGCCATAGCTGCATTGATGGCACATGTTTCAATTTCCTTTAGGTCGTCTATCTTCACTGCCTCAATGAGCTGCTGCCCGAGCACCTTGCGCAAAAGCCTTCCCTTTTTCCCTGACCATATCTTCCCGCGAACGAGCAATATCGATCATGGCTACTGGGTCAATTTCTGTTTGGTAAAAAATGACTTCTTCCTGAAGCTCATTGAATACCCTTATTTTTATCAGCATTTTTTCTCCTTAGTATTTATGGTAGGTCAGATATGAAATATCCGCCCTCCTCCTTCTGGCAACTCAACGGTCAGACTCAGCTTCCCGCCCATTGCCTCAATATAACGTTTAAGTGTTGCCAGCTTAACATCGTTGCCTCGTTGCTCAATTTGAGTTATCGCAGGCTGGCTGACTCCGGGGTCCGTTTGGGAAACGGGTAATATTGTACGGTAGGCCTATTATTGTACTAACTTGCCTTTCGCAATGGGGTACACCCTGAAGCCATAACCAAAACGTGACGGCATACGATTAATAACATAACCTATATGCGATAGATTAAATGCAATAACGTAAATGCGACAAAGGCGGTTGAAAAATGTTCATCAGAGCTTATTTAAGGGCATCGACGGAAGACCAGTTCGCCGATCGGGCAAAAGAGATGCTGGAGCAGTTCGTCCTGGAGCGAGGACATAAAATAGCCAGCTACTACCGGGAGAACATCAGTGGGACAAAACTTGATCGCCCTGAGCTAGGTCGCTTACTGATGGACAGTCACCACAATGATATTCTGCTGGTCGAGCAGATAGACCGCCTGACCCGTCTCAGCCACAGCGACTGGATGACGTTGAAAAAGCAGATTGAGCAGCATGAGTTACGGATTGTCAGCCTGGATGTCCCCACATCATGGCAGGCTCTGTCAGAGAAAGATCCTTCGCAAGCTGACCCAATCACTCGCGCCGTGATAACCGCCATTAATAACATGCTTATCGACCTGATGGCCGCGATGTCGCATAAGGACTGGCTGAGTCGCCGCCAGCGGCAAAAACAGGGAATTGAACGTGCACATACGCTGGGTAAATACCGGGGAAAACAGGCAGATCAGGAACGACATCAGAAAGTCCTGTACTACCGGCAGATTAAGAAACTGAGCATCCGGGAAACAGCAGACGCGACAGGCTACAGTGCTTCCCAGGTTTGTCGCATTCAGGCCCTCTATAAAGAAGTGGGACCTGATTAAAAAGTAGTCTCACGTACAATGTTTTCTGTTTCCCCAATGGGTATTAGACGTCGGCTAGTTTCGCTGACGTTTTGTCTCTCATACTGGGCACTTAAAGAGCGGCGGATGATGAAAGGCTGAGAGCCAGCCCTCAGCTCATCAAGCAAATGCCGTAATCATCTAAGCTTCTTTTTGATGAAAAGTTGCACTACTTAACGATTTGCGCTAGAGTCGTTTCTATGAAATCGTTAAGTTTGATTATAAAAGAGGTGCGCAATGACTACCGTTCATGAAAAACAGCGCAACAAAACAGCAGACGCTGAAAACAAGATCAATGTCTTAGCTGCTGAGCGCTTCCGTGACATAGTTACAGACTATGCTGGTTCAATTGGCACAGGTGTAACTCCGATCTCTATTGAGAGCATGGGTAAAACTGACCCTGTTTTCGTATTAGAAATGTTAAATAGCATATTTAAAGATAAAGCTTTAAATGCTTTAACGCCTGAAAAGAAAAAGTTATTTCGTCGGCAATATAGTAAGGCTATATTTCTAAATACCTTACGTGAGCATGGTGGCGTGCTTTCCTCCGCTGAGGTTGCAAAAGAGATTGGAAAATCTAAAGTTACGGTAAAAACCAGAAAGGACAATAATAAATTATTGGCTTTAAACCTCGATGGAGAGTTTTTCTACCCTGTTTTTCAGTTTGTTAAAGAAAAAGAAAAAGAAAATTCGAATAGTAGTGTCTTAAAGGGAATGGATGAACTAATTCCTTTATTACAAAATTTCAGTGACAGAATGAAATATTCATTTTTCATGAAAAAAAGAAATACTACTTTAGATGGATTAAATCCAAAAGGCAGAGAATTTACTGTAGCCCAATTATTGAAAGAAAAACCTAATGAAATAGTAATGAATGAGCTTAAAAGATTAGCTCGCCTTGAAGGTACTCAGGATCCAGCCTGATGAAGGGGGTGCTTGCCCCCCTTGTTTTATTCTTCTACTGGAATTTTCAATTTATACACCAGAACGTCAGCGGCTTCCTCACCATTGATGGTTAACTTACTGAGAGAAGTCTGTGATGCTGTGGTTGCAATTCCATCCCCGCTGGGATCGTTATGCCAAATCGCATAACAAGTCTGGGCTGTGACATTAGATACAAACTCAATCCCATCCATTCCTGCTGCGTGAGCCTTTTCCGCCAGTTTCTGTGTTACTGACCTCGATGAGGTGGTCAGATCATGAAGCTTGATACTGGTTTGCGCGAGAAGTGCAGAAGACTGCACGACCTTTAAATCCTTGAGTGTCACTACATCTGCCATGATGTAATTATCAAGGTCAGATTCCGTCATACTGAGCGTGTTCTGTAAAACTTCTTTCATCGCAGTAAGTGGATCTTTGGCTAAGTAAATCGTGCCAGTTTTCCCGCCAGGCACACAAAAACGTGTGTCTGACCCTACGTTGTTGAAAAAAACACTACTACCGCCATGAAGGCCGAACTGTAGGCGATTGGTAGTTGTTTCCGCAGGTAGTACAGAACTACATTCCTGAAAAGTGGAATCAGTTAATGCTTCGATTTTGGCTAGTGCCAAAATATCGTGTTCATCCAATTTTTCAGCGTTGGAATCTTCAGGTACTGCGTTAATTACTTCGTCGTTTTGGTTTTCCTCGAATGACATGCTCTGTTCCTCGTGTTAGGTGAATGGTTCTTATATAAGCCATGGGCTTAATCTCCATTAAAATGATAGAATAGCTGATCATTTGTAGGCATCAGCTGAGCCCACCTCATGGGTGAGGGGGGGGATTGAATTCTATGGGAAACATTTAGTTACGCAACATATATTCAATTATTAAAAGTAATATTTTTGGGGATATCACACAGTTTCATTTTTCGTTCGTTATTTCATCAATCGATGAAGTTATTGGAACGTTTTGGCGAAACTGACTCTCTTTAACATAATGGTCATTTAGCGCCCTTCCTGATCGGCACTCATGCGCTGCAGCCGCCGGAAGGCGTAAAACTCTCACTTATCCGCCCTGAAAATCCTTTTTTCATGTTGCTAATTTGTTAATGAAATATCAGATTCGATTTCACCTTGTTTATTGACGGAAACCCGATTTTTTGGCGCTTTCTCTGCTTCATTTTCTAATTTACTTATTAAGTTAATAACTTATTGACTTAATGGTTAGGCAAACTATAATCATCAAATATTAGTAACTTATTAGCTTAATAACTTATTGAGGTGTTTATGATAATAGTTATCGGTTCTCAAAAAGGCGGAGTTGGGAAATCAACGTTAGCCGTCAACATTGGCGGGTATCTGCTGGAGAAAGGACACAGCGTGATGATTGTTGATGCTGATGACCAGCAATCAGTCATGAGCTGGTACAACGACAGGGACGAAGGCCGCCAACGTCTACCGGTTGTCTCAGCGTCGGGCAACATCAAAAATACGTTGTTTGAACTGGATAAGCACTATGACTACGTGATCGCCGATACCGCAGGCCGAGACAGCCAGGAACTCCGTTCTGGTCTGTTAGCCGCTAATATCTTCATTACTCCTATCCGCCCTTCCCAGATGGATTTAGACACTGTTTCACATATATCAAACGTCTTTAATACCGCGCTTGATTACAACGAAACTGCAAAAGGCTATGTCCTGCTAAATATGTGCCCGACTAATATTTTTGTCGATGAAGCGCATCAGGCCGCAGACCTCCTGAAAGAGTATCCGTCACTATCGCTCGTTAACAGCCGTGTATGTGATCGCAAGATTTATCGCGATACATGGGGTGACAGCGTAACCGTGCAAGAAAGCGAGAATACCAAGGCAAAAGACGAGATTAAAAATCTAGTGGAGGAAGTGATCCTATGAAAAACCGTAACATCAAATCGGAGAGCGATTTCATCAACGCAGCTACTTCTCTGCCTAAAAAAGATAGCGCCGGTAATGGCCGTAAACGCAGCTATAAGGCTATCTCTGCCAGTCTGACAGAATCGCATATCGATTCGTTAGATGACGTTATAAAGAGCGCGGCTGTTAATGGCCATTTGGGTATTACCCGATCAGACGTTATCAAAGCAGCGATTGAGATTTTTACTGCTCAGGATGCATCCGAGAAGTTAAGCGCTGTACTGAAAATAAAAACAGGCGAATGAAGCACTACGGAGTTAGTAACTTGTTAAGCTGCTAACTTAATTAGTTATTAGCTTAATGGTTGTCTGCAAAGGTATGGGACATATCACGCTTAAACAAACGATGCAGAGGTCGCAGTCGTTCAGAAGCTGGCAGGGGAAAGAACCCTAATCTGCACAAACGGCGTGCTACAACTCCTTGAAGTATTAAGCTATTAAGCAACTAAGTTATGAGTTTAATAGCTTTTAAATTTGAAATCCGTTGATAGTACTTAGACCATTGGTCACAAGACCCAACGACCAATTGTTAACTTGTTTGTTGCGATATGCATCATCATGAATAAGAACGCAATGCACACAAGTGTTACCGATTCGGCACCGTATTGTTTAGCGGGAAATAGGCCAAAAATGAAACTTGCAACAAACGCCCATTTAGCCCACTTCCCTGAAAAATGTCCTACGATCAATCCCGCATCCATCCTGTCCTTCATAATATTTCCTTGTTATTGATTTACGATGTAAAAATACGCCAATTTAATTTAAGTTCAACTCCGCATTAGAGAAGCCTTTAAAGCTGGAAGGCCAACTAGCCGCTCATAAATTCCGGGCTAATAACTTACCAAGTAGTTAACTTAATAAGTTATTAACCCATTAATTCATTGTATCCTCGTTAGTCCTCAACGCTGTATATCGAGCCAACTTTGCTGTAACCACAAATGCAACAGACTAAAGCTAGAAGCACTTCACCAGTAGGGTACGAATGGATCCTGTGCTGAAGTAGATATGTGGAGATAGGCTAGAACAAAGCAGAACGGTACTGTTTTAGTTATTTTTGAGAACCGGTTCTGTTTAATTGTGGTATTGCTGCCTAAGAAGTATCAATTTGCAGTAGTTCAAGGAAGGTATACTCATACAGTACCGAATTTCTCTAGTTCGGTGTAGGGATAACCTTCCGACCCGAACCGACCTTTCATTTCACGATTTAAACGGCTTTGTAGAGCGAACAGGGACTAGGTCTTCTTTTTGGGGTAAATGGACAGTTTTTTGCTTCGGGTTGCCTACTAGCCGCTATGTCACTAAAGCATATACCTCTGATACAATTAGAGTGTATCAATGGGGGGATCTTGATGCTGTACAGCGGCAGAAATGAGGAATTTCTGACAGGCCTATTTTCTAAGTAAAAAAGTAATGCTTTATTTAGCTTTGGGAGTGTCGAACTACCTGCTGGCGTTTATATATAATTTTTTATAAAAATAATGTAAATGAATAAGGAAATAAAAAATGGCAATAACAGTTGGTTTTATTAGTGAAAAAGGCGGCGTAGGTAAAACAACATCTTGCTACCATATTGCTGAAGGACTAAGTCGGTTCCATAATAAAAAGGTGCTAGTTATTGATGCAGACTATCAAAGGGGCGGAATAACTGGGCGTTTCTTTCCTCAGTTAATTGAAAACTTTGGTAAACAAGATCCAAAAGGAACTACCTTATTTAATAAATATCAGCAGTTATACAGTGCAACTCAACAAACTGATGATATTAATATAATTAAATTCAACCTTGATATCGATGTTATACCTGCTGATCCACGGCTATCAACTGTTTCAACAGATAAACTTCCAAGTACAAATAATATACGATCAAATAACGCTATACTTTTGCAGCATTTAAGAACAATAAGATTGGTTCTAGACCCAATTGAAGAAAAATACGACTATATTTTAATTGATTCACACCCTGAAGTTTCGGATGTCATGAGGTCAATAATCTATGCATCTGATTATTGTGTTTCGCCGGTAAAACTTGACCGTCAATCATCTATTGGTGTTGCTACTGTAATTGGCGAGATTGCAAACGTTAATGAAGATATCGAGATGCTAAGAAATGCACTCAACGTCGGTGATCCTTACCAAGATACTATCTTCGCAGGTGCAATGGGTATGATGGCTAGAGAGTATGCGGAAGAACTAAAGCAAACTGAGCAACTGGAGTACAACAGGCTACGTCAGGCTGGAGATATCTTTGAGTATTACGTCACTGAGGGTGATGGATTGCGTGTTGCTGCGGCGGATCGTGTTTCGGTGTATGATGTTCAGATTAACAACGCCTACAAGCAGGCGGGGCAGTTTAAGAATCTAACAAATGAGTTTATGGGAGTTTGTCGATGATAGATATCAAACAATTAATCTCTTGGCTTGGTGTTGATGGAACTAAAGCTGGGTTGGATAAAAGTGAAATGACAAACAGTGAGTTAATCGAATCCTTTGGGGATCTTCTACCAAAAAACTCGGCTAAACTAAAGCGGTTAGAAATAATAGACGAAATAATATTTGCCACACGTAAACAATCGCATAAAACTGTTGAAGAGCTTATGGATATGTCGAAAGAGGATTTATCATCTTATTTCTCAGATCAAAAATATAGCAGAAAAGAGTTATTGGACCTTTTATATACTTTTGAAATAAGACCTGGGAGTACAGCAAAGAAAAATCTAACTGAGTTTACCATAAGTGAAATCAGTGAAATAGGAATGTATCGTCGAGTAGCCAAGGGCAATCATCAATAATAATTGGCAAGCTGCAAAATATGTGGCTTGCTTTTTTGATTATTTATATTTAGGGGTTTTAATAAGGATGTGTTTTCGCATAGGTGACATTGTATATATTAAATCCGAACAAAAAGAAATGACCGTGGCTGATTTTAATAATTATAATACGCCCCCTGTAGTACTTTGCGTTTGGTTAGATAAATATATGCACGTTATAGAATACTGGTTTCCGATTGCTGTTTTAGAAAAAAAAACACCTAGATCCTCATAAGTAACAGCCCATTCTATATGGGCTTCTCTTGCTTGAAAAATAATTCATTGAATGCTAGAGCGAAGCTATCCATGCCCAGCAGGCCTTACGCTAAGAAATCGACTATTTTCCCCACCGCACATACTATGTGGTAGCCTTTTTCCGTAACAACGCATTTTTAACAATACGGCTAGGCGTAAGGATTCATGCGTAAATGTGTAAGATCGCCCTCTAGCCCTTACCACATAAGCTCTATCAGAATTT
>NZ_KN150747.1:2576895-3499448 GCF_000754815.1 Yersinia ruckeri ATCC 29473
TGAAGGCCAGTCCTACCGGCAGATTGGCCGGCATCTGGATCTGAGTAAAAATACGGTACTGGGAATAGTCAAACGTGAGCGAAAAAAGCAGGTGAATGAAATGGATAGTACCAACACTGACGGATACGAAACTCAGTAGTATTTGTAACGTTCAACTATCACCATATTCTGACAGGCCAGATGTGGCGAAGGCTAGAGGGCGATCTTACACATTTACGTACGAATCCTTACGCCTAGCCAACAACGCCTGAAAGGCTCCATGAGTTCATTACTACATAGCGCGCCGCTAACGGTGGATTCGCTCTGTGCTGCGGCCATGACGGGCGATCAACTTGCCAAAGATATTATTCTGGATGTGGGTCATAGCGTGGGTCGTATCGTTGCTATTATGGTCAACTTATTTAATCCGGAAAAAATATTGGTCGGTTCACCGCTAAATCAAGCCGCCGCTATTTTACATCCAGCGATAGAATCCTGTATCCGTCAGCAGGCATTACCGGCGTACAGTGAAAATATTCAGGTAGAGTCCACCCAATTTTATAATCAAGGCACAATGCCCGGTGCGGCACTGGTCAAAGAGGCATTATATAATGGCTCATTATTAGTGAAGCTACTTCAGGGCTAATCACCTCAGCTTAATAATTTAGAGTTAATTATTAATAGGTAGTAATCAAGATCCCCCGCAAAATAGCCGTTTCTTTTATCGGCTATTTCAAAAAAAACATTCCCGTTCGGCAAAACATTGCGCTAACGCAAGCTGTCCTGTGCTGGCATCGCCTAGACTTTTAACCCAATCGACAATTTCGCCACCCTTTGGCGGGACTATTTTAAGTTGAAACAGTTGATGTCAAAACGGCAAAATTGCGGAGTAATTCCTTTATGTTAACGCGTGTATTTGTTACAGGAACAGATACCGCCGTGGGTAAGACGGTGGTATCTCGAGCTTTACTGCAAACTTTCAGTCAGAACGGTAAGACTGCGGCAGGATACAAACCGGTGGCGACCGAAAGTAAAGAAACGCCGGACGGACTACGCAACGCTGATGCACTGGTGTTGCAGGCATCCTCATCGATTGACCTGGATTATGCAGCGGTAAATCCATTTCCACTGCATGAAGAAGTGATACATGCTAGCACTGAAACCCTGATCAATTATGACCGGATGAGTGAAGGCTTACGCTTCCTGTCAGAGCAGGCTGACACGGTGGTGGTAGAAGGCTGCGGTGGCTGGCAGGTATTAATGAATGATCAACGTTTTTATTCCGAATGGGTAGTCAAAGAAAAACTGCCGGTTATTTTAGTCGTCGGAATTAAACTCGGTTGTATTAATCACGCGATATTAACCGCGCAGGCAATTATTAACGATGGATTACCGTTATTAGGTTGGGTTGCCAACCGAATTAACCCTGGACTGGCACATTATGCGGAAACCATTGATGTATTACGGCAAAAAATACCCGCTCCTCAGCTAGGTGAACTACCGTATTTACCTCGTCCTGAACAGCGTGATTTGGTTAAATATCTCGATCTTTCACTACTGAATAAATAATGCATTAAATCAATCGTCAGAACGGTAACCTAAACGGTTTTAATTCTGATGATTATGACAGATGAACGACTCTGAGTGATAAACGGATATTGGCCGTAACCAGCGAGCAATGGCCGTTGCTATCACGCAGGATAATAATAGTCCCGGCAGTAACGTATATTCCCCAGTCATTTCACATACCATCAGCGCGGCCATGATCGGCGCGTGAGTGGTAGCGGCTAATAAAGTTGCCATACCGGTTAGCGCCATTAACAACGCCACATGCTCACCCAGTAAAGGCCACCAAGTGAGTAGCTGGCCAACCAACATACCTAATGCGGCCCCAATAAATAGTGTTGGGGTAAATACGCCACCGGGTGCGCCGGAACCACTACTGGCTAATACCGCCAGCAGTTTACAGATCAAAATACCGCCCAGTAATAATATTCCCGGTGATGCCGTTAACATTGATTGCACCACACTGTAACCATTGCCCCAAACCTGTGGAAAAATCAGCGAGAGTAAGCCGACGATCGTGCCACCCAATGCGAGTTGCAAAGGCAAGGGCAGATGCAGAGCACGAAAAGCATGACCGCTGGCGGTCATACCTTTTAAAAATAATGGCCCACAAAATCCAGCCAGCACGCCCAATACGGCCATGAGCAGATACTGAATCGGCAGCGGCGAGGGCAACGGCTGCACCTGATACAAGGGAAGTTGTTCTCCCAACAATAGATTCGTGGTCAGTAACGCAGTCACTGCGGCAATCACCACCGGGCCAAGAGAGGCCAGCATCAAAGTACCAAACAGAATTTCGGCGATAAACAGGCTGCCTGCCAGCGGTGCATGATAAGCACTGGCCATACCGGCCGCGGCACCACAGGCAACCCACAGTTTCCACTCGCTGGCTTTGGCATAACGCTGGGCAAAAACCGAAGCGAAAAGGGCGGCCAGCAGAACCATGGCACCTTCGCGCCCGATGGCACTGCCGCTGGAAACAACCAGCAGTGAAGCCAGTGATTTCACCAAACTGGCCGATAGATCCAGCCGCCCATCACCGGTCTCGATCGCTTCCATATAATCGGTGGGTGCCGCTGGTCGCTGATGACGATAACGCTGAAAAATCCACAATAGAGAACCGGCTACCAAACCACCCAACGCTGGGACTACCGCGCGTTGCCAGCCATCGATTGACGAGGCGGCCGCGACCAGACTGCCATCGGTTCGGGCAAACATCAACCACTCTAAACCCAGCATGGCGCGATGGAATAGCCAAACAATCACCGCTGAAGCCACGCCTAACATCATTGCGATTAATAGTCGCCGCAGCATGGCGCGATAGAAATACGGGTGTACAGGTTGTTTCATGCTTCGCCAGTTAACCGGATATATTTATTCCGCCATTGTTACGTGCGGGCAAACCAATGGCTAGTGAAAATTTAGTGAAAACGTTAAAGTGAAACCAAACAAATAAGCGGAAAAGGGCAACTGCGGATAAGGATAAGAAAAAAGGCACCACCTGGATGCCTGAAATCGGAAATCATTAAAATGCCCGTTATTTACTCGCCATTATTTATACGGGTATATACGATTTTATGTGTGTCGTTTTCACAGTGCCCAACCACCTGACCATTACTTTTTTCTGCTTGATCATTGGGAACGATATCAAGCGTAAAATCAGATGCAGGTACACCGTTGTTTATGATCTTTTGCGCAATATCCGCTTTCACGCTTTCGCAAGATGCCTGTGCCGCTAGAGGGGCCATTGCCAGCAATAACGTACCAATAATAAGTGACTTTTTCATCAGTGAATCCTTATGTAGAGTAAATAGGTTATATACCTAATAAACCGTTCAGCCAACTTTAACTCCCAGTATAAGTATAAAATCGCGCAGCATGGAGTTAAGGATTAATCTTGTGACCGCTCTGACGATCCAGGCAACGCTCCGTATTGGGTTCCCAATAAGCATTAAAATTACTGCTACTCAAACATTGGTCTTTTGCATCTTGCGCGACATCATATTTATCAAAATCTTTTTCTTTACGATTATTCACTTTTTTACGCAGGCGTTGGGTTTCATCCCATTGCTCTTTACTTTGGCGAGCCTCTTCTTTGGCCAGAGGATCGTTAGCATTATTGCCGCCAACAGAGACGCAAGTGCTGCCCTGGGTACAAGAGCTTGATTGCGCTAAGACGGCGGAAGACCAAGAAAGAGGCAGCATTAAAACCGCGATGGGTAATAAAGCACGCATTGCGGCATGCAGGCGATGAGTTTTCATGATTAAGTCCTTAGCGAAAGATGAGCAAGCTCACTTTGTTTACACGATCAAATACATGGGTAAACTATACCATTGCACCAGGATTCTGTACTCACTACTGTAACCTCATTTAACCTTTAGAGAGCAAGCCAGCCTTTATGTTAAAAACTTTATTACTCTTTTTCGCTACTGCGTTGACTGAAATTATTGGCTGTTTTCTGCCTTATTTATGGTTAAGAAAAGGTGCATCGATTGGTCTATTGTTGCCAGCAGCGGCCAGCCTAGCAATATTCGTCTGGTTATTAACATTACACCCAGCCGCCAGCGGACGCGTTTATGCCGCTTATGGTGGGGTTTATGTGGTAACGGCGTTGATCTGGTTACGAGTCGTAGACGGAATAAAACTGTCGACCTTTGATTGGCTGGGCGCAGGTATTGCATTGATCGGTATGCTGATTATTGTTATCGGATGGCGGGTAAATTAATCGGGCGCGGCAGAGTTACGTCTAGAAAATAAAGCGACGCTGAGGTTAATAACAACGTGCTTTCCGCGGTGAAACCGACAGGTCGTCAAGGCGCTGTGAATACGTCCTTGTAGGCTCGTTCTGCGCCATTTCTGGTGTGGATACGGGTCTTCCTCCACCAGAAATCACAAAACCGCGGTTTGTCAGCAGCCTGAGCGTAGCCAAGCTACGCTCCATAATCAATCGTTATGACTCGCGGTGAATACTCAGACCAGCGAAGGATTGGCTCACTGGCATCATTTCCAGCGTGTTGATATTAACGTGAGCTGGCAGGGTGGCAACCCAGTAAACGGCTTCGGCAATATCCTCAGGCATTAACGGATTGGCGCCGTCATAGGTCTTACTGACTTTATCAGCATCGCCCTTGAAACGAACGGAAGAAAATTCGGTGCCACCGACTAAACCAGGCTCAATATCTGTCACCCGAATTTGTGTACCCTGTAAGTCTGCACGTAGTCCTAAGCTGAATTGTTTGACAAAAGCTTTCGTCGCACCATAAACATTGCCGCCTGCGTACGGCCAATTGGCTGCCGTGGAACCAATATTGATCACGTGACCGATATTGCGGCTGACCATTTCTGGCAGCAAGGCGCGAGTCATATTGACCAAACCTTTGGTATTAGTATCAATCATGGTATCCCAGTCATCGACATTGGCTTTATGGGCAGGTTCTAGCCCCAGCGCCAGCCCGGCATTATTAACCAACACATCAATATTTCGCAGATTGAGCGGAAGTTCATCGATAGCCTGCTGAATAGCGGCGCGATTACGCACGTCCAGACGCAGAGTATGCAAAGATTCACCCAACTCAAGTTTTAGCTGATCAAGCCGCTCTAGACGTCGGCCAGTCGCAATAACCTGATGGCCGTGGCCAATAAATTTGCGGGCAATCGCTTCACCAAAACCGGAGGTGGCTCCAGTAACAAAAACAATCATGTTCGTTTCCTCAATAATGAAAATGATGCCGGTAACTCATTTTATATCATTAACATACACCGATAATAGGCAACCATCCATCCATTATTACCTTACTCGCCATTACTGAAATGCAGGGCGAAAGAAAAGGGCAGGGAATAGACTAACGCTAGATTGACATATAAAAATAAGATGCTAATACCAGAGAGGTATTTCCCGTGCGGAGAAGCATTACTGTGGAATATTAAATTAAAAGCCGATTTTTTACTCTGAAAATTTCATGTCGCAAGGATTATGATCAATAATAAAAAATAGAATTGATGCTGGCACCAAAAAACACGGGTGCCAGACTGATATATATGTTTCATATCAAAAAAATAAATTAATTTATTTTCACTGAAAATGATGGGTAATGTTGTGTATGTAAATTTTCTGATATTATTTTAATTAAACGATAAAAAGCTAACGCAGGCTGATGTTGATTATTGATGGAAGTATTTTTCCACCAATGCGGCCAAAATAGCCATAGTTTCACTGTCAATGATACCATCGTAACATTCAGGACGAAAATGAAGTTGAAAGCCTCGCACCAAAATTTCCAATCCAAGATCGCTTTCTGCGTGTGAGACATCATAGCCATAGGTCTTAAATAAATGCAGCACTTCACTTTTTGGCGGAATACATTTTGAGAATTTCAACTCATATTTATCTTTTGTTTCATCATCATACCAGGCTCCTATACCGCACATATAAAGTTCATACCAAGGAAATGCGGCACCGGGGTCACTTTTCCGACCGAGAGAGATATCAGAATGTGCCAGCACATGTGTAGGCGTAATATCAGGATAGCGTTGCAAGATATTAAAAGCCAAATCTTTTAGCGCTTCTATTTGTTCATCATTGTAGGGTGGGAAAGTAAAACTCCCTTTATTATCAATGGCCTGATTAACAAGTTCGATCCCGATAGAACTGTCATTAAGATTTGTTCTATCGTGCCAATGACTGATACCTGCATGCCAAGCCCGATCATTTTCATCAACCAGATTAAAAATACGCAAACCATCAAAACCTGCGGCTATATATCCAGGATCGGTGGGATCAGGAATAAGATAGTGTGAACTGACCGTACTCCCCGTTAATACAGTTATCGCACCAACAAAATCGACTACGGTATAGTGAAGTATAAGAAATCTTACGCGCTTATTGAACCCTTTCACAGAACGATAGGAATTATAATCAATGTTAATAACCTGAGCGTTTTCCATTTATATCTACTCCTTGTTATAGCGTGAATAGCTTTAATTACTTATTCATATATCTAACCAGCTTAGCTGATTGGGATTTACATTAGTTTAATTTTACATACTGAGCAAGCCGCATTTTTAAATATATAAAATCAGCATTACTTAATTTAATTTCAGTATTTTTATATATCTATGAGTGCCCGTCACATTAAAAAACTGAAGTTTAAAATAATGCATAGCTAATTATTTAATAAAAATGTATTAAATATGATTGTACACCATCAAATTTAATACAACATGGATTATAGATTTGATTTATTGATTGAGATAATGTGAATCTTTTCATCTTTGGTAAATAAATGTGGAAATTGAAAAAATAAAAACCATGCTTGCGGTATCTTTTATTCGCTCAACGGTAATGAAAGATAATATTTCACAGAAATTAATCAGCCATAATGTTAAAGATGCCGAACTCACAGCTAACTACATTAACGCTGTAACGGGAGGAATGTTCTCAACGAATATCCAGGCAAGAAATTATTATTTTTGCAGTGAGATCACCAAGAACAGCGATACCTTTGATCAACTACTTATTTTGGGTATAGGTTTGGATACAAAAGCAAACCGTCTGTCTCTACTGAACCATAAAGAAGTGTACGGATTAGACATCAATGCATCCTTTATCAACAATCTCTATATCACCAATGGTATTGCACCAAAGGCGAAAATTATTCGCTGTAACTTTACCGGTCTTCCAATCGATATAGTACTGAGGAAATTAGTCGATGCGGGTTTTTCACTCAAAAGGAAAACACACATGATATGGGAGAGTGGTAGTTTTTATGTGACGCCAAGAAATATCATTCGAGTAATAAGATTGCTTACTGAACGTCTTAACCTTGTCAGCCTGAATATCGATATCTTAAATAAAAATATTTTCAATAATGCTGACCATCCACAGGCATCGATGATCAGCAGCGTAGTCAGCTTTCTCGCGGAGATTCGTGAACCCTGGACGGGTTTCTGTCATCCCCCGAGCTTTATCACTCACCTCAAGAAGATGGGTTATAAGCGGGTTGAAATGCGCAGTCACGGACAGGTTGAAATGGATTTATTATCATCACAGAAAGTCATTTCTGATTTGATATTCTTTATCAGTGCACATAAGCAATAGTAAAATAACCCTTTAATATCAATACGATAAATTAATCATCAATGGCTATTTATAGATAGATAAACTATTTAATGGCTGAGAATAAGCTAATACAAAAGGGTGTTAGCTTGTTTTTCATACCATTCATGATGATGATAGGTGATTTCTTGTGGGTAAATGTACTGGCAGTTTGCCAGATTTTACGTAGCGCGATCCTAAAAGATGAGTATTTGTAGATAATAATCCGAATGGAGCAACAATATTGAACATATGATAACGCTATAGTGAAAAAATGCGATGACTTGGATTCAGGGACGCAGGTCGCTAGCATCAAGCGAACCCTTATCAGAGTGCGATAAGAACAAACCAGCATGACATACAGTGAAAAAATTGAGTCAGTACACGGCAAAATATTGAGATAGAAGTTATCAGAATCTGTGAACCAGCAGACGAATTTGATGGCTGTACAGCTAAGCGCAGTTCAGTCATCATTCTTGCTGGAACTGGAATCTTGGTGGAACGAAAAAACTAATGAAGTTGAATATGATAAAAATCATTTTGTGACGATTAAATCCCAAAACTATCCGGTGACAATGGATGCGCACAGATGAAGAATTTATCCTGATAAACCTGATAAACCTGATAAACCTGATAAACCTGATAAACCTGATAAAGACTTAAATCTGAATATTAGCCTAGGGTTACCTTGGTGCGCATAATGTATATTATGTTAAATTGAATCCATCAGCAGCCTGACCATTACCCGCCAGTGCCACGCAGTTACATCAACCCTCACCTTTCTTACTATAATCTTGCAATACATGTATTGGGCAATCCATTCACATATCGCGATATCAATAAAATGCCAATCAGTCTTAGCTAACGGTTAAATGGATTGGCCAGAACCAAAACAGCCATGACGACATTTCAAAGTAAAAAAACTACCGTCATGGTGGCACCCAACAAGCCTCTACTTTTAGCTCTGGCACTGATTGCCATTTGCAGCGTCACGACTTCTATCGATTTATCACCAGCTGTTCATTCATTTGGCATCGGGATAAAAAATTCAGATTTCACCACCCATCACATGACTGGCAACGCCAATTTATTACATACAAATAATACTGAAAATATTAGTGAGCCATATAATACTGCGTGCTAATGCAAATAATAAGAATAAAACAATAGCCTTAACGCAAACCCAACCGAGGGTAAACTGAATCAGATTCGGGTGCCATAATAGCATTCTGGGCTTGCATTGATCCCCCCTTTCAACCACTAGAGGTAAGTGATATATTGCATCGATAAAATCCTCAAGAATGATAGCCATGCGAATCGAGAAGATAAAAAAAATCCTATCAAAAGTAGTAAATAATACCAGTGAGAAAGAAGCCTATACTGCGTTTATTATGGCGGCTAATTTGATAAGGAATGAAGGTTTATCTTTGGAACAAATATATTCCGATAATGTCGTTTATCGTGACCGTATCGTTTATAAAAGTGTTCAGGATGATGAGCATGACGAAATCATGTATTACAAAGAGCGAGAAATTGAGCTAATCAACAAGTATAACTCTTTGTTATCAAGAAGTAAGGAGCTACGTAAGGAAAGAGACCTGGCTCACGATTATAGCAAAAAAATAAAGTCTGAATGTGAACAGTTACAGCAGAAAAAAGATGCTATCGAAACTAATTATAATGAACTTAAATCAACAATACTCCTTCTGCAAAGAAAAACTGAAGACCCGAGCAAAATAGAAATTATAAAACTCAAACGGGATCTTCATGATTCAAACATGAAGTTAAAAAGATTAAATAACTTATATGAGACGCTTTATCGCAGCACAGTAGAAGAGCGAGAAAAGCTACAGGTATTATTGATAAAATACTCCGATTTATTACAGCGCTCTTAATACTCGGCCCTTCTCTGTTATTTATTACTCCTCGCTGCGCGACGATATCTTCGGGCTAACGCTATGAGCCGCCAACTCGGAATGGATCAAACCGAGCCAGCGGCAACGTACATCGCGCTAAAAAATAAGATTAACGGAATGGCGGTTCATTAAAAGTACGTAATTTGCGGGAATGCAGTTGATCGCCCTCCTCTCGCAATAAGCCGATAGCGCGGATACCAATTTGCAAATGTTCCGAAATGGCACCTTCGTAAAAGTGGTTGGCCTGACCGGGCAGTTTAATTTCGCCGTGTAACGGCTTATCAGAAACACAGAGTAACGTGCCGTAAGGCACGCGGAAGCGATAGCCCTGAGCGGCGATGGTTGCACTTTCCATATCAACGGCTACGGCACGACTCAGGCTAAAGCGCAATGCCGAGGCCGAAAACCGCAATTCCCAGTTGCGATCATCAGAAGTGACGACCGTTCCGGTACGTAATCGCTGTTTGACTTCTTTCCCCGGCATACCACTCACTGCTTTGGTCGCGTCATATAATGCCCGCTGTACTTCGGCAATACTGGGAATAGGAATATCCGGTGGCAGCACCGCGTCTAAAACGTGGTCATCACGCAGATAAGCATGCGCCAATACATAATCGCCAATCGCTTGACTTTCACGTAATCCGCCGCAGTGGCCAATCATCAGCCATGCATGTGGACGGAGCACCGCGAGATGATCACAAATAGTTTTAGCGTTAGATGGGCCAACGCCAATATTCACCAGCGTAATTCCCTGTCCGTTGGCAGCGATCAGATGGTAGGCCGGCATCTGATGTTTTTTCCATGCCAAATCAGAAGTGGTTTTCTGTGGGTCCGCATTCTCTGCGGTAATATAAGTGCCGCCAGCGCAGGACAAGGCATCATAAGGACTGGCTGGATCGAGGATCTGCTCACAGGCCCAACTGACAAACTCATCGACGTAACGACTGTAATTGGTAAATAAAATGTAGGGTTGGATGTGTTCAGCCGGTGTGCCGGTGTAATGTTTAAGGCGCGCCAGTGAAAAATCAGTGCGCAACGCATCAAAATGCGACAGCGGAAAACTGTCGGTGCCAATATCTAATCCGTCGGTGATCCCATCGCCAATTTTCGCCAAATCGGTGGTAGGAAAATGCTGGGCCAGCCCAGCAGTCATGGTGCGGTCGAGAATAAGATCCGAGCCATCAATGACAAAGGGATAAGGCATTTCTTGTTGTGACGGTGTCACTTCGAATTTGGCACCATACTGTATTTCCAGCAAGGTTAATTGTTCGGTGAGATAATTTCTAAATAGTGCCGGTCGAGTCACGGTCGTGCTGTATTGGCCAATACGCGAAAAACGACCATAAGCGCGAGTGCGTGGATTATCGCGGAACTGACCGTCCCAGCTCACGCTCAGTTGCGGATAAGCAAATAATCCTGCGGCTCGTTTTGCGACATCCGGTAACGAACCGTCACGAACAAAAGTGCTGATGGCCTCGCGTAAGGCTGCCAGTGCCGACTCATACCGCGTTTCCAGTTGGTCAAGTGCCTCAGATGCACTGAGATAGATGGGATTCTGTGTATTATTCAAAATATCCTCTTTAAGCAACAATGACAGCAATCTAGCCAGCTTACTCAGATAGTCTGTTTTTGGGAAACGCTAAACGTCGGGAAATCTACTGATCGTAACCGCTCGCTCACGAAGCTCGGTGATCACTCTGGTGAGTGTTGTGTCTCCCGGTAATAAAATTTTATGCTGCCCCCACTATGGCGTGACCAAATCAAACCTATTTAAACACCTTATGGTGGATCAACTATGCCGATTGAGCATCAGAAAATACCATTGCAAAGAGCCAGAGACTCGACAGGGATCGTTGGAGCAAAGTAATAAACCCCGTAAAAAAGAGCCGCTTTTGCCACCTATTCAGCCGTTTGATTGGCCTTAATAGCAATTAAAGTATCCGCTGTTGCAGATAACACATTATTTTCTGCGTTAGATCTCTCTGTCAAAGGGTCCCTTTTGCGTGGCAAAATCATTTTTACGTAGTGGAAATTTGGATGACATGCTTGCCCTCGGTGAAAATGGGCAGCCAGTTTTTGCGTCAGCACTTCAACTACGGGAGGCTTTACGCCTGAAACAACAGCAACATATTGCTGATTGCCTGGCAATCCCTCAACCCAACGAAGATGGCGATCGGATGGATTGGTATTCGCCTATCCCCGGTAAAGTGACGTCATGGATTGCCGCCAGTCATGGCGAACGTACCCGCGCGATCAAACAATTGGAAATGTGTCAGGCCACCGTAGCGGCGATCGGTCAACGCGCACTACAGGCCGAAAAAACCGGCCACAAATTGTTCGGTGCCTTGTTATCTAAGGCGTTTCAGTTCCCCGATCAAAATCATGTCTATTTGGTGGACGGGAAACCGGTTATCACTTTCTGGGGCTTCGTCGACCTAGATAAAAAATCTCGTCTTGATGCATTGGATTGTTTACGCGCCACCGCAGATGAACCCAAAGTGGAAATGACATTAACCGCCGCACCGGCGCCGATAAAAGCAACAGTGCCGGTTAAAGTACCGAGTCAGGCCGCGCCAGTGTTGCCCGTGGCAAAAGCGCCGATGGAGACGAATACCGCAGCGGTTGATGCAGTTAAGTCTGCGCCAAACCGGTGGCGACGCCTGCGTTTATGGTTGTTGGTTCCCGCTGCTGCATTAGCCGCCGTATTCGCACTCCAGTTGATAGGGACAAAACCTACGCCAGTGCCAGCCCAACCGCAACAACCGACAGCTCAATCGCTGAGTAAACCGGTCGCGGTAGCCAGCAAAACCGTGCCGCCGCCGGTGTTGAAAAAATCGCTGGCGGAGGCTGATACTCATCTCGCATTGCCGGTGGCCAAAGCCACTGTGGTTGCGCCAGTCGTCGCGCCGGTTGCCGCTGAACCGGTTTCGCTACCGGTGGCGGTCTCTAAAGATGCGCTAGTATTGCCGCCTGAAGCGGTAAAAATCGGCTCAACCAAATTCCTCAATGGCCGTTGGCGGGCGAATCTGGATATCAAAGATCCCGTAACTGGCCGTCCACCGGTACTGAAATACCAAATTAAAGACGGCAAAGGTAGCGCCAGAATCACCTATGGCGACAATATCAGTTGTCGGGTGGATATCCACGCTGGGTTGATGCAGTCCGGTAATCTGGTGATCAATAGCCGTACCAAAGCCCGCTGTAGCGACGGTTCTCGCTATCAAATTCCGGAGCTGGTGTGTAAACAGGGTTTGACCGGCGCGGCCGATTGCACTGGCCGCTATGATGCCGACACCCTTCTTCCTATTACGATGAAACGTGAGAGTAAATAAACCTTATGTTGGCAACGATCACGGATTATAAACAGCGGATTACGCTGATTCAGAACAGCGGGATTCAGTTTTTAGATTTTGCTTTAACGCCTGAACTTGATATCGAGCACCCTAACGCCTTTGTGCGTAAAAGTGCCAATGGCCCATTATTGCGGCTGATGTTTCATCCCGAGCGTGAGAAATATGTGCTGCCAGTGGCAGGCTCGGCTCCAGAAGTGGTCAAGCCCGAATTTAGCTTCCCGCTGGCTCAATCCCTGCAATTGCTGGAAAAAATCTGGCTGCCGCTGCCGTTTCTGCGTTTCAATCCGCCCCGCACCTTTACCGGCGGGCCAGATAACTGGGCGCGAATGCAAGTGTTGGCATTGGACTCTCCAGATCAAGACGGCAATACTCATCGGGTTTGCCTGGCGTTCGATACCAAAGTGTATCCTGAAGGGCACGATAATGAATTTATGGCACCGGGTGAGCATGATGTGGATACCGGAACCCATTTCGCTCTGGCCTACCAAAATGATGAATTGGGCGAGTTCCTCGATCTCACCTGGGTAGATGGCTGGCTGCGGGAAATCTTTATTCAGCAGGCTTCGCGACAAGAGGAACGCACAGATCGCGATATTAAAGCATCGCTGCGGGAATTTGAATATCAGGCTCATTATCTCAACTTGCTGGACATGCTCGGGAAGCAATTAGCTATACCGGACATCAAAATAGCCACCGCGACGTTGCAGGCACCGGCAATCAATGTCGATCTGATTCTGGATGTAGGTAACTCCCATACCTGTGGCGTTTTGGTTGAAGATCATGCTGATGGTAGCCATGGTTTACAGCAAACCTATGAATTGCAACTACGAGATTTAAGCCAGCCTCATTATTTGTATAATGAATTATTTGATAGCCGAGTGGAATTTGCCCAAGCGGCGTTCGGCAAACAGAATTACTCGGTAGAAAGTGGTCGAGACGATGCTTTTATCTGGCCATCGATCGCCCGAGTGGGCCGCGAAGCCAGCCGTATGGCGCTGCAACGTCAGGGAACCGAAGGTTCCACCGGCATCTCCAGTCCGCGTCGCTATTTATGGGATGAAGATAGCTATGCACCCGGCTGGCGTTTTAGTCGCGTTGCCAGCAAATCGTTGAATGAAGCGCTGGCTACCGCCTATCCATTGACTAATTTACTGAATGATGAAGGCCAGCCGCTCTATACCCTTCCCCTTGCCGATCGCCTGCCGGTATTTTCCCCGCATTACAGCCGCAGTTCATTGATGACCTTTATGTTGTCGGAACTATTGGCACAAGCGCTGATGCAAATTAATAGCCCGGCTCAACGTCAGAAAATGCCGCATACTGTGGCTCCGCGCCAGCTACGCAATATCATATTGACGCTGCCTTCCGCGATGCCAAAACCTGAGCGGGAAATTTTCCGTCGTAGAATGCATGAAGCTATTGGCCTGACATGGAAAGCTCTGGGTTGGCATCCAGCCGATGACAATTTTATCCGTAGAGAAGATCAGGCCAAAAGTCGAGTGCCGGTTCCTGCGGTGCAAATGGAATGGGATGAGGCCACCTGTGGCCAACTGGTTTACCTGTATAACGAAACGCAGGTGAATTTTGGTGGTCGTACCGAAGCCTTTTTTGCCAGCATGGCGCGGCCAGATAAAACACTGGCGGCCGGTGAACAACTCGGTAAAAGTCTGCGTATTGCTTCCATTGATATTGGCGGTGGTACTACCGATCTGGCGATTACCCACTATCTGCTGGACGATGGCGTCGGTAGCAATGTTAAAATTACACCGCGTTTGCTGTTCCGCGAAGGCTTTAAAGTCGCCGGGGACGATATCCTGCTGGATGTGATTCAGTTATACCTGTTGCCCGCGTTGCAAGCCGCATTGAAAAAAGCGGGCGTCCCTGCGCCTGACCTATTAATGGCCAAACTGTTCAGTAATGATGGCCGTGCGGACGGACAGTCAACTCTGCGTCAGCAAGTCACTTTACAACTGTTTATGCCGATTGGCCGCGCTATTTTGCAGGCTTATGAAGGTTTTGATCCACTGGATAGCAGTGCCGAATTGGATGCTGTTTTTGGCGAATTGTTGACACAAGTCCCTACGGTACGGGTGTGTGATTACCTGAACACGGAAATTCAGCGAGAGTTACCCGCCGAAGCCGAAGCCTTTGATATTTTGCAGGTTCCACTGATGGTAAAACTGGGCAAATTGCACGCCGAGTTCCTGTCAAATCGCATGAATCTGACGCAAAGTCTACGTTCTCTGTGTGAAGTCGTGGCGCTGTACGATTGTGATGTCTTGCTACTGACGGGAAGACCGTCGCGCTTCCCTGGGATATCCGCGCTGTTCCGCCACTTACAACCGCTACCGACCAACCGAATCCTCTCGTTGGATGGTTATCATACTAATGATTGGTATCCGTTCAGTCGACTTGGCCGGATTGATAACCCTAAATCGACCGCAGCGGTAGGCGCAATGCTGTGCCTGTTAGCGTTAGATCTGCGCCTTCCGGGCTTTTACTTCAAGGCCGGTGATTTCCAACCTTACTCAACGGTACGCTATCTTGGCATGCTGGACGGTAATAACAGCCTGAGCACGGAAAATCTTTACTACCGTGATATCGATTTGGATACACCAAACCATCAGTTGGCCCATGACGCCAGTTTCCCGGTGCGTGGCGCGCTTTGTCTCGGCTTCCGTCAGTTAGATAACGAACGCTGGCCTGCCTCGCCGTTGTATTCCCTGTCGATTGTCGATCAGGAATTAGCGCGCAAAGTCGCCGGTGACGGTGACCTGCAAGTGAAACTGGCGTTGGTCAACGGGGAACCGGATAGCAGCCCGGAACGTTTTGAAATTGCCGAAGCTCGGCTGGGCGATGGCAACCGTGTGCCGTTGCACCATCTGCGCCTTAAATTGAATACGCTGGTAGGCAACGGTGCCGGCGAGACGCATTACTGGATCGACAGTGGGAGCGTATTTAAAAAATGAAATCATTAACCCCCGAACAACTGTCGGCCAGCCTGACCCAGCAGTTACACTCCGTGGCGCAAGGCATTGACCACAGTCTCGAGTGGATCGACAACTGCCGCCATCAGGCTCCCCGTCTGGATACCGAGGCTGAAGGACTGAAATTAAAACTACGACGTCATCGCAGTAAAGCCCGGCGTCTGGCCGATACCTCGGCAACCGGCATGACCATTGGTTTTTTCGGGCAATCTCATCAGGGAAAATCCGCCCTGATCACCGCGCTGGCAACGGACGGTGAGCCTAAACTGGCAACCCGTCTCGGCACAAAAACCTATGATTATCTAACGCATATCAATCCTGATAATCAGGCGAGCGCATTAGCCACCCGCTTTACCCGACAATATGATCCGGTTGATGCGGCCTATCCGGTACAACTGACCTTATTAAGTGAAACCGATATTGCCAGAATGACCGCCAACATTTTTCTGCATGATTTCAGTCAGGTCAAAGGATTATATCAGCCTGATATGACCTATATCGACGAACATCTGCACCTGCTGACGATGCATCGTCAGGCCCAGCCGGTGGCGGGAATGACGGCCGATGACGTCGTCACACTGTGGGATTATCTGCTGGTGTGGTGAGCGGTTGCACCGCCCGCTGTTCAATATTTTGCCGATAGTCGGCGATCAGGTCGATCATGGCATAGCCATGGCGACGAAACTCATCTGGAGTCATAGATAATTGTCCGCAATAGATATATCAGGTTGATTTAGCACCAAAAATAGAATGGTTGGTCGGTGTTATAACCAATAAATGACTGCATGCTGATCCGCTTACCTGAATCAAAACCGCCAATGGCGTGAGGACGGCGGGTATTAATAATCACCAGTTCATTCTTTTTCGGCTGTATTCGCAGCGGTAATTGCAGGCGATCTGCCGGTAATTGCTCGCCTTCAAATAACGCGACTTCATCGAATGAAAAAGCGTCGGTATCCCACACCATTAACTCCCCGCCGCTTGGCGGCGTTTCAATATAAATATTAGCGCTGAACTGGTGTGCTAATTCCGCCACCGAGATGGGCAGACAATCCACATGAGGAACCGTTTCGGATAAATGTGCCGTCTCTGGAAACATGACGCGAATAATCCCGGCAAACATCGGTTTTCCCTCAAAAGAGGCGGTAACGGCACCGTCTGGCCAGTGCTGCTGAAAATCGGCGATCAATGCCTGAATCGGCGGTTGCTCAGGTGCGCAAATATCATCGATTAGCGTGCGCATTTGCGCAGCATCAGCGTAATACTGCTGCCTAGCGCTATCCCCGTCGGATTGACCATAAGTCATATTGAAGGGTGTCCCCCAACGATGAACACCGTAAAAATTCTGTACAACCTGACCCTCTTCATAAATTTCGTGCGTGTATTGATGCAATTTTGCCGTTTGATCGATATAGCGCCTCAGTGCCGAGGCCGTCGCATCTGAACAATAATCCGGAATACGAATAGCCAGAATTTCGCCACTGATTAAACGCTCAAGACTGTGCTGGTTCAGTTGTTTTAATGTGATGATTTTGTCCTGGCTGGACGAAAGTGAATAACACAGGGATGATTGCGGGTTAGACATGATGATGTTCCTACTCCATTAGTTAACATGTAGCCATAAAAATCCTTTATATACAAAGGATTAAATTATATTTTTGTCGTTTAGGAGGGATGCATATCATGATAAAAAATAAGCTTAATCAGCGTTCCCTCGCCAATAATAGAAATGATAATAGTTATTATTACTAATAAATCCAGTGTCATATATAACAATAATCGTTTTTTTAATGAATATTTATGAATTCAAGCATAAGCAAGCCGATGGGCATGGAGGTAAGGCGGTGTAACCGGTAAAGCGTAGACCGTTAGACTGAGTATTCTATGGGCAGAATTGCGCGGGATATTGCACAAAGCACTAACATACATTCTGACTGAGATTTAATCTTATGTATCGTGAGGGAATTAAGCATTTCACCGCTTCGGTGATTTCTTATGAAAATGATCGCATTCTGATGCATTTTCATAAGAAATTGCCGTTGTGGCTCTACCTAGCCGGTCACATCAAGGAGAATTTCTTTGCGAGAAAATTCCAGAAAAAAACGGGTGGATGGCATTGGCACCTGGATATGATTTATCTCTGTAGTCTTCCTGCTGACCTGATTGACGTTGAGGGTGAATTTAAGTGGCTAACGGTGCCTGAAATCGAAGCGTTACCGACACCGCGTGAATTCCCGTCGCTGATCCGTCGGGCTATTGTCGCGAGAAAATACTATTCCAATATTTAGAAGGAATCGCAGATTGTTTTTTTACCGCATTTCAGCGTTCGTGCTGACTGCTATTAATCAGGCTAATAGCAGTTGCTGCAATTCAGACAAAGAAGAAACCTGATAATGCGGTTCAATACCATCCGGTGCCACATTCCCCTGCATATTCAGCCAGCAGGTATCAATCCCTGCATTAATACCTCCCTGAATATCCGAATGTGGATTATCCCCCACCATGAGAATCTGTTCTCTTGGTGGGTTGGACATCAAGTTAAACGCATATTCAAAAATACCCACATCCGGTTTGGCTACGCCCACCTCTTCTGATATCACCAGCGGCGAAAAGACATTTAGCAAGCCAGTGCGTTGCAAACGGACATGCTGTAGATCAGTAAAACCGTTGGTAATAATGCCCATATTGGCTTTGCCATGTAAGGCACCAATTAACTCTTTGGCTCCGGGCAGTAAAGAACAGATATCGGCCATCGCCACCAGAAACGCGCCATTCAGCGTCGAGGGTGAAACCTCCAATCGGTTCGCCCACATTTCAAAGCGTATGCTTTGTAGCTGAGCTGCGGTGATTTTACCGTCCTGATAATCAACCCATAATGGTTTGTTGATCAATTGATAATCCTGGTAATCCTGCGGGGTAAAGTCAGTTTTGAAGCGGGAAAACATCAGTTTTAACCCTTGGTATGCATCAAAATGAAATAGCGTTTCGTCCGCATCAAAAAGTATCCATGTGTACTTCATTCTTTCTACGACTCCTGCGGTTAACGCGCGCTATAAAGGCTAGATTTCATGTCAGTCCGCCATTCTCCAGCAGTTCGTCAGCATGATCAACCCTGCCAGCTAACAGCCAGTCGCTTATATCCGTTATAAAAACAACCGCTAGCCGGTTACCGACCTCAGAAACCGCCTATGCTGCCAAGGAACGCAATATTTCTGGATTGATTTTCACTTGGTTATCACCTTGAGTCAGCGGCAGATTAAACTGACTTTGCATTCTTTCATTCAACAGATGCAAGGCATCGTCCAATGGTAATCCCATATCTGCAGCCACATCGAGTAATTCATTGCGGGACCACAGTAGGCGACTGAGCAAGAAACGGAGTAATGCCGAATGGTCGGCGTCGAGACCAAAGATCTCAACCGGTTTGATCCACGTGCTCAACGGTTGGATCGGTGACGACGCGGGTTGGGCACTGGGGGTGGAAAACATATTTTGCAGCACCGAATACACCGCCCGACTTTCCTGCTGCAACTGAGCCACGCGAACGGTATCGGTCAATATTCTCCCTTTGGTCGCGCCCGGTTGCTGAAGATCGGTATAAACCAGCTTATTATCCAGTGATAAACGCAGATACACCCGCTCGAGAAACTTCACTTCTTGCGGTGTGACCTTGCCATCGGCCTGAATAAGATGAGACAGGAAACGTGCAATAGCCCGACGGGTGGCTACATTCAGCGGTTCAAGTTTTTTTCTCAACGCGCCCAGCGTGCTGGCTTTTTTAATACCGGGTTGCAGATAGGCTTTTAAACGCATGCGCTGTCCGGGACTCAGGTGACCCCAGGCATCAATATGCTGACATAACATGTTTAATTCCGGCTCAGAAATACTGCCATCCACCATCACGGCAGCGCAAGCCAGATCGAGAGTGACAACGGTTACCCGATAGGCGGGTAAGGTTTCAGATTCAGTTTTCAGTAACGTAATCGGGAAAAGTGCAATCGTATCTTGTGCTGAGGGGGTAATATTATCAGTTAATATATCCGGCTCGACACCAAGCTGCATTTTCTCCAAAGCCTTAACCAGCGCTGCGACTTTATTTCGCGTCACTTCGCCTGGGCTTTTCAACCGGCTAAACAATTCGCGGTAGGTCATCAGCAATAAACCATAGCCGACTCTTTCTTTAATATTTTCCAACGCCTGCTGCAACTCTGCCGGCCACAATGTCATCGGCAGCAACAGTACCGCTTCCAAATCGTTAATCTTGTCTGGATTAAGTGCAATAAACTGGCTATAGGTTTCCAACTCGGCATAACATTCATTCAGTATCAGGCGTATTTTCTCCCGATTTTCTTTGGCGACCACCACATCGGGTAAATCATAAATTCGACGGGTGAATTGCTGATCCATGAGTCCGGTCGATGCCGAGCGATAGCAAATTTGTAGCTTGGTTCTATTGATCGGCAGAATAAGCCCTTGTGGAAAATGTTGTTGATAGCGCTGTTGGAACAAATGTGAAAAAACGGCAAAGTTACGGGTTGCTGCGCGATTATGCGGTAAATTCGGATCGGATAAGGCCCAGGCAACGGCCCATTCAGGCGGTAACGGATACTGATCCATCGCCAATTGCCCTAAGCCGATTTTCACCGCTAACGGTAAATCGTTACCGTAGCCATCAAGCGTTTGCGGTGCGGATAGGTAGGTTTTCTCACTGGGATCAAGCGGCGTCAGATAGGCCAGTAAATGACGGCCGCTCTGCTCAAATGCACGGTGTTCACCATAAATACTCAGCAGGCGGATAATTTCTGCTTTTAGCACCGGTTGTTCATTTTTTGCTGCCGCATCCACATTAGCGTCGATTAATAAGCGATGTTCCAATCCATAGAAAAAGAGGAAAACATACCCAATATGCGCATGGGGAGATTGACGTCCGTCAGCCAGCCACTGTAAATAAGCCCGCCGCGCTTCTGGCGACAAAGTTGAGTAATTTGGGCGTTCGTCTGTCAGTGGCAAAGTAATATCTACATCACTCACTGCCACTTTTAACGTTGGATTAATGAAAGCGGGTTCCGCACCGTGACGATTACTTTTCAACTTATTGCCGATATAAATCATACCATCGGGTAAATTAATCCCCGCCACTACCGCCAGTTCGCCGGGTGGTAACCAAGAAGCACGGGATAGAGAACCCTGCGGTAACACCGGTGCTTGATAATTTTGTTTATTCAATTCATCTGACAGTTGGAAAATATAAAACTCATCATCCGATGGTTGCGGCAACGACGGTTCGATTTCATCCAATGACACCACCGTTGCCTCTGCCAGTAACGGGGGCGCATCGACGGTAAGCGCTGTGGTGGTATTTTTGGCCGCTTTAAGGTAACGCCAGAAAAAGAATACGCATAAAAGTGCAGCGCCAACCGTTATTGACGTTTCTTTTGGCAACAATGACAGCAGCCCCAGAATAATCATTAAAAATATCACACGGCCAGTTCCGGCAGATTTTATCTTAATCACGATGGTTTATAAGCCCCTATCTTAAAATAATAATTTTTATTCTGCCCTAAGGGCAATTTTTTAATAATCATTCGATTTTGAATAACACTGATGCGACAGACAGCCAAATTCCCCCGTAGGTGTGCAGGTTTATTGGTTGAACTGGTTATCAATATAAATAATATAAAATAAAACGCCCCTATCGCAGCATCCGTCAATTATGCCAGCTGACTGGGTTATCAGCACGCGGTTTGTCAGGAATAATATTTCCTCCCACAATGATTCAGCGTATTTACCCACGCGGATGAGTCATTTATTAACCAATAAATCCATTTGCAAACATGTTAATTTTGCTCCAATGAATACACTATTAATGCCGCGAAGGTTTACGACCAAAGTCGTGCGGGTAAAACCACGGATGACTTTGGTGGCCCCCATCACTCTGCGCTAACAGGTTCAACCGATTGGTAAATATCAATATCAAAGTACCCGTCGGCCTGCCCATCATTCAGATAAACTTCATAGCACGCCCCTTCTGCGGGCACATAGCCACTGGCTGGCAAATGCTGGCCATATAGCTCGCCCCAGGCTTTGGCGTAGTCACCATCAATAACGCGAGTGCGATAAACGGCGTAAGTGCCGCCAGGAATAACTTGCAGCAAAACCCCTTCGCTGGCATTGGCCGGTAAGACAAAATCATCCGCGACGGAACATGCAACATCAGCGCGCAGTTCTGCCGCTGGCGTGGTTTCAGGATTATCCCAGTACAGCGCCAGCCATGTCTGCGCAGGAATTTGATGATGTTGATGCCAGCTAAACAGTTGATTGAATCCCTGAGGGATGGTTTCGCCATAGGGACCGACAACGCGCATGCTGATAACTTGCAACGGTGTTTTTTCAATAATACGAAATGCCATAATCAGAACCTCGTGATAGCAGGTTTAGGGGCCTGGGGGTCAGTCCCAGTACGATACTACGCGTTACTTAGCGGTATAAAACCAACGATCATTGGTGTGCTTAAACGTACATACTGTACAAACATACAGCATGGCGGTAATATCTGACAATCGTTTATTTCTTCACCGATAGTTGCTGCGTCTTCACTCAATCTGCCGCAAAGTGGTGCAAAAGTCATCAACTGCGTCGATCTCGATAATCAAATGGGCAGTAACGGGCAAGCGATGACGATCGATCGTGGTTACAGTGGGTCACTCATCTGGAATAACGAGGAGAATGAATAGGGCATTCAGAAGTTCGCTGAACCGTTTTCCCCCTAAGTGATTGATGGGGATAACGACACCGAGTCACCGATAAATTAGCGTCTGATCTCGCTTTTTTCGTGCAATACTGCTCGGCATAGCATGCCTTATTATACGCATCTATTTTCACCATCACATTCAACCTGCGGAGCCACATGGAAACTTTTTATATTGATCAAATGCCCACCCCTCAGGGTGAACTCGTGATTATCTGCGATGAACAACATAACTTGCGCGCCATTGATTGGGTCGATCACTATGAGCGGTTATTGAAATTGCTGAGTGCGCACAATGGGCCAAATACCTTTACCCTGACCAAACAATCTAATCCCGGTGGACTTACGGAAAAAATGCAGCGTTACTTTGCCGGAGAACTGACCATTATTGATACCTTGCCAGTAAAAACCGCCGGTACGCCGTTCCAACGTCAGGTCTGGCAAGAGTTGCGCAACATTCCCTGCGGTACCACTATTTCCTACGGCGAATTAGCGCGACGTATAGGCCGGCCAACCGCTTCCCGCGCAGTCGGTATGGCTAATGGCCTCAACCCCATTTCAATCGTCGTGCCTTGCCACCGGGTGATCGGTGCATCCGGCACACTAACCGGTTATGCGGGTGGCATTGAGCGAAAACGCGGGTTATTGGTCCATGAGGGTTATCTTTTAGCGCGCTAAGTGTTGTTGCGCTTATCAGACGCCTTAAAAGATGTTAAAATTGACAAATATCAATATTAATGGGAATACCCTCATGATCCCGGAAAAACGTATTATCCGACGCATTCAGTCTGGCGGTTGCGCAATCCATTGTCAGGATTGCAGCATCAGCCAACTCTGTATTCCTTTTACCTTAAATGAGCATGAGCTGGATCAGCTCGATAACATCATTGAAAGGAAAAAGCCTATTCAGAAAGGACAGGCGTTGTTCAAAGCGGGCGATGAGCTAAAGTCTTTGTACGCCATCCGTTCCGGGACCATTAAGAGCTATACCATTACCGAAGAAGGCGATGAGCAAATCACTGGATTCCACCTGGCTGGTGATCTGGTCGGCTTTGATGCTATCAGCAATGCGCAGCACCCCAGCTTTGCTCAAGCGTTGGAAACCTCGATGGTGTGCGAAATTCCTTTCGAAACCCTCGATGATTTATCCGGCAAGATGCCTAATTTGCGTCAACAAATGATGCGGTTGATGAGCGGTGAGATCAAAGGCGATCAGGATATGATTCTGTTGCTGTCGAAAAAGAATGCAGAAGAGCGTCTGGCGGCGTTTATCTATAACCTTTCGCGACGTTTTGCCCAGCGTGGTTTCTCTCCGCGTGAGTTCCGTTTGACCATGACCCGTGGTGATATTGGCAACTATTTGGGGCTAACAGTAGAAACCATCAGTCGCCTGCTTGGCCGTTTCCAGAAAAGTGGCATTCTTAGTGTGAAAGGTAAATACATCACCATTGAGAATACCGAAGCCTTGGCCCAACTGGCTGGCAATCCAAAACCTGCGCTGTAACATATGATGCCAGATTAATAACTCACTTATTTATTGGTCTGGCGTTCTCTTCTCCTGTTCTGTTTTTCTATCATGGTTTACTCTGTAAGTAACAAACTGTTGATTCACAGTTGTAAGGAGAACCTATGGCGAAGTATCAGAATATTCTGGTGGCTATTGACCCCAATCAGGACGATCAACCGGCGTTACGTCGGGCTGTTTATTTAGTGCAGCGCAACGGTGGGCGGATTAAAGCCTTCTTACCTATTTATGACCTTTCTTATGATATGACTACCCTGCTCTCTCCCGATGAAAGAACGGCGATGCGCAAAGGGGTGATCAGCCAGCGAGCGGCCTGGATCAATGAACAATGTCGTTTCTATATTGATGCCGGCATGCCGATTGAAATCAAAGTGGTGTGGCATAACCGTCCTTATGAAGCCATTATTCACGAAGTTCTGAGCGCCAAACATGATTTACTGCTTAAAATGGCTCATCAGCATGATCGGTTAGAATCGATTATTTTTACTCCGACCGATTGGCATTTGCTGCGTAAGTGCCCGTGCCCGGTCTGGATGGTGAAAGATCAACCTTGGCCAGAAGGCGGTACTGCGCTGGTGGCGGTAAATCTTTCCAGTGAAGACCCGCTCCATGATCCGCTAAATATCAAATTGGTGCAGGAAACCCAAGAATTGGCGGCGCATGTTAATCAGATTGCGGTACATCTCATCAGCGCCTATCCGGTGACACCGATCAATATTGCTATCGAGTTACCGGATTTTGACCCTAGCGTCTATAACGACGCCATTCGAGGGCAGCATTTAGTGGCAATGAAAGCGCTGCGGCAAAAGTTTGGTGTTGATGAACAATTTACTCACGTTGAAAAAGGATTGCCGGAAGAAGTGATTCCCGATCTGGCTGAACACCTGCATGCGGGCGTAGTGGTACTGGGGACTTTGGGGCGAACCGGTCTTTCTGCTGCCTTTATTGGCAATACCACCGAGCATGTGATTGACCGTCTCAAATGTGATTTATTGGCAATTAAGCCGGATGGTTTTACCTGCCCGATTGAATACCATGAAGATGAAGAAGGTTCGGCATTGAAATAAACGGAGCGACTCGCTAATTCAGTCTCTGTAACCTTTAAGCCAGTCTGTCAGCGTGGGCTGGCTTAACATCCATGTTGCTTGTTTCATTTGCTTGGTTCTACCTACCCCCAGCTTGCCCAGAACATTCCCTCACCTGAAATTCCCTCGTCGCTGTGGTCGTGGCGGTTTTTTAATCCGAAAATAGAACAGATAAAGCAGACGAGGAATTAACTTCCCGCGTCTGCGCACCATCAATGTCCAGAAAGCATTACAAGAATGCTTTGTATGGCAGCTCCGGCTCATCGATAAAGATATCGTGGAAGCCCCTATCATGCTGATAATACATTTTGTTTTTATCCGTTGGATAAGTGTACTTCCCGCCTACTTGCCAGAAGAACGGCGCAAACTTGTAGTCTAATCGATCTTTTTTCATTTTCCACAACACCTCGATCTCGCGAGTGTCGCTTTGGAAGTTGGCCCAGATATCATGATGGAACGGCACCACAACCTGCGCATTGAGGGATTCACCGGCACGCAGAATATCGGATGAGGTCATTTTATCGGTCACACCGCGTGGGTTTTCGCCATAGGACAACAGCGCCACGTCAATATCATAATCATTACCGTGTTTAGCATAATAATTTGAATAATGAGAGTCGCCCGAATGATAAATTGAGCCACCACTGGTTTTAATCAGATAGTTAACCGCTCGCTCATCCATGGTATCCAGCAGGGCTTTATCCTTGGAAGAGGTTCCTTTTGGCAAGGTAACCAGTGCGGTGCGATCGAAAGAATCCAATACGGTGATTTGAATATCACCAATCTCAATTATCGCCCCGACTTTGGCCACAATGCAGCGATCCTCTGGGACGCCCCAGCCAATCCACAAATTAACGCAGGCCTGTGGGCCAATAAATTTCACGTGGTCGCCACAGTTTTTCAGCACCGCAGCCGCCACATTAATATCGATATGATCAGCGTGATCGTGGGTTGCCAGCACGGCATCAATTTTCTTAATGGCAAAAGGATCCAACACAAATGGCGAGGTTCGAAGATTTGGCTGTAATGCCCGCACACCGCCCATTCGCATCATCTGATGTTGAGCATTCATATACGGATTCGCTTGCGTTTTTTTCCCAGTACCGCACCAGAAATCAATAGAGATATTGGTATCTCCAGCGGATTTTAGCCAAATCCCGGTACAACCCAGCCACCACATAGCAAAGGTATTGGGATAAACCTCGGTTTTTTCAATTTCTTCATTTAACCAGGTTCCCCATTCAGGGAAGGTGTTCAAAATCCATGATTCGTGGGTAATCTCGTTTACTTTGCTCATAATCAGACCTTTAGGATAAAGAAATCAGACCAAAATGACGTCTACCCCTTGCGCTTTCAGGCTGCTGATGACCTCAGGATTTGCATCCTTACCGGTAATCAGAATATCGATTTTACTGGCTGGGCAAAAGAGTAATCCCGTGCGCTGCCCCACTTTGGAGCTATCAACAACCACGACCAGCTTGCTGATTTTATCCAACATTTGCTGTTCCGAAACCGCAGTTAACATATCGGTTTTGTACAGGCCGGTTTCATTGAGCGCCTTGCCACTGGTAAACATCCATTTGCCTGCATAAGCATCAAAAGTTGTCGAGGTAGGGTTAAGAATAATATTCTGCGTTTTGTTGTATTGACCTCCAATAATGATCACGCATTCGTGGTCGTGCTCAATCAGATAGCAAGCTAGTGGAAAGTAGTTTGTTACAATTTGAACATCGCGGCCACACAAGGTTTGACCGAGTAAAAATGCGGTAGAACCGCAGTTAAGTACGATGCTGTCACCGTCCTCGCACAGTTCGGAGGCTTTGGCGGCAATGCGCGATTTCTCTTCATAGTTATCGGCGTTATTGATGTTTAACGGCGACCAGGCCTGCTTTTTATCCGCGAGACGCTCAGCGCCATTACGCACCTTTTTCAACTGCTTTAACGCATCAAGTTTTGCAATGTCACGTCGTGCCGTCGCGGGAGAAATATCAAAACGTTCCGTCAGGTCACTGATAGTGAGAGACCGTTTTGCATTAACCCAAGCGACGATTTCATGGTGACGCTGTCTTTCATTCATCTCAGTTATCCTACAATAACCGCTCATCCATTGATTACTGATGATTGGTTTTGATTTAAATTGATCATATACGCGAGAAAAACAACTGTCAATGGTGTGATGCTTAACAATTCAATGACAAAACCCTCGGTATATCCGATCTCTATTTTAGCTTCAAAACTCTCAATTCTCATGATATTGAGATTTATTGCTTTTATTTCATTATATTATAAAAATTACACATCTCGCCACTGCGAGTAAATGTGAGAGGAATCAAACTAATCATATTGAATCATTGAATGATCACATTTGATTGTATACCTTGTGATGGTGTCATGTTTTATCCGAAAAAGGGATCTCTACCGGGCGGTCATTAATAAAGGTTCCGTCCAACCATAATGAGTATCAGGGGGTGGTATGGAGTATCTGTATGACGTTTTTTATATCTTCTACAGTCAGGTCATGACAAAAGCGCCGTTGCTGCTAGGCCTGGTGACTTGTATCGGCTATAGCCTACTACGCCGTGATATCACAACCATTATCAAAGGAACAATCAAGACTATTGTTGGTTTTATGCTGGTTCAAGTTGGTGCGACCACATTAGTCTCCGGTTTTAAGCCAGTGATTGAAAAAATGGCCGAGTTCCATGGTCTGACGGGATCGGTGATTGATCCCTACACGTCAATGATGGCGACCATGGAAACTATGGGCGATGACTACTCCTGGGTCGGGTACGTGGTGTTACTGGCGCTAGCGATTAATATTTTGCTGGTTGTGTTGCGTCGCTATACCGGGATTCGCACGATTATGCTAACTGGCCACATTATGTTCCAGCAAGCCGGGCTGATCGCGGTGTTTTACTTTGTGATGGCGGTTCCTATGTGGGAAACCGTGATTTACTCTTCCATTCTCCTGGCTCTTTACTGGGGTATATTCTCCAATATTATGTTTAAACCGACCGAAGCCGTGACCGGTGGTGCCGGTTTTTCTATTGGTCATCAACAGCAAGCCGCATCCTGGATTGCGGTAAAGGTTGCGCCAAAATTGGGCGATCCGAAAGACAACGTCGATAATCTGAAACTCCCCAAGTGGTTACATATCTTCCATGACAGCATTGCCGCTACAGCCATTGTGATGACACTGTTCTTCGGCGCGATCCTGCTCTCTTTCGGTATGGATAATCTACGCGCGATGGCGGGTGGAACTAACTGGGCAATTTATATTCTGGAAACCGGGCTGAAATTCGCCGTCGCAATTCAGATTATTGTCACCGGCGTGCGGATGTTCGTTGCCGAATTATCTGAAGCTTTTAAAGGTATTTCTGAGCGGGTGATCCCGAATGCAGTATTGGCGATTGATTGCGCCGCCATTTATGCCTTCTCCCCTAACGCGATGGTATTTGGCTTTATCTGGGGGGCTTTGGGGCAGTTCAGCGCGGTACTGGTCATGCTGGCTTTCAACACC
Organism: Yersinia ruckeri ATCC 29473; assembly: GCF_000754815.1. GTDB lineage: Bacteria > Pseudomonadota > Gammaproteobacteria > Enterobacterales > Enterobacteriaceae > Yersinia > Yersinia ruckeri. The sequence continues at coordinate 2,605,670 of NZ_KN150747.1, forward strand.
TCTATCATGATTATTCCGGGTTTTATTCCTATGTTCTTCTCCAACGCCACCATCGGCGTCTTTGCCAACCATTTTGGCGGCTGGCGTGCGGTAATGAAAATCTGCTTCGTGATGGGAATCATCGAAGTCATCGGCTCAGCTTGGGCAATTGACCTGTTTATGCAACAGGGCACTACCTTTAATAGCTGGATGGGAATGGCCGATTGGTCGTTGTTATTCCCACCGATTATGCAGGGTTTATCTGCCTCATCCGTTACGTTTTACCTATTGATTGCCTTGGCGTTGGTCTACATGTTTTTTGCTTCCCGCACCTTACGGGCAGAAGAAGATGCCGAGAAAAACCGAGCTTTAGCGGCACCATTCACCGCTGCGGAATCCACTGAAGTCGATAACCAAGAACCGGTCAGCAACGTAGCCGTGAAAGGCGGTCATCCGGTGCGGATTCTGGCTGTCTGTGGCAACGGCCAGGGTTCTTCCATGATGATGAAAATGAAGATCGGCAGCTATCTGGAGAAGAAAGGGATACCTCACCATATGGATTCCTGCGCGGTTTCTGATTACAAAGCCAAGCTGACGGCGACTGACATTATTGTTTCGTCGAAACACCTTTCGAGCGAAATGGAGGTTACCGAGGGTAAGTTTATTCTCGGGGTACAAAATATGCTGAATCCTCAGTCATTTGGCGACGAGTTGCTGAATCTGATCGAACAAGTCACTCAAGCAAAATAACGTTAACTTTGATGAATATTTAAGTCTTATCCGGGGAAAAATCACAATGGCAACCTTATCACTAAAAGACTCGTTGATAGCAAACCGTTCCATATTGCTACAGGCACCGGCCAATGACTGGCGCGCGGCCATCAAGTTAGGCACCGATATGCTGATTGCCTCTGGAGCCGTAACTCCGGCCTACTATCAAGCCATTATCAGTAGCGTTGAAAAACTTGGCCCCTATATCGTTATCGCACCAAATTTTGCCATGCCGCACGCCCGACCAGAAGACGGCGTAAACCGTACAGCTTTTGCGCTGGTTACCTTGGCTGACCCGATTTATTTCGACGGTGAAGACGACGCAGTGGATGTATTGATTACCCTTGCTGGCAGCAATTCGGATGAACATATGGCGGGGTTAATGGAGGTCACGCAGGTTTTGGATGACGAAAATAGTGAAACCGGAGTAGACCTGGATAAATTGCGGCGGTGTCGAACCATAGAAGACGTTTATGCGGTTATTGATGCAGCGCTGCGGGTGTAACAAGGAGAAGTCATTATGTATCAAACACTGAAACAACGGGTGCTGGACGCCAACCTGTTATTGCCCCACTTTGGTCTGGTGACCTTCACTTGGGGCAATGCTTCTGAGATTGATCGCCAGCGCGGCGTTCTCGCCATTAAACCTTCTGGGGTGGAATATGACCAGATGAAGGCTGAGGATATCGTCGTGCTGGATCTGGACGGTAAAGTCATTGAAGGGGATTTAAATCCCTCCAGCGATACCCCGACTCATCTGGAGTTATACCGCCGCTTTCCTGCCCTTGGCGGCATTGTGCATACCCATTCGCGCCATGCGACCATCTGGGCGCAGGCCGGAAAGGATCTCCCGGCTCTGGGAACCACCCACGCTGACTATTTCTACGGCGATATTCCCTGCACTCGGCCATTGAGCGACAACGAAATCAATCAGCACTATGAAGAAAACAGCGGACGGGTGATTGAAGAAACTTTCAACCGACGCGGCATTGACCCTGTGGCCGTCCCTGGGGTGTTGCTGTATGGCCATGCGCCCTTCACTTGGGGAAAAGATGCTCAAGAAGCGGTACATAACGCCGTGGTGTTAGAAGAAGTGGCGGCGATGGCATTGGCAACACGCTCCCTCAATACGCATATTCACCTGCAACATGCTTTGTCGGATAAACACTATCAGCGTAAACACGGTAACAACGCCTACTACGGGCAACGTTAGCCGCCGACTGACAATCAGTCTCGCTTTCTACACTCTCACCTCGGCATCCGAAATCCGCTGCCGCTGACTAAAAAGGAATATCACATGGCCAAACCTATGCTTCAAATCGCGCTGGATCAAACCGATCTGGCCAGTGCCGTTAATTTGGCGAAAAGCGTTGCGGGCTACGTCGATATTATTGAGGTCGGGACTATTCTGGCCTTTGCCTGTGGAATGGAGGCCGTGACGACTTTGCGTAAAAACCATCCAAACCATCTATTAGTTTGTGATTTAAAGACCACTGACGGTGGTGCCATTTTATCGCGCATGGCCTTTGATGCCGGTGCCGATTGGCTGACGGTTTCTGCCGCTGCGCACATCGCAACTATCGCGGCCTGTAAAAAAGTCGCCGATGAGTTGGGCGCTGAAATTCAAATCGAAATCTACGGTAATTGGACTCTAGATGACGCCAAATCCTGGCGAAAATTGGGGATTAAGCAAGCCATTTATCATCGTTCCAGAGATGCAGAACTGGCTGGCGTGGGTTGGAGTGACGATGACCTGACCCGCATGCGTGCCCTCTCGGATTTAGGTCTGGAGCTTTCGATTACCGGCGGCATAGTGCCGCAGGATATCCGCCTGTTTGAAGGTATTCGGGCGAAAGCCTTTATTGCCGGGCGCGCCTTGACCGGTGAAAAAGGTCAGTCAACCGCCCAAGCGTTACGCGCCGAAATCGATAAATACTGGGCATAAACCACAATCTCAGGGGGCTGCTAATGTATGCAAACGGGATAAATCAAGTTGTCGGAATATATGAAAAAGCCTTGCCCAGCGCGATGTCGTGGGAAGAAAAACTCAAAACGGCCAAAGCGCTAGGCTTTGATTTTATGGAAATGTCGGTAGATGAATCCGATGAGCGACGAGCCAGATTGGATTGGTCAGATCAGCAAATCTATGACCTGCGCCGCCTTTGCGAACAGCATCAGATTCCGCTGCATTCCATGTGCCTCAGCGCTCACCGCAAATATCCTTTTGGTTCAGCGGATAAAACCATTCGCCAACAGGCGCAGATCCACATGGAAAAGGCGATTAATTTCGCCTACAAGCTCGGTATTCGCGTGATCCAATTGGCGGGCTATGACGTTTACTATGAAGGTTCGAATCAACAGACTCACCAACGTTTTATCGACGGGATGAAATGGAGCACTAAACTGGCCGAACGTGCCGGAGTCATGCTGGCGGTCGAGATTATGGATACCGAGTATTTGAATTCATTGAGTAAATTTGAAATTCTTAAACGGGAAATTCCCTCTCCATACTTTATGGCCTACCCCGATGTGGGCAATATTACCGCTTGGAATTACGATACGTTGACCGAGCTGAAGCTAAGCCGCGACCATATATTGCAGATCCACCTGAAAGACACGCTGAAAGTGAGAGAAAATGCACCAGGACAATTTCGCGATCGGGTGATTGGTGATGGAGACGTGGATTTCCATGCTATTTTCCAAGTGCTGCGGGATATGGATAGCCGCGTACCGCTTGTTATTGAAATGTGGGCACAAGATGACAACTGGCGCGACAATATTCTCAGCGCGCAAAAACACTTGAATCAGGCCGCCGCACGCGCCGACTTCCCGTTATATTTATCGCCCCAATCCGCTTAAATTGTCGGCAAAAAAATCCGGAGGCAAAAGTTGCTCCGGATTTTTTATTTTTATCGGCTTGATATCAGGGCCAGTTTGACTGGCCCGTTCTTCCGCCTAAACGATTACAACGCACGTAAGATCGCTTCCACGCTGGCTTTGGCATCACCAAACAACATTTGCGTGTTGTCTTTAAAGAACAGCGGGTTTTGCACGCCAGCATAACCGGTATTCATCGAGCGTTTGAACGCAATAACATTCTGCGCTTTCCACACTTCCAGCACCGGCATTCCCGCGATAGGACTGCGCGGATCTTCCAGAGCTGCCGGGTTAACCGTATCGTTGGCACCGATCACCAATACCGTTTCGGTTTCCGGGAAGTCCTGGTTAATTTCGTCCATTTCCAGTACCACATCGTAAGGCACTTTGGCTTCAGCCAGCAGTACGTTCATGTGACCCGGTAAACGACCCGCAACAGGATGAATACCAAAGCGAACTTTGATACCGCGCGCCTGCAATTTGGCGGTGATATCGGCCACTGGATATTGCGCCTGTGCCACCGCCATACCGTAGCCTGGGGTGATAATCACCGAGCTGGAGTTTTTCAGCAGTTCGGCCACTTCTTCAGCGGTGGTTTCACGGTATTCACCCATCTCGTCAGCATCTCCGACGGAAGAACCGTCAGTACCGAAGCCGCCAGCAATGACGCTGATAAACGAACGATTCATCGCCTTACACATAATGTAAGACAGAATGGCACCGGATGAACCGACCAGCGCACCGGTGACGATCAGCAAATCGTTGCTCAGCATAAAACCGGCTGCCGCTGCTGCCCAACCGGAATAGGAGTTGAGCATCGACACCACAACCGGCATATCGGCACCGCCGATGGAGGCCACCAGATGCCAGCCAAACGCCAGTGCAATGGCGGTCATCAGGAGCAGACAAATCCCCTGCACGGCCACGCTGTCGGTTTTAACAAACAGCACCATCAGGAAGACGGAAACAACCAGTGCCAGCAGATTTAATTTATGGCGATGAGGCAAACTCAGCGGTTTGGAAGAAATAATCCCGCGTAATTTGCCAAAAGCAACGATAGAGCCAGTAAAGGTTACCGCACCAATAAAGATGCCAAGGAACACTTCAGTCAGGTGAATGTTCAGCATCACCTGATCCATTGCCGCCCCGTGATCCAGATAGCTGTTGAACCCGACCAATACCGCGGCCAGACCGACAAAACTATGAAGCATCGCGACCAGCTCCGGCATTTCGGTCATTTCGACTTTCTTCGCCAGATAAATACCAATGGAACCACCGATAACCATCGCCACGATAATCCAACCAACGTTGCCGGAATCCGGCCCCAGAATGGTGGCAATCAGCGCAATAGCCATACCGGTAATACCCATGGTATTACCCTGTTTGGAGGTTTCGTGGCGGGATAAACCGGCCAGACTGAAAATAAATAAAATCGCGGCAACTATGTATGCAGCTGTGACGAGACCACTAGACATCAGTTACCCCTTAGTGTTTACGGAACATCTTCAGCATGCGCTGAGTCACGGTGAAACCACCGAAAATGTTGATGCTGGCAATCAGCACGGCAATAAAGGATAAGAAACTTACCCAACCGCCGTGACCGATCTGCAACAACGCCCCTACCACAATGATGCCAGAAATGGCGTTAGTCACGGACATCAGCGGCGTATGCAACGCATGGCTAACATTCCACACCACGTAATAACCCACTACGCAAGCCAAGGCAAACACGGTGAAGTGTGACAGAAACTCTTTCGGTGCCACGTTGGCCAACCAGCCAAACAACACAATGGCGATTGCCATGATGATATATTTGGTCCACGGCGATGTCGGTTTGGCGGCTACTTTTTCGATCGGAGCCGCCGCTTTTGCCGCCTGTGGTTGAGCAGATACCTGAATTGGCGGTGCTGGCCAAGTGATTTCACCGGTTTTTACCACGGTAACGCCACGGATGACCGTATCTTCAAAATCGATATCGATTTCGCCATTCTTCTCTTTGCACAGCAGCTTGAGCAGGTTAAGCAGATTGGTGCCGTACAGTTGTGAGGATTGTGTCGGCAAACGGCTTGGCAAATCAGTGTAACCAATGATTTTAATGCCGTTATCCGTCACGGTGATTTTATCCGCCACGGTCAGTTCGCAGTTACCACCGGTTTGTGCCGCCAAATCTACAATCACGCTGCCCGGCTTCATGGAGGCCACCATTTCTTTGGTGATCAGCAACGGTGCCGGTTTGCCTGGGATCAACGCCGTGGTGACAATAATGTCCACTTCCGCTGCCTGAGCGGCAAACAGTGCCATCTCAGCCTTGATAAAGGCTTCCGACATCACTTTGGCATAACCATCACCACTGCCTGCTTCTTCCTCAAAATCCAGCTCAAGGAATTCTGCGCCCATACTCTGAACCTGTTCTTTCACTTCCGGGCGCGTATCGAAGGCGCGCACAATCGCACCCAAGCTCCCAGCCGCACCAATGGCAGCCAGACCGGCAACACCAGCACCAATAATCATCACTTTGGCTGGCGGCACTTTACCTGCGGCAGTAATCTGGCCGGTAAAGAAGCGACCAAATTCGTGGGCGGCTTCAACAATTGCGCGATAACCGGCAATGTTGGCCATCGAACTCAGGGCGTCCATTGACTGTGCACGCGAGATACGTGGCACGGAATCCATCGCCATGACGGTAACCTGACGTTCCGCCAGTTTTTTCAGCAGTTCAGGATTTTGGGCTGGCCAGATAAAGCTGACCAGCGTGCTGCCGGCACGCATTAAGGCGATTTCATCGTCCTGCGGCGCGTTCACCTTCAAGATCAAATCAGACTGCCAAACATCGGCGGTATCTGTAATCGTGGCACCGGCTTCCTGATAGGCTGTATCGTCAAAACTGGCCAATCGCCCAGCGCCTGCCTCAATGGCGACGGTAAAGCCGAGTTTCAGCAGTTGTTCCACCGTTTTCGGCGTTGCTGCAACCCGTGCTTCATTGGTCAACCGCTCTCTTGGTACACCAATACGCATAATGTTCCCTTTTAGTTCTCTTTGATGATGATTGTCGTCATCCTGCCTATAGTGGTGATTTCGAGGTGCCGAGTGTTGATCGCGGCCGAAATCTGCTTGCTACAGCTTCCTATAACCTACTGAAAATGTGACTTATGATCCATATTTGTCTGCATCATAGTGATAGTTTTTGCATTAAAACTGATAGCTGGCGCAGAGATTGTACAAATGACTATCAATTTTATATTTTCTAGCGTGTTATTCTACTGAATGACACCGAGTTAAAATTATTCCTAACTGATATTTATCCCAGAGACAACGGGGCGTCAGGTTAGCAAAATGTAAATAAATCAAACTTATCCCGTTAATTAGCTGATGGCTCAAACTTATCCGTATCCATCGATAAACCCGTGCTGTCTTGTCTGTTGTAAATAGTCACACTGTTCAAGATAAATTGCTGAGACACCTGCCATTATTACATGTAATAATCATCGGCTATTCTGTTACACATCAATAGTTCTGCACGTATAACGTTAATGCGCAAGGCGAAAGGATTTTTTATGAAGCTGAAATACACGATCATCGCGTCAGCATTGCTATCACTGACTGCATTTTCTGCTGCTCAAGCCGCGCAAGAATTAGCGCCGGAAAAAGCAGAGTCGATTAAACCGTTTCAACGTATAACAATTACCGGCCGGTTTAACGCTATCAATGAAGCAGCGGCCGCTGTATCACGTCGTGCTGACGAGTTGGGCGCAGACGCTTTCTATATTCAGGATACCAACAGCAACGGTAATGGCGGTAACTGGCGTGTAACGGCCGATCTTTACCACAATAATGCCGAAGCAGTGAGTAAAGAGACACAATACCGCACATTCAATGGCGTAAAAGAATTACCCAAGACGGAAGCTTACCTGCTTGAGCCGTTTGATACCGTCTCAGTGAGCGGTTTCTTCCGCAACCAGCCAGACATTAACGACGCGATTGCCAAAGAAGCCAAGAAAAAGGATGCCAGTGCCTTCTTTATCGTGCGCCAAGTTGATGCCAACGCGGGTGGCAACCAGTTTATTACCGCCTATGTGTATAAAGCCGATGCACCAAAACGCAAAGTACAAAGCCCTGATGTCATCCCGGCCGATTCTGATGCTGGCCGTGCCGCATTGGCTGCCGGTGGTGCCGAAGCGGCTAAAGTAGAATTGCCGGGCGTAGCCTCTTCCGGTACGCCAAGCAACATGGTCGGCCGTTTCTTCGAAACGCAATCGTCCACGGGCAAACGTTACACCGTCACTCTACCGGATGGTACCCAGATTCAGGAAGTCAATAACGCCACCGCGGCGCAAATGGTACCTTTTGACTCCGTTAGCTTCACCGGTCACTTCAACAGTATGACCGATGTTTCAGCGGAAGTGGCAAAACGTGCCGCAGCCAAAGGTGCCAAGTACTATCATGTGACGCGCCAGTGGCAGAATAAGAGCGGTGGCAACCTGACCGTCAGCGCTGATTTGTTCAAATAATTGTATTGGGGCAGCCTTCGGTTGCCCCATTCTTCCCACTGATGATGCCCCTCCGACTTTTCCTCCGCGCAAATCCTGTGCAACTGAATAATTTCTTATCCTAATCGCATAACCAATCATTGCATCCGCCCTCTTCACTCCGTAAAATGTCGGCACTTTTTAAGTGCTATTATCTTTCGAACATGATGTTTTATTCATCATATCGTGCTGACATGTAGATAATATTCATCACATTAATTCTTAAAAAACCAGGGCCTCTAGCATTGGAAAAAAAACTCGGTCTGACCGCGCTAACCGCGCTTGTTCTCAGCTCTATGTTAGGTGCTGGCGTTTTTAGTCTGCCGCAAAACATGGCTGAAGTTGCCAGTCCGGCGGCTTTACTTATCGGTTGGAGTATTACTGGCGTTGGGATTATCTTCCTGGCCTTCGCCATGCTGTTGTTAACGCGCCTCCGGCCGGATTTGGACGGTGGCATCTTTACCTATGCGAAAGAAGGCTTTGGCGATTTAATCGGTTTTTTCTCCGCCTGGGGTTACTGGTTGTGTGCGGTGATTGCCAATGTGTCTTATTTGGTGATCGTGTTTGCCGCCCTGAGTTTTTTTACTGATACACCGAACCACATTGTTTTCGGTGAGGGTAATACCTGGCAAGCACTGATTGGTGCGTCTTTCCTATTGTGGATTGTGCATGCCTTGGTATTACGCGGCGTTCAGACTGCGGCCAGTATTAATCTGGCTGCGACCTTGGCGAAACTGTTGCCATTAGGCGGGTTTATCATCTTGGCCGCCATTGCCTTCAATATGGAGACCTTTACGCTGGATTTCACCGGATTGGCCTTGGGCACACCGGTATGGGAACAGGTTAAAGATACCATGCTGATCACCCTGTGGGTGTTTATCGGCGTAGAAGGCGCGGTGGTCGTCTCTGCCCGGGCGCGCAATAAAAAAGATGTGGGGCGAGCCACGATGTTAGCGGTGCTATCGGCATTGAGCGTTTATCTGCTGATTACCCTGCTGTCTTTGGGCGTGGTTCCCCGAGTCGAACTGGCAGGAATGCGTAACCCGTCAATGGCCGGGTTGATGGTGGAATTGATGGGACCACTGGGTGAGATTGTCATTGCGACCGGATTAATTATTTCGGTCTGTGGAGCCTATCTGAGCTGGACGATTATGGCAGCAGAAGTGCCGTTACACGCAGCAAAACACGGCGCGTTCCCTAAGGCATTTTGCCAACAGAATAAAAATAATGCGCCATCCCACTCGCTGTGGTTTACCAATGGAGCAGTGCAAGTCGCTCTGGTGCTGATTTGGTTGACCGGCAGCAATTACAATACCTTGCTAGCCATCGCATCAGAAATGATCTTGATCCCTTATTTTCTAGTCGGTGCATTCTTGTTCAAAGTTGCGTTGAAGCGACAAGACTGGCGGTTGATTGTGGCAGCCAGTGGTGCCTGCCTATATGGCTTATGGCTGATCTACGCGGCAGGTATGCTGCATCTGCTGTTGTCAGTGCTGCTTTATGCTCCGGGTTTATTGGTGTTTATTTATGCACGAAAAAGCCATAACGAACTGAAGATTTTGAATAAAATGGAGCGTACGGCTATTGGTCTGGTCATGGTCGCGACGCTGCCAGCTACTTGGTTAATGATGCACTAATGGTTAAGTGCGCTCGGCTAAACGCCAGTTCTATTTTTTGGGCTGTGGGTGAGTGTCGAGCGCGTTTTCTAATAACGAGTTTGGCCGACAGCGTTATTTTCCCTTAGCGCACCGCGCATTGAATATTAAAAACAGTTTAAGATAGGTAAAGGATCGTGTTAATCCTCTTAATCGTAGCGATGCGATTAAGACTCACTACGTAAACTCACATTATTATACGAACCAGATGTTGAACAGCATTAAAATAACGTTAATGAAAGGTTAAAAATAATAAGGGGATCTTGCAACCGACCACGCGATTATTATCGGCAATAAATAAAAATAGTATCCATAAATCCAAAGAGTTGATACGAAGTCTGCATTTGAGCAATCTAAGGTTCAAAACAATTCGGCAAGACTAAATAACCGATGTTATTACCAATGAAATTAAAACGATTCAGCTACAGTGTGTTGATATTTATAGCGTAATACAAGAAAGTCACAATAAGTTTTAATTCGCTGCATTAGTGTGAAAAAACAAACCATTGCAACATTGTACTAACAATTGTTACTTTTCAGCATGATGCGCTGGTCCATTGAACCAGTAGCCGTTCACCTACGGGAAACAAAGAGATATTCATTGAGCATTGTTGAGTAATGACCGCCAATTGTTCGATTTCCAACCCATAGGGTAACTGGATATCAAGAGAAGTAATTCCCTGCTGTTCCGCCAAACGAATTAATCGAATAATGTTGGTCTCATCACTGACCTGTGTTGATAATACCTGCAAAGCCAATACCGTCAGCTGAGCCTGCGGATTTTGCTCTAGCTCAGCCTGAGGTTTAATTACCATCCCAAAAATTGGCATCACGCCATAAATAGCGTCGATAAAGCTCCAGTGTTTCTTACAGGAGGCTGATAGAAATCCCATATAATCAAAGCAGACGGTTTCACGCTGCATCCGCTCACTACTCATCCCCTAATCCTCTCTTGATTCAAAATAGTATGGACTACGGCTAAATAGAGATGACGTCACATTCGGTATCGCTAATATAATGGCATAATTCTCTTAGTGTTGACCAGCCGGAGACGATACTTTAATGATGGTAATGTATAACACTGTGTCAACGCTCAAGTTTCGAGAGAAAATCCTCGTGGTATTGCTTTCTTCGGCGCGCTATGCTGATTCCATCATTTGAATTGCAGACTTTTGTAGATCGGGAAATATGCCTAAAATCGTTTTTGTCGAAGATGAGCCGGAAGTCGGTAAATTAATCGCAGCCTATCTGGGGAAACATGATTTTGATGTGTTGGTTGAGCCGCGCGGTGATACGGCGCAAGAGTTTATCTCCCAGCATCAGCCAGATTTGGTTCTACTGGACATCATGCTACCGGGCAAAGACGGTATGACGTTATGCCGCGATCTTCGCCCCACTTATGATGGCCCGATTGTGTTACTAACCTCGTTGGACAGCGATATGAACCATATTTTATCGCTGGAAATGGGGGCGAACGATTATATTTTAAAAACGACACCACCGGCGGTGCTATTGGCTCGTCTGCGTTTGCATCTGCGCCAGCACCAAAGCCAAAGTAAAGAACCGCAAACCACGCCGCTAACAAACCAGAATGCCATTCATTTCGGTTTGTTGTGCATCGATCCGGTTAATCGTCAGGTCAATCTGGCTCATGAGGAAATCCCCCTCTCCACCTCTGATTTTGATTTGCTGTGGGAGCTGGCTACCCATGCCGGTATTATTATGGATCGTGAAGTGCTACTGAAAAGTTTACGCGGTGTCAGCTATGATGGCATGGATCGCAGTATTGATGTGGCGATATCCCGTTTGCGTCGTAAGCTGTATGACAACACACTGGAACCCTTTCGCATCAAAACCGTACGGAATAAAGGTTATTTGTTTGCACCCAACGCCTGGGAAACACTCCAGCAATGAAAAAACTATTTATTCAATTCTTTTTATTGCTGTTTGTCTGCTTCCTGGTAATGGCCATGTTGGTTGGGCTGGTTTATAAAGTCACCGCCGAACGGGCGGGTCGTCAGTCATTGGACGACCTGATGAAAAGTTCGCTGTCACTGATGCGCAGCGAACTGCGGGAAATTCCGTTGCGTGACTGGAACAAAACCATCGAAACACTGGATTTGAATCTCTCTTTTCAACTGCATATTGAGCCATTAGATAAGCGGCAACTCACGCCGAGACTGGATAAACGTTTACGGGCAGGAGAAATCATTGCCTTAGATGATGAATATACCTTCTTACAGCGAATTCCTCGTAGTCACTATGTGTTGGTCGTCGGCCCAGTGCCTTATCTTTTCTATCTTCATCAAATGCGTCTGCTGGATTTGGCTCTGCTGGTGCTTATCGGCATGTCGCTGGCATTACCGGTTTTTCTTTGGATGCGGCCACACTGGAAGGATTTGATGCAGTTGGAGAATGCTGCCCAGCGTTTGGGATCGGGGTATTTAGACGAACGAACGCACTTTGATCCTACCTCTAGTCTAAACCGTTTAGGTGTGGCATTTAATCAGATGGCGGATAATATCAGTACGCTGATTGCCAGTAAAAAATTGCTGATTGATGGCATCGCCCATGAATTACGCACTCCGCTGGTGCGTCTGCGCTATCGTCTGGCCATGAGTGATAACCTCACCGAGGCTGAACAACAGGCATTAAACCGCGATATTGGTCAGCTTGAATCATTGATAGATGAATTACTCACTTATGCTCGCCTCGATCGTCCACAGGTTTCTCTCCATCTAGAATCGATTGATTTACCTGATTGGTTACACACTAAAGTTGAAGATATACGTTTGATCCACGGTGAGCGGGAGATTTTGCTAGATATTCCGCACAGCGGTCACTTTGGCGCAGTGGATCTCCGGTTAATGGAACGCGTGCTGGATAATTTGGTCAATAATGCGTTGCGCTATTCTAATAAACGGCTGCGTATTGGTTTATGGTTTGATGGAGATGATGCCTGTTTACAGGTTGAAGATGACGGTCCCGGCATTCCGCCAGAAGAAAGAGCCAAAGTATTCGAACCCTTTGTTCGTCTGGACCCCAGTCGCGATCGTGCGACCGGTGGCTGCGGTTTAGGACTAGCGATCGTACATTCCATCGCTCAGGCATACCAAGGCAAAGTATTGTTGGAAAGTAGTTCTCTCGGCGGTGCCAGCTTCCGCTTCTGCTGGCCAGTAAAAGAAAATCACTCTTTATCCACGGAGCTGGATTGAGGTTGACTAAATGGTATTGGAGTTATGAATAAACCATGACGACACGCCCCCTCGGCTCAATATAGCGACGAAGTGCACAGGTTTCTCTTCAAGATCGATATCCGCTGGGACGCACGGCGACCTTGGAAAATCACCTTACCTTAAACCACACAGCCGCTCACTGTGTGGTTCCAACGATGCTGACTTAATTAACAATAATAATTACTTAATTATCCCGCAAATGTAACGCCCACCGCCACCACCCAGTGGTTCAGGATGGTCTGACATGTTATCCCCTCCTACATGAATCATCAGGGCTTTTCCTTTTACTTCAGCCAGTTTTTTAAGTCTGGGTGCCGAAATCATATCCATAGCGCGACCATCAGCATTAACGTGAAGTGCTGGCAAATCCCCCAGATGCCCATTCCCATACGGACCTTCATGTCTGCCGGTTTTATCCGGATCAAAATGTCCTCCGGCAGCTCCGGCTGCGATGGATTTACCTCCTTTTAACGCCGGTTCGCAACTGCCATTTTCATGAACATGAAAACCATGCATTCCGGGGGATAGCCCTTTTAGAGAAGGAAGAAACTCCAGCCCATTATTGCTTTCACGCACAACAACGGTTCCAGCACTCCCCTCGATTCCCTGTGAAGTCACAATATTCATTGTCACATTCGCACTCTCCGCCAGAGCGGACGTACAGAAAAATGCTGATAACACTATAATAATTCGCTTCATACGCGCCTCAAATTTTTCAGAATATAGTTATGATCAGAAATAATCATAACCTACCTTTCATTTTTGTGCCTTTAGCTGGGACATGACATGAAAATTTCTCGCATGCCTATCTGCATTATTAAAAATAACACTAAAATGAATCACCGCTATTAATCATCCTATCCTCCAATAAAGTTATCAATGCCATTTACACGGAAGACGGTTGATCATTTATTCAAATATAACAGGATAACTCAATGAGATTTAAATCTGGGTCTCGTATATAGCACGACATAATGGCACCACAGGCTCCCGTTCGTCTGACGGGTTCTTCAATAATGACAATCCCGGTTTTCTGTAGCTGGTCAATGATGACATCAATGGTACCAGCCACAATAAAACACAAATCCAGCGATCCAGGCACAGGTAAATGTGCTTTAGGTTCAAGCTCTTTACCATATTCATGAACATTGATTTTTTGCTGCCCAAATAAAAATGCCGTTCTGTTTTCGCCGAATATAAACAGTTCCATCCCCAGAACCCGGGTATAGAAATCAGTACAAGCCTTAATATCGCGGGTAGTGAGTACAATGTGGTCAATATGATTTATTATCATTGTCTTTTTACTCTTGTTCCGATTTATATCTTCAGAAAATATCTTTTGGGTAAGTATCACAACGCTGACGAAATCGGGCTGTAAATTGGAGCCACGATAGACCGCACTGACGAAACTCTCACCTTCTGAGTGTCGACTCCTCAACACTATTTACCCCAAGTGACGCAACATTTTGAATATCATAGTTTGTCAGAATTAAGCACTCGCATTCATTGTGAGTAGGTCAGTCATATTATTCTAATAATAGTATGACCTAAACATTTTGTTCGTCATGATATTGCTGTATATCATGACCGAAAAGGGAAAAAATAATGTGCTATGGCACTTCTATTTTGTGCTGAAACGCTCGGTGTTAATCTGTAATGTCGATTTTCTATGGAATACTGGTGATATTTACGGACATGAAATAATCGGTCATGCTGCATTTGTGGAGTTGAAAAAGCATAGTAATGTATGTTGTAACTAAAAATGATATTAACGCGACCTCTCATCATGCCGCTATGGCTGTGGTGAAAGCATAACGCCATCATCAGCTCGGTCTTTAGCCTGAATTGCCTGTCGTAATGCTCGAGGCGTTATCTGATAGCGTTTCTGAAACCGTGATGTGAAGCGAGATGGGCATTGATATCCATTATCTCTGGCGATCTCACCGATTGGTTTACTGGTCGTCTGTATGGCATTAAGCGCATTACCTAACCTCACGTCATCAAGGATTTGCTGAAAACTCCCACCTTCTGCGGCCAGATGTCGATGGAAAGTTGACACCGACATGTGAAGTTGCTCAGCAACGGTACGCGCCGACCAGCGGGCAGAAGGAGAAAGAATTAGCAAGTCCTGACACCGGGCAGTCACCGTGTTATCCGAAGAGTCCAGAAAAATATTGGCAGCACTGGTCTCTCTAAGTATCAGTAATAGCCCTAACAGCATATGTTCAAGCAATTGTGATGAATAATCATGATCCAAGGCGAATTTTAACTGTTTCCAGCAATATTCCAGCTCATTGGTGAGTTTGATACAAAACCGCTGAACATCCTTTTTTTTGTGTGGCAAAGGGTAGTGCTTCAAATAAAAATTAGTTATTGATAAAGGAATATAAATAATTTCCGACAGGTAGCCTTCCCCTGCCGGAATATTGGCAATCTGTAGTTCGTAGCCAGCCGGGAAGACGATCAACTGAGAGTGGTCAGCCGTTTCAGTATGCCCCTGCCACTCGATAATCTTTCTCCCCTGCCTGACTCGACATAATGCAGGCATGAGTAATTTGACTTTGTGCAGCACATGCGCCTGGCGTGAGCTGATTTCCTGCATACTCAATTTTGCCTGCATAAGGTGTTGTTACTCGTGACCGTAGACGGGAACAATTTCGGCGGTTGCCAGCTTATTAGCATTCAGCATAAACCCAACCAGTGCGCCGCTGGAGTTGCTATCAATTGGCAGTTTATCCACTTTCAGCGCCCACACTTTGAAATGGTAATGATGCGGTTTATCCCCTTTCGGCGGACATGCACCACCAAAACCAGCATATCCAAAATCATTGCGACCCTGCACTGCGCCGACAGGAAGATTTGAGCCGTTTTGGTTGCCAGCATCCGCTGGGAGCGAATGCACATTGGCAGGAATATTCACGACTGTCCAGTGCCACCAACCGGAACCGGTCGGGGCATCTGGATCAAAGGCCGTGATGGCAAAGCTCTTCGTCCCTTTAGGCGCCGCCGACCATTCCAGTGACGGAGAGCGATTTCCACCTTCACAGCCAAAACCATTGAACAGATAAGACTGAGTCAGTGGTACTCCGGCTTTAATCTCCTTACTGTCCAAACGGAATTCACCCGCTTGAGCAGATAATGAACAAAACGCTAACATGGCAAGCCCGAGATGCATTTTCATAACAGATCCTTTAATGAGTGATTTCAACCTATTCTAGGGTTTTATCTCAATTAGCATTATGCAGATCGAATCAAAAACTATAAAAAATCAATCATTATTAACTCTAATTGTAAAGATACGTTCCCTTTACGACACGGTTAGCGGTTAGCGTGAACCCTCTCCGGCCAGCGACTGCTATATGCCCGTACATCAGGGGAAAAGGTGCAGTCAGGCCGCTCGACAAAGCAGGAACCCACCGAAATGACTCAGGCCACAGTTTGAGCATAGTAGGAACCCTCCGCCTTTAGACGGAGGAGGATGTCAAATCCGCTCATTCTAATATCAACAGTGCATATCAATCCCTGAGCGCTTTTTATTAAATTTTTAAGTCAATGGATATCAATGAGTCAGCTTGTACAATCGGTTACACGCCGAAACCATTGACTCACGGATCTTCACATCGCTATTCCCTACACTCTTTTTACCAACCCTGGTTTCACCAATAGATAGGGTTAAACCTAAACTGAATGCCGAGGAAATACCCATGAAAAAAGTATTAGCCTTCGTTGTTGCCGCTACTCTGGGTCTGTCTTCTGCGGCCTTTGCTGCGGACACCGCGGTTGCACCGACAACCACAACGGTGCAACACAGCACAACCGCCAAAATGACACATGAAAAACAGGCTAAAAAGGCGGTGAGCAAGACTGAGAAGAATCCAGCGCAGAAAGCACAGGCGGCCAAGAAACACCATAAAGCGTCAGTAAAAGCAGCTCCGGCTGCAAAATAGCCCTACAGCACAGGTCGAAAACCCGCTGTAATACCTGACTCACTCAACACCCGGTTATTCCGGGTGTTTTTCCATCGGGGGTCGTCATTATGCTGCGCCGCTATCTTTTTGAAATCACCTTGGCCGCACTGATCATTTGTGGCCTGATTACTGTCGTATTTTATCTATAACTCACGTCGGTCTATTTCACTAAACGATCGAGAAATCAATTGCCAGCTACCAACAATATAGTGAATGATGTCTATAGTTACAGGTAGCAATATTCCTAATTAGATAGGAATCAGTCATATTTTTTCAGTGTAAATGGACGATTTTTGCAAGGCAGATGACTTAATGCGCTTATCCTCATTGCTACTATTTAGCCTGTTACCGCTCTGCATTTCTCTGGCCTATGCCGATGTACCCGAGACCAACAGCGCTAGCGACCAAACCACCCTTTTCTTTGGTCAGGATGACCGAACCGAAGTCACTGATGTTGACGCATGGCCGTGGCAAGCGATTGGTCAGATTGAAACGGCCAGTGGCAACCTATGCACCGCGACATTAATTTCCCCCAATCTGGTATTAACCGCAGGCCACTGCGTGTTGGCACCACCGGGCAAGATTGATAAAGCCATTGCTCTACGCTTCGTGTCACAGCAGAAGAAATGGCGCTATGAAACCCGCGATTTAGAAACGCTGGTTGATATCAGGCTGGGAAAAAAACTAAAACCGGATGGCGAAGGATGGATTGTTCCACCGGCAGCGGCAGCGTTTGATTTCGCACTGATTCGACTCACTGACAGTAAACCCTTGCCAATCAAACCATTACCACTGTGGCAAGGCAGTGCTACCGAATTGACTCAGGCACTCAAACAGGCTCACCGCAAAATAAACCAGGCGGGTTATCCGTTGGATCATCTAGACAACCTCTATCGTCATGAAAACTGCCTGGTGACCGGTTGGGCGCAGCAAGGTGTGTTATCCCATCAGTGCGATACACTGCCTGGTGATAGCGGTTCACCACTATTGCTGAAAGATTCCGACGGTTGGTCACTTATTGCCATTCAAAGCTCGGCGCCATCAGCCAAAGATCGTTATCTGGCCGATAACCGCGCGTTAGCCGTAACCAGCATCAAAGAAAAATTAAAACAGTTGGGGAAAATCATTCAAAATAAATAGCGCCAGAATTCACTGGATTGATCGTGATGAGAAGGCGCGCTCTCCTATTACAATGGCTGTCTACGTCTGGCTAAAAATCACCGCGTAGCGAATAGACCACGCGGTGAACCGTTCTGGTTTACGGGGAAAGCTGCTCGATAGCCTGCAAGATACGTTTCTCCGATACCGGATAAGCCGTGCCCAACTGCTGAGCAAACAAGCTCACCCGCAACTCTTCAATCATCCAGCGGATTTCTTTTACCTCATCATCCTGTGACCGGTCTGGTGGCAATTTTTGCCGCCATTGCTGCCAAACCTGCTGCACATGCTCGACTCGCAGCATTTGTGCCCGATCCCGATGAGGATCAATCGCCAGTTTCTCCAATCGACGTTCAATGGCATTCAAATAACGCAGAGTATCAGGCAGTTTTTTCCAGCCATTATTGGTGACAAAACCTCGGTATATCAGCCCCGAAAGCTGCGCTTTAATATCGGATAATGCCAACGCCAGCGCAATATCCACCCGCCCCTTGAGGCGTTTATTAATACTGAATACCGTGGTCAAAATTTGCTCGACCTGCCGGGCAATATCCACCACGGTGTCATTCAGTTCGGCTCGTACGTTTTCCTGCAACCGGCTGAACGCTTCCGCTTGCCAAACCGGCCCGCCGTATTGTGCTACCAATTTATCCACGCCACAGGCGATACAATCATCGATTAAATCCAATACATTACCGTAGCTGTTGAAATACAGGCCCAGTTTGGATTTATTCGGTAACTTTTCGTGCAAGTACTTTATCGGCGAAGGAATATTCAGCAACAGTAGGCGGCGAGTTCCTTGCCACATCGCTTGCTGCTGCTGGGTTTCGGTTTCAAATAGCCGAATAGCCACACTGTCTTTTTCATCCACCAATGCCGGATAGGCTTTGACTTCATAACCACCACGACGCTGCGCATAGCAGGTGGGCAGATCGCCGAAGCTCCAGATATGCAAGTCGTTCTGCTCCAGCCCATCGTCTGCAACCGCCGACAGGGTTTCCTGCACTTTTTCCTGTAACTGAATGTTCAGCGCTGCCAGGTCTTTACCTTCCCCTAGGCTGTGATTCTTATCGTCTACGACACGAAATGTCATCCGCAAATGATCGGGAACCTGATCCCATTGCCAGCTTTCACGTGACACCGTCACGCCTGTCATGCGACGCAGTTCACGTTCTAGTGCATCCAGTAAGCCCGTTTCTAGCGGTGTTACCCGCGCCAAAAATGCCTCGGCATAATTCGGAGCGGGTACAAAATTACGCCGTATCGGTTTTGGTAAGGATTTTATCAGCGCGATGACCAACTCCCGGCGAACACCAGGAATCTGCCAGTCAAAACCGCGATCCTGAATTTGATTCAGGATCGGCAACGGAATATGTACCGTCACGCCATCAGCATCGGTTCCTGGTTCAAACTGATAAGAAAGACGTAGCTTCAAACTGCCCTGATACCAGAAATTTGGGTAATCTAACGGATTAACTTTATTGGCACCGTCTTTAATCAGCATGGTTTTTTCAAAACTCAGCAATTCAGGCTGCGTCTGACTGACGGTCTTCCACCAGCGATCAAAATGACGGGCTGAAACCACATCACGACCAATGCGCTGATCATAGAAATTGAACAGCGTATCGTCATCAACCAGAATATCTCGACGGCGAGATTTGTGCTCCAGCTCTTCAACCTCGGCCAGCAATTTGAGGTTCTCACGGAAGAAAGCGTGACGCGTCTGCCAGTCGCCCTCCACCAGCCCATGTCGAATGAACAGCTCGCGAGATAATGGCGGATCAATTGGGCCATAATTCACCTTGCGGGCGGCCACAATCGGTAGGCCGAAAAGCGTGACCTTCTCGTTGGCCATCACTGCCCCTTGGGCTTTCTCCCAATGCGGCTCGCTGTAATGATGCTTAACCAAATGCTGCGCCAATGGCTCAATCCATTCCGGTTCAATACGGGCAGCGATTCGCCCCCACAAACGGCTGGTTTCTACCAGTTCGGCGACCATCGCCCACTTAGGTGGTTTCTTGAACAAACCGGAACCGGGGAATATGGCAAAGCGGGCATTACGCGCACCGGTGTATTCTTGCTTATCCGCATCTTTCTGACCGATATGGGATAATAAACCCGTCAGTAATGCCGTATGCACACTACGATAATCCGATGGCTCGCTATTAACTGGTAACCCTAGCTCTCTGACAACCTGACGCAGTTGGGTATAGATATCTTGCCATTCACGAACCCGCAGATAATTCAGATAATCACTACGACACAATTTACGGAATTGGGCGGAAGACAGCTCTTTTTGCTGTTCTTTCAGGTAATCCCATAGATTGACGAAAGCGAGGAAATCCGATTCTTTATCCGCGAAACGACGGTGCTTCTCATCAGAGGCCTGTTGCTTATCCATAGGACGTTCGCGAGGATCCTGAATCGATAGCGCGGCAGTAATCACCATCACTTCGCGCACACAACCATGCTTCTGGGCTTGCAATACCATGCGCGCCAAGCGCGGATCGACCGGTAGTTGCGCCAACTGACGTCCAAGCGCTGTCAGTTGTTGATGCCCATTCGGGGCGGTCTGGATTGCGCCAAGCTCTTCCAGTAGCCGTACACCATCCTGAATATTGCGTTTATCCGGCGCTTCTACAAATGGAAATGCGGCAATATCACCCAATCCAAGTGAGGTCATTTGCAGAATGACTGATGCAAGATTGGTGCGCAAAATTTCTGGATCGGTAAATTCCGGACGAGAGAGGAAATCCTGCTCGGAATACAGTCGGATACAAATACCATCGGACACACGACCGCAGCGCCCTTTCCGCTGATTGGCCGAGGCCTGCGAAATCGGTTCAATCGGTAAACGTTGCACTTTGGTACGGAAACTATAACGACTGATACGCGCCGTTCCGGGATCGATAACATATTTAATCCCTGGCACAGTCAGTGAGGTTTCCGCCACATTGGTAGCCAGAACAATGCGTCGCCCGTGATGAGACTGAAATACCCGATTTTGCTCACTATTCGATAAGCGGGCATACAGCGGTAGCACTTCGGTATGAGGAAGATTAAGTTTATTCAGCGCATCCGCCGTATCGCGAATCTCCCGCTCGCCACTCATAAAGATCAGAATATCACCTGGACTTTCCCGACCAAGCTCATCTACGGCGTCAAAGATAGCCTGTAGCTGGTCTCTTTCTACGTCATCCGCATCATCGACAATCGGGCGATAACGCACTTCAACCGGATAAGTTCGCCCAGATACTTCGATAATCGGCGCATGATTGAAATGATGCGAGAAACGCTGCGGATCAATGGTCGCAGAGGTAATGATGACCTTGAGATCCGGTCGTTTTGGCAGTAATTCCCGTAGATAACCCAGAATAAAGTCGATATTCAGACTACGTTCATGAGCCTCATCAATAATCAGGGTATCGTACTGTAACAGCAGGCGATCTTGCTGAATCTCAGCCAGCAGAATACCGTCAGTCATCAGTTTAACCAGCGAGTTTTCGCCCACTTGATCGTTAAAACGGACTTTATAACCGACACAGCCGCCAAGAGTCGTGTCCAACTCATCGGCAATGCGGTTGGCCACCGTCCGTGCCGCCAAACGACGTGGTTGCGTATGACCGATAACCCCTTTGACGCCGCGCCCTAATTCCAGACAGATTTTAGGGATTTGAGTCGTCTTACCGGACCCCGTTTCCCCGGCAACAATCACGACCTGATGATCGCGAATAGCCTGATAAATATCAGCTTTTTTTTGACTGACCGGCAGGTTTTCTGGGTAAGAAATGGTCGGACAGGCGGTTCTGCGGCGGGTAACTCGCTGCATGGCAAGCGCCATTTCACCTTCAAGGGTCGAGACAAGTGTTTGCAGTTCCTGCGGTTTGGTAATTTTACCTGCGCCTTGCAAACGGCGTCGCAGCCGCTGCTGATCACGAAGCATCAACTCGCCAAGCTGGGCGGATAATGCGGCGAGAGAAGATTTCACGTTCCGTATTCCTTGTTACCTTGCCACCGACTCACCACGGAGGCCTGATTTTCTTAAATTATATTGATAAACATGTATTGCTAAACATGGTACCACAGTCGGCTTTTGCACCCTATATGGCGCTGATACCCAACACGGACGTTTTATTCAATAAAATCGAACAAAGCACGCAAATAATTGCGCTATTCATCGTTGCCAAATATGAATAAAGTATCTGTCATTGAAACGGCGATACCCTTGTATTTCACTGTTAGCTATTAAGGAATTTCGATGAGTAAAGTTCTGGTTCTGAAATCAAGCATTCTGGCAACGCACTCACAGTCCAATCAATTGGCCGATTTTTTTGTTGAAAGATGGAAAACTGCCCACGTGGGTGACGAAATCACCGTTCGTGACCTGGCGGCTCAACCGATTCCTGTATTAGACGGTGAACTGGTTGGTGCATTGCGCCCTTCCGGTGACACCCTGACTCCACGTCAGCAACAAGCTCTCGCCCTCTCTGACGAATTGATTGCCGAGCTGCAAGCCCATGACGTGATCGTGATAGCAGCACCGATGTACAACTTCAACATCCCAACTCAATTGAAGAATTATTTTGATCTGATTGCTCGTGCTGGCGTGACGTTCCGCTATACAGAAAATGGCCCAGAAGGTCTGGTGACCGGCAAACGTGCAATTGTGCTGACCAGCCGTGGTGGTATTCATAAAAACACCCCGACTGACCTGGTCGAGCCTTACCTGCGGCTGTTCCTGGGTTTCATCGGCATCACCAACCTTGAATTCGTATTTGCAGAAGGTATCGCTTACGGCCCAGAAATGGCGACCAAAGCGCAAGCTGATGCCAAAGAATATTTAACTCAGATTATTACCGCGTAATTCACGTTATTACTGCGCCAGACTCCGGCACTCTACTTGTCTACCCATTCAAGGTTATCTCTGATTGCGCACCTTTAGGTGCGCTTTTTTATCGCCAACAATCCCGTAACTTATCGCGCTTATCGTGCTTTCCCGCTTTATCGATTAACCCGAATAATCAGCACCAGGCTTAACGCTGTATCCACTGTCCATTAATGCCGCGAACAAACTCCCCCGACGCCGCGCGATTCACCAGTTTTTGTCCAGCCAACTTAGCCACTTCATCCGTTGGAACATGATTACTCCTCGCAACTTCCTGATATTTCACTTCCCGCGCAGCATTGATTTGTGCCACCAGCGCCAGAGTTTCAGTATCTTTCTTAATCGGTGCCAGATAACCGCTCAGTGTCTCGCCAACCCGCCCTTGCTGTTTAGCCTGATCCAGACTCAACGCCCAGCCACTGGCGCTGAACAGTAGACTACTGAGTATCAGACTAACGCCAACCCACCCTATCGATTGCTTCTTCATGTTGGCTCCTAGAACAGATCAGATTGATTTTTCAGTAAAGTTTCAACATCCTTATCGACCTTGATACGGATCTCATGTTCTATTTTGACATTCATATTGATGGTGATCGGTTTTTCCGGCGTAGCCACTTCAAGCCGCACACAACCACTCAGCAATACCACGCCCAACACCATGATTACCTGATACTGCTTTGCCAACATGTTCATTTGGTCTTCCCCGCCGGTATGCCTGATTGCTTGCATAACGCTTTAATTAAACACTACAAATAATCTGACAGCTTCCGCAATGACGGCATACCTTCATCCATCTACCGCTATCCGATACTGTACGCCATAAGCGACTGAATTGATTATAACCACAACCTGAACGGATTCTACCTAACACTCTCGACGTATATCATTAAAATTGCGCAGCGCTACGCAGAATTAACCGCTAAATGACCATGACTGACAAAATCTTATTATGCTTAACACGCTGTAAACCACCGACACTTCGGACAGACATTTTACTGATGGAGACACCACATGGAACCCTACGTCACTACGCTTTCCTCACCCATTTTGGTTTCCGGTCTGCGCTTACGCACCCGTAATAGCGATGAGTCCGATGAGAAAACAGCGCTGATTTCCGAACTATGGCGGCAGTTTTTTCTGCAAAAAATCGCTGATAACACGCCATATCGACAAGCATCTTCACCGATCTATGGTATTTATACCGCTTATGATGGCGGCGTGACTGGATATTTTGATGTTATGGCGGGTGTTGCTGTCAACCAAGCGGCGGCAGATGCTGATATTATCGAAATTCAAACCGGAACTTATCGGGTGTTTGATGCGCATGGGCCAATGCCGGAAGCCATTATTGAAGCATGGGGTAAGGTTTGGTGCTTCTTCGAACAACATCCAGAAATGAAAAGACGCTTTGCTACTGACTTCGAGTCTTATACTACTGCTGAGTCCGCACAAATATACATCGGCATTCTGCCCTGAACGGTGCGAGCAACCTTATCATCAGCCAATATCAACCCGCCTCACTGTACGCATAACTGACACAGGCTTTGCCACCGTACCGCGCTGATAACGATGAGCATGATAACGGCTCACTCTTGGCGGTGACGGTGGTTTTCAATGACTTCAGACTTCAGCGACTGGTCGCGGTCACCCTGGTATCTGCGGGTATTGTCTCTGCCGGTATAGACACCGGAACGGGCGTTGGCATGGATAGCGTCTGTTGCAACCACTCTTGTAGATTGTCGCCAAAACGTAAACTGCGCCAGAGTTGGAAAATATTTTCCTGATGGGTGTAATTCAATACCACCACGCGTTTGGCATTCTTGCGCGTATTCACACCATGAATTTTCGACTTGAGCGTCAGTTCACCCAAGTTATCCAGATTCACTTCAGCATAAGAGTTATCAATCTCCAGATAGCGCAACCAATCGATCACCGCCCCATTGGCAACATTGCTTTCCCCTATGGAATCAGCCAGATCCTTATCCAAACGTAGCGTCAGCAAACCGGCATTGGCGATCCAGCCATGCCGTACCAGCCAATGAGGATTATTCAAGAATAGAGGTAACTCACCATCAACTTTGCCAGACATAGCAAACTGCTTGGGATTCAGCGCGGTAAATAGCTCGCTGAGATCGACCTGCTTAAATTTAAGCACCGCGGCATCCCGCTGAGGAAAGCGCAATGCCGATAGGCTCAGATGCCCATGCAGAATATCCATACCTACATGACTGAGAGTTAATGGCATGTTATCCGAATAAGGATAAGTCCCTTGCAGATCGGCAGTAATATTTTGCATTTCAAACAAGTTGGTCAGCGAGGCTATGCGCAGCATCACGGGCTGTTGGGCACCCAGTTGCCACAAATGATCCTTTAGCCGATAGGGCATCACAAAATCTAATCCGCTTAACTCCCCGTCCTTCAGCCACATGCTGCCCTGACTGACCACCCAATGACCGCCTGCGGTAAATCCCTGTTGTCGCGCAGCGGAGAAGGCCGCCTGCGCGTAAAACTCACCGTCCCGCAGCTTGATCCCTAAATCGGGTGACAGCAATGGCTGAAACACCTGTAAAGATTGTTTTGGCCACCAGGCCTTACCTCTTAACCGTTCACCATCCCAGCGGCCTCGTAGTGGGATAGGCCCAATTTGTTGTGCCACCAGTTGGCCTTGAATCTGGAAGTTATCCGGGCTGCTGCCAGCCAGTTGCAACGCCATGACGCTGGAAGGCAGGTAGCCACCATTATTCATTTCAACCGCTTTTGCCGTTAGCTGCATATCAGCGTTAAACGACGGTTTGCCACTATTCCGTTGCCAGCGTAAAGGTTGCTGTAATGTCAGTCGAGGCTGTACTACCCTGACGATGCCATAGCGAATATGATCAAATCCGGTCGAGAGTTGATCAACCTGAACCAGCGAATCCAGCCAGCGACCTTTACCCGCGATGTCCCAGCGAGCAGACAGTGGTGGCAAATTTCCTTGCCCCCAGTAACGCCATTGCCAATCGCCCTTATCCGGCCAGAAGTTCTGTGCATTACCGTCCAAATGGAGGCTAAACCGACCCCAATAACTATCTTGTGCATTAATAATGGCCTGTAAGCGACCATTAATACCGGCGCTGGTAACCCGCACTCCCGCCAACGGCCAACGTGCGTCATTCAAGCGTAGCTCTGGCGTCATGTTGCCATGAGCGCGCAGTAACGCCCCTGGCGACAAGACCAGTGATGGGTTCAGTAACGAACCGCTGAGTATCCCCGGTAGCGTGGCATTGAATACCACACTGGATAAATTGGCTTGTCCGCTGATCTGGAACCGCAGATTACTGTCTATCAGGCTGATATTACCGGGGCCAAGTGTCAGTACCGCATTCCCTTTACCGCTTTGTCCGGCAGTAATCACATTCAAGCGGGCGCTAATGGTCGCTTGGTCATAGCCCTGACTCCAATCCTGTATATTGAGATCAATACCGCCACTTAATGGCTGATCGACATAAGGCCACCGCCAGTGGCCCTGATTAACCTGAATATGTCGGGTAGATACCTGCCAAGGCAGTATGGCCAGCGGCGTATCATCGCCTTTCTCACGCAAAATCAGTTCGCCCTGTTGCCGCTGCCAACGTAGTGCCACCAATAACGGCTTCTCTACGTAGGGAGTCGTCAACTCCACGGCCAGTTGCCCCTGCAACGGCAATCGGTCTAGTGTCAGCGGAATTTGCAGTTGACCGGACAGTTGTAATGGCTGTGCGCTGCCGGGAACGGTAATAGATAATCGATCTAGATTAAGCTGTTGTTGATGATCCAGCGTGGCAGCAAAGGTCAATTGTGGGCCGCGATAATCGATTATTTGGCCTGAAGAGGTCGTCGTCAGACTCACGGCCCCAGCATAGTTCTGCCAAGGAGTTATCACTAACTTATTAATATTTAAGTCTATATTGGCAATTCGTTGTTGCCAGACAATCAGGCTCTGGGTCGTCGATGCAGCACGGTCTGAAGGTAATTGACTCAGGCACTCGGTATCAATCTTCAGGGCATTAGCCTGAAATCGCCAACGACCGTCGCGATATGTCAGATGGGCATCACCGAGATGCGCCAATTGGCAACCTTCAGCGATAAAATCCAAACCTTTCATGTACAGAGCGCCATCCCGCCAAGCCAGCGGATGGTCTAGAATAAGTTGACTACCGACGGGTAGCCAATGAACCACCACTTTCGGCAACCATTGCGGCATAGTTTTCCATAATGCAGCAATAGCAATCACGCTGACCAGCAGCAACCAACCGATCATTTTGAGGCTTTTAATCATTATTGGCCTTATTTTATGCTCTGTGTTTCCTAAACCCTTACGCCATAGCATAACAAATTTCTGATGCTTACCCTTAAGTTGGCGAATTAAACACTCAAGTCAGCGTAATCACAGGCCGTTTTGCTCAGACAGCCGTCGCTAACAAATGGTATGATTTATTTATTTCTGATAGTTTGATCACAATATTTTGGCGGAGAAGTCATGATGAAATTAGCCATTTACAGTACCAAACAGTATGACCGTAAGTATCTTGAATGGGTAAACCAGAAATTTGGTTTTGAACTGGAGTTTTTCGACTTTCTGCTTAGCCCTAAAACGGCGAAAAACGCCGTGGGCTGTCATGCGGTATGTCTCTTTGTCAATGATGATGCTAGCCGTGAGGTTCTAACCGAACTGGCCGGATTGGGCGTGAAAACTCTGGCTCTGCGCTGCGCCGGTTTTAACAACGTCGATTTGGTCGCCGCAGAAGAGTTGGGTATCCAGGTTGTCCGCGTACCGGCCTATTCACCAGAAGCCGTCGCTGAGCATACCGTCGGTATGATGCTAAGCCTGAATCGACGGATTCATCGTGCTTATCAACGCACCCGCGACGCTAACTTTTCTCTGGAAGGACTGATCGGTTTCAATATGCATGGTCGTACTGCCGGGATTATCGGTACCGGTAAAATTGGTATCGCGACCATGCGAATTCTGAAAGGCTTTGGCATGCGCCTGCTGGCTTTTGATCCTTATCCCAGTGCCGCAGCGCTGGAGTTAGGTGCAGAATATGTTGATCTGGAAACGCTGTACGCCAAATCAGACGTTATTTCATTACATTGCCCAATGACGCCAGAAAATCATCATCTACTGAATAAAGAGGCTTTTGCGCAGATGAAAGACGGTGTCATGATCATTAATACCAGCCGTGGCGGGTTAATTGACTCTACCGCCGCCATTGAAGCGCTGAAACAGCAGAAGATTGGCTCTCTTGGTATGGATGTGTACGAGAATGAGCGGGATCTGTTCTTCGAAGATAAATCTAACGATGTGATTCAGGACGATGTGTTCCGTCGTCTGTCTTCCTGCCACAACGTACTGTTTACCGGCCATCAAGCCTTTCTGACCGAAGAAGCACTGATCAGCATCTCAGAAACCACCATGCAGAATATTCAGCAGTTGGAACAGGGTTTACCTTGCCCCAATCGGGTGAATGCATAATTAACGACTCGCTGTCAGAGTGATCATCAGGGTGTGCTATGCGCACCCTGAATTTTAGTCAATCGGTACACTATCAGTGTCATAAATATAAACCTGCGAAATAACCATTTACACCCTACTGTTCTGGCATCTTGACCAGTCGTTCCCGCCCGCCCGATGTCTACCTGCTCCCTGCTACTGCTACCTTGGACGAGTTAAGATTACTCTTGTTATCTCTCCCTTTGGTCATCACTCCATGATAAAAATGGCGTCATTTGCTAGCATATCACTCTATTAATCAATAGTATTCGTCTACCCATCGGACAACGGCCATATCCCATCAGGAGAGATAATGAAGAAAATTGTTCCATTAGCTATCGCCAGTATTTTATTAGCAGGATGCGGAATGAACCTCGGCAAGCATGCAGTGACTCCAGTGACCGCTGAAGACCTACAGCACCATAACTTTGTATTGCTCAGCGTGGATGGCCAGACACCGAAAAATCAGCAAGGCAATATGCCGAACATTGAGTTCGGAGAAAAAATGCATATTTCCGGTGCCATGTGTAACCGCTTTATGGGTCGCGGTGAGTTAAATGACGGCATACTGAGTGTAAAAGCGCTGGCTGGCACGCGTATGATTTGCGCTGATCCGCAACTGAACCAGTGGGACTCTCTGATTGGCGATGTTCTGAGTAGCGGCGCAAAAGTCACTCTGAATAAAGGCGAGTTGACGTTGAATAACGGCAAACATACGCTGGTTTATACTAGCCGGGACTGGGTTGGCTAATTAGCCGCTACCCTTATTCAGATTATATAGGATAATAATGACACGGCAGTGGTTAGCGCTGCCATAACCTTAACTGGCCGGACAGGCACCACGCATTAACGCCCATTCTTCGCAACGCTTGCCATCCGGTAACTGACACATCCCAATGGTTCCACCATCCAATTGTTTGGTCAAGGTTAATACCCCTCCTACATTGGCACAATTTACCGAAGCCGGATTGGCCATGCTGACCTGGTGAACATTGGCACTGGTGCCCTGCTGTTCGGGGATATTTTTGGAATTACTGCCACAGGCAGATAAAAATAATACGGTACCGGCGATCAGCCAAGATGATACTTTCATTGTAACGCTCCAAAGCAAAAAAACAGTGTGGCGATGACGAAGATGACGCGGCTATGCTATCTGAGCCATTCCATCCGCGTCGCGCGAATTAATCAAGATTGGGTATAATTCAAACTTAGCCAAATAAAATTAATGCCAAAAACAATTAAATGTAGCTGTTATTTACATAAACAGCCTAAAAAAATATCCAGTAGCGTATTAAGATAATTATTATGATGTTCCTCAATGGGATAATATCACACAAAAAATATAACAGGAAAAATGATGATTACAGACTTATTACTACGGATCGCGTTGGCTGGTGCCTTGGGTGGGTTAATTGGCATTGAACGTCAATTACGCTTCAAAGAAGCCGGTTTGCGCACGCATATTTTAGTCGGTATCGGCAGTGCCATGTTTATGATCGTCTCTAAATATGGCTTTGATGACTTACTGGCTCTAGGTCATGTCAGTTTCGACCCCAGCCGCGTGGCGGCGCAGGTGGTCAGCGGTATGGGTTTTCTCGGCGCCGGAACGATCATGATCCAAAAACAGATGGTAAAAGGGCTCACCACCGCCGCCGGAATGTGGGTGACGGCGGCCATCGGTTTGGTTATCGGTAGTGGTCTGTATGAGATTGGTATTTATGGCACCCTGATGACGCTGGTGGTGCTGGAAGTCTTTCGGCAACTCAGTAATCGACTGATGGGTCATCATCACTATGTATTGATTAAACTGTTGCCAGAATCAGTACCGCCGGTACTAGTGACATTACAGAAAATGCGGATTCGCCCGGTTAACCTTTCAGTGACGCAGAAAGACTCGGAAAATAATGACTGTGAATTAACGCTGGAAGTGACGTTGTCACCAAGAAGGACTCTGGATAAACTCTATGAACAATTACTCAGTATTCATGGCGTACATACACTGAATATTCGCTAAACGCCTCCCCCACGTTAATAGCGCTATGTGGGGGAAGGAAAAATGGATTAATGCAAGGTGGTTTTAGACAGGAGATTAATCACCAATACTCCAGAAATAATCAGTGTCATGCCAAGAATCGCTGCCCAATCCAGCTTTTGCTGATATAAAAATGCGGCGGCGATAGACACCAACACAATCCCCAAGCCAGACCAAATAGCGTAAGCAATCCCCAACGGCATGGTTTTTACTACTTGGGAAAGTCCCCAAAAAGCAATAGCGTAGCCAAGTACCACAAATATTGATGGTACCAGACGGGTAAAACCTTCCGATGCTTTCAACAATGTGGTGGCAATCACTTCGGCGACAATCGCCATAATCAAATAAATAAATCCAGTCATGATTCTATTCTCATTTCAATGTTCAGCATCAATGTTTATGCCAAGTATGCCACGGTTAAATCAACGCCGGTTAAATACGTATTTGAATTAACCATTATTTCACCTGAACCTTAGCCGTTAGACGAACCATTTTATCAGTCATAAAAAGTCATCTGTAATGAAAAGTTTTCTAAATGTAATAATTATTGTCACTCAGACATTAATCATTTGCCGTCTTTAATCATATAAGGCTATTGCTACAGTTAGATTATTTTCCCCATTTCTTTTAGACACACAAATACGATAAGAGGCTAAAAAGCTCTCTGCTAGACTTTCTCTAATAACAGAAGTCAGGGGTAGACCGTTATTTCCCCAGTCTCAGCAATACGAGCAATGTAAAGGTATCATTAATGGCCACAACTGATGTAATGATCACAACTGACGGCAACAGCGCAGTCGCCTCCGTGGCTTACCGCGCCAGTGAATTGATTGCCATCTACCCTATCACTCCCAGCTCGACAATGGCGGAACTGGCGGATGCTTGGTCGGGCAACGGCAAAACCAATATTTGGGGTGATATTCCCAGAGTCATAGAAATGCAGTCTGAAGGTGGCGCAATCGCCACGGTACACGGCGCGTTGCAAACCGGTGCCTTATCGACTTCATTCACTTCTTCCCAGGGTTTGCTGTTAATGATTCCAACCCTGTATAAATTAGCCGGTGAATTAACCCCCTTTGTCTTGCACGTCGCCGCCCGAACTGTCGCCACGCATGCTTTATCGATCTTTGGCGATCATTCCGATGTCATGGCCGTTCGTCAAACCGGCTGCGCCATGCTTTGCGCCAGTAACGTGCAGGAAGCTCAGGATTTTTCGCTGATCTCACATATGGCGACCCTGAATAGCCGCATTCCATTTATCCATTTTTTTGATGGTTTCCGCACCTCTCACGAAATCAACAAAATTGTCCCACTCAGTGATGACAAACTACGCCAATTGTTACCACAAAAAGGTATTGATCAACATCGTAGCCGGGCACTCACACCGGATCATCCGGTAATCCGTGGTACATCGGCCAATCCCGATACCTATTTCCAGTGCAGAGAAGCCAGCAATCCCTGGTATAACCAAACCTATCAGCATGTAGCTGATGCCATGCAGGCCTTTGCTGATGCCACTGGTCGCGAATATAAGCCATTTGAATACTATGGCCATCCACAGGCTGAACGGGTGATAGTTTTGATGGGTTCGGCCATCGGTACCTGTGAAGAAGTGATTGATACTCTGCTGACTCGCGGGGAAAAAGTCGGGATGGTAAAAGTTCGTCTTTTTCGGCCTTTTTCTGCTGAACACCTGCTCAGTGTATTACCGGTATCAGCCAGTAAAATCGCGGTGCTGGATCGCACTAAAGAACCGGGAGCCTTAGCCGAACCGCTCTATCTGGATGTGATGACCTCGCTGGCTGAAGCCTACAGTCGGGGAGCGCGTGCCAGTTTGCCAAAAGTCATTGGCGGACGTTATGGATTATCCTCCAAAGAGTTCGGCCCAGACTGCGCGCTGGCTATCTTTAAAGAGCTCAACCTTGCTATGCCACGGCCACGTTTTACCGTCGGTATTTTTGACGATGTCACCGGTCTTTCCCTGCCATTGTCCCATGAAAGCATCCCACAGCGCGCCACACTGGAAGCGCTTTTTTACGGGCTTGGTAGCGATGGATCGGTTTCTGCCACCAAAAACAACCTCAAAATCATCGGCAATAGTACCTCAATGTATGCTCAGGGTTATTTTGTCTATGACTCCAAAAAAGCCGGTGGTCTGACGGTTTCTCATTTACGCATCAGCCCTACGCCGATTAATTCCGCCTATCTGATTAATCAGGCCGATTTCGTCGGTTGCC
This sequence comes from Yersinia ruckeri ATCC 29473, assembly GCF_000754815.1. Taxonomy (GTDB): domain Bacteria; phylum Pseudomonadota; class Gammaproteobacteria; order Enterobacterales; family Enterobacteriaceae; genus Yersinia; species Yersinia ruckeri. Next base: position 2,638,506 of record NZ_KN150747.1, read on the forward strand.
ATCAACTGCAATTTATCGATGTTTACCCCATGGCTGAACGCCTGAAGCCGGGAGGTATTTTCCTGCTGAATAGTCCATTTGATCGCGAAGAGATGTGGCAGCGCTTACCGCAGGAAGTTCAGGCCGTACTCCACCAGCGCCAAGCCCGTTTTTATGTGATTAATGCCGCAAAAATCGCCCGAGAATGTCAACTGGGCACCCGTATTAACACCGTCATGCAAATGGCATTCTTCCATTTAACCCAAATCCTGCCGACCGAAGTGGCCCGGCAGCAGTTACGCGATGCGATTGAACGCAGCTATAGCAGTAAAGGTCAGGATATCGTTGCACGCAACGGACGGGCGCTGGATGCCACGTTGAATGCTTTGATGGCAATCCCGCTGGAACCCATTGATGCCAATAGCCCGATGCGCCCATCGATCGTGTCTGATCAAGCACCTGATTTCGTGAAAACCGTCACCGCTGCGATGTTGGCCGGTTTGGGTGATGCGCTACCCGTCTCGGCCTTCCCGCCTGACGGTACCTGGCCGCTGGGAACGACTCAATGGGAAAAACGCAACATTGCGGAAAATATACCCATCTGGCAGCCAGATCTGTGTACCCAATGCAACCACTGCGTGGCGGCCTGCCCGCACTCAGCCATTCGTGCCAAAGTGGTGCCACCGAGCGCGATGACCGATGCACCCGCCAGTTTGCACGCTCTGGATGTCAAAGCGCGCGATATGCGTGGGCAAAAATATGTCCTGCAGGTGGCTCCCGAAGACTGCACCGGCTGCAATTTATGCTATGAGGTCTGCCCAGCCAAAGATCGGCAGAATCCCGCCATCAAAGCCATCAATATGCAGCCCCGGCTGGCACATCTGGTGGAGGAAAAAGCCCATTACAACTTCTTCCTACAGCTGCCGGAAATCGATAAAACCCAGCTTGAACGCATAGATATCCGCACTTCTCAGCTGATTTCTCCGCTGTTCGAGTACTCTGGTGCCTGCTCTGGCTGCGGTGAAACACCTTATATCAAATTGTTGACTCAGTTGTATGGTGACCGATTGCTGATTGCCAATGCCACTGGCTGTTCTTCTATCTATGGTGGCAATTTACCAACCACGCCTTACACCACCGATGCCGCAGGGCGTGGCCCGGCCTGGGCAAACTCGCTGTTTGAAGACAATGCTGAATTCGGTTTGGGCTTCCGTCTGACGGTAGATCAGCACCGCCAGCGTGTGCAGCGTCTGCTGACTACCCTGGCACCGCAGTTACCGCCAGAATTGGTAACACAATTAATGAGCGACGCCAGCACGGAGGTTCGCCGCGATCAGGTCACTCAATTGCGTCAACGGCTGGCAAACATGACGGGCCATGATGCGAAGCAGTTAGCCACCGACGCCGACTATCTGGTGGATAAATCCATCTGGCTGATTGGCGGGGATGGCTGGGCCTACGATATTGGTTTTGGCGGATTGGATCATGTACTTAGTCTGACTGAAAACGTCAATGTGCTGGTGCTAGATACCCAATGTTACTCCAATACCGGTGGCCAGCAGTCTAAAGCCACCCCATTGGGCGCGGTGACCAAGTTTGGTGAGCACGGCAAACGTAAGGCACGCAAAGATCTTGGCGTCAGTATGATGATGTACGGCCATGTTTATGTGGCTCAAATCTCACTGGGTGCGCAACTCAACCAAACGGTGAAAGCGATTCAGGAAGCCGAAGCCTATCCGGGACCATCGCTGATCATTGCCTACAGCCCTTGTGAAGAACATGGCTATGATTTGGCTTACAGTCATGAGCAAATGAAGCAACTGACCACCACCGGTTTTTGGCCGTTGTATCGTTTCGATCCTCGTCGTGCTGAAGAAGGCAAAGCGGCATTAGCGCTGGATTCTCGGCCTCCGGCTAGCGATCTCACCGCCACCTTGCTTAACGAACAGCGATTCCGTCGCCTGAATACTCAAGAACCGGAAATTGCAGCCAAGTTGTATGCCGATGCAGAGAAGGATCTGAAAAAACGCTACAACTTCCTCAGTCTCTTAGCCGGTAAAGCCGAAAAAGACACGGCGGAATAAGCCGCAAGCGGATAATAGCAGGCTAATTGCCTAGCAATTGCTGAGAATGATGTGCTGAAATCGATAAAGTGATCAGTCAGTGATTATTGATCACTTTATCTTTTTGGTACTAAAAACTAGAGATTAGTGACATCGATATACATCGACTTATCAATGTTGGTAGCAGAAACTGTTGCTTCGGCAAACAGGTATTCTTCCCTGTCACCTTCACGTTTTAAGGGAAGATTATTGAAATCGAAAAGATTTCTGTCAGCCAATTGGCTCGGGCTGACGTTCTGAATAGATTTAAACACGCTTTCCACGCGGCCTGGGTCTTTCTTATCCCACTCAATGAGCATTGACTTGATCGCCTGACGTTGCAAATTCTCCTGCGAACCACAAAGATTGCAAGGAATGATCGGGAAATCTTTATGTTCCGCATATTCAATCAGATCTTTTTCTCTGCAGTACGCCAGTGGTCTGATAACAACATTGCGACCATCATCAGAGCGCAATTTGGGTGGCATTGCCTTCAAGCGCGCACCATGAAATATATTGAGGAACAGCGTCTCAACGATATCATCAAGGTGATGACCTAACGCAATCTTGGTCGCGCCAATTTTTTCGGCAAAAGAGTACAGCGTACCGCGACGAAGTCGGGAGCATAGCCCACAGGTGGTTTTGCCTGCCGGAATTTTTTCCTTCACTACCGAGTAAGTATCCTTGTCTACGATATAGTAAGGAATGTTCAGACTCTCGAAATATTCGGGCAAGATATGCTCAGGGAAACCCGGCTGTTTCTGATCAAGATTGACCGCGACCACCTCGAATTTAATCGGTGCAACCTTCTTGAGACCCAATAGGATGTCTAACATAGCGAATGAATCTTTACCGCCACTCATACATGCCATGACCACATCATTTTCTTCAATCATGCTGTAATCGATAATGGCATTACCAACATTTCTTCTTAGGCGCTTTTGGAGTTTGTTGAACTCAAGGGATTCTTTTCTTGTATCAGTTTGATTCATGTCTATTTTCATACTGTCGATAGCACCGACTACTGATGCCCGAATTGGAGTCATATAAGGCGTCGGATTATACGGGTTTTTCTTGATGGTGGAAATGCGTTCATCCCTGCTTTCATCCAGCCCTCGTGGTGGAAAAGAAATCAGTTAATGCATCGCTATGCTGGAAAACAGGAATTTTTTATCGGCGGGTCGTTTGATGGATAAAAAAATGCCGGTGTCTATTCAACACCGGCATCGTAACAATTAATGTGCTATGCAGTAATTCAAAATTAAAAATCTTACAAATATGGAGCACAACGCCCATCGCTTGACGTTGCATTCACCTGCGAGAGAGATAATGCCTGAGCCGGTTAGTGCAAACGTTGATATGGCTCAATATTGGCGTCATTAGCACGCTTATTACCTACTTATTTAACTATCTCCATCTCACTGACTTACAACCACTTACTGCGTTTTAACGCCCAAGCAACACCTAACACCAGACCGACTAACATTATGCAAAAGAGCGCAAAACCGAAGCGCGCTTCATTGCCGGGGATCCCGCCAAGGTTGACACCAAACAGGCCAGTTAAAAAGGTGGTTGGCAAGAAAACCATCGCCAATAGCGACATAGTGTATGTTCGTCGGTTCATCGCGTCAGCCATCAACGAGCTGATTTCATCCGCCAATACCGCCGTGCGGGCAATACTGGAATCCAAGTCCTCCAGCCCTCGCCCCAGTCGCTCGGAGATTTCCTGCATCCGCCGCCGATCATCATCATGCATCCACGGCAATCGTTCACTGGCCAAGCGGGAAAACACGTCCCGCTGGGGTGCCATATAACGACGTAAGACAATAAGTTGCTTACGCAGTAGAGCCATTTGTCCACGGGGCGGAACTTGTTGTTCCAGTAAATTGTCTTCCAGATCAATGATCTTATCATGCAACTCTTCGATGAATTCGCTAGTGTGGTCGGTTAAACCATCAGCGATTTCTACCAGCCAACTACCGCTATCCGTAGGGCCGGTGCCGCTTTGCAAATCATTGAGTACATCATCAATAGAGTAAACCCGGCGATGGCGCGTAGACACAATCAGCTTATCGGTCATATAAACCCGAATCGTCACCAACTGATCCGGACGTGCATCGGCATTAAAGTTGATGCCCCGCAGCGTAATCATCGTGCCGTCACCTAAACGGATCACTTTGGGTCGTAGGCTGTCACCCGCTAAACCGGCCCTCACCACATCAGGCAATATCGGCGTATTACGCAGCCATTCGATGCTTTCCTGCCGGGTGTAATCCAGATGTAACCAGCATGGCTGCTGTGATGTGGCGACAGCATCAACGGCAATCGGCGTTACGCCCCCTTTCCCATCAAGTTGATACGCGTAAACCGCATCAGAAATCTGAAGCATTGTCCCTACGACCTCTTCCACGACAGCATCCTCATTTAATCACCGGTATTCAGTACTTGGCATTTTAATCAGCGCCCCGATGATCCGGAGCGAAATAAGCGACAGAGCTGGATTTTTCAGCCCTGTCATAACCGATTTAATGTTGGATAATATACATCGTCTGGCTATATGCCACGTCTTCCGGATTACTGATCGGATAACCTTTCACCCAAGGTTTAATTAAGCGGCCATTGGTATATTGATAAATAGGCGCAATCGGTGCCTGTTCGGCAATAATCTGTTCCGCTTTGTTATAATCTGCATTCAACGCTTTAGCATGAGTCTGTTTGCTGGTGTCAGCCATCAGTTTGTCGTAATCGGCATTATGGAATTTGGCAATATTGCCGCTGTGGCTTGAGGTTAATAGCGATAGGAAAGTTGAAGGTTCATTATAATCACCAACCCAAGAAGCCCGCACTACATCAAAATTACCGGTATTACGACTATCGATATAGGTTTTCCATTCCTGATTAACCAGCTTAACGTCTACACCCAGTTTTTTCTTCCACATTGACGCCACCGCAATCGCCAGTTTCTGGTGGTTTTCCGAGGTGTTATATAATAAAGACAATTTTAACGGATTGTTTGGCCCATAGCCCGCCGCTTGCATCATGGCTTTAGCCTGTGCATCCAATTCATCCTGATCGTGTTGTTGCAGGAAATTAGGCGTTGGCTGGTAGCCTGCGGTGACATCCGGCGTAAAGTGATAAGCCGGTTTCTCACCCGTACCCAATACTTTCTCTGCAATGATTTTACGGTCGATGGCATAAGACAAGGCCTGACGAACCCGCACATCATTGGTTGGCGCACGTTGGGTATTAAAGGCGTAATAATAGGTTCCCAATTGATCTGGGGTATAAACCTGATCGGGAATATCCTTTAATAGCTTCTGATACCTATTTTTGGGGAAAGATTCAGTAATATCGATATCACCAGCCTGATAGCGTTTGGTCGCATTAGATTCCTGATTAATCGGAATAAAGGTGACTTTGGTCAATACCGTGTGGGCGTGATCCCAATAGTTGGGGTTCGGTACCAACACCAGTTTTTCGTTAACGACACGTTCTTGTAATTTAAACGCACCGTTTCCCACTAAATTACCGACTTTAGTCCAATCATTACCATACTTTTCCACTGTCGCTTTATGGACTGGGAAAAGGCTGAAATTAGCCAATAAGCTGGCAAAATAAGGCACCGGTTTACTCAATTGAATTTTGAGGGTGTAATTATCGACTGCCGTGACACCTAATTGGTCGGTTGGCCGTTTACCGGCGATGATTGATTCGGCATTATTTAATCCGGCCAGTTGGGCAAACCAGGCAAACGGCGATAAATTATTCGGATCAACCAAACGCTGCCAGCTATACACAAAATCCTGCGCCGTGACCGGATCGCCATTTGACCAGCGAGCATTTTTACGCAAAGTAAACAACCAGGTCTGGTTATCGGCACTTTGCCACTTCTCTGCGACGCCAGGGATCACTTTACCGTTAGCGTCTTGATTAACCAGTCCTTCAAACAGATCCCGTGCCACTTGGGCTTCCGGCAGGCCAACCGCTTTAATCGGGTCAAGTGAAGCCGGTTCGTCTTTAATATGCCGAACAATTTCCTGTTTATCCGCTAATGGCGTGCCCAGCGGCACATCTGCAGCATTGGCTACGCCAAGGGATGCCGCGACCACGGCTGCACATAATGCATAACGAAAATATTGCATAATTGGTAACCTTATCGTTGTTTTTCCATGCTATGAATAGGCCACAATTTATGGGTTATGACCGGCCATCCACCTGCCAACTCGATGAAGGGAACCTGTCAGGCTGGCTATAGACTTAATAAACTTAACCGATCGTTATTTTCAAATCTATTAATTATTATATTTCAATAGCTAATAGCGAGCTGGCACAATATTATGGCGAAAAGCATCACGATGATTAATGTGCCAAACGCTCAGCCATGTTGATCACCCAATGGCAGGATTAGCCCGGTGCGCCATTTGTATCAGGTCGCGTTAAGTGCTAGTTTCGTCAAAGTCTCACTATAGAAACGTTACACGGAAAAGAGCCACCATGACACAGCTTCGCCCTCGCCCACAGCGCGGTCATTTACCGCCACTTGGAAAATTATACGGCAGTTCATTCTTAGGTGCGCCGCTCCTCTATTTTCCCGCTCAATCTCCAGGCGCAGACACCGGGCTGATTATCGCTGGCACCCATGGTGATGAAACCGCCGCTGTGATTACGCTGTCCTGCGCGCTGCGCAGTATCTCGCCTGCACAATTGCGCCACCACGTGATACTGGCGGTCAATCCAGATGGTTGTCAGTTAGGATTGCGAGCCAATGCGAATGGTGTCGATCTTAATCGTAATTTCCCTGCCAAAAACTGGCAATCGGGTGAGACGGTATACCGCTGGAACAGTGTAGCAACCGAGCGCGACGTATTGTTATCAACGGGAAATGAAGCCGGTTCAGAATCCGAAACCAAAGCCTTATGCCAGATCATTGAGGAATTGGCGCCCAACTGGGTGGTTTCTTTCCACGAACCCTTAGCCTGTATTGAAGATCCAGACAGTTCTCCACTCGGTCACTGGCTATCCGAACAATTTGACTTGCCACTATTAACCAGCGTCGGTTATGCCACGCCAGGGTCATTTGGCAGTTGGTGCGCCGATATTCAGTTACCTTGTATTACTGCTGAGCTCCCACCCATTTCCGCTGATGCCGCCAGCGAATGCTATCTGGCGGGAATGGTTGCTCTGCTAACCAAACCCTAGTTTTCCGTGATTAACTGGCCAGTTGATTGATTGCACCGCAGGAGAAGTTCAGCCCGTCCGCGACATCTCTGGTCAGCCAGGTGGGGCCATCCAGATCGATAAATCGAGCTGCGGGTGCCAACGGCAATGCCGCACGAATGGCGCGGGAAGTACACAGCATACAACCCAGCATGATATCAAAACCTAACTGGCGGGCTTCCTTCGCCAGCAGTAAAGCCTCGGTTAAACCACCGCTTTTATCCAGTTTGATATTCACCATTTCGTAACGGTTGACTAGCCTCGGTAAATCGGCGCGGGTATGGCAGCTTTCATCAGCACAGATCGGCAACGGATGGATAAAATTCAGTAAGGTTTCATCTTTACCCGCGGGTAACGGTTGTTCCAACATCGCCACACCGAGATCGGCCAACAGTTGACAACGCCCCGCCAAACCCTCTGGTTGCCAGGATTCATTAGCATCGACAATCAATGTGATCTCAGGCACCGCGGTACGAATAGCCACCAACCGCTCGGCGATCAGATGATCATCCAGCTTTATTTTCAGTAACTTGGCTCCCTGCTGCGCCAATAAGCACGCATGGTAAGCCATCGCTTCTGGTGTGCCGATACTGACGGTTTGAGCCATCGAAATGTCTGTTGGTTCATCGATCTCACTACGTTGCCACAAGCTCTGTCGTGCCATGGCACACTCGAGCTGCCACAAAGCAGAATCTAGCGCATTGCGGGCTGCACCCGCAGGCAGCAACACTTGTAACGCGTCACGCGAAAGACCGCCTTCAACGACTTTAGCCACCCATGCCAGTTGCGCCATCACCGAAGATTCACTTTCACCGTAACGAGGATAAGGCGTACATTCACCGATGCCACACACACCGTTTTCTTCCAATTCCACTACCACAACTTTGGCTTCGGTGCGACTGCCACGGGAAATGACAAAAGCGGTGTGCAATGGCCAGGATTCTGGGTAAAAATGCATCGTTCTCATAGTGGCTCCGTGGCAATGTGATCGCAGGAACTAAGGATTAACAAGCTAACTCATTAATATATACAATTGTTTAGACAATTTCTTATATCCAATGACCTATTGTTACCTTAAACTAAAAGCCGTGTTACATATCTGTAAAGGAATCTAAAATGACACAGACCGTACATTTTCAAGGCAACCCCGTTGCCGTAGCAGGTAAATTGCCACAAGCTGGTGAAAAAGCTCAAGTTTTCACTTTGGTTGCCAAAGATCTTTCTGCCGTTTCATTAAGTGACTTTGCGGGTAAACGCAAAGTTCTGAATATCTTCCCAAGTATCGATACTGGCGTATGTGCCACTTCGGTACGTAAATTCAACCAATTGGCTGGCGAGCTTGAAAACACCGTCGTGCTTTGTATCTCCGCCGATTTGCCATTTGCCCAGTCGCGCTTCTGCGGCGCAGAAGGCCTGAGCAACGTAGTCACCCTGTCTACTTTACGTAGTGGTGATTTCAAACAAGCCTATGGCGTTGAAATTGCCGAGGGCCCTCTGGCCGAATTGACAGCGCGTGCCGTGGTCGTGCTGGATGTTGATAACAACGTTATTTACAGCGAGTTGGTGAATGAAATCACCTCCGAGCCGAATTACGATGCCGCACTATCAGCGCTGAAATAATTGTGTTGTTGGTATAATGAAACGGCTGACATTGTCAGCCGTTATTGATTGACTCTCCTTTCCCACTTTCTTCACTCTCATCCGCGGCCGGACGGCGGTTACCGCTTAATCCATACTCACGCAGTTTGTTGGCTATCGCTGTATGAGAAACCCCCAAACGTTTGGCCAATTTTCGCGTGCTCGGATAATTACGGTATAAACGGGTCAATACTGAGCGTTCAAAACGCTTACTGATATCATCCAGCGAACCATCCAATACTTCATCGCCCAATGACATTTCCACCTCGAACTCAGGCAAAACAATATCCTGCGGGCGTAACTCCCCGCCCTCCAACTGGGTTAATGCCCGATAAATGGCATTTTTCAATTGGCGCACATTGCCCGGCCAGCCATAGCGCGTCAGGAATCCATTCAGTTCCGGCGACAACTTGGGTCGCGGCATACCCTGCTCGTCCGAGAAGCGGGCAACAAACAGCTCAACCAACGGCATAATATCCGCCGGCCGCTCACGCAATGGTGGCAACGTAATGGTCAATACATTCAAACGATAATAAAGATCTTCCCGGAATTCACCACGTTGCACTAACTCAATCAGGTTCTTTTGTGTCGCGCAGATCACTCGCACATCGACATGAACCTCGTGTTCTTCGCCGACCCGTCGGAAGGTACCGTCATTCAGGAAACGCAGCAGTTTGATCTGCATCCGTGGCGACATTTCACCGATCTCGTCCAACAACACCGACCCGCCGTTTGCCTGCTCAAAGAAGCCTTTTTTGCCTTCTACAGCATTGGGATATGCCCCTGGTGCATAGCCAAACAGTTCACTTTCTACCACATCGTCGGGCAATGAGGCACAATTCAGCCCGAGGAAAGGTTTTTTCCCGCGCGAGCTGCGCAGATGACAGGCTCTGGCCAACAAATCCTTGCCGGTTCCAGTATCGCCAATCAATAATAATGGGGCATCCAGCATCGCCACCTTACGCGCCAGCTCCAATACTTGGTGCATTTTGCTGCTCACCGCGACTATCTGCCTGAATTCGCTATCATCATTGACTGACAGTGTTTGTAGTTGCTGGCCCATACGCGCTGTTGACTTCAGCGTGACTACCGCGCCTACCGTCTGATTTTGCTGATTTTCATCCGCAAGTTGTACCGGGGTGACCTCCATCAGATAATCCTGACTCTGTATCAATATCCGTTCAGTGCGCGGCAGATTCTTTTCATTTTCGAACCCATGACCGAAATGATGCCCGCCGATTAATGTCCCCAGATTTTTAGTGCGGATCTTATCTTCGTTGAGGGAAAAAAGCTGACGGGCTGACGGATTAGAGAGTTCAATATTCCCTTTGAGATCAATCGAAAATACCGGCTCCGGCATTGATTCAAGCAACGCGCGCAACGCCCGATGCTCTCGCTCCGAAGGCATAAAGGAAACGGTGCGTACATCAATGACGCCAGTGATACGCCGAATTTCTGCCATCAGCGCTTGGAAAACGGTGAAATCTACATGAGTGAAATTCAGGTAAATACGGCCGATAGGATCAATTTCAATCCCCCGTAAATCAATGCCGCGTAACACCAGGAGATCAAGCAACTCTCTGGTAAGACCTATCCGGTCTTCGCAAAACACTTCCAAACGCATCAGTATTAACCTTATCTTTGCTGTGCGGGATGACAGAAAGTGATCATACCCTGTCCCTCGACACTGATGAAGTAATCTGTCAGTAAAAGTTGACAGGAATCGGCTTTTTTCGCGTATTTATCTTTTTACAATGTGCTTAAAAGGTATCATCTCCGCTATTTACTCGGATTCTCGGGGAGATATTACCCTAAAAGGCAATTATTCAGATGATTGTAATATATTGATAGCCGCTCAATCTTCGTCAAGCATAGGTGACACTTTGCAATCAATACGCCAATTGGCTATAGTGAAGGTAGCCAGATGACCGAGGAGGTCCCATGAGAACTTATCACCCAAGCCCGATGGCCAAAGTCAGCGCACTATGGCGTGAGATTGGTCTACCCGCCAGTCGTGGCACCGCTTTGGTGGACAGCATAAAACTGGGATTTACTGTGGATGTGATCGACACTATACATTTATGGGCTGATATGCCTAAATCTGAAATATTACGCGCTACGGGCATTCCGAGCCGCAGTCTGACGCGCCGTCGTACCCATGATGGGCGTTTTACCCCGGAAGAAAGCGAACGTATTGCACGGTTTGTCCGGGTTATGGATGCGGCGGTAGATTTGTTCGGTGGTGACCGCACCAAAGCAACCGCATGGATGTCGATGCCGGTCAAAGGGCTGGGTAATCGAACGCCCGATTCACTGCTGGAAACCGAAACCGGTGCGTTGGAAATCTGCGACCTGATTGGTCGTCTCGAACATGGGGTCTTTTCGTGACAGGATGTCATTTGTGATGCTCTACCGGATAGTTCACAACCGTTACCTGGCAACGGCCTGGACCGGATATGGCGCAGAAACCTATGGTGGCCGCTGGAATCATAAAGGCCATGCGGCGATTTATCTGGCCAGTAGCGTTTCTCTGGCGATGCTCGAAACACTGGTGCATGTAGAAGATAGCGCGACGCTGAACGATTTTAATCTATTTCAGATAACCATTCCCGATAATGCAATTATGGTACTGCAACAGCAAGATTGGCCACGTGGATGGCGAGATGACCCCACCCCCGTGGCCACCATGGACATCGGCACCGAATGGATTGGTTCAGTATCATCTGTCGGTCTGCTGGTACCATCCACGTTAGTCCCTTTGGAAAGAAATATGCTGGTGAATCCTAAACACCGCGATTTCGCCTCGTGCCTGAAAAGCATCAATCCACTGACGTTCAGTTTTGATCCTCGTCTAAAGTAAGACTCAGTTCATATTATCCTTCTTCGGTAGCGTGCTTTTCAATTGAGCAACCAACTGACGGCGAAAATCGCCAAGTTTTGGTTTATCATCACTCAGCCACGGTAATGGGCGGCACAACTCCATTGCTTTAATCCCTAACCGCGCAGTCAACAAACCTGCACCGATCCCCTGAGCGGCACGCGCCGACAACCGCGCGGCCAGATCCTGCGACAGCCAGTCCATTCCCACCTCTCGCACCAATTCGGATGCACCGGCAAAGGCAATATTCAGTAATACCAAACGGAACAGCCGCAAGCGGCTGAAATATCCCAGCTCAATGCCATACAATGCAGCGATTCGATTAATCAGGCGAATATTACGCCAAGCAATAAAGGCCATATCCACCAATGCTAACGGACTGACAGCGATCATTAACGCTGACTCTGCGGCATAGCGACTGATTTCCGCCCGTGCCTGATTATCCAAGGCTGGCTGAACCAATTTGGCATACAGCTCAACGACTTCACGGTCATTATGGGTTTCATGTAATGAAGCCTGCCAACGCTGTAAGGCCGGATGTCCGTGATCCAAACCTGCCTGTCGAGCCAGTTTTTCACAAAAATCTCGCCCTTGCCCCAAACCGTGGCTAACTAATAATTCGCGCGCCACATCACGCTCTTCAGCACGCTGACGCAGGCGATACAGGCGTCGCCATTCGGTGACAACCGATCCGACACCGGCAAACACGATCAAACCGCCAGCCACCGTGCTGCCCAACGCAATCCAGTCCTGTTGTTGCCATGCCTGATTAACCCACTGTACCGATTGCGCCACCACGCTAACGCCAAATAACATAAAACCAGCGATGACCATTTTACGCCATAGGCTGCGTTTCGGTTTGAGTGCCGCATTGATCATGCCTTCGGCACGCCCTTCTATATCATCAGCTTCCTGCACAGGGTCAACCGGTAGAAAATGCTCCGCCGCGGATCCACTAAAAGTCTGCGCGGCTTTTAGCGTTGGTTCTTCAATCGGCTGCAATGGCTTTTGAAAATCTATCCGTGGTTTCAATGACTCACTCATCGCAACTTATCTCCCAATAGAAACTCCATGGCCGCATCCAGACGAATATGAGGCAACGGACTGTCAATATGTACTGCCTGCGGACGGAATTGATCAAAATGAAAACCCTGTTGCTGCCAAAATGCAGGACCGGGCAAACGTGCCGGTACATCGCCAGGGAACACGGTCAAGGGCGCGCCATCTTCAAGACGATGCCCTTTCAGCGCCGGAATACGCTGACCGTGATGATCGACTATCCCACTCTCGGTTGCTTGCACCGAGGCCAGCCCAACACAATCCATACTAATGCCTTCAAAAGCCGCATTTTGCCAGGCTTCCTGCACCAGTTGCTGTAACAGCGACACCAAATTGGCATGCTGATCGGCGGTAACATGATCGGCTTTGGTTGCGGCAAACATCAACTTATCAATACATGGAGAGAATAATCGGCGAAACAGAGTGCGTTTACCATAATGAAAACTTTGCATCAGTTGGGTCAGTGCCAAACGCATATCATTGAACGCCTGTGGGCCGCTATTCAACGGTTGCAGGCAATCTACCAACACGATTTGCCGATCAAAACGAACAAAGTGTTCTTTATAGAATCCTTTCACGATCGACTGGCAGTAATAATTAAATCTAGCTCGCAGCATAGCAATATTGCTGTGTTTATCGGCCTGCGCCAAACGTGATTCACCCACGCCAGTGATGTCCGGCCATGGGAAAAACTGCAACGCTGGCGCACCGGCCATATCGCCTGGCAAAACAAAGCGACCCGGTTGTATAAAATGCAGCCCTTCTGCTTTGCATCGCAGCAAGTAATCGGTATAGGCCTGAGAAATAGCCGCCAACTGACTTTCGTCTGCCGGAGCCAGCGGATCACAATGTTTACATAGCGCTAACCACGGTTTAGCCCATTCAGCTCTGTTACCCTGTAACAAACCGCTCATCTGCCGCGACCATTCCAGATAATCCTGTTCTAGCATCGGCAAATCCAGCAGCCATTCACCGGGATAATCGACGATTTCCAGATATAGCGTCGAGGTTTCTTTAAAGTGGCGTAACACCGAATCGTTGGATCGATAACGTAGCGCCAAACGAATTTCACTGACGCCCCGGGTCGGTGTTGGCCAGCTTGGCGGCGAACCGTACAGCGCCGCCAAACCTTCATCATATCTGAAACGCTGAATACCGAGATCCCGCTGTGGAACCCGTTTTACGCCCAACAAACGCTCGTCACGCACAGCAGAAAACAGCGGTAAACGAGCCCCGCTGTGAACATGTAACAGTTGATTGACCAAGGCCGTAATAAACGCGGTTTTTCCGCTCCGGCTCAGACCTGTAACCGCCAGCCGCAGGTGACGATCAACCCCACGGTTAACTAAAGCGCTAATCTCATTTTGCAGTCGTTTCATGCTTTTCCTTCGCAAAGCGGCCAAAAACCACGCCGAAACCACGTCGTAGCAAAGGTTCCAGCAATATGGCTAATACCCAACGCAGTGGTTTACGACTTACACTTCTCAATAGCCAACTGATCACGCCTGCTGACCCGTAGTTTAAGGCGCTAGTGATAATCACTTTTATCAAGGTGCTAAATAGAGTACCTGACCGATGAGCGGCGATATTTTTTTTCATCATTTATGCCCTCCGGCAGGGGGTTTTTCGTCATGCCCCTATGTTGAACGGAGCGAGTCGAGCATGTTATAGCTGACGGAACCGGCTACGCACGCCAAAAGTTTCCGAGGTAACGTAACGCTCAATCTGCCGCACTCGCTGCTCACCGCGGCTTAATTCATCATTCAGTTTATCCAGCAATTGGCGCGGCGTTTCATGCTCGTCATCTATAAAACTGTTAGACGGTGCCGGCTCCAGCATATAGGTCAATACCACATAAGCCACAATAGTGAACACAAACAGCCCGAAAAACAGCGATAACACGGCAATAATTCGCACCAATTTAACCGGAATATCCAGATAATGCGCCAGACCGGCGCAGACGCCTTTCACCATCCCTTCTTCCGGCACCCGATACAATTTTTTACCACTGAACAGACTCGCCATTATGACTGCCTCCAGTTCGGGTGTTCTGCATCCAGAATGTCTTCCAATGCCTGAATCCGGTCACGCATCCGGCGGGCATCATCGGTCAATTGCACCAGACGTTGCATTTCCTGATGGCTGAGCTGCGTGCCTGTTTGCTGGCGATGACTGTAATGCAGCCACAGCCAGATCGGTGCAACAAACAGGACGAATATGGTTAGCGGGATGGCTAAAAACAGGATACTCATTCTTTTTCCTTATTTATTCTTGTTTGCGAGTTTCTTTTCGCCGTTATCGGCCGCTATCTCTAACGACAGCAGCCTATTGCCAATCACTGTGATGCATTCATTTTGGCTTTCATGGCGGCCAACTGACGGCTAATTTCATCATCGGTTTTCAATTCGGCAAACTCTTGTTCCAATGTTTTCTTTTTGCCAAAACTGACAGTTTCAGCTTCGGCTTCCATATGATCGATACGACGTTCAAACTGCTCGAACCGTGCCATAGCTTCATCAAGTTTACCGCTATCTAACTGACGGCGTACATCGCGAGAAGAAGCGGCGGCTTGATGGCGTAGAGTCAATGCCTGCTGGCGCGCTCGGGTTTCTGTCAGTTTGCTTTCCAACTCGCCAATTTCCTGCTTCATGCGATCCAGCGTTTCATCTACAGTGACCACTTCCTGTTTCAGTGTTTCGATCAATGACGCCACTTTTTGTTTTTCAATCAATGCGGCTCGAGCCAAATCTTCTTTATCTTTACGCAGTGCCAGTTCCGCTTTTTCTTGCCATTCGGCTACCTGACTTTCAACCAGTTCAACGCGACGCAGTAACTGTTTCTTTTCCGCCAACGCTCGAGCCGAAGTAGAACGAATCTCCACCAGCGTATCTTCCATTTCCTGAATCATCAGGCGCACCAGTTTTTGCGGATCTTCGGCTTTATCCAACAGTGTATTAATGTTGGCATTCACGATATCGGCAAAACGAGAAAAAATACCCATTATTCACATCCTCTTAATCATTTGGCGACGTTTGACGCCGGTTGCCAGGTGAGTCATCTCTCACCGGTACAGATACAGCTCAGGCTATAGATATATCAAAAGTCGTGCCAATGGTGTAAATATCGCTATCAGCATGAAAAATAAAACAAAAATACTTTATTGCTAATTCTGCCACAAAAGGTAAAGTGATGACTTTAACCAATTATTGGCGAATTTCATCATGAGCGAGCAACTTGAAAACCTGTTGGGTGAAGCAAACGCCTTTATCGAAGTGCTAGAACAAGTCTCTGGATTGGCCAAACTCAATAAACCCGTGTTGGTAATTGGCGAGCGCGGAACCGGTAAGGAACTGATTGCACACCGTTTGCATTATCTCTCTGACCGCTGGCAGGGTCCGTTTATTTCCCTTAATTGCGCCGCCCTTAACGAGAATTTGTTGGATTCTGAACTATTCGGTCACGAGGCGGGTGCCTTCACTGGCGCACAAAAACGCCATCTGGGCCGTTTTGAACGAGCCGATGGTGGAACCTTATTTCTCGATGAACTGGCTACTGCGCCGATGTTAGTACAAGAGAAATTGCTGCGGGTCATTGAGTACGGTCACCTTGAACGGGTCGGCGGCAGTCAGCCATTACAAGTAGATGTCCGATTAGTCTGCGCTACCAATGACAACCTGCCAGCCCTGGCCGCCGAGGGGAAATTCCGCGCCGATTTGCTCGATCGTTTGGCATTTGATGTGGTGCAATTGCCGCCGTTGCGTCACCGTCAACAAGATATCATGTTACTGGCCGAACATTTTGCCATGCAGATGTGCCGCGAATTAGGTCTGGCATTATTCCCCGGCTTCACCGCTCAGGCAAAAAACCAGCTTTTAGGTTATCACTGGCCGGGCAATGTCAGAGAACTTAAAAACGTGGTTGAACGCTCGGTCTATCGTCATGGGGATAATCAGTAACCGCTGGATAATATTATTATCAATCCCTTTAGCTCAGAGCAAAGCCAAGGGTTTGAGCATCCAGTTGAAACAGAGGCATCGGTCATGCCCACACTGCCCATTGATTTAAAACACTGGCTATATGATAGCGAAAATAAATTGATAAAAACGGCGCTGGCACAAGCGCGATTTAATCAACGCAAAGCCGCGGAATTATTAGGTCTAACTTACCATCAGTTGCGGGGAATGTTAAAAAAACACGCGATTTTATTTTCTGAATCAGATGAAAAATAACCCGCAAGAAGAGCAGCAATCATACACTATCCATCTGCACCTGATGATTTCAGATGCAGATGACATCCTGACGGTAACTCATTATTAAACGCCTTCGATTCCACGTAAATATTTACCTTTGACGCAGACATTAACCGGCATATTAATTAAATAAGCTGCCTGAGCAAAACTGGATAAACCCAAAGAAGAATTACCGTTACTGCCATCTTCAGCAAGCGTACCGTACCATGAATCATCAACATTTATATTTATTGAATTTTTTGGGTTACTGTTTGGTCGCCACATAATAGAAGCGTTGAAGTTTTTTATTTTACGATCATATAACATTTTGCCACCATCGATATTGCATTGTGACAATAAATCACCACTATTAGCGGCGACCGACTGACTCATTAATAACGTGAGTATCAAACTGATAATTTTCATGTATGCCTCATCGAATAGATAGAAATATTACATCAGAAAAATAACGAGTCGAAACATTCCATCAAGAATACCCGTGCTACTGAAAGGCGCGATACTGCGCCCGGAACGCCCGGCGGGATATAACTCATTACTGGTGACACGACGCGGATTGTTAATGCCAAAACAGGCACTGATCATGGGCCCTACGCCAGCTCTTAACATCCAGGTTTGCGCGGCACGGTAGTACGGATGCTCACGTAATACATTACGGTAAGGACCTGGATTTCCTTGCGTATTCTTACGAACAAACCGGCTGTTGGGTATGTGACCATCATTACGGATACCACCGCGAACGAAATGTACAGGTGTAGCAAACTCAATCTGTTCAGCCGCTATTCTACGGTGAGTCATCCATTCGGACAAATAAGGTGCGAAACGTAGGATTCGCCGGGCTTCATCATTATTCTCAGACACGTTACCATGTAGTAGATGCTCAAGTGATTGCTCCGCACTATACATATTATCCGTGGCACGAATTTGATAAATATAGACTGTTGTATCCGCAATCCCAGATTCATTAATTCGCCGAAGAACTCGCTCCGCATAATTCAGCGCAAACTCATAACTGGAGGTCGTAGATATAAATGCTGTATCCCCGTCGGCACTATCGGTGGAACGACAACTGCTACCGCTAAGATGTTCCAATACCGAATCATTATTCCCCAGCGAACTGAACCCGTAGCGAAATACTTCACCAAAGTCCCGGGTATCAACTCGCCACACCGTTTGTGGAGGGTTTGCCAGAGAAGCATTCATGTTTATTAAAAATAAATATACAACGCAGACAATCAATCTTCTAGTAAGAAAAAGCATCATTACCTCCCAGATATAATATTGCAACTCCCTTTATTTATAAGATCTCGGAGTCGAATGTCTTGTTTATTCACATAAAGAATACAACGGATTGGAAACATAGAAATAAATCATTTTTTGATGAAAGCCGAAAGCGAATGCTTAATATAAAGTGAGCGTATAACTAACGGGATTAAGTACAAAAGACAGGTTATAGACAAAAAAAAAGCCAGCACCCGAGCTGGCTTAAAAAAAACACTGGAAGCAATGTGAGCAATGTCGTGCCTTTCGTTCAGAAGCCCCTTACTGCCTAGCCTCTTCCTGAAGAGCGAAGCAATGATAATGGTTATCAGTAGCAGTTGTAAATACTTTTGTTGAGAATTTTTCTCATTCACCCAATAATTCCGTGACTATCTATTAATAGACTTGCATTATTTGCTGATCTTAGGTGAGTGCCTTAATCCTCCATACTCCCATTTTTTCTGCAGTGCGTAAGCTGTTTTCGCCCAATCAAGGCGACTGGGTAAATCTGTTATAAAGTATCAATGGCGTTAATTCTGCGTAGGCCTGCGCATTTTTCAGGCGATCTCTTCAACTAACGCACATAATTTCAGCAATGACGCGCATATAGCACAGATGTTTTGCTCAATGGATTGGGGGGATACCCAGATTACGGTACACTAAACCCATGGCTTACTTACTGCTGAAGCGTTTTATGCGTGATTCACTTATCTGGCTGCTGTCACTCATTTGCCTGGCGACTCCGGCGCTGGCCCAAACTCAGCTGGCACAACTCCCTGTTAAACCACCGTTGGATATCCGCCAGCGGGGTTTTGTCTACTGTGTCAGTGGCATACTGAATACATTCAATCCGCAAATGGCCAGTGGCGGTTTAACCGTCGATACTCTGGCGGCACAGTTGTATGATCGTTTGCTGGATGTTGATCCTTATACTTACCGTCTTATGCCCGAACTGGCTGAAAGCTGGCAGGTACTGGATAACGGAGCAACCTACCGTTTCCAACTGCGCAAGGATGTCCCTTTCCAGACCACTGGATGGTTTACACCGACGCGCATGATGAACGCTGACGATGTTATCTTCAGTTTTCAACGAGTTTTTGATCAAAAACATCCCTACCACAATGTCAATGGTGGGGATTATCCCTACTTTGACAGCCTGCAATTTGCCGATGCGGTACAAAGCGTCAAAAAACTGGACGACTACACCGTTGAATTCCGGTTGAAAGCACCCGATGCCTCTTTCCTCTGGCATATGGCAACCCATTATGCGCCGGTGCTTTCCGCTGAATACGCCGATAAACTCACGGCGACGGGCAAGCAGCAGCAAATTGACCGTGAACCCGTGGGTACCGGCCCATTTATGCTTAATGAGTATCGTTCTGGGCAATACATCCGTCTTTCGCGTAACAGCGATTACTGGAAAGGTTTACCACGCATGCCGCAGGTGGTCATCGATCTCGGCGCTGGTGGTACTGGTCGCTTGTCCAAGCTGCTTACCGGGGAATGTGACGTACTGGCCTACCCAGCGGCGAGTCAGCTATCGATTTTACGCGACGACCCACGTTTGCGGCTAACGCTGCGACCAGGTATGAACGTCGCCTATCTGGCCTTCAATACCCGTAAACCGCCGTTTAACGACGAACGCGTCCGTCAGGCCGTTGCGTTATCGATTAATAACCAGCGATTGATGCAATCTATTTATTATGGCACGGCAGAAACTGCGGCCTCGATTCTCCCTCGTGCATCATGGGCTTATGATAATCAGGCGCAGGTTTCTGAGTACAATCCGGCTAAAGCAAAAGAAATTCTCAGAAATCTTGGGCTTACCCAGTTGCAACTCAATCTGTGGGTACCCACAGCCTCGCAATCTTACAACCCGAGTCCATTAAAGACAGCCGAATTGATTCAGGCGGATTTGGCACAGGTCGGTATTACCGTGAATATTGTGCCAGTCGAGGGGCGCTTTCAGGAGGCTCGTTTGATGGAGATGAATCATGATTTGACGCTGACTGGCTGGTCCACCGACAGCAATGACCCCGACAGTTTCTTCCGGCCGTTATTGAGCTGCGCAGCCATCCGCTCTCAAACCAACTATGCTCACTGGTGTGACCCGGCGTTTGATGCCCTATTGCAAAGAGCGCTACGTTCCCAACAGCTTTCGGAACGCATTGAATACTACCAACAAGCACAGCGTATTTTGGAACAACAACTCCCCTTGCTACCGTTAGCGTCTTCTTTGCGCTTGCAGGCCTACCGCTACGATATTAAAGGCTTGGTGCTCAGTCCCTTCGGCAACGCCTCCTTTGCCGGAGTCTTCCGTGAAAACGATGAAGGTAAAAAACCATGATCATCTTTACGCTGCGCCGCCTGCTATTACTGCTTATCACGCTGGTTATGCTGTCATTGGTCAGTTTTAGCCTAAGTTATTTCACGCCCCATGGTCCGTTAAGTGGTGCCGCGCTATTTGACGCCTATCGTTTCTATCTTAATAGCCTGATGCAATGGGATTTTGGCGTTTCCAGCATTAACGGCCAGCCCATTAGCGAACAACTACGGGAAGCATTCCCCGCCACCATGGAACTGTGCGTTCTGGCATTCAGTATGGCTTTAGTCGTCGGAATTCCTCTGGGGATTATCGCTGGAGTGATGCGGGGCAAATGGCCTGATATCGCTATCAGTACTCTGGCATTACTCGGTTTCTCCATCCCGGTCTTCTGGCTGGCACTACTGTTGATGCTGTTCTTTTCGCTACACCTTGGCTGGTTGCCAGTTTCCGGGCGTTTCGACCTACTTTATCAGGTCAAACCCATTACCGGGCTGGCGCTGGTGGATGCCTGGCTGTCAGATTCACCTTATCGCCATGAAATGATTATTAGCGCGTTGCAGCATATGATATTACCGATTACAGCACTGGCCGTGGCTCCAACCACCGAAGTCATCCGCCTGATGCGCATCAGTACTGATGATGTGATCAGTCAGAATTATATTAAGGCTGCGGCCACCCGTGGTCTGTCACGTTTGATGATTATTCGCCGCCACGTTCTACATAATGCGCTGCCACCCATTATTCCCAAACTGGGCTTGCAATTCTCCACCATGTTGACGCTGGCGATGATTACCGAAGTGGTATTCAGCTGGCCGGGTCTGGGCCGCTGGTTGATTAATGCCATACGCCAACAGGACTACGCCGCGATTTCTGCCGGTGTCATGGTGGTCGGTACACTGGTGATCGTCATTAACGTATTGTCGGATATATTGGGCGCGATGATGAGCCCGCTAAAGCATAAGGAATGGTATGCCCTTCGATAATGTCTATCGTGAAAAGAAAATGCCAAGTCCACTGCTGTATACCTGGCGAATTTTTTACTCAGATGCCTTAGCCATGACCGGCTTTTATGGGGTTATCGCCCTGATACTGTTGTGTCTGTTTGGCAATATGCTGGCACCCTATGCGTTGGATCAGCAATTTCTCGGCTACCAACTGTTGCCACCATCTTGGTCGCGCTACGGCAATGTCTCCTTCTTTCTCGGCACTGATGATCTGGGGCGTGATATCCTCAGCCGTTTATTGACCGGCACGGCGTCAACCTTCGGTTCCGCCCTGCTGGTTACCGTTGTTGCCGCTTTATGTGGGTTGGTGCTTGGCGTATTTGCCGGAATTACCCACGGTTTACGTTCGGCCATTCTGAATCATATTTTAGATACCTTACTGTCTATTCCGTCATTATTATTGGCCATCATTGTCGTGGCTTTTGTCGGCCCCAGTCTGCAACACGCCATGTTTGCGGTGTGGCTGGCGTTACTACCGCGCATGGTGCGTACCATTTATAGCGCAGTACATGATGAACTGGATAAAGAGTATGTGGTGGCGGCGCGTCTGGACGGTGCCTCAACGCTGCATATTCTGGTTTATGCCATTTTGCCAAATATTGCAGCAGTGCTGGTGACTGAGTTCACCCGCGCATTGTCCATGGCAATTCTGGATATTGCCGCTCTGGGTTTTCTCGATCTCGGCGCACAACTGCCGTCCCCCGAATGGGGTGCCATGTTGGGGGATTCGCTGGATTTGGTGTATGTCGCCCCTTGGACCGTGATGTTACCGGGATCGGCTATTCTGGTTAGCGTGCTATTGGTCAATCTGTTGGGGGACGGTATGCGTCGGGCGATTATTGAGGGAGTGGAATAATGCCACTATTAGATATCCGCAATCTCACTATTGAATTTATGACTGCCGAAGGTCTGGTGAAAGCCGTGGACCGCGTCAGTATGACCCTGACAGAAGGTGAAGTGCGCGGGTTGGTCGGTGAATCCGGTTCTGGCAAGAGTTTGATTGCCAAAGCTATCTGTGGTGTGAGTAAAGACAACTGGCGGATTACTGCTGACCGTTTCCGTTTCGATGATATCGATCTACTACAACTAACCCCACGCCAGAGACGTAAAGTGATTGGCCACAATATCTCAATGATATTTCAGGAACCCCAGTCGTGCCTGGATCCTTCGGAAAGCATTGGGAAACAACTAGTTCAGTCCATTCCAGGCTGGACCTATAAAGGGCGCTGGTGGCAGCGTTTCCACTGGCGTAAACGGCGAGCGATCGAGCTATTACACCGAGTCGGCATCAAAGACCATAAAGATATTATGGGTAGCTATCCCTATGAGCTGACCGAAGGTGAGTGTCAGAAAGTGATGATTGCCATCGCATTAGCCAATCAGCCACGCCTGCTGATTGCCGATGAACCCACCAACGCGATGGAACCGACTACCCAGGCGCAAATTTTTCGCCTATTGGCACGATTGAACCAAAACAATAACACCACAATTTTGTTGATCAGCCATGATTTACAAATGATGAGTAAATGGGCCGATCGGGTTAATGTATTGTATTGCGGTCAAACGGTAGAAAGCGCGGTGTGTGAAGAACTGCTGACCACACCCCATCATCCTTATACTCAAGCGTTGATTCGTGCCATGCCGGATTTTGGTCGCTCCCTGCCCCATAAAAGTCGCCTGAACACTTTACCGGGGGCGATTCCATCACTGGAACACCTGCCGGTAGGTTGCCGTCTGGGGCCTCGCTGCCCTTATGCACAGAAAACCTGCATTGAAACGCCGCGCCTACGAATCACCAAAACCCATGCCTATGCTTGCCACTTCCCGCTGAATCTGGAGGAACAGTAATGCCAGAAACATTGCTTGAAGTGCATAACCTGAGTAAAACCTTTCGTTATCGTACCGGCCTATTTCGCCGCCAACACGTTGAAGCCGTGAAATCCGTCAGTTTTACCCTGCGGGAAGGCCAAACGCTGGCCGTTATTGGCGAGAATGGCTCGGGAAAATCGACGCTAGCAAAAATGTTGTCAGGAATGGTTGAACCGACTGAAGGTGAATTACTGATCGATAATCACCGTTTAACCTATGGTGACTATGCCTATCGTAGTCAGCGGATTCGCATGATATTTCAGGATCCCAGCACCTCACTTAATCCGCGCCAACGTATCGGGCAATTATTGGATGCTCCACTGAAACTCAATACCGATCTCGATGCCAATGCGCGCGAGCATCGTATTTATCAGACATTACGCCAGGTTGGGTTGTTACCCGATCACGCCAATTATTACCCTCATATGCTTGCCTCTGGGCAAAAACAGCGTATCGCCTTGGCTCGCGCCCTCATTTTACAGCCGAAAGTGATTGTTGCCGATGAAGCCCTGGCATCGTTGGATATGTCAATGCGCTCACAAATTATCAATCTGATGCTGGAATTACAGGACAAACATGGCATCGCGTATATTTACGTTACCCAGCATTTGGGGATGATGAAGCATATTAGCGATCAGGTTATCGTGATGCATGAAGGTCAAGTCGTTGAACGTGGTAGCACGGCTGAAGTGTTAGCGGCTCCACTGCACGATTTAACCAAGCGGCTGATCGCCAGTCATTTTGGCGAAGCGCTTACCGCCGACGCATGGCGGCGAGACGGTGGACGTTTTTAGCCAAACCTACTGCTCGGAGCAGTGGAAAAGCACCATATTCTGTCCGGGCGTGCTAGAATCGCCCGGTTTATTAACGCAAAACGCGCGCTGGTATCAATCGATGTTTTAACGAATGTTTTAATCGTCGCCACCCGCGTAAGCACGCAACAATGACCACAAGGATTACTGCTATGGGTTTTCTAACCGGCAAACGCATTCTGATTACTGGCGTAGCCAGCAAACTGTCTATTGCCTACGGTATTGCACAAGCAATGCATCGTGAAGGGGCTGAACTGGCTTTCACCTATCAGAACGAAAAATTAAAATCCCGCGTTGAAGGCTTTGCGGCCGAGTTGGGTTCCAACCTGATTCTGCCTTGCGATGTGGCTGAAGATGCCAGCATCGAGGCCATGTTTGCTGAACTGGGAAAAACCTGGCCGAAGTTTGATGGTTTCGTTCACTCAATTGGTTTTGCCCCGGCTGACCAGTTAGATGGTGATTACGTCAATGCGGTGACCCGTGAAGGCTTCAATATCGCCCACGACATCAGCTCTTATAGCTTTGTTGCCATGGCTAAAGTCTGCCGTTCAATGTTGAACCCTAATTCTGCCCTGCTGACGCTGTCTTACTTGGGTGCAGAACGTGCGATCCCTAACTACAACGTTATGGGTCTGGCTAAAGCCTCTCTGGAAGCCAACGTGCGCTACATGGCGAACGCGATGGGTCCAGAAGGTGTGCGTGTTAACGGGATATCTGCCGGTCCAATCCGGACTCTGGCCGCTTCTGGTATCAAAGATTTCCGTAAAATGCTGGCACACTGTGAAGCCGTTACCCCAATTCGCCGTACCGTGACCACTGAAGACGTCGGTAACTCCGCAGCCTTCCTGTGCTCCGATCTGGCTGCGGGTGTTTCCGGTGAAATCCTGCATGTTGACGGCGGCTTCAGCATTGCAGCCATGAATGAACTGGAATTGAAATAATCTTTCACGTGTGCTAAGCATCGTCAGATGTTCAGCAGCGCCTTAACGGTTAACCAAAGATTATTCGAATCCGCTGTGGTCATCGCAGCGGATTTATCATTTCTCACGCGATGGGATGGTGGCACCGCCGCGACGCGTAAGTAAAGTGTTGTGCAAACTCTGTTTAAGAGATTCACTCTCCTATTGGAACCTTTGTTGACATACAAGGGAGTCTCTCCCCAGCCTGATGGCCGAGTTTTTACAGTACACTAAACAAACAGAAACTCGCGCACTGTTCCACCCCCGTATCCGCTCACCTTCAGTGATCAATCCTGCGAAATTATTTCTCTGCTTAATCAAAGATCCCCCCCAATTCAGGCTCCAGATTTTTCCAACGTGTTGACCAGATTGGCTGGCTGACAAAGCAGGCCGCTATAACTCAGCTAAACAGGAGACGAGCGGGTACCGGGTAAAAATTGCCACAATGTTTCGAGTCTTTCTCTGACCTTCAGCAACATGAATCCGATAAAAAATAAGATTTAACCTATTTTTTATCTTGTTGTGCTTTGCAAGACAAAAATTCACCTAATTTTGCTAAATAGATCACACTTCATTATCAAGTACAGGTGTTGCGATTGCATAACAATTCACTCCATTTTGGATAATTATGGAAATGTCTTTATATGCACAATAATTAACGGGTCATTTACTCCATGGCAAACTGATGAACCATTCATTAAGCAAATAGCAGAATATATCACTAAATAAAATACGCTCAGCTTTTAATCAAAATAAAAAATCGGGAAACAGCAAAAACATAAACGTTAATACTGCATAACATTTGTAACATCGGTTTATTCCCCTGCCATAGTTATATGTAACAGAGTATTACAAAGCGCTTGTCTCATTGACAAAGATAGTGAACATTAACCGCCGCCATTCATCTTATAACAACGCAAAAGGATGTCGTTCCGCACATCACATTTTGCCATTTCCTGTCATTTCATGGCCGGTAGTAAAAATTAGAGGTCCCTGTGACAACTGCAAACAACAACAGCAACGAACCTGAAAGCATCAGTATGAATGCTTTCAAACAACCGAAAGCGTTTTACCTGATCTTCTCTATCGAACTTTGGGAACGTTTCGGTTACTACGGCCTGCAAGGGATCATGGCCGTTTATCTGGTAAAAATGCTCGGGATGAGCGAAGCCGATTCTATCACCTTGTTCTCATCATTCAGCGCATTGGTTTATGGCTTTGTTGCCATCGGCGGCTGGTTGGGAGATAAAGTACTCGGCGCAAAACGTGTGATCGTCTTGGGTGCGCTGACGCTGGCTGTGGGTTACACCATGGTGGCTTATTCAGGGCACGATATTACCTGGGTATATATTGGTATGGCGACCATTGCAGTCGGTAACGGTCTATTTAAAGCCAATCCATCATCCCTGCTGTCGACTTGCTACAATAAAGATGACCCACGTTTGGACGGTGCATTTACCATGTACTATATGTCCGTCAACATCGGTTCATTCTTCTCTATGTTGGCAACACCGTGGCTGGCAGCAAAATACGGTTGGAGCGTCGCATTCTCCCTGAGTGTAGTGGGTATGTTGATCACACTGGTCAACTTCTGGTTCTGCCGTAAGTGGGTGAAAAACCAAGGTTCCAAACCTGATTTTGCTCCGCTTCAGTTTAAAAAGTTGCTGATGGTCTTGGTCGGTGTCGTGTTGCTGGTCACCCTGTCTACCTGGCTGTTGCATAACCAGATTGTTGCTCGCTGGGCACTGGCGCTGGTCTCTGCTGGTATCATCTTTATCTTTGCCAAAGAAACCTTCTCTCTGCACGGTACTGCCCGTCGCAAGATGATCGTGGCTTTTCTGTTAATGCTAGAAGCCGTAGTGTTCTTCGTGCTGTATAGCCAGATGCCTACCTCACTGAACTTCTTCGCGATTCATAATGTTGAACACAGCATCTTTGGTCTGGCATTCGAGCCAGAACAGTATCAGGCATTGAACCCATTCTGGATTATGGTTGCCAGCCCGATTCTGGCCGCAATCTATAACAAGATGGGCGACAAGCTACCAATGCCGCATAAGTTCGCTTTCGGTATGATTCTGTGTTCCGCCGCTTTCCTGGTTCTGCCGTGGGGCGCAAGTTTCGCCAATGAACACGGCATTGTGTCAGTCAACTGGTTGATCTTGAGCTACGCGCTGCAAAGTATCGGTGAATTGATGATTTCCGGTCTGGGTCTGGCCATGGTGGCGCAATTGGTTCCTCAGCGTCTGATGGGCTTTATCATGGGTTCATGGTTCCTGACCACCGCCGCTGCAGCACTGATTGCCGGTAAAGTAGCCGCCTTGACTGCGGTACCTAGCGATCTCAATGATGCCCATGCTTCACTGGCTATCTATAGCCATGTGTTTATGCAAATCGGTATCGTCACCGCCATCATCGCCATTCTGATGATGCTGACGGCACCCAAACTGCACCGCATGACATTGGATCTAGGTAGCAATAAACAAGACATCCCCCCGGTAACGACAGCTTAAATCAAACCTAAAGTTTATCGTTAATCACCAAAGGCACCAACCTGACCGGTGCCTTTGGTTTTACGATTAAACGCTGATAGCCGATGGTGATCATCCTATTGTCTAATGATGATAACAGCTTGATAATAATGAAAATTACAACGCTTTTTTGACTGTTCATCCAGCCTGACAAACCAATGCCTCGCCGATATCACCGCCAAAGTCACGATAGGTGTAAGAAGCGTTCAAGCCGGCAACGCAACTGTTCATTCTCTTTTTTTAACTGCTGAACCTGCTCAAGTAGCGTCAATGTCATCGCGACACCGGACCAATCCAGATCCAGTTCATTACGCAGCCGCCAGGCACGTTGCAGATCACGCAAAGCATCAGCATCAAACACCCATAATGTATTAGAGGGTTCTAACGGCGCGATCACCCCTAGCCCAACCACTTCAATTAACTCATCCTGCAAAATGCCCGTGGTCTGACACAATTCAGTGACGCTGTAGGTCATTTCTATTTCAGTCATACACCATTACTCCCATCCCGTTCGCGGATTAAAGGCGGTCTGCTCGGACAGTTGTCGCCACAGCGCACCGGCTTTCTCATCAGGTTTCGGCGGCATCACGACTTTAAGGATGGCATACAAATCTCCAGTGCCTTTTTTGCCGACCAACCCCTTACCTTTAATGCGCAACTTCTGACCACTTTGGCTGCCTGGTGGAAGAGTCAAAGTGATTTTACCCGTCAGCGTTGGCATCTCAATGCTAGCGCCTAACGCCGCTTCCCACGGTGCCACCGGCACCACGATTTGCAAATTGTGGCCATCAATATCAAATAACGGATGTGGGGCAATACGAATAATCAGGTACAAATCGCCGTTAGCACCACCAGCCATCCCCGGAGCGCCTTGCCCTTTCAAACGAATACGTTCGCCATCTCCCACGCCTGCGGGAATTTTCACTTTCAGGGTTTTGCTGGTTTCTGCAACCGGACGCCCGACGTCATCGTAAGTCGGTATTTTGTAGGAAATCGAGCGCGTTTGTTCGGTCAGCGTTTCTTCTAAAAAGATCGGCATCTCCATCTCTAAATCCTGGCCACGCACACCGTGAGATGATTGATAAGATGAATGGTGCGTAGCGTTGCCGCGGCGTGCAAAAAAGGATTCGAAGAAATCAGAAAAGTCGTGGGCATCGCCACCGGTACTGCTCCACGACTGGCCGCCGCTATCATCATAAGCTGCACGGCGTTGACCAAAGTTCGGATCATTGCGATGTAATCTTAGTTGGTCGTATTCGTCGCGCCGTTCAGTGTCTTTTAATACTTCGTAAGCCTCGGCAACTTCCTTGAATTTGCTTTCGGCATCGGGTTCGGTACTGACATCAGGATGGTACTTACGCGCCAGCCGACGGTAGGCCGTTTTGATTTCTTTCTGGGAGGCCGTTGGTTCTACCTCCATCGTGGCATAGTAGTCTTTGAACTCCATACGGCAATATCCTTAATTTAAGTGTGCCATAGAGATAAGATATCCCCATTTGGCCCATATAAAACAATTTTATGCCTATTTCTATACTTCAGGCTCAACTCTGCGGTGCAAGGCTAAAGCTAAACTATAGCCGCCTATCAGTTTTATGCTGATTTTAAAGTGATTATTATTACCGCCGTGGCTAGAAGAACGGGTTTCACTCCGTAGCGCTGAACGACAAAATCAACTTCTTGCATTAATGACCCGGTCAGATTATTTTCATATAACGTATTAACTTCGGATGATTTCCCAGGCAAATATTATTTAGTTATATATTTATTATATTAATTTAAAAATCAGATAAAAACTCAGGTGATTATTTCGCCCATAAGAAATGCCAAGAGTCAATAAGGATATATCAGCATAACTGCCATTAATAACGCACCATATGGAGATGGATGAATAATGAAAAAAATCATGTTCTCTTTACTACTTCTGCTCGGCATGACTGAAGCGCCCTCAGCCACAATTGATCTATGGCGAGAACCTATTCCTGAGGTTAAGGCGGGTCAATATTATAGTCTGATTGTCGATCGCGGCGAGTTACAGAAAGCAATTAAAGATTCTAATAATGAATATGTTTTTTCCGAGAAATGTGCTGGAACCAAACCCCTCGTACTGATTGGCACTTCGGTCGAAATCACTGAGTTTCTATTGAATAACGAAACCAGTGGCATCGAAAATCATATTACCGAACTACCCGATATCTATATGGGAATCACCAAATACGTGGCAAAAGAACGTTTTACTGGCTTATTCCCGCTCAATTATTTGTTAATCTCAACGGTAGAACAGACACAGAAATTTTTACCCTTTGGCACCCTCATTACCGATGCGGCCGGTATCCCCGATGATCTTAAAGCACTGTATCAGTCTTTACATAAGTTAGACCGTAAACAGAAAGAAAGTGGGCAGGTGTTATATGTTAAGTTCAGTTATTTACCCGAAAAAGGGATGCGGAAAGTGGGGAAAAAAACCATTAGCTTCGGCAAGATACTGAAAATCATGCAAAGCAGAACTTAAATCAGCAAAGAAATACGCTCAAAAATAAGCATAACATCGCTTATTCACTACCGATTATCGTCAATATCTTTTCTGTCGCTCTGGCGAAAACGCCGGTGCAGAAAGAATACTCTATACTGTGATCATGACCGCAGAATGAGCAGTTTGGTTGAAAGATAGGGTAGCGCGGTTTAACCCGTCCGTAACGGACGGTCATTGACGGGCAAGGAGATATCTCATGGTCAATCATGTTTGGGGACTTCTGGTTCATCCCAGCCAGGAAATGAAACAAATCAAAAGTGAAAGTGAGAGTATGACTCATTTTTACTCCCACCACGTGCTGTTGATGGCAGCCATTCCGGTGATTTGCGCCTATATTGGCACCACACGCATTGGCTGGACGTTCAGTGAGGGGCTGGCGGTCAAGCTGTCGCCCATGACTGCGCTGTTTTCCGCCATCATTTTCTATCTACTGATTCTCGGTGCCGTGGCATTAATGGGGCAAGTGATTCACTGGATGGCGCGCCGTTATGATAGTCGCCCTAGCTGGCAAAGTTGTACCTTGTTTGCTGGCTATGCGGCAACACCGATGTTTCTCAGCGGCATTGTTGCGGTCTATCCCCTACTGTGGCTTTGCCTACTCGCCGGTATCATCGGTCTTTGTTACGCCGCTTATCTGATGTATATCGGTATTCCAACTTTCCTGAATATCGAGCGTAGTGAAGGCTTTATCTTCTCCAGCTCCACACTGGCCATCGGCGTATTGGTGCTAGAGTTGTTACTGGGTCTGACCGTGGTACTTTGGGGCTACGGTATCTGGTTTAGCTAATCAATCCTTAAAACCCTTACCTCAACACCGTTCTCCGTAGATATTCTACGGGGCGCGGTGTATCTCTATTTCATCTTGTATGTCACTGAAATAGGGAGCTTACCGCTATGATTAGCCATCGTTCATTTGTTATTTTGCTACTTTCTACCGCCACGTTGTGCTGGATATCCCCCGCCATGAGCCTGAGTCCTCCAGGGGAGGAATGTAGTGAGCAAACACTGATATTTATCCGCCACGCAGAAAAATCAGCCGAAGGTTTTGGACAAATAAACTGTCAGGGCTTAAATCGTTCTCTGGCATTGCCCAGCGTGATTAAAGAAAAATTTGGCAAACCTGACGTTATTTTCGCCCCGAATCCCACCCGAAAAAAAGCCGACTTAGGTAATTATTACTATTACCTCCGCCCACTGGCGACCATTGAACCGACCGCCATTCATTTCAATATGCCCATTAACACCCGCTTTGGTCAGTCTGAAACCGAATGGTTTATTCATCGCCTGAGCAGTGAAAGATATGCCAATGCCAAGATACTGATTTCCTGGGCGCACCGCGAAATAATAAATATAGCGCGGACATTGATGACCACCTTTAATGGCGATCTCTCGCAGATACCTCATTGGGAAAATGACGATTTTGACAGTATCTACATTCTGAAGATCACCCGGGGTGATGGTGCGCCCAAGATAACTTTTACCCACGATCATCAAGGATTGAATGAATTATCGACCTCTTGCCCCGAACCAGCGAGCCATCCAACGAGTGAATTATTGCCCGAGCAAAATCTACGGTAATCGTTCATGACTGGTTCTGCACTGATTCAGTTTGCGCGCTGAACGACAAATTCAACCATTATTTGGCTATTAGCAGCCTTTGATTGAGATTAATGTCGATGAGATCGCAATCTCTTACATCGCCCTGATGAATAAGGTTGTACACTAATTGAGAAAATGAAAATAAGGCGACGAAAATGAAAAAGCTGACCGTGAAAGAAATGACCGCAAGTGAACAACGCGATGTTAAAACCCAATTAGACAGAGCCAGAATCAACATGGGTCGCGCGTTAACCAATTCAGAACAGAACAAAATTAAAGACGAAGCCATCGAAAAAATCATGCAAGCCCGCGCGCTGGTGGCAAAAGCCAACCGCCCTGAGAAAAAAACCAAAAAAACCGCTCCGAGCACTACCACTTTTAGCTGGTCTTCTTCAATCAGCAGCCGTCCACCACGTTAAATTTATCTCCCGATCAGGTTGTTACGGATTGGGCGCATTTATCAGGCAGCGGAGGATATCCTCCGCTACTATAACTATTATCATGACCATGATTATCGGAACATTATAATTCCCACCGCAAAAGATGCTGATTTTCCTTCACAACTGTCCTAGTATGACTCAGGATAAATTCCGTTAGTCTCCCTCTAGCACTGTTAAGGAGTCCGTTGATGAAACTGTTTTATAAGCCCGGCGCCTGTTCCCTTTCACCTCATATCGTTCTACGTGAAACCGGATTGGATTTCAGCGTTGAACGCGTTGATTTGGCGACAAAGAAAACTGAACACGGCGATGACTTCTTAGCCATCAATCCGAAAGGCCAGGTTCCAGCATTGGTGCTGGATGATGGTAGCCTGTTAACTGAAGGCGTAGCCATTGTGCAATATTTGGCAGACCAGGTTCCATCCCGTAATCTGATTGCCCCCGCCGGTACACTGGCACGTTATCACGCTATTGAATGGTTGAACTATATTGCCACCGAGTTACATAAAGGGTTCAGCCCATTATTCAACCCGAAAACTCCCGACGAATATAAAATCATCGCCCGTGAACGTTTAGACCAGCAATTTATGTATGTCGATGGTGTGTTAAGCCAACAACACTTCCTGCTAGGTGACAAATTCAGCGTAGCCGATGCCTATCTGTTTACTATTCTTGGTTGGGCCAAAGCCATGCAGTTCGATCTACCACAATATAAAAACCTGACGGCCTACATAAATCGAGTTGCGGCGCGTCCTGCGGTAGATGGCGCATTGGTTGCGGAAGGTTTGAAATAAATATTCTGACTGAAGACTGCCCGGCAATCGGCCACTGTCGCGATTGCCGGGAAAAGAGTATTACAGTTTTACTGCGGTGAAATGACAGGTCGGATTGACGATCTTGTCCTGCGCAGCAACCACTTGCAGTTCATACTCGCCCATACGCTGGGTTGCCAGCATCACTTCATACACCGCCGCCGTCACATGTTCTAGCGCTTTATCCAACGCCTTGCCCTTCAGCAAATTCACTAATAACAGACCGCTGGTCAAATCACCCACACCAACCGGTTGGCGTGCACCAAAATCAACTAACGGACGGCTGATATGCCAAGCATCTTCAGCGGTAACCAGTAACATCTCAAAACAATCAGCATGATAACCGGCGCGGCTTAAATGCTTCACCAAGACCACTTTCGGCCCTTTGGCACACAACTCACGCGCCACAGTTACCGCTTGCTCAACCGTCTCGACCCGAGTTCCACCCAGTTCTTCCAGCTCCAGCAAATTTGGCGCGATAATATCGCTGGCTGGTAATGCCTGTTGGCAGAAAAATTCCGCCACACCCGGTGCGACAATGCAGCCTTTTTCCGGATGTCCCATCACCGGATCGCAGAAATACCAAGCGTCAGGATTGGCTTCTTTCACACGTTTTACCGCAGCAAGAATATGCCCACCCTGCTCGGGTGAGCCAATATAGCCACTCAGCACCGCATCGCAGTCTTTCAGACGGTCAATATCAGCGATCCCTTGCACAATCTCGGTAAGATGACTGGCTGGCATAACGCAACCCGTCCAATGGCCATATTGCGTGTGATTGGAAAACTGAACGGTATTCAGCGGCCAAACATTGACGCCCATACGACGCATCGGAAATTCTGCAGCGCTATTGCCTGCGTGACCAAAAACAACGTGGGACTGAATGGAAAGAATATTTTTCATCGCTACGGCCTAAAAGTTAGGGGCTGCTCAGCCCTTTCAGTAACACCATCATCACTGCGTAGGTTATTCGCAGTTTATCTTGACCATTAAATAAGGGACCTAATGTCCCTTATTTAATACACCGTTTTAGATCCAACTGACCAGGCAATAATGTTTTTTACCCCGACGCAATAGACTAAAGCGACCAAACAGGCGATCCGCATCGGTAAAGCTATATTCCGGATCAGCCTGTTTTTCACCGTTGATGGTGACTGCATTAGAAGCTATCAGTTTGCGCGCCTGACCACGCGATGGAGCCAACTCGGCATTGACCAGCGCCTGTTGTAAATCAGCATCGCGGGTTAACTCAATGGTAGGCATACCATCTTGTGCCAATTGGGCAAAATCGGTTTCAGTCATCTCGTGCAAATGGCCGGAAAACAGGCTATCGGTAATACGTTTGGCCGCAGCCAAACCCGCCTCACCATGTACCATACCGGTAACTTTTTCCGCCAAGACATACTGCGCACGTGGTGCTTTACCGCTGTTCTGGTCTTCTTCTTCCAGCGCGTTGATATCTTCCAGACTCATAAAGGTGAAGAATTTCAGGAAGCGATACACATCGGCGTCGGCGGTATTAATCCAGAACTGATAGAACTTGTACGGGCTGGTTTTTTTCGGATCCAACCATACGGCTCCACCTTCGGTTTTACCGAATTTGGTACCGTCAGCCTTGGTGATCAGCGGAACGGTCAGACCAAACACTTGCTGCTGGTGTAAACGACGGGTCAGATCGATACCCGAGGTAATGTTGCCCCACTGATCGGAACCACCGATTTGCAACTCAACGCCGTGCTCTTTATTCAGACAGGCGAAATCATAACCCTGCAATAGGTTGTATGAAAATTCAGTGAAGGAAATCCCGCTGTCATCACGATTCAGACGCTGCTTCACCGCTTCTTTGTTGATCATTTGATTAACGGAGAAGTGCTTACCAATATCACGTAGGAATGTCAGCACATTCATGTTGCCAAACCAATCGTAGTTGTTGGCGGTAATGGCACTGTTATTTCTGCAGTCAAAATCGAGGAAAGGTGAAACCTGATGGCGGATTTTTTCCACCCACTCATTGACCGTATCAGCGGTATTCAGTTTCCGCTCAGTGGCTTTGAAGCTCGGATCGCCGATCAACCCGGTTGCGCCGCCCACCAGCGCGACCGGACGGTGACCCTGTAACTGAAAACGTTTCAGGCACAGCAACGGAACCAAATGACCCAAATGCAAGCTGTCTGCGGTAGGATCGAAACCGCAATACAGTGAAATTGGCCCTTGCGCCAGTCTCTCTGCTAACGCGTCTTCATCCGTAACCTGGGCAACGAGGCCCCGCTCTTGCAATTGTTTAATCAGGTTGCTGCTAGTCATTAACGACTCCATTGTCTTGTACAATCTATTTATCTGGTTAACGTTAAACGGAAACACCCCAGTTGCGAAATGCTGACGTTTATGCGGCTTAATGCCTGCGCGCTAAGCGACACCCTTGCGGATGCCTTCAAGGAAAGGTATAGAATAAAGCGCCCGCCGCACGAGCGCTAGGTTTAACCTCAATATTTCATTGATATCACGGCGCTAAACGGTCAATTTTCCACGCATTAGCTTCACGCTGATAAATAAAGCGGTCATGCAAACGATGTTCACCGCCCTGCCAAAACTCAACCGAATCGAAACGTACACGGAATCCCCCCCAAAAACTCGGCAGCGGCACTTCGCCCTGTTGGAATTTTTGTTTGAGCTCTAGAAACTTGCTTTCCAGAATGCCGCGCGCGGATATACGAGAGGATTGCTGGGAAACCCAGGCACCAATTTGGCTATCTTTCGGTCGACTATTGAAATACTTGAGCACCTCAAAAGTAGAAAGACGTTCAGCTTGACCCAGGAATATCACCTGACGATCCAGCATATGCCAAGGGAACAATAGGCTGATCCGGGGATTTTCTGCTAACTGTTGTGCTTTACGGCTACCAAGATTGGTATAGAACACCATGCCTTCATCATCAAAATGTTTCAACAACACAATGCGTTGGAAGGGTTGGCCATCAGCATCAACGGTGGCGACACACATGGCTGTCGGATCGGCAAGTCGGGCTTCACAGGCTTGTTTTAACCAGCGTTCGAACAAATCCAGCGGATTGACCGTCAGATCTTGGCGGCGCAGCCCCCCGCGGGTATATTCTCGTCGTAAATCTGCAACATCAAATTCATTATTTTCAGTCATATACACTCTGTAACGCGCTGAAACTCTATGGGTTATTATTGTGCCTTTGCGGCCTCAGGATCTCAATGACTCCGGTTTAGCCTTTTTAACAGCGGCAACCGCAGTCATCACCGATTTCATCGTCTTTTCCCGGTTATCGGATTTTCTGACAGCATACCACCCTCACTGCGGCGAGACGGGATAAACTGCGCCCAAAACCGTCTCACAACAGGCTCCGGTGACCGATGGCAGATTCCCCGGCAGGCCGGAGAGCGTGCGGAATGCCAGCCAGGCAAAGGCTAAGGCTTCCATATCGTCGCCACTGACGCCAAAACTGTCGGTGGTCGAAACTTCGGTTCCCGGCAACATGGCAGACATGCGAGCCATCAACAGCGGGT
The DNA here is from genome assembly GCF_000754815.1 of Yersinia ruckeri ATCC 29473. GTDB lineage: Bacteria > Pseudomonadota > Gammaproteobacteria > Enterobacterales > Enterobacteriaceae > Yersinia > Yersinia ruckeri. The sequence continues at coordinate 2,675,296 of NZ_KN150747.1, forward strand.
TACGTGCCCCACCGCCACACACTAACAAACGCTCACAACCCCCCGCCAACTGTACCTGTTCGGCGATGGACACGGCAGTCAACTCCGCCAATGTCGCCTGCACATCCTGCGGTGCAATCGGCGGTAAACCTTTTAGCTGCTGTTCCAGCCAACCGGCGTTGAAATATTCGCGCCCGGTGCTTTTCGGCGCGGGCAAAGCAAAGTAGCCATCAGAGAGCATCTGCCGCAGCAACGGTTTATTTACCTTGCCGGTTAACGCCCATGCGGCATCACGATCATAGGGCAACGAGCAATGACGCCAGATCCAGGCATCCATCAGCATATTACCGGGGCCGGTGTCAAAACCTCTCACTGGTGCATCGGGAATCAACATGGACAAATTGGCGATACCACCAATATTCAGCACCATACGACGCTCGGTGGCGTGAGCCAATAACGCCTGATGAAATGCCGGAACCAACGGCGCACCTTGCCCGCCGTAGGCCATATCCCGGCGACGGAAATCACCCACCGTGGTGATATTCGTCATAGCCGCGATACGGTTGTTATCACCCAGTTGCATAGTAAAACCCGGTTCGCCCTGCGGTTCATGCCATACCGTTTGGCCGTGGCAACCGATGGCCGTCACATCCTCAGCAGAGATGCCGGTTTTCTTCATCAAACCCAAGACCGCTTCGGCGAATAACGTGCCTAATTGCGCATCCAGTTTGCCAACGGCAGACAACGTGGTTGTTTGGCCTTGGCACATGCCGAGAATATCTTTTTTTAACTGCAAAGGTATCGGATAACTGAACGAGGCCTGCTGCGCCACTATCCGTTCATTAATCGCAGCCAGAACCACATCGATCCCATCCAGACTGGTACCCGACATCACTCCAATAAAACGGCCTGATTTCATAGCGATAACCTTATCTCCCTCCGGGGAGTGCAATAGAAAAAAACAATGCAGTGACTACACCAGAATACTAGAATTAACACCATGAAAAGATGTACTTTTTCAATTGTATCTTGCGACCGGTTCAGTTCTTGTTTACTCCCTGAGTTTTGCCAGACCGATCACAGAAAAATGGATATTACTTTCTTTTACCAATGGGTTCTTTTAGAAACTTAAACCACCGTTTAATATTGGTTGAACAAAAACACGTTAGGCTGCCCTCTAACTTACCGAAGCGTGTTGAATAACTGTCGGAGTCAGCCATACTTTTAGTTATGCTCATAACCATTTATTAAAATTTGGCTGTGTTGGGTATCGTGAACCGTTTAACGGTTTTGCACTTTAAATAGGAGTTTTTATGATCAAGCCTTTACTCGTCATTGCTATCGCGGCGGTTACATTGACAGGCTGTGCCAACAACAGCACGCTGTCAGGTGATGTTTTCAGCGCGTCACAAGCCAAGCAAGTGCAGACTGTGACTTACGGTACTCTGGTTTCTGTGCGTCCAGTGACTATTCAAGGCGGTGATGAATCCAACGTAATGGGTGCTATTGGTGGTGCCGTTCTGGGTGGATTCCTGGGGAATACCGTCGGTGGTGGCAGCGGCCGCAGCCTGGCAACCGCAGCGGGTGCAGTCGCCGGTGGCGTTGCCGGTCAGAGCGTTCAGGGCGCAATGAATCGTACCGATGGCGTGCAATTGGAAGTCCGTAAAGACGATGGCACCACTATCTTGGTGGTTCAGAAACAAGGCCCAACCCGCTTCAGTGTTGGTCAGCGCGTCATGCTGGCCAGCAGCGGTAGCACCGTCACCGTCAGCCCACGTTAATTTAAGTTGCGGACGTAAAAAAACCGAGGCTCACACGACGAGCCTCGGTTTGTTTTCTTTTGCTGTGAATAGATAATAGAACTTTATTATTTTTACTTACTTTGTAATTGAATAATATTCTGTTCAAGTTTACCGATCAAACCTGATAACAAAATAATCTCCTCCTCTGAGATACCCCCCAAGATTTCCTTTCGGGTTGCTTTAATGACGTCATCAACTTCTTTGATAATAGGACACGACTCATTGGTTAATTTTATCCGCTTAGCGCGGCGGTCATTAGCACAAGTATGCCGTGTGATTAATCCCTTATCCTCAAGTTGGTCTAACGTACGAACCAATGATGGCTGCTCGATACCAATCGCTTTTGCCAGTTGAATCTGCGATTGCTCCGGTGGTAACCGACTAATGTTATGGAGCGTAACCCAATGTGTTTGGGTCAGTTCCAACGGTTTTAATCGATGGTCGATTAAAGCGCGCCAAACGCGAACTAATCGTGCTAAATCAGATCCTAATGTCGATTCCAATTGCCCCTCCTTTTAATTAGCGTGCTAGCATAACTCCCAGAGTCCAGTCTATTTTGGGTAATTAACATTAAAAATACAAATGTATATATACCGCCGATAGCGGGTTAATAGCAATAATTACCAGAAATCCTTTAGAATTAGTTAACTTTAACCCAAAAGGATTAACCCTATGCGAGTAACATCATTAACGACTTCGTTACCGTCAACCGACCGGATTCTGGGTGCCTCGATCAATTCCCCGCCCATGTTCAAGGCGGCTATGCTAGATATGATATTTGGCTATTGATCCATCATTTACTACGGAATTGGATCTACTCTGACGAGATCTGCCATCCAATGTTAATGGATTTGTCTATTTTTGTCATTGCTGTCAGCATTTCTTTGTAGATTTTGAGCCCTGGGTAAATTGAGATGAAATATCAATCGATGGAATATTTTTCTACCGTCAACGTTTTTACTATTGTGCTCTTTGCCGATCGGCGGATATGGAATGATTATATGCCCTCCTCTCGACACCAGACGATAAAGTGCGTGGCTAATGAGTTAGCATTACACCGGAAGTCACTATCCGTCTGATTCAAATTACGATATACGACAATCAATCAATGACAGCGGATGGCCTATTATTTTCTCTCATCCCAGAGCCTTTTCAACCGGCGCAGGATAATGCTCAGGTCACGCACGATAAGGCGTATGCCGATTTTTACAAGACCCATAGTGAAGCTGAATAGCGCTATCATTTACCGAAAAATAACCTATCAGGGGAAGACCTGAATAGGGTTAATTTACCCACTCAAGCGATAAAAGCCAACGTGCAAAATACATTGGTTAATCTAGAGCAGGCTAACAGGAACCAAAGTAAAAACCGTATTTATGCGCCGACCGATAGAGAGATAACCCATTAACAAACTGATGTGGATAATTACGGCACAACAAGAACAGCATCAGTGATTTTGGTTAATACTCATGCTTTTTACATGATGGCTTATTTCGAAGAAACGCAATCACGACATATCAGGGAAGGTAATCGGGCAAATATTATTTTATATATTCGAAATATACCTCTTCAGAGGGAAATAGAGCCGATTGACCGCGCTCTATATCATCAGAATATCAATACCCATAATAATTTATCCGGTACGCCATAAACCCGATCCTCCTGAACGGCACCTTACTCGATTGATTATCCAATTTTTGGGGTGCATTCCATTGAAGACGGGTCGATATCAAGGCACGTCATAACCCAAGGCGGCGCGGCGAATGCGGAACCACTGCTGGCGATTGAGCGTTAGTGACACCGATTTCCAGGCAGAGGCCACCCGTTCGATTTTGCCAGAGCCCATAATTGGTAGCGGTGAAGACGGTAGGCGCATTACCCAGGCATAAACCACCTGTTCAATATTATCTGCGCCAATTTCTTCGGCTATAATCTGTAATTCATCACGTAACGGCTGAAATTCTGGATCGTTAAATAAGCGACCGCCCCCTAGGCAAGACCAGGCCATGGGTTTGATCCGCTGTTGCTGGCACATATCCAGAGTGCCATCCAAAATAGCGGACTGATGTAACGGTGAAATCTCCACCTGATTAGTCACCAGTAAAAATGGCAAACGGGATTGCAGCAGGCTGAACTGAGCGGGAGTGAAGTTGGACACGCCAAAATGCTTCACTTTGCCACTTTGATGTAATTGGATGAAGGCTTCAGCAACCTCATCAGCCTCCATCAAAGGGTCCGGACGGTGAATCAGCAATAGATCCAGATAATCAGTATGCAGATTAATCAGCGATTGTTCTGTGCTATGCACAATGTGATCGCGCCCGGTATTGTAATGACCGAGCACATGCTCTGCTTTAGCCGTGGTAGCAATACCGCACTTGCTGACAATTTCCATTTTTTGCCGCAGCGACGGTTGCAGACGCATCGCCTGGCCAAATGCCTGTTCACATTGATAGCCGCCGTAGATATCCGCGTGATCGGCGGTAGTGATGCCCATGTCCAGGTGTTGTTGGATAAAACCTTGTAACTGGGTGGGCGTCATATTCCATTCCATCAAACGCCAGTAACCGCAAATCATACGGGAAAACTCAGGGCCTTGCGGGGCTAATTGACTACGTGTATGCATTCTGACCACCTTATATATTGAGTGGCCTTCAGCATACACAAGCAGCGGCAAGGTTAAATCATCCTGATGCAAGAAAATGGCCGTTAATCACGCTCAACCGGTGAGAATCAAAACAGTGAGGGTTGCTCTGGCAAAGGCTCTTCCGGTTTTTTATTGGCGCGCAGTTGACGCAATAAACGCTGGCGGCACAACCGCAGTACATCGTGTTTTTGCCTATCTGTCATTTGCATCCAGCCAAAGCGTTCTTCTCGGCTACGAAAACAACCACGACAAAAACCACGGTCATCTGCCTGACAGATACCGCGGCATGGGCTGGGGATGTCAAAAAACTCCAGTTGCTGAGCCACACAATCTCCTCAATCTACCCTTTCATTGAAGACGGCTTAACGGCGGCTGGCAAGTGCCGTGACGATGAAAATAATCGCGCAGATACTGTAACGCGCCGTATCCTGCTGATTCAATCCAGTGAATTCACCTTGCCAAACGCTAAGGTTATCTTAAGTTTATTGCTGTAGCTTGGCGTTCATCAATGATTAATAGGTTCACCTTAGCAATGAATGGACGATTTAAGTTACAGTGTAACGCAATGACTTTTATCCTTAGCTGCGCGCTGTTTTTCACCCTATTCCAAAACGCTCTGTTCATATACAAAGCTTGGTCACTGATCGTTTTTGACAGTCTGGATAGCTATCTTTTTGCCGCCACAGTTCCGCTGGTGGTGTTCTGCGCGTTAAATATCATTTTCAGCGTATTGGTGATCCCCTACTTACGCAAACCGATTATTATCACTTTGCTATTGGGTAGCGCGGCGGCCAACTACTTTATGTTCAGCTATGGCGTAGTGATCGATGGCAACATGATGCAAAATGCCTTTGAAACCAATGCACAGGAAGCCAGTGCATTACTGACGCCACGGATGTTCTGGTGGTTATTGATGTTGGGCATAGTGCCAGCCATCGGAATAGGCTTGGTACGAATTCAAACCACCAAACCCTGGTGGTATATGCTGGGACTGCGCGTGAGCAATATCCTGCTGTCTATTCTGATTATTTTGCTGGTCGCGGCATTATTCTACAAAGATTACGCTTCGCTGATTCGCAACAACAAAAGCATGGTAAAAATGCTGACGCCCTCCAACTATGTTAGTGGCGTGATTCAATATACCAAACACAAATACTTCACCAGTAATCTACCGCTGATCCGTATTGGTGAGGATGCACAAAAAGGCCCGCTAATATTGGCACAGCAGAAAAAAACGCTGGTGGTATTGGTCGTGGGCGAAACGGCGCGGGCAGAAAATTTTTCTCTTGGCGGCTACGCCCGGGAAACCAACCCGCGCCTGAAACAAGACAAAGTGATTTATTTTAAAAATGCCTCATCGTGCGGCACCGAAACCGCTATTTCCGTGCCTTGCATGTTCTCCAATATGTCGCGCAAAGACTATGACGCCACGCAGGCCAGTCATCAGGAAGGCCTGATGGATATCATCGCTCACGCTGGCGTTAATGTTTTGTGGCGGGAAAATGACGGCGGCTGTAAAGGTGCCTGTGATCGGATTCCGCATCAAGACGTGACGCAACTGAATCTGACTGATTATTGCGCTGGCGATGTTTGTATGGATAACGCCCTGCTGCATAATCTGGATAACTATATCAATGGGCTGAAAGGCGATGGCGTCATTGTCTTACACCAAATGGGCAGTCACGGCCCGGCTTATTACCGCCGAACCAACGCTGAATTACGCCAATTCACGCCAACCTGTGACAGCAACCAGATTCAGGATTGCAGCCCACAAGAATTGGTCAATACCTACGATAATTCGCTGCTGTACACCGATGCTATGCTGGATAACACCATCAAAATTCTACAACAGCACCGTGAAAAATTTAATACGGCGCTGGTCTATCTCTCCGACCACGGCGAATCGCTGGGGGAAAATGGCATCTATCTGCACGGCACCCCTTACGTATTTGCACCCAGCCAACAAACCCATGTTCCGATGTTACTGTGGATGTCTGCTGAATATGAGAAGAATTTCGCGGTGAATCGCGGTTGTCTAAATGAGATTGCGCAAAATGCCGAGGTATCTCAAGACAACCTATTCCACTCAATTTTGGGAATGATGAATATTCAAACCAAAGAATATCAGCCGACGCTGGATATACTGCAACGTTGCCGTAATAACGGCTAACGGGCTGAATCCGTTCAAGAGTTTAGTCAGTTAACGATATCTATTTAAGACAAAAATGGAGTATTAACTGATTTATTTACCACCTTTGCTCTTGACCTAGACCGATCGGTCTATTACGCTTCTTGGCATGAATAAGATATTGCATACTCATACTGATACTCGAGAACATCTGTTAGCCACCGGCGAGCACCTAAGCTTACGTCTGGGATTTAACGGGATGGGATTAAGCTTGCTACTCACTAGCGCAGGAGTACCAAAAGGCTCTTTTTATCATTACTTTAAATCGAAAGAGGCCTTTGGCGAAGCCATGTTGCAACGCTATTTTGATCGCTACGATGCGCAAATGCACAATCTGTTCTCGAATCCTCAAGGGGATCAGCGTCATCATTTGTTGAGTTACTATGCGCAGGCGATTAGCAACTATTGTAACAGTGAATGCCATAATTCTTGCTTGGCAGTGAAGCTATCAGCGGAGGTCAGCGACCTGTCCGAACCCATGCGTCATGCGCTGGATACCGGTACAGCGCGGGTCATTCGTCGGTTACAGAATGCGATTGAACAGGGTATTGCAGAAAAATCGTTACGGACGATTTTATCGCCAGACGCCACGGCGGAAACGCTGTATGCCTTGTGGTTGGGCGCATCAGTGCGAGCCAAAGTTAAACGTTCTCTCGCGCCACTGACCTGCGCGTTAGAAAGTATCGAATTATTATTACCCCCAGCGAGTTAATTTCATAACGGCTGACCATGCCATTAGGCGGTTAGCGGTTTATACAAACACTAGACGACTGGTCTATTAATACAGGAATTACCATGAAGACAGCAAAATTGTTCTCTCCCCTGAAAGTCGGTGCATTTACGCTACCTAACCGCGTATTTATGGCTCCTCTGACTCGCTTACGCAGCATTGAGCCAGGAGATATTCCTACACCATTAATGGCCGAATATTATGCCCAGCGCGCCAGCGCCGGTTTGATCATCACCGAAGCGACGCAGGTTTCTTTTCAGGCCAAAGGCTACGCCGGTGCTCCGGGTTTACACACTCAGGAACAGTTGGAAGGATGGAAAAAAATCACTCAAGCGGTACATGAAAAACAAGGACATATCGCCGTACAACTTTGGCATGTCGGTCGTATTTCTCACCATAGTTTGCAGCCAAACCAACAGGCTCCGGTAGCCCCTTCGGCCATTGCCGCCGACACCCGCACCACCATTCGTGATGAAAATGGTGATTGGGTTCGTGTTCCTTGCTCTACACCACGCGCGCTGGAATTACAGGAAATCCCAGCGATTGTTGATGATTTTAGGAACGCGACGGCCAATGCCCGCGAAGCCGGTTTTGATTTCATTGAAATCCATGCGGCACACGGCTATTTATTACACCAATTCATGTCTCCGGCATCCAACCAGCGCACCGATGCTTACGGCGGTAGCATTGAAAACCGCACTCGCCTGACGTTGGAAGTGGTTGATGCGACCGCCGCAGAATGGGGCGCGGAACACATTGGTATCCGTATTTCACCACTTGGCCCATTCAATGGCCTGGATAACGGTGAAGATCAGGAAGATGCGGCGCTGTATCTGATTGATGAACTCAACAAACGTAAAATTGCTTATTTACATATCTCTGAGCCAGATTGGGCGGGTGGAAAACCTTACACCGACGCTTTCCGCGATGCCGTACGGGCGCGCTTCAATGGCATTATCGTCGGAGCCGGTGCCTATACGGCCGAAAAAGCCGAAACCCTGATTGAAAAAGGCTTTATTGATGCGGTTGCCTTTGGCCGCAGCTATATTGCCAACCCAGATCTGGTCGAACGCCTGCAACAACAAGCGCCACTGAATACACCAGACGGCGACACGTTCTATGGTGGTGGAGCAAAAGGCTATACCGACTACCCGACTTTATCGTGAGTCAGTAAACGCACAATTGCGTGAAAGCGATGCTTTGCATCAGGCCGGTTAGCCATTGCCTAATCGGCTTTTTTATATTTTTCAGTATGATTAATCCGTATCGCCCATATTTATCCGCCATTGAACTCCATTAATTGGCAGGGCTATACTAGCCAGAATTGCACTTATTCCGCCATCTGGCATGGCAAGAGAATTAACCAGAGGAAATTATGCGCTTACTTCATACCATGATCCGCGTCGGTGACTTATCACGATCCATTGATTTCTACACCAAGGTGTTAGGCATGCGTTTGCTGCGTACCAGCGAAAATACCGACTATAAATACTCTTTGGCCTTTGTCGGTTATAGCGATGAAAGCGAAGGCTCAGTGATTGAACTGACCTATAACTGGGGTGTGGACAGCTACGATATGGGCAATGCATTTGGCCATTTGGCGTTGGGTGTAGACGATGTGGCAGCAACCTGCGACCACATCCGTCAGGCCGGCGGCAAAGTCACCCGAGAAGCCGGCCCAGTGAAAGGCGGTAACACCATTATTGCTTTTGTCGACGATCCCGACGGCTATAAAATCGAATTGATCGAAAACAAAAGTGCCAGCCTGGGCTTGGGTCACTAAGACGACAAAACACCGATCTGATAGCCATATTCAAAGGTTAAGGAAGTGATTTCAGGCTCTGGCACCGATCGCTTCCTTTCTTCTGATGATTCCCCCTGCATCACACGAAAAAATTTGACATAATGCGCGCTATATTCGAATGAAGATAAGAAACTGATGGCAGAAAAAAGTGATGTTAACGCCCTGAGTGGTCGTTTTCGTGGGTATTATCCGGTAGTGATTGACGTTGAAACCGCCGGATTTAATGCCAAAACAGATGCATTGTTAGAAATCGCCGCTGTTACCCTCAAAATGGATGAAAACGGTTGGCTGCAACGAGATGAAACCCTGCACTTCCATGTTGAACCTTTTGAAGGTGCCAACCTGCAACCGGAGGCACTGGCGTTTAATGGCATCGATCCTAGCAATCCGTTGCGCGGTGCGGTAAGTGAATACGATGCCCTGCACGCCATATTCAAAGCGGTACGCAAAGGGATTAAAGATAGAGGCTGTAATCGCGCGATTATTGTGGCGCATAATGCCAATTTCGATCACAGCTTTGTGATGGAAGCCGCCGAACGCGCCTGCCTGAAACGCAACCCTTTCCACCCTTTTGCCACTTTTGATACTGCCGCACTCAGCGGTTTGGTATTAGGGCAAACGGTATTGGCGAAAGCCTGCCTGACCGCCGGTATTCCCTTCGACAGCACACAGGCGCATTCAGCACTGTATGACACCGAGCAAACTGCCGAACTGTTCTGCGAGTTGGTTAACCGCTGGAAACGCTTAGGCGGCTGGCCACTGCCCATACCGGCTGAATCAGCGTCCTGATGTCGCTGGGTGCGTCATTGCGGCGTCTATCGCCGCATAATCGCCAAGGATAGATTGCCCGTGATAAAAATAGGTGGCCGGAGCCACCTATTTTATTGTATCCACACCAAAAAGACCGCGATTATTCAGCGGCTTGATCTTCCTGTGAGCGATATTTATCAGCGGTTTCTTTCAACAGCTGTTGCAATTCGCCACGCTGATACATTTCGATCAGAATGTCACAACCGCCAACCAATTCGCCATCTACCCATAACTGCGGGAAAGTCGGCCAGTTGGCATATTTAGGCAATTCAGCACGGATGTCTGGATTTTGCAGAATATCCACATAGGCAAAACGTTCGCCACAGGCAGACAACGCCTGCACAGCCTGAGCGGAGAAACCGCAGCTAGGCAACTTCGGTGAGCCTTTCATATACAGCAGGATGGGGTTTTCTGCTACCTGGCGCTGAATTTTTTCAATTGTCGTCATTTGTTGCTTCCTCAAGCCATTAGATGGCTAAAACCTACGTCATTTCGCTTAGCCGTCATCGCGTTCTATTTGTTGCAATCAGGTTATTGTACCGATTGTGATGCTCTCAATAAAACGCCATTTTTTGCAGGGGTTTATCTCACCACCGTGATCGGGATAGGCTTCGCTACATAAACACCGATTAAGAATAACATTTTTATCCGCGGTAATTCAGGAATATCTTTAACCTTTTCCTGAGGAAAATATTTAGCTAACACACTGACAAACGGTTATTTTAAATCCAGATTGCGCATAAAAAACCAGCAATTCAAACGCCATTAACGTTTTCTCACAAAATCAATTAGAATCAAATAGCTCTCTGCTGTTTAATCCGCTGAGTTTCAGCAATACTGTCACTCTTCGATATCTATTTCAGGGCCAAGGTTGGTAGCGACGTTATGCGTTTAATATTCACGCTGTTTGTGCTGTTGTTTACCCAGCTATATTTAAATCTGGCGCATGCCTCTCCGCAGGCTCGTGTCTCAGCCGAACAGAAAAAAAGCCATGTTAGCCAGGCAAGCCCTGACGATCGTAAAAAACGGAAAGCAGACAAGAACGCAAAAAAAACAAAGTCGGCCGCGCCAGTTAAACAGTCCGCCACTGTGGTTAAAAAGAAGACCAAGACAAAAACCGTAGAGAGTAAAAAGCCCCGTGCCGCAAATAAATCCACTCAATCTACCGTGGCAGCAAATAAGAAAATGGGGGCAGAAAAGAAAAAGGTTACTGCAAATAAAACGGCAGTGAAGAAAGTTAATGCCAAAAAAGAAACCCACGTTGCCTATGGCCGACACCGAAATAAAAATGATAAGAAAGCCGCAACTGCATTAGTCGCCAATAATAAACTTAAACTCAGCCCTGCCCATAAAAAGCGCTATCAACACGCCAAACAAACTGCGATGACCAAACTGATGAAACAGGTCGGTAAACCTTATCGTTGGGGAGGAACCTCACCGATTACAGGGTTTGATTGCAGCGGACTCATTTATTATGCCTACAAAGATGTGGTCAGAATAAAAATGCCGCGTACCGCCAATGAAATGTATCATCTACGCGATGCCGCGCCGGTTAAACGAGCTGAATTAGAAAGTGGTGATCTGGTGTTCTTTAATATTGCCAACCGTGGCGTGGCCGATCACGTTGGGGTTTACCTCGGTAACGGTAAATTTATTCAGTCGCCGCGAACCGGTGAAGAAATTCGCATCAGTATGCTGAATAATGATTACTGGCAAGACCATTATGTCGGTGCCCGCCGCGTAGTGACACCCAAAACCATTCGCTAGCGTTATCGCCCTGCCGGTTTATCCACCGTCGGGGCAGAATTACCCACCAGCCCATCGCCAAGATCTGCGCGCTGAATAGCTTCTCGCTAATCACTTAAACTCTGCGTGGTTAAGTCTGTTTTTCCGCGTGAAAGTTGTTAAGATTAATACCTATAACAAATATATGACAATTATTTATCCGCCCGTCGCCACCGCCTAGTGGGTGATTTGATGGGCAACACCCTGAGTAACCTGAAAGGAGAGAGCCATGTCTTTTGAATTACCTGCACTGCCTTATGCAAAAAATGCCCTTGAACCGCATATCTCGGCAGAAACGCTGGAATACCATTACGGTAAACACCACAACACCTACGTGGTTAACCTGAACAATCTGATTAAAGACACCGAGTTTGCCGGTAAAACGCTGGAAGACATCGTGAAAAGTGCCAACGGCGGTATTTTCAATAACGCCGCTCAGGTCTGGAACCATACGTTCTATTGGAACTGCCTGGCACCTAACGCCGGAGGTGAACCTAGCGGTAAAGTAGCTGAAGCTATCGTGGCTGCATTCGGTTCATTCGCCGATTTCAAGCAACAATTTACCGATGCTGCCGTGAAAAACTTTGGCGCGGGTTGGACTTGGCTGGTGAAAAAGGCTGATGGCAGCCTGGCGATTGTCAGTACATCCAACGCGGGAACACCGTTAACCACCACAGATAAACCCCTGTTGACCGTTGATGTGTGGGAACACGCATACTATATCGATTACCGCAATGCGCGTCCGGTATACCTGGATCACTTCTGGGCGCTGGTTAACTGGGCGTTCGTCGAGAAAAATCTGGCCTGATTGCTGAATCACCAAGATAAAGGGCGGATAGATTCTCCGCCCTTCTCACTTATCGTCGCTCATCTGGACAGTGAGAATTTAATTCATTACCGCGGTCAAGCTGAAGATAATAATCACAGCCAGCGATCCAATGGTAGTAATCAATGACATTTTCAGATTCGTATCCATATAAACTCCTCAGTCGGCTAATGGGGTAGTAAAAGACACATTGTTTGTGTGTTAAATGATTTTCCCACAGTTTGAGAATAAAATCTTGTTATCATTACTCACAGTATAACGTTGATTAGATCTTTCACTTTTCCTCCAGATCAGCCAAAATCCGCAGTTCATTACTGCGTACCGAACCATAACGCCTAAAAACTCCTCTCAGACAGCGCGCTGACGAAAATAACCAGTGGAATGATGATATTCGTCTGAAAGGGTTTAGATCAACGCAGGCAAACGATTAACATAATACTGACCTGCTGTAACAGGTCAGTTTAGGAGTCATTCTTTTTATGGCAACGATTAAAGATGTGGCCAAACGCGCGGGCGTTTCTACCACTACCGTTTCCCATGTCATCAATAAGACACGTTTCGTCGCCGAAGACACCAAAGCTGCCGTTTGGGCAGCCATCAAAGATCTGCACTATTCACCGAGCGCCGTAGCACGCAGTTTGAAAGTCAATCACACCAAATCCATTGGGTTGCTGGCGACCTCCAGCGAAGCCCCCTATTTTGCTGAAGTGATCGAAGCGGTAGAAAATAGCTGCTATAGCAAAGGCTATACCCTGATTCTATGTAATTCACATAATAATCTTGATAAGCAAAAAGCCTATTTAGCCATGTTGGCACAAAAGCGCGTGGACGGATTATTGGTGATGTGCTCCGAATATCCGGAACAACTATTGGGCATGCTGGAAGACTACCGCAATATTCCCATGGTGGTGATGGACTGGGGAACCGCGCGCGGTGACTTTACCGACTCTATTATTGATAACGCCTTTGAAGGCGGTTACCTGGCGGGTCGCTATCTGATTGAACGCGGTCACCGCGATATCGGTGCCATCCCAGGGCAGCTGGCGCGTAACACTGGCGGTGGACGCCATCAAGGCTTTATTAAGGCACTGGAAGAAGCCAATATCACCCTGCGTGATGAATGGGTAGTGCAAGGGGATTTCGAACCCGAGTCCGGTTATAAGGCGATGCATCAAATTCTGACGCAAAAACATCGCCCGACAGCGGTATTCTGCGGCGGCGATATTATGGCCATGGGCGCAATTTGTGCCGCCGACGAACTTGGCCTACGCGTACCCCAGGATATTTCGGTGATCGGTTATGATAATGTGCGCAACGCGCGATATTTTTCGCCCGCATTAACCACCATTCATCAACCGAAAGAACGTTTGGGCGAAAGCGCCTTCGCCATGTTATTGGATCGGATCGTCAGTAAGCGCGAAGATCCGCAGACTATTGAAGTGCATCCAAAACTGGTTGAGCGACGTTCGGTCGCCGATGGCCCATTCCGCGACTATCGCCGTTAAGCCATCAGACAGAAGTCGGAAAACGACTCCGCTGACTTCTGTCTTGACGACTTACGCCTCTCACCGTAGCCATTCGGCGTTTAGCGTCTCAGTATCCCCCAGATAGTCCAGCAACCAAGCCAAGGCTGGCGAGTGGTTATTCTGCTCCCAGGTCAGGCAACATGGACTATCTGGCAACGGCTGAGCCAGAGTGATCACCGCCAACTTCCCCTCGCGGGTCAAAGCCGCTGCTCGATGGGCTGGAACCATCCCGATACACAAACCGTCACACAAACAATCAATTCCGGTTTGCCAATCTGGTGCCACTAAGCGCCGTTGGTTATCCAGCGTCCAAGTATCTCTTTTGGGTAAATTGCGTGCTGTGTCTTCAATACATAATGACGGATAGGGTCGTAATTGATCGTCATTCAACGGGCCACTGAGTGCAGCCAGCGGGTGATTGATGCTGACCACACAGTGCCAGCTCATAAATCCCATATCGCGGAAGGCAAAACGACCGCCCACCGGAATGGCGCGAGTTGCACCAATGGCGATATCGGCTCGTCCATCGGCCAACGCATCCCAAACGCCGTTAAACACTTCAAAACGCACCTTCAACTCGATATCCGGGAAATGTCGGTAGAAATCCAGCACCAATTGGCGGCTACGTAATGGTTTCACGATAATATCAATGGCGATATCCAACTGCCCTCGCCAACCATTAGCCACCTGCTGGCACTGACGGCGAGTGTCAATCATTTTTTTGATAACAGTTCGTGCTTCTTTAATAAACAGCACACCGGCTTCGGTCAGTTCCACATCGCGATGACGACGTTCAAATAAAGGGACTGCAAGCCATGTCTCCAATTGTCGAACCGTATAGCTGACAGCAGAAGGTACACGGTGCAATTCTTGTGCTGCCGCGCTAAAGCTGCCAGTTCTGGCAACCGCATCAACCACTTCCAGTGAATATTCAGACCACATAAACTTGCCTTCAATTTTTTTCACACCAGTATGCAAATATTACCGTTTCACAACGGAATAGCTAGCCGGATAGAATGCTCCCCGCAATAATTCTCCTGCAAAATAACCTACCCACAAGATTTCGCGTCGCAGCAAACCCGTGAGTGTGCAGAAAATACAACGGTCATCCGATCTATTTCGGCGGCGACCAATGCCGCGGCGACGCGCAAAATGAAGGGTAAATAACGAGATAGATATAAACAAATGAAAACATCTGCCAGTTTTATGTTCTACCTGGCCGGGTTGAGCATGTTGGGATATTTGGCCACGGACATGTACTTACCCGCCTTTGGCGCAATGCAGCAAGACCTACAAGCTTCTGCCAGCGCCATCAGTGCCAGTTTAAGTATTTTCCTCGCTGGGTTTGCGATTGCACAACTGATTTGGGGGCCACTGTCGGACAAATTAGGCCGTAAACCCGTGCTATTACTTGGCCTGAGCCTGTTTGCCTTGGGTTGTCTGGGGATGGTTTGGGTTGAAACCCCGGCACAATTACTGATACTGCGGTTGGTACAGGCTATTGGGGTTTGCTCCGCCGCCGTGACTTGGCAGGCGCTGGTGATTGACCGCTATCGCGACGGTAAGGCCAACCGCGTATTTGCCACTATTATGCCACTGGTGGCACTTTCTCCAGCATTAGCTCCGCTGCTGGGCGCATGGTTACTTAACCACTTTAGCTGGCGCGCCATTTTTGTGGTACTGCTGGCGATTACCCTACTATTACTGATTCCAACCGCCTTATTGAGAGAAAAGAAAAAAGCCACGGAAACCGGTGTTGCTAAAGATAATCTGAATTTTTGGCAGATCATCAAATCGCCGTTATTCAGTGGCAATGTGATGATTTTCGCCGCTTGTAGCGCCGGTTTCTTTGCCTGGCTGACCGGCTCACCCTTTATTTTGGGTGATATGGGCTACAACCCGAATGTCATTGGTTTAAGCTATGTGCCGCAGACACTGGCATTTTTGCTCGGTGGCTATGGTTGTCGCAGTGCGCTGAATTATATGAAAGGCAATACCCTACTGCCGTGGTTGTTGTTAGGTTACGGTTTAAGCATGGTTGCTCTGTATTTGATTGCGACGCTGACCGAGCCGACATTACTGACACTATTGATTCCATTCTGTGTCATGGCGCTGGTTAATGGTGCCTGTTATCCCATCGTGGTATCGAATGCCTTAATACCTTTCCCCAATAACAGCGGGAAAGCGGCAGCACTGCAAAATACCCTGCAATTGGGCACCTGCTTTATTGCCAGCATGCTGGTTTCGACCTTTATTCACCAACCATTATTGGCGACCGTCACCGTCATGGTATTAACCGTTCTGGTGGCAATATTAGGCTATATCATCCACCTGTACGGTATGAAAAAAATGAAATCCTTCAATAATCAAAACGAATTAGTCGCTGAGGGGCATAGTCCTCAAGGGAAATAATCGCGGAGTGTACGGGTGACCCAGGGCAGATTTAATATTGAGAAAGCTGCCCTGCGCGCCTATACTCGATCCAGCCTTATATAAAGTGGGTTAATATAACAAGTACTGTTAGTCATATTTTCTGTGCGCGTGGATTGCGTCACATTTTTCTTATGGATGAGTCCCCTTGGTGCCAAGCGCACCAAGGCTTATTCTTAATCTTCCTCTGTCCGTGTTGGGATATTAGACACTAAGGTATTCAACACCTTATGGGTATGCTGCCGCAAATTTATCTTTATATTGCGGGACATCAGTCAGAAGAAAGAATGACGGAGAAACTATGAGTTCATCCTGTATAGAAGACCTGAATATTCAAGAAAATCCGTGGTATCGCATTGTTCATGACATGCTGAGTCAGGCTGATATTGAAATCAATGGTTCACGACCTTTTGACATTCAGGTTAATAACCCTGACTTCTTTAAGCGCGTATTACAAGATGGCACGCTGGGGCTGGGCGAGAGTTATATGGATAAATGGTGGGAATGCGAACGACTGGATATATTCTTCCAGCGCGTGTTACAAGCCGGGCTGGAAAATAAGCTCCCCCACCATTTGAAAGATACATTACGTATCGCCGCCACCCGCCTGATCAATCTACAATCGAAAAAACGCGCCTGGATCGTTGGGAAAGAACATTATGATCTCGGCAATGACCTGTTTAGCAACATGCTCGATAGCCAAATGCAATATTCCTGCGGTTACTGGGACAACGCCAAAACCCTTGAACAGGCGCAGGAAAATAAACTGCGGATGATCTGCGAAAAACTGCAACTGGAACCCGGAATGAAATTGCTGGATATCGGCTGTGGTTGGGGGGGATTATCTGCCTATGCTGCGCGTCATTATGGCGTATCGGTTTACGGTGTCACCATTTCGGCTGAGCAGCAAAAACTGGCGCGCGAGCGCTGCGCTGGGCTAGATGTCACTATCTTATTGCAAGACTATCGGGATCTGAACGAACAGTTTGACCGCATTGTTTCTGTCGGCATGTTCGAGCACGTCGGGCCGAAAAACTACCACACCTATTTCGAGGTAGTGAAACATAATCTGAAACCTGATGGCCTTTTCCTGCTGCACACCATTGGTGCCAATCGAACCCATTCTCGCGTTGACCCGTGGATTAACCGATATATCTTCCCGAATGGCTGTCTGCCGTCAATTCGTCATATTGCCGAAGCCAGTGAATCACGTTTTGTCATGGAGGATTGGCATAATTTTGGCGCTGATTATGATCGCACATTGATGGCTTGGTATCAGCGATTCCGCGCCGCATGGCCAAGTTTATCAGAGAATTACTCCGAGCGTTTCGAACGGATGTTCAGTTATTACCTCAATGCTTGCGCTGGTGCTTTCCGTGCCAGAGATATTCAGCTGTGGCAAGTGTTGTTCAGCCCGCGCGGTGTTGACGGCGGAATGCGCGTGCCTCGTTAACCGGTCGAGCCGCAATAGTTAAAGGGATGCCATTCATTCATGGCATCCCTGTTGCTATTTTGCTCGCTATCTATTTCTCTATCGCTGTCGAAGTGATTGACAGGGTAAACAACGACAGCCGTTATCGGTTCGCCCGATCAATGCTGGCTTTTGGCAGCCAACTCACTCGCCAGCAGCCCGGCACTGCTGGCAATATCACGCTGGGCAAGCACGCGTTCAACCGTATCGACGACCGCCTGCGTCTGCGGATCGATTTCAATATTTACCGTCTGACCCAAACGTTTTTTGCCTAACGTGGTGCGCCCAAGCGTTTCTGGAATCAGATGCACGCAAAAGCGCTTGCCTTCCACTTCGCCAATGGTCAGGCTGATACCGTCAATCCCGATGAAACCTTTATGCAATACGTATTTCATCAGGTCTTCACTCGGCATCCGGAACCAGATTTGGCGATTGTTTTCCGACGTGTATATCTTGGCAATTTCAGCGGTACAAGCAATATGCCCGGACATCAAATGCCCGCCAATTTCATCGCTGAATTTTGCTGCACGTTCCAGATTGACCCAATCACCGACCTGAATATTACCGAGATTAGTAATACGCAGCGTTTCTTTAATCAAATCGAAACTCACCCGGTCACCGTCGATATGGGTCACGGTCAGGCAACAACCGTTATGAGCAACAGAAGCACCCAGCGCCAATTCAGGCAACATTTCGGGCGGGAATTGCAGCACATGAGTGCGAAAATTGGCTTTTTCATCAATGGCCACGACCGGCGCAGTGGCCTGAACAATACCGGTAAACATAGGCTATGCCTCTTATTCGTTATCTATTGCAAAGAGAAATCACACATTGACTCCAGTTTGCCTTAGATAATTGAGATAATAAAGAAAACCAAACCGTGAACGG
Organism: Yersinia ruckeri ATCC 29473; assembly: GCF_000754815.1. Taxonomy (GTDB): domain Bacteria; phylum Pseudomonadota; class Gammaproteobacteria; order Enterobacterales; family Enterobacteriaceae; genus Yersinia; species Yersinia ruckeri. The sequence goes on from NZ_KN150747.1 coordinate 2,694,182, forward strand.
TAAAAATCTATCGCGAGCGCTAGTCCGTTGATCCGCAGTGACAAATGATTGCTTAACCTCGAAGAGACGGTACAATATTGCCCGCCAAGGACGATAAATTATCATCTTAACCATTAGAGCCTATTTCCATTAGCGCTATTTTCTTTGCCGCATTGTCTCCGGTCAGGCTCATCCCTCACCTACCTCTGATAGGCTAAGGCTGTTCAGCGCTGTCCGTACTTAGACTGACCGCAACAAACATGCCAAATGGAAGAGGCAATTTAGCCCGTTTTATACCAACATGATTAGAAAGGTGTGTACTTGCAAAAGTATCTAACAGAAGCCCGCAGTTTATTAGCGCTGGCGATTCCCGTGGTTATTGCTTCGTTATCGCAGACGGCCATGGGCGTGGTCGATACCATTATGGCTGGCTCCGTCAGTGCCACAGATATGGCCGCCGTGGCTGTCGGTACGTCGATCTGGTTGCCCGTGATCCTGTTTGGTCACGGCCTATTGCTAGCATTGACGCCCACGGTCGCCCAACTGAACGGTTCCGGACGCCGCCCGCAAATTGCTCACCAAATTCGACAGGGTTTTTGGCTGGCGATCCTCTTATCCATATTGATTATGGTGATACTGTACAACAGTGACCAGGTCATCAACCAAATGCATAACATTGACCCGGTTCTGTCAGAAAAAGCGATCGGCTTCCTGCACGCCATTATGTGGGGTGCCCCGGGGTATCTGTGTTTTCAGGTGCTGCGCAATCAGTGCGAAGGCTTATCCAAAACCAAACCGGGCATGGTCATCGGCTTTCTTGGGCTGCTGGTCAATATTCCCATCAACTATATCTTTATCTACGGTAAATTTGGCGCGCCAGCATTAGGCGGCGTGGGTTGTGGTGTGGCAACCGCCAGTGTCTACTGGGTGATGTTCCTGATGATGCGTTGGTACGTCACGCAGGCGCGTTCGCAGCAGGATATCAAACTGGAAAAAGGCTTTGCACCACCCGACTGGAAAGTGATGAAGCGCCTGACCGGCCTAGGACTGCCGATCGCACTGGCACTATTCTTTGAAGTCACACTGTTTGCCGTGGTGGCACTGCTGGTTTCGCCATTAGGCATTGTGTCCGTTGCTGGCCATCAGATAGCCCTTAACTTCAGCTCATTGATGTTTATGTTACCGATGTCTCTGAGCGTCGCCGCAACCATCCGTGTAGGCCATCGTTTGGGTGAAGGTTCCGTGGCAGCGGCGCGGGTTTCCGCTTACACCTCTATCGCCGTTGGCCTAGGGAGTGCGGCTATTACCGCGATATTTACTGTGGTCTTCCGTGAGCAAATCGCCCTGTTGTACAACAAAACGCCGGAAGTCGTGACGATGGCGTCGCATTTAATGTTACTGGCGGCGGTTTATCAACTGTCTGATGCGGTGCAAGTTATCGGTGGCGGCGTGTTGCGTGGCTATAAAGATACTCGTTCCATCTTCTTTATTACCTTTACCTCATACTGGATTCTGGGTTTACCGAGTGGTTACATTCTGGCGCTGACCGATTATGTCGTACCAGCGATGGGGCCAAGTGGTTTCTGGATCGGTTTTATTATCGGCCTGACGGCGGCGGCAATCTTGATGACGCTGCGCATTCGCTGGCTGCAAAAACAATCTGCCGAGTTCATTTTGGGGCGAGCTGCACATTAATCGCTGACTACCATGATGATATTGGTTGGTTGAGCAGAAAAGGCCGCCGGCGTAACAGCTGCACCGACGGCCTTAAATTTGCCACTCAAGGTGGAGAAAAAAGCATCGCAATGAGCGAAAGCACAGCAATCGCGTGAAATTACAGATAAAATTGCGTTTTTCTCCTTGCCAGCAGGCAAGCACACCGTTAATATTCGTCCCCGCTGTCACCTTTGATGGCTGGCAGTAATCGATGCGTCCGTAGCTCAGTTGGTTAGAGCACCACCTTGACATGGTGGGGGTCGGTGGTTCGAGTCCACTCGGACGCACCATTCAAATATCCTACAGTGCGTCCGTAGCTCAGTTGGTTAGAGCACCACCTTGACATGGTGGGGGTCGGTGGTTCGAGTCCACTCGGACGCACCAGTCAAATATCCTACAGTGCGTCCGTAGCTCAGTTGGTTAGAGCACCACCTTGACATGGTGGGGGTCGGTGGTTCGAGTCCACTCGGACGCACCATTCAAATATCCTACAGTGCGTCCGTAGCTCAGTTGGTTAGAGCACCACCTTGACATGGTGGGGGTCGGTGGTTCGAGTCCACTCGGACGCACCAAATCTTGTTCTTCTCGTTTAACACCTCATGACTAGCGCCCAGCCCATCGCTTGCTGTTTATCTTGATTTCACTTATCAACACCCTGCTATCCTTGTGTTTAATCAAACTCACCACCGTTTCTCCCTCGCCCTACCGTCACCCACGGCACGCCAGCAGTATTATTTTATCTTTTGTCGTCACAAAAAATTTACACATCGTATGGACATCTGATCATTGTTGCGCAACAAAAACCATTTACCGCCGCAGTTTGCGCGACATTTACGCGATTTTTATCATTTCGGATGATGAGTTTTTGATTTTTATTTCATTTCCCGCCACTTACACCGTATAATACGAACCGTCGTTTCAGTTGAATGGTTTCAGCATCTTGATCTGTCGATACGCTAAAAAAATACAACTCCTCAATTGGCTGTCACAGACAGACCCAGCGCGAAGTCCTGCGCAAAAGTTTTCCGCTCGATCTATGCAACTGTCACCTATTCTTACTACTGTTTCGTTACACCAGAGATTACCCACATTCCGTTCCGTCAGCCTGGCTGGCGGATTCTTTCGCTTTTTATCCATCACAACTTGTAGAAAAATCCGTCATGAAAAAGACTAAAATTGTTTGTACTATCGGGCCAAAAACCGAATCTGAAGCTATGCTGACTAACCTGCTGAATGCAGGTATGAACGTCATGCGTTTAAACTTCTCTCACGGTGACTATGCAGAACACGGTCAACGTATTAAAAACATCCGTGCGGTTATGGAAAAAACCGGTCTGAAAGCCGCTATCCTGCTGGATACCAAAGGCCCGGAAATCCGCACCATGAAGCTGGAAGGCGGTAAAGACGTAGCGCTGGTTGCCGGTCAAACTTTCACTTTCACCACTGACCAAAGCGTCATCGGTAACAACCAAACCGTCGCTGTTACCTACGCAGGTTTCGCTGCTGACCTGAAAATCGGTAACACCGTGCTGGTTGATGACGGCTTGATCGGCATGGAAGTGACCGAAGTCACCGAAAACACCGTAGTCTGTAAAGTGCTGAACAACGGCGACCTGGGCGAAAACAAAGGCGTTAACCTGCCTGGCGTTTCTATCCAGTTGCCTGCTCTGGCAGAAAAAGACAAAGGCGATTTGATCTTTGGCTGTGAACAAGGTGTTGATTTCGTTGCTGCGTCCTTTATCCGTAAACGCTCTGATGTATTGGAAATTCGTGAACACCTGAAAGCACACGGTGGCGAGCATATCCAAATCATCTCCAAGATCGAAAACCAAGAAGGCCTGAATAATTTCGACGAAATTCTGGAAGCTTCTGACGGCATCATGGTTGCTCGTGGCGACTTAGGCGTTGAGATCCCAGTTGAAGAAGTGATCTTCGCGCAAAAAATGATGATCGAAAAATGTAACCGTGCACGTAAAGTGGTGATCACCGCCACCCAAATGCTCGACTCCATGATCAAAAACCCGCGCCCTACCCGTGCAGAAGCTGGCGACGTTGCTAACGCCATTTTAGATGGTACTGATGCGGTTATGCTATCTGGCGAAAGCGCCAAAGGTAAATATCCACTGGAATCCGTGACTATCATGGCGACCATCTGTGAACGTACCGATCGCGTGATGCCAAGCCGTATCGAATCCCTGAACGACAACCGTAAAATGCGGATCACCGAAGCGGTTTGCCGCGGTGCGGTTGAAACGGCAGAGAAACTGGGTGCACCGCTGGTTGTTGTGGCAACTCGCGGCGGCAAGTCAGCCAAATCTGTGCGTAAATACTTCCCGACTGCCACCATCCTGGCGCTAACAACCAATGAAGTAACTGCCCGTCAGTTAATCCTGACCAAAGGCGTAGTCCCTACTCTGGTGAAAGAAATTGCTTCTACCGATGATTTCTACCGCATTGGTAAAGAAGCGGCACTGGCGAGCGGTCTGGCTCAAAAAGGCGACGTGGTTATCATGGTTTCAGGTGCATTAGTCCCTAGCGGCACCACCAACACCTCTTCAGTACACGTGCTGTAAATCCAGCATCGCTTGTCCTGCTGATAATATTAGAACGCCGCTATTACTGCGGCGTTTTTCTTTTAACTTTCCCAATCAGACCTTCTCCAAAAAACATTTAATCCTCACTCGGTTTCTCAATGCTTGGCAAATAAGACTTGTCCCATGGAATACAGCGGTTTTGTTTTTATTTTTTAACGATTTTTTAAAACCAGATGCTTCTTTGAGCGAACGATCAAAATAAAGCTCATTAATATAAAAAAATTATTCTCTTTCGAAAAAAGTTTGTGTAATACTTATAACGCTACATGGAGATTAACTTAATCTAGAGGGTGTTATAATGAATCGTACTAAACTTGTACTGGGCGCGGTAATTCTGGCTTCTACTATGCTGGCTGGCTGTTCAAGCAATGCTAAAATTGATCAACTGTCTTCAGACGTTCAAACTCTGAACGCTAAAGTTGACCAACTGAGCAACGACGTGAACGCAATCCGTTCTGACGTTCAAGCAGCTAAAGACGATGCAGCACGTGCTAACCAACGTCTGGACAACCAAGCTCACGCTTACAAGAAGTAATATTACTTCAATGAAAAATGGCGCACATTGTGCGCCATTTTTTTTGCCCCGAATAACGCTATTCCCGCTTCTCCTATCAGACTCGCTCAGCTAAACATCCGCTTCACGTATGAAAGCCTCCTTGCTTTCATTTTGCCCAGCGCTGCGGGGGATAAACATTTTTATCTATTAGTTTGTTTCAGAATAGATCGGACCTGGCTGTACCAGTTTAGGTATTGTCTGTTCTTCGCTCTGAGAGGCTTCCAGTGGCGCTACAGCAGCAGGAGCCGCCTCAGTCTCTGCCATGCCTTTACTAACCAGTACCGGCATGCCAGAACGGCGTACAATTGCATTTTCAACCACTGCGGTATCCGTTTCACCGTTGGCCATAAAGGCTTTCACGCCAGCACTCAGCGCGATTGGCATGGTTTGCGGATCATCATTGTCCGAACGCGATAGCGGCTGGTGAACTTCCACATAGCGTTTACCGTCCGGTTCAACTGAATATTTGATCGGCTCATTGATAACCTGTACACGGGTGCCTTTCGGTACTGAACTGAACAGCGCTTGAATGTCATCAGGACGCAAACGGATACAACCTGAACTAACACGCATACCAATACCAAAGTTAGCGTTAGTACCGTGAATCAGATATTCACCGCCGCCAGCGGCCAAACGCATGGCAAACAGACCCATTGGGTTTTCTGGACCCGCTGGAACCACCGCTGGCAGGGTTACGCCCTGAGCCAGGTAGTGTTTACGAATATTCGCCGTTGGTGTCCAGGTTGGGTTCGGGATTTTCTGGCTAACCGACGTCGTCATGGTTGGGGTATTACGCCCTAACTGGCCGATACCGATCGGGTAAACGATAACTTTATCCTGGCCTTTCGGATAATAATAAAGGCGCAGTTCCGCCAAGTTAATGACGATACCCTCACGCGGGGTGTCAGGCAGCAACATTTGGGTTGGAATCGTCAGCACGGAACCCGGCTTAGGCAGATACGGATCGGTGCCTGGATTCGCTTCCAACATACCCAACAGACCGATTTTATAATCGGCAGCAATCGCCTCTAGAGGACGGCCATCATTTGGAACGGTAAAGGTGGTATTTTCACCAATAATACGGCTATTGGCAGGTGGCAGAGGATATTCTGTTGCATTGGCAGCAGTAATACTGCCAGCCATACAGGTAGCGAATAACATACCTATCAAAGTTAATGCACGTTTCATGCTTGGTTCCTACATCACTTCTTCAAATTCGGTTTATACCGCGAGTTAGCTAGCGTCATTTTTGCCTGAAAATCAGGCAAAACTATACTAACAGTAATGATTATAAAGGTAAATTATTTCTCTAAAAATCAAGGTGTTAGAAAGTAATTTTCTTCGCTGATTTCGCCCCTCCAACAAGATTTAACCTGCTGAAATTCCACCGTTTTAGTCCGGTAACACCTTACAAAATAATAATGATTTTTAAAAAAGTATGCAGACGATTAATATATTAATAAAGGTAGTTGAAAGGCGGCCAGGCCGCCTCAGATTGCTGACAAATCTAGACTGACGATCTCTTCTTCACCGCGGTGATCACATCGTCATTAAGGCCGAGATTCGGCGGTCGGTGACATGCGGGAAGCTCAATGGCTTACGACATCATCCAGCCATCACGGTAGTTTCCCTGGAATGGACGCTGTCGCCGCCGCCAAGATCAGATTCAGACTTGCTGGGCAGCTTTATTGCGAATAGCGCGGATCATCGCTTCCAGCCCCTGAGAACGGGATGGTGTCAAATGCTGGCTGAGGGCCAAATCGGCAAAGAATGGGCGAACATCCAGATCGATAATTTGCTGCGGTGTTAAATCCTGATACAAGATAAAGACCAAGGCCACCAAGCCTTTGACAATAGTGGCATCACTATCACCGGCAAACCGGACAATACCCTGATCGTCCAGCGTCATGCTAATCCACACCTGGCTTTGGCAGCCGCTGATCAAATTTTCCTGCTGACGCTGTTCAGCATTCAGCGGCGGTAACATCGCACCCAACTCAATCACATACAGATACTTCTCTTCCCAGTTATGGCAGCGGGAAAAATTACGTATCAATTTTTGTTTATCTGGCAGCGTGGCCATCGGCGTGTCCTAATGCTGAAAAAAAGTAAAGCCGACCATAAAAATAGCCAGCTTTGATAACGATAATCACCCTAACGGGCTAATCTCCTAGCCTAGCAAACGCTTGACTCGCTGTAACCCCGCCACCAAACGATCAATTTCGTCACGGCTGGTGTAAATGGCCAGCGAAGCTCGGCACATGCTCGGCACGCCGTAGTGGCTCATCAATGGCATGGCACAGTGGTGGCCGGTGCGAATGGCAATGCCGTACTGATCGAGAAAACTCCCCACGTCAAAAGCATGATGCGGCGTGAGATTAAAAGCAATCACGCCGGCGCGGGAAGCAGGACCATACATCACCAGCCCGTCAACCTGTCGCAAAGCCTCAACGGCATAGGCCATCAATTGCTGCTCATAACTCTGGATCGTGTCCAGCCCCAGCTCACTGACATAGGTCATCGCGGCACCCAATCCGATGATGCCAGCGGTATTGGGTGAACCGGCTTCAAAACGCCCCGGCGCATCGGCATAAGTAGTACCGTCGGTCAGGCTGACGGTTTTAATCATCGCCCCACCGCCTTCCCACGGCGGCATTTTCTGCAACAATTCGGTTTTACCGTACAGAATACCGATGCCGCTTGGACCATAAAGTTTGTGACCGGAGAACGCATAAAAATCGCAGCCTAATTGCTGCACATCGATCGCCTGATGCATCACCGCCTGCGCGCCATCCACCAGCACTACCAACCCGGCAGCTTTTGCCGTCTTCACACTCTGTTCGATCGGGTTAACCGTGCCGAGAACGTTAGAAATATGAGTGATAGCCAGTAAACGGGTAGAAGTATCGATCAACTGCGGCAGAACGTCAGGATCCAGATCGCCGCTTTCCGTGATCGGCCAAACGCGAATTTCAATCCCACGTTCTTGCGCCAACATCTGCCAAGGAACGATATTGGCATGATGCTCCATCTCGGTAATGATGATGTTGTCACCGGCGCGTAGGAAATGTCGGCCATAACTGTTCGCCACCAGATTGATGGCCTCAGTGGTGCCCTTAACAAACACGATTTCCTCGGCAGAAGCAGCATTGATAAAAGCCGCCGCCTGACTCCGTACCGCTTCCATGCTTTGGGTTGCTTCAGCACTCAGAGTATGAATCCCCCGATGCACCGCCGCATAGCCGCTACGGTAGAAATCCAGCTCGCGATCGATCACCGCCTGCGGTTTCTGCGCGCTGGCGGCGCTGTCCAGATAGGCCAACGGCTGGCCATTGACTTGACGGCTCAGTAGTGGGAAATCGGCACGAATGCGTTGCAGAGGATAACTCATAACTGCTCTCCGACTAGACGATCGGCGATCCGCTCCATCACTCGTTGGCGAATAATGTCGTTACCAATGGCTTCGGTCAGTTCAGCAGCGAAAGCAAAAATAATCATTTGCTGGGCATCGGCCTGACTGATACCGCGAGATTGCAGATAAAACAGTTGCTCAGCATCAATGCGGCCAACGGTCGCGCCGTGGCTACACTTCACATCATCCGCATAGATTTCCAACTGCGGTCGGGTATCCACCTCCGCCAGTTTACTCAACAACAGATTATTGTTGGTCATCTGACCGTCGGTTTTCAGCGCGTGCTGCGCCACTTTAATCATTCCGTTAAACACCGCTTTTCCGCGTTCGCGTACCACCGTTTTATGTAACTGACGGCTTTGGCAATACCCTTTGTTATGTTCCAGATAGGTGCGGGTATCGCACACTTCCCGCCCCACTGGCAGCAGCAGGCTATTGATCGACAATGTGGCACCCTCGCCATTGAGCTGGGTACTGGTATGATGTCGCGTCAGACCCGCACCGAGCAGGAAACTGGTGCTGCTAGCACGGGCATCGCGCCCCATCACTATATCGTTATGGGCAAAGTGGTCACTTTGCGGAGTTTCAAACGCCAGTTTACAGTGGGTTAGCTGAGCATTATCACCGACAGAAACCGTCAGACGCGCGCCGGTAAAATGAGGCAAATCATTCAAACTGACATAATGTTCAACCACATCAGCCTGCGTGTTGGCTTCCAGCACCAAATGATGGCGATAATGACTGGTATTCACCACTTCGCCGGCGTCACCGGAGCTGATATGCAGTAAATACAGCGGCTTATTGCCGTGCTGACCCGCAGCTAGACGTATCAACGTGACTTCCTGTGCCAGACTTTCGGTCAGATGCAGGAAAACTTCACTCTGTACCGGAGTGGGCAACGACGCATCCGCCGTCATCGTTGTCACTTGATACCATCCGCATTCGGCATCACTGAGCTCCGGAACATAACGGCCATCAATAAATACCAGCCGATAAGCATCCAGCGGCAGCGCCAGTGCGGCTAGCTGTTCCGAGCTAACCTGCGCGTCGGCATAAGCAAAGCGCTGATCCAGCAGGCGATCGAGCGGCGTGTATTTCCAGTCTTCCTGTTTCTGCGTCGGAAAACCCAACCGCTGAACCTGCTGCCAATGATTGTCAGTTCGCAGACTCGCGGTGTTTTGCGCAACCAATTGGCCGAGCTGTTGCAATGCCGCCGCACTTTTCGGATGCGCTTGATTACTGTTGGTCGGTAAGCCAGCCATAGCCTTGCTCCTCCAACTGTTTCACCAGCGAGAAGTCACCGGACTTGATGATTTTGCCCTGATACAACACATGGACAAAATCGGGCTTAACATAATCCAGAATACGCTGGTAATGAGTCACAATAATAAAGGCGCGTTTTTCATTACGCAGAGAGTTCACCCCATTCGCCACAATTTTCAGCGCATCAATATCCAAACCGGAGTCGGTTTCATCCAGAATGCACAGATCCGGCTCCAACGCGGCCATTTGCAAGATATCATTGCGTTTCTTCTCACCGCCGGAAAAACCGACGTTAACCGAGCGCGTCAGCAAATCTTCCGGCATTTGCAGCAGTGCGATTTTTTCTTCAATAAAATCAGCGAAATCAAAACGATCCAATGGCTCCTGTGCGCGGTATTTGCGCACCGCATTGACCGCGGTTTGCAGGAAGAAATGGTTACTCACACCGGGAATTTCTACCGGATACTGGAACGCCAGAAACACCCCTTCACCGGCACGGGCTTCGGGATCGAGATCCAGCAAATTTTTACCCTTAAAAATCACTTCACCATCAGTGACATCATATTCTTCACGGCCTGCCAACGTCGCGGACAAGGTACTTTTCCCTGAACCGTTCGGTCCCATAATGGCGTGAACCTCGCCGGGCTTGATGTCCAGATCCAGACCTTTAAGGATTTCATTACCTTCTACGCTGACTGTCAAATTCTTGATGCTTAACATGCTGTTTCCTCTATGCGCCATAGCGCAACGCGATGCGGTGCAGTTGCCACGGGATTAACCCACGCTGTGTTCCAGGCTGATGGCGAGCAATTTTTGTGCTTCAACGGCGAATTCCAACGGTAACTCTGAGAACACATCTTTACAGAATCCGTTGACAATCATCGAGATCGCATCGTCTTCGCTGATCCCGCGTTGCAGGCAGTAAAACAATTGGTCATCGCCAATCTTCGAGGTAGTGGCTTCATGTTCCAACTGGGCCGTATTATTCCGCACTTCCACATAAGGGAAGGTATGCGCACCGGAATCAGAGCCAATCAGCATCGAATCACACTGGGTAAAGTTGCGGGCATTTTCCGCGCTCGGCAGGATTTTCACCAACCCACGGTAAGTATTCTGGCTGTGGCCGGCCGAAATCCCTTTGGCAATAATGGTTGATTTGGTGTTTTTGCCGATATGGATCATTTTGGTGCCGGTATCTGCCTGTTGGTAACCATTGGTCAAGGCAACAGAGAAGAATTCGCCAATAGAATTGTCACCTTGCAGAATCACACTCGGATACTTCCAAGTGATCGCAGAACCGGTTTCCGATTGGGTCCAGGACATTTTTGACCCTTCCCCTTCACAGAGTGCCCGTTTGGTGACGAAGTTGAGAATGCCGCCGGTGCTGGCCGTTCCGGCAAACCAATTTTGTACCGTAGAATATTTCACTTCTGCATTTTTATGCAGAATCACTTCGACCACCGCCGCATGTAACTGATAAGTATCCCGTACTGGTGCCGAACAGCCTTCGATATAACTGACGTAACTGCCTTCATCGGCAATCAGGATGGTGCGCTCGAATTGACCGGTTTTCGCGGCATTAATGCGGAAATAGGTCGATAATTCCATCGGGCAGCGTACACCTTTGGGTACATACACAAAGGTGCCGTCGGAAGCCACGGCGGCATTGAGAGCGGCGAAGAAGTTATCTTTAGCTGGCACCACAGAACCCAGGTACTTGCGTACCAGATCTGGATACTCCTGAATGGCTTCGCCAAAAGAACAGAAGATAATTCCCTGCTCTGCCAGTTTTCCCCGATAGGTCGTAGCAACGGAAACGGAGTCGAAGATCGCATCAACTGCCACTTCAGCACCTTCGCGAACTGGCACCCCTAACTGGGCAAAAGCCGATTCCACTTCTGCGGTCAGATAATCATTAGCCGCAGTGCTCAGGCCTTCGCCATCGGTAGGCTGTTGTACCGCACCAGGCTGTGAGCCACAGCTCTCATCGCAACTGCCGCAAGATGGCGCAGAATAATAGCTATAATCCTGATAATCCAAGCTTTGATAATGGGCTTTCAGCCAATGCGGTTCTTCCATCTCCAGCCAACTTCGGTACGCACCGAGACGGAATTCCAGCATCCACTCAGGTTCGTTACGTTTGGCTGAAATAGCCCGCACCACGTCCTCGTTAATGCCTTTCGCTAACTCATCGGTCGCCAACTGGGTGAAAAAACCCTCCTTGTAACCGCCATCACTGACCCAAGCCTGAACATCATCTGGAACTTCTACCTTGCTTCGTGTCATTTCGTTCACATCACTCAAACGCCAAAACTCTCGCCACACCCGCAGGCATGTTGGGCTTTAGGGTTATTAAATTTAAATATCTGGTTCAGCCCTTCGCGGACATAATCCACTTCTGTCCCATCAATAAACGGCATTGCTTTTAATGGCACATATAATCTGGCTTCGCCGTGTTCGAACACCAGATCGTCATTGGCGGAGGATTTCGCCATCTCCATCACGTAGGCAAATCCAGCACAGCCGGATTGCTTAATTCCCAGATACAACCCTTTAATATCCGGATCTTGCTGCATCAATCGGGTAATTTGTGCGGCGGCGCTGTCAGTCATCGTCACCCCCAGCCAATCATTATCAGTGAGGGAAAATGTTCCAACTGTATCCTGTTGCATATGACCTACCTTATCTTTCTCAACAACTTTATTTGTTGTCATTATGCTGCTTGAACCCGAGGCGGCGTCAACACAGATTGCTCACAATGGTAGTGATAATAATTATCACTTCAACCGTTTGTTTTACAGGGATATTCAGAACCGTGCCTTTTTGACCTCGGATGAGGCGGCTACAGATGACGCACGCCACGATGGCCAGAGAGATCGGAGGAGAACTGCACAATATTATCATTATGAAATAACTCAATATATTTCACAATAATCGCTGAAAAACCCTGCTTTATCAGCGGCTAATTTCCCTCCGCTTCTGATAATTTTAAACATTCATAGGAAATACCTATTTCTACGCTAACTTTAGCCGAAAATCAGCCTTGAAGGAAAATTCTACGGTAAAAAGTTGCCGAGATGACCTCGCCGAATAGGGCCGAAATAGCCTAAAAACTGAATCAGGGAAAGTCTAATGCGCGCAGATTAGAAAAGATTCGGAACCCGATCAACAGGTTCCGATAGCGTGGTCGTAGCGTATTCAGCAACGCCCACTAGGCCGACGGTTAACCGCCGATAATTGAAGTCGTGAGGCGGGAAGTACAGCAAAGCTTACCACTGGCATCAAAAATATCGATTTGCCAGACCTGATGACTACGGCCGGCATGAATCGCCCGGCATACGCCGCGAACCTCACCTTCACGCACGGCCCGCAGATGATTGGCATTGATTTCCAACCCCACCACCTGTTGGGTCCCTTCAGTACACAAATAGCCCGCCATCGATCCCAGAGACTCGGCCAGCACCACCGATGCACCGCCGTGCAAGAGGCCAAACGGCTGTTTGGTTCGTGCATCAACCGGCATGGTTCCCTCAATCGTCTCATCGGTCAGCGCAGTAATGTTGATCCCGAGATGAGACACCATGCAACCGTGAGCCACATTATTCAGATCTGCCAGTGTAGCGGCGCGTTTCCAAAGCATTAGACGATCTCCAAAAGAGCCTGTAAGGGATGTTTTAGGCTATTTCCTTCCAGCCGTTTTACCTGACTACGGCACGAATAGCCGGTAGCCAAGCAGCGTTCCTGCGGTAATTTCTGCAAGGCCTGTTGCCAGGACAGCGCATAGATTCCTCGTGAGTTATCTTGATTTTTTGCTTCATGACCATAAGTGCCGGCCATACCGCAGCAACCAACGCTCACATTTTCCAACTGCGCACCATAACGGGAGAAAATCCCGGCCCACTGCTGGCTGCTGGTAGGCAATGCGGTACTTTCAGTACAGTGGCCAAACAGATACCACGGCTCACCACTGACCGGCTGCGCGGACTGTCCCGGCAATGGCAGACCCGGCAATACCGCGTGCAGCCATTCATGCACTAATTGCACACTGAAATCGCCGCGACGATCGCCCAAAATTTCTTTATATTCATCGCGATAACACAGCACTAATGCCGGATCAACGCCCACCAGCGGCATCCCCAACAACGAAATGCGATTGAGGAACTCTGCGGTTTTACCGGCTGTTTTGGCAAAGCGCTGCAAGAATCCTTTAATGTGCTGGGCCTTCCCATTGGGTGAAAATGGCAATAACACCGGATTAAAGCCCAGCCGTTCTACCAACCGAACAAAATCGGCCACCACCTGCGCGTCGTAGTAGCTGGTAAAAGGATCTTGCACGATCAATACATGCTGACCACGTTCCTGCGCGTCCAGTTGCTCTAACTGTTCCAACGTCATGGTACTGGCATAGTGCCCGGATAACGTCTGTTTGAGCGTTGGAACCGACAGCAGCGGCAGATCGACCATGCCAATACTGCGGCGACTCAGCTCATGAACCCATGGCTGTTTAAAGAAAAAGTTGAATAGCTTCGGCGCTTGCGCCATTAACGGAGTGTAACTCTCCACGCCAGCCACCACATAATCTCGCAACGGGCGGTGGTAACGCGTGTGATAAAGTTGCAAAAAGCGTGAGCGGAAGCTCGGCACATCAATTTTGATCGGACATTGAGTTGAACAGGCCTTACACGCCAGACAGCCAGACATCGCTTCTTTTACTTCGTGCGAGAAATCGTAGTCGCCCTGATACGCCCGCCAGCTATTGCGGGTTTTCTCGATCAAACCACGCAAGCTGGGGCGGCGGTTTGCCAACCCTTCTTCCAGCGTCAACGGATCGACGCCCTGCTCACTTAGCAGACGTAACCACTCCCGCACCAGCGCTGCACGCCCTTTCGGGGAATGCATCCGGTTAGCACTCATTTTCATCGATGGGCACATCGGGCTACGAACATCGAAATTAAAGCACAGACCGTTGCCGTTACATTCCATCGCACCACGAAATGAGCGACGGACATTAAGTGGAATTTGTCGATCCAGCACACCACGCTTGGCCGGAGTATCCACTTTCATCATCGGCGCATCGCTATCAAGAGGAGAACAAATCTTACCGGGATTCAAACGATTGCGCGGATCAAATGCTGATTTGATGCGCCGTAGCTCGTGGTACAACTGTTCGCCGAAGAAATCTGGGCTGTATTCCGCACGAAAACCTTTCCCGTGTTCTCCCCACAGCAAGCCACCGTAACGAGCCGTCAGCTCCACGACCTGATCAGATAATTGCTTCATCAGCACTTCCTGCTGTGGATCGCACATATCCAGCGCCGGACGCACATGCAATACGCCAGCGTCAACGTGCCCAAACATGCCGTAACTCAAGTTATGGCTATCAAGCAACTGACGGAACTCGACAATATAATCTGCTAAATGTTGTGGCGGAACACAGGTATCTTCAGCAAAAGGAATCGGTTTAGCCTGACCTTTACTGTTACCAAGCAAACCCACGGCCTTTTTACGCATCCCATAAATACGTTCAATATCAGCCAGATTCTCACAAATTTGATAGCCAATTACGCCGCCCTGTTGGGCTGACATCAAATCGTCCAAACGTTGGCACAGCGCCGCCATTTGCCCATCGATCAAAACCTGATCGTCTCCGGCAAATTCGACAATATTCAGACCCAGCAACGTATGATTCGGCACATCGGTAATCAGCTCTTTAACCGAATGCCAGACAATATCCTCTTTGGCCAGATTCAATACTTTGGAATCAACGGTTTCCACCGATAACGCTTTGGCTGCCACCATAAAAGGCGCATTACGCAAGGCGGAATCAAAGGAATCATATTTAACATTGACCAACCGCCGCACTTTAGGCAGCGGCGTGATATCCAGGGTGGCTTCGGTGATAAACGCCAGCGTACCTTCAGCACCACACAGGATGCGCGTAAGATCAAACATGTCCAGATTATCGTTAAAAACATGACGCAAATCGTAACCGGTCAGAAAACGGTTCAATTTGGGGAATTTTTCTAGAATCAATGTTCGATTATCGCGGCAACTGTTGAATACGCTGTGATAAATACGGCCAACCGCTGATGCTTCCTGCGCCAATATTTCGGCCTGCTCGATTGGCATCGGGCGGGTATCCAACAACTCGCCGCCCAATAATACCGCCCGCAGACCCAATACATGATCGGACGTTTTGCCATACACCAGCGACCCCTGACCTGACGCATCGGTATTAATCATGCCGCCGAGCGTGGCGCGATTACTGGTAGAGAGTTCAGGAGAGAAAAAGTAACCGAAGGGGCGCAAATATTGGTTAAGCTGGTCTTTAATCACACCGGCTTCGACTCGTACCCAGCCTTGCTCCAGATTGATATCCAAAATACGCTGCATATAGCGCGACATATCCACCACGATACCGGTATTGAGAGATTGTCCATTGGTACCGGTACCACCGCCGCGCGGAGCCAAGATGAGCGACTGGAATCTTTCCTCATCGGCCAGACGGCCAATCAGGATCACATCCGCCGTTGAGCGAGGAAACACCACCGCATCGGGCAACAGTTGATAAATACTGTTATCCGTCGCCATCGTCAGGCGATCGGCATAACCAGCGGTAGTATCACCGGTAAAACCGTTGTGCTTCAATGCATCCAAAAAGTCCAGCACTGGCTGATTGATGCCTGCGGTCTGTGTTATCTGTGGGATCACTATGGTTGACCCTATCTAGTTGTTTTAATACGCGTCCATTCGCCACACATCCCTATTGCAACTCACGAACACACGTACTCCAGTGGCTGAAAGGTTAGCCGCTAGTTATCATGGTTGTCGACTGATTTATGACAATTCAGGATGATGAGAATGACTTGAGCAATAGTGGGGAGGAATAGAATAATAAGTGATTAATGATCAAAATATTATATTGCCCTTTTTATCCGCGCCAATAGCCGGTGTACCCAAGGTTTTGCCGCTAAGCGGCAGGTCTTTATACGGTTCCATCAATTAATCTGTCACACGACCTTGCCTTTTCTATCCGTTATTTCAGATGAAACTTGCCGATCCCATCAGTAAAAACACTATGAATCTGTTCAATCACACAGAAATGCACCATGATTAGGGCGTCCGCTAATACCAAGGCAACCTTGCCATGAATATTGAAACGAGAACTCGCAGATGAATTACCCGCAGCAACACCGCTATGATTTACCCAAACTGATATTTGGGGTGATATTCATCCTGACAATGATCATCGCCTGTTTTTGGGTGGTTCAACCTTTTATTATGGGTTTCGCTTGGGCGGGAATGGTGGTTATCGCAACCTGGCCATTGCTGATTAAATTACAAGCCGTACTTTGGGGACGTCGTTCACTTGCAGTGATAATAATGACGCTATTATTAGTTCTGCTATTTGTTATTCCGATTGCATTATTGGTTAGCAGTCTGGTGGAGAACAGTGCACCGCTGATTAAATCGGCCAGCAGCCCCGCCAACCTGCAAATTCCTGAAGCCGCATGGCTAAAATCCATTCCAATGATCGGCGATAAACTCTATAGCAGTTGGCACACCTTGCTTGCCGGTGGCGGCAAAGTGCTGATAGCAAAAGTTCAACCTTATGTTGGTGAAACAGCAACTTGGTTTGTCGCACAGGCGGCACATATCGGCCGTTTTCTGCTACATCTGGCCTTAATGGTACTGTTCAGCGTTCTGCTGTATTTCCGGGGCGAAAGCGTGGCTCAGGGGATCCGTCATTTTGCCATTCGTCTGGCTGATCAACGTGGCGATGCCGCGGTGGTACTGGCGGCTCAATCCATTCGTGCCGTCGCCCTCGGCGTAGTGGTCACTGCGCTGGTTCAGGGAATTCTGGGCGGTATCGGTTTAGCCATTGCTGGTATTCCTTATGCCATGTTATTGACCGTGGTGATGTTCGTCTGCTGCGTTGCGCAGCTCGGCCCGTTGCTGGTATTGATTCCTGCGGTGATCTGGCTGTACTGGAGCGGCGACAATACTTTCGGTACGTTGCTGTTGGTGTGGAGTTGCATCGTGGGTACTTTGGATGGTGTGCTACGTCCAGCGCTGATTCGCATGGGTGCCGATCTGCCAATGGTGCTGATTTTGTCCGGCGTGATCGGTGGCCTGCTGTCCTTCGGTATGATTGGCTTGTTTATCGGCCCGGTAGTATTGGCCGTATCCTACCGGCTGATTGCAGCCTGGATTCACGAAGCGCCTGAACCCGAAGAGAATATCGCCGAGGCCGCCAAACATCTTGATGAACTGTAAATAATCGCGTGCTCGTCAGTGATACTGGCGAGCCATTACCCAATCATATTATCCACCATGAAAAATAAGCCAGACACCACGTGAGTCTACCGCCGCTCATTCGCCCCGTTGATATCAATCTAGTATTAAATCGTGATTGTCATTAAGTATAAAAGCGCCCACACTCTTCCATTTAGTTACTGATAAACAACTCTTTTTATTAGGATGATTCTTAATGACTAACTAACAGAATGAATTTAAGATTATTATTAATCAACGCTTCGTTTCAGACAGCTAAATAAGTCTTAATATTATTTTTCCTCGTCAGTCACGAATACCTAATTGCTGTGTGTAGTCTTTGCCTATCGCCTATGATGGGCTTTTTTTTATCTGCTGATATTAAATAAGCTGACTTTTCACTACCTGCCTAATATTCCCAAGCCAAAACAATTTGCCCGCTGTCAAAGGATAATAAAAAATCCGCAACCTGCGCTGCGGATTTCAGAGCATTCCCAATCCACTGGATTGATTAGCCTTTAATCGCCTGCCCCAGACTCATCCAGGTTTGCACTACGGTATCTGGGTTCAATGACAAGCTATCAATCCCCTGCTCCATTAGCCATAGCGCAAAATCTTCGTGATCAGAAGGCCCTTGACCACAAATGCCCACATACTTACCCTGACGCTTGGCCGCTTGAATCGCCATCGACAGTAAGGCTTTTACCGCCTCGTTACGCTCATCAAACAACGAAGAAACCACACCAGAATCCCGATCCAGCCCCAATGTCAACTGCGTCATATCATTGGAGCCAATAGAGAAACCGTCAAAGTGTTCGAGGAATTGATCGGCCAGTAAGGCATTAGACGGAATTTCACACATCATAATGATTTTCAGGCCATTTTCACCACGTTTCAGCCCTTGCCGCGCCAATTCGGCCACCACCGCTTCAGCCTGTTCCACGGTACGCACAAACGGCACCATCACTTCAACGTTGGTTAATCCCATCTCATTACGCACCCGCTTAACCGCCTCACACTCAAGAGCGAAGCAAGCACGGAAACTGTCAGAAACATAACGACCGGCGCCACGGAAGCCCAGCATCGGGTTCTCTTCGTGAGGCTCATAGGCTGCGCCGCCAACCAAATTGGCATATTCATTGGATTTGAAATCGGACAGCCGCACAATCACGCGTTTTGGCCAGAAAGCCGCCGCCAGAGTCGAAATACCTTCCGTCAGACGACCAACGTAGAACTCAACCGGATCATCAAAACCGTGCATCAGCGTCTTGATTTCAGCCTGCAAGGCCGGTTCCTGTTGGTCAAACTCCAATAAGGCTCGGGGATGGACGCCAATCATACGGTTGATAATAAACTCCAACCGTGCCAGACCAACGCCTTCATTAGGCAGGCGAGCAAAATCAAAAGCCCGATCCGGGTTGCCAACATTCATCATGATTTTCAGCGGCAAGGTGGGTAATTCGGTGACTGCGGAGCTTTGCACCGAGAAGTCCAGCAGATCCTGATACACATAGCCGGTATCGCCTTCAGCGCAGGAAACGGTCACTTTCTGGCCTTCACGCAGAAGATCCGTCGCATTACCACAACCCACCACCGCCGGAATCCCCAGCTCACGGGCGATGATCGCCGCATGGCAAGTTCGGCCACCACGGTTGGTCACAATCGCTGCCGCTTTCTTCATGATCGGTTCCCAATCAGGATCGGTCATATCGGTTACCAAGACATCACCAGGCTGAATGCGATCCATCTCGCTAATGTCATGGATCACTTTTACCGGACCCGCACCAATACGATGGCCGATAGCTCGCCCCTCGACCAGCACATCACTCTGATTGTTCAGCAGGTAACGTTCCATCACCTGCTCATTGGAACGAACGGTTTCCGGACGGGCCTGCACGATAAACAGCTTGCCGGTATGGCCGTCTTTGGCCCACTCAATATCCATCGGACGGCCATAATGCTGTTCAATCAGTAAAGCCTGATGAGCCAGCGCCTCCACTTCTTTATCGCTGAGAGCGAAACGATTGCGTAACGCCTCTGGCACATCTTCAATACACACCTGTTTGCCGTGCTCCTGATTGTCGGCATACACCATGCGAATCTTCTTCGAACCCATATTACGCCGCACAATAGCCGGCTTGCCGTTACGCAATGTCGGTTTATGCACATAAAACTCGTCAGGATTGACCGCTCCCTGCACCACCATTTCACCCAATCCGTGCGCGGCGGTAATAAACACCACCTGATCAAAGCCGGATTCGGTATCAATGGTAAACATTACGCCCGCAGAAGCCAGATCCGAACGTACCATGCGCTGAACACCGGCAGACAGCGCAACGCCGCGGTGATCGTATCCCTGATGAACTCGGTAAGAAATGGCACGATCGTTAAACAACGAGGCAAATACGTGTTTAATCGCCACCATAACCGCCTCAATGCCCTGAACGTTTAGGAACGTTTCTTGCTGACCGGCAAAAGAAGCATCTGGCATATCTTCCGCTGTCGCCGACGAACGCACGGCAAAAGAAGCCTCCGGCTCACCATCGGCCAATTGTTGATAAGCTTCATGAATGGCTTGTTCAAACTCTGGATGGAATGGCGTATCAATAATCCATTGACGAATCTGGGCACCAGCGCTGGACAACTGTGCGATATCATCCACATCCGTATTATCCAACAAAGTATAAATACGTTGATTAACGCCACTTTGCTCAAGAAAGTCGTTAAACGCCTGTGCAGTAGTGGCAAATCCGTTGGGAACAGACACACCCAGTTCGGAAAGATGGGTAATCATTTCACCCAGGGAGGCATTTTTACCGCCCACACGGTCAACATCGTGCATACCAAGCTGGTTGTACCAAAGCACATTACGCAAGGTTCGGCCATTGTTCGACATCTAAACAATCCTTTTAACATTCGGTAGGGTACGGAATAAAAGTTGTTTTTGCTGTTAAACAGCAGGCATCAGCCTAGCACAATGCGCCCCAGGCGATGGACAGGTGAATCGATCAAGCCAACACAAAAAGTTTTTTTCGCCGCAATTTTATGGCAATGGCTTTACCAAAATAGCGAATAAGGCAAACTGTGGCTCTGATTGCAGCACCTGCCAGAATTAATTGCATAAAATTATTCTTAATATGAATATAAAGGAGTCAGGGTGGAAAGAAGCGTATTTTATATTTCGGACGGTACCGCGATTACAGCCGAAGTGTTAGGCCATGCCGTGTTGTCACAATTTCCGGTCAAAGCCACCACCTTCACGCTACCTTTTGTGGAAAGTGCTGAACGCGCCCAAACCGTTTGCCAGCAAATTAACGATATCTATCAATCTACTGGCGTGCGGCCACTGGTGTTTTACTCGATTATTTCGGCAGAAGTCCGCGACGTAATCCAGCAAAGCGCCGGTTTTTGTCAGGATATCGTGCAATCGTTGGTCGCCCCGTTGCAGGATGAATTAGGCATCGCCCCGCAACCCGTACTCAATCGAACCCACGGCCTGACCGCAAGTAACCTGAGCAAATACGATGCCCGGATCGCTGCCATTGATTACGCGCTGGCTCACGATGACGGCATTTCGCTGCGTAATCTCGATCAGGCTCAGGTCATCCTACTGGGTGTCTCCCGCTGCGGTAAAACCCCCACCAGCCTGTATCTGGCCATGCAGTTTGGCATCCGCGCCGCTAACTACCCATTTATTGCCGACGATATGGATAACTTACAGTTGCCCGCCGCGCTAAAACCCTTCCAACATAAACTATTCGGTCTAACCATTAATCCCGAGCGTTTAGCCGCGATCCGCGAAGAACGGCGGGAAAATAGCCGTTACGCCTCATTACGCCAGTGCCGAATGGAAGTCGGCGAAGTAGAAGCCTTATTCCGCAAAAATCAAATTCGCTATCTGAATTCCACCAATTATTCCGTGGAAGAGATTTCCACTAAAATTCTCGATATTTTAGGGATGAGCCGCCGAATGTTTTAAAGGTGTATTCACATCATTGATTGATACTCATTAATTCTATATAAATTCTATTAATCACCTCTGCGACGGTTGAATTCATCTGATTTTGGTTTATTGTGATCGCCATCACTTCCCGGTATTCCTGCCGCAGAGAAGAACATTTTTAGAGATTATCCATGCACAAAACAGATGAACTGCGGACCGCGCGCATCGATAGCCTGATTACGCCACAACAACTGGCGGATAAGTTGCCTATCTCTTCCGAGGTTGCCAATAACGTGACAGCGTCACGAAAACGCATCGAAAAAATCTTGACCGGTGAAGACCGACGTCTGCTGGTGATTGTCGGCCCCTGCTCTATCCATGATTTAGACGCCGCCCTAGATTACGCCAACCGTCTGAATATCCTGCGGGAACGTTATGCCGATCGGTTGGAAATCGTCATGCGCACCTATTTTGAGAAACCGCGCACGGTTGTAGGGTGGAAAGGCATGATTTCCGACCCGGCACTGGACGGCTCCTGCCAAGTCAATCTGGGCATCGAATTGGCGCGTAAACTATTACTGAAAGTCAATGAATTGGGATTGCCGACCGCAACCGAATTCCTAGATATGGTGACCGGGCAGTATATTGCCGACCTAATCAGTTGGGGCGCTATCGGCGCGCGCACCACGGAAAGTCAGATTCATCGGGAAATGGCATCGGCACTATCTTGCCCGGTCGGTTTCAAAAATGGAACCGACGGCAATACCCGCATCGCTATTGATGCCATCCGTGCAGCGCAAGCCAGCCATATGTTCCTGTCACCAGACAAAACTGGTCAGATGACGATTTACCAGACCAGCGGCAACCCCTACGGCCACATTATCATGCGCGGTGGCAAACAACCCAACTACGGCGCAGCGGATATTGCTGCCGCCTGTGACAGCCTGCGCGAACTCGATTTGCCTGAGCATCTGGTGGTGGACTTCAGCCACGGCAACTGCCAGAAAATGCACCGTCGCCAATTGGAAGTGGCGGAAGATATCGGTCAGCAAATCCGCGCTGGTTCCACCGCCATTGTCGGCGTGATGGCAGAAAGTTTCCTGGTTGAAGGCACACAGAAAATTATTGCCGGTCAACCACTCACTTATGGTCAATCCATTACCGATCCTTGTCTCAACTGGACAGATACCGCACACCTGTTGGCTATCCTTAACGATGCCGTGAATTCCCGCTTCTGATCAGTCTCTGTTCAGGCGACTGACAAACCTCGACCACCTTGTCATTAAGATCGGTTTATTATTTGTATCTGTTTTCTTTCGCCTTCAGGTGCCAAACGGCACCTGAAGGGCTCCTTGCTCACAGAGTCAGCGCCCCTTCCTCTCTCCTTCCCCCCCACAATTACCCTACTTGTTAAATTAATTGGTCTATTCGGTGACTTATTCATCTCGCTAGATTTGGTTATTATTTTGTCTGTGATTTTTTATGTTTATAATTAATAGGATAGAATCCTCTTGCCGAATAACTGAAAAAGTTATCAATAATCATTTTTTACTTGATGTAACCCTTCATTCACATGATAATACTTATCAAACTGATAACTATTCCTGTTTAAACAATGAATAACTCTGCATACAGTGATTTATATCCGGCAGCCATCTGCGGCGCAGAAGACTCTGCCCTGCCCACGGAACAGCCCGTTTGCATTAATAGCGATCAACTACTCGGTAGACATGGACTCGTCATTATCAATCATCAGGGACAATTTTATCAGCTACGACAAACCAAGGCTGGCAAGTTGATATTAACCAAATAATCCGTATCCCTTCAGATACTTTTAGCAAGCCACCCAGATCTCCCGATCGAGGCAGCCAGCAATCAATGATTATGTATAAATACATTCGGAGAATTGCCAAAATGCCTCGTGTTTCGTCGTCATTATTTCGTACTTCATCCTTGAGTCTGGCCATCGCCTGTGCCATTCCTTCTTTCGCTTATGCAGCGCCCCCTACGCCGATGGATACCACGGCAACCGCAGCCCCGGTAAAGAAAAAGGCCGCTCATCACAACGAAACCATGACCGTTGTCGCCACCGGCAACGCCCGCAGCAGTTTTGAGGCTCCGATGATGGTCACGGTGATTGAAGGTGACACGCCACTGAATCAAACTGCAGGCACCTCCGCCGATATGTTGCGCCGAATCCCCGGCATCAGTATTTCCGGCACCGGTCGCACTAACGGTCAGGATGTCAGCCTACGTGGCTATAAACGAGCCGGTGTCCTTACGCTGGTTGATGGTATCCGTCAGGGAACCGATACCGGCCATATCAATAGTACCTTCCTCGACCCGATGCTGGTTAAGCAGATCGAAGTCGTCCGTGGCCCTTCTGCTCTACTGTATGGCAGCGGCGCATTGGGGGGCGTGATTTCCTACCAGACGGTCGATGCCGCAGACTTGTTGACGCCGGGCCAGCAGAATGGTTTCCGTGTTTTTGGCCTGGGCGCTTCCGGCGATCATAGCTTGGGCATGGGGGCATCGGCCTTTGGCCGTACTGATAATCTGGACGGGTTGCTGTCTTTCGCTACCCGCGATGTCGGCAATATCAAACAGAGTAACGGTTTTGATGCACCGAATGATGAGGCTATCAGTAACATGCTGGCCAAAGGCCACTGGGCAATTGATGATAACCAATCATTAAGCACCAGCCTGCGTTATTACCATAACCGCGCCCGTGAACCGAAAAATCCACAAACGCCGGTCATCGCTCCCTCCACCAAGGACCCGATGACGGATCGTTCCACGACCCAACGTGATACACAACTGCGCTATAACCTCAACCCACAAGGGCAGAATTGGCTAGATGCCACCGCCACCGCTTACTATTCCGACGTCAATATTGATGCCACCACCGTCGGTACCGGTTTTGAGGGTCGCGAGCAGAAAACCGGCGGCGGAAAATTGGAAAACCGCACACGCCTGTTCACCGACAGCGCAGCGGCACACTTGCTGACCTACGGTACTGAGGCTTACCGTCAAGAACAAACACCTAGTGGCGTCAGCGAAAGTTTCCCGCAGGCCAAAATCAATTTTGCCTCCGGCTGGGCCCAGGATGAAATTACCCTACGCGACCTACCGATCACCCTGCTAGCCGGAACCCGTTTCGATAGCTACAGCGCCAGCAGTCAGGGCAATGCGGATGTGGATGCTGACAAGTGGTCATCCCGTGGTGCCGTCACCGTGACCCCAACCGATTGGTTGATGCTCTTTGGCTCCTATGCTCAAGCCTTCCGCGCCCCCAGTATGGGAGAAATGTATAACGACTCCAAACACTTCTCTATACCTATTGGCGGTGGTCGTTTTATCACCAATTACTGGGTACCCAACCCCAATCTGCGACCAGAAAGCAATGCGACGCAAGAATATGGCTTTGGTCTGAACCTTGATGGCGTACTGGCGAGCAATGATAATCTGAAATTCAAAGCCAGTTATTTTGATACACAAGCCAAAGACAAGATCGAAACCCAGGTCAACAAGACCGCAATGACCACCACCTCTGCCAATATTGATCGAGCCAAAATCTGGGGATGGGATGTCAGCACAGAATACCAAACCGACTGGTTTGGCTGGAATCTGGCCTATAACCGCACTCGTGGCAAAAATCTGGCAACCGGGCACTATCTCGACAGCACCAACCCGGATACCGTGACCAGCGCACTAAATATTCCTATCGCCGCAACCGGTTTTTCCGCTGGCTGGGTGCTGACGCTGGTTGAAAGCAACAACCTGGTCACCGCCACCACTAAAAAACAGGCTGGCTACGGCGTCAATGATTTTTATATCAGTTATCAAGGCCGTGATTCCTTCAAGGGGGTCACCACTAGCGCCGTATTAGGTAACGCTTTCGATAAAGAATATTACACACCGCAAAGCATTCCACAGGATGGTCGTAACGCCAAACTGTTCGTCAGTTATCAGTGGTAACCGGCCGTTAGCTGTGTGTTATCGACTCTAGTCGGCATGAGTTTAACTGCAACTGGCTCATGCCATTTTTCCGTAGGAGAGAATGAATGTCATCAAAACTGTTTACCCAATATGAGCAAGCCAAACTCGAACATCCCGATAAATTCGCCCGCGATCTGGCTGCCCTGCTTGATGTTAGTGAAGCCGAACTGACCCATGCCCGCGTCGGTCAGGGTGCCGAGCGTTTGAATGTTGATGCCCGAACCCTGCTGACCCAATTGGAATCTGTTGGTGTCACCAAATCGATTACCCGCAATGATTTTGCGGTACATGAACAAGTAGGTCGCTACCAGAACCAACATCTGAACGGCCATGCCGGTTTGATTTTGAATCCGCGCGAATTGGATCTACGCCTATTCCTTGGCCAGTGGGATAGCATCTTTGCTTTACGCGAAACCACCAAACACGGCGAGCGCTTCAGCTTCCAATTCTTTGATCTACAGGGTAATGCTGTTCATAAAGTGTATAGCACTGATGAAACCGACATGGCCGCTTGGCAGGCACTGCTAGAACAATACCGCACCGAACATAACCCAGAAATCACGATTCAGCCGAAAGTGGATCAGGCCGAAGTGACACCAAATGACAATCACCAGCAAATCGACGAAGAATGGCGCGCGATGACTGATATTCACCAGTTCTTCCAACTGCTGAAACGTCATAATCTGAGCCGCCAACAAGCCTTCCGCGCCGTCGGTAACGATCTAGCTTATCAAGTGGATAACTGCGCATTACAGCAAATTCTTGCTGCGGCCAAAGAACAGAAAAACGAGATCATGATTTTTGTCGGCAACGGAGGTTGCGTACAAATCTTCACTGGCGTAATTGAACGCATCATGCCGCACACCGACAAAGCCGCGCCATTCCAGCAATGGATTAACGTTTTCAACCGGCACTTCACTCTACATCTGATTGAAAGCGCGATTGCCGAAAGCTGGATCACGCGTAAACCGACCAAAGACGGTTTCGTTACCAGTCTTGAACTGTTCGCCGCTGATGGCACCCAGATCGCACAACTGTTTGGCCAACGTAGCGAAGGACAACCGGAGCAAACCGAATGGCGCACGCAGATCTCCGCACTGGCAGCAAAGGATCTCGCCGCATGAAAAACTGGCTTCTGGCATTAACATTGGCGCTGCCACTGACGAGTGTCGCCGCCGAACGCATCGTCACTATTGGTGGTGATGTTTCTGAAATTGCCTACGCCCTCGGTGCAGGCCCAGAAATGGTTGCACGCGACAGTACCAGCCTAACGCCTGCCGCCATTCGTTCCTTACCTGACGTGGGTTATATGCGCCAGTTGAATGCCGAAGGCATCTTGGCCATGAAACCCACCTTGATCATTGCCAGCGAACTGGCTGAACCTTCATTGGTGCTCAAACAGTTAAGCGACAGCGGCGTAAAAGTGGTGAAAATCCCCGGCGACACCACGCCAGAAGCCGTACCTGAGAAAATCGCATTAATCGCGGCCGCTGTGAATAACGCCGACAAGGGTCGCCAACTGAGCCAAACCTACCGGCAAAAACTATCATCGGTAAACCGTTCGCTATTGCCGGTAAAAATTCTATTTGTGATGAGTCATGGCGGTGTAGCACCGATGGCAGCTGGCCAGCATACGGCGGCCGATGCCATGATTAAAGCCGCCGGGGCAAGCAATGCCATGCAGGGTTTTCATCGTTACCGTCCATTATCACAAGAAGGTGTGATTGCCAGCGCGCCCGATCTACTGTTGCTGACCACCGACGGTGTCAAATCGCTCGGTGGCATTGATAAAGTCTGGCAATTATCCGGGCTGGCATTAACGCCAGCCGGTCAACATCAGCGCGTATTAATTCTTGATGATATGGCGCTGTTGGGCTTTGGACTGGCAACACCGGATGCCTTGCACAAAATACGTGCCGCTGCGGAGCAGAGTGAATGAGACGATACCTGCCACCCGGTTATGCCCTGGGCGGCCTGCTGACGTTGTTAGTCGTATTGGCGATTTTCTCCGCCAACACCGGCGCACTGACGCTATCTTTCAGTACCTTGTGGCACAGTTCGCTGGATGATACCTCATGGCAAATCTGGCTGAACATTCGCTTACCGCGCATTCTGTTAGCCATTGTGGTCGGTTGCGCTCTGGCAACGTCTGGCGCGGTGATGCAGGGCCTGTTTCGTAATCCGCTGGCCGATCCTGGCCTGCTGGGTATCAGTAGCGGTGCCGCGTTATTTGTCGCCGTCGTTATTGTTCTGCCGGTGAGTTTACCGAGCGTACTGGCATTCTACGGCCATATCATTGCGGCCTTTGTCGGCAGCCTGCTTATCTCGCTGCTGATCTTCTCACTGAGTCGTTTCGGTCACGGCAATTTATCCCGCCTGTTGCTGGCCGGTATTGCCATCAACGCACTGTGCATGGCCTCTATTGGCGTACTGAGCTACCTCAGTAGCGATCAGCAACTGCGGCAATTTACCCTATGGATGATGGGCAGCCTGAGCCAAGTTCAGTGGCCAACGCTGTTGATCGCCGCATCGCTGATACTCCCTGCCTGCATCGCCACACTATTTCAGGCGCGTCAACTCAATTTATTGCAGTTGGGTGATGAAGAAGCCCATTATTTGGGCGTCAATGTTCAGCGCACCAAGCTGCGATTATTACTGCTCAGCGCCCTGCTGGTCGGTGCGGCGGTTGCACTCAGCGGCTTTATTGGGCTGGTTATTCCTCATCTGATTCGCCTGCGTTTGGGCGCCGACCATCGCTGGTTACTGCCGGGTGCCGCATTGGGTGGTGCCTGTCTGTTACTGACTGCGGATACCTTCGCCCGTACGCTGGTGGCACCGGCGGAAATGCCGGTCGGGCTGATAACCAGCCTGATTGGCGGCCCGTACTTCTTATGGCTGGTTTTACGTCAACCGGAGCGCGCCCGTGGATAACCGTACTGATACTTTTCCTACTGATGAACCGCTATTACTGGATGCACAAAACCTGTGTTTCAGCGTCGCAGGCCGCACCTTGATTCAGGATGTCTCTTTGCAGATTCGCAGCGGCGAGATGGTGGCGATTATCGGCCCCAATGGCGCGGGAAAATCAACGCTGATGCGGTTGTTGACCGGTTATTTGAACACCAATAGCGGCGATTGTCAGATGCTGGGAAAATCCCTATCAGCCTGGTCGCGGCAGCAATTGGCTAAAACCCGAGCCGTGATGCGTCAGTACAGTGACCTGAAATTTCCGTTCAGCGTGGAAGAAGTGGTGACGATGGGGCGTACGCCGCACGGCAAACTTGGGATGAAAGAAGCGGTGCAGCAAGTGATGGAACAAACCGGTTGCACCCCACTGGCGCAACGGGATTATCGGCAGTTATCCGGTGGCGAGCAACAACGGGTTCAATTAGCGCGGGTACTGGCTCAGCTATGGCAGAAAAAACCCACGCCCCGCTGCCTGTTTCTTGATGAACCGACCTCGGCGCTGGATCTGCACCATCAACAACACAGCTTGCGGCTACTGCGCCAGTTGACGCTGGAACAACCGCTGGCGGTATGCTGTGTCCTGCACGATCTGAATCTGGCCGCACTGTATGCAGATCGGATCCTCTTGCTGCATCAGGGGCGATTAGTGGCAGCAGGAACACCACAGGAAGTGCTGCATACCGATATTCTCACCCGTTGGTATCAGGCAGACTTAGGCGTTTATTGCCATCCTGAAAATCAATTACCACAGGTCTATTTACGCCAGTAATATTCCCCGTCGAATCCGACCCACGCGACATGATCTTTACCTCATGCTGCGTGGTTTTTTCCAGCGCTTAATGAGTATCAGCTGGAGCAGGAAATATCTAAATGCTTGCCCCAATCCGGGGGCAAGGCGGCCAAGTCCTCATTGTCGGCATTATCAGCAAACGGCTGCTGTAATGCCAAATGCAGGCGTTTCAGAACGCTAACATCCTCTTGTTCTGCCCGCTCTATTGCCTGCTGAGCCAGATAATTACGCAGAATCAACGCAGGATTAACCGCTTTCATCGCCTGCTGGCGCTGGGCATCATCCCTATTCTCCTGCTGTAAGCGCAGACGATAACGCCTATACCAGCCATCAAATGCCTCACGATCAATAAAATCATCCCGCAACGGCGATTGCGCCGATAGCTGTTCAACCTGACTCAAACGACGGAACGTCCGGCTATAATCCTGTTTTTCTTTCTGCATCAAACTCAGCAAATCGGTGAGTAAATCGTTATCTTGCTTTTCCGCAGTAAAAAAGCCCAATTTGGCACGCATTTGCTGACCGTAAGCAGCCATCAATGTGGGTTCATACACATCCAACGCTTGTTGCAGCTCGCCGGAGGTCAGTAAGCCAGACAACGACTGCCCCAGCCGATGTAAATTCCAATAAGCCACCGCCGGTTGGTTATCAAATGCATAACGTCCCTGATGGTCTGAATGGTTACAGATATACTCTGGCTGATATTCATCGAGAAAACCGAACGGGCCATAATCCATAGTGATACCCAGAATCGACATATTATCGGTATTCATCACGCCATGGGCAAAACCGAGCGTTTGCCAATGGGCGATCAGCCGCGCCGTTCTTTCCACAACATCGGTAAACCACGCCAGATAGACATGAGCCTGACCCACCCACTGCGGCCAATGGCGGGCAATAACATAATCAGCCAATTGCCGAACTTGATCCGGCTGCTGGCGATGATAAAAATGCTCAAAATGGCCGAAACGAACATGACTTTCAGCGACCCGCAACAGCATCGCTCCTCGCTCTGGCTGCTCGCGGAATACCGGATGTTCGCTGGTCACAATAGTGAGCGCCCGACTGGTCGGCACGCCCAAATAATGCAGGGCTTCTGAGGCCAGAAACTCGCGAATCACTGAACGCAATACCGCCCGCCCATCGCCCATCCGCGAATAAGGTGTCAGACCGGCACCTTTCAGGTGCCAATCGAGTTGTCGCCCATCACTTAATTGCTGTTCGCCAAGGAGGATCCCGCGCCCATCACCCAACTGTCCCGCCCAAACACCAAACTGATGGCCGCTGTAGACCTGCGCCAACGGATCCATCCCCGCCAATAACTGCTCACCGGTCCAGACACCGGTTTTCTCACCGCTAAACCAGCTAGCATCCAGCTCCAATTCACTGGCCAGAGACTCGCTGTAATACAGCAAGCGCGCACCGCTTAGCGGCGTCGGTGATAATCGAGTATAAAAACCCGCTAATTGACGCGCATAACTGTTATCAAAATGAGGCATTATTTCAGTTCCTCAACCAGCCAATGGCGTAGCTCTCGTAACTCCGCCTGAGAGTCGGGAAAATCCTTTAGCAAGCCTTGGCACACACCCGCCACCGCCTCCGGGCGATAAGCGACACCGGGCAAACGTTCAGCCAAGGTTTCCAGCGGCGTGGGATTCATACTGTCGGTAAAAATCTGGCAACGCTCGATCTCACCGCGCAATACGTCGAGATGAAATTCAACACCGCCCCACGGGAAACGGCTATCCATTTGGTGGTTAAACGCAGGTGCTTGACCAAAGTTCCATTCCCAACTGCTTTGTCTGGCAAACTGCTCGCTGAATCCCGGCATATCCGGTAATGCTTGTGGAGAAATAATCTCTGCCGGTACCTGTTCGCCATAGTGAGCAAAAAATGCCTGCTCAATGGCGGCACAAACTTTATCGTGGTCGAGACCTGGCACCGATTCCACCAGATTGGCGACGCGGGAGCGTACCGAGGAGATGCCCTTGGCCTGAAGTTTTTTGGGATCGGGATTGAGGTAATCGGCCAGGCGGCCAAGATTGGCATTCAATAACAGCGTGCCGTGGTGAAAACCACGATCTTTGGTTTCCTTATAGGCCGAACCTGAAACTTTACGCTCGCCTTCCGGGCTAGTCACCACTAAATCATTACGACCTGACGCCGTAGCCTGAATACCCAACGAATCTAAGGCATTCAGAATAATGTGGGTAGAAATGGTTTTATCGTACTCGGGCTTGCTGGCCATAAAGGTAAAACAGGTATTACCGAGGTCGTGAAACACGGCACCGCCCCCGCTGCTGCGACGCGCCAGCTTGATACCATCGGCGGCCATTCGCCGCGTATTGCACTCTTTCCACGGGTTCTGTGCGCGACCGATAACAATGGTATTGTCATTACGCCAAAGGAAAAGCACCCGCTGATCCGGCGACATTTGGCGGAAAATACAGTCTTCAACGGCCAGATTAAACCACGGATCGTAGGAATCAGAAATGAATAAACGCAGGGATGGCATCGCTCGCTCCGCACCAGAATAAACAGCCAATAAGATAACATATTTAGGCTATTGATCAGTGGCTAGATGCGGCGAGCCTGCCAGTAAACCCGTTTCCAGTAAACATTTTCCAGCGACGAGCGAATCACCCCTTTACTGGTGGAGGCATGAATAAATTCGTCATTGGTATCGTAGATGCCAACATGTAAACCATTCTCTCCACTACCGGTTTTGAAGAAGACCAAATCCCCCGGCATCAGTTCATCACGAGAAACTTGGGTACCGAGTGAAGTTTGGGCGGCGGTAGTACGCGGAAGCTGCACATCAAAACGATCGCGGAAAGTACGATAAACAAAGCCAGAACAATCAACACCCCGTTGGTCCAGACCGCCATATTGGTAAGGCGTGCCTTGCCATTGGCGCAATTGTTCTTTCAGTTGTGCCACCACCACTATCGGGTCAGATAAGTGACCGCTGGGCGCCGGCGCTCTGCTGCTACATCCGGCAAGAATAAGACTGGCCAGAAAAATCCAAAAACGCATCCGCATAGATCTCTCACCGAAAGTCAGGCCTGGCCGGTTTATCCGCGAGGGAAAAAACGAAACACCAAGCTATCTTGCTGTATTTATCGGACTAATCTATCTACCACTAACAATAAAAACAAGTTATCTGAATAAGATAATGTAGCGAATTTATTTAATTGACTTCGAATTAATCAACCAAACACCCAGCAGAATAACGGCAGCGCCGATCGTTTTCAATAAAGTGGCCGTTTCGCTAAACCACGGCAACGTCACCGCCGCCAGATATACCAGTGCATAGCTGATACTCAATAGTGGATAAGCTCGGTTAAGCGGCAGATAGCGTAAGGCAAAAAACCAGCACAGCATCGAGAGCACATAGCCAAACAAACCGCCCGCAACCGCACAAACAGGCACCCGATGATCGACAAAAAATTGCAGATTTAAGCCGGATAACCCGGTCAGAGGCAACTGTATCACCCCCCACTTCAGCAATAATTGCGCTAACGTCACCAAAACTACGCTGCCCAACCCCCAAAGATATCCCTTCATGACGGCCAACTCATCAATAAAATACCCAACATAATGGCGGCAATACCCAGCCAATGACGCGCCCCCACCGTTTCCCCAAAGAAAAACCGTGATGCCAGCGTCACCAAGACAAAGTTAAAACTCAGCATCGGATAAGCCACGCTCAGCGGCATATGTTGCAGCAACCTAAGCCACAGCAACATACCCAGACCGAGAGACAACACCGCCGCCGCCAGCCAGCGTAACGTACGCCCACGACGATGTGGTAACTCACTGGCCCAAATTTGGACCGCCTGCTTTTGACAAAGCTGCCCGGCACAGGTAAGCAAGCTCACCATAATCAACAGCAAATAACTTATCATCGGATTTGCCGATACCACAATAAAGCCATCCGATTGTTTTGCAACACTTTATTTGCCGCTGGCAGGCCTGCTGCTATCTGTTCCCCTCGGGATAACTGCAATACCAGCGAAACATTACCTTGCTTACGGGCGTTTTCCAGCCATTGAGGGAAATCCTGATAACTCACATAATGCTCTTTAGCATCAGGATAAGACAAACCGTAACTCACCTCCCCCATTTCGCTAAACATAATGATATCGCTGCGTTTCAACTCCCAAGCCAGCCCAGAAGCGAGACCCACGCTATCACTTAACACATAGCGACTCTGGCTCAGTTCCGCTCGATTTTTCTGAATAAAATCCTGCGGTTGTTTTGAATCAATGACAGATTGGGGAATTAAATCGGCCACCAACAGCGCAAACAGCAGCGGACATAACGCCGCCCATTGCCAGCGACGGGCATGATTTCTCACACAGAAATAGCCCACCAGCCCCCAAGCCGCAAACGACAAAACGCCCAGAACGACTTTGATTTTCTCGTCAGCAGAGAAAACCACCAAATGAGGAACCGCCCCTAAGCCAATCACTAATATCGCCACCGCACACAGCGAACCGAATAGCAGATTGATATAACCATTGACTTTCAGCGCGCCCATACGCATTTCACTGACACAATCTCGTGCATAAGCGGCCATTAATAATGATAAAGGCGCAATACACGGCAATATATAAGTCGGTAACTTACCTTTGGCGATACTGAAAAACAGCAACGGCATTAATACCCAACTCAACAGGAAAAATAACTCTGGTCGTTTGACTC
This sequence comes from Yersinia ruckeri ATCC 29473, assembly GCF_000754815.1. GTDB lineage: Bacteria > Pseudomonadota > Gammaproteobacteria > Enterobacterales > Enterobacteriaceae > Yersinia > Yersinia ruckeri. The sequence goes on from NZ_KN150747.1 coordinate 2,728,382, forward strand.
TTTCGCGCCAACCTTTCAGCAATGCTCCTGGTAATAATCCTAACCACGGTAATACCCCGAGGCACAACAACGGCAGGTAATACCAGAATGGTGCTTTATGTTGCGCATCTTTTTCCGCAAAGCGTTGAATATGCTCCACCCAAAAGAAATAATGCCAAAAATCCGGCTCACGACTGCCAATCGCTAGCGCCCAAGGCAAGCTCAGCAATAAGGCAAAAACAATAGCGATCGGACCAAATAACAGTAACTCTTTGACCCGCCGCTGTTGAATTACAATGGGAATAACCGCGATAACTGGCACTGCCAGCGCCAGAAAACCTTTGGTCATAAACCCCATCCCGCAGGCTAGGCCTAAAAAGACGTAGGCCGTGACTTTCTGCCGGGTACTACTGGCCTGCTGGGTCAGATAGAAACACAACATCGACGCCGTCAACCACAAGGTAATCATCGGGTCGAGGACGCTATACGTACCAATGCTGAATACCAGCAATGAAGATAGATAGATAAAAGTGGCCAGCAACGCTGTATTACGATTGCGCCACATTAATGTGGCCAGCCAAAATACCAACAATGCACTTAATCCGGTGCTGAACACCGAACCAAATCGCACGGCAAAGTTATTATCGCCGAAGATCCACTGACTAATATTATTAATCCAATATCCAGCAATCGGTTTTTCAAAATAACGGATTCCCAATAAATGAGGCACCACCCAATCACCACGCTGTAACATTTCGCGGCTAATTTCAGCATAGCGGGTTTCATCCGGCTGCCACAGCAAACGACCATTCAGCGGCAGCAAGTAGAGTAAAGCGAAAAAAATCGCCAGCAACGCTGCGCCACCGCTTTTCAATGCCTTACTCATACTCTTTCCACCTCTGCCTGACGCCCCAGCCATCCCTCTCGGCCAGGAAATGCCGAACGCACCACTTTGCCCACGGGTAAACTCTGACGATTTTCGGGTAATAATCGGCTCAACGGGCAAAATTCAATACCTTGTTTTTTTGCCCTCACCAGCAAATTGGCAAACATATCGGCCTGAGACATCCCTTCTACCTCAGCATGGATGGTATAAACCGGCACACCACGATCACGCAGCATCGCATCCAGAATATAATCGTTGAAATCCTGAGCCCGAACTTCACTGCCGACCACTTCATCGTAGGTCGGCAATGTTACCGGAATTTGGACACTGCCAAGCGTGCCATCTGGCAACTGCGGCCAGAAAGGATGCGTCCCACGACAATCACTGTTGTAATCGAAATGAAACGGTTGTTTGGCCGCAAGCACCCGTCCATCAGCACGCCAACCCGCTACCGCAGAGCAACTCACTGACCCGTGAATACAGGTTTGCAACGCATCCACACCGCGCTGAATCTGATCGCTTAACTGACTTTGCGACCATAAACCTACCTTTGCCTGCCATCCTTGATGATCCCAGGCATGTAATCCCACCTCATGGCCAGCAGCCTGGGTTTCTCTTATCAAGGCTCCCAGATTCTTCGCGATCAATTTCCCCGGCCAAGCGGTTCCGGCCAGTAAAATTTGCCAGCCGTACAGTGACGCTGCATTGGAACGTAACATTTTCCATAAAAAACGTGGCCGTAACAGACGCCATAAATGGCGTCCCATATTATCCGGTCCAACACTAAAAAAGACGCTGGCCTGAATACCCTGTTTCGCCAAAACATCAAGTAGCGAGGGTACGCCGTCGCGAGTGCCACGGTAAGTATCGACATCAATCCTCAGGCCCACTCGTTTCATTTAGTCTTCCCATTGACTGGTGTAGCCTGCTGCGCAGCCAACTCACTGCGCAAGAAAAAGTCGAGGGTTTCAGTGACCGTTTGTTGCATAGCAATTTTCGGCTGCCAATCCAATAAACGGCGCGCGTTTTCAATACTTGGCGTCCGGTGCTCAACGTCCTGATAGCCCTTGCCATAATAAGCACGACTTTCAATACTTTTCATGCCAGCAAATGGTGGGAATTGATCGCGCAGTTCGTGCTGTTCAAAACTGCTCAGCAACATTTCGGCCAACTCACGGATACTGGCTTCATTGGTTGGGTTACCAATATTGATAATTTGCCCATCACAACGACCATCACGGTTTTCGATAACACGGAATAAGGCTTCAATCCCATCATTAATATCCGTGAAGCAGCGCTTCTGTTCGCCACCATCGACCAACTTAATTGGCGAACCCTCTACCAAATTCAAAATTAATTGAGTAATGGCTCGGGAGCTACCAATACGCGCTGAATCCAGATTATCCAAGCGCGGCCCCATCCAGTTAAACGGACGGAATAAGGTAAACTTCAACCCTTCTTTTTCTCCGTAAGCCCAAATCACGCGATCCAATAATTGTTTGGATACAGAATAAATCCAACGTTGCTTATTAATTGGCCCGACAATCAACCGCGAATGGTCTTCATCAAATTCTTTATCATCGCACATGCCATAGACTTCAGAAGTCGATGGGAAAATAATGCGTTTATTGTACTTCACGCAATCGCGAACAATTTTCAGGTTTTCCTCGAAATCCAGCTCAAACACTTTTAGCGGATTACGGGTATATTCAATCGGTGTCGCAATCGCCACCAACGGCAATATCACATCACATTTTTTGATGTGATATTCAATCCACTCCGAGTGAATACTGATATCACCCTCGACAAAATGGAAACGCGGATTATCGATAAAACGACCTAGCGCATCCGAACCAATATCCAGACCATAAACTTCATAACCATCATCACGCAGCAGACGTTCGGTTAAATGGTTACCGATAAAACCATTAACGCCGAGGATCAAAACGCGAGTTCGTCTTTTATGCTTATTCAGTGGCTTAACCCCTAAACGCACATCCGCGACCATACCCATTTCCGCCGCCAAGCGATGGCCTTGCATATACAATCCCGCGTCACTCTGGCCACTGATAATCTCCAATGCCCCATCCCCACAGGCGATAACCAGCGGATGGGCACTGAGTACCGTTCCCGGTATTTTATTATGGTTACAGTCCAGCGGACGAGCACGCCAAACGATCAGTTTTCTCTGACCTAAATGGGTAAAAGCGCCAGGATAAGGTTCGGTAACGGCACGTACCAAATTATGCAATTCAGCGGCAGATTTCAGCCAGCTTATTTCGCCATCAGCGGCAGTGCGACGGCCAAAATAACTGGCATCGGCTTCAACCTGTGGGATTAATGGCAATGCTTCATTTTTCATTTTCGGCAACAAATCCCGCAGCAATGTCTGAGCGGCATCACGCATTTTACCGTGCAGCGACAGTGCGGTATCGCTGTCAGAAATCGCCACGCGGCATTGACCCACAATACCGCCGGCATCCGGGCGTTTCACCATTTGGTGCAAAGTTACGCCAGTTTCGGTTTCGCCATTAACCAACACCCAGTTGATGGGTGCGCGGCCACGATAACGGGGTAATAACGAACCATGTAAATTAAATGCTCCCTGCGGAGCAATCGACAAGATTTGTTCATCCAGCAGATTACGATAATAGAATGAGAAAATAACGTCCGGCTGAAGTTCGCGAATTTGCTCAACCCACAATGGATGATTCACATCTTCTGGCGCGAATACCGGTAACTCCAGCTCGGCAGCAACCCGGGCAACGGAAGAGAAAAAGTGGTTTTCCGCCGGATCGTCGGTATGAGTGAATATCGCCTGAATATCATAACCAGCTTCAACCAGTGCCTTAATCCCCACGCAGCCAATATCGTGATAGGCAAATACAATCGCTTTCATTATTCTTTTTCCTGAGTGGTATCGGCCGGTTTTGAACCGACCACTTTTTGCACAAAATAACGCGGACGAGCGCGCACATCGTTATAAATTCGCCCGATATATTCACCGAGCAACCCCATACCAACAAACTGCGCACCAATAAACATGAAAAGCAAAGCAAACAGCGTAAATACGCCGCCACCGGCCCATTCCGGGCCAAAGATTAATCGTAACGCCACCAACAGCACGGATAATGTAAAACCGGAGAGTGCGATAACGCTGCCGACCAAGCTTAACAAACGCAGCGGCGTAGTCGTCAGGCAGGTAATCAGGTCGTACATCAGGTTAATCAGATTCATTAAGCTGTATTTGGAATCACCAAATTCTCGCTCGGCGTGATGTACTGTAATTTCAGTGGTACGGCGAGCAAAGGTATTCGCCAGAATAGGAATAAATGTACTACGCTCGTGACAGTGTAACATTGCATCAACAATATGCCGTCGATAAGCCCGCAACATACAACCGTAATCGCCCATGGACTTGCCGGTGGCTTTTTGGACATCATATTAATCAGCTTTGATGCCGTCTTACGGAACAGCGAGTCCTGCCGATTGGCACGCACGGTTCCCACCACGTCATAGCCTTCTTCAGCCACGCTCACCAAATGGGGAATCTCTTCTGGTGGGTTCTGTAAATCCGCATCCAGCGTAATAACCAGATCACCACTGACTTGATTAAAACCGGCCATAATGGCGGAATGCTGCCCATAGTTGCGGTTCAACAGCACGGCAATCACCGCACTGCCCGGCTGTTCAGCGGCGGCGGTCAACATTGCTGCGGAATTATCGGAACTGCCATCATCAACCATAATAATTTCATAAGGCTGACTTAATTTCTGACAAGCGGCTTTCGTGCGTTCCAGTAGTGTAGGCAAACTCTCTTGCTCGTTATAAACCGGAATAACGATCGAGACTTTTTTAATCATTTCAGGCTGTGACACGGCGGGCCTCAATAATAGTGGCTAATGCCTTCACCACCCGATCGACATCGCTGTCTTGCATATCGGGAAACAGTGGCAAAGTGCAGAGACGAGCGGAGTTCCACTCGGTATTCGGTAATTTCAGATCGGGATAACGTTCGCGATAATATTTTTGCGTATGGGCAGCGCGAAAATGCAGACCACTGCCGATTCCGACGGCTTTTAGCTCCGCCATCAGTTGATCTCGGTCGATGCCGCAGCTTTCAGCATCCACTCGCACCATAAACAGGTGCCAAGCATGGTGATGGGCATAGTTCGGCACGGCCAACGGTTGCAATGGTGAATCTGACAACGCCTGAATATAACGCTGCGCTAGTGCCTGACGGCGAGCATTCATTTCTGGTAAGCGCTTCAATTGCACCACTGCAATAGCCGCATGAATGTCGGATAAGTTGTATTTATAGCCCGGTTCAACCACTTCGGCCTGTGGGCTGCGTCCTTTTAACTCGCGGTCAAAGGCATCAACCCCCAATCCGTGAAATTTCAGGCGGCGTACCCTTTCAGCCAAAAGATCATCATCCGTGGCGATTAATCCACCTTCGGCGCAGGTCATATTTTTAATCGCATGGAAAGAAAATATTGCCGTGCCCTGTTGCCCGATCCATTCGTTGCCATAACGTGTGCCAGCAGCATGAGCAGCATCTTCAATCAGAGGAATATTATGATGACGGGCGAGACGACGGATAGGCGCTAAATCGCAGGGGGCACCAGCATAATGCACTGGAATAATGGCACGAGTTTTCGGCGTAATTGCAGCTTCAATGGTTTCAGCGCTAACCATTAAGGTATCGCTATCCACATCCACCATTACCGGTTCGGCGCCCAACAAGACAATCATATTGAGGGTAGAAACCCAGGTTTGTGACGGCGTAATCACCTGATCGCCCGGCCCGATGCCTAACGCCATTAACGTGATATGCATACCGGCGGTTGCCGAACACACCGCAATAGCGTGTTTACAACCAAAAGCCTGACAAAAATCATGCTCTAACCGCTGATTTTGTGGCCCGGTAGTAATCCAGCCGGAGCGTAAAACATCGGTGACTGCCGCAATTTCTTCATCACCAATCGCTGGAACAGAAAATGGTAGAAACCTATCCATGAATGTACCCACTTGGACACAAATGTAAAATGTATTTACCGTAACTATAATTAGTTGCAAGTTAACGAAAACTAAACGCGGTCACGATTCTTTTTTTATCACTCAGGCTAATGAATGTAGTTTATAAATCTTAAACAAACCTTAAGAAAAAACAAAAAACTCGCAGAATGACGACGTCAGTAGTAATGAGAAGGTGATCGGGGGGCGGAATACTAAACCGACACAAATTCAATAAATTGAGATCGGTTGGTCACGACAAGAGTTTCTCTCTGCAGCCTATGCATAGACCCCAGTCAAAGAAAAGATACCTTATTGGCAATAGATATCGGTATGAAGTTAATTCAAACGGACTCCACATATCAAAATTATGCGTCAAGGTCATCAGCAGACACTTTTGGTCATAATCCAATGCTGCTGATTAAAACTTTGGATTTGGACATCCACTTCAAACACCGGCGATAAAACCTCTGGCCGCATAACCTGCGCGGTTTCCCCCTGAGCCACCATCTTCCCTTGAGCCAACAACCACACCCTATCGGCCTGCTGCAAAGTATGATTTAAATCGTGGGCACTCATTATCACGCTACGCCCACTGGCACAAAACTCCGTGAGCAGTTCATCCAACGCCACTTTCTGCGCCACATCCAGGCTATTTGCCGGCTCATCCAACAACAGCAACCGGCTATGCTTATTCACCGTCGGCCACACCTGTAATAAAATCGCCGCCAGCCTGACACGTTGCCATTCGCCACCGGAAAGATGGGATAACATCCGCGACAATTTATCTGCCAGACGCAGTTTTTGACACAAATACCCAATAGTAGACGCCAAATTTTCCGGGCTCGCTCCCACAGGCTGGTGCAGCGATAAATACTGAAATACCGGCATCAGACTCACTGCAGGCTGCTGCTGACAGAGATAAGCGCGATAACGGGCAAGTTCAGCACCGGAATAGCTCAATAGAGGACGCCCCGCCAATGACAGCGCGCCTGCCGCAGGCAAGATACCCGCGGCACAGGCTAATAATGTACTTTTCCCCGCACCGTTCGGCCCGATAAGATGGATTTGTAACCCAGCCTCGACCTGAGCCGAAAGCGGAGCCAAACGACCCGCCACACTGATATCACTGAGTTGCAGTAGCATCTAAATAATCTCGTTAGCTGATAATCAGCATAAATGCTGGCTTGTTGGTAGCGGAACCATCGCGGCAATCATTGCCAGATCGTCTGGACGTCATATTGGGAGAAAAAGGCAAGCGATGCACAGAAACAAAGCCTCCTTTAGGACCGGCTAAACAAATATGTACTACCTGACGCTTTTCACCCGCACCAGTAACCAGATAAAAAGCGGTGCCCCCAAGGTTGCTGTCACCACACCGATCGGCAATTCTGCCGAGAATAAGGCAATACGAGCAATCACATCAGCCAGCAGTAGCGTCGCAGCGCCCGCTAACGCACAACCGGTTAATAAATAACGGTGATCGGTCAATCCGGTCAAACGTAATATATGCGGGATAATCAATCCGATAAAACCAATCACGCCAGCCAATGCCACGCTAATACCGACTAATAATCCGATTGCCAATACCAGTAGATTTCGCCACAAATGCAAGGAAACCCCCAACTGCCGCGCCTGTTGCTCGCCCAGCGCCATAAAATTGAGGATTCGCCCGCGAAAACACAACCAAATCACTATCGGCAATAGCAGTAACACCATACCCTGCTGCCGCCAATCTATACCGCTAAAACCGCCCATCATCCAGTACATCAATTGACGCAAATCCAGACTGGTACTGAAATACACTGCCCAAGTCATGATAGCGCTGCATACAATACCCAACGCAACACCAACCAACAACAATTTGGCGTTAGTCAGCCGTTGGCGGCGAGCAAAACCCAATAACAACGCAGTCATCAGCAAGGCGCCGACGATGGCACTGACGCTCAACACCCACACGGGTAACAATCCGTGCCCCAGCAATACCGCCAGCACCAGTGTCACACCGGCACCATTAGCCACACCCAGCAAACCAGGCTCAGCCAAGGGATTTTCAAACAGCGCCTGCATAATCGCACCGGCAACGGCCAAACTGGCACCCACCATCATTACCGCCAGAGCTCTCGGCAGCCGTAATTGCCAAACAAATAGCTGCCCGTCCGCACTGTACCATTGGCTCGGCCACAGCCAGACTTCACCCGCGCACAAACTGACGGTCAACGCTAGCAACGAACCCAACACAAGCAACCGCAGATAACGCCGATCCCGCTGCAATTGCCGCTGTTGAAGTAATTGAAACGTCTGATTTATTTGCATAACACGGTCAAATCCTGCTGGTTGTTAATGCCAGTGATAAACCGGCAGAATACAGTAATCGGGAGAATAAAGGCATAACGCCTAAGTTTAATGACAGATATTAGGAGGTTAACGCACCAAGGGGAAGTTTTGCTTAAATTTGCTTAAAAATGAAGGTGAATTTATTTATCGACAGACGCAAAGGAAAAGGCCGCTTGCGCGGCCAATATCACTTTTTAAAAATCAATCAGTTACATGAAAAATAATCACTTACATGCGTGCCGTTGCGTGATAAAACCTACTACCGCGTAGGTGATTTGGGCCATTTGTGGATCACTGCAACACACACATTGAGGCTGTAGCCGCTTATCTATCTGCTAACGGATTAAATCTAACCGCATCCTGCAAGTAATCCGGTGCAAGATGCGCATAAGTCATGGTTTGCAAAATATTGGAATGGCCGAGTATCTTTTGCAGCGTCAAAATATTGCCGCCGTTCATCATAAAATGACTTGCAAAGGTATGCCGTAATGCATGGATTGCCTGACCTTTTGGCAAATCAGGTGCAATCTCTTTAAGCAACTGTCGCACCAGCAAATAATCAACATCTGGGTATACCTTTCCGTTTCCTTTTGCTTTTAGTTCTTTAAACAATTCCGCCGAAATTGGTACAGTTCTATTCCTCGAGCTGACCGAAGCGGTCAGAGTTTCGGACGTGAATGACCGGTTGGCGTTAACCCACCTTGACGAACCCGCCGATCCACGTAGCGATATGCTGGCAGCTTGGGAACGCGCCGCCGCGAACACCCCTTGGGCGGGCTGATATCGCGCACAGCCAAAAATGACTGTGTTGGCCACAGACGGAAAGAGGCACTATGGATAACGAATTTCAGGAACTGGAACAGTATTTACAACGCCTGATGAATCGCGGGAAATCGGGCGCACGGCACAAACTGAGCCGCGATATCGCCATCACCTTGCGCCGTGGTCAGCAACAACGGATTCGCCAACAATTAAACGCGGACGGCACCCCGTATACCAAACGTAAAGACAACGTGAAAACCGTGCAAAAACGCCTGCGATTTATTTACCAAGGCACGGTGCGCGACCTGAAAAACTGGTCAGGCAATAAGTGTCAGATCACCGGTTGGGATAATGACCGTAATGCTATCCGCACCTTTAACCGTGTTGATATTGACCGGTTTTTATCGGTTGAAACCCAGGCCACCACCAAACGCACCAGTAAAAAGCAGCCGATGTTTCGCCGCTTACGTAATGCCACCTTTCTGCGCCTTCAAGCCATGCCCGATTCCGCCGGTGTTGGTTATACCGGCGTTGCGGCTAAAATTGCCCAGGTACACCAATACGGCGGCACCGATCAGGTAAACCCCTATGTAAAAGCGGATTACCCCGCCCGTCAATTGCTCGGCATCACATCCAAAGATAGCGATAACGTGCTCAGTCAGGTGTTTGACTTCATCGCCCGCGGCTAACATTACGCTGGGATGAAAAACTCCGCTGGATCGCGTATATTTGTTTTATCTGCATGTCTATATGCACTACTGGGGATCGTAATGGCTAATGTAATGACCAGTCTGGCTGAGAAAAAACAATACTTTGACCGTGTAAAATTAGATAACTACCGGGAAAGTATGCGTTTGGAAGGTCTGAACAGCAGTAATCACGTTCTGCCCGCCTCAAAACATGAAAGAGATCGGTTGAAACAAAGCCTGATGAATAAATACGCGGCTAAAACCCAACAAGGTTCTCTGTGATAAGCGATAAATATGGCGATGGGCCAGATCCTTATACTTATCCGAACAGCCAGGTATTAATTAATAAATTTGACATTACTGATGACAGCCAGTTTGTTGAAATGGAACAAGATTTCTCCGAGCTGGCGATTATGGATATTGAGTTTAGTCCTCCGCCCTATGATTTACTTTACTGGCGTTCACTCCACTAAGCCTTATTTGGTGATATTTATCACTGGGCTGGGGAACTTCGCACCATTGATATCGCCAAAGGAACGACCCGTTTCTGTCATATCAATCGTATCAAACCTGAATCAGACCGAATGTTTAGCCAATTGGCACAAGAAAATTATCTTGTTGGCCTACCCTATGACTCACTGATTGTAAAACTGGCTGAGTATTACTCCGACTTGAATGTTATTCACCCTTTCCGTGAAGGCAATGGCCGGGCACAGCGGCTGCTGTTCGAACATATTGTTATTAACTGTGGCTTTAAAATATCCTTTGCTGGCGTAAATCCTGATGAATGGATTCAGGCCAATATTGACGGCTACCATTGCCGCCACCAACGAATGATTGAGCTATTTTCCCGCTGCGTTAGCTAGTCCCCGTACTCACCGGTCACACACCTAAATATTGTCACAGCTCCCCTACAACTGCCGCGCGTTGCACCCCTGCCCGCGCGCGTAAACAATACCGTTACGCTGAATAACGAGTATTGACCGCCATGACCAACGCCGAAATCTATCGCCTACTCATGAACCTGATCCGTTTCGGTATCGTGGAACAGGTGGATTTAACCCTTGATCCGCCCAAAGCCCGCGTGCGCTGCGGTGAATTGCTGACCGATTGGTTGCCGTGGTCTGTTCGCCGCGCCGGAAATGCCCGCACATGGTGGTCGCCGTCCAAAGGGGAACAGGTCATTATTCTGGCTGCTGGCGGCGAGTTGTCCGCCGGGGTGATCATTGCTGCCCTGTATCAAAAAAGCGCTCCCGCACCGATGAACACCACCAATACCCAGCACACCACCCACTCCGATGGCGCGGTGACTGAATATAATGCTGACACTGGCACACTGAAGGCCATCGGCATTAAAACGGCCACTCTTGATGCGAGCGAATCCATCCATGCCACCGCGCCAGAAATCACCTGTACCGCCTCGGTCAAAATCACACTGGATACACCGCTTGTGGAATGCAGCCACCACCTGAAAACAGCCACACTTTCCGTCACTGAAGGCGGAAGCATGCACGGTGATATCACCCACAGTGACGGGAATTTTTCGTCAAATGGTGTAACGATCCACACCCATCGTACAGCTGGCACGATATTACGGTCGGAAAACTGGTCGCCAGTATTGCTTCGCGCTACAACCTGAAAGCCGGAGTCAGTGAGGATTTAGGCAAGATAGAGATTGACCACGCCGACCAGACCAGCGAGTCAGATATCAGCTTTTTAACCCGCATGGCGGAAAAGCTGGGCGCAATTACCACCATCAAGAACGGCATGTTGCTATTTATGCATCCGGGGCGCGCGGTATCCCAAAGCGGCAAGCTGTTACCGGCTATCACCATCACCCGCGCCAGCGGTGACAAACACAGCTTTCGGGTGGCTGACCGGGACGCCTACACTGGCGTAACCGCCTACTGGCTGGATCTGAATTTTGGCAAACCCAAAAAAACCACCGTCAAACGTCGCCGCCGAAGGAAAACCGTAACACCCGCCAAAAAAGCGAAGGAACCGGCATCAACCCGTAAAGAGGGTGGGTATCTGGAAGGTGTAGAGGGGAATGTTTTTGTGATGCGCGAAACGTTCAAGACAGAACGGGCAGCACGTCGCGCCGCTGCCGCGCGGTGGTCCAAACTGCAACGCGGCGCAGCTGAATTCACCATGACACTGGCGCGTGGCCGTGCCGATTTGTTTCCGGAGCTGCACGCCAACATACAAGGCTTTAAGGCTGAAATTGATCAGGCCGATAGTGTGATTACCTAGGTGACTCACACTATCGGCGATAACGGCTTTACGACGGATTTGAGTTTTGAGGTAAAAATCGGGAATTGGGAAATGGCGGAGGAAGGAAGCTAATCGGATTAAGGCTATTTAGCCATTGAATAGGTTATACTTTCGTCAAGCAACAACGGTTGGAGAATTATTATCATGATGTCATGCCCACAATGTGGTGCCGTCACCCGCACCAGCAGAATGATAACTAATAATACAAAAGAAAATTATCACCAATGCCAAAACCTGCTTTGCAGTTGTACCTTCACCACGCTGCAATCAGTCGATAAAATCCTGTCCCGCCCCAGCCGTAATAACACCGCAACCCTACCCCGCGATCTGTTTCTGCCGGGGCACTTGGGTGACGACCAATTTGATCTGGGTTTTTGATACCCTCCCCGCTTTCAATCAGCCTGCCGCGTGCGGGCTTTTTTGTCGGCTCTTTCTTTCCCCACTCGTTCAAACTCATCCACTGTAAAGTTTGAAAAATAGGCTAATCCTGTATACAGACAAAAAACTGTGATAAAGAGTACAGCCCATAAAAATGGATAATCGACATTCAATACCATAGATGCAAAAAGAAGAAACCCACTGATTATGAGCATCACACATAGAAATACACTTGAAAGCTCATCTAAGGTTTTATAAATAAATCCATTAAGATCCCATCTCTTAAAAACGAATACCCACTTTAGGGACAGAGAAATGACATAAATTCCTGCTACGGAATATTTATAGATTTCATCATTACCTACCATAGAACCAAAAATGGTCAAGGCTCGCTCTTCACCGCCCCATAAGTAAGCGATAGCAGGAAAGCCACATCCGATGATAAATAAGTGTGCAAATATCTTCGCGCTATCTTCACGTAACTGATTGTAGATAGTTGCAAAAAACTTAATCCCTTTACTTAATCCTGAAAATTCCATTTCAAATCAACTCTATTGTTTTTTGAGATCCCGCCTCAAGCTAAGGCAGAAGCAAACATTAGGAAGGATAGCCCGACCCGCGGTCAGCATGTGGACACTATTAAAATAAAATCAATGCATTTCAACAAGTTACAGACAAGGAAAAGGCCGCTTGCGCGGCCTTTTTTTTTGTCGGATTACTCACTCTTTAGGAGTGGCATTCTCTACCCGGCTTTTTAGCTTCTGCCCAGGACGGAAAGTCACCACACGGCGCGCCGTAATAGGAATGTCCTCACCGGTCTTCGGATTACGGCCCGGACGTTGGTTCTTGTCTCTCAGATCAAAATTGCCAAAGCCAGACAGTTTGACCTGTTCGCCATTCTCCAAAGCACGACGTACCTCTTCAAAGAATAACTCTACCAGGTCCTTGGCATCCCGTTTGCTAAGCCCAAGCTTTTCAAACAGATGTTCTGACATTTCAGCTTTAGTAAGCGCCATAGGTTCAATCCCTCAAGGATGCTTGGAATCGCTGTTTTAGAGCCTCTACACATTTTGCAACGGTAGCGGCGATCTCCTCTTCTTCCAGTGTACGGGCGGTATCCTGCAACACCAGGCTGATAGCGAGGCTCTTATAACCCTCGATTACACCCTTTCCACGGTACACATCAAACAAGTTTACGCCAACTACCTGATTTGCGCCAACTTTCTTACACTCTGCCAAAATATCTTCTGCTGGGACATTTTCAGCCACCACAACAGCGATATCTCGACGGTTTGCCGGGAAGCGAGAAATCTCGCTCGCCTGAGGCACTGCGCGGTCTGCGACCTTGTTCCACTGGAGTTCGAACACCACAGTACGACCATTGAGATCCAGTTTACGCTCAAGCTCAGGATGAACTACACCAATGAAACCAATGTGTTCACCGGCTAAATAAATTGCAGCACTTTGTCCCGGATGTAATGCAGAATGCGATTCTGCGCGGAATTGAACGTCAGATAATTTACCCGTCAGTTCCAGAATGGCTTCCAAATCACCTTTCAAATCATAGAAGTCAACCGGCTGACGCGCCAGATCCCAATGCTCTTCATAACGATGGCCAGCAATAACGCCAGCTAGCATGACATCCTGTCGAATACCCAGTTCTGCTTTACTATCAGGAACAAAACGTAGACCACTTTCGAATAAACGCAGACGCGACTGCTGGCGATTCTGGTTATAAACCACTGCGGTTAGCAAGCCCGTCAGCAAAGACAAGCGCATAGCAGACATATCCACCGAGATTGGGCTTGGTAATACCAGTGGATCCTGATCCGGGTGCAGCAACGCCTGAATTTTAGGGTCAACAAAACTGTAAGTAATTGCTTCCTGATAGCCACGATCGACCAGTAAAGTCTTCACTCGCTTCAGTGACAGGTCGGCTTCGCGATGTTTAGTCATCACCAAATCAGCTTTTACTGGCACATCGGGAATATTATTGTAACCGTAGATCCGGGCAACTTCTTCCACCAAATCTTCTTCGATTTCCATATCAAAGCGCCAACTCGGCGCAACGGCCAACCAATTATCACCCTGCTCTGTCACCTGACAACCCAGGCGGCGTAAAATGTCACTGACTTGTTCAGCTGGTACATGGTGCCCAATCAAACGATCCAATTTTTCACGACGCAGTGTCATCGTGGCACGCTTTGGTAAATCTGCGGCAGAAGTCACATCAATAACCGGCCCGGCCTCACCACCACAAATATCAAGCAGTAAGCGCGTCGCGCGTTCAATCGCTTTATGTTGCAATGCCGGATCAACACCACGCTCATAACGATGTGAAGCATCGGTATGCAGACCCTGACGACGAGCGCGTCCAGTAATGGACAACGGATTGAAGAATGCACACTCCAACAATACGTTCTGTGTTTCTTCATTAACGCCAGAATGTTCACCACCAAAAATACCGGCCATAGCCAGAGCTTTCTGTTTATCGGCAATCACCAGCGTATCGGCGCTCAATTTGGCTTTAGTGCCGTCCAGCAGCGTGAGTTCTTCCGCTTCAGCAGCCATGCGAACAATGATTTCACCGTCGATGCGATCAACATCGAAAGCATGCATCGGCTGCCCAAGTTCTAACAAGACGTAGTTGGTGACATCAACCACAGGATCGATGGAACGAATCCCACAGCGACGCAGTTTTTCCCGCATCCACAGCGGTGTCGCTGCCTTGACGTTGATCCCTTTGACAATACGACCTAAATAACGTGGGCAAGCCTGCGCTGCGTCAACACGAATAGGGAAGGTATCATTGATGGTTGCCGCAACCGGGCTGATATCCGGCTCGGTCAGAACCAACTGATTCACTACTGCTACATCGCGAGCCACACCGATAATACCCAGACAGTCAGCGCGATTGGGTGTCACGCTGATTTCGATGGTTTTATCGTTGAATTGCAGATAGTCGCGCAGGTCTGTACCGATAGGTGCATCCAGCGGCAATTCGATAATACCGTCGTGATCGTCAGAAATGCCCAACTCAGAGAATGAGCACAGCATCCCCTCCGATGGCTCGCCGCGCAGTTTAGCGGCTTTAATCTTGAAATCACCCGGCAATACGGCACCCACCGTTGCCACGGCCACTTTCAGCCCCTGACGACAGTTCGGCGCACCACAAACGATGTCAAGCAGACGCTCACCGCCAACGTTGACTTTAGTCACACGCAATTTATCGGCGTTGGGATGCTGACCACACTCAACCACTTCACCCACCACGACACCGTTAAATTCACCGGCAACAGCTTCAACGCCGTCAACCTCTAAGCCGGCCATAGTGATTTGATGAGCTAATTCGTCACTGCTAATGGCTGGATTAACCCATTCGCGTAACCAAAGTTCACTGAATTTCATGAGATATTCCTGCCTTACTTAAACTGTTTGAGGAAACGCAGATCGTTTTCGAAGAATGCACGCAAGTCGGTTACGCCATAACGCAGCATGGTTAAACGCTCCATACCCATACCAAATGCAAAGCCGGAGTAGATCTCTGGATCGATACCAACATTGCGCAATACGTTAGGATGAACCATGCCACAGCCCAATACTTCCAGCCACTTGCCGTTTTTACCCATAACATCCACTTCAGCGGAAGGCTCGGTAAATGGGAAATAAGAAGGACGGAAACGGATTTGCAGATCTTCCTCAAAGAAGTTTTGCAGGAAATCGTGCAATGTCCCTTTCAGATTGCTAAAGCTGATATCGCGATCGACAATCAAGCCTTCCATCTGATGGAACATCGGTGTATGTGTCTGATCATAGTCATTACGATATACGCGGCCAGGCACAATAATACGAATTGGTGGCTGTTGTTCCTGCATGGTGCGGATCTGCACGCCTGACGTCTGAGTGCGTAACAAACGGGTTGCATCAAACCAGAACGTATCGTGGTCAGCACGAGCCGGATGGTGCGCAGGAATATTCAGCGCATCAAAATTATGATAGTCGTCTTCAATTTCCGGGCCGGATTCCACAGAGAAACCCAACTCACCGAAGAAAGTCTCAATGCGATCAATGGTACGGGTAACCGGATGCAGGCCACCGTTTTCCATCCGACGCCCTGGCAGAGACACATCAATTGTCTCCTGAGCCAAACGCGCATTCAGCACTGCTGATTCCAGCAAGTCCTTACGGGCGTTAAGTGCTTCTTGAACCTCTTGTTTTGCCTGATTAATCACGGCACCGGCTGCCGGACGCTCTTCTGCTGGCAGCTCACGTAGAGACGTCATTTGGAGGGTTAAATGGCCTTTTTTGCCTAAATATTCGACGCGTACCAAATCCAACGCGGCAATATCCTGGGCCTCTTCTACGGCTGCTTTCGCTTTGGCAACCAGCTCTGCAAGATGTGGCATTATTTTCCTCTTCCTCTGGCCGGTATGGCCCGCTTGTAGTTATTAAACTTATCGTTATTTAAACTGCTATTTAAACCGCTGGATAAATTTGTCGTCACTCTGGCTGATCAAGGTACGCTGGCGACCAAGCTTGACTCGGCAATCACTAACACGTTCTTGAACAACAAGATCTTGTTTTTCTAACGCCTACTGTACTGTGCCATATCGGGATTGAAAACCTCTGTTCAGCGGCTTCAAAACGAGTGTTGACGTTTAAAAACAAAAAAGCCTCCACTGCGGGAGGCTTAGGCGCTACTTTTCGTTTCTTTTCTTACGCGCAAGCCTCCTCAAATCAGGTGCTAAAGTAAAAAAAGAAACGAAAAATAACGGGTTGCATCATTAGTTGACCTTACAAAACCGAGAGTCGATTAAATGATAGTTCTGCTACTGCAATCAGGCAAAGATTAAAAGAGGGAGACAAGCTCCCTCTTTCATTCTGACTTACGCCAGCGCTGCTTTCGCTTTTTCGACCAGAGCAGCAAATGCTACTTTGTCGAATACTGCGATGTCAGCCAGGATCTTACGATCGATTTCAACAGAAGCCTTTTTCAGACCATTGATGAAACGGCTGTAAGACAAACCGCTCTGACGAGCAGCTGCGTTAATACGTGCAATCCACAGTTGACGGAATTGACGCTTCCGTTGACGGCGGTCACGGTAGGCATATTGGCCTGCCTTGATCACTGCCTGGAATGCAACACGATAAACGCGCGAACGGGCACCGTAGTAACCTTTCGCCTGCTTTAAAATCTTCTTGTGACGTGCACGTGCTACCACACCACGTTTTACGCGAGCCATGTACTTCTCCTATCGTCTTAATTCAAACCAAAAATACTTATGCGTACGGCAGACATGCCACGACCAGACCCAGATCGTTCTTAGATACCAGGCCTTTAGGACGTAAATGACGTTTACGCTTAGTAGCTTTTTTGGTCAAAATATGACGCAGGTTAGCATGCTTACGCTTAAAACCACCGTTGGCGGTCTTTTTGAAGCGCTTAGCGGCGCCGCGTACTGTCTTAATCTTTGGCATTGAATATATCCACTTCGCATTGTTAATTACAACGAGCTAGCTAGGCGAACAGGTTTCATTTTACGTAAATGCAACGTGAAACCCGTTACTTGTATGCCTTACTGTCTCTTCTTAGGTGCGAGCACCATGATCATCTGACGACCTTCGATACGAGTCGGGAAGGACTCCACAACGGCCAGATCAGAATCTTCACACAGGTCTTTACGGACGCGGTTAAGCACTTCCATACCGATCTGCTGGTGCGCCATTTCACGCCCACGGAACCGCAGGGTGATTTTGGCTTTATCGCCATCTTCCAGAAAGCGAATCAGGTTGCGTAGTTTGACCTGATAGTCGCCATCATCGGTACCAGGACGGAATTTGATTTCCTTGACCTGAATAACTTTTTGCTTTTTCTTCTGTTCTTTAGTCGATTTGCTCTTCTCGTAGAGGAATTTGCCGTAATCCATGATACGACAAACCGGCGGCTCGGCATTCGGACTGATTTCTACTAAATCAACACCGGCTTCCTCGGCTTTTTCAAGAGCTTCATTCAGACTGACAATACCAATCTGTTCGCCATCAACGCCTGTTAAGCGAACTTCGGTGGCGCGAATCTCTTTGTTGATGCGATTAGGACGCGCCGGTTGAACTCGTTTTCCGCCTTTAATACTTTATTCCTCCAGTTGATGAAGACTACGGCTGCGAATCTCTGTTAGCAGCTTGTCTACGACCACGTTGACATCTAAGCTTCCCAAGTCTTTCCCGCGGCGAGTACGAACGGCAACTTTGCCAGTTTCGATCTCTTTATCGCCACAGACCAACATGTACGGAACTCGACGCAACGTATGTTCTCGAATTTTAAAGCCAATCTTCTCGTTTCTCAAGTCCGCTTTCACCCTAATTCCTGCATCTTGCAGTTTTTTGGTTACTTCCTGGACATATTCAGCTTGGCTATCAGTGATATTCATCACTACAACTTGTACCGGAGCAATCCAGGTAGGGAAGAAGCCTGCATATTCTTCGGTCAAAATACCGATGAAGCGCTCCATTGACCCTAAGATTGCCCGGTGAATCATTACCGGAACCTGACGATCGTTGTTTTCGCCGATGTAAGACGCGCTTAAGCGACCCGGTAATGAGAAATCGAGCTGTACGGTACCACACTGCCACGCACGATCCAAACAATCATGCAGGGTAAACTCAATTTTTGGTCCGTAGAAGGCACCTTCACCCGGCTGATAATCAAACGGAATACCGTTTTCAGTCAGTGCGGCAGCCAAATCGTCTTCAGCACGGGTCCACAGTTCATCGCTACCAATGCGTTTTTCCGGACGAGTAGACAGCTTAACCACGATTTTTTCAAAGCCGAAGGTGCTGTACATGTCATACACCATCTTGATGCAGCTATTGACTTCATCACGAACCTGCTCTTCAGTACAGAATACGTGCGCATCATCCTGCGTAAAGCCGCGCACACGCATCAAACCATGCAATGCACCTGACGGCTCGTTACGATGGCAGCTCCCAAACTCGGCCATACGCAGCGGTAGGTCGCGGTAGGATTTCAGACCTTGATTAAAGATCTGTACGTGCCCTGGGCAGTTCATCGGCTTGATGCAGTACTCGCGGTTTTCCGAGGACGTAGTAAACATATGCTCGGCATAGTTTTCCCAGTGACCGGTTTTTTCCCACAGCACGCGGTCCATCATGAATGGCCCTTTCACTTCCTGATACTGGTACTCTTTCAGTTTGGAGCGCACAAAGGTTTCCAGCTCACGGAAGATAGTCCAGCCATCGTTATGCCAGAACACCATGCCAGGTGCTTCTTCCTGCATATGATAGAGATCAAGCTGCTTGCCGATTTTGCGGTGATCGCGTTTGCCTGCTTCTTCCAGACGTTGTAGATAGGCATTGAGTTGCTTTTTATCCGCCCACGCTGTGCCATAGATACGCTGCAACATTTTATTTTTGCTGTCGCCGCGCCAGTAGGCACCGGAAGTTTTTTGCAATTTAAAATGGTGACAGAAGCGCATGTTCGGTACGTGCGGACCACGGCACATATCGACATATTCTTCGTGGTGATACAAACCTGGACGATCGTCGCGGCTGATATTCTCATCGAGAATTGCCACTTTATATTCTTCGCCACGGGCAGCGAAAGTATCACGGGCTTCTTGCCAGCTTACTTTCTTCTTGATCACATCGTAATCTTTGTCAGCGAGTTCATGCATCCGCTTTTCCAGCAGATCCAGATCTTCCTGCGTCAGGGTCTGTTCCAGATCAACGTCATAATAGAAACCGTTGTCGATAGTCGGACCGATTGCCATTTTGGTGTTTGGCCAGAGCTGCTTGATAGCGTGCCCCAATAAATGCGCGCAGGAGTGGCGGAGAATCTCCAGCCCTTCGGCGTCTTTGGCGGTGATAATTGCCAGTTGCGCATCAGATTCGATCAGATCGGTTGCATCCATCAACTCACCGTTAACACGGCCAGCGATACAGGCTTTGGCTAAACCAGGGCCAATATCCAGAGCAACATCAAGTACAGAAACAGCACGGTCAAAATGACGTTGGCTGCCGTCAGGAAGGGTAATAACGGGCATTCTAATTCCTTATCTACAGTGGTGACCCACACGACAGATCACATGCAAGACGTAATTATTGTTTGAATTCAGGAAGCTGCATTCACAATCTAACCCACACTTGTTAAATTGGTACACAACTTGGTATACATATCATGGTGTGACTTTTGCCGTGTCACCAACGTAAAAACATATTATCACCACTGGATATAATGATAAACAACTCCCCGCCCTAACCTTTCATTGTTGACAGAATTTCAGCGCTGGATCGCAGCTTGGTGAAAAATGAGGATAACGACCGACAACGAATTGTTTTTTCCGGCTCTCCGACCAATCTTTATTACCTTATTACCAGTGTCTACTGCACATCCCTGCTTTCAATACCCATTTGTTGCCATATTGAACATCAACGAAGATTAAAATATGACTAACCATTCATCTTCATACTCAACACGCCCTAATGATTGATATTATCTATGCATTTATCACCATGATGCTAAGATATAAAAAGATCTAATATTCAGGAAATCATTTAGCTAATGAACATTCATTCTTTCATCATGTTCGCGGCCAGTGGATTGAACATTGTCAGCGTATTGGTATTGATTTATGGCGTAGTGAAATGTTTATTCGCCTTTGTCAAGAATGAGCTAAACCATGGTGAGTCCAGTATTCAGCGTATCAGACTGGATTTGGGTGGATATCTGCTATTGGCCCTGGAAATATTAATTCCAGCCGATATTTTGAAAACCATTATTGAACCCGATTACAAAGAACTGGTAATCCTTGCCTCCATTGTCTTGATTCGTATCGTCCTGTCCATATCCTTGAGTAAAGAACTCAAGTCATTGAATGAAAAAGAGTCATAGTCACTCTCATGACACTATTCAGCCATCGTCCCACGCGGGCATTCAACCGCGGAGCCGCAGATGCTGGCTAGTTATCAGATTATTTCGGTTATCAGATTATTTCTGTCAAATGATGCTAAACCAAGAATTCTTCGTCAAGAGCGTCCAAATACAGTGATGGCGAAAAAATTCAGCGTCTCATCTCTCATCATCGGTATTCCAGTATAAAAAACTCGCTATTACCCGGATGTGCTTCGCCATAATATCTGTATAAAATTAATGCATTACATTAATAATAATCGATAGCAGATCGCGCGCTAGCGAGTCTATTTGCACGCCAAAACATCATTCTGTGAGTGGTGCTTGAACGCAGGTTTTGGCAGTTAACCCTTAAAAATAATATAAAAAACCAATACAAAACCTTGTAATACAAACAGTTATATTAAGCAAACCAATCAATTTCGGACTAAAATCATTTCAGCGAGTATGATGTAGCCAGAACTGCTGTTTTAACACACGTAATGTTTTTCGGGGACTTCGTTTCCCTCACTTAGGAGGACTATTTCTTGCAGCGACAGCCCGTTTCATCTTCAAGAATTCATTCAATTGGGTATGATCCTGAAACCCATGTACTGGAAATACAGTTCTGCGGCAATGATATTTATCAGTATGTTAATGTTCCAGCTCGTATTTATCATGATTTTATATCCGTAGTGTCTAAAGGTCGTTTTTTTGATGGTGTGATCAAAGATAAATTCCTGTGCCGAAAAATAACCTAGTTCTTACCGCTGCACAGCCTTATGCCATGAGTTAACTCAATTTGACCCAATGGCATTCCCCCATTGGTTATTTATTTGTTTCAGCGTTCCAGCATGTCAGTGGAAGTGCCCTACCTTCCACTGCGTGTATGTTCTGTTTACCAATCTAACCTCTTGCTTCTGAAGATTTTTCTTTTCCAATAGCATAATATTGCCTCCCTTATTCCGTATGCCAACACTGCGGGAGAATGCCAGTATCGCTCCGGTGGATATCCACCGGAAAAACACCTCAAATATTGGCAATGCTATGCCGTCACAATAACCAGTAAGTCCTCACCATCAAGGCCAGTGATACGTTCACCTTCCAGAAATCCCACCAATTCACCCATGCCGTCATGGCGATAAACTTCATAGCTATCAATACGATAAACGGGCGTGCCTTCTTGCGAGCGAATATACGTGTCACCTTCTATGTAATATGCGTGCTCACCGTTTGCATTCTCGATTTCATAACGCTGGTCAAAAGGAAACTGCTTCATTTTTTATCCTGCCAAGTCAATGTTGCCGTCATGATGCCAATTTGGGCTGAGTTTAGAAAGACCGGATCTTATTTTCACCCTATACATTGGCTTATTCGCTGAGTTTATAATCAGAAAATCAACGTATGCTAAACGAGAATTAATATTACTTGCATGAATGGTTACTTGTTTATTACCCTCTGCCCCCTGCTCGTGAACAGCCCTTTCTAGCGGATTTTTCGCGTATTGATCTATTCAATAACCACATGGATATAGTGATGAAAAGAGTTAATCCCTTGTTTTTTTTTCTTGGCTCTGAGTCTTTCTGGCTGCACCCAATGGGAAAAAAATGGCGCGACACCCTTGGAACGAAAAAGAGACCTCTCTGAATGTAATGCCCGTGGTTATGAAGTACATCGCCCCGATATAGTGACGGATGTTGAGTTCTCATATCAGAATAAATACCGAGTGTGTGAAAAAGGCAAAGGTGGCTGTGATAAAGGCTATCGCTATGATAAAGAACCGGAATTTAAAACAGTACATAAAGATCGTAATGCTTCGGCACGATTTGCATTAATTGATGCATGTATGTACCGAAAAGGCTGGTATGAAAAAACCCATTACTGGTCACTCTTTTAATCGTTAAACACCAGAGTAACCGTGCCAAGGTGAAACTAGGCGAAAATCTGTGATCGCTCTCTTCTTGCACGATGTCCATACAGCGCTAACATACGCTAAGTATTGCTTTTTTTGGGTGATATGCACATAATGGGTTTCCGTTTCCGTGTAGCAAT
Source organism: Yersinia ruckeri ATCC 29473 (assembly GCF_000754815.1). Taxonomy (GTDB): domain Bacteria; phylum Pseudomonadota; class Gammaproteobacteria; order Enterobacterales; family Enterobacteriaceae; genus Yersinia; species Yersinia ruckeri. The sequence goes on from NZ_KN150747.1 coordinate 2,751,660, forward strand.
GGTTACTGGAACGCCGCCTCGACTGTTTATGCAGCCGAGGCGTTTTCATCTATAAATCAGTAACCTTCTTTCTCCAACCGAACACTGCCCTGGTTTCTTTCAGTTTCTTATATACCCAGCCATCGTATCGCTTTAGATTCCCGTACCAGAAAGATCATGCAGCACGTTAAATTTATCTGTTATTTATATAATAAAATATGCTGATTTTATATTAAATCCAATAACCGTTTATTAAAAACACCATGCTCCCTAAGCCTACTCTTATTTGTATAATTTCAATTATTAATTAATAAAATTATTTATCATTAAATTTGTAAGTATCACTATCAAAATAGAGTGACATTTTTTAAAAAAACAAAATAACATTAAAAACAATGAGTTGATAAATGGGGAACAAAAAATAAAATCTTATCAGTTTTTATTCATCATTTTATTTTCTATGCTTTATTCACATGAAAATACTTGAGGGACTCATTATGAGCAGCATTGAAGACGATCTGACAATCATCAAGGAGTATTTTTCACGCACACAGAATGAAAGTCAAAAAATCTGTGCGCGCCTAGGTATAGTCGGGAAGTTTTTTTATATCCCCATTGATGAAAGAATACGAATATTGGATGAGTTACTTCAGCCTCATTCAAATAAAAAATCACTTACATAGAAAAAAGTCATTATTAATTTGTCACTCTCGCTGATAAGCACCATCAGCGGCGGCTTGGGGCTATTCATACCGCCTGACACTCACTTCATTGCCGATGACTGATTATTTACCAAGCATCATTACAGACGCTTACGCGACGCACTTTCCGCGCTGAAGAACCACAATTCGGGCAAACGTTTCGGATAGAAGCGAATTTCGTAAGCATCTTTTAATGGAGCCAGGCGCCAGCGTGGGCGTGCTTCTCTTTTAGGCTTCAGAAAACGTAAACGACCCTGCGCGCGGGCAGCCTGGTGATCCAACACCCAAGCGACAGAAGCCGAAAGCGGTTGGCGAACATATTCATCTTCAACACTGATATCACAAATGCACACGGCTCTATCCTTTCTCGAAATTAACGCCACTTTTTGATTATTCGGGATCTTTCATTGTGAACCAACTTTCCAATAATCGGAATTTGATCGTGATCACATAACCAATTAGTTAAATGTTTGTCCTTTCATTTATTTTTGTGCCTTTACTCATTGACTGTATCAATGCAAGATAGACCTTTTATACGATTATTTGCGCTGATAATCAGGCAGATATAGCACGTTAATCCCCTGTCTGGTTCCATAGAAACAGATAATTTGTGGAGTTTGACTGATGTTAAGTATTTTCGAGCTATTTAAAGCCATTAGTTTGGGACTCGTGCTATTGCTCCCGCTGGCCAATCCGCTGACTACTGTGGCTTTGTTGCTGGGATTATCCGGTAACATGACTGAAGAAGAGCGTAATCATCAATCGAGAATGGCGGCTATTTACGTCTTCTTTATTATGACGATTGCGTTCTATGCTGGCCAAATAGTCATGAGTACCTTCGGTATCTCTATACCCGGTTTACGTATTGCAGGTGGTTTAATTGTGGCCTTTATCGGTTTCCGCATGCTTTTTCCACAACAATCTGCTGAAGAAACCCAGCTCGAGGAGAAGTCTCAGGATTTAAAAAAACGCAAATCCATCAATATCGCTTTCGTTCCTCTGGCTATGCCAAGCACTGCTGGGCCGGGTACCATCGCAATGATAATCAGCTCCGCCGCGACCATGGAAGATCACACTGGTTTCGCCCCCTGGATTTTGACTGTGGCTCCCGTACTGACCTTTTTAACGGTATCACTGATTCTTTGGGGATGTCTGCTCAGTTCTGGGGCGATTATGCGCTGGGTTGGGAAAAGTGGTATTGAAGCGATTTCCCGCTTAATGGGATTTTTATTGGTATGTATGGGTGTGCAATTTATTATTAATGGCATACTGGAAATTGCTTCAACCTACCATCCCGCCGGTTAGACACTCATCGGGAGAGCTCTATATAACGAGCCGATTTGAAAATGATCATTACCCTAGATAGGATAAAAGGTAACACTAGATAAAAATAAACGCTAACCGATGAAATACTGCCTGCAAGATGCATCGGTTAGCGATTCAAAACCGTTATTCGGTCATCGCCCGATAAGCGGTATCGACCTTCCATAAATAGCGGGGAGCCTGAGGAGCCGGATGTTTACTCTGAATATGCTGGTAAAACTCATCTGGGCTAAGACTATTAATTTGGTTCAGTGCAAGTTTTTTATCGGAGGAGAAGGTTCTCAACATTGCACCCGCACCGTTGGCATAAGAAACGATAGTCGCGTAACGTAATGTCTGTGGATCGTTAATTCCCACCAACTGCTGATTTTGCAGAATATTGATATAGGCAGTACCAATATCGATATTCACCGCGGGATCTTTCAACTCACGTGAGCTGGGTTGCCCTCCTCGTCCTTTCATACGATAGGCATCCCGCCCAGCGGTAGACGCTTTAATCTGCATCAACCCCACGGCATTCGAGGTGCTGACAACATTGGGGTTGTAGCCCGATTCAACCTGAATAATGGCTTTGATCAAGGTTTCATCAACACCATAGTGACTGGCTGCATCTTTAATGTAATCACTATAAGCAACGGTTCCGCTATCGCTTCTGGAACGTTGGTTAAATCCTCCCTGCTGCGGTGGCTTTAACCAACTATTCTTCGTCTGTGGCGGTGGGGTCTGTTTAGCACACCCAGCCAACAATAATATTGCCATTAGGCAACCTAGTTTTGGATTCACAGTATTCCCCACTCTGGTAGGCCGTTTTGTAGCATATACAACTTGCCATCAACACAAAATAAATTTTTGCCACATTTTGCCGACTAACGGCATAATTAGCAGGTTATATAACGTAACTATCAGTAAAGTTGGCTTTATTGTATGGTGATACTTGACTTCAACCCAAATGATATTGATAATCATTTTCACTTAAAAAAAGGGAGCATCGCCATGTTATATCAGTATAAAAAACTCTCTCCCCCTGCATTCACCCTTGCCGGAAATACTGTTTTACATCATTTTATCCTGATTACACTATGGGCATTTCTCTCATTTATTAGCCTCAGCGCATCCGCAGCAAATAATGCGGTCGATAAAAAATTCAAAGTGATCACAACTTTCACTATTATTCAGGATATTGCGCAAAATATTGCTGGCGATGCCGCCATTGTCGAATCGATTACGAAACCCGGTGCGGAAATTCACGATTATCAACCCACGCCAAAAGACATTGTAAAAGCCCAGTCAGCCGATCTGGTATTGTGGAACGGTATGAATCTGGAGCGCTGGTTTGAGCGCTTCTTCGAGAATGTGAAAGACGTTCCTTCGGTGGTTGTCACCGACGGTATTACACCGTTACCGATCCGTGAAGGCCCTTATCGCGGCATTCCTAATCCGCACGCTTGGATGTCGCCTGCGAATGCACTGATCTATATTAAAAATATCCGTGAGGCATTGGTTGAACACGATCCCGCCCACGCCGAAACCTACAACCGTAATGCTGAGAATTATACAAATAAAATCAAAGAATTAGACGCCACCCTGCGCACACGGTTGAACAAAATTCCTGCGGGTCAGCGTTGGCTGGTGACTAGCGAAGGCGCGTTCAGCTATCTGGCAAAAGATTACGGTTTCAAAGAGGTTTATCTGTGGCCGATCAACGCTGAAGAACAGGGTTCCCCACAACAGGTTCGTCGGGTGATCGATACTGTTCGCGCCAACAACATTCCAGTGGTATTCAGCGAAAGTACTATTTCGGATAAACCGGCTAAACAGGTCAGTAAAGAAACCCGTTCACAGTACGGCGGTGTACTGTATGTTGATTCGTTATCGAATGCCAAAGGTCCGGTACCCACTTATATCGATTTGCTTAACACCACTGTAAACACAATTGCGAAAGGATTTAGTCAATGAGCAACACCGATTTTATCCGCCCTGAACTGATTGTTGATGATGTATCCGTTACTTATAACAACGGGCACACCGCTATCTACAACGCCAGCTTTACTCTCAATGGCGGAACTATCTGTGCTCTGGTTGGCGTTAACGGCAGCGGCAAGTCCACCCTGTTCAAAAGCATCATGGGGCTGGTTAAACCGACAGAAGGTAGCGTCCAGCTCAACAGCAAGCCCGTGATACAGGCGTTAAAACAAAATACCATCGCCTACGTGCCACAAACCGAAGAAGTTGACTGGAATTTTCCGGTACTGGTGGAAGACGTGGTCATGATGGGTCGCTATGGCAAAATGAATTTTATGCGGATTCCTTCCCGCCACGACCACGATATCGTGAATAAGGCCATTGAGCGCGTTGGCCTGACAGCGTTGCGCTCACGCCAGATTGGCGAGTTGTCTGGCGGGCAGAAAAAACGCGTGTTTCTGGCCCGAGCACTGGCGCAGCAAGGTTCGGTATTACTGTTGGATGAACCCTTTACCGGCGTGGATGTGAAGACCGAAAATGCCATTATCGACTTGTTGCGATCGCTGCGTGATGAGGGCCATCTGATTCTGGTTTCCACTCATAACCTGGGAAGCGTTCCCGAGTTTTGTGACCATGTGATTCTGATTAATCAGACCGTTCTGGCGGCGGGGCCAACCGAAACGACTTTTACCCAAAAAAATCTCGAGATGACATTTGGTGGCGTTTTACGTCATATCAACCTTTCCGGTACCGATCTGCACGATGATAACGATCCTCGTACCGTCACGGTGATTACCGATGATGAACGCCCTGCGGTGTTTTACGGCCATACCAAAGACGATCCACCGGCGCAACGTAAGCAAAAGGAGAATAATCCCTGATGCTAGAAATTTTACTGCAACCCTTTAATTACAACTACATGGTGAAAGCCATTTGGGTCAGTGCCATTGTTGGGGCTGTCTGCGCCTTCCTCTCAGCCTACCTGATGTTGAAAGGCTGGTCGTTAATGGGTGATGCCCTTTCCCACTCGGTCGTGCCCGGCGTTGCCGGTGCCTACGCGCTGGGTTTTCCGTACGCTGCCGGTGCCTTTTTTACTGGTATGCTGGCGGCATTAGCCATGACACTAGTACGACATATCACTCGCCTGCGAGAAGATGCCATTATCGGTTTTATCTTCTCAACCTTCTTTGCCGTCGGGCTGCTGATTGTCTCTCTCAATCCCACCTCGGTTAACGTCCAGTCGATTATATTCGGCAATATTCTGGGCATTGCGGATGAAGATGTGTTGCAGGTCGAGATCATCATTCTGGTTTCATTCGTAATTCTGTGTTTGATTTGGAAAGACCTGCTGGCGGTGTTTTTCGACGAGAATCATGCCATGTCGATCGGGATTTCTCCCCTACGACTGAAAATTCTGTTCTTTACTTTGCTTAGCGCCTGTACCGTAGCCGCCTTGCAGACCGTGGGTGCCATTTTGGTCATCGCCATGGTGGTTACGCCGGGCGCAACCGCTTATCTGCTGACAGATCGATTTGGTCGATTGCTGATTATTGCCATCGCTATCGGTGCGGTTACCAGCGCATTCGGTGCCTATCTGAGTTTCTATCTTGATGGCGCGACCGGTGGCGTGATTGTCACGCTGCAAACGCTAGTATTCCTGCTGGCTTTCCTGTTTGCCCCCAAACACGGATTATTAGCCACTCGTTTTCGTCGCCGGAAAAAACAGACTCGCCGCATAAAACCGCAGGGAGGCAGCCTATGAATACCCTGTTCGAGTTACTGAGTGAACCGTTCAGCTATCCCTTTATGCAACGAGCAATACTGGCAGCGATTGTCACTGGCGTAGTTTGCGCCGTACTTTCCTGCTATTTGGTGCTGAAAGGTTGGTCATTAATGGGCGATGCCATTTCCCATGCGGTATTACCCGGTATCGTACTGGCATTCTGGCTGGGCATCCCACTGGCGATCGGAGCCTTTGTCTCCGGTATTTTCTGTGCGGTCGCTACCGGTTATCTAAAAGAAAACAGCCGGGTCAAAGAAGACACCGTCATGGGTATCGTGTTCTCCGGCATGTTTGCTTTTGGTCTTGTTCTATTTTCACGCATGGATACCGATCAACATCTGAGCCATATTTTATTCGGCAATATGTTAGGTATCACTCGGGACGAATTAGAACAAACCCTGTGGATCGCAGCGATAACCTTGCTCGTCGTCTTGCTGAAGCGAAAAGACTTTATGCTGTACTGCTTCGATCCTCATCATGCCAGAATCATAGGGTTACCGGTTAAACTGCTGCACTACGGTTTACTGTGTCTGCTAGCAATGACTATTGTGGCCTCATTGCAGGCGGTAGGCGTCATTCTGGTGATCGCCATGTTGATTGCTCCAGGCATCATTGCGTTTATGTTATGCCGCAGTTTCGATCGGATGCTTATTATTGCCACGCTGGTATCGGTGATCGCCTGTGTACTCGGAACCTTAATCAGCTTCCATATCGATGGCGCAACGGGTCCTTGTATCGTGATAATTCAGGCATTGTTCTTTGTTATCACACTAATTTATAGCCATTTCAAACCGATCAAACGTACTTTCACACCGACTGCCACAGTTATTCCGACGAATGACGCTGCGGTGAAAACTAAGCTGCTATAATAATGCTATACACGTCTTTATCGTGTGCTGCGCAATACAGCACACGTTTTTCACCTCAATAATTGACAATCTGCCGGTTAAATAGGTATGTGTTTATCCGGAATGCGAGTCCTTGTGCGTCAGCTCCTATTCTTTCCGTAACAAAAACGCTAACCTAATGATATAACTGGCAGCTCTGAGGAGGTGAATCATGTGGCAAGCAGTGAATCGTCTACTAAGCGAACAGCTCGGCAATGCCGAAATCCGCGAGCGTATCGAACTACCGGGTGGTGATATTCATCAAGCCTGGCGTCTTGGCTACGGCGATACCGATGTATTCGTCAAATGTAATTCTCGGGATATGTTGCCAATTTTTACTGCGGAGGCCGATCAGCTCTCATTGCTTGCCCGCAGCAAAACGGTACATGCTCCTCAGGTTTACGGCGTTGGTAGCGACCGTGATAATAGCTTCCTGTTACTGGAATATTTTTCGTTGAAACCATTGGATGCCCATAGCGCTTATTGTTTGGGCCAACAATTGGCTCACCTGCATCAGTGGAGTGAACAGCTTCAATTCGGGCTGGATTTTGACAATGACCTCGCGACTACGCCACAACCCAATGGCTGGCAACGTCGCTGGGCACAATTTTTTGCCGAACAGCGCATCGGTTGGCAGCTACAGCTAGCGGCAGAAAAAGGTATGATTTTCGGCGATATCGACAAAATTATCGCATTGGTTCAGAAGAAGCTGCAAAACCACCAGCCACAGCCTTCCCTACTACACGGCGATCTTTGGCCCGCTAACTGTGCGACCAGCACCAACGGCCCCGTGATTTTTGATCCAGCTTGCTATTGGGGTGACAGAGAGTGCGATCTGGCAATGTTGCCCCTCTATCCTGACCTTCCGGCGCAGATATACGATGGCTATCAAAGTATCTGGCCGCTACCCACCGACTTTATTGAGCGGCAGCCGCTGTACCAACTCTACTATTTATTGAACCGTAGCAATCTGTTCGGCGGGCAGCATTTAGTCAACGCCCAGAAAGCGGTTGAGCAATTATTGCACGTTGAATAATAGATCTCGCCATTTGCCAAAATGAAAAAGCCTGCCTCAAATCAACAGAGACAGGCTTTATACGTTATGTTGGCTAATCACATTGTTAGCGGCAATTAATCAATCGCCATCAATCCCAATAGCCGGATCACGAAATAGGCCACTATCGCAATGATAATAGGCAAAATATATAAGGTGAAGAATTGTAAAAAAATGGTGTGGCGCGGCACGACTATTTTCTCTTCTAACTGCCTCTTGGTTCGTCCTTCATTGCCCTTCGCCTGTTCTAAAATCAGCTGATCTTCGATTCCTTCGCGAATATATTTAACCTGCCGACTCATCCGCGCGCCTGAAGCCTGTAGCGATAACCCGACAAAAATTAGCATATAGATAACGAAAAACAGGATATTCGCGCCAGACAACCCGTTATCAAGGTTTGGCTGCGGTGAGTGGTTCCAGAAAATGTTCAGGAAACCGGTGTTAAAGCGGATCATATCAGTCATAACATGCACAAAGTCCAGTATGACAGCATTGACACCGGCGGTCTTTTCACTGTAGTGATAGACAAAATTGATGACCGAGATCAGCGTTGACAGCAGTGCCGGAATAAAGACGAGCCAGCCGGCGATCCGTTTTATCACTGCAACGCGCCCAGCCTGTTGATACGTCATGAGTTCCCCTTATGAGTGCCACATTTAATACCTACAGTTTACCCGTACTTTCTACAGCATGCGCAACGATTTCAGTGTAATTATCATTGGTATGCATCATCCAAGACTCGCTCATTAGGCGTAAAATCATCACAACATGACAATGAAAGACATTAATTAATCAGCATTATGGATAATTAGTTCGCCAGAAAGCCAATTTCAGCGCATTTTGCGTAGCCGTTCGCAGCAATAAATTTTAAGTCTCCCCTAACGAGATGATAAAGTATCTGCCTCTTATCACCATCCGACAGGAGTAACAATTGATGGCAAACCTGCACCCGATACAGGCCGCTATTTTTGATATGGATGGCCTGCTGATTGATTCTGAACCGCTTTGGTTACAGGCCGAATTGGATATATTTAATCATCTGGGTCTGAATACCACCTCCAGAGATTTATTACCCAATACGCTGGGATTACGTATCGATCAGGTAGTGAAATTGTGGCATAAAACCCAACCTTGGTCGCAGCCGGATGAAGCAGAAGTCTGCCGTCAAATTATTGCCAGAGCCATTCAACTGATAGAAAAAGAGCGTCCGCTGCTACCTGGCGTTGAGCATGCTCTCCAGCTCTGTCGTCATCAGGGGCTGAAAATCGGCCTAGCTTCAGCCTCACCTCTGAATATGCAAAACCGTGTGTTGGAGATGTTCGGTTTAACCGATTACTTCGACTGCCGGATGTCTGCGGAATATTTGCCATACAGTAAACCTCACCCTGAAGTTTATCTGAACGCCGCTAATGCTTTGGGCGTTGACCCATTGCACTGCATCACGCTGGAAGATTCATTCAATGGCATGATAGCTACCAAAGCTGCACGGATGCGTTCTATCGTGATTCCATCCGCCGAATTACGTAACGATCCTCGGTGGTCATTGGCAGACATTCAGTTGAATTCTCTGGAAGAATTGCTTGCGGAACATATTTCCTGACCGACGGATATAGCTACGCCAAAAATACAACTGGCGGAATTCGGTATTGCAGATGCAGACTCCGCCAGTAGGTAGACCGGCCAGTCCCCCTCGCCAGAATTCAGTATGCATTTCTTCCCTTCAATCTCCAGCTCAAAACTGCCGGCGTTCACATCAACCATCTGATCGTGACTATCTGGTTTATACGCGTTTATGTACGGCACCAATCAACCGTTTATCGACGTAAACGCAGACTATCATCCGTTCATCACTCCAGATCATCAGGTTATCCTTGAACCCATTACATATTGCCCAACTTTCCCCAAGGTTTCCTTTACACTCCTCCAGCAAGCCGTAGGCCACCGTAGATTGTCTGAAATTTCAACATTCTCACCAAAAACTGTCTTAATGTGACATTTAGTTACACCGTCACGACTATCATCGCCCGAACAAATCTCATATACTGGATAAATTAACAGTTATAAGTTGGGATGTTTGTATGACCGCGGAAGGGCATTTAATTTTCTCTGTTGCCTGCGCTATTTTTGCCAAAAAAGCTGGCTTAACCCCTGAGCTAGCACACGGAGACTGGTGGCATATTATACCGGGCTCTCTTTTGACGTCCCTGCTACCTGATATCGACCATCCCCGCTCTATTCTTGGACAACGCTTAAAATGGATATCAACGCCGATTGCACGTATTTTCGGTCACCGCGGTTTTACCCACAGCCTGCTGGCAATACTGGGCGGCGTTGCATTGTTCCAGCTTGAAGTGCCACGTGGCTGGTTTATTCCACCGGATGTACTGCATGGGATGATCATCGGTTATTTCAGCCATTTGCTGGCTGATATGCTGACGCCTGCGGGTGTCCCTTTACTATGGCCCTGTCGCTGGCGGTTCCGCCTGCCACTGCTCAATTCGCAAAAAGGCAACCAGTTAGAACGCGTGGTTTGTGTATTGCTGGTTTGTTGTGCCGTCTATTGGCAAAACGATCGCTTCTTTCCGGTTCAATCATACGTGGAGCAAATAAAGAATTTTAAATTATGAGCGCACTAAATTGCCCAAATCATCACCCAGATGATTATACTTCATACGAATCCGCATAAAATCTTATATAACATTCTTTTTGGATATAAGTGTACTAACAAAGGAACTGTTAGGATATCCGGCTTCGCGACGTAGTCATGTCAGTTATATAAATAGAATGCGGCATAGCATTCATAATAAAAATTTTGGAGATTTGGGGATGAACCTACCGCTTGTAATGAATGTGCTGATATTTGCCGCACTGCTATTGCTATTGGCGCAAACCCGCCATAAACAATGGAGTCTGGCTAAAAAAGTATTAGCTGGCCTGGCTCTCGGAGTGATCTTTGGGCTTGGCCTTCAATGGGTTTACGGCTCGGAAAACCCGATACTGAAAGAATCGATTACCTGGTTTAATGTCGTCGGCAACGGCTATGTGCAATTACTGCAAATGATCGTCATGCCACTGGTATTCGCCTCAATCCTGAGCGCCGTTGCCAAGCTGCATAACGCGTCTTCTTTAGGGAAAATCAGCTTCCTGTCTATTGGCACCCTGCTATTTACTACTCTGATTGCGGCGCTAGTCGGTGTATTCGTCACCAACCTGTTCGGTCTCACGGCTGAAGGCCTAGTGCAAGGTACTCAGGAAGCGGCTCGTCTGAACGCAATTGAAAGCACCTACTTATCTAAAGTATCAGATCTGAGTGTCCCTCAGCTGATTCTTTCCTTTATTCCTAAAAATCCATTTGCCGATCTGACCGGCGCAAACCCAACGTCGATTATTAGCGTGGTTATTTTTGCCACTCTGCTGGGAATGGCTTCACTGCAATTGTTGAAAGATGATGTAGAGAAAGGCAAACGCGTTCTGTCAGCTATTGACACCCTGCAATCCTGGGTAATGAAACTGGTTCGTCTGGTGATGAAACTGACCCCATACGGCGTATTGGCACTGATGACCAAAGTGGTTGCCGGTTCTAACGTGCAAGACATCATCAAGCTGGGTAGCTTCGTTGTCGCTTCTTACCTCGGCTTGGCTATCATGTTTGTGGTTCACGGTATTCTGATTGCCATGACTGGCATTAATCCACTGAAATTCTTTAAAAAAATCATGCCGGTACTGACTTTTGCGTTTACCAGTCGCTCCAGTGCAGCAAGTATCCCGTTGAGTGTAGAAGCACAAACTCGTCGTCTGGGTATTCCTGAGTCCATCGCCAGTTTCTCTGCCTCTTTTGGTGCCACTATCGGCCAGAACGGTTGTGCCGGTTTGTATCCGGCTATGTTGGCCGTCATGGTAGCACCGACCGTGGGTATCAACCCTCTGGATCCGGTCTGGATTGCCACCTTGGTCGGTATTGTGACTGTCAGTTCTGCGGGTGTTGCCGGTGTCGGCGGCGGTGCAACTTTTGCCGCGTTGATCGTCTTGCCGGCCATGGGACTCCCAGTCACGCTGGTTGCGCTGTTAATCTCTGTTGAACCCTTGATTGATATGGGTCGTACGGCGCTGAACGTCAGTGGCTCCATGACCGCCGGTACCGTAACCAGCCAGTTGATGAAACAGACGGATAAAGACATTCTGAACAGTGAAGATGATGTGGAATTAGCTCACCGCTAAGGCACCCTGATATTCATTCATAACAAAAAGGCCGGGCAGCTTAAACCTGTCCGGCCTCAGACTGCTGACAGACCTCGATCCTGCGATCGCTGGTGGGGAAGACCGGTAGAAGAGTCAAGCGTCCGCACTAGGGATGGCGTGTAACGCGCCGACAAGGACGTATTCACGGCGTCTTGACGATCCGCTGGTTTTCACCGCAGCGAGCACTTTGTCATTAAACTCCCTTTTTATGTTTCTAGAAAACAACTGCATTCTATCGTTCAGTTAACTGCGATACTTTTCCACCAATGCCTGAGCAATGGCTTCGGTTTCGACATCCGGTATACCGCTAAAATCAGCCGGACGGAAATGCATCTGGAAGGCAGTAATCACTTTCAACGTTTCCTCATCCAGCTCACCAGACAGTGGGATTTTGTAACCGTAGGCCACCAGCGCTTTCTGAATGGACTCAACCGACGCCAGGTCGTGTTTATTACGCTCGCCAATCAACGCCTGAACCCGAGACTCATCCGGCCAAGCACCGATACCGGCTTCATATAACCGTTTCCAGGGGAAATAAGGACCGGGATCAGATTTTCGCAACGGTGCTATATCACTGTGAGCAACCACGTCAGTCGGTGAAATATGGTAGCGGTCAACAATGTCTTTCCCAAGCCGTTCAATCAACTGAATCTGATCTTCATTATACGGGTACCATTTGCGTGCTAAAAATTCGTCGGTGTAGCCTGGATTGACGATTTCCACCCCTATAGAGGTATCATTCAGACTGGTTCGCCCTTGCCATTCACTGACACCCGCATGCCAAGCGCGTTTATCTTCTGGTACCAACTGTAATACCACCGGTTTGCCACCTTCCTGACGCGGATGCTCCATCACCAAGTAATGGGCGCTGACCTGCTCCTGGGTCAGCAAACGCAAAGACTCAGCATCGTCCACCGCCGTATAATGGAATACCAGAAAGCGAACCCGCTCATTTTGCCCTACCGCCGAAAAACGGGCATCAACCTGATAGTCTCCGCGATCAATCAGTTTATGGGGACTACTCGTACATCCGGCCAAAAGCAGCATCAGTGCCACTGGCAGTAATTTTCTCATCATTCACACTCCCTGTTGTTTGATCAAACCGAGTAACAGTAACTCAGATAAACTAAATGAAATGTAAATAGCCACCTTGATCCCTGCACCATGGATCGCCGCAAGATCAGTCCAATCTGAGGAATATCAGCGTTAAAGTGAAACAGTATCGTCCGATGATAAACCGATTGCCAAACCACTCGCATAAGCCATGCTGCATGGAAAACGGCCCCTGAATCAGGAGCCGTTGAGATACGCGGGTATAGGATAGTGCGGTGGTTCAAGCCCTATCCATGCTGATTAAAAGCGAAGTATCAAAACGGATAGTCGCGATACCCCATGTGCTCGGAGATTTTACGCGCCGCCTGATGCAATGACTTCACATATTCGTTCTTATGTTCTTCGGAAAAACGCAACGTTGGGAACGAAATACTCAAGCCGGCAATCACCACACCAAAGCGGTCAAATACCGGTACCGCGATACAACGCAGCCCTTCTTCCTGTTCTTCGATATCTTCGCCAAAACCCTGTTCACGCACGAGATCCAACACCGGTAATAAACCCTCGGCGCTGTCTAGAGTATGTTTGGTACTGCGGGTAAATTCAATCTGAGACAGAATTTCGCCCACTTCATCGCGATCACGCCATGCCAACAAAACCTTACCAATCGCCGTACTGTGCAGCGGATTGCGACGACCAATGCGTGAATGCATACGCAAGTTATACATCGAATCAATTTTATGGATGTAAACAATACTATCTTCATCCAATGCCCCAAGGTGAATAGTTTCACGGGTCAAATTAGACAACTCGCGCATCTGGATATCCGCACTACGGATCAGATCGACATTCCGTAATCCCTTGGCACCCAACTCAAATAATTTTAGCGTCAACGAATACTTCTCAGATTCCCCTTCCTGTGCCACATAACCCAGCGACTTCAAAGTTTGCAGGAAACGATAGACGGTACTTTTTGACATCATTACACGCAGTGAAAGTTCGGTGATGCCGATTTCTCGTTCCTCACCCAATGCCTGCAAGATACCGAAAACTTTCAAAACCGACGAAACTGAATCGGGCTGTTTATCAAAATTTGCTGTCGGCATTGTTTAGTTACCCTACGCGGTTTTTGTTTTAAAAAAATAGAACAATGGTTTTATTATAAAAGGAAGCGAAAAGATTGCGCAATGCGGCATGATGTTTAATCTCATTTACGCCATAAAATCAAGTGGATGCTCCTCGGTTTTGGTAGCAATAGTCGTACCAGACACACCCGACCGATCACGATGTGTCACATCCCGATTTACAATTAACTCCACCAACAAAGATGCAATCAGCAGCAATAGCCGTTAGCATTACAATACTTGCCTATTCCATTATTTTTTCAGATGAAATCTCTATGACACCTTCTCAACCTGATGGATTGCCGGTTCCTCAACGCTATGCCGCCATTCTCGTTATTGCATTGGGTATCACGATCGCGGTACTGGACGGCACTATTGCCAACGTGGCCTTGCCCACCATTGCGCGAGATCTGAACGCCAGCCCAGCAGATTCTATATGGATAGTGAATGCCTACCAGTTAGCCATCACCATTTCCTTACTCTCACTGGCTTCTCTCGGTGATATTATTGGCTATCGGCGGGTTTATCAGGCTGGGTTATTGATATTCAGCCTTACTTCATTATTTTGTGCCCTATCTGACTCGCTGTGGACCTTAACAACCGCTCGGGTATTACAAGGTTTCGGTGCTGCCGCACTCATGAGCGTCAATACGGCATTAATTCGAATTATCTACCCGCGAGCACAACTTGGGCGCGGTATTGGAATTAACTCGTTGATTGTGGCCTTTTCTGCGGCCGCAGGCCCAACCATCGCCGCTGCCGTGCTCTCCGTCGCCTCATGGCAATGGCTGTTTGCGATTAACGTGCCGATAGGTCTGCTGGCATGGTGTCTGGGGATGAAATATCTACCGGCTAACGTGGCAAAAAGTAATGGTAATAAATTTGATGTCACCAGTTGCCTGATGAATGCCCTGACCTTTGGTCTATTGATCATTGCTATCAGCGGTTTTGCCCAAGGACAAAGCCCGACGCTGATTGCAGGAGAAATTATTCTATTGTTAGTGATTGGCTTTTTCTTCGTACGCCGCCAGCTTCATCAGGCGTTCCCGCTGTTACCCGTTGATTTACTGCGCATTCCAATTTTTGCGCTGTCCGTTGGTACGTCCATCTGTTCGTTTATCGCCCAGATGCTGGCGATGGTTTCACTGCCGTTCTTCCTGCAAAACGTACTGGGACGGGATGAAGTGGCGACTGGACTGCTCCTGACTCCGTGGCCGCTGGCAACGGTTGTCACGGCACCTATTGCTGGCCGGCTGGTAGAACGTTATCAAGCTGGGCTGCTCGGCGGCATTGGGCTGGCGATATTTGCCAGTGGCCTATTTCTGCTGGCGTTGCTCCCATCCCATCCAAGCGATTTCGATATTGTCTGGCGCATGATGCTATGTGGTATCGGTTTTGGTTTATTCCAATCGCCCAACAACCACACCATTATTTCTGCGGCTCCGCCGAACCGCAGCGGTGGTGCCAGCGGTATGCTGGGCACCTCTCGCCTGTTGGGACAAACATCAGGAGCCGCATTGGTTGCCCTGATGTTCCATCAGTTTGCCGATAATGCGACTTATGCCTCGCTGCTACTGGCCGGAGCCTTTGCCACACTGGCGGCACTGGTGAGTCTGTTGCGTATTTCGTCGAAAGCCAAGTCACCCACTGGAATCAAATGAGTCTGTTGGAATTCTTCAGTTGACATCCTCCCCGCCCTAAAGGGCGAGGATCCCTACAGCGTTCAGATAAAAGCCTGACTCGCCTCGGCGGGTTCCTGCTTCATCGAGCGGCCTAAAGCTGCCATCTCTCCACAGGCTAACGCGGCGTGCCCCGCCGCTAAAATATGACGAGCACCGTTGATATCGGCGTTCTCTGTATATCCACATTCCAGACACTCGAAAGCAATCTGAGGCCCCGCGTAAATGCGGGGCCTCGGTGTTTTCGTCAAAGTTTTACTGACTTATTTCAAATATTCGCCAGTACGTAGTGCTTCAATACGTTTATCCAGCGGTGGGTGAGACATCAGCAATTCGCTGAATGTCTTGGACTTACCATTAATGCAAAACGCCATCATGCTACTTTCTTCCTGCGGTTCATGGCTGGTTTTCAAACGTTGTAACGCCGCAATCATCTTCTCGCGACCGACCAGTCTGGCTGAGCCTGCATCCGCATGGAACTCACGGTGACGGGAGAACCACATGGTAATGATGCTAGCCAAAATACCGAATACCAGCTCCAGCACCATAGATACCGCGAAATACACCATCGGGTTACCTGATGAACTACTTTCTTCGTTTTCCCGATCACCCGACAAGAAGCCAGCAACAACCTGTGCGATCAGGCGGGAGATAAAGATAACGAAGGTGTTCACCACCCCCTGAACCAGCGTCATTGTGACCATGTCACCGTTAGCTACATGGCTGATTTCATGAGCAATAACAGCCTCAGCCTCATCACGACTCATGTTTTGCAATAAGCCGGTGCTCACGGCCACCAGCGAAGCATCGCGGCGCGCACCCGTAGCAAAGGCGTTAATATCTGGCGCTTGGTAAATCGCCACCTGCGGCATGGCAATGCCAGCCTGTTGAGACTGACGACGTACCGTGTCCAGCAACCAACGTTCCGTTTCATTACGTGGCTGTTCAATCACTTGCCCGCCGACCGAACGCAGCGCCATCCATTTAGACATCAGCAGTGAAACAAACGAACCGCCAAAACCAAACAGCAACGCCATAATCATCAGCCCTTGCACACTACTTGACTGAATTCCTGTCAGGCTAAGCACCAGCCCGAAAACCAACATCACCGCCAGGTTGGTGAGAAGGAACAGAGCTATTCGCATCATAAAATTTTACTTCCTTATGGTTAAACCGAGATTCTTATCAGAGATATGCTGATCGTATGGGCATCTGGCAAATTTTCAAGGCTTGTTAACGCCTAACTGATTAAATCAACATAACTTTACAAATTTGAATACATTTCATCACATTGGCGGTGGTTTTCATGTAGATCATCCGGCCTGAATCCCTGACTATAGAAAACTGACCGTGCCATAAGCTCGCTGCCTATTTCCCTCCGTTGCTATTGAGCGGATTCATGGCGTAAAAAATCCGAAGCCTCGAAAGACTCCGGATTGTTAAAGGTGACGCATTAGCTTATTTGTTAGCCGTTTGCTGGGCTTTTTCCAATTGAGCAAGATCTAAGGCGATATGGACACTCTCATCCAGATAAGGATCCTGCTCCTGATAGTCTTTTGGCAAATCATCCAGCGACTTCAGCGGTTTTTTACCTTCCCGTTTGAAACGCTCATTCAAGCGTGCCAGACGAGTCGCATCATCTTCCTTATTCTCTTTATCACGCTGTGCGTAGTTCAGAGAAATGGCATTACGCTTTTCCTTCAAGGCCTTGAAACGCATGATATCATGCTGAATATTCTGGAATTCAGGATTAACAGCAATACGCTCGGCGTGGTTTTTAACCAGCACTGACTCTATCGGTTTCAGATCGCCAATCTTAGTATAGGTTGCTGCGTTAATGCTATCCCACGGCAAGGCGTTATCTTCAAAGCTCTCGCCGGTTTCTGCCGGATCGACGCCGGTTGGCATGACAATATCCGGCACCACGCCTTTACGTTGCGTACTGCCACCATCCACACGGTAAAACTTTTGGATGGTATATTGTACCGAACCTAGCGCAGGCCATTCTGGGCGCAGCATCTGGTCGTAAATACGGTTAAGCGAGCGATATTGTTGCACCGTGCCTTTACCAAAGGTCGGTTCACCCACGATCAACGCACGACCATAATCCTGCATGGCGGCGGCGAAAATCTCGGAGGCAGAGGCACTGTAACGATCGACCAGCACCACTAATGGACCTTTGTAGTAAACAACGCCATCGGTATCACTGTCTTCCCGCACTTTACCGTTGTTATCCCGCACCTGAACAACCGGGCCGCTTGGAATAAACAAACCGGAAAGCGAAACCGCTTCCGTCAGCGCACCGCCCCCATTGCTACGCAGGTCGATAATAATACTGCTAACATTTTGCTTGGCCAGTTTCTGCAACTGCACCTTCACATCTTCGGTTAAACCGACATAGAAACCTGGGATATCCAGTACCCCAACCTTTTCTTTGCCGATGGTTTTCACTGACATCTTGACTGCGCGATCTTCCAGACGGATACGTTCGCGGGTCAGAGTGACGGTCTTAACCTTGGTACCCTTGCCAGCAGGCAGGATTTCCAACCGCACTTTCGAACCTTTCGGTCCTTTAATCAGTGCAACCACATCGTCCAAACGCCAGCCGATAACATCCACCATCGGCTTGCCGGGTTGGCCAACACCGACCACACGGTCGCCCACGGTGATAGCTTTGCTTTTTGCTGCGGGGCCACCCGGTACCAATGAATTAATTAGTGTGTAGTCATCGTCCATCTGCAATACAGCGCCAATCCCCTCAAGAGACAAGCTCATTTCGGTATTGAATTGCTCGGTATTACGTGGCGATAAATAATTGGTATGAGGATCGATTTCATGAGCGAACGCATTCATGATCAATTGGAAAACGTCTTCGCTGTTACTTTGTGTTAGACGTTTGATCGCCGACTGATAGCGCTTGGTCAGCGTGTCCTTAATCTCTTGATCCGTTTTACCGGCCAATTTCAGATTAAGTTGGTCATATTTGACCTTGGCATCCCATAGCTTGTTCAGCTCGCCTTCGCTGGTTGGCCAAGGAGCCTTGGCGCGATCCAAATCGATAGTGTCATTTCCGGTAAAGACCATCGGTCTTTCCAGCACCGACAAGGCATATTGATAACGTTCAAAGCGTCGTTTCTGCGCCAAGTTGAATAACGCATAAGGCGTCTCCAACTGACCCGATTTCAACTCATCATCCAACGCGTTCTTTTTATTCGCAAATTGTGCCACATCTGATGCTAACAACAGGTTGTGACTATAGTCCAACATGTTGAGATAGCGATCAAATATCTTGGCGGAAAACTGGTCGTCCAGCGCAAACTGGCGATAATGAGAGCGAGTGAAGCGCGATGCTACGCGCTCACTCACCGTCGAGTGCTGAGGCTCCTGATGGAGTTGAGGTAGCTGATCGATCCGATAGGTACTGCTACTATCGTTAGCGTAACTCGCGCCCGCCAGTAACAAGCCTGCTAATGCTGTTAATCTGACTAATTTGTTCATGCCTAGGTTGGCCTCCGTATCAGAACTGCAAGTGTTCTGCGCGCACGATCATCGCCAGACCTGAAGATAGCTGCACCCGTACGCCATCTTTAGCGATTTCTAATACGGTTGCGTCCATCGCACTCTTGCCTGCTCTGACTTTGATTTCTTGACCAATTTGCAGTTTCGAGATATCTGTGACCGGCACAGGGCGTGGCTGGTTCTCTTCTGCCGCTGGGCGAGGAGCACGAGCCTGCTGTGGGCGATTCGGCTGACGTGGCTTACGGGCTTCCGGGGCAGCGCCAGCTTCACGACGCGGCACCGGTTTTTTACCGGCCGGACGTGGGCGACGTGGCTCAGGGGTTTCACCCGCAGCAATGGCAGCTTCGCGTTTTTTAGCTTGTTGTTCAGCACGTTGCGCTTGAACACGGGCTTTCGCCTCTTCCAGCTGTTTGCGGGCATGTTCAACATGTTGCTCTTCCAGCACACCGCAAGGGTTGCCGTCTAAATCAACACGTTCTGCACCGACTTTGACCCCATAAAGATAACGCCAGCTTGAGGTATATAAACGCAAGGCTGAACGCAATTGCGTCTTGCTTAAACTCTCTTCCCCCTGAACTCGCTCCACCAGATCCTGAAAAATACCGATCTTTAATGGGCGTGCTTCGCCTTCGGCGGTGAAACAAAGCGGGAATCGCTCGGCCAAAAAGGCTATGACTTCTTTGCTACTGTTCAACTTAGGTTGATTTTCCATGAAATTTCCTGATTACAACGGGTTTGCCAACCAGCGCAGGCATGAACAGGCGTCATTATAATGACGCCTCCAGCAATTGCCACGTTATCCGTGTATCAACTTGCAGTCTGTGTGACATATTTCGCAAAGTCACCGTGTTCAATATGGGCGCAAAGCCCCGCCACTACTGACGCCAGCCCTTTTTCATCTTCTTCATCGAAGCGATCATAAACTGTGCTATCAATATCCAAAACACCGATGACAACGCCGTTAATGGCGATAGGTAAGACAATTTCAGCGTTACTGGCGGCATCACAGGCGATATGACCGGGGAAAAGATGGACGTCAGCCACCCGCTGTACTCGGTTCTCCGACACCGCAGTGCCGCAAACACCTTTACCTACCGGAATCCGCACACAGGCGATTTTTCCCTGAAACGGCCCAAGCACCAGTTGATGACCATCCATCAGATAAAAGCCAGCCCAATTTAATCCGTCAAGACGTTCATACAACAACGCACTGGCGTTGGCCAAAGTGGCAATAAAATTATTTTCACCGGCAATTAACGCACACATATCACGTTTTAATTCCGCGTAGAATTCTGCTTTTTTCATGTAATAACCATTAACAAACCTAAGAATAGCCAGAGGCAGCCTGTGCCCGGCACCACTAAAATAAGCATTAAATGTGCATTGTCACAAGGCTAATTATCGCTAACCTGATAAAAGAGTTGTCAGCAATGACTCATTCCCCTGTTTTCACGGCTACGCTAGCCAGTTACACTGCACTAGCAGATTTAACTTACCTGATGAGTCGTTGACGGTACCGAGAGTCCGATGGAAATTCTCCGCGATGCCGCCAAGGCAATAAAAAGACGAATCAGTTAGTTAGCAAGCTATTACTTATCTCATATGGCCTTAATCATCACCGGCGGAGCCTCTCCCTTAATTGTTATGAAAATAGAAGCCATTTACCGCCCCCTCTCCAGCGTGCGGGAACAACGCTGCTGTGAGTGTGATGCGCTCTTTACCTTGCCGGCAATGAAAAATAATCAGGCAGCCTATTGCCCACGCTGCTGTGCGAAAGTGGTCTCGGGTCGAGATTGGTCGCTGACCCGCCTGACTGCGGTGGCGGTAACGATGTTATTGTTGATGCCTTTCGCCTACAGCGAGCCGCTAATCCGTACTCGTCTATTGGGAACCCGTATTGATGCCAGTCTGCTGGAAGGTATTTGGCAGATGACCAAACAGGGCGATCCTCTGACCGCCAGTATGGTGGCGTTCTGCATCTTTGGTGCTCCCATCACTCTCACGTTGTCCATTATCTATTTACGCGTGGGGAGTCGCATCGGCATGAACCTGCGCCCGGTGTTGCTGATGCTGGAGCGCTTGAAAGAATGGGTGATGCTGGATATTTATCTGATTGGTATGGTCGTGGCCTGTATCAAGGTCAAGGAGTACGCCGATATTGCTCCGGGACTTGGGCTGACGGCTTATCTGGTATTAACGCTACTGAGCATTCTGACGCTAATCCATCTGAATCTGGAGCAATTATGGGCGCGTTTTTATCCGCAGGAGCCACCGCAGGGACCGCGTGAAACCCTACGGGTTTGCCTATCTTGCCACGACACCGGGCACCCAGATAAACATGGCCGCTGCCCGCGCTGCCATATCCCGCTGCGTCACCGTCGTCGCCACAGCCTGCAAAAAACCTGGGCGGCGCTGATCGCCTCGATGGTGCTATTGCTGCCAGCGAATCTATTGCCGATTTCAATTGTGTATGCCAACGGTATCCGCATGGAGGATACTATCTTCTCCGGCGTAGTTTCACTGGCAACCACCGGTAATATGCCGATTGCTGCAGTGGTATTTATTGCCAGCGTATTGGTACCCTTTACCAAAATCATTGTACTGATCACCTTATTGTTCAGCATTCACCTGAAAACCCAGCATAGCCTGAAAACCCGTATGCGTTTGCTACGCGTTATCACCTGGATTGGTCGCTGGTCAATGTTGGATTTATTCGTCATTGCGTTAATGATGTCATTGATCAATAGAGATCAATTACTTTCATTCACCATGGGGCCGGCAGCCTTTTATTTTGGGTCTGCGGTAATTTTGACTATTCTTGCCGTTGAATGGCTAGATAGCCGATTAATTTGGGATGCACATGCAACAGGAAACGCCGAGTACACCGATTGAGGCCCAGATTAGGCATAAACGCCGGATTTCACCTTTCTGGTTACTGCCATTTATTGCTCTGTTGATCGCCGGTTGGCTGGTTTATACCAATTGGCAAGATCGCGGTGCCGAAGTCACTATCGATTTTCAATCCGCCGCTGGCATTGTCGCCGGACGTACGCCGATTCGTTATCAAGGGGTTGAGGTCGGTACCGTACAATCCATCAGTTTGAGTAAAGATTTACGTAGCATTGTCGTCACAGCCAGTATCAAAAGCGACCTGGAAGACTCTCTACGCGAAGGCACTCAGTTCTGGTTGGTAACACCCAAAGCTTCTCTGGCCGGAGTTTCTGGGCTGGATGCACTGGTGGGCGGCAACTATATTGGTATGATGCCCGGTACCGGCCCATCGCAGACTCATTTTACCGCACTGGATACCCAGCCAAAATTTCGCCTGAATACTGGCGAGCTAATGATTCATTTGAATGCCAAAGATCTCGGTTCGCTCAATACCGGCTCGTTGGTCTACTATCGTAAAATTCCTGTGGGTAAAGTCTACGATTACAATATTGCAGCGGATAATAATGGCGTCACTGTCGATGTACTGATCGACCGCCGCTTTGCCCACTTGGTCAAAAACGAGACACGCTTCTGGAATGTTTCCGGTTTCAAAGGGGATTTCAGCCTGAGTGGTGCGTCGGTGCAGATGGAAAGCCTGGCGGCGTTGGTTAATGGCGCAATTGCCTTTGATTCACCGGAAAAAAGTCCAAATGCCAAAACTGACCAGCAATTCCAATTGTATCCCGATTTGGCTCACAGCAATCGCGGCGTGGCCATCACGCTGGATCTGCCAAATGGCAATAATTTGACTGAAGGCCGCACTCCGCTGATTTATCAAGGTTTACAGGTCGGCACATTAACCAAACTGTCGCTCCAGCCGGACACTAAAGTCACCGGCGAATTGACCATCGACCCATCGGTAGTGGATTTAATGCGCAGTGGCAGCCGGATTGAGATGAACAGCCCACGGATCAGTTTGAGCGATACTAAACTCAGCGAACTACTGACCGGTAATACGCTGGAACTGATCCCGGGAGAAGGCGCGCCACAGCAACATTTTATCGTACTGGAAAGCAATAAAAGCTTGCTGCAACAGCCGGATGTGTTGCAAATCACCCTGACCGCACCGCAAAGTTACGGTATTGATGTCGCCCAGCCTATTCTGTTACACGGCATTAAAATTGGTCAGGTAATCAGCCGCACACTGGATGATAAAGGCATTACATTTAGTGCCGCTATTGATGCTAAATACCGCCATTTAGTGCATAAAGACAGCAAATTTGTCGTTAATAGCCGCATCAATGTCAACGTGGGTATTGATGGCATCGATGTTCAAGGTGCCAGCGCGCAAGAATGGTTTGACGGTGGAATTCAAATGCTATCAGGTGGACAAGGCGAACCGCAAAATCGCTACCCGCTGTATAGCAGTATAGAAAAAGCTCAAGACGGTATTTTGGGCAATGCTCCAGCCACTACATTAACACTCATCGCCAGCAGCTTGCCGGACGTGCAAACCGGTTCGGTGGTGCTATATCGCAAATTCCAGGTTGGTGAAATCGTCAGCGTTCGTCCCAAAGCCAACGAGTTTGAGGTGGATGTCTATATCCAGCCAGCCTATCGTAACCTACTAAGCAGCAAGAGTATTTTCTGGGCTGAAGGCGGAGCGAAAGTTCAGCTTAATGGCAGTGGCATAACCGTACAGGCATCGCCGTTGAATCGGGCGCTAAAAGGCGCCATTAGCTTTGATAATCTCGAAGGCGTTTCGCTGGATAAAGGTGACAAACGCACGCTGTATGCCACTGAAACCGCCGCCCGAGCGGTGGGAAGCCAAATTACCTTACGTACCTACGATGCCAGCAAACTGGCCGCAGGTATGCCAATTCGCTATCTCGGCATTAATATCGGCCAGCTTGAGTCGCTGAAACTGTCCGGCGATCGTAATGAGGTGCTGGCGAAAGCGGTGCTTTATCCGGAATATGTGGATGATTTTGCGCGTTTTGGCAGCCGTTTTTCGGTTGTTTCACCGGAAATTTCCGCCGCCGGCGTCAACAATCTGGACACCCTGCTACAGCCGTATATTAATGTAGAGCCTGGCCGCGGCCAAGCCTCTCGCAATTTTGAGCTACAGGCTGCCAGCATTACCGACTCCCGCTATCTGGATGGCCTGAGTATTGTACTGGACACTGTGGAAGCCGGTTCATTGCAAGTGGGTACCCCACTGTTGTTCCGCGGACTGGAAGTGGGTACCGTGACTGGATTCAATCTGGGTGCCATGTCGGATAGAGTTCAGGTCTCACTGCGTATCAGTAAGAAATACCAGCAGTTAGTGCGGCAGAACAGCGTATTTTGGCTGGCTTCTGGTTATAACCTACAGTTCGGTTTGACCGGTGGTGTAGTGAAAAGCGGCACTTTCCAGCAATTTATTCGCGGGGGTATCGCCTTTGCCACGCCTCCGACCACGCCACTGGCACCCAAAGCTGTCGTCAACCAACACTTTCTACTGCATGCCGAAGAGCCAAAAGATTGGCGTAACTGGGGAACGGCAATTCCGCGTTTTTAAACCCTCTACCGGGTGGCAATCTGAGCCGCCCGGTGAGGCTCTCTACCATTGGCTATATGGTAACTTATTGCCTTGTTTCATATTTATCTGATCTATCGACAATATCCATATTTAGATCCTCTCCGAGATATAAAATCATCCCCCCATTTTTCAGCGCATGAAAAGCATGGCGATTTATTCTTTGCTATATCGCATTGATTATTATGTTAGATTTATTTACCTAAATATTGATTACATCCCATTTTCATTAACAAACAAGAGCAAAAAATCACGCTGAATCACTTCACGCCTGATATTTTTCTCAACTTATATTTATTCATTCTACGGCGTCATCGCTATCTTGCGGTGACTCTGACAACATCACTGACTTGTTATAATAGAACAGGCTAGAGATAATCCAAATTATATTGATAATCGTTCAGCACATTTATTTTATTATCAATTTCCCGTATAAAATATCATCATAACAAGATGATATAACAGGAAAAATGATGAGGATAAGATATAGATATCAGTGAATAACATCATAAAACGCCCGTTCAACCTGATCAACAGCCAATAAGCCAAGATCTAACACTTCACCCACCCCATAAGGCCGAGAGAGTTTTACTACAGTAACTCACATAGTCATTTAATTTTACTGGATAAATCAAGTGTCGAGGAACTCATCATTAAATTTACATTTCATATGTTAGACCATTATCTCTACACGTCTAATTTCACCGTCTATTTTCATCAGCAAAGAACTGAAATTCACATTACGGCAGTTATAAAAGAGAGAAGTCGTTAATAGCTATTTAGCAAGATTAGTCTTAATAAGCTGCACTCAATTCTTGGCTGATATACAATCAGCAAGCCATAATTCGTGTTTTTCTCTTAGCCAAGGAAGTCGTTTTCAAACAGGAGTGAACATCATGTTAGATGATGATAATAAAGATAAGTCTGCAATAATGGCTCTGCAACAACAATTAAATACGTTGCGTGATATTATCGAGAATAACTCCGATTGGATCTGGGAAATTGACGTAAATGGTCACTACACCTTTTCATCCGCTAAATGTCTGGAGTTTTTTGGCCGATCTCCGCATGAAATTCTGGGCAAGTCCCTATGTGATTTTATGCCAGCAGATGAAGCACAACGTGTCCGCACGATATTTGCCAAAGTCAGCGCCGAACGTTTGCCCTTTTCCGGCCTCAAGAAGCGTCATTTCCGGGCTGATGGATCAGAAATTCTGCTAGAAACCAGTGCGGTACCACTATTTGACGATAATGGAAACTTCAGAGGATATCGGGGTATTGACCGGGATCTCACCCATTTACCCGCCAATACACCGCAACGCCTGTTAGAATTAGAATCTATTTACTCCAATGCTCCCGCTGGCCTGTGTTTTATCGACACTTCCCTACGCTACGTTACCATTAACGACTATCTGGCCAATTTATTAGGCAAAAATACCGATGAAGTTAATGGTCAGAAAGTTGCTGATTTAATGCCTGGCATTGTTCCTATTATCAGACACGCTTTGCTCTGCGCCTATAATAGTGAAAGCATTTTGGATGCCGAGTTTCAGATGCCTGAGGCAAACCATTTTTTCTTTATTCGTATGCAGGCCAGCCGTGATAGTCAAGGCAAAGTAATGGGATTATCGGTAGCAATGATTGATATCCGTTGCCTAAAACAAATGGAAACAGCCCTACGTCAAAGTAAAGAACATTATCGCAATATGGTGGAGCTTAATCCGCAAATCCCTTGGACGGCTTCCCCCGATGGCAGAATTACCGATATCAGTAGCCGTTTCGAAAAAATAACCGGTTTCACCCGTAAACAGACGCTGGCCGATGAATGGGTGAGAACCATTCATGCTGACGACCGCCATCTCGCGCTGGTTCACTGGGAACATTCCTTGAGTACCGGTGAGCCGCTAGATATGGAAGTACGCTTTTGTCACGTTGAACGCGGTTGGAACTGGATGCGTCTGCGAGCGACGCCAAGCTTGAATAGTAACGGTGAAGTGACTTGTTGGTACGGCACCGCCGAGGATATTCACGAACGTAAATTACTTGAGCTGAAATTGCTCAAAGCCAACCGCCGTCTGGAGATTCAGGCTCGAACAGATTCACTGACAAAATTACCTAATCGGCGTGAGTTCAAAAAGGTGTTAACCCATGAGTTCCTCCGCGCCAAACGTACCGAAACCCCACTGGCGTTATTGATGATCGATATCGATTATTTCAAAAACTTTAACGACCATTATGGCCATATCTCTGGTGATGCCTGCCTGCGACTGGTCGCCAGAGCATTACGGAAGTCACTCAAGCGCGGTACTGATATCGTCGCTCGCTACGGTGGCGAAGAATTTGCTGCTATTTTGCCGGATACTGATCAGGCGGGTGCCGCACTAGTGGCAAAACACATATTGGAATCAATCCGATTAATGGGTATTAAGCATATCGACAGCCAATTCCAAAAAGTAACCATCAGTATCGGTGTCAGTTTTTATCATCCGCGCATCCATTCAACCGGTATCGAACAGTCACATTTGCTACTGGCGGCAGATAAAGCGCTTTATTTTTCGAAAAACAACGGCCGAAACCAATACAACATCGAAAAACTACCGGAATAAACATACCGATTTAATGCGCCAGCCTCTGGCACTTTTTATCAGCTCGACTATTCTCAATAATGCGGCCAATCTGGTCACACCTCCTACCACAATCAATATCAGGAGTTTCAATGAGAAAGTCAGTATTAAAAATCGGTAGTTTTGAAATCGATGATGCGCAGGTCATCTCACCGCCAACCAAAGGGGAAGATACACTCAGTATTCCGTGCAAATCAGATCCAGAACTTTGCACACAGTTAGATGGTTGGGATGAACACACCAGCGTCCCGGCGCGATTGGACGGTAAAGATATTCTGCTGTACAAGAAACACTATGACCGTCACCAAGATGCTTGGGTCATGAGGATGACTTAATTGACCCAATCAGAAACCCCGCCGCAACGGTAACTTCGCGCTAACCTACGGTGGGTTTTCTCACTCTTTGCTTGTTTCTCTGCGTCAAACAACCCTCAGCTTTCAGGCAATAAAATGTCTCACATGCAAAACTTTTCGACTATTTTGAATTGCATGCAGATCAACATCATATCCGGTGAAAACATATCGTATTCTTCAAAGAATCGCTGATGCTCTTTACGCCAGTAAATCAGTGAACGATCTCCCTCGCCTTCAGCAAGAGCGTGTGCCTCATCAACCTGATCGTAGGTTTTCAGCTCCACATTCGTCAATTCTACAGCACAGGCAGGTTCATTACGGCCGTTAACCACCACAAAAACGTCGCCAACGCATGGAACGCCATCTTCATCCAAAGCCGCGCAAGTGGCGGTTTTCACGCCCTGCAATACCAATGCCAATAAGTCATCGGCGACATTTTCGGTATCACCAAATGTCCAACGTTCGACATTTTCATATTTGGCTGGCAGGTTAGTGGTCATAGTTTTCCTTATTTCAAATTCTATTTATTACATCATTGATACAGCGCATATTACACTTTATCTCAGGCAACATGAGCTCACTAAATCTGCTCATCAACATGATTCTTCGCTAGTATAAGTCGATGAAAACACATTCGATGCCTATGAGGAAAATAAAGGTGACAAAAAAACTACATCAAAAGCACTGGAAAATGTTTCTGGTCCTGCTCGGCATTTGCCTGGCACTGTTGATATTACGCTGGGCAGCAATGGTATTTGCTTAATGCTTACGGTCTTTAGGCAAGAACAGACTGCCACATTTCAGACATACCAGCGCCTTATTCTTTTGCACTTTAACTGAATCCTGTTCGGAGACTGCACCACATTCAGGGCAGGCAATTTTGGTTTTAGTACCACTAATCAGTCTTCTAAAACTATCGATCAATGACATAATTTTACCTCGTGGTTTTCTATGTCATGAAATTACGTAAACCGTGCAAATAAAAATGAATCCGCGGCGGTATTGTTTGAAATTCATACGACTGAACGAACAGTTTATAGATAGAATCGGCCAGAAGAAACGGTTAAAGCTAGCCGTTGGAAGCAAGAAGAGTCACTTTTCACCACGTAGCATGATGGCATGCTATACGTAGTGAAAAAATCAGAAAGGATTTAACAGCCAGACAAGCATCAATGATTCCATAATTCCTGGATCAAGCCTCTGACACGAACCTTGGACGAGCCAGCGACCAAGCTGATAACACGTTTTGCGCTCAACGCTGAAACTTCGGTATTCCATTCTTCAAAGGAATGTTCTGCGTAGCTATCATTAAAAATTTTTTTGATCGAGGACTCAGCTTCAGACATCTCACTGAAATCTTTAGCATTTACTAAGCACTGTGCAATAATTGAGACTTTTTTCATGATTTATCCTTGATTATCGGCCGCATAGTGTAGCACAATCAGCGTCCCTCTGATCATATGCCGTTAAAATTGTTTACATATTGCACCAAGTGATTGATAAAAAAACAAATTAAGCCATTTTATCGTAGTATTGTTTCTAAAAAATCATCAATCTTTCTGTCCTTTCTCCCAATAGTCACTATACTTTCATCCGGTATTCATTTTTTGTTCATTTGTTGTCCTTAAAATACCAATGTAGGTAATCAGCGACATATCCATTGAGGATAATGGGAATGAAACATGAGCAACACTCTATTTCTTTACGTACTGTTCATTATCTATCTGACCGCAGCTATCATTGATAATCCGGCAGTATTCAGTTTGCAATAAACTCGCAGCAACCAGTTCGATCTTGGGCCAGCGAATATCACTGCAAGGTAAGTTAGCGTACAGTCTGCCTATTCAATACGCTAATCACCCCAAAACAGCCCCCACTAATATGGAGGCTGTGAAGTTTTATCGGATATCAATCTCTGCGGAGACTAACTTACAACCCGTTTTTGGCATACAAAGGTGAACGCGGGCCATACAATAGCCCATTAGGTGTTCCCGCCGCCAATAAACGCTTGCTGGTTATGCCAGCAACATCATGGCTTTTATCCATCGCAGTATTAATAATCTGATCGGCAACAGCCGCGACCAAAATACCAATCACACTACCACCAGAATTATTTCTCTGCTCATTACTGGAAGCCGTCGCCGAAGCTGACCACAGCTCTTTGCCAGTACGCAGATCGACCAACTTGGCGCTGGCCGTCACACGGGTTTCACTGGTAATCACCATATAGCTGGAGCCGTACTCGGTGATATCGAGATACAGGACAGCATCTGCACCAAAAATCTGCCGCAGTTTTTCGGCACTGACACCTCTAATATCTTCCGGTGCGGTAAGTCCATTCTGGCGGAAAGTTTCCTCCACTACAGCCACTGGCATCACATAATAACCCGCTTCAGCCAATGGATAAGTGACCTGCGACTGCAAACCGTGGCTGGCATTCACATCCGGCGTATGGTTTACCGGTGGCAACACCAGAATGGATTTAACCTGGCTTTGCTTAAATGCAGAATAATCTCGCGCTACCGGTTTGGCGCAGCCAGTCAGCAACAGCACCATCATCAGGCTAAAAATTCCAATCGCAGTTTTCATGATGCTTTTCCTTTACCTTTGCTCAGCAAGAAATCCATGAAAGAGATAGATTCAGGGAACAATGACTTCTCCGTTTGGAATTGACGCTCAGCCTCATCATTACGGCCGGTGTTGGCGTATAACATACCTAAATGTGCATGCAAACCTGGCGGTACTTTAGTGCCTTTCTGCCGGGATTGTTCAATGGTCTGATTCAGTTCAGAAATCTGCTGTTCAATACTGCTATCCTTCTGAGAATACTGATAAATGACGGGTTGATATTGATTCCAATCATAAATTGGTTTTGGGCTGGTAGCGCAACCGCCTAGCACTGCGGCAGCCAGTAATACTGCAATTTTATTCATCGACTCCATGATATCTTTCATCCTTTTTTAGTGAGCTGGACGCCATGCGCCGCTTTCAATACCTGCAACCAAATTGTTTACCGCTTCGCGAATAGCAAGATCCAATACTTTACCGGTTAAGGTTGAATCGTAGCTGGCCGTGCCGCCAAAGCCGATAACTTCACGATTCGACAAAGCATACTCACCTGCACCCTGTGAGGAATAAACCACTTCGGAGGTCTGCACATTTACTACATTCAGCGCCACTTTCGCATAGGCAATTTGCTCTTTACCGCGCCCCAGAATACCGAAGAGCTGCCGATCGCCGACTTCTTTACGACCAAACTCAGTTACATCGCCGATAATAACGTAGTCCGCACCTTTCAAGGTTTGTGCTTGTTTCTTGATGCCAGCTTCTTGTTTCAATTCCGACAGGTTACTGCGATCCAGTACGTTAAAGCGGCCAGTTTGCTGCAAATGTGTAATCAATACCGTTTTAGATTGACTACCTAAACGATCGACACCATCAGAGAATGCCCCGTTCATATAGCTAGAGCGGTTTTCAAATTTACCGATCGATATTGGGCTACGTTGTCCTTGATAAGGCTTACTGTAAGCATCTACTTTTGCCACATCGAGTGAGCGAGAGGATTCCGTGGCACAGCCATTCAATAATGCGAAAGACACTAATACCGTGCCTAATAATACCTTCTTGTTCATAATCCATTTATCCATTGTGATTATTTTTCAGTAACAATAGGAAATACACACCCTAATATTATGCCAATTTGACTTATGTCCGATATTAGTGCTTCGCCTCAGCCTTATGACAAAAACGGCAAAATATAATATCCATATGGGTATTATCTATTAGCGTAGATAAGTGATTTGCGTAACAAAATAAACGAACACGTCTATTGTCGAAAATAAAAAACCGGCGATATCATAGCATGATAAATTACTTACACTAAGTCATAATATTATTGTGTTGACTGAAAAATAACCAAAAAAAGGATAAATACCCGGCGACAGTGTTATCGTTGATATTATTTAGCAAATAAAGATCCAGGTTATTAATTTAATCAAGTAGCTACAAATTTAATAATTTCAATTGCATTATATTAGCCTTCTATTTAAATAATTGAGGGATAGCTGAAGACAGGGAATGGAGAAGCTCCCATACCCTGTTTTGATTGTCAAAGCGATAATGCCCACCATCGCTGTATCGACGGGCGCTACCATTGATTGGAGACATAACATAGGCTATTGTCAGAAGAAATGTTGTACGTCCATTTTACCTTGGCACTTTCATTATGCTTTGCAATCATTCTGAGAAAAACACTTTCGCCAACAAACGCCCCCCCTCATCGCC
This sequence comes from Yersinia ruckeri ATCC 29473, assembly GCF_000754815.1. Taxonomy (GTDB): domain Bacteria; phylum Pseudomonadota; class Gammaproteobacteria; order Enterobacterales; family Enterobacteriaceae; genus Yersinia; species Yersinia ruckeri. Next base: position 2,783,733 of record NZ_KN150747.1, read on the forward strand.
ATCCACTCTCCGGCATGCAACCACGGGTCATATATTGTACTAAATTATGCAGATATAATATTTTAATAGAATTTGCGCTGGTTATATAAAATCTTCCGGCGTAAAATGTTTGTTAATTATTAGCAGTATCGTCGTACACAAATAAGGCTCTGTTATAACAATGTCATCCGCATGGATCGCTTTAAAAACCATTTATTGGGTTGGTATGGTCATATCAATACTGATTACCTTTTTCGCCAGTGTTGATCCTTCCTGGAAAATCCGTATTTTTGCCGCTCTGCTGATCGGTCTCACCTGGCCGATGAGTTTACCTGTGGTTTTGTTATTTCTGTTGTTTTAACCGCTCTTTCTTTGCCGATTTTGCTTTTTATCCCCGCCTATCATGCGGCGCTTGCCGTGATTGTCGAACCGCCACTCAGGCCTGCATATGGCATTAAAGGGTAAGGGAATAAACGACACCTAATGCAGAAGACCATCCCGGTCATTCACATAAAAACGGGGCTCACAGGCTCAGATCATACTGATGTGACACAGAGATATCATTCAAGGTATTGCTATTGGAGATCATGATTTATAAAAACTCCGCATTTCAGATATAAAAAACTACACCTCTAAATGTCAGGTTATCACTCCAGCTGGAATGCCGTTCACCAGTGAGGTTTAGCCTTTTTGCAAAAAATAATATTTTATATCAATCAATCTTTATTTTTATGATATTTCATCAGACCTTCCGTATTATAAATGAGTATAAAAATAAAACATCCCCCTTGGCATACTATAGGTTTCTATAGTCACTTGAAATTAAATTTATTTAACATTAAAAATACATGACCGATAAATACCGGTGTTTACTCCGGTATTTATCGGTTATTCACATACCTATTGACACGCTGGAACTGCCGCAGTATTCGTATTAGCAACCGCATTTATATTTGCAAAGGCGGCTGCATTATTAGAGGCTTGAAAACAATAATTATCATTGCCTTGCACTGTATAAAAACACGATACAGCGTTTGCGGGGATAGTTATATTTGCCAATCCATTAATTGAGAAGACTGTCGCAGTTGCGGCTCGGGTTGCCGTACTGTTCGGATTTTTACGGAATGTAATACCGGTATCGGGTCGCACAACATTGATAGCGGCATGATTGGTACAATTAGCACTAAACGGCAGGTCTACGGCAAGTGCCGGAGCGGACTGAGCTACGAAAGCACCCAGAATCATACCTGCAATCAAACAGCGAGAAATACGATTTTTTTTCACTAGGTCTATCTCCTGAATATCCATAGCTTCTTGAAAGCGGAAGCCGATTAGAAAAGGGGATGCAACCACGCAATCCTGCATAAGTAACTGAAAAAATATAATTTTACCTATGTTCTCTTGCCACTTGAAACGGGAATTAGCCTCCTGCCGAGATAAGCTGCAGTTAATTTATAGTACACATTCATTAATAATGCTTACCAATCATTAACAATAATTACACTGCATTGGCTACTTTCTGGCGATGTTAAGGCGAAATCCAGAAAAAAAAGTGATTTATCATAAGATTATCTTTATTTTTCTGCCTCTAAGCTCTCTTAAGCCATACCCCATCTGGAAATATCTTTAAATATTTCACCCTAAATTACGTTGATATATAAGGATATTATTTTTTCGCTACTTTTCCCAGGATCATATCCGTTTAGCAAAAAATGGCGGTGTCATGTACCGGGTCCGGGAGTGTCCTCTTTTTTTTGCTGCTGGCATGAAGCAACGCTTCCCTAGGACAACTGATCCTTACCTGAACTATCAAAATAGCATCTCACGTCACTCACTAAAAAAACATCTGCATCGGGTTTGGTATGATTTAACTCAGATAAAATACCTATGCAGCAGAATAGTTTTTAATAAAATTAACACGATAAGAGATGTTGTCTGTGTTGCGAACCTCCCAGAACGTTGATATATAAATTTCCAACTAAATTGTTTCAACCGTGATTAATTAAAACATTACAAAGATTAAAACTTTTATTTTTATTTACATGGAAAAAGTCAAGAAGAAAAACTTACTTATCTTGATAGTAATCAATAAGCGTTAGCAATACTAACAAAATAAAAAAACAATAATTTCTACATAAATATTTTTTATTTTCAATGAAATCAAAACACATACAGGAAAAACAACAAAACCATAATGTCAATAATTTTAATCAGTAACCACCTTCATACAACATAATTGATAAAATTTAATGAACAATTATCTCATTGAATATATGAGCATTATCTATTTAAATCCCTCAATTTAATTTTAAAAAATATATTTATTTCAGCATAAAATAACATCAGGCGTAATTATCAAAGCCAAAAAAATATATTTGCACAATACAAAACATTGGCAATAATTAGTTCGTTCTGGAACGTAACACCGTAGTCAATTGGCTCCAAATATATCGATCCCGTAGCTCATTCATACTGAAAGGAAATAAACTTATGTCTTCCTATTCCATTTCTGTGTTAAATGCCAGCGGTGCTCCCGCAAATGTTGCCATCTATCAAACTTACCCTAACCTCATCGCAGGCTTACCTCTGGTATGGTTACTGCAAACGGTGAACAATGGAAATACCAACACCTACAATTGGTCAATCGATTGGGCTCTGAACTGGGGGACAACAGAACAGCCCTTGGCTCCAGGCGTTAAATGGAGTTCCGGTGGGCCGATGCAAAGCATGAACCCTACAGCCTCTAGCGGAAACAACTCGATGGGGGTTACTTACACCAGCGGTCAGTTCCAAACAAAACCGCTGGCATTCAGCAATCCGGACGTACCTAGCGGCAGCATGCTAGTCACAACCGATTCAACGTTTACCGTGTCACAATCACAGGCGATGAGCCTTGCTGTTTACATGAATTCTTTACCTGCGTTTGCGATGCAAGGTAAACCCAATGGGAATTTCTTGTTTGATACACACCCAACCTATTGGATTTGTACCACCGATTCAAAACAGGGCGTCGCTGTATCGGGAACATTTGTCAGTAGTCCTACCCAGTTCGCCTTCGCGGATGGTGTCACTTCGTTGAATTTCAAGCTAAATGAAACTTTGCAATTTGTTCCAATCTAATATTGCGGCCTTTTTAGGAAGCAAATAGAACATCTTGTTCACTACCCTGGTTTAAGAAAACCAATCTGTAGTCAATGACAGATTGGTTTTTCGAAAACTGATATTGAGAGCTAAATACTTCTCTTTAGTCAAAATTAAGTGAAAATAGACTTCATTATCTTAACCCTCTCATTATCCGGCTGTTCTTGCTAATCATACTGACTTTTATGAAGGAAAAGCTGATCGTGACTTATTCCGTAAACGTAACCAATAAAAGTGGCGCGCCGCAAAATGTGGCGATATTCCTGACTGATGCTTCAAACAACAGCGGATTTTCACTTGTTTGGTCATTGAAAACGATCAATGACGGGGGCAATTACTCATTTAACTGGGATCAAACTGCTTTTGGCTTAGGTTGGGGAAGCAGCTCTCGACCGATTGATGTCAGTGTTCAATTCACCGCAGGACAAGCGCCAACTGCTGTTTTTCCGAACACCGTAGGTGGATACAACGTACTCCCCATTCTATACAAGAATAATGCCTTTCTTTCGGGGACTCCTTATGTAAACAGCAACCTTTCCAATAAATTAGAAATCACGACAGACACCAGTTTTACTGTTTCAAATTCATTAACAATGAGTGTTGCATTATATATGGGAGCATCACCGACTTTGGCAATCCAAGGTGCGCCAAATACCTACTATTATTTCGATGTTCCGCAAATTTCATACTATCTAACGGTAACTGACCTCGCGCAAGGAGCTGCACTGCCAAAACCGAATACACAGACATCTGATAACCTTGTTATACAGTTAACAGCGAGCATGAGCTCACCGACCAAGATTACATTTGAGCCAGGGGATACCAATCTTGAATATATTTTGAGCGACACTTTGACTTTCAATAAAATCTGATTTAAATGACCAAATTGCCCGCCGCTGTTCAGCGGTTAAAATGCCATTGCTTCGTAGCCGATCTGATTCTTCATTCGATTAGCTGTAAATCCTAGCATTAGGATAAATTAGCTTATCCCAACGGTTATCACCGCTTACTTGCTGGCAGATGCCACTAACACAGTATCATCGGATTTATTCTGTTATTGGTTCTGTTTGTCATTGTGAATGACGCCCTCAAATAACTATTAATATTGTAACGTGGATTAATCGCTACTCAATTTGACTGTCAGCTAAGAGCGGGCACAACCAACCAACAAGCTTCGCGCATCACTAAGTTGCATTACGCGACAATTTGTTGCTCACCACTTAGGCCATAAAAAGCTTGTCGAATGTCTCAGGGCGTGAAGCGGCCGTAATCCTATTCCCTCGCTATTTTCAGTAAGTCGTCGACCTTATCACTGTTTAATTTTGTTCTTTCCCTATTTTCTTCGGTTAAGAACCGGAAACTCAATTTAACGTCCGCTCCTGCACAAGGCCGCCAGTTACCCAACGGCCTCGGGCAGTTATGAGCGAGGAGCCGGCGTTTTACTTGGCATGGAAGTGTCGACATGACCTGGTGCGATTCAATCATTGCGGACATCGCAGTGTCCGTTAGAAAAACTTTAAGCAGATCCTAAATTTTATTGTTTGCAACCTGCGGTCAAATTCATCAAATTAAGCGCGTACTCCCCTTCAACTCTTCATTATGGAAGATAGACATGATGCATAAAACCCTTTCCTGTGCGCTGCTGCTCGTCGCGTCAGGTTCCACGTTTGCCACGCCTCAAACGGAAAAAAAACTCAGTGGAATTGTTGATAACGTTGTTATTCCTTTGATGAAAGAACAGGCCATTCCCGGCATGGCGGTGGCGGTGATCTATCAGGGCCAACCTTACTACTTTACCTGGGGAATGGCTGATGTCGCAGGCAAACAGCCTGTTACGCAGCAGACGTTATTCGAGCTCGGCTCCGTGAGTAAAACCTTCACCGGCGTGCTGGGTGGCGATGCCATTGCTCGTGGGGAAATTAAACTTAGTGATCCAGTGAGTAAATACTGGCCAGCGCTTTCCGGGAAACAATGGGAAGGGATTAGTTTGCTGAATTTGGCAACCTATACCGCTGGTGGCTTGCCGCTCCAGGTACCGGATAACATTACTGATGAGACGTCATTGCAGAATTACTATGAAACCTGGCAGCCACAGTGGGCTCCGGGCACCAAGCGTTTTTATTCAAACGCCAGTATTGGGATGTTTGGCAAACTGGCGGTTAAACCTTCAGGCATGAGCTTTGAGCAGGCGATGAACAAACGCGTGTTCCAGCCATTGAATCTCACGCATACTTGGATACATGTTCCTGAACGTGAAGAAAAACACTATGCGTGGGGCTATCGCGATGGGAAAGCCGTTCATGTTTCTCCGGGGATGCTGGACGCTGAAGCCTACGGCGTGAAATCCTCAATAAAGGATATGGCAAGCTGGGTGCGGGCTAACATGACGCCTTCTGAAGTAAAAGATGCCTCGCTGCAAAAGGGGATTTTGCTTGCCCAGTCGCGGTACTTGCAAGTGGGTGACATGTATCAGGGGTTGGGCTGGGAAATGCTGAACTGGCCGATGAAAGCAACAATCGCGGTCGGCGGTAGCGATAATAAAGTCGCACTCGCGCCGCTAAGTGCGGTAGAAATTAACCCGCCAGCGCCAGCATTAAATAGCTCGTGGGTACATAAAACTGGCTCAACCGGCGGATTTGGAAGCTACGTGGCTTTCATTCCCGAGAAGAATCTCGGCATCGTGATGCTGGCGAACAAAAGTTATCCTAACCCTGCGCGTGTCGAAGCAGCTTACCGCATCCTTGAAGCTTTACAGTAAATAGCATGGCCCGCTTCAGCGGGCCTTTTCAAATGCTGGGATACTAATCTATGGGTGGTAAAACTCTTGGGCACGGTTGTTGGTAACAAATGCGCTTGTCTCTTCGAATACCCTATATATGCTGACAGGGCAAGATCATCTGAATGCTACCCGCACGCCCTCACCAAAAGTTAAACGGGAGCGGCTCGACTATGCAGCCTTTTGCAAGATTTATGAGGCTGCCGGCCAACAACAGAACTGGGTTCAACTCAGCCTGGCGCTGGCGCTGATTACCGGTCAGCGCCGTGATGATGTGCGGCAATTAAAAAGAAGCGACGTGCATGATGGTAAGCTTTGGATAGTCCAAAGTAAAACCAAGATGCAGATAGCGATATCGCTATCACTGCGGTTGGAAATAATGAATACCTCCGTCGGTGAGGTTATAGAACAATGCCTGAATAACAATAAGAGCGAATATCTCATTTGCTCGTCCAGTAGAAAATCAGGCCGAGAGCCCGGTGCATTAAATGCGGACTCGCTCACCAAAGCATTTGTTAAAGCATTAAAAGCAACCGATCTGGTTTATGAAATCTCCCCGCCCAGCTTTCACGAGATCCGTAGCCTGGCATCGAGACTTTATGAGACTGAGTACGGTAAGGAGTTTGCACAGAAATTGCTCGGTCACAAGTCGATGAAAATGACTAATGTATACCTGGATTCACGTAAAAATGAGTGGGTAGAAATTTAGGCCGAGTATAGGATTTCGGGGGAATTTCGGGGAATTTCGGAATTAACTAAAAATAACCATATAAAACAATAAGTTAAAAAAAGACCGAATACGAATCCTATATTCGGTCCAGGGAAATGGCTCTTGGGATAGAGCCGTGCGCTAAAAGTTGGCATTTCATGCAGGCTTATTAAGCCGTACCACTTAAGCGTAGTAGACGACCCACATTTTACCAATTTTCAACGTAACAACTTAATAATCACTACGAAAAACTAATGAATTTTTAGCAAATTTATGAATAGTTATATGATTCTTCCGTTGTTCTCACGCTGACTATCATCTCTAGCGCTATTTGGCGCATAAAGTCAAAGCACGCCGCTGGAATGGCAAAAGGCTCATTTTCTGACCCGGATTTTCTTTATTTTCAAGTATCAACGGATCCAAAGATGAGGCCAGAACCTTACCAGCTCTCACCTGCTCAGCCGCCGTATCATTTAATGGATATTGCGCCAACGTGCTTGGGTTAATAACAAATAACGCCTGACCTGAGCGGCATTCTAACATCACCTCTTCTCGAGTGAATGCCCACTGTTTACCAAACTCAAATTTACTGACAGTGATAATCTTTGCCGACGCCGACGCGTTGGCGGCAAGCAATAAAAGAGACAGTGTTAACGCAAAACCCTTCATTTTAACTATTCCTGAATTAGTTGATTAGCCTGATTCTCTCGGACCTATACCTATAAATGCAAGCTGGCTTAATCGTTTAAGTCATATAGTCGGTTTATACTGGTACCAACGTAGCAAATATGCTGACCAGTAGGAGAACCACCGCTCCCAATACCATTTCCAGCCAGGCATTCATTACTAACCAATAATGCGATTTTTCCGGTATTACACGAATAGCCGGTACAACTCGATAACGATTAATTACTGCAATAATGATCATCAAAGCAACCACGACGATTTTGCACCACAGTAAACGCTGATAATTGGAGGTAAAATCATCCGGCCAACCACCCAACATAATGACGCTATTAATCACGCCAGTCACGACCACCAGCACCACAGCCAGGTGCCCCCAGCTTGAGAAACTAATCAACGTTTCGATAGCAGCTGGCTTATGCTGACGAGAGCGGGTATATGGCAAACAAAATAGTAGCGGTAACAAACTGCCAAACCAGTAACCCGCACTAAGTAGGTGCAGGATCTGATTGGATTGATGTATCCAGCCGATGATACCGTCATGCATTGCCGCGTGGCCGATAAAAGCCAAACTGGCGAGTAACAACGCTGAACAGACAACCATCGATGGGGAAAACCAATTTTTTTCCCAGAAAAGCAATAGCAGAACACTGAGAAGAGAAAGCGCCATGTGCCATTGCCAAATTTGGCCAAAAGCGGTGCCAAGCACCAATATCCAGGTGGAGAACTGATAAGTATCTGCCCAGCCATCCCCCATAGTTCCGGCCTGAATCGCCAATAACCCTATGGCAGACATTGCTCCCACCAAGGTGCTGAAAATCAGTAAGGGTTTTAAGCGCTTCCCCAAGATGAGTGAGAACTTGCTGGGTGCTAATATAGCAGTGAATATACTGATGCCAAACATCAACATCACCGCCATAAAATGCACAAAGCGACACAGGATAAATAAGGTCGCCAAAGACATATTATTTTACGGTAAAGCTATAATTGCCTTTGGTTTTGTGGCCGTCAACGGAAACCACATGCCAAGAAACATGGTATTTCCCCGCGGCTAGCGCGCTATCCAATGGTAAAATCAATTGGGTGTTATTTACCGGATCCAGTGTTAGCGCTCCGGTTTTCACCGCGTTATTATCCGGCCCTGTCACTTTTACTCCGCTAAAACCCAGTTCAATTCCTTCGGAGAAATTCAGCGTCAAAGCTTCTGGCGCAGAATTTATTGTGGTATCGGCCGCCGGCGTTTCAACTTTTAAATGAGCATGAGCCAAAGCCTGTTGGCTAGAAAGGCCAACAAATAAAACAACCAGTGCAGAAAGCATCCGGCAGGATGTACGTACTTTGTTGATTAACATAAAGTCCCTTAAATAAATATGGGGTAATAAAACCGTCTATTGCCAACTTTACCCTATATTGGCAACGTTAACCCCCATCACGTCCAGTTGGATGTACTACCTGTGAGATACCACACAAAATAAACTCCTCACATCAGATAAGCGGTCAAAATATCATCAAAAAATAACGAGAAATGACCCCCTTCTCCTATGTTAGTGATAAATAATAACGAGTTAAGGGTATTAAGTCGAGTTAACCAAGTGAGATTAATCAGCAGGATGCGTTCAGTTAACTGGTGTAGCTGAAGCGCACGGGTAACGATAGAACCGATAAAATAAAAACGTGGGAATCTGAAAAAAGCGAAAAAACCGCAGTTTCTGCCAAGAACAGCGTCACTGCGGTTGATATTGATAACTGAAGATTATCAGCCTTGCGGATGAGCCTGTGTACTGGCTGCCATGTTCTTCAGATCTTTATCAATGAAGAACAAAGCATTGCCGCTATTGCCAACCAGAGCCAATTTATCCAGTACAGATTTGAACAGTTTCTCTTCTTCATGCTGTTCAGAAACATACCATTGCAGGAAGTTGAAAGTGGAATAATCCTGCGTGGTCATGGCTACGTGCGCCAGTTCGTTAATTTTAGTGGTAATCAGTTGTTCGTGCTCATAGGTCAATTTAAACACGTCGGCCAGAGAACCAAATTCTACCGGCGGTGCACTGATGGTGCCAAGGATCGGCATTGAGCCTGTACCGCTCAGATATTCAAATAGGCGCTGCATATGTTGCATCTCTTCCTGAGAATGCTCTTTCAGAAACGCTGCCGCACCTTCGAAGCCTTTATCGCTGCACCATGCACTCATTTGCAGGTAAAGATTGGCAGAGTAAAACTCCAGATTTAGCTGCTCATTAAGTTTTTGAGCCATTTCTTTTTTCAACATAACTAATCCCTAATTTTTATAATGCAGGTTGGCAAAGAATTATTCCATGTATTATGCCAACATAAGAACAAAATAAAAACACCCTATTCACATTTAAAATTTTGATAATAAAAATAAATAACAACCAACTGATTTATATATGTAAATTCTTTCATTCTTGAAAAATGATCCATCATTTATATTTTACACAGAAATTAATCCTCATTCTGGTTAATAATAAAAGGAATCATTCTTATTGTTAATTTGGCGGAAAATAAATGTGAATCATTCGTGTTTATTGTTTTATTTTCTCTTCTTGAGATCAGACGCTCACGCTCACTGCACGCCACAGTACTTGCCATTGTTGCCACTCTGCATTACCTTCAGCGCTGACTTATCGTAGCGTGGTAAAAGGAGAAAATAATGGGATACAATTTGGCTGAGCGCTCTCAAGAGGAGATGGATAAAATCAACGTTGATTTGGCTGCATCCAGTGTCGCGTTCAAAGAACGCTACAATATGCCAGTGATCCCCGAGCTGGTTGCCCGTGAACAACCCGAGCACCTACGAGACTACTTTTTACAGCGTCTGAACCACTATCGCAGTGAGTCGGCTAAATTATCCCGTTTGCCTTATGAACCTAAGGTAAAATAAAGCAGAAATTCGCTTTATTATTTTTCACGGCCTATAGGCTCAAGGCAATCAGGATTCGGTTATGGCAACAATAACTCCGCATCCTAGTGAGGACGTGCAGAAATAAAGGTGTATCCGGCGCTTTAATCAGCGAATTTGTCCATCGTTAACATTAACTGATGCAGAATTCCCGGTTCATCAAACGAGTGCCCGGCACCTTCTACAATGTGTAATTCGGCTTCCGGCCAGCGTTGAGCCAGATCCCAAGCATTCTGAACCTGACAGGCCATATCATAACGCCCATGTACAATCACTGCTGGAATATGGCGAATCTGTACGACGTCATCCAGTAATTGCGTGTCATGTTTCAGAAACCCCAGATGGGTAAAGTAGTGATTTTCTATACGAGCAAAAGCCAGTGCAAAATCATCTTCACCAAAGGATGCTGAATTTTTCGTCGGTAACAGGGTCACTGTTTCACCTTCCCACAGGCTCCATATCTTCGCGGCTTCCAACTGTACAGCACGATCCGGTGAAGTCAGGCGTTTACGGTAGGCGGCGATCACATCGTGGCGCTCTTCTTCTGACAGAATAGACAGCATAGATTGCCATTTATCTGGGAAGAAACGGGAGGTGCCATCCTGATAGTACCAAAGCAGTTCTTCTTTACGCAGCGTGAAGATTCCCCGCAGTACCATTTCAGAAACCCGATCAGAATGGGTTTGAGCGTAGGCCAGTGCCAATGTAGAGCCCCAAGAACCGCCGAACACTAGCCATTTATCAACATCTGCCATTTCACGCAAGCGTTCAATATCAGCCACCAGATGCCAGGTGGTATTGTTGTCCAGACTGGCATGTGGCGTGGAGCGACCGCAACCACGCTGGTCAAACAACAGCACTTTATATTTTGTCGGATCAAATAACTGGCGATGGTATGGCGCAATGCCGCCACCGGGGCCGCCGTGAAGAAATACCGCAGGTTTCCCATTCGGGTTACCGCACAATTCCCAATAGAGTCTATGCCCGTCGCCGGTGTCCAACCAACCACTGTTGTATGGCTCATAAGCCGGATAGAGTCCCCGTAATTGTCCCATCGCATTTTACCTATTCGGTTGTTGGCCATAGCCTTATAAAAGCCTATGCCAGGCTCAGGGTCAACGATTAAGCCGGACAAATATCTCTGATTAATCATTTAAATAATCGTTTTTCGATCCTTCTCGCGCAATTTTTGAAAATATGCTGACTTTATCATCAATCGGAAGCGCCCTTTTTTCATAATCCGACTTTCCAGCGGTTTCAGTTGGAAATGCCCGGAAACCGGTTGTTCATGCCGATCAGGGGAAGTTTTATTTAAATAATTACCATAATTAACAGTATGTTAATCTTTTCATTCCTTTATCTCCTTGCAACTCTTGGCTATTGAGGCCTTAATGGTGATGCATACCAACCTAACCACAGGTCATAGAGAGGCAAGCCATGAGTAAGGGAATGGACAGCAAAAAGAACGCGAAGAAAAAACCACTGAAAACTCCGGCCGAGAAAAAGGCAGAGAAACGCGCGAAGAAATCCTCTTCGTCTAGCGCAGAGTAACGGTTTTTTACTTGGTTACATTAACCCGCTCAGGCGGGTTAATGAGAAGGTCACCCACCCTGTGAGCCATAAGCTGACAGGGTTTTCTTTTGCCGGGCATCATACAAAACCTGACGCTGATCGGTATCGATCTCTTGACGAGCATTCATTGCATACTCATTGCCAGAGAAAGTACCTCAATCCATTATTACGCCAGAAGTTCTCCCAAATTCAACCCACCCAGTTTTTTGCCCGCTGACAACCTCACATTATCGTGATGAAGTCCTTGTACCACCGAAGCAGAGTGATTGTCAGCCTAACAGCGGTCATTGGCAGGGACAACGCTGTCTATTATGATGCTTGGCAAACTGAGCCAACATCCGGAGTAAAAATGAATTTTCGTGTGATTGATACTGAGACCTGCGGGTTGGATGGCGGTATCGTCGAAATTGCATCACTGGATTTTATTGATGGAGAAATCACTAATCCGATGAGCGACCTGGTTAGCCCAGATCGACCAATTAGCATTGAAGCCATGGCTATTCACCATATTACCGAAGAAATGGTCGAGGGAAAGCCACGCATTGCCGTAGCCGTTGGCAAATATCAGGGCAGTCCGTATTACGTTGCACACAACGCTCCGTTTGATCGCGGTGTGTTGCCAGAAATGGGTGGTGAGTGGATTTGCACTTACAAACTGGCGCGGGCGCTGTATCCAGATATTAAATACAGTAACCAGTATTTGCGCTATGCATTGCGTCTGGATGTTACGCCGCCGGCAGATTTGTACCCTCACCGCGCACTTTATGATTGCTATATCACCGCGGCATTATTCCAGCGGATTATGCGTGATTCTGGCTGGAGCGCGGAGAAAATGGTCGAACTGACTCAAGCCCCATTGTTGTTAAGAACGTTAGAATTTGGCAAATATCGTGGGAAAAATATTGAACAGATAGCCCGACAGGATCCGGACTATCTGCGCTGGATGTTGAAATCGGTGAAAGATCTGACGCCAGATATGCGCCATACCTTGACGCATTATCTGGAATCCTGAATTTTTCAGACCAGGTCGAGGATAAAAGCATATTCCAACGCAATATCTTCGTAGGCTTTGAAGCGCCCCGATTTGCCGCCGTGCCCCGCATCCATATCGGTATACAGCAGCAATTGGTTATCATCGGTTTTCATTTCACGCAGTTTGGCAACCCATTTAGCGGGTTCCCAATATTGTACTTGTGAGTCGTGTAAACCGGTGGTGACCAATAAATGCGGGTAGTCCTGCGCCCGAACCTGATCATAAGGACTGTACTGCTTGATATAGTCGTAGTAGGCCTTATCATTCGGATTGCCCCACTCTTCGTATTCACCAGTGGTCAAGGGGATCGACTCATCCAGCATGGTGGTAACCACATCCACAAACGGGACTTGTGCTACCACGCCGGTATACAATTCTGGAGCCTGGTTGATCACCGCCCCCATCAGTAAACCGCCAGCACTGCCGCCCATCGCAAATACCCGCTTGGCATCGCCATAACCCTGTTCAACCAATGACTTGGTTACATCAATAAAATCATTGAAAGTATTTAGTTTATTGAGCAGTTTACCGTTTTCATACCACTGCTGCCCCAGCTCACCGCCGCCGCGAATATGCGCCAATGCAAAGACGAAACCGCGATCCAACAAACTCAGGCGGCTGCCGCTGAATGTAGGATCCATGCTGCTACCGTAGGAACCGTATGCGTAGACCATTAACGGATTGCTACCCGGTTTAAAAAGTTCCCGATGATAAACCACCGAAACTGGCACTTTTACACCATCTGAAGCGGTAACCCAGAGGCGTTCGCTGCGATAATTTTCTGGGATGAAATTTTTGACTTCCTGCTGTTTCAGCAACACGCGCTCGCCAGTGTCCATATTGACTTCAAAAAGCGAGGTTGGCGTCGTCATCGAAGAATAGCCATAACGCAGTAGCGCGGTGTCAGGTTCCGGATTGTAGGCCAGCCAAGTCACGTAGGTTGGATCGTCGAAAGCGATAGTTTTTTCTTCACCACAATGCCAATGGATCTGCCGCAAATGGGTCAAACCCTGGCTGCGTTCCTCCACCACTAACCAATCACGGAATAGGCTAAAATCTTCCAGCATGACTTCGGTGCGCGGTGCAATAAGCATCTGCCACTGTGATTCATCGGCTTGCTCGCTTTGATAAAGACCGAAGTTTTTACCGTCTTTATTCGAGCGAATATAGAAATGTTGCTGATAGTGATCCAGTCCGTATTCATGATCCTGACGTCGTGGCATAAACATCTGCGGCACCGCTTCAGGATTATCGGCATCCAGTAGCAGTATTTCCGATGTGGTGGTGCTGCTCAGGTGAATAAGGATAAAGCGTTCCGACGTTGTTTTTTCCAGCCCAACGTAAAAAGTGTCGTCCTGCTCCTGATAAATCAGTTCATCCTGCTGTGGACTGCTGCCTACCCGATGGCGATACACTTGGTATGGTAATAGCGTTTTCTCGTGTTTGCGCACGTAATACAACGTCTTTGAATTATTTGCCCACTCAAAATTACCTGATGTATTACTGATAACCTCATCATGCCAGTGACCATCGCAGAGCTGCTTTATCCGAATATCATATTGGCGACGTGACAAGAAATCTTCGGCCACCGCGAGCAACTGGTTATCAGGGCTAACGTCCACGCCACCCAAAGTGTAAAAATCATAGCCTTCGGCACGCTGATTACCGTCAAGTAAGGTTTCCCATTCATCTTGCACCTGTTGCGGCTGACGAACATAAATGGCGTATTCGTTACCAGGCTCATAGCGAGTCTGGTAGCGATAACCGTTTCTGACATAGGGAACCGATGCTTCCTGCTGCGGAATTCGGGCAACCATCTCTTCATACAAACTTTCCCGTAATCCTTGCTGAGGAGCCAATACTGCATCGGTATAAGCATTTTCCGCAGTCAGATAGCTTAATACGTCGGGATTGGTTCGCTCATCATCGCGTAGCCAGTAATAATCATCCACACGGGTATCACCGTGTGTTGTTATAGAATATGGGTGTTTGGTTGCTTTTGGCGCTGTGATCATGGGTGAGTTGTCCGCATCAATTTATTATGATCAGAGTGACACGATTACTGACTGCTGCCAAGCGCAGTTGATAGTTTTTCATATCATTAAAACAACCAATAACCAAATGATTAATAAGGATTATAGCGAATAACAGACTGAAAAATGCAGATAAGGTAGCAGTGAGGAATATCGCAAAGAAAGGGACAATCGTTAGCGGGAAATAATCAGTGCAGAACGCCATCGGTCTGACGCTCTGCACTATCAGCCAAAATAGAACCTATTGGGTAGATTCTATCGTGACTACTGCCCGGCGATACGCCGTTGCATTACTGCGGCTGGCTGTAGCTGATAGTGCCTTCAACGCAGTTCAGCATGACGTCATAATTTTTGCTGGCTTTGGTGCCACGTACCGTTAAAGGCACTTCCCAGATATCATCCTTACCCATGATATCATCTGGGCTAACCCACACGACCGGTGCGTCAGTACCTAATATCTTCTTGTCATTATCCCAGCGTACAATACGGTTTTGCAGAAAGTCACGTTTAACCTGAGCGGCAACCTGCGCAGAATTTAAGCCCACGCAAGCCGGTAGTTTTGCCATCCGTTGCTGCGGCTCCTGAGTTTGTGCCGATACGGACATACTGCCAAGCATGACAACCATTGCAGACAAGGTGAATAGCGTTTTTTTCATTGCTCCTCCAATCGTTATTATGTCTATTCGGCGGAAGCAGCAAGGATCGGGGGGTAGGTTACAGAGAGAATTCCATTACAGAACTAACACTGTGTAAATTCGATCGCGTAAAACTGCTCCAGGCCCGGATAGATCTCCTTTATGACTTTCTTCAATTCTTCCAGCGACATATTTTCCTGCTGCGCATGGCGTTCTGTCAGAGCATCCAACGTCACTGGCGTTACGGACTTAACGACGATATTGCAGAAAAATACGCCATCTTCGTTGCGACATACCCGTAAAATTTCACCAGGCTTAAAATCGGATTCACTGCTATCGCGAAGAGTAATTGTTTTGCGATTAGCCAGAATATCCGCTTCAAAACGGCTGAAGAAAGTCATTTCACGATTCATTCTAGATCCTTTTTTCCCATTCTGCCGGGAGCTTAACCCATTAAGCTGCTTGAGTTTGTTCAGTATTCTGATTTTTCTCGGCGGTTTCTGCTTTTTCCACCTTGTTTTTTACCCGTGGCTCGGTTGAAACCGTCGGATTGACTCCGCGCAAAATCTGCCCCAAAGCATCTTTATGCTCAGCCAGATAGAAGCTTAGGGCTTCGCGCTGTTCTTCTTCCATCGACAGAGGAGACTGTGCTAGCCATTCAGCCAAATTGTCGGCCAAATCCAACATCTTGTCGTATGCATCGGCTTCTTTTTTGGTTGTGAACGTCATTTTTTCCTCACCCTGTCGTACCACTACGAATTTTATTTCAACGGCCATTTATCAGCATCCTTTTCACTGTGTTTGTATACAGTATAAAGTGATTTGACGGGATGATGCAACCGACATCATCCCGTGAAGCTATTTTTGCCGTTTTAGCGCAAGACATTCAGCCTTTCACTTCATCCGTTTATCACTTCATCCGTTTATTACTACTTCAGCAAACGCGCCTTGCAGTTTTTGCCTTTGATTTTACCCTGCTGCAACTGCTGAATAGCGCGTTTGGCGCTGGCTTTACGGATCGCTACGTAGGCATGTACCGGGAACATATCAATTTTCCCGACGTCGGCAGCAGTTAAGCCCGCATCACCGGTTAACGCACCGAGGATGTCCCCTGGACGAATTTTGGCTTTTCGGCCACCATCAATACAGAGCGTTACCATTTCCGGCTCCAATATCGCATTGGTGCTGCGGCTCACCTGCTCTGCCGGTGTCCATTTCACTTTGATTTGCAGGTAATCTTCGATGGCATGAGCACGGCCCATTTCTGATGGCGTACACAGGCTAACGGCCAGACCGCTCATTCCCGCACGGCCAGTTCGGCCAATACGGTGAACATGCACTTCTGGATCGAAAGCCAGCTCGAAGTTGACCACCAGTTCCAAATCTTTGATGTCCAAACCGCGCGCAGCAACATCGGTCGCCACCAACACCCGGCAACTACGGTTGGAAAAGCGCACCAGAACCTGATCCCGATCTCGCTGTTCCAAATCACCGTGCAACGCTAACACGCTGATACCTCGGGATTCCAACGTATCATAAACGCTTTGACAATCTTTTTTGGTATTACAGAACACCACGCAGGACGCTGGCTGATAATGGCTAAGAACAGAAATTAACAGCGGCAGACGTTTTTCGCGTGTAGTTTCGAAAAATACCTGCTGAATGGCGGGATCTTCCCCTTCACTTTCCACTTCCACATTCAGCGGTTCGCGCTGAACCTTGGCACTGATTCGCTCAATGCCGGCCGGATAAGTGGCGGAGAACAATAAAGTTTGACGCTGCGGTGGCGTATAGCTGATGACGTCGTTGATGGCATCAGTAAAGCCCATATCCAGCATACGGTCAGCTTCATCCAATACCAACACTTTCAAATCGTCCAGCACCAACGTGCGTTTACGCAGATGTTCCTGAATACGCCCCGGCGTTCCTACGACAATGTGGGGTGCATGAACCAATGAATCCAGCTGGTGGCCCATCGGCTGGCCACCACACAAGGTGAGGATTTTGATATTTTGGGTGAAACGAGCCAGACGACGCAGTTCTTTGCTGACTTGGTCGGCCAATTCGCGAGTCGGACACAGCACCAAAGCCTGGGTGACAAATTCGCCCACGGCGATTTTATCCAACAGACCAATGCCGAATGCAGCCGTTTTACCACTGCCGGTTTTGGCTTTTGCCCGAACATCCTGCCCCTTGAGGATCGCCGGTAATGCGGCGGCCTGTACTGGAGTCATTTCGGTATAACCAAGTTCATTAAGGTTTGACAACTGCTCTGCAGGCAGCGCTAGGGAAGAAAAGGACGTTGTGCTCACGGCGGTAACTCTTATATAGCGGAATGGATTGAAAGCGGTGACCTGAAGGCCAAGGCAATATTTGTCGCAATAATAGCAGAGATACCATTTTTTCTTGAGTTAAAGCGTAAAAAAGCGCGGGAAAACCTGAGTTGTCACCCGATCCTTCACCACACACCCGTATTTCCTCATATTATGCGGCACCTTATTCTCCTTTTTCTGCTGATGATTATGTCGATTTTATCTACAAATAAACCGCTATTTTAGTAGAATAACTGCCTACGCAATCGTTTTCGTATATACTGCGGCGGTTTTTATCATAAGACTTCCTCTTGCTGATGTAGGTACCGAATTATGTTGATCATTGGAACCGCCTTGCGCCCTGGCGCAACCCGCGTAATGCTGCTTGGATCGGGTGAACTGGGCAAAGAAGTGGCGATTGAATGCCAGCGCCTCGGGCTGGAAGTGATCGCAGTAGATCGCTACGCTGATGCACCAGCCATGCACGTTGCCCACCGTAGCCATGTGATCAATATGCTGGATGGTGCAGCTCTCCGGCAGGTGGTCGAGAAGGAAAAACCTCACTATATCGTGCCAGAAATTGAAGCTATCGCCACTGATATGCTGGTAGAACTGGAGAGAATGGGTCAGAAAGTGGTGCCTTGTGCTGAAGCCACCCGTCTGACCATGAATCGTGAAGGTATCCGCCGTCTGGCGGCCGAAACGCTCAAATTACCGACTTCCCATTACCGCTTTGCCGATAGCGAAGACTCTTTCCATGCCGCCATAACCGAAATCGGTTACCCGTGTATTGTTAAGCCGGTAATGAGCTCCTCCGGCAAAGGACAGAGTCTGATCCGCGCTGAAGAACAACAGCAAAGCGCCTGGGATTATGCTCAACAAGGTGGACGCGCTGGTGGGGGGCGAGTGATCGTTGAAGAGGTGGTCAATTTCGACTTTGAAATAACTCTGCTAACCATTAGTGCCGTTGACGGTATTCATTTTTGTGCACCAATCGGTCATCGTCAGGAAGATGGCGATTACCGTGAATCTTGGCAGCCACAGCAGATGAGCGCGCTGGCATTACAGCGGGCACAGGCGATTGGCACCAAAGTGGTGCAAGCATTGGGCGGCTACGGTCTGTTCGGCGTCGAGTTGTTTGTCTGCGGTGATGAGGTGATTTTCAGTGAGGTCTCACCACGCCCACACGACACCGGCATGGTTACGCTGATTTCCCAGAATCTGTCGGAGTTTGCTCTGCATGTCCGCGCATTCCTCGGTATGCCGATTGGCGCTATTCGCCAGTATGCCCCCGCAGCCTCAGCGGTGATCTTGCCAGAACTGACCAGCCAGAATGTGGCTTATCAGGGTGTGGAAAAAGCGCTAATCGGTGATGTGGATATTCGCCTGTTTGGTAAACCGGAAATTAACGGGAAACGTCGGATGGGCGTAGCGCTGGCGGTTGCCGATACCGTTGAGCAAGCGGTAGCAGTAGCAAAACGTGCAGCCGGTGAAATTAACGTAATTAATCAGTGAGTTGATTCTATTGACGTGAATCATTGGTGAAAGAAAATGGAAGGCTTCGGCAAAGGCGCCGAAACCTTCTGGATCGTTAGCCTTCGTAGTCATCTTCATAGTCGTCAGCGTCTTTTTCATCGTCACGACGATATTCTGGATCATGATGTTCTTCGAAGTCTTCATCATCAAAGATCGGCATAGCCTGAGGATCATTTTGATGACGTTCGCGAATTTCTGCCGCGACCAAGCCAATGGCTTCACCACTACTCATGCCTTCGGACATAAGTTGGTGAATACGTTCAACCGCTTCTTGCTGTTCTTGGTGAGAAAGTGAAGGCATTCCCGCTAGCATTAATTATCTCCTACGAATTAGCCGAACAGTATACCCGTTTCTTTATCCCAGCAGGGAATTCCCTGCCGAAGCGCGCAACTGCCAAAGCCCGCAGAATTTGTGATAATCTTGCGGGTAGAATCTTTCTCTCGATATTATTTCACGAGTTGTCATGCTGTCAGCCCAAAAAAATACTCATGCCATCTGTGCCAAATCGCCGTTTTGTAAAAGCTTGCCTTATCAGCCTGATGCTTTATTGCAGTATTTTGCCCCGTTTTCCGCCATGCCGTGGGCGATGCTGCTGCACTCCGGTTTTGCCGAACATTCCCACAATCGCTTCGATATTCTGGTTGCCGAACCACGCATTAAGTTAATCACCCACGGCCAGCAAACCGAAATCAGTAGCGAGCACGACACGCAATATTCCTCCGCCGATCCCTTTGCTTTACTACAGCAACAACTGGATTTGTTGGGGCTAAATTGCCCACCCAATAAAAACCTGCCGTTTTTGGGGGGTGCATTAGGGCTATTTGGTTACGATCTTGGCCGCCGTATCGAAGTGTTACCCGAATTAGCGCAGCAGGATATTCATCTGCCGGATATGGCCATCGGTTTATATGATTGGGCATTGATTGCTGATCATCATTTACAGCAACTGACTTTGATTTGTCACGGCGACATAGAGCAACGTTATCAATGGTTGATACAACAACAATATCCATGCGATAGGATGCCATTCCACTTGCAAGGCCCATGGCAGGCCAATATGAACCGAAAAGAATACGGCGAGAAATTCCGCCAGATTCAAGATTATCTTCGCAGCGGTGACTGCTATCAGATTAATCTAGCTCAGAGATTCAGCGCTAAATATCAAGGCGATGAATGGCAGGCCTTTCTAACGCTTAGCGCCAGTAATTGTGCGCCTTTTTCTGCTTTTATTCGTTTGCCGGATCACTGTGTTATCAGCGTGTCTCCCGAACGCTTTGTTTGGCTGGAAAATCAGCAAATTCAGACGCGTCCTATCAAAGGGACACTCCCGCGCCTGCCCGATACCGCCGCCGATGCCCAGCAGGCGGCACGCTTGGCGTCATCGCCGAAGGATCGCGCTGAGAATCTGATGATTGTAGATTTACTGCGCAACGATATCGGTCGGGTAGCTAAACCGGGCAGCGTGCGGGTGCCGGAGCTGTTTGTGGTGGAAGCTTTCCCTGCAGTGCATCATCTGGTCAGTACCATTACCGCCACTTTGCCAGACTATTGTCCGCCTACTGAGCTGCTTCGCGCCTGTTTTCCCGGTGGTTCTATTACCGGTGCGCCCAAAATCCGCGCAATGCAAATTATTGAGCAACTGGAGCCTCATCGCCGCAATGCCTATTGCGGAAACATTGGCTATATTAGTTGCTGTGGCACTATGGATACCAACATTACTATCCGTACCTTGTTGACGGAGAAGGGTAATATTTACTGTTGGGCTGGAGGAGGTATAGTGGCAGACAGCCAGGAGCAGGCGGAGTATCAGGAAACTTTCGATAAAATTGCTCGTATTTTGCCGCTGCTAAGGGAGAACGACCTGCCGTGAGCGGTTTAACTCTAAATGAATTTATCAGCCGTTTCCAGCTGCAACTGCCGCAACCGGGGAGTGTATCAACCAGCGCTCACCGTGCAGCGGTGCTAGTGCCGATTATTTGTCGCCCAGAACCGACCCTGCTACTCACCCGCCGTTCGGTACATTTGCGCAAACATGCCGGACAAGTGGCGTTCCCCGGTGGTAAAGCCGATCGGGAAGATCGTTCGCTGATTGAAACAGCGCTGCGAGAAGCCCAGGAAGAAGTGGCGATTCCCTCCGCATCCGTGCGGGTGCTCGGCCAACTTGGCACCCTGGACAGCTCGACGGGATTTCAGGTTACTCCGGTCGTTGGACTCATTCCGGCTGACGTGCCCTTCCTCGCCAATCAAGATGAAGTGGCTGGATTGTTCGAGATGCCACTTTATGAAGCCTTAAACCTATCACGCTATTATCCGCTGGATATCCACCGTGGCGATACCCAGCATCGAATCTATCTTTCCTGGTACGAAAGCCAGTTTGTCTGGGGATTGACCGCCGCCATCATTCGCCGCCTGGCGCAGCAAGTCGGCATCTCATCCCCCCACATCTCGTGATAGCAACCACACCATCACGAGGTAACCTTCTTATTTACAACATAAATCGCTTCTCAACCTGCTGATTCTCCTATTTCTACTCTATGCTCACTGTGTCGCAGTTTTTAAAAAAACTGTAAACATGCCTGTCAGCGTTATGAAATACCTGTAAAATAGCCCACTTCACTATAAACCACTAATATATTGGGGTTAATAACCAGTGAAAGAAGTCACTTATGTTGTTCATTAACATAGTGGCCATTGCAGTATCCAAACGATACCGCTAACACCAGTAAAGACAAAAAAAACCAAGGCTTGCGATTACTTTTTTTCATGCGAATAAGGTCACTAAAATCGACGAGTCCACCTACAATACCGATATTCCTGTTGCGCATTTTTTATGCGCGACGACCATGAAATATCGGCTTTAAACACAATGCCTTTTTAAGGAGTTCTAGCGTGATTAGCGTTTTCGACATGTTTAAGATCGGCATCGGCCCGTCCAGCTCTCATACGGTTGGACCGATGAAAGCCGGCAAACAGTTTGTAGACGACCTGGTAACCCAGGGACTAATGCCCTCGATCACGCGTGTAGCCGTGGATGTATACGGTTCACTGTCATTAACCGGTAAGGGTCACCATACTGATATCGCTATCATTATGGGTTTAGCGGGAAATATGCCTGATACCGTTGATATCGATAGCATTCCCGGTTTTATTCGCGATGTTGAGCAACGAGAAAAACTGATGCTGGCCAATGGCTTGCATCAAGTTGATTTCCCACGTGAGGGTGGCATGGTTTTCCGTAGTGATAATCTGTCACTGCACGAAAATGGTATGCAGATTCATGCCTTTGCCGGCGATGAAAAAGTGTACAGTAAAACCTACTACTCTATCGGCGGCGGTTTTATTGTTGACGAAGAGCATTTTGGTAAGGCGGCGGTTAATGAGATTAGCGTACCTTATCCGTTTCATTCTGCTGAAGACATTCTGACTCACTGCCGCACTACCGGGATGTCTATCTCCGGTATGGTCATGCAGAATGAGTTGGCGATGCACAGTCAAGAAGAGATCGAATCCTATTTCACCGCTATCTGGGACACGATGCGCGCCTGTATCGACCGTGGCCTGAATACGGAAGGGATTCTGCCTGGCCCACTGCGGGTACCGCGCCGCGCTTCTGCACTGCGTCGTCTGCTGGTATCTTCGGACAAGCTGTCAAGCGACCCCATGAATGTGATTGACTGGGTGAATATGTTCGCTCTGGCCGTCAACGAAGAAAATGCGGCTGGCGGACGTGTCGTGACCGCACCAACCAATGGAGCCTGTGGTATTGTTCCGGCAGTGCTGGCTTATTACGATCACTTTATCGAACCCGTTACCCCGGAAATTTTTATTCGTTACTTCCTGGCCTCCGGTGCCGTCGGCATTCTATACAAAATGAATGCGTCGATTTCCGGTGCCGAAGTGGGTTGTCAGGGTGAAGTCGGCGTAGCCTGTTCGATGGCAGCAGCCGGTTTAGCCGAATTGTTGGGTGCCAGCCCAATTCAGGTCTGTATCGCCGCTGAGATTGGCATGGAACATAACCTCGGACTCACCTGTGATCCCGTTGCCGGTCAGGTACAAGTGCCTTGTATCGAACGGAATGCGATTGCCTCTGTGAAGGCGATTAACTCCGCACGTATGGCAATGCGCCGCAGCAGCGAACCACGAGTGTCTCTCGACAAGGTTATCGAAACCATGTTTGAAACCGGTAAAGATATGAACGCCAAATATCGTGAAACCTCTCGTGGTGGTTTGGCGATTAAAGTGCAATGTAACTAACAGATCTCCCAGCCCGACTATCGGGATGAAGATGAACGAAAGAACGGGAGCCATTGGCTCCCGTTCTCAGATTGATGACAAAGTGCTCGCCGCGATGAAACCAGCCAGATCGTCAAGACACCGTGAATACCGCCTTGTAGGCTCGTTCCGCACCATCCCTGGCGCGGAGACTTGACGCTTCCCCACCACAGATCGCAGGATCGAGGTTTGTCAGCGATCAGGGTGATCTAGCCGACTCACTTATGGCTAGGCGAAACGCACAATGCTACTCATCGGCAGAAGCTTCAATTTTCTCGATCCGAACCAGCTCAATACGATAATCCGTTACATCAATGATTTGGCAACGCAGTTGATGCATTTCAATCACCTCGCCGGCAGAGGGCATGTGGCCAGAATGGGACAGCAACATCCCTGCCAATGACGCGTAATCCTCTGTCGGGCTGACCAGTTCCTGACAATTCAGTGCCTGTTCCAACGAGTGCAAATCCGCCCCGCCCTTGACCAACCAACCATTGCCATCAACGATGATATCCGGCGTTTCATCCTCATCAGGGAATTCGCCAGCAATAGCTTCCAGTACGTCCAGCGGGGTTACCAATCCCTGCACCACACCAAATTCGTCATTAACCACTACCAGTCTGCCTTTGGCTTTACGCAATACTGCCAGCAAATTAATCACATCCATGGTATCCGGCACCATAATCGGCGGTGTCGCCGCAGCAAACGCGCAGATCGATTCACCACGTTCAATTGCCACCAGCAGATCTTTAGCGCGAACCACGCCAACAATTTGATCCAGTGAGTCACGACACACCGGGAATAAGCTGTGTGGCGTATCCAGCAACTGCTCACGGATTTCATCTTTGCTTCGGTGGCAATCCACCCAACTGATTTCGGTTCGCGGCGTCATAATGCTACGTAATGAACGAGATGCCAGCGTTAACACACCGCTGATCATGTAACGTTCTTCCTCAGCAAATGCCTCAGCCGGAGCATCTTGTGGAACATCCCCCTGAGTGTGCTCTTGGCGACGCCCCCCCATCAGGCGAATAATGGCTTCGGCAGTGCGCTGGCGACGTGGCAAACGGGACTCATGCTTGATAAAGTTACGGCGCGCAATCTGATTAAACAGCTCGATAAGAATCGAGAAGCCAATAGCGGCATACAGATAGCCTTTCGGAATATGGAAACCAAAGCCTTCAGCAATCAGGCTCAAACCGATCATGAGTAAGAAGCTAAGGCACAGCACCACCACTGTGGGATGTGCATTGACGAAGTTAGTCAAGGTCTTGGATGCCAGTAGCATCACACCCATCGCGATAATCACCGCGGTCATCATGATCGCCAGGTCATTCACCATACCGACGGCGGTAATCACCGCATCCAGCGAGAATACCGCATCCAATACCACAATCTGTGCGACCACTGCCCAGAAGCTGGCATAGCCCCGGTTAGCATTACCATCATGCTGGTTGCCCTCCAGTCGTTCATGTAATTCCGTGGTGGCTTTAAATAACAGGAACAACCCACCGACTAGCAGGATCAAATCCCGACCAGAGAAACTGAACGTGGCCACGCTGAACAGCGGTGTCGTGAGGGTCACCATCCATGAAATAACCGACAACAACCCCAAACGCATTATCAGCGCCAGCGACAAGCCGATAATACGGGCTTTATCTCGCTGTTTCGGCGGTAATTTATCGGCCAGAATGGCGATGAACACCAGATTATCAATACCCAGTACAATTTCCAGTACTACCAGCGTAAGTAACCCTGCCCAAATCGAGGGGTCCATTAGAAATTCCATGTAAGACTCCAAAAATTAGAACATGACTGACGGGAGAGACGTGAATTAACGGGTACGGCAAAACGCCGGAAACCGGTGATACGTCGTAATACAATGAAGGATCGTACGAAGATGAGCGGTAGATAAATACGCGATCGAATAACCTGATTTTTACCCGCAGGCGGGGGATAACCTTCTTCTTCAAAGCAGCAACTTCGGTGACAGTCCATAGGGAGAGCTGAGGCCCTTAACTCCATTCAAATAATAATGATCTTAATTTTATCAGGAATACTTTTAATGTCATAGCGGGATTTTTTAACCTTTTTCCCCTCATTAATCACACTGTTGCTGGTTAATTACCCAACCAGACCGAAACAATCATTACATGTCCCAATAAATGAGCACCGTCACATAATTTATTTTTTCACTGACTAAAATAAATACCAGCCGACTGGAGTGTACTTATGACCTGAATCGATTCATGAGACGCAGGAACAAATCATCGGCGGATAATGATGTTAGCGACTATCATCATAGTTTCAATATGTACCGCAGGGACGCGCCAGTAGTCATTGATTTTTATTACGTGCCAGAACTCAATCCTGAGTTAACTGAGGGGGTAGCGAGTGAGTATAGCTATTATCATCGGCACACACGGGGCGGCGGCTGAACAGCTACTGCGTACTGCGGAAATGATATTGGGCGAGTAACAAAACGTCGCTTTTATCGATTTCGTTCCCGGTGAGAATGCCGAAACGCTTATAGAGAAATACACCGGAAAGTTGGCCGGATTGGATACCAGCAAAGGTGTCTTATTCCTGGTTGATACCTGGGGTGGCAGTCCCTTTAATGCTGCCAGTCGTATCGCAGTCGATAAAGAGAATTATGAAGTCATCACTGGGGTTAACGTTCCAATGCTGGCTGAAACCTTTATGGCGCGAGATGATAATCCGTCCTTCGCAGAATTGGTTGGCATCGCAGTAGAAACCGGTCGCGAAGGGGTGAAAGCCCTGAAAGCCAAACCGGAAAGCAAGCCCGAACCGCAACAGATTGCACCCGTTGCCAAAATGCCGTCAGCACCGACGGCACCTTTGGGCCCGAACGACCATATGAAAATCGGGCTAGCCCGTATCGATGACCGTTTAATCCATGGCCAGGTTGCGACTCGCTGGACCAAAGAAACCAACGTAAACCGCATTATTGTGGTCAGTGACGAAGTTGCTGCCGACCATATGCGCAAGACCCTACTGACTCAGGTTGCCCCTCCGGGTGTTACCGCTCACGTCGTTGATGTGGAAAAAGCCATTCGGGTCTACAACAACCCTAAATATGCCAAAGATCGAGTCATGCTGTTATTCACCAACCCAACTGACGTGTTGCGACTCGTTGAAGGTGGCGTGGAGATCAAATCGATCAACATTGGTGGTATGGCATTCCGTCAGGGTAAAACGCAGGTCAACAATGCGGTTTCCGTTGATGAGAAAGATATCAATGCATTTAAGAAATTAAATGAACGTGGCATTGAACTGGAAGTCCGTAAAGTTTCTTCGGATAGCCGGTTAAAAATGATGGATTTGATCGCTAAACTTAACTAATTAGCTCTATAAATAACTACACAGAAAGGTTTATGTCCGGTTCTGTTTGAACGGGGTTATTTTACTCAGCTTTTTTTGGTCATAGGAGAAGTACAATGGAGATCACAACTCTTCAGATTGTGCTGATATTTATCGTTGCCTGTATTGCCGGGATGGGTTCCATTCTGGATGAGTTCCAATTTCACCGTCCCCTCGTCGCCTGTACCTTAGTCGGTATCGTTCTTGGCGATATGAAAACCGGTATTATTATCGGTGGTACGCTGGAAATGATCGCTCTGGGCTGGATGAACATTGGTGCTGCCGTTGCCCCTGATGCCGCCCTCGCATCGATCATTTCTACCATTTTGGTTATCGCTGGCGGTCAAAGCATCGGGGCAGGTATCGCCCTGGCAATCCCGTTAGCCGCAGCCGGTCAGGTTCTGACTATCATCGTTCGTACTGTCACCGTGGCCTTCCAGCACGCAGCAGATAGTGCAGCAGAACGTGGTAGTTTGCGCGCTATTACCTGGTTGCATATCTCTGCCCTGTTCTTACAGGCGATGCGTATCGCCATTCCAGCCTTGATCGTTGCCCTATCTGTCGGAACCTCAGAAGTACAATCTCTGCTTAGCGCTATTCCTGAAGTGGTCACCAACGGTCTGAATATCGCCGGCGGTATGATCGTTGTGGTTGGTTACGCCATGGTTATCAACATGATGCGTGCTGGCTATCTGATGCCGTTCTTCTACTTAGGTTTCGTTACCGCAGCCTTCACCAACTTCAACCTGGTTGCACTGGGTGTGATTGGTGTTGTGATGGCCGTTTTGTACATTCAGCTCAGCCCGAAATACAACAAATCTCAGGTTGTGCAGTCTGGTCCGGCATCTGCCAATAACGATCTTGATAACGAATTAGACTAAGCGAAGGTGAGAGAAATGGTTGATACAACAACGACTGGTGAAAAGAAACTCACGGCCAGCGACGTTCGCGCTGTGTTCTTACGCTCTAACCTATTCCAGGGATCGTGGAACTTCGAACGTATGCAGGCACTGGGTTTCTGTTTCTCAATGGTGCCGGTGATTCGTCGCCTGTATCCAGAGAATAACGACGATCGCAAACAGGCCATCAAACGCCATCTGGAATTCTTTAATACCCAACCTTACGTCGCGGCTCCGGTACTCGGTGTCACCATGGCAATGGAAGAACAACGGGCTAACGGCGCACCGATTGACGATGCGGCCATTAACGGTATTAAAGTCGGTCTGATGGGGCCGTTGGCCGGTGTCGGTGACCCAATCTTCTGGGGAACTGTCCGTCCGGTGTTTGCCGCATTGGGTGCCGGTATTGCGATGAGCGGTAGCCTGCTCGGTCCGATCCTGTTTTTCGTTCTGTTTAACCTGGTACGCCTGTTAACCCGTTATTACGGCGTGGCTTACGGTTATAAGAAAGGGGTCAATATCGTTAACGATATGGGCGGCGGCTTCCTGCAAAAACTGACTGAGGGGGCGTCAATTCTCGGCCTGTTTGTGATGGGGGCGTTGGTCAATAAGTGGACACACGTTAACATTCCGGTGGTGGTGTCACGCATTACCAATCCAGCCGGTGAAACAACGGTCACTACGGTACAAACCATTCTGGATCAGTTAATGCCAGGGTTGGTTCCGCTACTGTTAACCTTCGGCTGTATGTGGCTCTTGCGCCGTAAAGTTAACGCACTGTGGATTATTATGGGCTTCTTCGCCATCGGTATCTTCGGCTACTGGATCGGCTTCCTCGCACCATAATTTCTACCGATTATCTGATGTCAGTATCAAACCGGGGGTTCGCCCCCGGTTGTTTTTTCCAGGAGTAATGACATGTCGGTTACCGATATTGTTTTGGTCGTTTTTATTGCCCTGCTGTTAGCTTACGCGATTTACGACGAATTCATGATGAATACACGCAAGGGAAAAACCCTGCTTGCCATTCGTCTGAAACGCAAGAATAAACTTGACTGTCTGATCTTTGTCGGGTTAATAGCCATTTTGATTTATAATAATGTGGTGGCCAATGGCACCCCACTCACCACCTATTTATTGTTTGGCCTTGCATTAATTGCACTGTATATATCCTTTATCCGTTGGCCCAAGTTATTGTTTAAATCCACTGGGTTCTTTTACGCTAACGCGTTTATAGAATATAACCGGATAAAGACCATGAATTTATCCGAAGATGGTATTTTGGTTATCGATTTAGAAAAACGTCGGTTACTGATTCAAGTGACACAATTGGATGACCTTGAAAAGATCTATAATTTTTTCCTTGAAAATCAAGGCTAATACTATTTATCGAAGCTAAGGGAAGATTAAAATGCCTTCAAAGTGATTAATTTTCCGACAGCAAACATTCTATTTCTTGCGTATATCCATATTATTATTGGCACTTAAATAACCTCATTTCTCACCCCATTGATAATAGAAATAAATATCATTACCAACCATGGAGTTATTATTTATTAATTGTTGTTTGATCCTGAATGAATATGCTAAGGTTGCGCCGTTCAATGGGGAGTAGCCGGTTTCTGAAGCATTAATTCAGAAACGCCCGTATCAACATACTCGTTTCATTCATCGAAACGTGGTGCGGGCAGCCAGATAAGGTTGGCGAGACCATAGACACGTAACTCCGTCGTAAGGTTGGGGGTGGGTTGCGTGTATATGGAGCCACCCGGCCGAGACTATTTATCATGAATCTATCCGCAACGCTTATTCTGGCTTTTGCCATGTCAATGGATGCATTTGCTGCCTCTATCGGCAAAGGTGCCACCCTGTATAAACCCCGTTTTCGTGAAGCTATTCGTACCGGATTAATTTTCGGCGTGATTGAAGCTATTACGCCGTTAATTGGCTGGGGTATCGGCCTATTTGCCAGTCAATACATTATGGAATGGGATCATTGGATCGCCTTTGCTCTGCTGTTTATTCTCGGCTGTCGCATGATCATTGAAGGCTGCAAAGGGCCCACTGAAGATGAACCGCAGGTCAGACGCCACAGTTTTTGGGTGCTGGTCATGACCGCTATCGCCACCAGTCTGGATGCAATGGCTATCGGTGTCGGGCTGGCGTTCTTACAGGTTAATATTCTACATACCGCCATGGCGATTGGCATGGCAACCATGATTATGGCTACGTTGGGTATGCTGATAGGTCGCTATATCGGCCCGCTGTTGGGGAAACGAGCAGAAATTATTGGTGGTATCATTCTGATAGGTATCGGTTTTAATATTTTATACGAACATTTATATAAACTCGCCTAAACCGCAGACTATTCCTCGGCAGCCAGCACGTGAATCGATGATATGACACCGAAGGGAGATATCATTACCCTCCGGCGTAGGGGGCATCAAAGGCGTTCGATCAGAAGACTCACCAAGGTGCTGGCTGACGGAAGCGAAGGATGACTCACCTTCTTTCCGAGCGCCGTATCATAATTCTCGTGCCACTCCGGTTCTAATACCTCGTAGCCATCTTCCCTTAGTTGGCGGATATTACGCTGTACTGCGGGTTTATCCCACATGACAGCCCCCATCACAGGGAAAAACAACACGGGGAAATCGGATGCCAGAATCACCGTTGTCAGACGGTTAGGCGCAGCCCCTTGCGCGGCATCAGCCAGGGTGTTCGCCGTGGCAGGCAGAACCAACATAATGTCATGATCAGCCACGATCTTTGACGGTTTATCTGTTGGCCAATCCGTAGGTCGCTCACCCGCAATCACCCGATCAGCCCACAACCTCATGGTTTCAGCCGGAATAAATCCTGTGGCCTGCGGTGTCATGAGCAAAGTCAACGAACAGTCAATGCTGGCCTTGATCGCGCGGAGGTAACCGGGCAGAAGTGTAATATCCACCGATCCGGTTGCGCCCACCAGAATGCGTTTCTTTTCCATTATCTTGACCTTTATTCGTGTGGCAGTAAGGGGTGAACGCAAGGTTCACCCACTGATGGACTTAAGGCGTACCCGGAGGTGCCTCACCCCAGCCCCAAAGTTTGACGGTTTCTCGCTTCGAACGCTCGGCCTTCGGTTGGGAGTTAGCCTGAGCACGGCGGGAACCAAACTCAATATAACCGGCAAAGGCTGAACGAAACTCCGGATCAGCAGGGAGATTCACCTCGTCAGCACATTCCATCATCAAGTCCACCCAGCGCTTACGCTGCTCAGGTTGGATAGCCCTACCACGGTGCTTGGCCACCATGCCTTTAAAACCACCTCGGTGCGCGGTATAGTTTGCCTCCCCGCCCAGAACTTCTTCCAGCCAGATAGCGACATGTTCTGGATGATCGGCATGCATGTGCACAAACATGGGTGCCAGCAGTTCATCTTTCTCGATTTTTGCATAAAAGACGGTCATTAACTTCAGCAGGACTTCTCTACCGCCCATCCATTCAAACAATGTAGGGGTTTGCTCGGACATGATTTTTCTCCATAACATACGGATTTTTGTACCGATAGGGCTGAATCTCAACCCAATTCGAGTGAAGCTACAGCATTGTTGCCTTTTTGATAGCTGACAGGGGGGGTGCCGCGATACATCCTGCAAGTATGAAAAAGCGGGCTAAATCCAGCGACTTTCAGAACATCAAGAGTGGCACCCGCCTGCTCTGGGACATCAAGCGTCACCAGAGCATTCTTCGGTAAAGCTCCCAGCGCTGTTTGCAGCAATGCAATGGCATGATTTTCATCCGGGGCATAGAAAGGCCCGATGCGATATCCCTCATCCGAGGGACGCAAGGCAATGACACCTTTTACTGATGCGCCTTCCGTAACCACGAATCCCTGACGGTTATCAGCAGTAAACCAAGAGGACAACAGGCTAGCCCGGTTACAACCGGAAAACGAGGTATCAAAATCAGCAATAGCAGAAAGATGATGGCTGCTCACCTCGCTGATATTGTCAGCCTTGATGGCAATACCAGAGGCCCGCCCCTGAATCCGATAGGTGTGATAATGAGTACGGAATCCCCATTTTTTGTAGTTTTCCTCCTGCATCGGCATACCGTCCAGACCGATACAACGCTCCCCGGCATGTTCGATTGCCGCAGTCCACAGCTCAAGACCCAGGCCTTTTCCCCGGTATTCTGGTGTAACAATATAGTGTCCCAAGTGGGCATAGCCTGGATCAAAATTCACAATAGAAATTGAGGCAACAATCCGCCCCTCGGTACGGCCAATGAAAAAACCATTTTTATCCACATTCAGGAAAATACGGTCATCACCATGACCCAAATCCCAGTGCTCGTTACGGGCCATTTCAACCGCGCTTTGCCATTCAGCGGGCGTGGCAAGGTGTACACTGAATGCCTTATCGGTGCTTTTGACTACATTTTTCATCACTCATCTCCAGAAATAATGGTGCAATCAAAGCCCCATAGACTTACTGATAAATTCTTTGAGCACTTCACTGGTTCCGCCGTAAATTGTCTGGACGCGACTATTTACCCAAGTCTTTCCGATGAAGGAGTCACTGAGATAACCCGCGCCGCCGTGCAACTGCATACACTGATCGGCAACCTGGATCTGTAGCTCGGTGGTCCAAAGTTTGATCCTTGCCGCATCGGCAACGTTAAGCTCGCGACGGTTGAACTTATCAATGGCATCGTTCAGATAGATCCGTGCAATCCTCACATTGGTATCCAACTCTGCCAGCCGAAACCTGTTGTGTTGAAATGACCCCACGGGTTGACCAAAAGCGTGACGTTTTTTAACCCATTCGAGCGTGCGTTCGAGGAGCAGTTCGGCGGTAGCAACGGCCACCGTCGAGATGCTCAGTCTCTCCCTTGGCATACCGCCCATAAAATAAAAGTTACCTATATTTTCCTTTCCTATCAGGTTATTACAGGGAACTAGACAGTTTGAAAAATGAAGATTGGCAGTATCACTGGCATGCCAACCCAGTTTTTTCAGTGGCGCTCCCCGCGTAAATCCTGCTGTATCACGTTCGATGACCAGCAAACTGATGCCCCGCCCGCGCTCTGCTTTCGATGTTCTGACCGCCGTCAGGATCAGATCGGCATTGATGCCGTTAGTGATAAAGGACTTTTGACCGTTGACGACATAATGCTGATCCTGCCTGACAGCCGTGGTTTCCAAATCAGCCGAGTCAGAACCCCCGTTAGGTTCAGTGACCGCGATGGCAGCGATCAACTCTCCCTTACACAGCCCTGGCAGCCAGCGATCGCGCTGTTCGTCGGTGCCATGTGCATCAATGTAACTGGCAATCACATCATTGTGTGCAATCACGACTGGCGCCGTCATTTCAGCACGGATCAACTCTTCAGTGAGCACTGAGGCATATTGATAATCGGCTTGGTTCTGCCCGCCCCATCGCCCGGATACACCGATGCCCAGAATCCCTGCCTCACCCGCATGTCGCCAAAAATCACGACTGACGAGGCCCTCCTTTTCCCATACGGAAAGATAGGGTTTAGCCTCATGTTCCAGAAACGTCCGGCAGGATGCACGAAACGCTGATAATTCCTTGTTATCCATCTAAACCTCAGAACTCTTATGCAGGAATTGACACATTGTGCTCAACTGAAGATTGCGAGAGCAGCGTGCGGACGGTGTTAAAATTGTCATAGACAGCAAAATGGCCACCCTGGATCTCGGTGATACTGACGCGAGATCGTGTGTGGTTAAGCCAGGCTAACTGCATTTGCGCGGTGACATGCTCATCCTTATCCGCAGAAATGAGCAATAGTGGCTGCTCCACACGCATATCCCGGTATGCCAAGAATTGCTGACGCAAGATGTAGTCAGTTCGTAGTGCTGTCACTAGCCGGCGAGCGATGGCTGGTTCGCGCAGGATACTTTCAGGTGTGCCGTTATCTGCGCGCATTTTCTCGAGGATTTTTTCGTCAGACCACAAGTAGCGATCATCTTCCGCCTGAGCCGTCGGTGCAATGGAACCGGACACCACTGAAAACACCGGGTTCATAGCGTATTTATCTGCCAGCAGATGGCTAACGATGACACTCAAAACACCACCAAAGCTATGGCCGAAAGTGGCAAACTCTGTGATGCCGGCTTTTTTGCGCTGGGTAAAATCCGCGTAGATATCGGCGCTGATACGGCTCGCCAACACCGCCAGGTCATCGATCACTTTTTCACGACTGAGTCTGTCCCGACCCGGAATCCCAACGGGACTGAATACCAGTTTACTTTCATCGTTAAAACGGCTCAGCCAATGTCGGTAAACACCGGTACCCGCACCAGCATGAGGGAAAGCGTAAACCACTCGCCCGGATGATAAATTCATCATACATTCTCCTCCATTAAGAATGAGGCGATTCGCTCTGCCACCATCGCCGTAGTCAGATTCGTTGGCATAGAAGGGATGCAAGGGAAGAGTGAGGCATCGGCCACCGTAATATTACGGAGCCCATGAATATTCCCTTTTTTATCGGCTGCACTTTCTGGATCGGCGGAAGTTCCCATTCGGATGGTGCCGGAGGCATGCCATCCAGGACTGACGAGGTTTATGATGGCATTGCGCATCACTTCATCATTTCCCATCATTGATTCGCGCCAGAACTGGACGCCCTCCAGGCAGACACTGACCTCTGGATGATTGATCAGTTGCCACATTTGGCGCACGCCACCGACAAGCCGCTGAACATCCTCCTCATTTTGCGACAGAGGCAGATCAATCGCGGGCAGTTTATCGCTGTCCCTAGAGCGGATAAACACTCGCCCTTTCGCTTTAGGCCGCATCAGCATGACCGATGCACCGACCAGAAAGGGGTATTCTGTACGGTTATGGAAGCCAGGCACGGTGTCGCTGGCCACGTTGTTCATCAATCCCAGTTGAACATCAAGTTGCTCATCATAGCCACTGCTCATTCGAGCCGCCGTTTGCCGCCAAGGGGTTTTCACCTTACTGTTGCTGGCTCGGGGAAGCGCCCACATCACCACTGAGGCGTGATCAGATAGGTTGTTTCCCACTGCAGGGATATCCGCCACGACCGGAATATCCAGTTTATGCAGCAGTTCGCTATCACCCACACCAGAACGCTGGAGAAGAGCGGCGGAACCGATAGCACCGGCACAGAGTACGACCCGGCTCGCAGAGAGTGTCTGGTATTTTCCATTTCTGTGTACTTCAACACCAGTGGCTGCGCCATTAGCAAAAAGAACGCGTTCTACAGTCATTTCCGTCATGATCTGAAGATTACTGCGCATTCGGGCTGGAGTGAGATAAGCCCGACAAAAATCAAACCGTTCTGCGCCCTGAAGCACATTGGCGGGCACCGCACCTACTGCCGCGTCCTCACCGGTGTTAAAGTCCTCAACCCAAGGAATGCCGTGACTGACGCAGGCGCTGGCAAAACCCGTTTCCAACGGTAGAGTTTCTTCCGCAGTAGGCCGCCGCAACAGCAGTGGGCCAGCATGCCCGTGCAGTGTCTCGTCCGCGATATCACGGTCATTTTCCAGCTTTCGGTACCAAGGCAGCACATCCTGCCATGACCAAGTCGGGCATCCCATATCGACCCAGCACGCAAAATCTCGTGGGAAAGCACGCAACGCGACAGCACCGTTGATTGCCGATGATCCCCCCAGCACTTTCCCCAGCCGATAACCAAAAGGTTTCCTTCTGTCACGCGGAGCATGAGATTCGGCATCCGGTTGTAAAAAGCGCGACAGCCGTTCGGCACCGCGTACATTGGCTTCATATTCCCAGTTATAGTTTTCCAGTACCAACCGCGAGGCATCGTTCAGCGGACTGCTATGGTCGTCAGCATTGGAATCAAGGCCTGCTTCAATCAACAAAACCGACTTCGCGCTATTTTCAGAAAGCCGGGATGCCATAACACATCCCGCAGTGCCGCCCCCGACCACAATATAGTCATAGTGGGACAATCCCATATCCTGACTCATGACAAGGCTTCCTCAGGATCAAGGGTCACTTCCGCAAGAATTTTTGAGAAGTCGCGCACCGAAGCATTCATAAACAGACTTTCGATCATATCCTGCTCGCTGGACGGACTGACGCGGAAAGACTGACGAACCGCGCTCAACAGGCTTACCGCATGAAGCGAATCGCCGCCAATATCGAAAAAGCCGTCAGTTACGCCAAAATCGCTGTGCTGAAGCTGTGCCGCCCAAATTGAATAGAGGCGGGTTTCCGTCTCATCGGCAGGTACATTCCGACTGTCTTCTGCCACACTATCAGCCCATACCGCAGGCAACGCGTTGCGATCAATCTTGCCATTTGGGGTCAGAGGCATTTCATCCAGCAGAACAAACCACATCGGCACCATATAGGATGGCAGCGTCGCCATTGCCGTTTCCCGAAGTTCGTTTTCAAGCCGGTTCTTGTCATAGCCAGCAGAATGAGTGGCAACAATGTAAGCCGCCAACTGTTTCTGCCCTGATTTAGGATGCGTCACCGCGTTGATCACTACATGACTGGCCGATGGATGTTCCAGAAGTGCCGCCTCAATCTCGCCCAGTTCAATGCGGTAGCCATTAATCTTGACCTGATTGTCCTCACGACCAAGGATTTCAATAAGACCCTCGTTGATATAGCGACCAAGATCACCCGTTCGGTAAAGTCTCTCTCCCGTCCGAGGATGCTGGAAAAAGCGCGCCTGGGTTTTCTCATCGTCACCCAGATACCCTTGAGCAACGCCATCACCAGCAATAAAAATCTCACCTGTAACCCATTTAGGGCTAGGTTCAAGCCACTCATTGAGTACATGGAATCGTTGGTTAGCGAGCGGCTTACCATAGGGAATACTTTTCCAGGTGGTATCCACCGTTTGTACCGGATAGACAATCGACCAGATCGACCCTTCGGTTGCACCTCCCAGACTGATGACGTCAATTTTCTCTGAAACATGGCGAATTTGATCGGGAAGGTCGACAGGTATCCAGTCTCCACTCATCAGAACAAGACGCAGTGAACTGTCTCTTAGTTGTTCACCCGCCCGCTCAAACAGCGCTTTTACCGGTGCAGGGACAGTGTTCCAGAGCGTGACGCCCTGTTTAACGATCTGTTCAGCCCAAAGACCGGGATCGGCTGGCTCGTTCTCAGCAGCAAAGAGAATGCTGCCACCGGCACCAAGTACGCCGAAGTAATCATAAACAGAGAGATCAAATCCAGCAGGTGCAATGGAATAGACTCGATCCTGGGAATTAACACTAAACCGTCGATTGATGTCAGCAACTGTATTGACTGCATTTGTATGGCTGATCATCACCCCTTTGGGTTCCCCAGTAGAGCCTGATGTAAAAATCACATACGCCAGGTCATCCGGTGACTGTTTACGCGGCGTTGGGGGCAAAGGACGGAGAGTGCCCGAAACGATAGTGGTCACAACAATGACCATACCTTGTACCGCGACGTTACCATCAAAGGTCAGTACGGCTTTCGCGGCACAGCGTTCGATAAGGCGATGTTGACGTTGCTCTGGCAACTGCGGATCCACAGAAACATATGCCGCACCAGCAATCAGCACCCCCAGGATAGCCGCCAGCATTTCTGGGCTTTGGTGAAGCGAGACTGCGATGATATCTCCGGGATTGATATCCACCTGCGCATGAAGCTGTGTGGCAATATCATGAGCGGCGGTCACTAACTCACGGTAACTCACTTCACGCGTCCCTTGTAGCACGGCCGTTTTGTCTGGGAAGCGGCGGGCAGCATCCAGGAGGGACTCATGCAGGAGCGTCGGTGGCAAGTGATACTGTGTCGCATTAGCGTCCAGACGTGCCTTTTCATCAGCCTTTGGCAACGTCACCATGCTGTGACGCTGGGACCAGACTGACGGGTTATCTGCACAAGCACAAAGCAACTTGTCTGCCGCCTCAAACATCGCCTCGGCCATGCCATCAGGGAAAAGGCCGTCAACATAATTCCAGTTCATGACCAGTTCACCATTAATGCGCATCAACTGGTTTTCAAGCCAAACACCCGGCGTGCGCGTGGCGGTATGAACGATACGAGCAGCATTTCGCCAAAGATCATCAGAAACAATGTCTTCCAACTCGGCATTCAGCGTATTACTGAATACGACTGGCAGTGAGAATGCTCGGCCATCGCTATTGAGTCGGGTCATTTCACGTAAGACTTGAATGCCATTAAAAGATGAGTGCCAACGATTAAGCAGCAGTTCCGTCTGTAGACTGACCAGCCGTTCGGCGAACGAGTCAGAGGATGGGCTGTTCACACAAAGCAGACATGACTGTAAAAAATTACCCGTAATATGAGTAATGTCTTCTGAATAGGCACGTCGGCCATTTTGGGTCAGGGTGAGCGTGAAATCCTGACGGCGGGACCATTGACGCAGCACTTCCGTATAGACGCCGAGGAACAGCACTTCCAGCGTGATGC
Organism: Yersinia ruckeri ATCC 29473; assembly: GCF_000754815.1. Taxonomy (GTDB): domain Bacteria; phylum Pseudomonadota; class Gammaproteobacteria; order Enterobacterales; family Enterobacteriaceae; genus Yersinia; species Yersinia ruckeri. The sequence goes on from NZ_KN150747.1 coordinate 2,822,055, forward strand.
CATTTTGAGCCGCGGCATGCCGGAGTTTGTTAATCGTCTCGAACGGTATTTCTTTTTTCAGGGTTTTAATGACGGGATGTCTGATTAACTCCGGTGATTGGTGAAGAGGAAGTTCAGGTGCACCCGGAATATTTTTAATTTTATTGATCCAGTATGCTTTGTCCCGCTCTCCCTGTTGGCTTTTCTGGAGTTCTTTTTCAAGAGAGATATAGTCGCTAAAATTAAGGCGACTCTCAGTTTTTTGCATTTCGGGATTTTCATAAAACTCCCACCAGTCACGCATAATAATTTTAATACTGTGTAAATCGAAAAACATTAAATCAAAACACAGGTGAAGTCTGATATTTCTATTTCCTATCTGGGTTGCACGAATATCAAACGGACGTACATTGCCTTGGGTTCGCATGGCTTCAATCATTTCGATACGGGTCTTTCCGACCTGATCATGCACCGACTGAGGATCCTGTCCACTACAGTCAATTAACGGGATAACATCATCACCCATTGCGGGTAAAAAACGCTGGCGCCCGCTATCTGTCAGGGCTGAACGCATTACCGGGTGGCAAGCAATAACGCGGCCTAATGCATCATTCAATCGGTCAAAATCCGGGTTATAAACCTCAATTTCCGTATAATGAGAAGCCGGTACACCGCCCAATGGGATCGCTGCATTACGGCCAATCAGATAAGCGTACTGGATATCGGTAAGGGAGAAAGGTTCGCTATCATTTTCTTCTCTTCTGTTATCAGAATAATTTATTTCGCCAGCCGGAAGAATCCCACACATTAATGCTGTCAGGTTAAGTGCAACATTATCGCTATTTGAATCATACTGAAGGACAATTGGCACATCATTATCTAGAGAAAGGGTCAGACCTAATTTATCGGTAGCTTCCCGCATCATTTTCATAATTCACTCCACTCATCTGTGTTTACCTATAAATAACCAAAGAAGACAGTGTTTAGTTACGTTTAGGCCCGCTTGAATTAATGTTACGTCCCTGATTGATAAAATTTTTCTAATAGATATAAAGTTAGCGATAGATAAAGTATCGCCAAGTTGCCCAGCCAGTAATTATCAGAAAGCCTGAACAGATATGTCGTTTTATTATTCAAACACTCAATAAGAACATTGAGTGTTTGAATCGTACCGCGCACTTTGGATTGCGTCAAGATTTAATAACATTAACTGGTAATGTAAATAACCATTTATTAACAAAAAAATCACGCTTAGGATTTTTATTGCAACTCACTGTATTTTATATAAATATTTTTTAATCTTGTTTAGTCACCCCGCCAAAAGTAGCCAAAAAGTTCTTTAAGATAAATATTAATATAAATAAAATTTATCATTCATCTAATTCCCACATGACCCATTTCGTTGACAACTGATCAATCATTAATTCATTATTCAACCTATCGCTTGAATGATCATGCTGGTTATTCCACGTATTACTTTGGTTATTATATTAATTTTCACCCGAATCAGTTACCTGTCTGTATTAGCCACACTAATCATTCAATGTGTCAATTGAATGATTGTATTAATTGAATTAATCATTCAATATATAAGCGGAATGACTATTTAACGGATGCTGACGGATTCCCACGATTCCAAGCTCTGGACTGACAGTCGCTAAACTCTGGTTCAATGAGGTATTCATATGAATGATGGATTTACTGTAGTAACAGACAATGCTGCCGCATCTCACAATAGAACGTCAGGATCGCAGGATGCTCCGGTGAACAATGTCAGGTTACTGTTTTCAACCCTCGCCGTTATCCAAGCGACGCTGATTTTTACTATTGTCATGATCGGTGTTCCGCTACCGGCTATTGGGACGGAATTCGGGCTGGTTCAAGCGGAACTGGTTCTGGTCAGCGCTGGCTACGGGCTGCCATTCAGTGGATTGCTGCTATTGGGTGGCCGATTGACAGACCGTTACAGTGGAAGAAAAATGTTCACCTTAGGGGTGATACTTTTTGGTACGGCCTCGCTGTATGGGATGTTTGTACCCGACTATTGGACACTCGTGGTAGTCCGGTTCATTCAGGGAACAGGGGCGGCAATGACAGCACCAGCACTGATGGCACTGTTACGCCAGTTGTATCCTGATTCTGCTGATTTCGGACGCGCCATGGCAACCTGGGGCGGTGTCTCCGTGCTTGGGGGAGCCGCAGGTTTTCTCTCATCCGGTATTGTTACCCACTGGCTATCTTGGCGCTGGATGTTCATCATTCCCGTGGTGGTGGCATTCGTGGGCTTGGTAATTGTACGTAAAGTCATGGTAGCGACCGAAGAGAAAACATCTGCCCAGCCTGGGCTAGATCTTGGCGGCGCATTACTCGCCAGCAGTGGTATTTCCCTGTTCAGCTTTGGCCTGATTTTCAGCGGTGAATATCCGTGGTCAGCCCCCATCGTCTGGGGCTCCGTAATGGTCGGACTGCTGCTGTTCGTTGCGTTCCTTAGCGTTGAAAAAAGGGTGTCATTTCCCTTACTTCCTCCGCGATTTATCCACAATCCCGCCCGAGCTATCGGCCTCGCGGGGATTTTGCTGGCTGCGGCAGGAATGGGGCTAATTACATTTCTACTGTCCCTATATCTGCAACAATTCCAAGGTTGGCCACCGCTAGCCACCTCAATGGCATTTATTCCCTATACCCTTGGTCTACTGGTGATGAATCGGGCAGCGGGAACACTTATTGCACGTTATCACGCCCTCACCGTTACCATTGTCGGACTCTTAATCAGCGCAGTGGGACTGTTTCTTCTGGCAATGATCAACCCAGAAACGGATTACATGACCGGATTACTACCCGGGCTTTTCATTCTCCCCGCAGGGGCTTCATTGGTCTTTTCAGGCAGCGCTGTGCTCGCCACAGCCAATATTCCCCTACACCAGGCAGGGCTGGCCGGTGGTGTGATGAATACGGCGATGGAACTGGGTCCAACAATGGGTCTGGCGGCATTGATGGCAGTGGCGGCTACGCAGGTCGATGTCATTGACGGATATGGCTTGGCTTTTGGTACGGCGGGCTGTATTTATGTTGTGGCCGCGATGGCAGCCATTCTCTGTTACCGGAACATCAAATCACCCTGTTAATACTTAGGCCATGGCCTGCCTCAGGCCATGGCGATTTATTACAGCACTGGGGACGTTCAGCGATGATTTTGTACTTCAAGTCCCGCCGCTTTCCACTCGGGAAACCCATCTTCAAGGCAGCGGACATTGTAACCATGTTCCCGCAGCACCTTCATCGCGTTAACCGAAAGGACACAGTATGGGCCACGACAATAAGCAACGATATCCTGAGCTAGAGGTAACTCCGAGAGGCGCCCCTCAAGCTGCTCCACAGGAATATTTATTGCACCAGGCAAATGGCCGTGACTGAATTCCTCATAAGGACGCACATCCAGCAAGGTGACATCACCTTCGTTGAGGCGATTCAGCAATTCCTCACGCGAAACGGACTCAAAACGCTCACGCTGATTTAAGGTTTCTGACACAAAGTTACTCATTTCATTATGCCGATATTCCACATATTGGCGAATGGCCGTCAACAAATTCTGCACTGGCCCACGGCCAAGGCTGTAGAGCACATTTTTTCCATCACGACGTGCCTGAACGAATCCAACACGTTTGAGATGCTGCAAATGCTGGGAGGCGTTGGCAATGGATATGTTGGCCAACTCAGCCAGCCTTTCCACCGAGCGTTCACCTTGGGAAATATGCTCCAGAAGAATAAGGCGGTGTGCATTTCCCAGGGAGCGTGTGACCTCTGCAAGTTCATGAAACACTGGGTGGTTAATGTTCTCGTTGTTGGTTGACATAGGTTAATCATTACCCCATTATTCAATTTATTAATTGAAGGTTATCTTATCAAAACCGTACCCGACCAGCCAGCGGGAACCAGACTAAATTGTCACCCTCTCGGTGAGTATAGGAAGCCTGTAATCTTATGATTGATGAAAAAGGAAGCTGAAATGGATATTACGTTACAAGCAGTCGCTATTGGAATCGGGGCAACCTTAATTATGGATATCTGGGCGATCCTGCAAAAACGCTTGCTCAATATTCCTTCTCTTGATTACCGGCTGGTCGGACGCTGGTTAGGTCATATGTCGCGGGGACAATTCGTGCATCACACCATACTGCAGGCAAACGCAGTCAGGGGAGAAGTGCTGGTAGGCTGGCTGGCACATTATGCTATTGGCATCATTTTTTCATTTTTACTGATTACCGCCACCGGCCCCGGATGGCTTGTAGAACCAACCTTTCTCCCCGCGCTGATTGTTGGCATCATCAGCATAGTGGCTCCCTTTTTTATTATGCAACCGGGTTTTGGCTTCGGCATCGCGGCCTCTCGTCTCCCGCAACCTAATGTGGCGCGCCGACGTAGCCTAATTGCTCACACTTCATTCGGTGTCGGTCTTTATATTAGCGCCCAGGTTCTACGCTTCATGCTAAACTAATGATCCAGAACAACGAGTGAGATTAATAACACCCGGTGTCACAGCGGTGAAAACCGACAGAGCGTCAGAGTTCAAGCCATATATCAGTCTGATATTGTCGGTTATTTAGCCAACCATACCTAACCGTATTCATTGAATTTTCAGCAATTCGATCTCGGTCATAATAAAAAACATAGCGTCATGATATACAGAAGATTATTCCGTAAAAATCCAAAGGATATCTATGCCTTACTTTACTGTGAGTGTTAGATTGCATAATGCTGAGGACGGCGATTATCAATCTCTTAATGAAAAAATGACCGAAGCTGGATTTACCCGATTAATTGGTAGAGAGAAAGTTTATAAATTGCCCGATGGTGAATATAACTATGGTAGTGGCTCATTGAATAAACAGGAAGTCGCCGATTTAGCATTACAAGTTGCCGAAAAAATCCGCTTCGTCCCTTCCATCCTGGTGACTGAGTCCGGTGGACGCACATGGAGAAATTTGGATTCAAAGTAACAGTATTATTAAAAACCCTTTAAATACATAATCATAAAAGCACATTCACTTGCTGACAATCAAGCCAGATAGCGCCAACTTATGTTTGCGCTCTGGCTAGCAGATTAATTATATCTTCTGTACTCTTTACGAAAAAAATAGCATTAAACAATGATTACTGACAATTTAACTTAAATGCCAATATTCCGCTTATTATTATGAAGAGCAAAAATCAAATTATTATGTTTAATCTGATTCTCGCCGTTATATCAGTGAAATATCATGTTGCCGCTATCCGCTATCCGCTATTCCCCAGTTCACCATCACCACGTCACGGGTTTCTCTGATAGCTCGACGGCTTCGGCCTGACGCTGATAAACGCGAATAATAAAATCCGTCTCACAGGCGAAATTGTCCATCGCGGCCAATGCCTGCCCCATTTCTATTGATGCTCGCCAAGCAAACGGCGTCATCTGTAACAAATTCATGGCTTGCGCGCCCGGTAAAATCATCGGGTAAGCCAAGGACTCACTGCTAATCGATTCAAAACCGGAAAGTTGTTCATCATTCTCCGCGTGCAACTGCACCTGCGGATAAATGATCTCTTTTAATTGATACAAATGGCGTGGTCCTGGAGACACCGTCACCACAATGCCCCCGCTTTTCACCCCACGAGCCAGTTCCTCTGCCTTACAGGGTGCATAAATCCGTAATACAGCATCCAGTGAAGCATCGGCAAACGGCAATCGATGACTGGATGCCACGCAAAAATTGACCGACGGATAACGTTTCGCACCATAGCGTACCGCCACTTTCGCCACGTCTAAACCGTAAACCTGCATCGTTCGCTGCTGATTTAAACGTTCCGCTACTGCAGCGGTGTAATAGCCTTCGCCACAGCCAATATCCAGTAATATTTTGGCTTCTGACGACAAACGCTCATCCAGTAAGGCGGCCACTCGCTGTTGCAATGGCTGATAGTAACCCGCATCCAGAAACGCACGTCGTGCCTGCATCATCTCTGGACTGTCTCCCGGCTGTTTTGAGCCTTTATGCTGCACCGGTAACAAATTGACATAACCCTCTTTGGCGCAATCAAACTGGTGATTATTGCTGCAACGCCACTGTTGTTGATTAAGCTGTAGCGCCTGATGACAAAGAGGACATTGATAAGACATGGTTATATTTCCAAATGGCAGGGAAAAACTAAGGCGGCGCTAGTCTAAAGAACCCCCCACGCCGTTGCAAGCCGGAGCGACTCATTGTGCTTCAATCTTAGCTGTGTCGCAGCGCCTGGGTAGGTAAAGCGTCGGGTTCAACGTTCATAGTACGTAAGATTTCCCCCATAATCTCGCTGAATACCGGAGCCGCTACCGCCCCGCCATAATATTTCCCTCCCTGCGGATTATTAATCACCACCACCAACGCAAAACGTGGCTGGCTGGCTGGCGCAACGCCAGCGGTATAAGCCACATATTTATCAATGTATTGTCCGTTAGGACCAATTTTCTTCGCAGTCCCGGTTTTGACCGCCACGCGATAGCCGCGAACGGCCGCCTTCACACCGCCGCCGCCGGGTAACGCCACGCTTTCCATCATATATTCAACTTCTTTTACCCGCTCAGCGAGCATCACTCGATGACCGACTACCGGTGGATCTACTTTGGTAATCGATAGTGGTCGATAAATACCGTAACTGCCTATAGTCGCGTAAACCCGAGCCAATTGCAGTGGTGTAACCATCAAACCGTAGCCGAATGAGAAAGTGGCACGATCCAGATCACTCCAACGCTGGCGCTGCGGCATCAATCCACTGCTTTCTCCGGTTAGCCCCAATTCCGTCGGTTTTCCCAGCCCGAATAATCCATAGGTTTGCAGCAATGCTGAGGCTGGCATCGCCAGTGCCAAGCGGGATACACCAACATCGCTGGATTTTTGCAGCACACCGGTCAACGACAGCGTCGGATAAAAACCAACATCACGGATCTGGTGGCCACTCAAAGTATAGGGATGGGTATCCAGCACGCTGTCCGGCTTGACTAATTTACGTTGTAGCGCCGTCATTATCACCATCGGCTTAACTGTTGAACCGGGTTCGAAAATATCGCTAATCGCCCGATTACGGAAATTCTCCGTCGGCGTATCCGCACGATTATTCGGATTATAGGTTGGGTAATTGGCCATCGCCAAAACCTCCCCCGTATTAACATCCACCAGCACCGCCGATCCTGATTCAGCCTTGTTAAATAACACCGCGTTAGTTAAAGCATGGGAAGCCTCAGTCTGCAAACGCTCATCAATGCTCAGTTGAACATTTTGGCCGGGATGGCTGTCGGTGGCCGAAATATCCTCAACCACATGACCATAGCGATCTTTACGTACCACCCGATGGCCTGCGGTGCCGCTCAGCAACTGATTAAAACTCTTTTCGATGCCTTCAATACCCTGATCGTCGATATTGGTAAAACCGACCAGATTTGCCACCGTCGCACCCGCAGGATAAAAGCGGCGGGACTCTGCCCGTAAGGCAATACCCGGCAATTTTAAGCGTTGGATGTAATCGGCAGAAGTCGGCTCCACTTGTCTGGCCAGATAAACGAAACGCCCCGTGGGGCTCTGATTAATCCGGCTGGCAATTTCGGTCAGCGATTGGTGCAGAGTTTGAGCTAACGCTTGCCAACGTGGGCCCTTTCCCACCCCCCCCTTATCCAGCACCACTTGGGGATCGGCCCAGATTGCATCTACCGGTACACTGACAGCCAACGGCTGGCCATTATGATCGGTTATCATGCCGCGCATATTCGGCGTGGTCATCACTCGAACGGAACGCAGGTTCTCTTCCTTTGCCAAGGACTCCGCCTCAACAACCTGTAACCAGGCCACCCGACCAAGTAAGCCTAATAGTGATAAAAGAATACAGCCGCACAACAAACTAAAACGCCAGCGAATAAAATTGTTTGTTTCAACATTCACTTTAGAAATCATCCATTTTCCTGTGGGGTTCGCCACTTTGGCTGCTCATTAAACCCGATCCAGGGTACCTACAGGGAAGAAACAGTGATACAAGACCACTTATTTTGCAACAAAGCGCAAGCAACCACGTTATTCCGATGAATAAACCCACAGCCAGTAGCCAGAAAGGGAAAAATCGTCCTACACTGAGCCATTCTCCAGCCACAAAGGCGATATTATTTACATGACTGATGTATCCAGCATATTCACTCCTATTCCCGGAATCCTCCATGGTTTTGGTAGTAAAACCGCGCTATTGCCGGTGGTTCTGCAACCTTTTCGCACTAGTTTGCCGGAGAAAAAACAGGTACATGGGACGCGTATTGTCGATGTCACGGAGCCAAATCAGATTTGCGGTGAAGCTGATGGCTTGTATACCACTCGGCCGGGGGTGCTATTAACCGTGCTGACAGCGGATTGTCTGCCCGTTATTTTCAGCCGTCGAGATGGAAAAGCAATTGCCGTCGCTCATGCAGGCTGGCGCGGTTTACTGGATGGAATACTGCAAAAAATGGCCGAACGTATTGCGCGTGAGGATTCATTGAACGACTGGGTGGTCGCCATTGGCCCGGCGGTGGGTTCCTGCTGTTATGAAGTCACGGAACAACTGGTTGCACAGTTTATTGAAAAAATGTCGGTGCCTGCCACCGTGATCTCACCGCGCTACCGTCATCTCAACCTCACAGCGATTGCCGAATATCAGTTGCAGTCTCTCGGATTTTATCAGGTTGATCGCGTTGGCAGCTGTACCCTATGCACTTTGGCGGAGACTGTCTCAGTCCAGTCAGTATCGGGTGAACAAATCGAAGCGATACCGTTCAAATACACCAGTTTTCGTCGTAACAGTAACCAGCGAGCACGTGATCCTAGCCACCCTGGGATCAGCGGCAGGAATCAATATTCAGGCTTGATAATTCAACCTTGAACCTGACTCGACACAGACGAAAAAACCCGCACGTAGGCGGGTTTTTTTTCAGCTAGAGCTGAATTAGATTGCAGTAACGTTTACTGCAGACGGACCTTTCTGACCGTCTTGGATTTCGAACTCTACGTTCTGGCCTTCGCCCAGGGTTTTGAAGCCGTTACCCTGGATTGCAGAGAAGTGTACAAACACATCTTTGCTGCCGTCAGCTGGAGTGATGAAACCGAAACCTTTAGACTCGTTGAACCACTTAACTTGACCTTTAATCTTAGCCATCTTGAGTATTTCCTTTGGATTGTTTAACTCGCCCGGAGGCGTTACATAGACAAACTAGAGTCGTTACTGCTTGAGGCACTAAGATAAGGATCGGCAGAGAAGCGGTATTCAACGCTAACGTCTTTACTCAGAACTTCTTTACTGAAAATGCCACACATATACAGAACTGTACCTCGTTTTACCCATATGCGTTATCACATACTCTGAATTCGTTGGCAAGCCATTTTTAATCAACCACGAGCTTGTCGCACATATTTGAGCCACTCGATCACAAACACTGCTTAAATATGCTGAAATTTGTTGAAGGTCATCGTAATTTCTGCTTTATTTTTTTATACTAACGAACCGCTTTTTTTCTTAATTTTAACAATCGCGCTAACTATTTTTATAATATCTATCCCTCCTCACTATTGATGACTTCAATCAGGTTACAATTTAACCAATGCTACCTGAATGAATATTTCCTTCTTTGGATAAATAAAAAATGAATATATATTTCCTTACCTCCAGAGTGATAGCACAAAGCTCACTCTCAGTTGAAATTTTCAAATTTTAGTAGGTTAAACCCTTAGTTATTCTCATGTTGAAGCAAATGGGCACTCATGATCAGCAGATGACAGCCTGGTTTTTTTGTTCAAAAGATGTGATTCTGGTTATCCACACAATATCCGGAAAACATATTCATAACAGCATATAAATTTAAATTAGACATTATTCCAAACTGCGATCAATGTATTCAATTTCAATTACTGGCTCAACATTTCCAACTCTACCATTCTTTCATTAAAATAGTTATGCACTATCATGACGCGGAAAAATACGACCTATTGGGGCGCATAAACACACAGAAAAGTACCATTTTTAATCAACTGACAAAAAGCGACAATGCCAGTTAATCTTACACAAAAGCTAAATGAACAACCTATTCTGGATATATATAGCTTTTTTATTCCTGTATTTATAAGTAGAATTCCCTCCCTTGTTTATTCATAAAATAGATTGTTCGAGCTTCGTATAAATCCTGTCTAATAATAGGATTATCTCCAACAATGATTTTTCACATATTATCGTTCTACCATTTTGATAAACACTGGATTAGCGGCTCCGTACAGACGCCCGGTTGGTTTATCCGTAGCAGAGATCCCATTATGAAATATAAAGTTGCTGTAATCAGTGCCGCCCTTGTCGCGCCGAGTCTGTTGCCCATGGCATTTCCTGCTTACGGTGAGCCACAAACCATACAGACCCGCCCTGATGCTGTTAATGGGGAAAGCAGTGGCCTGTGGCAACGTTTTAAAGATAATGTCACGCAGACGTGGGATGCTCCCGGCAGTGAATTGTATGTCCCGGTGCTGACTTGGCATAACCGCTGGACCTACAGCCAGGATAAAATTGACTCTTATAACGAAAATCCTTGGGGGATTGGTTTCGGCAAGTACCGTTATGATGAGAATAACAACTGGCATTCACTTTATGCGATGGCTTTTATGGATTCACATAATAAAGTAGAACCGATTATCGGTTATGGCTATCAGAAAATGTGGATACCGGGAGATATGGACGGTTGGCGATTTGGTGCCGGTTTCACCCTCAGTATCACTGCACGCCATGAGTATTATTACATTCCACTGCCTTTACCTTTGCCGTTAGTCTCCGTTGAATATAATAAATTCGCCTTGCAGGCAACCTACATCCCTGGAACTCATAATAATGGTAATGTACTCTTTGCCTGGATGCGATGGAGGTTCTAACCATTATTGGTTATATTCGGGGGAGTCATCCCCTGAAGTGCAGCGAATAACATCTGCAATCAACGCGCTATTTTAAATAGATTTAACTTCACTATCGAGAATCATTCTCAAATCATATCAGAGTGATACAACCTGCCTATTAAGTGCTACACCACCATAGTCCCTGTAGCATTCTCTCAAGCGAAAAATAAACCAGTCGCCTCGTCCTATGACCTAAGTTTTATTATCCCTGCAGTCGGCTTGATAATGCCTTGTAGTGAGAGATGAACACTAGTATACGGCTTTCAACCATAAAAAAACCCGCCGATAGGCGGGCTGAAACTACCGAAAAAAACGATTATCACTTAATCGTGTGATTTTTTACGCCGGGTTAGCAAAAATCCGACCCATAACATTAACAGCCAGATAGGCATCAGTTGTACGGATATACGGATGCCTTCCGTCATATACATGATGACCAGAATCAAGCTGAGGAAAACCAGACACAGGTAATTACCGAACGGATACCAAAGCGCTTTAAAGCTTGGTTCAACCCCTTCCTGCACTTTTGCCGCCCGGAATTTAAGGTGCGCCAGACAGATCATCACCCAGTTGATCACCAACGTGGAAACCACTAATGCCATTAACAGGGAGAATGCTTTACCAGGCATAATGTAGTTAATCAATACGCCAGCGGATGTGGCCAATGCCGATAATGCAATGGAAAGCACCGGTACGCCGCGCTTGTTCACTTTGGTCAACACAGCAGGTGCATTGCCCTGTGTCGCCAAGCCAAACAGCATCCGGCTATTGCAATAAACACCGCTGTTATACACCGATAATGCCGCAGTCAGAACCACCACGTTGAGAATGGTCGCCACCAGATTGCTGTCCAATGCATGGAAAATCATCACAAATGGACTGCCACCTTCGACCACTTTGGTCCAGGGATACAGTGATAACAGTACGGATAATGAGCCGATATAGAAAATCAAAATTCGATATACCACCTGATTGGTGGCTTTCGGGATACTGTGGCGCGGATCTTCAGCTTCGGCGGCGGTGATACCGACCATCTCCAGTCCACCGAAGGAGAACATAATCACTGCCATCGCCATCACCAGCCCACTGATGCCGTGTGGCATAAAGCCACCCTGCGCCCAGAGGTTGGTTACTGACGCTCCGGGGCCACCCGAACCTGACGCCAACAAATAAGCGCCAAATACAATCATTCCAATAATGGCGGCCACTTTGATAATAGCAAACCAGAATTCAGTCTCACCGTATATCCGTACATTGATCAGGTTAACGGCGTTGATAACGACAAAGAAAATCGCGGCAGAAACCCAAGTCGGTATTTCCGGCCACCAATACTGGATGTAGATGCCAACAGCCGTCAATTCAGCCATGCCCACCAAAATGAACATTGCCCAGTAATTCCAGCCAGATAAAAAGCCCGCAAAATCGCCCCAATATTTATAGGCAAAATGGCTAAATGAACCGGCTACTGGCTCTTCAACCACCATTTCACCAAGCTGGCGCATAATCAAGAAGGCGATAAAACCACCGATACCATACCCCAAAATAACCGAGGGGCCGGCCATTTGAATCGTTTGCGCTATTCCGAGGAATAGGCCGGTGCCAATTGCACCGCCTAGTGCAATAAGCTGAATATGTCTATTTTTTAACCCGCGTTTAAGGGTTGATTCTTCTAACTGCTCTTGCATCGTATCCTCTGCCGCAATTTTGCCCGCACCAGGCGAGAAAAATTGACTGTCCGTAAATAAAGCCGCGGCGGCTTTTTAACATTTAAACCCGGTAGCATCAAGAATAAAGGCATTTCGCGCCGACAACGGGGATCGGGTTTATCAGCCATGAAATTGTGATAAACCCGACAATCTTATTTTTAGTATCAGTATTTTGTATGCTTCCAGGCAATAAGCACCAATACTAGAAGCAGGATATTTAAAGGGACAGAGAGGGAATATTGCACAATTTACTCAAGTTACGAGCACCAATCATCAATGTAGCGACATAAGATTGACGGCGGGTTACAACTTCAACGGCCACTCGATTATTTTTATAACGAACAAGGTAGGTTGATGGCCAGCCTTGACGACGATCACCATAGGACTGTTGGTGATGATCAATCGCCGTATGTGCAATGACCAAATGGGATAAATTCATATCCCCTTTAATGATACGTTTCATTATCAGCTCCATCGAAAGATGACTTGCCAAAATATGGATAACGCACTTTGCCCTGTCTCGAAATTGGCAGCGGTTCTGCCAGCTTGTTACATGGCGGTTCGCTCAATGTCCTGACTTAATAAAAAACAAATCATCGCCGCCCGCAACGGACTGACACTGCGAGCCAGCCATTCGCCCTGAGAGGTAGTAATACGCGCATGCCATTGGTTGCCACTATTATTATCTGGGGAATGAATGCCTATCTTGTGAGCGCAAATAATCGGCCAAGCATCAGAGGGGTTTTTGCAATAATCTTTGCCTTTGACGCCACCGTAGGGATACCATTTATCGGGATCTTCACCGGTTAGCAGCGCAATATTTCGGTTCACTTCAGCATCGCTTTCTTCATACCATTTAATCATCTAGGTTAACCCTTAGGCCGGAGTATTCTGGCTAGATTAGGAGAAGAATAAGACATATTTATGACAATTGACCCAAGCTTATGATTAAAGCTGGTTATGTATAATGAGGGCAAAGAATTGAAATAGCGGGCTGGCACTGTAGTCTAGCGTATTAAACCGGTGGCTAATGTCACTACAGTGCCGGAGGAATAATCAGCGTTCGGGGATGAAGCCTTTAAAATCCAGCGTATCAACCATATCACTATCTGAGGCGCCCTGACAGTCTCCCTGAGTATTACGCAACAATACATTCAACAGCTCAATTTGCTGTTTTTGCTGTTCGACAATTTCACGCAGTAACTGCACTTGCTCATTGGCACGTACGCTGGCCCGACTGACAAAGAACCAAACAATCAAAAAGAGAATAATCATCAGCAGTGATACACCTATTGAGGCCACGCCCACTGCATCCATACTTGTATTGTACATTGACAACCCTATTGCATACGAAACTGAAACATTATCTTACCACTCGCCACGGTCATTAGCGGGTTCAGAAAATAAACTGAGACTGAAAAGTCTACCGATAAACAGAAAACCGCCCTTTCAGCGATACAACCATAGCTTTTCGTCCTATTTATTTACCAAGGTACGATGGAGGTAATAGAACAAATTCCATTAGAGAAAGAACCACCTTGATCGCAGTAACTGTCTAAAGCCAACAGATAAAACAAGCAACAAACGGCAATCAGAAATACCGTTGCAACAAGTTTTTTAATCTTCACATCAGGCACCTTTAAAATATTTTCATCGACTCTATTTTGGCCAAGCATTAACAATGCCTAACTAAAATAACATTCTCTGTTATCGTGTGGGCCAAAGCCTATCATTATAGGCGCAATTGTTACTGTTAGTCAGGATACCGACAGCACGGAAATGCTGGGGTCTCTACCAGTTTAAGATTATTTGTATAAACTGGTCTAGGCCAGTCAGGTAAAGTTATCATTAATATTGTAATCGATTAAGAACCATACATCCTACGGAGCCTTCTATGATTCTCAGACTCGCACTTATTTTTCTCATTGCCTATCTTGCGCTGCTTTTTACAGGATATGGCGTTCTTATTGGCAGCGAAAAGAATGCCGCAGGTTTAGGCTTACAATGTAAATACCTGACTGCCAGGAATATCGTGACTGCCCAATTTATCAACGGTGACAACGGTTTTATCGGTATAACCGATTGCCCGATCCTAAAAAAAGTCACGACAATAGTCGAATAGTCCGATTATAAAACCCGCACCACGCACCGTGCGGGTTTTAATTTTAACTCTGGGTAAATTTCAGATCGATAAGCGCAATGGCTTTTTCAATAGCCCGTTTGGTAACCGGATCCGCACCCGCCGGATGTGTAGAGAAATCAATATTCCTAAGCTGATGGGACATTTTTTCACGAACCTCGGTTGGGGCAATAACGTCGATCACATCAAGAATCTGCTTAATGACCAACTGACAGGCAACTAAGTCCGAAACCAGTTCCTGATCATTAGTTAATAGTTCTGACACAATACAATTCCTAATTGGTAGCTCAATGGCACAAGAATATCATGCCCCCAACAACTTTTCTTCGGTCTGGGTGCCATCAACGGAATAATCTGTATTAAGATAATTTGAGGTAAACCAGTCAACTTTCGCGATAAAAACAAAAAGTGCCGAGTGCGGCATCAGTACTGCCTACAGGAAAGACCACCAGAGAGGGAACTACGGAAGACAAGATAAAAGAGAGAGAGAGAAATAAAAAAACCAGGGTTTAGATCACTAAATCACCTGGTTCAGAAACGAAATTCATAATAATAATCCTGCTATCACAATTCCTTACCTCCAACATGTTTGCCTTTATCCAAAATCATCACTGGCATTCGTAAAAATATAGCAACACCAACTACCGCTATCAGAGTCATCATCACTGTTATTAACATGCGATCACCTCATCAATTTTGATTTTTGTTGACCGGAAGCGACAAATCTCTCGGGGAGAATCCCCTTAGCATCAACATTACTCCTTTTATTACCCGTTTTTATACCTCCTTTGATAAATAGAGCGGTCTAATGAGATTAATGACCCCGTGCTCACCACGGTAAAAATAGGCAGATCATCAAGACATCATTAATACTTCCTTGTTGCTCATTTTGTGCCATCCCTCGCGTAGTCGCTTGACTCTCTATCTGTATTCCCTTCGAGGTTTGTCAGGAGTCTGGTTTAATACTAGGCGTTAATCGGGAACATCGTGGAGGTTTTGTCTTGTTGGATTTAACTTGTGTATACTGCATCACTCTCATTCTCAAAACAGACTGAATAATGCTGCAAGAAAATCATCTCTCGTTAGTCTGCGCCCTCAGCAAATGGGTTGAAACTCACCTTGGTCGGGTTATCCATTTGGAAGAGTTGGCTGCGTATTCCGGCTATTCACTCTGGCACATGCAGAAGATATTCAAAGAGGTCACCGGCATATCTCTGGGTAAATATATCCGGGAAAGAAGGCTGGCTGGTGCGGTATACCAACTGAGAAGTAGCGATACCTCCATTTTTGACATTGCACTCGACTTTGGCTTTGGTTCGCAGTCGCACTTTACCTACATGTTCAGAAAACGTTATGGCATTACACCATATGATTTCAGGCAGAATACTGCCATTGATTTGAATATTGTCCCGCCGCTGTACAGTATACAGCAGAAGTTGGCGTAACTATTTCCAGAATGATTTTATGCAACAAAAAACGACTGATAGGCAAACCCTAACTAAAACCAGCCTCTCCCCAATCATAGAGCCAACGTGACACTGGCTTGGCGCGTCATGATGGGGTTACTTATTTTGCAGATAACAACTCTGAATATCAATGGACTGCGCTTTATCACGCTGACGCTCCGCCATATAAGTCATGGTAAACATAACGGTGACGACAATTAACGCCGCAGTTAATAATCCAATCAGCGCTATAGCCTTATTGTCATCAAACAAATTTTTCTCCACACAATCTCCTTTGCCTGACTCACCGTCACACAATCCATAAAATTACCGCCAAGGTTATCACCACCAGCATGCCTGATGTTGCCAGCAACACAACCAATGCAAAATGCGCGTCGCCAATGCCGGACTGATAATCATCAACGGTGATAGGGCTTGGTTCTTTTTTCAAGAAATTACCTGTTAATCTACTCACTATCAGCCATTATCTGCTTAGTGATAAATCCGTCATGTCATTACAAAAAAGGCAAGCTGACCATTTCATGCCCATAGATCCTGTCGTAGTCTAGGTTATAGATCAAGCCCTGGAATAGACGAAATCGGCCACCAAACAGAATAGATTAATAACGATAATCTATTGAAACACTATTTTGCTCTAAGCATTAAACCAACAGGAATAGCCAAGCGTTAAAACGGTAAAATATCCGTCAAATAAAATAACGCAGTTGCATCAAACAAGCTACAGGCTGATATAGCCGATAACCAGCCCGTAAATGGCGCCGGCAGCGGCAACAATGGCTACAGCAAACAGCATTTTTTCGATGACAGTAAATACAGGCATGTGCTGCTCCCTTTTTGCCAGAATAAACAATAACGTACCCGGCCCATAAATGACTGCCGATAATAGGACGTATTTCAAGCCTCCGGCATAGACCATCAGTAAAGCATACAAGGTTGCAATACCAGCAATAATCAGGTCTTTCTTGTGATCGGTTTTATCCATCTCATAGGTTTCACCACGCCAAGCCAGCTTTAAACCGTAAGCCGCCACCAATAAATAGGGAATCAGAACCAATGAGCTGGTTAGCTCTAACGCCAGTTGAAAGGCATATTCCGTGAACAACGTAACAATTAAGAAAAACTGTATAAAAATATTCGACATCCATACGGCGGCAAAAGGCACCCCACGTTTATTTTCCTTCGCTAATACCTTTGGCAGAATGTGGCTTTTAGCCGCGGAATAAAGCGCTTCGGCTGCCAATAGTGTCCACGAAAGATAAGCACCCATTACCGAGATAATCAGGCCAATACTGATAAATATTGCACCCCAGCGGCCAACAATATGTTCCAGGACACCCGCCATTGACGGCTGGCGCAACCCCGCCAGATCCGAACGTAATAGCACGCCGTAAGATAACATCGTTACCAGCACCAATAAGCACAGCACGCCTATAAAACCGAGAACCGTAGCGATGCCGACGTGTTTTCGCTCTCTGGCATAGCGGGAGTAGACGCTCGCGCCTTCAATACCGACAAATACGAATACCGTCACTAACATGGTACTGCGCACCTGAGTAAATAAAGAAACAGAAGACGAATTTATTTCTGTGGCGGCATATCCGACATAACCATAATCATCCCAATGAGCCATATCTGCCCCACTTTGAGGCACCTGAGTTCCCCAGAAATTCTGCACAAAAACATGGCTGTCAAAAGCAAAAATCAACACGATGATAAAAATACAGATAGGAATAACTTTAGCGAAAGTCGCAATAGTATTAATGGTTGCCGCCTCTTTGACACCCCGCAACACCATAAAATGAAAACTCCAGAGAATCATCGAGGCAATCAACACCGCCGAAAGAGAATTACCGTCACCCAAAATAGGGAAGAAAGCACCCAAGGTAGATTTAATCAGCACGAAATACGAGACGCTACCGATACAGGCTCCAGCCCAAAAGCCGATAGCCGAAGCAAAACCGGCGTAGTCGCCAAAGCCTTTTTGCGCATAAATATACACCCCGGCATCCAGTTCCGGTTTTCGTTGAGCCAGCGTCTGAAACACAAAGGCCAACGTTAACATACCGCCACCAGCGATAAACCAGGCGATCATGGCTCCAAAGCCACCGGTGGCGCGCCCAAAAGTTGCAGGAAGGGAGAAGATACCCGCGCCGATCATCGATCCCACCACCAATGAGGTTAACGACCATAATGAGAGTTTTTTAATTGCGGATGTTGGCATAGATGATGCTCCCAGTGAAGAGTCATGTCGTTAGACGGATATCCCTTTCACTGAGTATATGAGTAATACTCCTAAGTGCATGATCAAGCCGTCACAAGTTATCAATTTAGGCTCTATGACCTAGAAGAGATGCTATTAATAATCATTTAAATTTATTATGCTGCGAACTGGTAATGAGCGATTGGCTCATATATCTTTCTCAGACTTAAAGGGAAGCATTGATGCTCCGCCGTTTTTTCGCTTATTACGCCCCGTATAAAGGACTTTTCCTTCTTGATTTTGGTTGTGCCATTCTGGCTGGATTGCTGGAACTGGGTTTCCCAATGGCAGTCAAAACCTTTATTGATAAATTGCTGCCGGATCAAAACTGGTCACTGATTCTGTGGGCTGCCGCAGGCTTGCTACTGATTTATCTCCTTAATACTGCACTCATGGCGGTAGTTAACTATTGGGGTCACGCTTTAGGCGTCGGGATTGAAACCGATATGCGCCGACAGGCTTTCAGCCACCTGCAAAAACTCTCCTTCCGCTACTACGACAACACCAAGACGGGTCATATCATTACCCACGTCACCAAAGATCTTGAGGAGGTTGGCGAAATCGCTCATCACGGCCCGGAAGATCTGTTTATTGCTGTGATGACGTTCATTGGCGCATTTATTCTGATGGCACTGGTACATTTGCCATTGGCATTGATCACCATTGTTATCGTGCCGTGCATGACATACATGGTGAGCCGCTATGGTTCGCAAATGACCGATACATGGCGTAAGTTATTTGGTCAGGTCGGCAATTTTAATGCGCGAATCGAAGAAAGTATTGGTGGTATCCGGGTGGTAAAAGCCTTTGCCAATGAGTCACACGAAAAGAAACTTTTTGCCAAGGATAACGAAAACTATCGCACCACCAAGTTACGTGCCTATCGCATTATGACAACCAGCATGACTCTAAGCTACCTCAGTACCCGCCTGGTACAGTTGATTGTTATGGTGTTTGGCACTTGGTATGTCATTGAAGGACAACTTAGTTATGGCGGGTTTGTTGGCTTCTTGCTGTTGGTCGAAGTTTTCTTCCGCCCAGTGGCCAAAATCACCTCGGTACTGGAAAGCTATCCGAAAGGTATTGCTGGTTTTAAGCGCTTCACGCATTTAATTGATACTGCGCCCGATATTCAGGATAACCCAGATGCACAGACGGTCGGTCATTTGCAGGGTGATATTCGCTATCAAAACGTCAATTTTGGCTATACCTCCAGCAGCCCAATCTTCACCGATCTGAATTTGCATATCCGAGCCGGTGAAACCGTTGCCTTTGTTGGCCCATCGGGGGCGGGGAAAACCACCCTCTGTTCGTTGTTGCCGCGTTTTTATGAGATTGATTCTGGAACCATTACCATTGATGGTATTGATATCAGAAACATGACTCAGCAATCTTTACGCAACAATATTGGTATCGTTCAGCAAGATGTATTTCTGTTCGGTGGCACTATTCGGGAAAATATTGCCTACGGTAAGTTAGATGCCAGCGATCACGAAATTATGCGGGCAGCGCAACAAGCCAAACTGGATGAGTTGATTAACACGCTGCCGGAGGGACTGGATACGCTGGTCGGCGAACGCGGAGTCAAACTTTCCGGGGGGCAAAAACAACGTCTTTCTATCGCACGCATTTTCCTGAAAAATCCGCCAATTTTAATCTTGGATGAAGCCACCTCAGCACTGGATACCGCCACTGAACAAGCCATTCAACAAGCGCTTATTGAGCTGTCTCATGGCCGAACCACGCTGGTGATCGCCCACCGTCTGGCGACGATCCAAAATGCGGATCGGATTATCGTGGTGGATAAGGACGGCATTGTTGAACAAGGGAATCATCAGGATTTATTGGCCCGTCAAGGCACTTACGCCCGTTTGCACCATGCGCAGTTTAGCACGGTCTGATCCCCCTAAAAATCACCCGTCAGGTATTGCGGGTGGTAAACTGGAGGAAAATTCGGCCAAAGCCATTCCATCGCAGGCTTAAATAGGGTAAAAGGACGCCATGAAAATTCCAAAACGAATCCAACCCTTGGTTGATGACGGCTTGGTTGATGAAGTCATCCGCCGATTGAAGAGTGGCAAAGAAGCCGACGTTTATGTAGTACGTTGCGGTTCAGATATTCGCTGCGCCAAAGTGTATAAAGAAGCGGAAAACCGCAGCTTTAAACAAGCCGTTCAATATCAGGAAGGGCGCAAAGTTAGAAACAGCCGCGATGCCCGCGCCATGGCTAAAGGCTCTAAATTTGGCCGTAAGCAGCAGGAAGATACCTGGCAAACCGCTGAGGTGGATGCTCTGTATCTGTTGGCCAATGCCGGTGTTCGGGTTCCTCAACCCTATGCCTGCCTGGATGGCGTGCTGCTGATGGAACTGGTTACCGATGAAGACGGGCTGGCTGCACCACGGCTAAGTGACGTCCCGCTATCGCCTGAACAGGCTGTGCACGACCACGGACTGGTCATTCAGTATGTGGTACGAATGTTGTGTGCCGGATTGGTGCATGGCGATCTTTCCGAATTTAATGTTCTGATGGATGCCAACGGGCCAGTGATTATCGATTTACCGCAGGTAGTGAATGCCGCGGCCAATAATCATGCAAAATCAATGCTGGAACGTGATGTCGGCAATATGACCAGCTATTACGGCCAATATGCGCCAGAATTGTTGGGCCGTAAGTATGCCAAAGAAATGTGGGCATTATATGAGGATGGTAAACTACGCCCTGATACGCAATTAACCGGTCACTTTGAAGAAAGTGCCCATGCCGCCGATGTCGAGTCGGTGCTGGATGAAATCAAAGCCGTTATTGCCGAAGAGGAAGAGCGTCTGCGCTCGATTCAGAATCCCGATTAAGTGTATGGGTAGAGCATTTATCTCCCTGCTCTACCCTACTCTTTTGCTTCTCTTCACCTTCTCTGCGTATTTACAGCAGGATCGCTTCGACACGGTTTTTCCCTGCTATCTTAGCTCGATACAACGCTTTATCCGCGCAATCTGAAACCTCGGCGGGTGTTAGCCCACCGAGGGTTGGAACGATGGTCGCCACGCCAATACTGATTGTAACCTTACCTTTCGGCGATACCGCATGAGGAATATCGAGCTTTTCAATCGAGTATCTCATTCGTTCAGCCACCAACCAGGCTTCCTCGCTATTACACGGTGACAGCAGCACGATAAACTCTTCGCCACCATAGCGAGCGAGTACATCGGTATTCTCTCTAATCGCTGACGATAAGGTTTCAACCACCAGTTTCAGACAGATATCACCACGGCCATGACCATAGAGGTCATTGAAACTTTTAAAATTATCAAAATCAATCATGAGTACGGAAAGAGATTCCCCCGAAGACTGGCTCATTTGCCAAGTCTGGCGGTAGATCTCGTCGAAATGGCGGCGATTTGCCACGCCCGTAAGCACATCGGTCTGGGCCAGTGCTTTCAGAATAGATTCTGACTGTTTTAATTCGGTAATATCAAAAAAAGAACCGTACCATACGGTGATACCGTTAGCACTTTGGGTTGGAAAAGATTCCCCATGCAGCCAACGCATACCTTTCTGCGGTAACGTTACCCGGAAATCGCAGCTCCATACGGATAAATCTCGCTGAGAAATCTCTAACTGCTGGCGCAGCATAACCCTATCCGCTGGGTGAATCAGCGAAAAGATCGGATTTTCATGCTTGGGTATATTGATAACCTCTTGCGGTGAAAGACCGAATATTTTTTTGATACCGTCACTACAATATTTAAAATATGAATCACCTTCCGCACTTAAATAGTAGGCATAAATCATTGCCGGAATATTGCGCGTCAAACGATTCATCAATTTTTGGCTATTTTCGAGTTTTATCAGTAATTCCTTACGCTCCGAAATATCAGAGATAAGATTGATATAACCGATAGGCTTTCCCTGATCGTCATTAATGACATGGAGACTCAGCGTCCCCCAAAATGATTCGCCATTCTTACGCTGATAAAGCCACTCACTGGCTTCAGGTTGGGCATTTTCCCGACCTGAAACACTAGCTTGCTCACCACGATCTGAATCCACGGAGATCACATCCGTGATCTGATGCCCCAGCACTTCCTGCTTGTCGATACCAAACATTCTTTCCGCGCCAATGTTAAAAGTACGGATACGGTTTTCCAGATCGGTGGTAATAATCGCCACTTGCGTTTCTGCACTCAAAAATGATTCTAATTGCAGATTAAGTAATGTGTCTTTTTTACAAGGCTGGTCACTTTTACAACGGGAGCCAACCGTCTTCCTTGCGAAAAATCGCAGGCTATTCAGGTAAAAATAACGTAACCCCATAAATCAAACTCACTTATTATTGAATATATAAATTGATTAACCAAAAACCCCATTGCATTAAAAAAATTAATGTAATGAGGAGCAAATGATAACATAGCCAAACATTTATTTACAGATGCTTAACTCTAAATCTGCTACTGAGCGCATCATCACAAAAGCAGACCGTTTAGAATTTATAACTGGTAATAATCAAAAAAATAGTCCAGATAAATAGTTGTGTAACCTTGGAGTTTTATCAACCAAATCATGCTTTACAGCCAATTCTTAATCATCCTCTACATCAGCATAATCCCGTAGCACGATGTCAAGAATTCCTCGGAAAAGCGCCTATACACTGGGTTTAGATAACGATATATCATATCATTTGCTTTTCTTTTATGACGTAAGTCAACGATCCCAAAAAATCATTATAATGGACTACCCCAGCAACAATACATCAAAACTATTAATCATTTATGAACGGTAAATCTAACAGCAACATGATCAGATATATGAGTCATCATGGCAGAAACCGGTGGTGCCGCAGATAATCGGGCAATGCCGTGAGGTACGCCAAACACGGCATAATCCAATGCATGGCCGCTTTCGTGTGTCCGCATCACTGGACCGACCACGTTATAGTGATTGGTCAAACCCGCACTGGGGGAAGATAACGAGGCTCGCAGGCTATCCGGCGATTGATTAAAATCTCCCATAATAACCCAACTGGCCTCAGGTCTTTGTGGCAACACATCATTAGTCATAAAACTGTCGATAAAACGGACAATCTGCGAAGCTTCGTTATGGGGATGCGCCCCGGCATGCAAGTTAAAGAAGTAGTCATTGTTAATTCGGATGCCTAATGTTGGTCGGACATTCGCCCCCGCCTCCATCGGCGGAACAATAATGATCTCATCGGCTCTAATGCGCGACGCAATGGCGATATTGAGCCGATGAACGCGAATATCATTATTTAAATGATAGATATAAATCTGCCCCCCACGCTCGCCTCCCGGCCGCCAGATGGATTCTTCAATATCAGAAATCACACCTCGACGCTGTGGATTGGTTGATGAATGCTGCCCGCCAGAGAGGCGCTGTAGCGGAACGCCACCGGCGGTTCCTGGAACAGCGGTAGGCTGTGCCGAAGGCGGCCTGGCTCCCGCCTCCTGGATCGCCACAATTTGTATCCCTTCAAGCAAAAACATACACTTAATACCAGTAACCCATTTAGAATTACTGCCTGCACCGCTGTATGCGCCCTGAATATTCCAGGTTGACAGTTTGTAATCCGTGACAACAGCATCGGCTCTGGCACCATAACCAATCACTCCGGCTATAAGCATCCTGATTACATATTTCTTCATTCTCACCTCCAGCCATAACTATCATTTTTTTAGTGGTGGAACGATGGTCCAGTAATAATAAAAATCATTGCCTTTACATACGTCACTATATGCATAATAGTGACGTACACCTGGATAAATATAAAGACAGTCACTATTGCTATTAAAACGTAATAATATTGCGCCCGTATCAACTAACTCCATATTGATCTGCTGTGAAGATAAAGCATAATCGCAGTGATTCTCAATAACTTGATATCCACGAAAATAATTTTGCAGACACAGACCGGAATACTCATTCTTTAACGACAAAGTGCCATTTTCATTATATATGGTTTTCCAATTTGCATTTTTATTCCAGCTAGCATTCAGGCTATACGCGTAATCTGCCGAGAGATATTCATTAGGTTCATACTCATAGCTATACAGTAAAGTACCGCTCCCTATATTATACAGCGAGACCGCTGGGGGCGTGTCTTCTATAGGAGTATACTCAATAGACCCCGGCATCTCTTCTTTATATCCTCTTGATAACTCGTTATTTTTAACATCCGCCAGCGCATTTTTAGCCGCACATAGCATAATAAATAAATTAATATATATGATTGTTTTATGCATAACTCTTCCCTATGTATCCAAAAAAAACCAAGCATTAAACCCTCAGTCAATTAACATCAACCCTGCACATCGTTCATTAATACCGCTAGATAAGTTTCAAAATATTACATTCTTAATGCAAACTCAATCTTATGTAAATTATGATTACACGGGTATTTAAATGCTAATCGCATTTATTAGAATACAATGCTATGTTAATTTTATGATTTAAACCTGAGGAGGATAGCGGAGGAAAAGAAAAATAGTCATGGGTTTATTATTATAATTGCAACATGTATAATAACTAATGTGTATTATTTTATTGAGATATAAAAACAATCGGAAAATTTAATTGCTGGAATTATTCCAATTCTTGGTCCATGCTTGAAGACCAGATGTTGAATAACAGCTTGATCACATCATTTGTTATTTTTACGTAAATGATAAGGAAAACGATATGTTATTAAAATCCATTCGTAACGTTTCATTAACCGCATTACTGCTATGTACCGCAACCGCAGCATTCGCGGCGACTCCAGCAACATCTACAACGCCAAAAGACATGACCTGCCAGGAATTTCTCGATCTGAACCCTAAAAGCGCTACTCCAGTAGTGTTCTGGGTACTGAACGATGGCACTCAATATAAAAATGTCGATTTTCAGGAAACCGACACGGTAGTGACGCCTAAAGTTTTCGAACTGTGTAAAAAATCACCGGAGAAAAAATTGAGCGATTTTAAACAAGATATTATGAACTTCGCGAAAAAACATCTGTAAGACGAAATAAGAAACTTCATGATGGCGATATATAATGGCGATCATGGAGTTTCTAGTATCACGCCATCAGCTCTGAATATTAAGTTACACCGTAACCAATTATCCATCACATGACAGTAGCTCTTACCCTTTGGTTGCCTATCTACGCCGCGTTAACCGAGTTATCCGAATAAATAACCTTGCCTAAATGCATCGGCAAAAAGGCTGCGATCAGGCAGCCTTCGACAAGAATCCAACTTCTGTTAGCCGTTCAAAGAGATCGAGCTTTTTAATGCCTGATCCTGCTGATGCCGCTCCAGCGCCAGTTCGATCAAGGTCGTGATCAACTCAGTAGAATCAATGCCGGTCGCGCGCCACAGTTTCGGATACATACTGATATTGGTAAAACCAGGTAGTGTATTTATTTCATTGATAATAATTTTATTATCTGGGGTTAGGAAAACATCAACCCGCGCCATACCCAGGCATTCCAGCGTACGGAAAGCCTCCACCGCAACCGCCCGAATCCTATCGCTAACCTGCGCATCAAGCACCGCCGGAATAACAACCTGCGCGCCACTATCACTAATATATTTAGTATCGTAAGAGTAAAATTCATCGCTAATCACGACTTCACCGCATAGGCTGGCTTTCGGCTGATCGTTACCCAAAACCGCACACTCTATTTCACGACCTACAATGGCTGACTCAACCAGAACTTTATGGTCAAAGCTGAATGCCAGTTCAACAGCAGCGGTAAACTCCTCCGCACTGCACACCTTACTTACACCAACGGAAGAACCTTGGTTGGCCGGTTTGATAAACAGCGGTAAACCCAGTTTTTCTCGCACTGGCTCAAAACCATATTGCTCACGATTGGCGCGGGTCAGCGTGATAAAAGGCGCGATATTCAACCCGGCATCCCGGAGCAAGCGTTTGGTAACATCTTTATCCATACTAGCCGCCGAACCAACCACTCCCGAACCGACAAAAGGCATGTTCGCCATCCGCAATAGCCCTTGCAGCGATCCGTCTTCACCTAATGTGCCATGCACAATCGGGAAAACAACGTCCAACTGCGACAATGCCGATGCATTGTTCGCATCAATCAGTTGTCGCTGTTGTTGACCCGGCACTAAAGCAACATTTTTATTGGAATGATTAAGCGCAATCAGCGCGGGGTTTTCCGCGTGTAAAAGATAGCTGGACGCATCATTGACGTGCCACTGGCCTTGTTTATCAATCCCTAACAAGGTGACTTCAAACTTTTCCGTATCGATCGCATCAACAATATTCTTTGCCGATTGTAATGACACTTCGTGTTCAGCCGATTTACCACCAAAAATCACACCCACCCGTATTTTCGTCACGCCAGATTCCTTCTAAACCCAATTACTAACCGATAAGTAAAGTCATGCTAAAATTCGCACAGCAACAAAATTATTCTGCTTTTTTATGGGCGAACCCGGCACGTTAGCTATTCGGCCCACATAAATATAGACCGAAATATTATAATACAATGCTCTCATTGCAGGCATATCACACTAATACAGTTTTACGCTCTGCGTAAGTCTTTCCTGATGGAATCAGATAATCTTGCCACTGAAAAAAATGCGGTGGTACTTTAATACAAAAAAATGGTCGTAACGCTGAAAAAACGTTCAATAGTAAACACCATTATACCTAGCTAGCAAAACCTGCTATCCAGAATGAGCACTGTCCCACAGCAACTACCAAGCACTCACCTACGTTTACAATAGATGATTTGGATGATCACAAAATCGAAAAATGCAGATACATAATCTCCTCAATGTGAGACTTATTCACCCCCGATTATTCAATATCAGATTCGGCCACACACCATTGCATCAAAAAACAATCCAGATGCTTTTGGGCCAAAGGGGAAAAATAGCGGCTTTGCCTCAGTAAGGTAAAGTCATGGTGTTGATAAAATGCAACCGCATTAGGTGTGGACGAAAGTTTGAGGGTTCTGATTCCCCGTGCAATGGCTTCGTGCTTTATGGCATTCATTATCAATGACGCGACCCCTTTTCTCTGGTAGCTCGATAAAGTGAATACGGCTTCCACCCGATGATTGGTGAGATCCAGAAAACCGGAACCCACCGGAAATGTTCCCCATTCATCATCAACCACAAAAAATGGATGAATTTGTATCATGGGAAGAAATCCCGAAGGCATATTATCCGGCGTCCATGCCGCAAGCGTTTCGGCGTCATAAACGCCCTGGCAACCGGTTCTCAGTGCATCATTTCTTAACGCCCATAGTGCTTCAGCCTCCTCTACCCTGGCCTTTCTCACTTGCATAACGCCTCTCTTTATTTTTCCGCATCCGATAACATTAATAATATATTGCCTTGCTTGCCCTACAATTAAATAATGCTTCAAGTTTTCACGATAGCATTCGCGGCAAACTGGCAGTAAAATGATTAATGTTGCTGATATATTCACCCCAGCGTAGGACAATAACGTAAATGGACTTAGGAATGAATTAATGGATATCAAATTTGCAGTCGTAGTGACCTTCAGCGTGTTACTTTCCGGTTGTGCTGGTTATTCTGACACCCACTCCCCATGCTACGATAAAGCTTCTGCCAAATGTCACGGTAACCATATGAATTCAGGTCCAGTACTCAATGATCGCGGCCAAATCGATCATCGTATGCAACAGGTGCAACAACGCGGACAACAAGATAACTCCACCGATGGTGGTGCGCGTTTTGGTTGGTAACACGTCGATATCGTATCGCTGAAGGATACTGGCTCATACCGGCAACGTTATTATTTTATAGATCAATACCGCAATCTGAATGCCAGCTAAATAATCTGATAATCTCGTGTTAAGAGCCAATCTGAAAAAGCTGCCGTCAATAACTTCTCAGCTAGACTGCCGGTAATAATGCGATAGCATAGTGATAGGATGCCTGATAAATTTTATTCAATTAATTTTTGGAGTAAATATGGCTCAAAATATCTATGATAATCCGGTATTTTTCGCCGGTTATGCACAGTTAAATCGCTCAATTCAGGGGCTGAACGGTGCGCCCGAGTGGAGTTCAATAGCCAATATGTTACCGGATATGTGCGGCATGCAGGTGGTTGATTTAGGCTGTGGATATGGCTGGTTTTGCCGTTATGCCCGAGAACAAGGTGCTAGCAATATATTGGGTCTTGATGTTTCAGAAAAAATGCTGGCCAAAGCCCATGAAATGACCCGTGATGATAAAATAACCTATCGACGACAAGATCTTGAACAACTTCAGTTACCAGAAAATAGCCATGACCTGGCCTACAGTTCATTAGCGTTGCACTATCTCGTTAATTTGAGTGATTTATTCAATGTCATTTATCGCTCGCTTAAGCCCGGCGGAAAATTTATTTTCTCCGTAGAACACCCTATTTTCACCGCTCCGAATAAGCAAGGTTGGCTGACTGATAGTAAAGGTCAGAAGTCGTGGCCGGTTAATCGTTATCAGGATGAAGGTGACCGCATTACCAATTGGTTGGCTGATGGTGTTATTAAGCAGCACCGGACTCTGGCAACCTATATTAATCTGTTGATCGAAGCTGGGTTTAGATTAACCCGGCTTGAAGAGTGGGGGCCAACGGCACAGCAAATTGCAGAGCAACCGGCATTGGCAGAAGAAAAAGAACGTCCGATGTTATTACTAGTTTCAGTTATTAAACCCTAATCTTATTTCGATAAAATTTCCGTGCTTAAACATAAAAACTATTCAGGTTCACCTCAAAATAAAAAAACCGCTCAAGGCGGTTTTTTATTTTGACTGAGCTGATTGACTCAGAAATATCGGTATTAGCCGTATCGGCCGGCCGTTATTGCGTTATTTAAACAGCAACAACATTGGCGGCTGAAGGACCTTTAGCGCCATTCTCAATCGAGAACTCTACGCTCTGGCCTTCGTCCAGGGTTTTAAAATCGTTGCTCTGAATTGCAGAAAAATGCACAAACACATCTTTGCTACCATCAGTTGGGGTAATAAAGCCAAAACCTTTACCCGCATCAAACCATTTTACTAAACCAGTCATTTTATTAGACATTGATACTTCCTTCATTTATTTTTTTGTCGCTGCCATAAGGCATTTATTGTCGGTTTTTTTATTTATATGGCGCGTTGGAAGGGCATTCACGGAGAAGGTATCACTTGATAACACTTGTTCGGAGAACTGCTTTACTCACACTGCTGACATAACTTTTACGGTAAACCGTTAACACTATTTTACGGGAGAGAAATATTCACTGCTCAGGGAAACCCGTCATCGCTATCGGAACCTTTCTCTCCGTTATTGCGTTATTTAAACAGCAACAACATTGGCGGCTGAAGGACCTTTAGCGCCATTCTCAATCGAGAACTCTACGCTCTGGCCTTCGTCCAGGGTTTTAAAATCGTTGCTCTGAATTGCAGAAAAATGCACAAACACATCTTTGCTACCATCAGTTGGGGTAATAAAGCCAAAACCTTTACCCGCATCAAACCATTTTACTAAACCAGTCATTTTATTAGACATTGATACTTCCTTCATTTATTTTTTGTCGCTGCCATAAGGCAAAAGAGGCTTGTTATTCAGTTGTTTCTTATGGGGCACTAAAGAAGGAGTTTCGCGGTGAAGAGATATCTAGTGAGGATAACGCTAATACTGTGAACTGCTTTACTAAAACTGCTTTCATAAGGTCTGTGTTCCAAACCGATAACGCTATTTACTCATAGCCTTACCTTTTAAGCAAGCCCTATTTTTAAAAATAATTAAATACCCACTTGGACGTCTAGCTGTTTAGACATAAATATATCCGCTGTATGTTTTCTCGTGTGACCCTTACAGTGAAATTCTTTCACTCATTCGAGATAATATAGTGAAAAATGGCTAATAGATTATTTTCGCTTTTACCCGATTGGCGTTTAGTCATTAAAATAATCAGTGGTATTTTCTATAAAATTTGAATAATACCCGTGACGCTGAGGTTAGTACTTAATAAATATACCATAATCCGCCCGAGCCATTTTTGTACCCAGCGGGTATTATCATGATAATTCATTCAAAGATAGTCTATGCCACTCGATCAAAGAGGAGTGACCCTACCGCTGCTACTACAGCTATTTATTATTCTCAAAAGCGAGCGCCAGGCCACAACAATCCTCTATACTCGATAAATAAGCGCGCTATACTTCGAATACCGATAGCCGATCCCAGTAGGCGTAATTGTTGCAGTCAGTTTGAACACGGATAGCGCGGAAGAGCCGGAGCTTACACGTAGTATGTGAGGGATGAGCACTACTCTGTTCAAATGGCAAATAAAATAGCCCTAATGGGATAGGCTCTAAGGAGAATGTATGCTTATAGGGTTTGTTCTACTGGTCAGCACATGCGGAATTGATGCTTGTGACGCTCTTCCGGTGTCCGAAGAGATATATCCTACACGGCAGGAATGTCTAGCCGTTGCTGCTAAAATTCATCAACGCCGTCCAAATGTCGTGCTGCTTTGCGGTGAAGTTCATCGACAATAAAAATTCATTAAAATAAATATGTTAGCCAAGCCTTAACAGAACAGGGATAGCAGAAAGAAAATTCTGATACGAAAAATCTCTTGGGACGTTCCGAAACAAGAATTGGCTCAAACCTAATTGTATGCTGAATGTTTATCAGGAATGGATTGACAGTTTAGCGGCTGACACTGCGCCACCTACGCTGACGTCACGAGTGAAAGGATGGATTTTCATTCTGATGGTTGTGATTAACATACTGTAACCCATCGAAAATGCTGAAAAATATTGCCAACAACCGGTCTTTTTTGCTGGAAAGGTGATCTTCCAGGCAGCTCAGCCACCCTATTATTCTGCCAGGTTGGATTTACAACAGAACAGGAACTCTCTTACCAAGAGTGATGGTTTTTCGCTGTCAGATGAAGACATTTCGCCGACTTTAAATAACTTTACGTTGATTTTCGTAACTACAGTCATTAAAGAATATGTTCTAGATCTGACGTTCGGAAAATTAAATAAGGTATTCCAATGTTAAACTTATCCAGACCACTAATATTATTCCTACTTTGCGTGATTGTTAGCGGCACTGACTCCGGTATGTTGACCAATTCTCACGCGTTTTCTTTATATCCCAGCTCCAGTAGCCTCTATGTTCCGACTAGCAATGACTTGGAAGAACTACGGAAAAGTTATGAAGACTCTACCACCAATGCCAGCCATATCATTAAAATGGAAAAAAGTGGCAGTCATAAGTTACTGAATAAAACCAGTCACGCCTGATTTCCCCATCATAGCGTCAGCCTCATTACTCCTCTAGCGCGATATCGAGTCTATAAGCACGTATTAACGGTATCTTTACGTTCTGCGAACTGCTGGCTTTCACTGCGGCAAGCATGAACCATTAACCTTCTTTATTCGGTTTTTAAGCGGCATGGTTGATCAGGTTAACCTCAGCAATCAATAAAAGATCCCAGACGATAGCCGTGCTGTTCGATGGCTGGCTTTAGCGTTGGAGAGGTCAAAATGTCCAATTCGGTCAGTCGTGGGTAACAATATCCACTGGTCATAAGTCTGTTATCGATAAAAGCCGGATGACACATAATTTCAAGTGAACTTACGCCGATTAAATCAGCCTGTTCCAGTAACTGTAAAAACGATTGTTCCGAGATCTGCTCGCCATAAAAACCGGCGTCGAAACACTGAGTGCTGCGTGAATGATCCGGAAGGATACCCCGGAGCCGGGCTTCATTGCGGTCAAGGCGTATCGGCAGTGACTTCTCTTGGGCAAAGGCCGCCACTATTGGATAAATTTGCGGTAACATATGGACGTGATGATGGCTGTCAATATGGCTGGGCGCATGACCAAAAACAGCAATAAACTTCTCGAATTGGTGACGCAACTCTCTTATTACATCATCCGAATTCAGTGTTCCTGCCTCCGCATATTGCCATAATAGCTGGCTCAAATTACCCTTTTCATCAACCAATGACGGCACGGCGCTGAGCGGTTGTCCATAGGTCAGCACAAAGTGCAATCCCACGGGTAACCCCGGATTTTGCTGGCTGAGTTCCGCCGCGTGATCAATGTCCGCGCCATTCACCATTGCGGTGGTTGATGAAACCACACCGTGTCGGAAGGCTTCAATAATGCCGTAATTCTGACCTTTGCATAGACCAAAATCATCCGCATTCACAATCAGTAACTTATCCATTAATCGTACCTTGTTAATGTATTCCGCTGTGGCGAAATGAGCGGAAAACTAATGGGATAATCGCTCGGTAACGCCGTAGAATTTCTTGCGGTAGTTGCCCGGAGTAAAAGACGTCAGTTTCTTGAAATTTTTGATAAATAAAGTGCTATCACTGTAACCCGCCTCAAATGCAATATCTGAAACCAGATAATTCGTCACCTCAAGCTGAGTTTTAGCAAAATTGATGCGGATTTCATTGATAATTTGCATCGGAGTTTTTTGATAAAAACGCTGCGTCGCTCTGGTGAGATATTCCTGCGTTTTACCGGAAAGCGCTACCATATTGGCCAAGGCTTTCTCACTAAATTGCGATTTATCATGCATTTTATCCACGGTGGTTTTCAGCCAGAGAGGAATATCATCGTTGGGGGCGGTTTCTTTATAATGGCAAATACGGTTAGTCACATAAAATGTCAGTAATTCCAATAGCTCCGTCAGTTCATCGTCTTGAACATGGGCTGCGGAAATAGCCGACTCGATATAGGAAAGAAAATCCCCTTTCAGACGATACGCCTGTGAAGCGACGATAGTGCGCAACAGTAAATGGCCATAGTGTTTTTCAAAGAACGCTTTGCTGACGCAGACGTTGAGAATACGCGTCGCGCCAAATTCGTAGAAACTTTGGTGATGGGAGCCAATCGGAATAAAAACAAAGTCTCCGCGTTCTAAAAATACGCGCTTGCCGTTGACCTCCTGATAGCACATACCAGTCAGAATCAGCGTGTATTCATAGTAATCATGCCGATGTAAACCAGTGGCACTTTCTGTTTTGTTGTAAATAAACAAATGGAATTCTTTGTCGTCAAAAAAATCTTTTTTACGTACTAGCCTGACTTCCATCTTATTCACCATCACTTTAGTATTCAAAATAACCGACGAATCTGAGCCATAAGCTCAATGTTATCTGGATCAACCTAGCTTTTGGTGCAACTCAATCAGTTCGGTGATCAATTCTCTGGCTAACATTGCATTCATTAGATGATCCTGAGCATGCACCAATACCAAAGTGACTTTGGTTTTTCCTTCGCCCTGATCTTCTTCAATCAGTTGAGTTTGTACCAAATGTGCTGCATTCAATGCCTTGCGGGACTGGGCCATCAATTCCTCGGCCAGAGTAAAATCACCGGTTTTAGCCGATTGAAGTGCTTTGTAAGCGAGGCTGCGAGCCTGGCCTGCATTGATAATCAGCCCCATTACCACATCTTCCAGCGCACTGCTGGTTTCTTCATTATCAACGATAGAATCTAAATCAAACATGATATTACTCCGTCAGTTAAAACCATTTTGTCTGGCGACATTGGCAAACCAATAACCGCTTTTTTTCAATGTTCGCGTTTGATCAACCATATTTAACCGAACCAATCCATAGCGATTTTTATAAGCGTTAAGCCACGACCAGCAGTCGATAAAGGTCCATAAATGATATCCTTTGCAATTGCAGCCTTCTTGCACGGCTTGATGTAGCCAAGTCAAATGATCGCGAATAAAATCAATCCTATAATCGTCGTTAACCATACCGGTAGCATCGATAAATTGCTCTTCCCCTTCGACGCCCATGCCATTCTCTGAAATATAGCAGGGAATATTGCCATAATTTTCTTTCAAATCTTTCAGTATGTCGTATAGGCCTTTTTCATAAATTTCCCAACCACGGTGAGGATTGATTTTCCGACCCGGCATAAAATAGAAACTAAATAGATCTTCCGGCGTTTTCACCTGTCCAATAACAACGGGTGTTTCTTTCGCCTGAATGCGTCTTGGCTGATAATAGTTAACGCCAAGCAAATCGACCGTCCCGCTCGCAATCAAGTGAGCGTCGCTCGCCTCGATGTGTGGCAATAAATCATGTTGTCGCAACAAGGCAATTAAATCATCCGGATAAACCCCTTTGGTCACCGGATCGAGAAAACTCCGGTTCAGCAGTAAATCCGCGTGATGTGCAGCAACCTGGTCTTCGATACTGTCAGAACGAGGATAAGTCGGGCTAAGGTTTAAAATGATGCCAATAGTCCCACCTTGTCTCAACTGCCGATACGCTGACACCGCTTTGGCATGCGCCAATACGCAGTGATAAGCCACCGTGACCGCACGTTTAAAATCAACTATGCAGGGATAATGCAGATCGTTCAGATAACCGGCCTCAACCGGTACAATCGGCTCGTTAAAGGTAAACCAGTGTTTAACTCTATCGCCAAACAGCATAAAGCAGGTTTTGGCATATCTGGCGTAGGCATCAACTACCGCTGGGTTTTCCCAGCCGCCTTTTTCCTGCATACACAGCGGCATATCAAAGTGGTAAAGATTGATAAACGGCGTGATGCCATTAGCCAATAGGCTATCGATCAGCGCATGATAAAAGGCAATGGCTTTAGGGTTAAGCTCGCCATCGCCAGTGGGGATCAAGCGGGACCAGGATATTGATGTCCTGAATGTGTTATGTCCCAGCGCCTTTAACAGCAAAATATCCTGTTTATAGCAATCGTAAAAGGTTGAGGTATTCTCAGGGCCTATTCGGTCATGAAAACGTTCCGGCGCAATTTCATACCAGTAATCGAAGATATTTTTGCTCTTGCCATCCCGCAGTGCGGCGCCTTCGGACTGTGCTGCCGAGGTGGCACTGCCCCACCAAAAATCATCGGAAAATTGATATTTCATTCCAGCTCCCGGATCTTCCTGCCATAAATAAACCCTGCGCAATGATTAGAATTTCAGACTGTTCGCAATCTCTTCTTCACTTTCAATTTCACGATCGATCTCACCCTGTGCCTTGTTGGCAATAATCACAAAGGGTAGATAAACCAGCGTGGCGATACCGAGGTTAAACAGACTTAGCAGGAGTGCCGCAATACTCCCGTTGGTATTAAAGAATGCACCTAAACCCGCGGGCATAGTCCAAGGGGCTATATTGGTGATCGGTGGGATAATGCCGCTGTAATAAGCCACCGACGTGATAATGGCCAATATCGGCTGAATCATAATGAACGGAATAAACAGCAGTGGATTCATAATGACCGGCAGACCGAATAAAATTGGCTCATTGATCTGGAAGATACTTGCTGGTGCTGCCAGCTTCGCTACCTGACGATAATCCTCACGACGGGAAGCAATCAAGATGGCAATAATCAGGCCGAGAGTCGCCCCCGTTCCGCCGAGGAAAATGTAGGAATCGACGAATGGTTTAGCCCACATATGGAACTCTTTACCCGCTGCCAGTGCAGCATCTACCGAACCATATTGGGTATAAGTCGCCACGTTTTCCAGAGCAAATGGCATCATTATGCCACTTTCCAGCGCAGACAATGCCATCGCACCGTGCACCCCAAAGAACCACAGCAGGGAGGAGAACATCACATATACCCAGCCTACGACGTTGCCCATTTTCGATAATGGCGCTGAGATACTGTCGATAATCACTTGGTGGAAGTTAGTACCATGCTGGCCAAGGGCATAGGCCATCACCCCCATAATCGATAGGATAATAAAACCGGGGATCACAGCAGAGAATGAACGTGAAACCGAGGTTGGTACGCTGTCCGGCAGGCGGATCACCCAGTTGCGGCGCGTGATAAAGGTAAACATCTCCGCAACCACTAGCCCGATAATAATACCGGAAATAATATTAGCTCCACCCAACCAGTTAGCCCCCACAGCGTAAGCATCACCAACACTGTATGGCGTGACGGTCATAAAGGCCGCAACCGCCAACAACGCGGCGGCCAGAGGATCAACTTTTTTCTCTTCGGCTAACGCCATACTGATAAAGAATGGCGTCATCAACGACATGATACCGAGAGTACCGTTATAAACGTTCCCGCCAATTCCCTTCCAACCATTCAACATGGTTATTGTATCAGCGTCTAAACGCACCCCCATCGAGTAGAAGAATGACCCATCACCAAAACTCAAGAACACATTGTTGATCAAAACAAACATCGCTCCGGTCAGGGTGAGCGGCATTAGCCTGATAAATCCGTTTTTGATGGCGTTAATATGTTGCTGTCTGCCTATTCTAACGGCAAAGGGTAAGATGACTTTTTCCAGAGAAGCAATAAATTGGCTCACGATAATCCCCTATTATTGTTTTGCTTTTTTTATGGCGGCCACCGCAGTTTTTAACACCCCTAAACCATCGACCTTGCCGTAGAGAAGCGAGTCGATAATTTCAACAGGTTTATGGGGAAACATTTTGGTTATTTCAGACAGCATATAGCCAATCTGTGGCCCTAATAGGATCACATCGGCCTCTGGGCCTTTTTCCGCCGCTAACGCTTCTGGGAACGCATTGATTATGACTGGAACTTCATACTTTTCCGCTTGCGCCTTCATTTTAGAAACCAACAGCGACGTGGACATTCCAGCAGAACAAAACAGATAAATTTTTTTCTTTTCCATACCCAACACCTTTTGAGGTTCAAAAGACACAAGTTATTGATATGCCAGTTGCAATGGTGAAACTCCGTTTATCTGTACAGCACCACTCGCCGAGGTGATTTCCATTGTTCCTGGTTGTCGAGAGTATACGGAGTTGCTTGGTAAGGCAGTAATTCCGTGCTTATATAAATAGTCTATAATTGACATTACAGATTGATATTCTTCACACTTCTTACTAATGACATTGTGATGAATATCGCAAAATCGTTATTTATTATCATTGCGAATTAAGTTTAATTCTTTGATTTTAAACAGATAAAACGTTATGACTTTCGGCATTAATACCGAGTGCTCGCCAGAGAAAAATAAAGGTAACCAAGTCGGCAATAAAGTTAAACAATCTTATCAATTTGAACTGGCGGCTTGGTCATTCAATCGCCCAGCGCTTTCTTGGCTGAGGGTCAGCATAAGAAGATATAGGTTCATGATGTTTTATTTTATTAAGAAGACTACGATGCAGGTAAAAATCACGGTGAGTTGTTGCTTTCGATGTGGGTTTTGGCGGACTGGCTTATTTGAAAGACGAAGCATCGCCTTAGGTCAAAGTGATAAGAGGCATCAAGCGACGCAGTATCTCTATTCTATTTATCCCGTGTGCAGTAAAACCCCGTCCTTCATTGCAAGGCGGGGAATCATCATACGGCGCTATTCTGCCGTTATACGAGCTTAGCGCCCCTTTTTCTTGCGCCCTGGCTGGGCAAAGCGCTTACGGGAAGCCGCATTACCATCAGATTTCTCTGCGACTTTCGGCCGTTTAATACTCGGTTTTTTCTCTGCGGCAGGTTTGGACTGGGCTTTCTTCGTCGGCTTGTCTTCGGAAGATGAATGCTCAATGAGCTTAAATAACTCGATTAGCTCATCGTCAGTAAAATCTCGCCACTCACCCTGTGGTAACCCTTTTAGATTGATATTCATGATGCGAGTGCGCTCAAGTTTGGTGACTTCATAACCAAAGTGGCTACACATGCGGCGAATTTGGCGATTCAGACCTTGTACCAACGTGATACGAAACACAAAGGTTGCTTCTTTCTTCACTTTGCATTTTTTGGTCACCGTTCCCAGCATCGGCACGCCGGCGCTCAGGCCGAGAATAAACTCATCCGTCACCGGCTTATTAACTGTCACCACATAATCTTTTTCGTGATCATTCCCGGCTCGCAGGATTTTATTGACCAAGTCGCCATGATTTG
The DNA here is from genome assembly GCF_000754815.1 of Yersinia ruckeri ATCC 29473. Lineage (GTDB taxonomy): Bacteria > Pseudomonadota > Gammaproteobacteria > Enterobacterales > Enterobacteriaceae > Yersinia > Yersinia ruckeri. Next base: position 2,860,443 of record NZ_KN150747.1, read on the forward strand.
TAAGGAAAATAAGCCCTTGAGAATCTTTATCCAGACGTCCGATAGGAAAAACACGTTTGCTGTGGTTAACAAAGTCAACGATGTTATCCTGCTCACCGTCCTCTGTGGTGCTAATGATACCAACCGGTTTATTCAGCGCGATCAATACCAGATCATCTTCATCCCGTGGCTCTATAAGCTGACCATTAACTTTCACTACATCTGCGGCATAGACTTGATCGCCAATCGCGGCTCGCTTGCCATTAATAAAAACATTTCCCTGTTCAATATAACGATCGGCATCGCGACGAGAGCAAATACCGCTCTCGCTAATGTATTTATTAAGACGAGTGGATGAGTGGGTCACCATAGTTCTTCCGAAAAACGCAAACTATACCTGATCTAGGGGAGGTTGCGAAGCCTATAAAAGAGCTTGGCTTCTATACATACTCCAGCAACATTAATCGTCATTGTCGGTTTAGCCTGAAGTTAATGGCATAATTCTGGCTAAAAGTGAGAAACGAATTATGTCACCGATATCACTCACTTCACCACCAAACCACCAAACCACCAAACCACCAAACGCTAATGATGCCAAATCCTCTTTTATGTCAGTCAACGCTCCCGAAAGATAAGCGGTTAAAATCGACGATAAGTGTTCTTGGTTGACTATTTAATCGAATACTCCGTTTATCACGGATGCAATAATGGAGGTACTTAATGCTATCAGTACCAAGTCATTGCCCACAATGCGCCACTCATATCCGGGATAAGACGGTAATTGCCCCAGTAGAGAGACAGGAACGGCTTTCTTCGCAATACCCGGTGGAAGTGGCTTACCTCGTGCCAGATTTTTAGCAATACCTGGAGGTAATGATTGATACCCGGTCAGCCCGTAATTAACCGCTAATGGACGCACACGATCATAGGTGAGATTCACTGACACTAAATTATCATGGCCATGTTTGCTTTTGCTGCCCTGATTAGCGGATCCCTTGCCAGCACTATTGCCATGGTTTCCACCACTGTTTCCATGTCCACCACTATTCCCATTGCCAGGGTTGGCCATCAAAGGGGCTGAAGATAACGATAGAGAAACCGTCAGCGCTAATGCAATCACAGATAAACGATGCTTAAACATTTTTATGCCTTCACTGGTCACGATATATAACCTGAATTTAGCCAACTCTATCGATATAAGCCATATAGAATGGTCTTATTTCATAGATTATGCTTTTTATCGATTATGGTTATCTACTGTGCCGCCGCCCAGTCAACTGCCCATTGCAGCGAGAAAACATCGCCCGCTCTGCCGGATTTTCATGCCATGGGTAATAGAGACACTGACAAGATGCTGGCGCTCAGTGGTTAATCCTGATAGCCGGCCACGGCAACCTAGCATAGTCCCAAAAATTACAGGTATAATCCCACAAATTATTCAACGGGTTTAGAAACGAAAATGACAAAACTCACCTTACAAGAGCAGATGCTAAAAGCGGGATTAGTGACCAGCAAAAAAATGGCCAAAGTCCAAAGAACGGCTAAAAAATCACGAGCTCAGGCTCGTGAGGCAAGAGAGGCGGTGGAAGAAAATAAAAAAGCACAACTTGAGTGTGATAAACAGCTAAACGAACAACAAAAACAAGCGGCTTTATCTAAAGAATATAAAGCTCAGGTGAAGCAGCTCATTGAAATGAACAAAATCGACATTTCAAAAGGCAATATTGGTTTTAACTTCACAGATAATAATTTAATTAAAAAAATAGTTGTAGATAAGATGACTCAAGCTCAGCTAATTAGTGGTCGTCTCGCTATTGCTCGTTTGGTTGTCGATAACAGTGCCGAGAGTGAATACGCTATTATCCCCGCCAGTGTCGCCGACAAAATCGCACAGCGAGATGCGAACAGTATTGTGTTAAATAGTGCGCTTAGTCAGGAAGAGCAAGATGAAGAAGATCCCTATGCCGATTTTAAAGTGCCTGACGATTTGATGTGGTAATCAACCTGTTGCAGATATTTATGTATGAAAAGTCCTTCAGGGCTTTTCATTAAAATTTTATGTTCAACTGATGTATGAAAACTCGAACGCTCATTGGTAATGCGTATTCCATCGCAACTCATTAGCCTGCCAATCCCTCGCGGTAACTATCGACGCAAGCTATACTTATCTCACTAACCACCCTAGGTATAGCATTACAACCATCTTGAATAATCTCGGCAATCCCATTGTCTTATTTACCTGTGGAGTGCATATGAGTATTGATTCCAAAATCCCCCGCAAGATAAAAGCACCGAGTTATCTTGATGCACTGATCCCAATATTTACCCTGATCATTTTGGTGGGTTCTTCTGTTGCTCTGTTTGGGCTTGATGCCGTCAACGGCCCGTTACAGGTAGGGATCATTATTAGCACCATGATCACCGCCGTGATTGTGTTAAAGAATGGCCATACCTGGGATGAGGTTTCTGAGTCTGGGCGTAAAGGCATCTCAACTGTGGTGGGTGCAATTTTTATCCTGTTTGCCGTTGGGGCGCTGATCGGTACTTGGAATATGTCCGGTACCATACCGACCATGGTGTATTACGGCATCCAAATGATTACACCAAACTGGTTCTTTCCTATCGCTTTCTTGGTTTGTGTTGCGGTCTCTATGAGTATCGGTAGTTCCTGGACGACGGCCGGTACCTTGGGCGTTGGATTAGTGGGTTTGGCCAATATGCTGGGGCTATCGCCAGAAATCACTGCTGGCGCGGTGATCTCTGGGGCTTACGTGGGTGACAAAATCTCACCGTTATCAGAAAGTACCGTGCTGGCGGCTCAGTTGAATGGTGTGCCACTGTATACACACATCCGTGCGCAACTGTGGACCACCATTCCTGCTGGTACTATCGCCTTGATTGCCTTTATTATTTTTGGCATCAATCAAAATAGCGGTTTTGATACCACAGTCACCAATAACGAACTCACCCGGTTTGGTGAACTTTTCCACATCACACCGTGGAATTTGCTGCCGCTGGTTTTCCTATTGGGATTATCAGTATGTAAAGTTCCAGCCTCACTGGCGATTATGTGTTCAGCGTTGCTGGCCGGTGTGATGACTGCATTTATGCAGCCGCAAGTTATCGTGCGGTTTATCGCGGAACCCGATTTAGCCACGTCATTACAGGCGATGAAAGCCATTTGGCTGGCAATGGCAAACGGTTTTCAGGAAAATTCAGGGATAGCGCAGATCGATGCCCTGCTTTCTCGCGGTGGAATGGACAGCATGTTGCTAACCATTTGGTTGATCATCGGGGCAGTGACCTTCGGGATTATGGTGGATGATTTTGGTTTGCTCAATAAACTGGTCACCCCACTGCTGCTGCGAGCCAAAGGCATTACCCGCCTGTTTGCCTCTGTTGTAGCAACCGCCATTGGGCTGAACATTACCGCTGGCGACCAGTACATTGCACTGCTACTGCCTACCCGCCTGTTTCGTGGCGAGTTCGCCAAACGAGGATTAGCACCAGAGAACCTGTCGCGTATTGTTTCTGACGCCGGTATTGTGACTTCGCCATTGGTTCCATGGAACTCATGTGGTGCTTATATGGCCGCCGTTTTAGGGGTTTCAACCATGGGGTATTTGCCGTTTGCCGTGTTTAATATTGTCGCACCGTTAATGACGCTGGCATTAGGTATTGCCGGCATTAATATTCGTCGGATACCGATGACTGCCGCTCCAGAAGATTCAAAAGGAAATGATCCTGGCTGTGAACCTGTTCAGAAGTAACAAACGACAAATAATGACCGAGGCGATAAAGACCAGCACCAACAGTGTAAACTTTAATGTTATATCGTCGAAGTGATACAGCGTGGTAATGAAGTAAAACACGCTGTAGTGAACGATATACACGCCTACCATCGCCGGGCTGATAAACTCGACCACATGGGTTATCAGCCGGTTCTTAATATTAATATTATCGAACAGAATAAACAGTATCAGGCTCATGGCCAACAAATGAGCATGTTCTAGCACAAACCAGCCAGCAACGCTGGGTTGAACATGGAGAGTCAAATAACGCTCATAAAAGTACATTGAAACTCCAACTGGAATAAGCATTATTTTTGCCAGCCCAAATACGTGTACTCTTTTGGTAAACAAGCGCCCTGATTCAGAACCGAGCATGTGACCAAAAATATAGTACCCACCCCATATCCAGATAAATGAATAACTGGAAATAAACAGCGGGTCATTTTTGCTGTCCACCGGGCTGAAGATATCAAGCAAAGCAATAATAGCCACTAGGCTGGCGAAGAAAAAGGCTGTTACTCTTAAATGCTTAATGCCTTTAAGGATGATCGGATATATTACATAGATAATACCCATACTCAATAGTATGCCATTCTGCAAGAGATAGCCTTGCTGTATGTAGGTTGTTTTGATCAGTGATAAAACAATATTCCAAAGTAGCATAATCAAAATGATGGATTTTATTTTTATCACAATATCTTTTTTGGTGAGCTCCTCCACTTCATCCATATACCCTATAATGATAAAAAACAAAGGTTTGGATATGATTGACAAGAAGTACAAGATACTCATGGTATTAGCATTGAGAAAACACTCATAGGCACAAACTTGGCTTGTTGAGAAGAAAGTGACTGCAGCAAAACAGCTCAAACTTTTTAAAGCATGCTGGCTTACATTTTTAATCATTATGCTATGACCAATTACTCAGTGCCATAATATGCACCATGTTGTTTTTTATAAAAATAACCTTAGTACAATAACATCATCTACACAATGCATACTTACCAGTAAAGGTGGCTTGCAAAGTATTATTTATTGATCAAACTAACCACTATCGAAGTACAAGGTTTTAGCCATTAACCTAGCTTGATGATTTGCACATTTGAGTACCATCATCGTGTGGCAACATCATGATAGAATAGTGTTATTTCAATTAAAAAATAAATGGAAATAACCTTATCTTTCCACGCAAAAAAAAATCCGCCACCTGCCTACGCATCTAAAAAAAATAAAATAATATTTTTATTTTCACTAAAGATAAGCACTATTAACCGAGAAAAATCTAATTTATGGTGTTTTTTCTCTGTTTAATGGCAAAGATTCAATCGATTAAAAACTACTATGCTGCCAATGATTGTAAAGGATTCTCTCTGGACAGGAAAAATTGATGATTATAGCTATGATTTAAATCGTGAGTGCATAACGTTAGCCTTTAATAACACATAACTTATGACTGGGTGTCAGTAAGGAAAACCATGACAAGTTCATCAACGAATAAACTGTCCCTATGGTCTCTCACTGCTTTGGTGGTGGGTTCCATGATAGGTGCCGGGATATTTTCTTTACCGGCGACCTTTGGACGCGCAACGGGTGGGTTTGGTGCCATTATCGCTTGGTGTATTGCAGGCGGTGGTATGTTAATGCTGGCCTTTGTTTTCCAAACACTGGCTCAGCGTAAACCCAATCTGGATTCCGGTGTATTCATTTATGCCAAAGAGGGATTTGGTGATTATCTTGGGTTTGCTTCAGCCTTAGGATTCTGGGCTGGTACCTGTATTGGTAACGTCTCTTACTTTGTACTGATTAAATCAACATTAGGAGCCTTCTTCCCCATATTTGGTGACGGTAACACCATCCCTGCGGTACTGGTGGCCTCGGTCATTCTGTGGGGCTTTCATATTCTATTACTCCGTGGGGTAAAAAGCGCTGCCGCCATTAATACCATTGCCACTGTCGCCAAAATCCTGCCTATCATCTTATTCGTTATTGTCCTGATCTTTGCTTTCAAAGGTGACCTTTTCGCACTCAACTTCTGGGGTGCACCACAAGTGGCTGCAAACGTTGGCGATTTATCTCATCTTAATGACTACGGTTATGTCGGGCATGCAGCGGCAGCTATCGTACCCACTGTTGAGCCTGAATCCTTGTTCAGCCAGGTACGCAGCACCATGCTGGTCACGGTATTTGTGTTCCTGGGTATTGAGGGAGCCAGTGTCTACTCCCGCTATGCCAAAGAACGCAGCCATGTCGGTATTGCAACGGTAATGGGGTTTATCGGCGTACTGTGCCTACTGGTGATGATCACCATGCTGTCTTACGGTGTAATGTTGCGTCCTGATTTGGCCGCGTTACGCCAACCTTCCATGGCGGGTGTACTAGAAGCTATCGTGGGGCGTTGGGGTGCTATCTTTATCAGTGTGGGCTTGATCGTGTCTGTACTCGGTGCTTATCTCTCTTGGTCACTGTTGGCGGCAGAAGTGTTGTTCTCCGCAGCAAAAAGCAAAAGCATGCCAAAGGTTTTTGGTACAGAGAACAGTAATGCAGTCCCTTCTTCCGCGGTTTGGTTAACCAACGTCACCATTCAAGTGTTCTTGATCCTGACCCTATTCAGCCAATATGCATTCCAACTGGCTCTGGAACTGACCAGTTCACTGACCCTGATCCCTTACCTGCTGGTTGGGGCATACGGGTTGAAACTGGCCTGGACCGGTGAAACCTACGAAACCGATAAAACCGATCACAAGAAAGACCTGATTATTGCGGTGATCGCCACATTCTACTCACTACTGATGCTGTATGCCGGAGGTATGAAATATCTGCTGCTATCAGCCATTATCTATGGCCCAGGCACCTTGTTGTACATTATGGCCAAACGTGAACAGCACGCAAAACTGTTTACTCCGGCTGAAATGGGACTCTTCATTATCGTTATGGTCGCCGCAGTTGTTGCCATCTACAACATTGCAACAGGCGTTATTACTATCTGATTGAGGCAAGTCATTATGTCGACTAAAAAAAAGACACAGACCAAGTTTGGTGTACATTCAGAAGTAGGGAAATTACATAAAGTAATGGTTTGTGCGCCAGGCAAGGCGCATAACCGGCTGACGCCAAGCAATTGTGATGAACTGCTGTTTGATGATGTGCTGTGGGTTGAACGTGCCAAGCGTGACCATTTTGACTTTATGACCAAGATGCGCGAACACGGCGTTGATGTGGTTGAGATGCACAATCTGCTGACGGAAACGCTGGCGCTACCGGAGGCCAGAAAGTGGATTCTGGATCAGCAGATTGTGCCAAATGAAGTGTCGTTGGGTATCCTGCGTGAAACCCGCAGCTTCTTGGATGGCTTGGCACCGCGCGCTCTGGCAGAAGTGCTGATTGGTGGCCTCTCCACCACTGAACTGGCAAAAGAAGGCTATGCTGACCACGAAGAGCTGAAGCTGATCCGCGAAGCGGTTGGTATTACTGAATACCTGCTACCGCCGCTGCCAAACACCTTATATACCCGCGATACCACCTGCTGGATCTATGGTGGCGTCACGTTGAACCCGCTGTACTGGCCTGCCCGCCATGAAGAAACTATCTTGACGACGGCTATCTACAAATTTCACCCAGACTTTGGTTCTGCCAACGTCAATGTCTGGTGGGGAGATCCAACCGTACATCACGGTACTGCAACCCTGGAAGGGGGGGACGTGATGCCGATTGGTAATAAAACGGTGCTGATTGGTATGAGCGAACGCACTTCGCATCAAGCGATCACTCAATTGGCCGCAGCCCTGTTCGCCAACAAGCACTCCGGTGTTGAGCGAGTGATGATTGCCGCGATGCCGAAACTGCGTGCTGCCATGCACTTGGATACGGTATTCACCTTCTGCGATCGTGATGTGGTCACGCTCTACCCTGCGATCGTCGATCAGATCAAAACCTTCTCCTTGCGCCCAGATGATGGTCCAACTGGCATGAAACTGAGCCGTGATAAAGGCACCTTTGTCGAAGCGATTGCTGGAGCTCTGAATCTGAAGAAACTGCGCGTCGTAGAAACCGAAGGTAACGATTACGATACCGAGCGCCAACAATGGGACAGCGGTAACAACATGGTTGCCCTGTCTCCGGGCGTGGTGCTGGCTTACGATCGTAATACCAAAACCAATACTCAATTGCGTAAAGAAGGGGTTGAGGTGATTGAGATTGTAGGTAGTGAATTGGGGCGTGGGCGCGGCGGCGGCCACTGTATGACTTGTCCAATTATCCGTGATACTATTGATTATTGATTGAAATAAATCCGTAGCATCTAGGTTGAGCCAAAGCCGGATAGCCTGTCTATCCGGCTTTTCTTTTTGTCCATGCTCGATGGAGTCGCTGTTAACAAAAAGCCCCTTATCGGGGCTTCAGACTGGCGATTTTTTACAGCGGATAACGTAATATCGCATTGAGATCGGCACCAGATGGCAGATCTTCGCTACGCACTGCCAATACCCTTGCTCCGGTTGCTATCGCCCGTTTGGCAATCTCATCGATAATCCCGTAACTGGCTTCATCACCGCTACCGCTGAAAGAGATCAAGCCGTCGTCATCAATGGTTCCGTTCATGCTGCTGTCGATATTAATCAGCAACAGATCGATGGCACCAAAAGTTGCCGCACGAGCCGCATCGGACAGATCCTGCGTCACCCGCCGTTCGCCGGAGCGGACTTCGAAGCGTGACTTTAGGGCATTCAACTGCGCCTGATAATAGTTTTCCAACAGTGGACGAACCTGGGACACCAGCTCAGATGCGCCCAAATGCTCAGCATTGCTGAAAAGAGTTTCATCAATAAGATTCGGTAACGAGTTGGTTGCACGATAAATAGCCGCTAAAGGTTCGGTAGTAACCAAAATAAGCGGATAGTCATGGTTGGCAAATATTGGGCGCAAAGCTTGGTCTATTTTACGGGTGTATTGTGCCAGCCGTACCTTATGGTGAACCGCACCATGATGATGATCGTTTAATGCAGCATCCCCCATGGCATCTCGCTTGTGGGTTGGCATATTCGGCACCGTAACTTCCACTGGCGGTACATCGGCAAAAAACTCGATCAGGCGCGCCTGATTCTCAGACAAAGCCAGAACATAAGCTGAGTGTGGGAATGTAAGTGCTCGTAATAAAGGTTTAAGGTAGAAACGCTCACTCACTTCAAGCTGACTGGGCAGTTCATTCGCCAAACGATAAGTCGTAATGCTGTCCGGCGTGGCTAGAATAGCCAAGCTGCGGGCATGCAGATCCCAAAAATCTTCATCTTTCAACACCGAATAAAGTTCTTCCTCCAACAGGGCTAAGCGGCGTTTATCCAAACCTTTATTCGCAACTTGCTGTAATGCCTGTTTAATAAAGTTACCCAGCTGAATTTTGCTGGCTTCTAATTTTTGGTGCAGCGGAGAAGTTTCAAGGTAGATGGAAATACAGGCATCAGAGCGGACATCGGATAAACGGGAGAATTCTTCACGACTTGGAATATCAACATATAGCATGGACCACCTCGCGAACTTACAGTTTAGTTGGGCTGTGTGATGTTACTCAGTTCGTACCCATTGGAACGGCTATAATCTTACTGACTAGAACTATGCCACACAGGCTGTGTGCACTTTTAGTATAGGGGATTTGAGCGGCAATAATGTAAAAACCACGTTAAAGAGATAATTCATTGTTTGTGTTGAATCCCCTTGCATAATCTCCTCCATTAGTGCGGACGAACAACCGCATCAGTCATAATGGCGCCCATTAAATGAAGGTGTGTCACTCAAGGCCTTGGTTGAATTTTTTATCATGAAAAACATAAATAGATGTAAGCAATTGCGGGAATGAGTAACGAGAAAATATAATATTTTCATTTTTAATACCGTCACTTTAATTAACGGTGACGGATCTTAGATTTTACGACAAAGATAATTTGATTAAGCACTTCCGTATGTACTTTGGAGCCACACTGAGCACCCGCGCGGCGGCATCATGATAGATATTTTCGCTTTCAGAACGGGCTGCTATTACGGACTTTGATCCACTCTTCGCTAATGGGATGAACGAAATGCAGCTCACTGGCATGCAGCATCAGCCGCGGAGTCCGTTCGGTACCCGGTAGCAGGCGACCGCCATAAAGATCACAGCCCCAAATAGGATGGCCCAACTGCTGACAGTGGATACGGAGTTGATGAGTGCGCCCGGTTTCTGGAGTTAGCTGTACCCGCGTCAATGGCAGTAACGTCCCATCTTCCAACTCATGATAAAAACGCTCAACGACCCGATAGCCGGAGCGGGCGGGCTTGCCGTGAGTTGCACAAATCGACATCCGTGGGAACAACGCAGGATCTTTGGCAATCGCTGCATCTATCACTCCCTCGTTATCGTCCAGATGTCCGCAGAGCAGTGCGCTGTACACTTTAGTCACTGAGCGCTGACTGAACTGTTGGCAAAGGGCGGCATTGATAGCCTTATTGCGGGCAATCACCATTAGCCCTGAAGTACCGAAGTCAAGACGGTGAACCAAGGTGCAGCCGGGAAATATCTGTACCAGCCGATAATGCACCGAATCGAGATTTTGTGGGTTTTTCCCCGAGAGGCTGAGCAGTCCGGCGGGTTTATTGATAAGCACCAAGTGATCGTCCTGATAAAGATTCTCGATCTTGTCATGACACGGCGGGGCAATAAAGGTATCGATAATCTTAGACATCAGGCTACCCGGATGGAGAGTGGGAGCGGATGATAACGAATTCTAAGCCGACTGGCGAATCTGGCTATTGTCCTAGCAACCTTTCACACAAACTACTTGAGTGCTCGCGAGAAAATGATTAAAGAGAGATATGGGTAAATTGGCGAGTACGTCATACTTTTCATCTCACTGTAGGAACAAGTCGATATATCAATGTAAACCAAAATTAATCAATAAAAAATAGACAGGTAGTCAATATCACATGACCATAATCATGGTCAAAATCAATCTTCGATGAAACATCGATATGACACCGACCAGAGAAATATGCCAATAATTTACGCTCCGGAAAAATAAATTAATTTTTACTATTTTTAATATAAAATGTAATAACTTAACCATCAGAATCAATATCAAAAAACAGTCCCATTCAAATTCACACTCATTACTTAAACTAGCATTAGGTCTTTCACCCTAAAAGTCCTCCTAATGTCAGAAGCCATTTACAAGAATAAACTAGATTATTCCCGCTTATCACAGAAGTTAGAAAAAACACAAAAAAACAACATAATAGATTGATAAATAAGAATAAATACCCATCCATTAATCTAAGGTGAAATAGATCATTTAGTTATCAATGACTATCGAAAAATGGGTGTTCACTTATTTAAAATAAATCCAAACATAAAAAGAAACTATTTGTCACACAGTGGCTTTGTGCTTTACACCGTATTGATTAGTTGTATGATAATACTCTCTTCGAAGAGAAATCGCGGTATAGAATTATTATGTGGAAATATTGATCTAGAACATTAAATCCGTGTTCAACTTGCAACAATGGATTTAATGTTCTAGGTTTTAATAGGATATTGATATTTTTTAGGAATAAACAATGACTAAGAAAAATGATACCAATGATTTTCGCTCAACACTTCTAGACTCTCGCTTCGGTTCTGAATCTATTCGTCATATAGCTGAAAGCAAACGTTTCCCTGAAAAAGAGATACGCGAAGATGTGGCTTTTCAAATTATCAATGACGAATTATTTCTCGACGGAAATGCACGGCAGAACTTAGCGACGTTTTGCCAAACGTGGGATGACGATAACGTGCATAAGCTGATGGATCTCTCAATCAATAAAAACTGGATTGATAAAGAGGAATATCCTCAGTCTGCAGCCATTGATATGCGCTGTGTCAATATGGTCGCCGATCTGTGGAATGCACCAAAGCAGAAAAATGGTCAGGCCGTTGGTACTAACACCATCGGGTCTTCAGAAGCCTGCATGCTCGGTGGAATGGCGATGAAATGGCGTTGGCGTAAACGCATGGAAGCCGCCGGTAAACCGACCAATAAGCCAAACTTTGTTTGTGGCCCTGTTCAGGTTTGCTGGCATAAATTTGCACGCTATTGGGACGTCGAAATACGTGAACTTCCAATGGAGCCAGGCCAACTATTTATGGATCCTCAGCGAATGATTGAGGCTTGTGATGAAAATACCATCGGGGTAGTACCAACCTTTGGTGTAACTTACACGGGTAATTATGAGTTTCCTAAACCACTTCATGATGCGTTAGACAAATTGCAACGCGAGACGGGTTTAGACATTGATATGCATATCGATGCAGCCAGTGGTGGCTTTTTGGCACCTTTTGTTGCCCCGGATATCGAATGGGACTTCCGTTTACCGCGCGTGAAGTCTATCAGTACTTCAGGCCACAAGTTTGGTCTGGCACCTCTGGGCTGCGGTTGGGTTATTTGGCGTGATGAAGCATCACTACCTGAAGAGTTGGTATTCAAGGTCGATTATCTGGGTGGACAGGTGGGGACATTCGCTATCAATTTTTCTCGTCCAGCGGGACAAGTTATCGCTCAATATTATGAGTTTTTACGCTTGGGTCGTGAAGGTTATACCAAAGTACAAAGTGCCTCTTATCAGGTTGCCGCCTTCTTGGCAGAAGAAATTGCCAAATTAGGTTCTTATGAATTTATCTGTTCCGGTGGTGTCGAGGAAGGTATTCCTGCGGTTTGCTTCCGCGTAAAAGAAGGCGCAAAACCTGGTTACACCTTGTATGACCTATCTGAACGTTTAAGACTGCGCGGTTGGCAAGTACCCGCGTTTGCCCTAAACGGCGGAATGTCTGATGTCGTAGTGATGCGTATTATGTGCCGACGTGGCTTCGAAATGGACTTTGCCGAATTATTATTAGAAGACTTTAAATCCTCGCTGAACTACTTAAGCCAGCACCCATCGCTGGGTGGATTGGCGAGCCAAAATAGTTTTAAACATACATAAAATCGGACACTCTTTCTTTTATACATAATTGCCCTGAAATATCTGCGTTGCAGCCATATGGCTGTGGCGCGGATAACAGGCTATATATCACATTGTTTATACCAAAATTAGGATGAGCGATTATGTCTAGTAATGCTCCCAATACAACCAAGTCAGCAGCTCCCGTGAAAAAACTGGGTATTGCTACGCTTGCGATTATGAATATTGTCGCCGTTGTCAGCCTCAGAGGATTACCTGCTGAGGCAGAATATGGTTTGAGTTCTATATTTTACTATCTATTTGCTGCCGTATTCTTCCTGATCCCAGTGTCCTTGGTTGCAGCCGAGCTAGCTACGGGTTGGCCAGAGAAAGGGGGTGTATTCCGCTGGGTAGGTGAAGCATTCGGCCCGCGTTGGGCCTTTCTCGCCATGTTTATGCTGTGGATTGAAGTGACGGTTTGGTTTCCAACGGCATTGACTTTTTCTGCTGTTTCACTGGCTTTTCTTGGCCCTGACCAAAAATGGGATGAGGCTCTGTCAGCAGATAAATTCTTTGTATTAGGGATAGTCCTATTTGTTTATTGGCTGGCGACTTTTATTGCTTTTAAAGGGGTAGGAACCTTTGCCAAGGTCTCTAAATGGGGCGGGATTATTGGCACCATTATTCCCGCCATTATCTTAATTGTGTTGGGCTTTGCTTATTTGATTTTTGGTGGCGCACCACAAATCAAATTATCGTGGGGGGAGATAATACCTGATTTTACCAACTTCGATAATATCGTGTTAGCCGCAAGTATTTTCCTGTTTTATGCTGGGATGGAAATGAACGCGATTCACGTTAAAGATGTTGAAAATCCAAAGCGTAATTATCCCATTGCTATCATGCTGGCTGCACTCGGTACGGTACTCATTTTTGTGCTGGGTACGTTAGCTATCGCGTTTGTTATTCCACAGTCTGATATCAGCCTGACACAAAGCCTGCTGGTTGCTTATGACACTATTTTTAAATGGGCGGGTTTGGAATGGCTTGGACCTATCGTAGCATTCGCATTAGCGATCGGTGTGCTGGCAGGCGTAGTCACTTGGGTGGCCGGACCCTCATCAGGTTTACTGATTGTTGCGAAAGCAGGTTATCTGCCTCGTTGGTGGCAACACACCAACAAAAATGGTATGGCAACACACATTTTGCTGCTACAGGCCGTGCTCGTTTCTCTGTTGGCCATATTATTCGTGGTACTCCCATCGGTACAGGCTGCCTATCAAATCATGAGCCAGCTAACCGTTATTCTTTATTTAATCATGTACATGCTGATGTTTACCTCCGCTATTTATTTGCGCTATAGCCAGCCTAATCGCCCTCGCCCGTATCGTATTCCCGGTGGTGATATCGGTATGTGGATTATTGGTGGTGCCGGGCTATTAGGGTCAATTCTTGCGTTCTTATTCAGCTTTATTCCGCCCAGTCAGATTTCTGTGGGTAGCCCAACCGAATACGTCGGCATTCTGATAGCACTGACCGCATTCTTCGCTCTTCTGCCGTTCCTTATCTACCGGATACGCAAATCTCATTGGCGTGATGAGAACAGTGATTTTGCACCGTTCACATGGCAAGTTGAGAATGGACATCCCGGTATTCAAAACATCTCAACCACGCATACCAGCGATGTCGCGATGGGAGCCGTTAGAACCACTGAACCCACGATATTACCGGCGATAAACGTACCTACGCAAAAGCGCTAACTCTCTATTCTACTGACAAGGGAGCCATCGCTCCCTTGGCTCGTAACATTCACTTTGGAGCCAATATAATGACTGTTGACCTGCATCGTTTACAACAGGTTACGATGGATACCTATTCCCGCTACTCCACATTGCCCGGTGGCGAAAACGCCAGTTATATTCCTTATCTGGCTGGGGTACCCAGTCACTTGGCAGCGGTGGCAATTGTCACCGTAAACGGCGATATTATTTCTCAAGGCGATGCTGAATTTCGCTTTGCGCTGGAGTCAATCTCAAAAATATGTTCGCTTGCCTTAGCATTAGAAGATGTTGGATCGCAGGATGTCCAAAACAAGATTGGGGCAGATCCGACGGGTTTGCCATTCAACTCAGTGATTGCACTGGAGCTGCATAATGGTAAGCCATTATCTCCATTAGTGAATGCTGGAGCGATGTCTACCGTGAGTTTGATTAATGCCCATGACCGTGAGAATCGCTGGGCTCGAATTCTAGAGATGCAACAACAGTTGGCCGGTGCCCCTATTACTCTCTCAGAGGAAGTGAACCATTCCGAACAAACCACCAACTTCCATAATCGCGCCATTGCGTGGTTGTTGTATTCAGCTGGTGCGATGTATTGTGACCCAATGGAAGCTTGCGATGTTTATACCCGCCAATGTTCAACCCTGCTAAATACCGTTGAGTTAGCCACAATGGGTGCCACACTTGCCGCTGGAGGCATTAATCCTATCACCAAAAAGAAAGTATTAACCGAGTCTAACACGCCATTTATTTTGGCTGAAATGACAATGGAAGGTCTGTATGGCAGTTCTGGTGACTGGGCATATACCGTAGGTTTACCGGGTAAAAGTGGCGTCGGTGGGGGTATCTTAACCGTGGTACCTGGCATCATGGGTATTGCTGCGTTCTCTCCGCCTCTCGACGCTATCGGTAACAGCGTTCGAGGGCAAAAAATGGTGGCATCTATCGCTCAACAATTGGGATATAACCTGTATCGAGGTCGTTAATCATCGGCAACCTACAGATTTCAATAAGCTAAAATAGACGTCTAGATATCTTCAATTTTGCAGTGTTGGCAGGATAAACATATGGATGGATGTGGGGATGGATGTGCTGTTGCTCATAACTCAATACAGCGTTCAGCCGGTATAATCCTCACATTTTCCTGAGTAATTTTTCAATATTCCATTCCCATAAACACTTTCCCGCCTCATAATTACAGATAAATGAAGTATCACCAGGCTAGATTGAATGAATATAATATATAACCGAGCATTTTTCATGCGCACGCAATATGCCTTTTTATTTATCGCATTGTTTAGTGCTTTTTTTATTAATCTACTACCGACGAGCAACTATTTTTCTAACTCGATGTTGAGTTCGATATTTCAGGTCATTGCTGGGGTAAACCTTCTCGTCAGAAAAAATAAAATCCTACCACTCATACCCATTGTTATTGGTGTGATTATTGAGCTATTTTTTAATGATAATCCAACCGCTGCATCATTTGTAAAAATTCTCTATCTGTATTTTTTTATTCTTATCGCTATAGTGGTGCTCAGACAAGTTATCTTCACCCGCAAGGTCTGTAGTGAATTGGTTTTTGCCGCACTGAGTGGTTTTTTATTAATAGGATATATGGGATTCTTCCTATTTTCTAGCATCGAAATATATTCGCCAGGTTCTTTTAAAGGCGTTTCTAGCGAAATACCCTTTCTAATGAATGATCTTTTTTACTATTCATTTATCAGTATATTGACCGTAGGCTATGGCGATATCGTTGCTGTATCATGGCCAGCAAGGAATGCCACTATTCTCATAGTATTAATCGGTTATATTTACTCCTTGGTATTTATTGCGAGGATTGTCAGCGATTTTTCCTCTTACAGCTTAGAACGAAAAAAATAAATTAATTGTTATAGTTCATCCCCTATAACTCCATAGGGGATGTCTTGCACGGAAATAGTAAACACCGTATTTAACCGAACTATTGATCAGATAGAGACAAAAACACATCCACCAGCACGCCCCGTCAGTCCCTACCGAATTCGTGGCGTTAGCCGCTGAACTCTTTTCTTCTGCCGATTTTATCGAACTGACACTGATACCCCACCCTTTTTTCATATTCCCCAACGAACGCCTTTCAATGGCTAATCAACAAGCCCTGACAGGAAACTCTGAGCATACTGTCCGGATGAATTTTGGGCTGGGTTACTGCTTGTCGTCAAATCAACATGATTATAGGCCGAGGGGTTATCACGGTTAAATGACCACTCGCCGATATAGGATATATCGTTCTTTTTGGCAAACTCGCCCACCCGTTTAGCATCGTTAAGCGTAAACATGGACAAGTCGTCATTGAGACCAATCATCGGTGTTATACCGACCTTAGGATACAGTTCTGCAATACCCAAGGAGGGATAAAATGGTGCCAATTGCTGAGCGATTCGGGTTGCCGCATCAGTTGCTGCTTTACCCATTTGGGTAGCATAGTTGGGGTCGTAATAATCCATTGCCATTCCATTGATAACAAATTTCAAACCTGCATTGGCGGCCTTTTGCACGATACCAATCCCAACCTCAGTGAGACCTGAAGGTAATGTAGGTAATGTGAAACTTAAAGTCACGGACGGGTAGGATGCCTGAATACTTTTAAGCGCCTGACAAATGCTATCAATATTGTACAGTCCATTCTCCAAGTCGAAGTCCAGTCCTTGAGCACAATAATCCTCTATAACCAAAGTGTAGGTATTAATCAGCGCTTCAACAGAAAAATTATAGGATATGTCCGGGTTTGATGCGCCACCAAAGGAAACAATGACGCTCTTTCCAGCTGCATTCAGGTCGTCAGCCAGTGGTTTTGCCCAATTCAATGGCATGCTTGGCTGGGCTGCCCAGCAGGCAGTATTATTAGCTGCCGCCAGTGTGATAAAAGCAAGGATTAACCCATCGGTTTTCCATTCAATCGCATTCTGCGAATATAAAGGATTGGGGCGGCCATTGGGGTAATTCTCCCAGTCTCCCCAATCAGCATTAACAGATACATCTATAAATGGAGTATAGCGAGTGACCATTTTATTCCTCACTTTATCATTAATAAGTTAAATGAAAAAATATTAACCTAGAGTTAATCTTGTATTTCTGTAACTCTGCATTTATTTATAATGCCTATCCATAATCCTATTCATAATATTTACTCTCGAAAAAATCATAGCTCAGTTTAAAAAAGTAGCTTCAATCTTATTTAAAGATTATTTCCCTCAGAATAAATAGTGATGCTGAAGGCTTATACTTCAAATTAATGAAATAAATATTTAGGCTTGTTTACTGGCGTGACACGCTGTCGCTTATCTTCTTTTCCCGTTGATTTAGCAATCGGATCCGACCATTTGGACATACTCCACCCGCTTAGGCGTAGAATCCGGTTTAAAGCTAAAACTTTTATGTCGCCCCCTGCCTAACCGGGAAGGGTTCTACAGATAAAAAACGCAGCTAGCTTCCTGGCTGCGTTGCCATAAGGCGAAAGCCTGGGGTGTTACGGCTGTCCTAGTTTCGCCAGCAAGGTCTCCACTTCACGGTTCACACTTTGCTGATCCTCATCGAGGCTGGCGGAAAATTGTAAGTTCCGCCGACAAAGAGCGTTCAGTTCCTCCTCAAGCGCCGTCGCCAGCTTCAGATCAGGTGTGTTCACCAGTAGGCTGAGAACCCAATATTTCCAAATAATATCATCAGTCTTCAGCACTGCCGCCACAGGCTCTTTGAGGGGGGTGCCGATACTCGCCAGAAATGGCGTCAGCTCTTGTGCTACAGGCCAGTTGTAGTCCTGCAGCCAGCTCAAAAGTACAGGTAGTATGGGCTTTACAGCAGGATAACCTGCACGCATAGCATGCTGCACCGCTTGCGTATCTGCTTTATTTTTCGGGATCATTGACAGCAAATCTGGCGATAACACCCCAAAATCAAACTCCGGACACATCTTCTTCAACAGTTCCATAAATACCTCTGTCTGGCGTTAATTAACTTGGCCCGTGCGCGCATTGCGCACGCCCGAAGTGCAGGCGTAGATGTTAATGTTGTCCCAGTTATTATTGGCGGGAGTATCATACTGACCCCGACTCATCTGCCATGCCAAAAGCGTATTGGGAGCCAGCGGCTGAATGGAGTAATGAGTTGCTGCGCCAGTCTGCACAGCTTGCGTCGCCACCAATATCGTTGAATTTAACACCTGAGCCCGCTGAGCGGGAGCCGCAGAGTTGGTGGATAGCCCATCGGCATCTGCCGGGCGTGGGGTAAAGTTTGCTGGTGTGTAATTACCATAGCGATATAACGTCGTCATCGGTCACGCTCCACATCATGATGGAATAGTGAATAAATAAAACACAGTGTCTGGATTAACGTAAGTAACTACGCAGAGAATTAAATTTTTCTTTAACTCTGGAGGTATTTTATCTTTAAATTAAAAACAGAGATTAATACCCCTCGATTAACATTAGACTATGTTTATTTTTTTTCAAAAAAAATAAATTAATAAATTACATCATATTTATTAACCACTTACATATTGCCTGGTTATTTTATGAATGGTGGTGCGGGGCTATTAAATTTAGCGTAAACAACAAATTAGATGCTTTAAATGCATTTTCACTCGATTGGGGCACTCCCCTATTTATCTGTCAATTTCTGAAGATGCCCGCATGAAATAGCAGAAGTCGTTAGCACCACTTTTCGTTGATGGGGTTCCGCACACGCCTTAATATTTAACAGCTACATCATTGATAAATAACATAAAAACGACATTAATACTGAATGTCAGTTTATTATTCGACTAAGCTGTTTTACTTATTATTCTCATTTCTTGAAAATGCGGGTAATCTACTTTTAGTATCAACCGCCATATTGTCATCAAAGTGTCTGTGATCAAAAAATATTTAAGTTCTTCTTGATAATCAAAACACTTAGCTAAAAAAGTAAACGATAGCCATGATAACAACAAAAATAGAGCAGATTAATAAATTTCCGGAATAATCTTTTAATGAGTCTAAATAGTCACTGCTGTTTTTATTTAATTTATTAATAGCTTCACTTTCATTGTCAGCCTCTACTTCAACATGGTGCTGTCTAAATCCTTTCTGCTTCATCTCCTTAATGATTTCACGTGTAACCACTTCTTTTTTCAGTACTCTTGATTTATCACGCTTTATAAAAAAACATATCTACTCATCATATACTCCATAAAAGCACAGAGTTTTATTTCTATGCCAGGATGGTATTAGTTAAGCTAACTTGCCTACGCTCATGCGGCAGAACCCATCAACTTCATATCAATATGGGGAATGCCATCTTCCAGATAGGACTCTGAGGTCGCTATAAATCCATAGCGGCTATAAAATTCACTTAAGTATAATTGCGCACCAATTTCAATAGGCTCTTCTGGCCACAAACGTTGACAATGCATCAGTGCCACTTGCAATAGCTGATGGCCTAAACCGTTGCCGCGCGCGCTACATTGAGTGGCGACCCGACCGATACTGACACTGGGATAACTGACGCCTGCGGGTAATAATCGGGCGGTTGCGATCAGTTCATCACCTTGATAACCCAATAAATGATGCACATCGCTGACACGATCTTTATTATCCAACTCAGAATAAGGACAGCTCTGTTCGACGACAAACACATCAATACGCAGTTTAATCAAGTCATACAACTGGTTGATATTAAGCTGAGAAAATGGCACACATTGCCAAACGATCATGATCAGACTCCTTTTCTGTTATCGAAATTTATAACAGATTAAGTATCTGACCTGCAATTCATTGATGGTAAGGCGATCTCAAAGACTCGCTTCAATCTCCTCACCATGAACTTTTGTTTTGCCACAGAATACCGCGATATCGTCAGAAATGTGGGGGCTGATCCTGATAACGACCTAAAGCTCGATTTATTCAGCAACTCCCTATTTATGTTACGATTATTAAAATATTGGGACATTTTTAAGCGTAAGACTTTTGCTTCGGTGTGGGTTGATGGTGTTCATTTTAAGGAAACAATATGGGTATCACTCGTCGTGATTTTTTAAATGGTGTGGCGATTGCCGTGACCGCCGGTATGACGCCATTTGAGGCGCTGAAGGCATCGCCGCAAACGGCGGCGCAGACACTGTATTACCCACCTTCCCTGACCGGGCTGCGCGGGAATCATCAGGGATCTTACGAAGCCGCACATATTCTCGGGCGCGAAGATAAAAAGGTCGACCCCTCCAGTTTGCCGGTGGAGGATGAGTTTGATCTGGTGATTGTCGGTGCTGGGATCAGCGGTCTGGCAGCTGCGTGTTTCTGGCAGGAACAGCATGGCAAACAGCAGCGGATTTTGCTGCTGGATAACCATGATGATTTCGGCGGGCACGCCAAGCGTAATGAATTCCATGTTGAAGATAAAACCCTGCTCGGCTATGGCGGCAGCGAATCTTTCCAGTCACCGCGCACCAACTTCAGCCCGGTAGCGATGGGGCTGCTAAAAACGCTGAACGTTGATATCGAGACGATGGCGAAAGACTTCAACCAACCCTTCTACCCGGATCTGCATCTGAGCCGTGGCGTGTACTTTGATCGCAAAAACTTCGGCGTCGATAAACTCGTCAGCGGCGATCCGGGCCGTGCGGTGGCCGATGATATTCCACCGGATCGTCTCAACGGGCGCGATATCCGTGATTTCATCAATGATTTTCCACTGCCAGAATCTGACCGCAAGGCGCTTATCGCCCTGCACACCGAAGAAAAAGATTATCTGCACGGGATGAGTCAAGAAGAAAAAGTCGCTTGGGTGGACCGGCACAGTTATACGCAGTTCCTGCGCGAGAAAGTCGGGCTGAGTGGGATGGCAATCCGCTATTTCCAGCAGCGCACTAATGATTTTCAGGCGGTAGGCATTGATGCCACGTCGTGCAGCGATGCGCGCATCTGCGCACTGCCGGGGCTGGAAAGCATGGGATTACCACCGCTGGATGCCGAATCGCTGGAAGATCTTGAACAGCCTTATATCTTCCACTTCCCTGACGGTAACGCCGGTTTAGCACGCCTGATGGTACGTCATCTGATCCCGCCGGTCGCTCCGGGCAAGACGATGGAAGATATCGTGCTGGCGAAATTCGATTACAGCCAGTTGGATAAGAGCGGGCAGCCAGTACGTCTGCGCCTGAACAGCACCTGCATGCACGTCGCTAACGTAGATCATGAGGGGAAACCGGCGGTTGAGGTGACTTACATGACAGGCACGCACTTGCACCGCATACGCGCCGGGCAGGCAGTGATGGCCGGGTACAATATGATGATCCCGTATCTGGTGCCGGAAATTGCCGAAGAACAGAAAGCCGCGCTGAAGGAAAACGTCAAAGCGCCGCTGTTGTATACCAAAGTGGTGATCCGCAACTGGCAGCCGTTTATCAAACTCGGCGTCCACGAAATTTACTCCCCCGGCGCGCCCTACAGCCGTGTGAAACTGGATTATCCGGTGGATATGGGCGGTTATCAGCATCCGCGCGACCCAAATCAGCCGATTGGCCTGCACATGGTATATGTACCCACGCTGCCGGGAAGCGGTCTTAGCCCGCGTGAGCAATCCCGCAAAGGCCGTGCACTGTTGCTCGGTACCTCTTTTGATGCGCATGAAAAAATGATCCGCAATCAGTTGCAGGGTATGTTCGGCGAGGTCGGTTTTGATCATCAACACGATATTATGGCGATCACCATCAACCGCTGGTCGCACGGCTACTCCTA
Organism: Yersinia ruckeri ATCC 29473; assembly: GCF_000754815.1. Taxonomy (GTDB): domain Bacteria; phylum Pseudomonadota; class Gammaproteobacteria; order Enterobacterales; family Enterobacteriaceae; genus Yersinia; species Yersinia ruckeri. The sequence continues at coordinate 2,882,691 of NZ_KN150747.1, forward strand.
CTTCCTCAGCGGGATGTTCGACGACGAAGAACAGTCACAGAAAACCATTCAGCTCGCCCGTCAGCCGGTCGGGCGCATCACTATCGCTAACTCAGACTCCGACTGGAGCCCGTACGCTAACTCGGCGATAGACCAGGCATGGCGTGCGGTGAACGAACTGACGGCCATGAAGAAGGTGAACGCATGAAACAACTGATGATTTTCGCCACGCTGATGGCAACGGCAGGCTCTGCGATGGCGATGTCAGACGGTGAATATATCGCCAAAACCGCTGACTGCGTGGCCTGCCATACATCATCGACAGGAGCGGATCTTACGGGTGGCGTGCGTTTTGCGACGCCGCTTGGAGAAATTTACTCAACCAATATCACGCCAGACATTGAATACGGCATTGGCGGCTACAGCTTTGAGGAGTTTGACAAAGCGATGCGTCAGGGGATCGCCAAAGACGGACATCCGCTGTATCCGGCCATGCCGTACACCTCGTATGTGAAAATGAGCAGCGAGGATATTCGTGCGCTATACAACTATCTGATGAAAGAGGTGAAACCGCAGCCGGTCGCCAACCGCGATAATGAGATCCGTTGGCCGATGTCTATCCGCTGGCCGCTTCACGTGTGGAACCGCGTTCTTCTTGAGGAAGGCGAATACAAACCGCAGGCAGATCAAAGTGCCGAATGGAACCGCGGCGCGTATCTGGTTCAGGCTGCCGGACACTGCGGCGCCTGCCATACGCCACGCGGCTGGGCGCAGCAGGAGAAAGCCGTCGACGAAAAAAGCCCGGCGTTTCTCAGTGGTGGTGAACTGGATGGCTGGTTCGCACCTTCACTGCGCGGCCTTAACGTCAGTCAGCCGGAGCTGGTCACGCTGCTGAAAACCGGCCGCAACGCACAGGGTGCCGTCAATGGGCCGATGGGTGAAGTGATCACCAACAGCACGCAGTTTATGACCGATGCCGATCTCAACAGCATTGCAGTGTATCTGCTGAGCCTGAAAGCGGAAAGACAGGAGCAACTGGGGAAAAAAGCGGTGGCAACACCTGCTGGGCAGCAAACCTTTACGCGTTATTGCTCGACCTGTCACGGCGTGAAAGGTGACGGGAAGGAAAATACCATTCCTGCACTGGCGGGCAATCTGACGGTCAATGCTGAAAATCCGCAAACCTTGCTGCGGGTGATCCTCTATGGTGGTCAGACGCCGGTGACGGCAGAACATATGTCCAACACCATGCCGGCCTACGGCTGGACGTTGACCGATCAGCAGGCCGCAGAGTTAACCAACACCCTGCGCGCCAACTGGGGAAATCACGCGGCGGAAGTCACCACAGAGGATGTCGCGAAGGCGCGGAAAGCCGAGAGGTAACAATCAGGGGCAATCTACCCGGGATCCACTGACCACGTTGATGAGTGACATGTTGCAGGCTGGTGATACAGCGGCACTGGGTGCCTTTATCCGGGAGCTGGCTCACCGCGCCCCCAGCACGAGGAGACACTGACGCCATCGCCCGTCGTGGCTCCCGATGCACAACCCCACAATATCCCGATCCCGCCTCCGTTCCCCCTTATCTCTCTTTGCAAAGACGGGCGGCAGTCGAGCCCAGCCCATGTTTTTTAACCAAGGTTATTTGCTCACAGAATGGGCATTTGACCTCAACCTTGGCCATCAAAACCTCGCGGATAAAAATGAGGACTTTACCTGATAATCACCAGATTCAGTACTTGTCCCATATTTAAGGTCTTTGTGGAGTAGCGATGACATAATCTCGTGTGTCAGCATCTAGATTTGAAATACAACTTCAACCAATAATAGGAATGATTTTAAGTATCATTGTTAATTTCTTTCTATATAATTATTTTTTTGTCCTTGTCTGGCACCTTGTTTTCTTCTCTGACTTTTTTAAATCTGGCGTTTTAAAAGGATGTCGCTATGAAGTTACGTTTTCCCTCTCTCGGCTCTATTGCACTACTGGCATCATCCATGATGCTGGCGTTCTCCGTGAATGCCGCTTCAAATGACGAAAGTATCGTGGTTTATAATGCTCAACATGAAAATCTGGTGAAATCATGGGTTGACGGTTTTACCAAAGATACGGGGATCAAAGTCATACTGCGTAATGGCGGGGACAGTGAATTAGGCAATCAACTGATTCAGGAAGGCAATGCATCTCCTGCCGATGTTTTTCTGACCGAGAACTCACCGGCAATGGTTCTGGTGGATAATGCAAAACTATTCGCCCCACTGGATACGGCAACACAAGCGCAAGTGGCTAAAAAGTACCAGCCTGAACATGGACGCTGGACGGGCATCGCCGCACGCAGCACCGTGTTTGTCTATAATCCGGAAAAAATCAGCGAAGCACAGTTGCCTAAATCCATTATGGATCTGGCAAAACCTGACTGGAAGGGTCGCTGGGCGGCGTCACCATCGGGTGCGGATTTTCAGGCCATTGTCAGCGCGATGCTGGAGTTGAAAGGCGAAAAAGCCACGTTAGAGTGGTTAAAAGCCATGAAACGCAACTTTACTGCCTATAAAGGCAACAGCGCAGTGATGAAAGCGGTCAATGCAGGCCAAATAGATGGCGGCGTTATCTATCACTATTATCCTTTCGTCGATCAGGCGAAAACCGGTGAGAATAGCAACAAGATTAAACTGCATTACTTTAAACATCAGGATCCTGGTGCATTTATTAGTATTTCCGGCGGTGGGGTATTAGCTTCCAGTAAGCACCCGCAACAAGCTCAGGCATTCGTAAAATGGATAACCAGTAAGTCAGGTCAAGAAATCCTGCGTACTAGCAATGCGTTTGAATATGCGGTTGGCGTTGATGCAGCTTCAAACCCTAAACTGGTGCCACTGAAAGAGTTGGATGCGCCGAAAGTAGAAGCATCGAATCTGAACAGTAAAAAAGTGGTTGAATTGATGACGGAAGCAGGTCTGCTGTAATCGGGCTAACTGACGGATAAACAATATTTAAACACCCGCCGGTTCTGTCACCAGACCGGCATTTAACCCACCGAGTACCTTTACCTATTATGGCTAATATAAGTACCAATACAGCTCCGCGTTCAGGTCGTAATACACCGTTTTTGCAATATAGCCGCCGTCCCGCTACAGGGATGGTGGTTATTGCTATTATGTTTTCATTAGTCGCATTACTACCATTGATCTTTGTTATTGGTATTACGATTGATACGGGTTGGTCAACGGTCAAGGCACTGGTTTTTCGCCCTCGCATGGGAGAATTACTGACTAATACGGCCTTATTGGTGGCTTTCACTTTGCCACTTTGTGCTGTTATCGGTGTTGCGCTAGCTTGGTTGACCGAACGCACTACCCTACCCGGCAGGCTTATCTGGTCTTTACTGGCAATAGCACCGCTGGCTGTGCCTGCTTTTGTACAAAGTTATGCGTGGATTAGCCTGATACCCTCAATGCACGGACTCACCGCTGGGGTTTTTATCTCCGTCCTTGCTTACTTCCCATTTATCTACTTACCGGCAGCAGCCGTATTACGCCGCCTTGACCCAGGGCTTGAAGATGCAGCGGCCTCGCTGGGCAGCAAACCTTTAGCTGTATTCTTTCGCGTCGTACTACCTCAGTTAAAATTAGCCATTTGGGGCGGGTCACTGCTGATCGCGCTGCATCTATTGGCGGAATATGGACTGTATGCCATGATCCGTTTCGATACCTTTACTACGGCTATTTTTGACCAGTTTCAGTCTACTTTTAATGGGCCGACAGCCAATATGCTGGCTGGTGTTCTGGCTTTATGCTGTCTGGGTTTATTGTTACTAGAAGCCACAACGCGAGGTTATAACCGCTACGCGCGGGTCGGTTCCGGCAGTGCCCGCCGCCAAACTGCCTATGTGATGGGCCATTTCACCACACTCTTATGCCTGTTTTTACCCGTGTCACTGGCCGCACTCTCACTGGGGGTACCCTTTATTACCCTTACGCGCTGGCTCTATATTGGTGGTGTTGATGTTTGGCTGAACCCAGAGCTACTGCCTGCCGTCAGGCAAACGCTGACCTTTTCCTTGAGTGGTGCGATTATTATCACCTTGTGTGCCATACCAATGGCCTGGCTATCGATGCGTTACCCGAGTCGATTATATCGAGCAATGGAAGGTTGTAATTATGTTACCAGTTCACTACCGGGCATTGTCGTTGCTCTGGCGCTCGTCACCATCACGATCCGAATCGCACGCCCATTATATCAAACTGAATTTACTATTTTGCTCGCGTATTTATTGATGTTTACGCCCCGAGCCTTGATCAGTTTGCGAGCAGGTATAGCACAGGCTCCGGTCGAGTTGGAAAATGTGGCTCGCAGTCTGGGGAAATCCCCCACTCAAGCGATCTGGAGCACCACGATGAGACTGGCAGCACCTGGTGCAGCCGCAGGAGCGGTGCTGGTATTCCTCGCTATCTCAAATGAATTGACAGCCACATTGCTACTGTCACCGAATGGCACCCGTACCTTGGCAACAGGGTTTTGGGCCTTAACCAGCGAGATAGACTATGTTGCTGCAGCCCCTTATGCACTGCTGATGGTGGCGCTTTCCCTGCCATTAACCTGGCTTCTTTATTCTCAATCTCAACGCACGGCAGGACTATGAGTACGCTTCAACTTCAACAAATCGCCAAGTCTTATCAATCTGTTACCGTTCTGGACCATATTGATTTACAGGTAAGCACGGGGAGTCGCACGGCAATTGTCGGGCCTTCTGGCTCAGGAAAAACGACTTTGCTGCGGATTATTGCTGGTTTCGAAACACCGGACCACGGTAAGGTTATCTTGCAAGGCAAACCGGTATTTGATAGTTCGACCTATATACCTGCCCATAAAAGAGGCATTGGTTTTGTGCCACAAGATGGTGCGTTGTTCCCACATTTCACCGTGGCAGGCAATATTGGCTACGGACTGGAAGGGACAAAACAAGAAAAGACACGACGGATTAATGAGCTGATGGAGATGGTGTCACTGGATAGACGATTATCCGCACTGTGGCCCCATGAGCTTTCTGGTGGGCAACAACAGCGTGTCGCCCTTGCCAGAGCGCTAGCCCAGCGCCCGATGTTGATGCTACTGGATGAACCCTTCTCAGCATTAGATACTGCATTACGTGCTTCAACCCGCAAAGCTGTGGTTGAATTATTGGCTCAGGCCAATATTGCCTCAATACTGGTGACCCATGATCAAACGGAAGCGCTATCGTTCGCCTCGCAGGTCGCCGTCATGTGCGCTGGCAAGCTGGCACATGTTGGCTCACCGCAAGAACTTTATCTGCGCCCCGTTGATGAATCAACCGCAACATTCCTCGGCGAGACATTGATTCTTTCTGCCCATATTGATGCGGGCTGGGCTGATTGCGCACTCGGTAAAGTTTGCGTTGACAACCACCAAGTCCATGGACTTACGCGCATTATGTTACGACCGGAACAAATCATCATCACCCCTTTGCTCGCCGAGCATCATCACATGGCCCATTGTCTGGCCAAAGTCACCAACATCGATTTTGCCGGTTTTATCTCAATACTGACTTTGCATATCGTCGCCAGCGACGAAACCGTAGAGATCAAAACAATAAGTCGGGAAGGTATCAGTGTCGGTGTAATGGTTGATCTGACCATTATTGGGCAGGCGCATATATTTTCTCGCTGAGTGGGACGAAGCTCGGTAACCGAACACCACCGGATGTAAGCATCGACATGCAGCATGAAGTTTTCCAGCGTAATACCCGACCACTTGCTGCTATTGTGTCACTCAGGATCTCGGTTGAGATTTGATCTTACATACCCAATTTAGTTTTTAACACTTCATAAGGTGTTTTTCCACCATGTACTGAATGGGGGCGATGACAGTTATAAAATGCCTCCCATTCCGCTAGTTTTTCATGGGGGTCGACATCATCCATATAATCGATAAGCTGATAAAATTCCTATTTATCTGTCAGATGAGAACGTTCTACTTCTCCATTTAATCTCAGTGTCGCAGGTTTGATATAAACATGCTCCATCCCTAACTCATGAACATGCCAGTTAAATTTCACCTGGAACTCATGGCCATTGTCTGTCCTGATAGTCTTTATTCGGAAAGGAAACTTATTCACAACGTAATCAATAAAATCAATCACATTAGCTTGATTATGCCGCTCATAAATTTTTAAGGCACGTATCCGAGTCGCATCATCCATTGCGGTATATTGAAAACGCTTAATCCGTTGACCATTAGGGCTATTAAAAAACAAGAACTTAACATCAACCTGCACATGATGCCCGGGAACCTGTATCTCATAACGTTTGAACAGCGGCTTAGAGCGTTGTCGTTGATTTTGTGGGAGTTGATTTAGCCTGTTTCGCAGAAGCACGTAATAACAGCCAGAGCGCGATACCTTGATATTATGAAACCGTAATAAGTACCACGATATTCTCTGAGGTCCAGACTTTCATAATTACTAACATCGGAGTGTGTTAATCAATGGGGAGCAGGTCAGCTTAGCGTAGGTTTCATACCTATTGGACTTCAAACCCCTAAATACACACATCAAAAATGAAAATATAAAAACGGCACAATGTTATTGTTATGTTTTAATTGATTCAATTAGGTTAACAAAATATTTATCTCACCGTTTTAAGTATCAGATCTTATTAAATAGCTAAAGTTTTTAGTTTTCCAGCCGAAAATAGAGAGCTCTTCCCACGGCAGTGACAATGTTATTTGTCTTATTGCATCTGATTAAATTTTAGGTTGTACTATCTATGTTCGAACGATTAAAAATCTCTCAGGGATTAATGGGTGTATTGGCTCTATTCTGCATTATTCAAATTTTCTCCGGCTCTTGGAGCATTCTTGATGCCTCGGGCACGAATGACCGACTCACGCAAATCTCCTTAGGCTTTAACCAAATCATGGCAATGGATAATGCCTATGCTTCAGTTACCGAGATCCGTGAAGAGGTGCTCAAAGACGCACTGATGCTCGCCACACAGCCGCAAGATGCCAAAGCGCGTCAATCACTCGGTGAATTACGCCAAAATCTGACTGAAGTCGATCAGCAGATGGAGAAGTTTTATCAACTTTCTCAATCAAACCAAAATGAAATTGAACGCACTAAAAATGTAAAATCTCTCTATGAAAAAGCACGCGGTGATCTGCTGCAATTGATTATCAGCTTAGAAAATAACGATCTGGTCAAATTCCAGTCTATTATGCACAACCGCTCATCCACGCATTTTATGTCTGCACTGGATGACGCATCAGCCTATGTGGCCAATTCTATTATTACCCCTGCGGCCAACGCAGCTCAGGTCAGCTATCGCCAAATGCTGCCGCTTTCGCTCTCCTTTATGTTCGTATTTATTGTCCTGACCGGCGCGGTTTTGGTGTGGATAAGAAAATATGTGCTGAATAAAATCAATCAGGTTATCGACTATCAAGCGGCCATTGCGCACGGCAATTTATCGATTGAAATTGATGCCAATGGCAACAACGAAATTGGCAAACTGATGCAGGGATTGAAGCACATGCGTGATGAACTGGCGAATACGGTCAGCGCGGTGCGTGCAGGTACTCAGAATATCTATACTGGCGTGCAGGAAATTGCGGCAGGCAACAGCGATCTTTCCAGCCGTACCGAAGAACAGGCCAGCTCGCTTGAAGAAACCGCAGCCAGCATGGAACAGCTTTCTGCTACGGTAAAAAACAACTCCGACAGTGCAAATGCAGCAACATCATTGGTAAAACGTGCTTCAAACAGCGCCGTTAACGGCGGTGAAATCACCCGTAAGATGGTGATCACCATGAGTGATATTGCCGATAGCTCCCGCAAAATTGGCGATATCACCAGCGTCATCGATGGAATCGCCTTTCAAACCAATATCTTGGCGCTGAATGCAGCAGTCGAAGCGGCTCGTGCTGGAGAACAAGGCCGTGGATTTGCCGTCGTAGCGGGTGAAGTGCGAAATTTAGCGCAGCGCAGCGCTCAGGCCGCCAAAGAGATTAAAACTCTGATTGATGCATCTGTCTTGCGCGTCGATCAAGGTAATGATTTGGTTGAAAACGTCAGTGGCGCTATGACTGAAATTGTGACCGCCATTGGACAAGTCACCGAAACCATGCAAGAAATCTCCAACGCCTCAGAAGAGCAAAGCCGAGGGATCACCCAGATCGCGCAGGCAGTGAATGAAATGGATAAGGTCACCCAGCAGAATGCAGCATTGGTTGAACAGTCCGCTTCCGCTGCCAGCGCACTCGAAGATCAGGCCGATCGTTTGAATCAAACAGTAGCGATATTCAAACTCGCCGCGTCAGGTTCTGCGCCAGAGAAAATTCGAGTACAGCCAGATCAGGGCCGCCTGATGGCTGCCAATTGAAAACCCTGCCACTATACAGCCCCATAGTTGCCATACTCTGAGTGAAATATGGGTTTTGAGATTCAGGCGTACGAAAACGTACGGCTGAACCTCAAACCCCGATATCAAAGACATGGTGGCCTTCATAGTCATTTGTACCAATCAGGTATCCGTTGATCGGGATGTCGTGGCACAGCAAGTGGGGGTGCGGACGATTTCCTGGACTCTCAGGAAATAAAATATGTTTACTGAAGCGGAGAAAATTCGCGCTATTAAGCTCTACTTCAAATACGGTAAAAACTCGCTCCCGTAGTGCGTGAACGGGGGTTATCCCTCTAACTGCGTGAAGAAGGCATTACTGTCAGCCATTACCGGGTGATGAGGCCCATGACCGCCGGGGGACTTATTGTTCAGCAACGGTGGACTTATAAAGCCACCACAAAACCAAAATCCCGGCCATAACTGGCCCCTAACTTACTGAACTATAAATTTAATCCACCGGGGCCGAATCAGGTGTGGATAAGTGATATAACTGACCTTCTGACTGGTGAAAGCTGGTTGTATGTGGTTGCCTTTATGGATTTATATTCACGACGTATCGTAGACTGGCACATTGATAAGCGAATGACCGCTGATTTGATATGTAAGGGGCTGTTTGTCCATACCGAGTGGGGCTCACAATATACGAGCACTCGCTTTCAGATATTGCTCGCAGACGTTGGTCTGAGAAGCTGCATGGGGGATGTTGGTGCGTACTGGGATAATGCGGTAATGTAGCGTTTTTTGGGTAGCCTGAAATATAAATGGGTACTGCGGGTTAAACAACCTGCCCGTGCGCATATGGGATAGGATGTTGCTAATTATATTCGTTATTACAATACAGACAGAGCGCACACCGCCAATGGTGGATTATCACCGATGAGATATGAGCAACTGTCTTTCCGAAATGTGTCCTGATTTGATTGACCTGAACACAAACCGCCCGATATGACCGCAAGATAAAAATTGTTCCCGTGGTCGGGTGGCAAGAAGATTGAGTCGATGACATCCAGCCTCGTTTTGCTGGGACAGAAAAAGTCCCAGCCTTTTACCTGATGATGACCCGATGGATCAGCGTGCCTGTTATTTCGGTTTCCGAATGTCACCGGGCGAAACGGCAGAGCCTGGCACCGGTTCTTCAGCCATTTTTGTACCGCCCTCCGTCTGATCCACAGGCGCCAAAAACGCGGGCAAGTCGCCCCGCTTAACACCATTGATACAAGAACTCATCCTTCAGCAAAAGGAAGAACGGGGCAGGACGCGGCATTACGGGGCAGGAACAGTCAAAAAACAGCGAGGGATAAAAACAAAAAAACCGCCTCTCGGCGGTTAACGACATACTCATACTACTTTGTTTTACTTATACTATTTTCCATGGTGCCCGGGGCGGGACTTGAACCCGCACAGCCATAAGCCGAGGGATTTAAAAAAATAAAACATAACAAATGTAAATATAAAATTAAATATAATTATATTATATCAATTTTCTAAATGTGAGTATGTTTGGCTATATTTGCGCAGGGTTAGTTTGCGCCGCCATTAAAAATCAGTCATTTTCGAACTTGTCATAGGGATTCAATGTTAGTGCTGCATCCAGATGATCCGGAGCGAAATGTGAGTAACGCATAGTCATCACAATGCTGCTGTGACCGAGGATTTGTTGCAGTACCAGAATGTTGCCGCCCCCCATCATAAAATGGCTGGCAAATCTGTGCCGCAGTACGTGAGTACGCTGTCCTTTAGGCAGTTCTATCCCCGCCCTTTTTAGTGCATTTTTGAAAGCATCATAACAGGATGAAAACATTGGCCCTCGCCGTTTAGGCAAGCGGTCATATAAACGTTTGGATATGGGAACTGTACGATTACGCTTACTTTTAGTCTGAGTAAATGTGACACGATTCAGCATAAGTTGAGACTGAGAAAGCCCCTGCGCTTCGCTCCATCTCGTACCGGTAGCTAGGCATAAGCGAACCACATTACCCAGGTCTTTATTTTCCAACTCGTCACAAGCAACCAATAGTCGCTTTATATCGTCAGGATAGAGAAATGCGAGCTCCTGATCTCCCTCTTTAAACTGGCGTAAGCCATCCTGAGGATTATCACCCTCCCATTCTCCTAACCGTTTTAACTCTGAAAATACCGCCCGAAGATAAGAATATTCACGGTTAACCGTTGCTTGTTTCGGTGCCGCCTTGCCCTTAGCTTGCCATTTGCCGTTAAGCCGCTGTTCCCGATAAACAGCAAAAGCGTTCTTATCAAAATCCGTGACCAGTGGATCACCCGGGTCTATTCACCCAACCGTTCACAGATAGCCTCTAACTTTACCTTTCGGGGTTTCACCCGATGTTAGAGTTTGCCCGTGCATCTCGTACCAACGACTAACCAAATTGCTGAGTTTCAATGTATTACCAACCGAAGCCTCAACAACTTGATCTTTTTGCATCATACGACGCTCAAATGAGAGCGCCTCGCCTTTAGTAGCAAACTGCTTGCGAAGCCGTTCACCACGCCGTCCATTGGGATAGCACTCACAAATCCATTTGCCAGTGGTTAATGTACGAACAGCCACGTAGTTTTCCTCTTATGCCATCAGGCAACAACCAATTCATGTTCAGGATTGGCATCTAGTTGAGCCTGTCTAGCGAGAGCAAGGCTTTCCCTGTATTCGTGCGCATCAGCTTTTAATGTCCAATGGGTTTCAATATGCATATCATCAAGTAGCGATTTAATATCTGACAACGACACACTAAAGAACTCTTTACGCTGATTAACTTTATTAAGCTGAGCCTGTTTGAATTTTCTATGAAGCGCATTTTCGAGGGTAGGTGCATCTTCACTATAAATCATGGCGTGAACATCAAACGAGAATGGTACGCTTGCATCACCGAGTTCTTTTACACGATCCATCGGTTCTAAACGTCTGGTCATACCGATTTTAAATACATCTTCACCAAAGGAACCAATATTACTAATTACATAGACATGGCCAGCTCGTGTTTGTTGAGCCATAGATATTGCACGTTGATTTTTTGCTTCTGCCTCTTCATATTTCTTCTGTAGCTCATCTAACTGCTGTTGTAACACAGCCCGCTGTTCATCATTTGCAGCTTGTAGATCCTTAGTTGCTTTTTCGATAGCCTGCACTATCATTTTTTCTTCTTTTTCAGCATCTTTAATAGCTTTTTCATATTCCTTACGGGCTTTTTCTTCCTCCCTTAACTGTTCTTTAATTCTTCTTTGTTCTTCTTTTTCTTCTATGAGAATTTCATTTACAGCGACTGCCCATCGAAGCTCATTTAATCTTGCCTGCAAAAAAGTATCTGTTATTTTTGCATCTCTGAATGCACCACCGTTAAAATTAACAAGCGAAAATGCATCTCTTATTTCTTGTGATAATTTGCCATAATTGTTATGGCGGACTTTTGCCATAACAGTATCAACCTTGCCATTAAAGGCATCTAGTATAAAATTGATTGCTGTATTACGTCTGTTTGGCTCAACATACTGGCAGCTTGCCGCTTTATCAGCGCGCATCAGCGTTCTGGTTAGTTCTCTCGCCTTTTTCAACTCATTGCCAGCATCTTTAAATGAATATTCTTCTGCTAATTCATCTAATATACTTCTATTAGGAATAATCCACTCATCTCCATAGCCTTTTATTTTATTTTTCATTGCATTTGCTACTGACTCATAATTTTCAGCAAACTCTTTAGCCTCATACGCCGAACCTGCTATTTCTTTAGCCCTTTCTTCCGCATTATTCATTAAGCTAACTGCATTATCATTAGCATTACGGATAATTTCCTCAGCTTTTGTATGGGCCTCATCTAACTTCTCTTTTGCTTTAAGGCGAGTTTCGCGAACTTCGCGAGTAATTGCTATAGCCTCTTCACGCGCATTGCCCAGAGTTATTTGAGCTTGTTTATCAGCATCCATTATCGTTATCTCTGAACGCCTGTTTGCTTCATTAATTATTTTTGAAGACTTGTTATAAGCATCATGAAGTAGTTTTTTAACTGTTTCATTTGCATCTGAAATTATTTTATCTGCAAGTAATTCCGCATTGTAAGTCTCGGTATACTTCCATAAAGGGGCTGTATTTTCCTCTAACTCTATATACTTGTTATGTGAGGATGTCAGTTCACTTTTAAGATTTTCGACCTCTAACTTTATCTTTTCTTCATCAACTCTCAGTTGCTTGAGTAATTTCTGTTTTTTTATTATCAAATAAAACAGATATGGACTAACCACCCCTAAAATAATAAGAACAATAAGTACGAATTCCATTAACTCAACCTCCCATATTACTAGTTATTGTTCGACTTCAATTTAGGCTTCGATTGCGCGAACGCATCGCCAACCGCCTGTATATTTAGCCTTGCCGAGTCATCCATTGCTCGGTAATTCTCTACTAGTTTCAGCTCTTCTGTAGAGATAGTATCTGGAGGGGTTCGTTTCCCAGTCAGTATATACATGACGTCTAAACCATACTGAGCATTCAACAATGCGAGTGTGGCAGCATCAGGTACGGTTTCCCCTCTCTCATATTTGCCCCAAGTTCTGGTTGAAACACCAAAATTTGTCGCCATAGCCTCTTGGCTTTCACCCGTTTTTTCCCTTTCTTCACGCAGTCGTGCGCCAATTAGGAATAATAATTCCTCTTTTTTGTTTGGCATAGGAATAATGCTTCCTTGAATTGTGTTGTACAGGAACTTAGTGGATCACAATATACCATTATGAAACAAGTCGAACATGATCAACGCTCGCGATTACCGAAAGGAATCGCCTCAAAAAATCCTACCCCCATGTGTTTATCTGATGGTGAATGCTCTGAATTAGAAGCACTTGCAGCAAAAGAAAGTCGTTCAATTTCCAGTATGGCCCGTTTGGTTTACTTGCGCGGGATCGCTGCTATTCAGGCTGATTGATAAGGGGAAGTTATGGGTAATGTCACCATTAATATCACCGTACCCACGGGCTATGTCTCTCTGAGAGAATATGCCGTAATGACTGGTATCCCGTTCGCTATCTGCCTGGGAATGGTGCGCGATGGGCGGATTATTATTCGTCCGAAAATTAAAGCCGGTGACAAGGGTGAAGTTAACTTGGTCGCTATATTGAAAAATGCCATAGCCAATAGTTAGGGGAAAATACAATGCATGCCTTAAGTGTTATCAGCCGTAATGCATGGTTTTATCGCGGGTTCGTGATCAATTTCCGGCGCAGAACGGCTGTTAATTTACTTAACCGTTATGAGGTTTTTTTGGGCGATCAGTCTTTTGGTCTGTTTGATTCACAAGCGCAAGCAACTGGTTTTATTAATCAGTTGTACACCGAACGTGAGACGGGAGTAGCAGCATGAAATCACTTTGCCTACAGATAGCTAACGCCATACTGCTAACTTATATGACCGATATGGGAGAGTTAACCCGACGTGCAATAGAGAAAAATGGTGTCCTTTCCCTTAAAGCAAATCTTCACGCCCGCCAGAAAAAAGCCATCACCAGCAATACCATTGCGGGCTTAAGTATGATTACCGCCATAGCGTGGCAGTTAGGTGAAAACGAATTAGCGACTTTCCATCAACTGAAACTTCAACGCAGCAATTTCGTGAGTCAGGCGTGATACCTCAACTTTTCAATGAAGAGGTGCCAGCATGCCAGGGCAACTAATTGAATTGACCGGAGGCGCATTAATCATGCTGGCCGTGCTTATTTGGATTGCTGTTTTGTCTGTCCGCGCCGCAATTCGTGATCACCGCCACCGCACCAGTATCAAGAAAGAAGAAGTAGCACGCAAAGCGCGTCTGTAAGTTTAAACCGTATTAATTGTTCTCTCGTGAGGTGCGAATAATGGGGCAAATAAATACCGATGAATCACCACTCACAATGCAGGAATGGAATCAAAAAGTAGGTTTATGGCATTTAGACCGCATAAAGGAACTGTTTAAAAAAGATCCAGATGAAGAGTTTGAGCGACGTTTGGAGTCATTAAGCAGGGGTAAGACCAAAGGTATTATTTATTATGCCGCTGGGATAAAGAAAGACAGCCACAAAAGAAAAGCGGTGCGTAAAGCAGCGTTGGTTCTATGGATTGATTTGAATTCAATACCAAAAGACTTGTTATAAAGAAATAACGTTTTAGAGGGTTATTAAATATGGCGCATTTATCGCGTCGGGATTCCTATTATCTAAAGTTAAGGATTCAAATATGTCGAGTAGGAAAATTAAAAATGTTGATTTATTCAATGATGCCTTGATAAGTGAGCGCAGGAAGCAAACAATACTGACTTCTGCGCTTCTGGAAAATCTGGCAAATATCATTATTGCTCGTGCTTTATGCGTTAAAGAATCAGTGGAATTACTGCGCCAGGAATCCGATAAAATCCAAAATCAAATAAATCAGTAAGCGGCTAATGACAATAAATCGCTCTCCGCTGAAGTGGGCCAGTTCAAAGGCTCGTATTATGCCAACCTTACTTCAACATTTGCCAACCGGTAAACGATTGGTAGAACCGTTTGCTGGTTCCTGTTCTGTTATGCTGAATACGGATTATGATGAATATCTGATAACAGATATCAATGATGATCTGATTAACTTCTATGAAATAGCGAAAAGAGAAACGAGCGACTTAATCAATGTGGCTTCCTCACTGTTTCTTACGGCTAATTCCGACGAACAATATTATATTTTCCGCAAAATATTTAATGCACGAAACCGTGATGATATATCCAGAGCAGCAATATTCCTTTACCTAAATCACCATTGTTTTAATGGTATTTGTCGCTATAACCAACAAGGGCAATTTAATGTCCCCTATGGCAAATACAAAGCGCCTTATTTCCCCGAAGCAGAGATCCGTTTCTTTGCTGAAAAAGCCAAGAAAGCGACTTTCTTATGTTGTGATTTCTCCGAAGCACTGGAAATGGCTGTTACGGGGGATGTGATTTATTGCGATCCGCCTTATATCCCGGTATCCAGCACTGCTGACTTTACCCATTATCACACCGATGGTTTTAGCGCTGATCAGCAATTTCGTTTAGCCCGCCTACTGGCAAGGGCCGCTGAAAATGGCTGTCATGTTGTTGCCTCCAATAGCGATACCTCTATCAGTCGCGATCTCTATAACCGTTTCACCCTTCACTCGATTACGGCTCCGCGCTCTATCAGTTGTAAAAGTGATGGCAGAAAAAGTATTGGGGAAATTATTGCGACAATTCCGGCGCAATTATATGACTGAGCATGCCCGTGGCCGTATCACCCCCACATCACCGCTGCCTTATCTGGGCAACGGTGATGTTTCTATTGAATGGGAGCACTCATGGAATGCCCCGCGCCCAGCCATTGGTGGCTACCAATCTTTAGCGCCGGTCGCAGTGGTAGTAAAACCAAAATCTCACCCGCTGGTTATTCGCTATGTGAAGCGGCTGAATGCATTGGGGTATACAGAATTACGGGAGCCTAACCAGACATTACTTAAAATGCGCAGGGAACGCGCCGAGCTTGAGCGCCAAGCCTACTTGCGTGACAAACAACAATGGGCGGATACGGCGGAAGGTATAGAGGCCCGTATTGACGAGCAGCCTATTTTTATTAAGTCTCACTTTCAAAATAAAATTAGATGGTTACGTGAAAATCATGGCGATAAACATACCAATGCATTCTTAACCGGCACCGGCAAGAACGCATTGTTACGTCTGGATGCCGTGCGCCAATACCAAGGCGTTAGCAAGGGTCATATTTCTGAGTTAATGGCTTACTTTCAAGGTATCTATAGCCACCTTGCCGAGCTGACTAAACGCCGAGTTAAGTCGCTGGCGAATGATGTTGCTGGCCGTATTAATGAAATGTTCTGCACTGAGGTATCAACACCCACAGAAGAAACCCGCATTTTATCCGATGCCGAGTTATTGACCATTTATCGCAATATTGCGCTTGAAGTGTGGTCTTTACGGGTCAGGCCGTCGCACTGGCGTGAATTGGGGCCGAAGCCCGGCCAGCCAGATAAGCCTGTTGATCGCACAATCTATTATTCTGCTATTGCCCGGCTGATTAATGCGGATTGGTGGGAACGTAAATTGTGGCGGCTGCGTAATGACTGGCGAGAAAGTCAGTTACGCGCCGCTGGCATGATCCACAAGCGTGCCGCACCCTATGTCAGTAAAGAGGCATTGGCCGACTGGATAGAGCAAAAGCGCCGCAACCGGGAGTTCTTCAAGCGGCATGAATTGACTGATGGTGAGGGTAACACCGTTTCTTTAGAGGCAATGGTGGACGCCAGTATTAGCAATCCCACTATTCGCCACCATGAGTTAATGGCCTGCATGAAAGGGATCGAATTGGTTGCACAGGCGCGTGGTGATGTTGGGGTGTTGCCCGTCTAAATACCACGCCAACAACCAAAGCGGCCACGCTAACCCAAAATGGAATCACAGCACGCCACCACAGGCGCAAGCCTATCTCACCAAGCTGTGGGCCAACATCGGTTCAAAACTGGGCCGTAAAAATCTGCGCATTTATGGTTTTCGTGTTGCCGAGCCGCATCATGACGGTACACCGCACTGGCACTTACTGCTATTTATGAAACCGCAAGAACGCCACGCTATCACTGAGATTATGCGCGCCTATGCCGTCAAAACTGATCGCGCCGAATTAGGTAAGCGTACCAGCGCCCGGTTTACCGCTAAACGGCTGGATCCAAAGAAAGGCAGTGCTACCGCCTATCTCGCTAAATACATTAGTAAAAACATTGATGGTTACGCGCTGGATGGCGAACTAGACCATGAAACCGGCAAACTGCTGAAAGAAACGGCCCGCTTCGCTATGGCTTGGGCGTCACGCCACCGCATCCGCCAATATCAGCCAATAGGCACACCACCGATTACCGTCTGGCGGGAACTGCGCAATCAACTGGTCACTACGCTCAAGATTTCCGGCACCTATCAGCGCGGCAAGCCGTTATTGGTCGATCCGGCAATGGATGCCGTCACCGCCGCCGCAGATGTGGGCTGTTTTGCTACCTACATAATGAAGCAAGGCGGCGTACTGATCCCGCGTGAGGATTGCACCGTGCGCATCGCCTATCAGGACAATGAGCAGCCAACGCCTACGGCGAAACCACCGAGAAGATTTACGGCATCTATTCCCCCGCTTTTGGGCGAGGCGTCGCGCATATGCACCCGTCTAAAAAGCTGGAAGATTGTCGCCCGTAAAAAGGCGAAACCCGCCGTTACCGTGGGGGTTGATGTTTTTCAGGACGGCCCCGCCGTCCCTTGGAGTTCTGTCAATAACTCTCCGCGAGAGCAAAAAATAAGCGAACCGGACGAGGCTATAGACAGAACATCAGAAGAAAAAATCATCGATTTCGCCACGATCACCGACTCAGAACGTCGAGCATTGCTGCGCAGGATAAAAAGCGCCCCGGCACCAACGATTAAAACCAACTCATTGACGCCAGCCGAGGAATTGTCACGCCAGGTATCAGCCGAAAAGGCCGCCCAGGGCAAGAAAAAACTGCACAACTGGCACCCGTGACAACAAAAATCCGCGATTTTGCGGATTCAATCGGGCTTTCCATCAGCGAACAGCAGGCGCAATCACTCGCTTGCGGCGCAACGTTGACCATCGGCGGCCAGAACTGGCGGGCAAGAGGGGATTGTTGTTTGTACCAGTGCCAACCAACTACCGCCCAACGGGTATTTAGCGTAATGAGCCGGGTGGCGAAATTACGAGAGGGAGTAAACCGTGAAAGTCACCAATATTAATTACACCGACACCATTTGCACATTGTCAGCCGATGAACAGCGAGTTGCTCAAATGCTTGGCGATGCATGGAATCAATATTTACAGCTTTCGATTGAACACCCCTGTGAACGTGATGAGTTCTGCCGAGCCATTCACGATTGCCAGAGGATCATATTAGCCCGCCCGGCAATTCGCGGGCTGGCTGAAAAAGGGCAGGGGTACAAAAAATGACAACCGCAAGTGACCGTAAACGCGCCCAGCGCCAGCGTGATAAAGAGTTGGGTATAACTACGCTTACCCTGCGTTTGGATGCGCAGGAGTTGGCTATGGTGCAGGAAGGATGCGAACAGCGCCGCATTACTCGCCAGCCCTATGAGGTGACAGAGTATTTAGCCAGCCTGATTCGCCAGGATAATAAGCTACTGCATAAACAACTTGCCGAGTTGAAGAAAAGTAGCTGTACACGGTGCGGGGATACGTTGCCAGGTGATAAAGCTGGTTGCTGTTTGCAGGGGGATTCGGAGTGTTGGCAGACGTTGGGGTATAGGAAGTTGATGTTAGGGTATTGAAAATATTATTATTCCTGAACATTATAGAATGTGCAGGAATAATAATTAAAAGAGTTTCACCTAACATATCTGGATGACTTTATTGAATAGCTTTCACTATCTAGCTTTGATTCAAAAATATTTTTTATACCCACATCTCTTGCAATAGCTAGTAAACATTTTCTCTGGAAATCTGGCATCTTTTCACCTATATGTAGAGATTCAATTGTATCTGGATCATACTTTATTAATGTGTTCCCTTTCGAATGAGAATATCTTATTTCGTTCTCATATGCCCAGTCTGAATTTTTTGACTCTATTATTCTTAAAATATATCTGTCAGTTGCTTCTTTATTTTTATTTATAAAATGTTGCATGGCAAAATCAATTAAATCGATGACTGGATAATTATCAACATACTTAACAATGTATGGTCAAAAAGTTTTTCCTTCATCCAGGTCGAAAATTTTTTCTTTATTAAACTTTAGTGCAAAGCCCCGAAGACCATTAGCATAGTGCCCCCACATTAGACGATTTTCTAAAGGAGGTTTTTTATTGATATCTTTCGAGTTAGAAACAAAACAACACACACCAAGTTCATTATAATTATTAATGATTGCATCAAATGCCAACTTTATGACTGACAATAATTTATTTCTTAGTATATCAGACTTACCATTAACAAAATATTCTGTTAAGGCTGATAACGTATCATCTTTATTTTTAATTCCCAAATAACTATTTATTTCTCCATTCTTATTTATGGCACTGATAATACTTACCAATTTGCCATCACTTATCTCTTTTATTTCTTGCTTAATTCTACCTTCAAAAGGATCATTAAATTCCGATATTTTTGAAAACCAAAGAGATGTGTTATGAAGGGATGAAAGTTAATTGTCATTTAACGTAAAAAATTTATATAGCATTTGGTTATCACTTAGTTAAATTATGATTAAATCAACCTTATTTTTATTCTTTACGGCTTTTTTTAATGGCATGTTAATATTAATACCATGAACAAAATGTTTTATATGTTCATAATCTCCTTGGCAGCCGACGATAATTGATTTTAGAGCACCATTAGGTATTTTTAATTTATTTTCATTGTTGACGCATAGGTTGTTGAATTCGCCATTTTTGTTAGCTAACTTAGTTTTAGCAATAATCCTAAACTCATCTTCTACTATTAAGGATGTTTTTTCTTAAAACAAATAACATTGGTTCATTGCGTATTAATACGCTAAAATAAGCCGATTCATCATTATAATCAACTTGCCATGCAGAGCCAAAAACCTCATTATTAACATCAAATTCTAGACATATCCCTTTATGTACATTGGCATAACGCTCCCACATTTCAATATTATTATTCCTAAGCGTTAGGCAGTACACTCTAAATAGTTCAGCGTAAGCAACCCCTTGACCATAAGATATTTTTTCGTATATTTCCTGAATGTTATCAACTGAACTAATAATCGACTCATCAACGCCTAACAACCTAAGTTGCTTCTCAATTCCTTTTCTTAGAAAACTATTTTCTGTTAGCTTTGGAAATACAGGTTTCATATCCCATAAATCTTCAAAATCATTGGGATTAGAGCAATATATCGTGTTATCTAACAAAGTTTGTCTTAGATAATCTTCATCCTTGCTATCTTTATTAAATGGCTGATAATGATACAAACTGGTAACCCCGGTAAAAATAGCTTGCTGTGCTTGCAATTCTTTCATAGTTCTAACTTTATTTAATGTGTTGGAATTTATCAGAAAATAATAGTCATTCTGAATGTAACTTACCAGTACTCAAATCAAAAACTCTATTGCTTTAGGTCATCGATTGATTAAATAAGCAGAGCATGAGGGTGGGAGTAGGTTTCCGTATTTGAAAAAGATACAACACAAAGCGCCTCCACGCCACACAGAGAGGCGCTTTTTTATTTCACACACAGCGCGCGAATCGTTTCGAGCCAAAAAGGCAGGGTGATGCACATGCATTCAGGGGGTGATTTTGGGCATATATGAGGAGGATTGAAGCACCGCTCACACCTCTTTCCGCGCGCTCCCCCCGTCCGCGCTTTGTGTGACTAAATATTCAGTTTTTATGCAGTTAGACAGAGGCTAAAACCCAGTATTGGCGCGGCTTAGATAATGATTAGGGGCTGAATATAATTATGCGGATTGTTGCACATTGAACTTGCAGGGTTGCGGTGATCAGTTTGCCAGACAACAAGAGCAATTATCACTAAAATTTGCGGTAGCCGTTGCGGCTTGCACTTTTAAAGTCGTGACACGGCACAGAAATAAAATCAAGCACCTTGTGACATGTCACAAAGTAGTATATATATTAGGTATAATGACGATATCAACATTATTGGAACTCAGGTATATGCTTTGTAAAAAATGTAGCCAGGACATAGGTGAAAAATCCTCATTTTGTAATTTCTGTGGGGAAAAACAGTCTGCAGAACCTGAGAATTACAAAGGAATGAGTGAAGTAGTTTCTGAGTGCGTTGCTGAAAGAAATAAAATAAAAGACAAAACGGATCGTGAAATAGAAAATATAAAAGAACAGAAAAAAAAGAATTACATAATACTAATATTTATAATGGCGATTATTGCCATAATCGTTTTTTTTATTCTTTGGATAAAGGAATAAACATCACCGAAGACATCATATCTAATAACTCCGATCCTGTTGTAAATAGTAATGACTTCCTGCCATACGATCCCATATTACTATGCAAAACATTTGATGGTAGTAATATAATTAATGACACAAAAGGCTGGGCTGATGTTTCAGGAATGGGGTTCGGATGTGGTACGCCTTATAAGATATACCCTTTATTGCCCTCTGATAATCCTGCACAAAATGAGGATGATATTGCTTTTTATGTAATGGCAGATAATGGCGACGGGGGAAGCTTTGGCAGGTATGCTACCATTATGCTCAATGTAAATAAAAAAAATCATGAAAAGTTAAGACGAGCTAATTTCTTAGAGGCTGTCGCTTATTTTTATGATAAAGCATTAGGTATAAAATTAGATGATAAAACAAAGAAATTAATAAAAACCTTTCAGGAAGGGTTTACTCAGTCTGTGACTGTAGACGGAAGAGAGTTAATGGTTATTTTTAAGAGAGCGCCATATGTTAATAATAATGGAGTGGAATTTACAATGAGATTGTATCCAGTCGGGGTGGAAATACCTCCAGCACATCAAATTAACAGTATGAAAAAATAAGAATCTTAATTGCCTACAATATACTTTTGTAGGCAATTAGTATTACTCATATATTTACTTATTTTGTTGATAACAACTCATAAGGCCTAAACCTTATCACCTCTTCCCCAACCCACTCATTGAGTTCACTGAGCCGCTCCTATAGTGGAGCCAGTTCGTTGATGGCAAATACCTGACCCTACCCCAGAATCCTGCTCCATTCGGAAACAGAATTCCGGCATGATAAACACTCCCCTTGTAAGTATCCCACTTAAAAGAACCATTCACTTTTAGAGATCTTCCGACATACTGACTATGTCCCTTTGAGGAGATCGCTATGCGCAAAGCACGATTCACTGAGCACCAGATTATCGCCGTTCTGAAGTCTGTCGAAGCCGGACGTACTGTCAAAGAGGTCTGCCGCGAGGCCGCCATCTCTGAAGCCAGCTATTATAACTGGAAGGCAAAATATGGCGGTATGGAAGTGTAGTGGATCACAAAATCAGGACACCGGAATAACCTGTCTCCACTTTTCTTCATGCAGGCAAGGCGGTAAACCACCGTTGTTCGTATGAGGGCGATAAACGTTGTAATAACCATTTATCCACTGGTTTATATCGCGTACTGCATGGCTAAAATCACTATAACCACCTTTCGGAAGCCATTCACTTTTAAGGCTGCGAAAGACTCTTTCTATCGGCGAATTATCCAGGCAATTCCCTCTGCGACTCATACTTTGCATTACCCCATCACGCCAGAGTAATTTCCTGTATTTATTGCTTTTATATTGAACCCCTTGATCTGAATGAAACAGCAGACGGCCATCACGAGGTCGTGTTTCCAGAGCGTTACGCAAAGCCCGGCACACCGCATCAGCATCAGCGGTTAATGAGAGGGCTGAACCGATAATCCGGCGTGAATATAAATCAATAACAAGCGCGAGATAGCACCATCTGTCCTGCAGGCGAATAAAACTGATATCACCACACCAGACGCGGTTTGGTGTGGCGGGGTTAAACTGCCGGTTCAATAAGTTTGGTAATGCCGGACTGTTGTCTTCATTTACCCGGTAGCGATGTTTAACAGGCTGGCGACTAGTCAGCCCGCATTCCTGCATCAGTCGTCGCGCCAGCCATCGACCTGCATTAACGCCACTCTGGCGCAATATCTGACTGATTGCCCGACTACCTGCAGCACCACGACTGAGAGTCATGGAATTCTCTCACCCGACTTCGTAATTCAATTCTTTGTGCATTAACAGGACGCTTTACCTGCGCGTAATAAACGCTACGGTGAATACCGAATAAATGACAAAGGATCTGCACAGGCCAACTTTGCTTTTAGCCGTGTGATTAGCGCGATAACTTTCCGGGGGCTTCGCTCATCAGCACGGCAGCCTGCTTTAGTATTTCTTTTTCCATCTCAAGACGCTTTATCTGTGCTTTAAGCTGCTGAATTTCGCGTTGTTCAGGAGTAATGGCATTGCCAACGGGCTCAATACCTTGAATTTCCTGCTTATACAGCCGTATCCATTTGCGCAAATGGTCAGGGTTGAGTTCGAGCGCCTGAGCGACTTCCCGTACATCTCGCTGGTATTCAACAACCTGTTCGATAGCTTCGAGTTTGAACTCTGGGGAAAATGTGCGTTTAATCCGACGATTTTTGATCATGCATCACCTCACGTTCACTGTTTTAACATTAACAGGATTTCGAGGTGTCCTGAATTATTGATCCACTACAAAGTGAGCGTTGTATCTAATCCTGGGGGCAGGTCAGCCAGACTATCCTGCTCAAAAAAGCTTCGCCGCCAAGGTGTCGCCATTCTGTCACCACTTTTCAATTTTTGATGATCGCTTAAAACAAAAAAACCGCCTCTCGGCGGTTAACGACATACTCATACTACTTTGTTTTACTTATACTATTTTCCATGGTGCCCGGGGCGGGACTTGAACCCGCACAGCCATAAGCCGAGGGATTTTAAATCCCTTGTGTCTACCGATTTCACCACCCGGGCTCAGGAAAATTGGAGGCGCGTCCCGGAGTCGAACCGAGGTAGACGGATTTGCAATCCGTAGCATGGCCACTCTGCCAACGCGCCGTATTCTTCATTGCCTTACTACTCAAACTCGCTATTGCAAGCTTTATAAATTTGGAGCGGGAAACGAGACTCGAACTCGCGACCCCGACCTTGGCAAGGTCGTGCTCTACCAACTGAGCTATTCCCGCAACATCAGAACTTACTGATTTCTTTTGCTATCTTTCGGCATTCATTGCTGCCGTCTGATGCGATGCATTCTACTTACCTGACGCAATGAGTCAATAAGATTATCAAACAAAAATGTCCGTTTGCTGCTTTTTCCGGCGCTTCGATCAAGGTTCGAGCAAATCTTTCCAAGCCGCATTCAAATATTGAAACATTGACCAGAAAGTCAGTACCGCTGCAATGTATAACAAAACGAAGCCAGCAAGTTCGACCGACGCGTTTGGACGCCATAATAGCCCTACAAGCGACATCATTTGTGCAGTGGTTTTTACTTTACCAACCCAGGAAACCGCTACACTACTGCGTTTACCCAGTTCTGCCATCCATTCACGTAATGAAGAAATTATAATTTCACGGGCTATCATTGTGGCTGCTGGCAATGTAATCCACCAAGCATGGTAGTATTCCGCTACCAGTACCAGTGCAATGGCGACCATGACTTTATCAGCAACAGGATCCAGAAAGGCACCGAAACGCGTGGTCTGTTTCCAACGCCGAGCTAAAAACCCGTCAAACCAATCAGTTGCGGCTGCAAAAACAAAAATGCCTGCACACACCACCGGTGCCCATACGAACGGCAAATAAAATGCCAGTACGAAGAACGGGATAAGTGCAATACGGAACAAGGTAAGCCAAGTGGGTATATTCAATTGCATAATGCTTCGATAACTATCTGGCTAAAGTGGATATGATGAGTATGGTGCAATATTATGTTCAGTGTTTCAATGCATTGTAAATTTTTTCTGCCAATGCTTGTGAAATACTTGGCACTTTTGCAATTTCCTCGACGCTGGCGTTAAGTAAAGGTTGAAGTCCGCCCATATACTTCAACAGTATTTGCCGCCGTTTGGGGCCTACGCCCTCGATCAGTTCTAATGCGCTCGTATTTTTTACTTTTGACCGGCGCTGTCTGTGACCCGTAATTGCATGGTTATGCGATTCATCACGGATATGTTGGATTAAATGCAGTGCCGGAGAATCCGAAGGCAGTGAAACGCCCTCACCTTCAGCCACAAAAAACAGCGTTTCTAATCCGGCTTTGCGATCGCTTCCTTTCGCTACGCCAATCAACAGCGGTTTTTGCTTATCCCAAGGCACATTAAGCTCAGCAAAAACATCAATCGCCTGAGCCAACTGGCCTTTACCACCATCAATAAAGATAACATCGGGCACTTTCTGCTCATCAATCGCTTTGCCATAGCGCCGTTTCAATACCTGAGCCATCGCCGCATAATCATCACCTGGCGTGATGCCCGTAATATTGTAGCGTCTATATTCGGATTTCACA
The DNA here is from genome assembly GCF_000754815.1 of Yersinia ruckeri ATCC 29473. Taxonomy (GTDB): domain Bacteria; phylum Pseudomonadota; class Gammaproteobacteria; order Enterobacterales; family Enterobacteriaceae; genus Yersinia; species Yersinia ruckeri. The sequence continues at coordinate 2,908,150 of NZ_KN150747.1, forward strand.
GGCCCATTCGCATCAAATACGACACAGGAAGCGACAGTTTGCTCTCCCATCGTGTGGCTGATATCGAAACACTCCATACGATTAATCTCATCAAGCTTAAGCGCTTGCACCAACGCTTTCATTCGCTGATGAATCGTTGACTGTTGTGACAATCGTGTCACCAGCGCTGTTGCCGCATTCGTTCGCGCCAACTTCAAATAACGCGCCCGATCACCACGAGGACGGCTTTGAATCTGTATTTTTCGGCCAGCCAATTCGCTTAACGATTCGGCAAGCAGATCTTTTTCTGTCAAAGTGAAATCAAGTAGGATCTCTCCTGGTAAGGTTCTAGACTGGCTACCTTGCAGATAAAATTGTCCAACAAATGTCTGCACAACCTCACTCAGCTCGGTGCCATTCGGCACTTTGGGAAAATAGCTGCGGCTACCCAGCACTTTCCCCTGCCTGATAAACAGAACATGTACGCAGGCCAGACCCGACTCGAAAGCTACGCCAATAACATCCAGATCTTCATGACTTCCCGAAACAAACTGTTTTTCAGTCACCCGACGAACCGCCTGTATTTGATCCCTTATACGTGCGGCTTCTTCAAAATGAAGCAAGTGGCTGGCTTTTTCCATGCGGGAAATCAATTGAGTAAGAACTTGCTGATCTTTTCCTGACAGAAACAACCGCACGTAATCAACCTGACGCTGATATTCTCCTTCACTCACCAAACCTGTAACGCAAGGCCCTAAACACCGCCCAATCTGATACTGCAAACAAGGTCGGGAACGATTTCGATAAACGCTATTTTCACACTGCCGAATGGGGAAGAGTTTTTGCAGCAATGCCAGGGTTTCACGCACGGCATAAGAATTAGGAAACGGACCAAAATACTCGCCCTTTTCATGTTTGGCTCCCCGATGTGTAGCAAGCCGCGGGTGGGTATCTGCGCTTAGAAAAATAAGTGGGTATGATTTATCGTCTCGCAGTAAGACATTATATCTAGGCTGGTAAAGCTTAATATAATTATGCTCAAGTAACAGTGCCTCGGTTTCAGTATGCGTGACCGTGACGTCTATCTGGGCGATGTTCTTTACCAATGTCTCGGTTTTGCGGCTGTTTACCTGCGTACGGAAGTAGCTGGTCAGTCGTTTTTTCAGATCTTTCGCTTTGCCAACATAGATAACAGTGCCCTTTGCATCGTACATACGATAAACACCGGGCTGGCTGGTTACTGTTTTTAAAAACTCTTTCGCATCAAAGCATTCAGTCACTATTAGACAACGTCTCCGCATTAAACAACCCGTGGCGTATTGCCAAGTGGGTTAACTCTACATCACCACTAATATTAAGCTTACTAAACATTCGATAGCGATAACTATTTACCGTCTTGGGACTCAGATGCAACTGCTCCGAGATCTCATTGACTTTCTGGCCTTTCGTTATCATTAACATAATCTGCAACTCTCGCTCTGACAGACAGGCAAAAGGTGTATCAACCTGAGGTTCAAGCTGACTTAGCGCCATCTGTTGAGCAATATCAGACGCAATGTAACGTTGCCCTGAATGAACCGCACGAATGGCATTAATGACATCCTGGGGGGCCGCACCTTTACTCAGGTACCCTCCCGCTCCAGCTTGCATGACTTTAGCCGGTAAGGGGTTTTCCGTGTGAATAGTTAACATGATGACTTTGATATCAGGGGAGAAACGTAAAATTTTCCGAGTGGCTTCCAACCCACCGATGCCCGGCATATTCATGTCCATTAAAACGATATCAACCGAATTGCTCCGACACCATTTTACCGCATCTTCACCACATTGCGCTTCGCCCAAGACTTTGATACCTCTGATATCTTCCAGAATGCGTCGTATCCCTGCGCGCACCAGTTCGTGGTCATCAACAAGAAGAACGCTAATCAAAGAAAATTCTCCAAAAAAATAAGGGCGTAACCTAATTACTCTTTGTTTACGGCTGTGATATTACTTGTTTTCAACCAAAGAATGAATACAGAATAATTGCAAATTTACTTCTCTGTTTTTTGACGAAATTTATTTTTACCGCGATCACTTTTTATGTTCCAATTGTTTAATCAGTAGGTTTTATTAGTGATCAGATAACAGACAGAAAATACATCATAAAGAATTGATTAATTTTACAACATAACTTACTACAATAACTAATTATTAGTGCAATAAATAATTTCCAATAAGTTATTTTTTTAATTAAAAAAAGGCAAGATATTGATACAAGTATGAATAATTCATTTACATGCAACTAAGTGACATATAAGAATAATTCCTAGCAGCAGCCTCATCGCTCCCCAAAAGTACAACATAAAAAAGCGCGATGGTCATTGAACCCTCATGACTTAAACAGAATGCCTGCCGTGAACTTTATGAAGTTAATTAAATAACCGCACAATTTCTTACTTATTTAGCATAAAAATTCAACCATACAATAAAAGCGGGAATTATCCGAATACGAAAAAAATGTTCGATCACTCTGTATATCATAACAATTAAACCTCACTCACTGAGTTATTCACTCCTCTGTGGTATAATGTCGTAACTGTAAAAATGCTGCATTGAACTCTAAAAACGGCCTCTTTTTTAGGGATAATCACGCGGCAAACCATGTCCATTAGGAGACACCATGAGTAACTCAGAATTCACAACTTCCGCCGACCTCGAAACCCTGGCCCACGAGGTTACTTGCCTGAAAACAACCTTGACGCTCATGCTAAAAGCAATCGGTCAGGCCGATGCGGGGAAAGTTATTCTGAAAATGGAAGCATCGTTGCCTCAAATTGAGGACAAAGCCCAGCAAGAAGTATTCAAGAATACTATCGCACAAATCAAACACGTATTCCGCAAATAGGCTAGGTATCTTCGCAGGCCCGAGAGTGTCTGGGCCTGTCTATAATTTAGGGTTTTCTACTTACCAACCAATAACTTATTGCTCTCTCTGATTGATACACTCTGGTATCCAAAATATCGCTATTTTTTATTCAAATAATTTCTCTTAACAGTTGCACCCTAGACTAAAATCGTGGACACGCTATTGTTCTCTGACAGCTAAAGTTTATCTTAGTAGATAGTTAATGAAAGAAGTGTTATGGGCGTAGAAAATGCAAAAGCGGCACTTGATTGACAAGCCACAACATTGATGGGGAAAGAGCGCACTCTAAATATTAATGTGACGATATGCGCAGAATCTGCTTATATTTCCGTCAAAAATCAGCAGAGCCGAACCGTGATAATCCAAATTCAGCTCTGATAGTGAGTCGATTCGTCACCCATACTCGGTGTGAATCAGACTATCTTGGGTTGCCCATCAGAAGCCGTCGTTCCACCATCGACAGGGATATTCGCGCCGTTGATAAAGCTGGCGTCATCGCTGGCGAGGAAAGCCATTACGGCGGCGATTTCCTCAGGCTCGGCTGCACGTCCGAGCGGAATACGTTCATTAAACTTGTCGCGGATTTCTTGTGGCCAACCGTTCGTCATATTGGTTTTAACCAAACTCGGACATACCGAGTTGATTCGCACTCCGTCAGCACCGTGATCCAACGCCATTGCACGCGTCAGATTGACCACCGCGCCTTTTGCAGCACAGTAGTATGCAGCGCCCCAATCCCCACCCAAGCCGGAAACGGAAGCCGTATTGACGATACTTCCTTTACTTTTTAATAGGTAAGGTAAGGCAAATTTTGAACAGAATACCACGCCATCAATATCAACACCGGCAATCCGACGCCAGTCTTCGACACTAGTTTCTAATACACTTCCAGCAACATGCACACCAGCATTATTCAGCAACACATCGATTCTGCCGAACTTTTCAGCAATGTTATCCATCATCAGTTTAACGGCAACATGATCGGAAACATCAATAGGGTAAGCCAGCGCTTTCCCCTCAGGCAATGAGGACGCTACGGCTTCCGCCGCATCTTGATTCCAATCAGCCAACACAACAATGGCACCTTCGGAAGAGAAACGACGGGCTGCGGCTTCACCCATCCCATTACCACCACCCGTAATAACGACCACTTTGTTTTCAAATCGCATTTGTTGCTCCCTTTATTTTAACTTGCCGATTTATCACACAAATAAAGTCATGCCGTTACCTTATAATGTTTTCTCTTCTTATACTAACTCTAAACAGGTATAAAAAATTTAGCGCTAAAAAGAGCGCTATTTCAGTATAAAAGGGCTAAATATAGTGAAATAGAAAAATATAAAAATCATACAAACCAAATGGTTAGCCTAATACTAATAACATAAAGTGATAAATTAATCGGCCACAAGTGAGTGAGGTTTATTGAATTGAATTGAATTGGATTGGATTGGATTGGATTGGATTGGATTGGATTGGATTGGATTAGTGAAAAAATAAAACTTGGTGAACGATCTATCCTGATAGATATTTTGGATGCAAGTCAATCCGTACCAAATCCTAGCCGGGCATTGAAGAAATCAATAATTAAAATAATTTCAATAATATAGACTTCCCCTCGAGCAAATCTCGTCGTTGAAAACCTCAAATTCAGGTAACCAAACACGATAGAGAAATCATTGTATTCATGCAATATAATTTATAAATATAAACTCCACTCCACATGAAAACAATAAACAATAAACAATAAACAATAAACAATAAATAATAAATAATAAATAATAAATAATTAACATCTAAAATAATAAAATTCGAGTTAATTTAAATAAGGCTTGGAAGGCGGAATTAAAAAAAGCCGGAATAGATAATTTCAGATTCTATGATTTAAGATACACTTGGGCGAGTTGGTTAGTTCAATCCAGCGTTCCTATTTCTGCTTTACAAGAAATGGGTGGATGGGAATCAATTGAAATGGTGAAAAGATATGTGTATTTTTCACCAAATCATTTAAATGAACATGCCAGATAAATAGAAGAAATATTTAATGACTGTGTCAAAAATATGTCCAATGGAATAGATTTTAAATTAGAATTTAATACTAACTAATTGATTTTGTTGGTGGGTCGTGGCGGGTTCGAACCGCCGACCAATTGATTAAGAGTCAACTGCTCTACCAACTGAGCTAACGACCCAACGAATGGAATTATTCTCCTGTTAACTGCCAGTGTCAAACACTTCATCTCATTTTTTACCGTAATCGATTAATTATGCCGCATGTTGCGATTAATTGTTCTGGTAACTCAAGCGATTATTGTGAGTTGTCAGGGAACATGTTGTAATTCTGATTACTGTGATGGAGTTAACAAATTTCATTGAGCGAAATATAAACAGTAGAAAATGAACGACACGAAGAATATTGTATAAAAATTGTTACTTAAATATTAAATCTATCCTATGTTACTAAGTGCATAGTCCGAGTTAGACAGGCAGAGTAAATAATCCAAAGAGCCAATTTAGAGCTCAAAAAACATCACTATACAGGAAGAGGGAATGGGAAAGATGGTAGACCAATCCAAGATAGCCACAAGCACACGGCAAGAACCTGAAGAGCATCTTCAGCGCAACCTATCCAATCGGCATATTCAGTTAATTGCCATTGGCGGAGCCATCGGTACCGGGTTGTTTATGGGCTCGGGGAAAACCATCAGTCTGGCAGGACCTTCGATCATTTTCGTGTACATGATTATCGGCTTTATGCTGTTTTTCGTGATGCGAGCGATGGGCGAACTGCTACTGTCCAATTTGAATTACAAATCTTTTAGCGACTTCGCTGCCGATCTGTTAGGGCCATGGGCCGGTTTTTTCACTGGCTGGACCTATTGGTTCTGTTGGGTCATCACCGGGATTGCTGATGTCGTCGCCATTACCGCCTATGCCCAGTTCTGGTTCCCCGGGTTTTCACAGTGGATAGCATCATTACTGGTGGTTTTGCTGTTACTCTCGCTGAATCTGGTCACAGTAAAAATGTTTGGGGAGATGGAATTCTGGTTTGCGATGATCAAAATTGTGGCGATCGTCGCCTTGATTTTTGCCGGGTTGACCATGGTGCTGATGAGCTATCAGTCGCCGTCAGGCACCGTCGCCTCGTTCAGTCATTTGTGGAATGATGGTGGCATGTTCCCGAAAGGAATCAGCGGTTTCTTTGCCGGTTTCCAGATTGCCGTATTTGCGTTTGTCGGAATTGAGCTGGTGGGAACCACGGCGGCAGAAACCAAAGATCCAGAGGTAGTATTGCCTCGCGCCATTAACTCCATTCCTATTCGGATTATCATGTTCTATGTCTTCGCTTTGATCATGATTATGTCCGTCACTCCTTGGGGTTCTGTCGTGGCGGATAAGAGTCCGTTCGTCGAGTTATTTGTCTTGGTTGGCCTGCCTGCTGCTGCCAGCGTCATTAACTTCGTGGTGCTAACCTCCGCAGCATCCTCGGCTAACAGCGGCGTTTTCTCCACCAGCCGTATGCTGTTTGGTCTAGCAAAAGAAGGCGATGCGCCGAAACAGTTTGGCATTTTATCTCGTCGTTCGGTGCCAGCATCTGGGCTGACTTTCTCCTGTATTTGTCTACTTGGCGGAGTCGTACTGATTTATTTGATTCCTAATGTCATGACTGTCTTTACGTTGGTTACAACCGTATCGGCAATTCTGTTTATGTTCGTTTGGACTATTATCCTGTGTTCATATCTGGTCTACCGTAAACGTCGCCCAGCGCTGCATAAGAAATCCATTTATAAAATGCCGGCCGGTATTCTAATGTCGTGGGTTTGTATGGCATTTTTTGTCTTTGTGCTGGTATTGCTGACCTTGCAGGAAGATACCCGTCAGGCGCTGATTGTCACACCGCTGTGGTTCGTTCTTTTAGCCGTATCTTATTCGATACTGAAAAAACGCAGAACCCGCTTATTTGATAATAAATAATTTGTAGCCGTTAATAAAAAGCGTGGCGTCAGGATTATTCCAACGTCACGCTTTTTTATTATTTTAAATAACAACCGATGATAATATTAATTATCGGTATGGCTTCAGCCATTATCTATATTGCTTATTTATCGTTTTTCAACACCTTCACGGTGTAACGTCCATCCGCCTGGCGATAAGCGCCGTGGATATCTGTTTCGAAGCCTGGATAATGCGCGCCGATCTCGCACAGCATTTGCAGGAACTCCAGTACCGGACGGCTTTCCTCGGTAAGCATTTCACCCGGCATGACCAGCGGAACACCCGGAGGATATGGCAGGATCATGTTGGCATTGACTTTGCCCACCATGTCTTCCAAATAGACTTCTTCCACTTCGCCGTGTAGTTCCTTCTGGAAGGCTTTGAACGGGTTCATTACCATCGTCGGCAACACTTCAAAGGCACGGTACATCAGGTCTGGCAGGTTATGGTGTTTTACCAGATTGTGAATATTCTGAGCCAGTTCCTGGATCCGCATGTTTTCATAAAACTCTGGTGCCTCTTTGTACAGCGAAGGCAGCATGTTTTTCACCCGCAGGTTCAGATCGAACGAGCGTTTAAAGTCAGTCAGACCCCGTAGCAGGCTGAGGGCTTTGGTTTTGTCGATGCCGATACTGAACAGGAACAGCAGGTTATACGGGCCGGTTTTCTCAACAATGATGCCGTGCTCATCAAGGTATTTCGCCACCAGACTGGCTGGGATACCAAACGACTCCATTTCACCCTCTTTACTCATCCCCGGTGTCAACATGGTGACCTTGATCGGGTCGAGGTACATATGCTCGTTATCAATACCTTTGAAACCATGCCAAGCACTGTCGGAGCGCAATGGCCAGCATTCCGCTTCATCAATGTGTTCTGGCTGCCAAACATCAAAGAACCAACCTTCAGATTCGACATTCAGACGTTTGATTTCTTTACGGAACTTAATAGCTCGTTCAATTGAACCGTTAATCAAACGCTTACCGGCATTGCCTTTCATCATCGCCGCTGCGGTTTCGGTTGATGCCACGATGCCGTAGTGCGGTGAAGTGGTGGTGTGCATCATGTAGGCTTCATTGAAGGTTTCTTCGTTGATGTCACCTTTCACGTGGATCATTGAAGCCTGCGAGAACGCCGCCAGCAGTTTATGGGTGGATTGGGTTTCATAAATCACCTTCCCTTCCACACGGCCACCGCTCATACCACATTTGCCTTTATAAATCGGGTGGAAATTGGTGTAAGGCACCCAAGCGGAGTCAAAATGGATAGATTTCACATCCAAGGTATTCTTGATGAAATCGGTGTTATACAGCAGACCGTCGTAGGTCGAGTTGGTGATCACCGCATGTACTGGCCAAGTGGCGTTTGGCGTTTCTTTCACTCGTTTAGCGATAGTGGTGCGAGCAAATTCGCTCTGTGGAATACCACCGAGAATGCCATAAGCATTACGGGTCGGACGGAAATAGATCGGCGTAATGTCACTCATCATCATCAGATGTGTCAGTGATTTGTGGCAGTTACGGTCAATCAGCACTGTGCTGCCAGCAGGTGCAGAGTACATACCAACAATTTTGTTGGCGGTAGACGTCCCGTTAGTCACCATGTAGCTGCGTTCTGCATTGAATACGCGGGCAATATACTCTTCAGCTTCTTTGTGCGGGCCGGAGTGATCCAGCAGTGAACCCAACTCAGAAACCGAAATTGAAACGTCGGATTTCATCGCGTTAGGGCCAAAGAAATCGTAGAACAGGCTACCAACCGGGCTTTTCTGGAAGGCGGTTCCCCCCATATGACCCGGAGTACAGAAGGTGTATTTTCCTTCACGTACATATTTGAACAACGCCTTGGTCAGCGGAGGCAGGATGGTATCAATATACTCATCCGTGTTTTGTTTAATCTTGTCGGCAATGTCGTTGGCCGCACCGAGCGCATATTCAAAGAAACGCACCTGCATACGCAGATCGTTCAGGCTGACGTCCAGCGTTGAATAGGTATTGGCAAAGGCATACAGCGGCATGTTTTCATTCAACAGGCTGATTTCTTCACATAACTCAAGATTGTATTTATCCCAGTCGAAGATCACCCCACACAACCGGGCATTATTCTCGATCAATTTGAGCAGGTCTTCACGATCGTTCGGATAAACGATGCGGAAATCCAGTTTTTCCAACGCATTGTGTAATTCGCGGATAGGTTCTTCTTTAAAGTAGACACCCATGTGATTCATGATGGCGATAACGTTCATAATCATTTCTCCAGGTAAAGCGAGGCCCCTTGCCATCACGGATGGCAATGACTACTGCAAGGGGCTGAATTAAGAAGTGGGTCAGTTCGTGCTTAGTGCGCTTTGGCCGCTAATTCGTCTTTCAGAGCCGCGGCGGCGGCAACCTGACGGGTATTCATTTTCCGGGCGTAGAACATCAGGATGATCAGGCTGACGATAAAGGTACCGGACAGTTCGAAAGAGCTGGCGCCCATCAAAGCGATGAAGCAGAAGCCACAGCCACAGATAGAAGCGATCAGACTCAGCAAGTTGCGGACGTTGACGCCTTCAAAGCGAATCAAATCTACACAGGAATAGAAGTAAGGCAGCATGGTCAACAGCACCGCAATACCGGTCAGTTCACTAAACAGGTCGGATGCTTTACCGCCGCCAGAGTTCATCATGGTGATCAGCACCATCAGCGCAGTCATTTTGCAGCTGGCCAACAGCAGGCCTTTTCTCGGGATGCCGTTTTTATCCAGTTCGCCGTACACTTGCGGGAAGTTACCGTCGTTGGCAGCACGAACCCCAGCCTGGCCAACCAGCATCATCCACGAACCGAGTGAAGTCAGGCAGGCAAAGGCGGTGAAGGCAGAAACCAGTGGTGCAGCCCAGTGACCCATAATGGTAGAGGCACTGATGGCGAACGGCGCGCCACTCGCGGCCATTTGGCTTGCTGGGAACATACCGCTCATCACCTGAGTTGCTGCGATGTAGATAATCCCGGCTAGACCGGTACCCATCATGGTCGCCAGTGGAACGGTACGTTTCGGGTTTTTCACCATGCCGGTACTCACGGCGGCAGACTCTACGCCGATAAACGCCCACAGACACAGCAGAATACTTTTGATTACTGCGTGGCTGTCGGTGGTGCCGGAAGTGTTCCAGTTGGCGTGATAGGTTGCAGCGTCAAACCAGTGCCAGCCGGCTACCGCCGTCACGACCACGGGAATCAATACCAACACCAGGCCGAGAGTAGTCAAACGGCTAACCCAAGTCCCACCGAGCAGGTTAATAAAGGTGAATATCCAGACGACAGCGATACAGGCAATACCTGCCGATACCGGATTATTCAACGCAGGGAAGAAGGTTGAGAGATAAGAAACGGCGGTAATGCCAATGGCCAAATTACCGATCCAGTTCGCATGGTAATACAGCACGCCGGTCTGGAAACCAAATGCCGGAGAAATCTCACCGGCGTAAGCAATAGGACCGCCCTGCTGAGGATTTTTAGTGGCCAACCGCGCATAGACATAAGCCAGCGACATCGCACCAATAATTGATATTACCCATCCCCAAATGGCGATAGAACCGATACTTGCCAGGCTCGCGGGTAATAAGGCAATGCCGCTCCCCATCATATTACCGGCAACCACTCCGGTGCAGGCAATAAGCCCTATTTTCTTCGATGAAGCCATGCTCAGTTTCTCCTGATTTTAATTTCTTATAAGTCTTGGTCGTTATGCAGTTTTGCTAATGACCGAACTTGATGGTCAGGATGCTAATGATCGGCGGGAATAAAGTCCTAAAGATAAAGTGATATTACGCTCATGATCATACAAATGATAAATTGAGGTTTTTCATTAACAAATAAAGAAATAAACACTATCTCAAGAAAATATAAATACACAATAAAAACATGACTTTACATTTGTTATTTTATATAACAAATGTAAAGTGTCGGGAGTAACTCACCAACTAATTGATTTATTTTATTTAACAAATGAAGACGAAAAAATAACACCGCCGCTTAAATAAAATAATGCGACGGTGTCGATAGGAATTATTTATTAGGCGTGTAGTTATCGAGGTAGGGAACTACTGTATATATGGAGGTATGGAAGACAGCATTACGGATCCAATGTAAGGTATTCTCTCCTGGCCGTAAATTAAATGCGGTAATATAAGCATCCGCGGCCAGATGGTTTAATCCCTGCATTTCATAAACCTTACCCAGTAAAACATAATTCATCCATGACATCTGCAACTCGATACCTTTGTGTATTGCCTGATAGGCCTCATCGGTTTTCCCCTCCCCCAGCGCCTGTATCGTATGGATTTGCTGAATAATGGGACTGTCTTTTAATGCCGGTAGCGTATCCAGATAGACTATCTCTGTGCGCAGTTGCGCCAACTGTACAGGGTCAAAAGGTTGATAAGAGTGACGCAGTAAGTCCACCAGCGCTTTCTCTGCTGCCACATAAATGAAGTCAGGGGAACTTTTTATCATCTCTCCCAACATGCTGCTGGCGTGGGTCAGGGAATCGATATCCCCTTGGATCAAAAACTGATGCGCCTGATAATACTGCTGCAAAACTGGGCCAGAGTTCGGCAATAACTGTATTAAACGCTGCTGTAACGCTGCCGGCCACGGCTGCTTGAGTGCAATAGACAGGCTGCTGAGGAAGTCTTCCTGAATTTTTAGCTGATTGTCAGCGGTAACAAAGTAACGCTTATCCAACATGATTGAGCTGTCCGCATTGTCCACCAGACGTACCGACAGGAAGCACTGCTGGGCGCGATAATGGCGTTGGTTGACGAACTCAATAGTCAGTGATTTTCCCGAACTGCTTGGTCCAGTGTAGTTATAATTGGTCTGATCGTGTACCAAGAAGGTGGAATAGGTATTCAGCGAATCCGTTACCACTTCGCTCAGGCCAGCAACATAGGAAAGTTGTGACGTCCAGTGACTGCAACTATTACCACCCTGAATACGGATATCAATATCACGCGGATTCATCAGCATAGGCATAGTGGATTGCGGTACGCGTTGCGACAAGGTTGCTATAGCGACAAACACCACGCAGGTGCTCAACGCGGCAAGAAAAGCCACCCACACCCAGAACGGTGATTGGCGGTAAAAAGACGGTTTTGACTTTTTCGCTGCCGATTTTGTCACGTTTGATTTTGGCGGCTCATAGTCCTCACCGTCGTCTTCACTGCCATCTTCCGGCTCATGAGTGATTACCGCCACCCTAGGCACAGCCGGTATTACTGCCTTTTCCCCTTCACACCACATCACCGGTGCAACCAGCTTATAGCCGCGCTTGGGTACAGTAATCAAGTATTCCGGGCTGTGGCTATCACCGTCTTTCAGGTATTTGCGCAGTTCGGAAATACTCTGGGTCACCACATGGTTGGTGACGATATTGCGCTTCCAAACGTTATCGATCAGCTCATCGCGACTCAACACCACATCCGGATGCCGGGCGAAATATTGCAGCATATCGATTAAGCGGGGCTCCAACGACAGTTGGCGTCCATCACGGCTTATTTTGTTGTCTGCGGGAGTAACCAACCACTCACCAACGCGAAAAACAGGTTCTTGCATAGTACAAATAACTCAAAAGGAGGGCGGCAAGCGCGGGATGATACCATATGAACGCCCGTCCTGCGTCAATACGGCGTTTGAGGGCTAATAACCAGACCTCTTCACAGAAATTTGCTTGTATCGCGTTAACACCCACCGATCAACAAAAGTGGCGCTGACATTCTTTAACGCTCTGATTTTTCTGGATAAATCAATCTATAGCGAGGGGGGAGAATCAGAAAGGCGCTCACTGCCGGTTGGTACGGACAGTGAGCGGATTAAGACCATTTAGACGGTTTTGAATTCGGCTTCCGCTTTATGGAAGCGATCGGTCACAATTTTCGATGGTTCGCGTCCCAGCAAGCTCACGACCACAATAGCGATACTGGCGAAAATAAAGCCCGGAATGATTTCGTACAAACCCAACCATGCGAACTTGTTCCAGACGATCACTGTCGCAGCGCCCACCACCATTCCAGCCAGTGCACCGTTACGCGTCATACGTGACCACATGACAGAAATCAGGACGACTGGCCCAAAGGCAGCACCGAAACCAGCCCAGGCGTTACTCACCAAGCCCAGCACCTTGTTTTCTGGATCTGCCGCAATCGCAATCGCAATCACCGCCACCAGCAGAACCATCATACGTCCAACCCAGACCAACTCTTTCTGACTGGCATTCTTGCGCAGGAAAGCTTTGTACAGATCTTCAGTAATGGCACTGGAACACACCAACAATTGGCAGCTTAACGTACTCATTACCGCAGCCAAGATAGCAGACAGCAAGATGCCAGCAATCCACGGGTTAAACAGCAGCATTGCCAGTTCGATAAAGATACGTTCGCCGTTTTCCGATACGCGACCCGCCTGATCCGGATTTTCCTGGAAGTAAGCAATACCAAAGAAGCCCACAGCGATGGTGCCAGCCAGACATAAAATCATCCAAACCATACTGATACGGCGAGCCTTGCGGATGGTGTAATGGGAGTCCGCCGCCATAAAGCGCGCCAGAATATGCGGCTGGCCGAAATAGCCAAGCCCCCAGCCCAGCAGTGAGAGGATCGCGACAATATTCAACCCTTTCAGCATATCCAGATTCGCGGCATCTTTGGCTTTGATCACCATGACCGACGCATCAATGCCCCCCACCGCCAGTATCACGATAATTGGCGTTAATATCAGCGCAAAAATCATTAAGGTCGCCTGAACGGTATCCGTCCAACTCACCGCCAGAAAACCACCAATAAAGGTGTAGGCGATGGTTGCCGCAGCACCGGCCCACAGCGCCGTGCTGTAACTCATGCCAAAGGTACTTTCAAATAACAACGCCCCCGCCACAATCCCTGAGGCACAATAAATGGTAAAGAACACCAAAATGACCACTGCCGAGATCACCCGTAGTAATTTGCTTTTATCTTCGAAACGGCTGGTGAAATAATCAGGCAGCGTCAGCGCATTATTATTGGCTTCGGTTTGCACACGTAAGCGGCCAGCGACCAGTTTCCAGTTAAGGTAGGCACCGAGCGTCAGACCAATGGCGATCCAACTTTCGGAAATCCCTGAGAGGAATATTGCGCCGGGCAAGCCCATCAATAACCAGCCGCTCATATCGGATGCACCCGCAGACAACGCGGTCACCACACTGCCTAAACTGCGTCCGCCCAAAATATAATCATCAAAGTTATTCGTCGCCCGGTAGGCCATTAGGCCAATAATTATCATGCCAAAAATATAAACAAGAAATGTCACCAACATCGGTGTGTTCATCATCATGCAACGTCTCCATAGTGCGTCTTATACGTTTTAATACATCCCGCTATTTGATGGCGTAATGTCTTGTCTCTGGGCGAATACCGGAACGTGGCATTAGGTTGCACCGGAGATAGTTTATCAGCGAAACTAGTTTATCGGATTTGCTATCCTAGTGGACTCTCTTCTCCCGCAACAACAAATTAAACAAAAAATTTACAGAAAATTTACTCTGCGTCACATTTACTTTGATTCGAGGTTACACCATTCATCAAAAAATGAGTTGCACCCTAACTAAAATCCGCGTAATCCCTGTATTGAGTCATGTTAATCCTCCTCATAACTCAAATTAAGCCGTAGTCCCGCTCAGACAAAATGTTAAAAACAGGACTGATTTCACAGTTCATTCATCGCACTGATTTAACACGGTTGCACAAAGTTGCAACATGCCGGATATTGTGGCTAATAATAATCTCAACTCCCTTTATTTCAGGACAGGAGCCAGACGGCATGGGTAGCACAACAATGGGCGTGAAACTGGATGAAGCCACACGCGATCGTATTAAAACGGCAGCACAACGTATTGACCGTACACCGCACTGGCTAATCAAACAGGCCATTTTCAACTATCTCGAACGGTTGGAATATGGCGCTGACATGCCGGAAATTCCTGCACTGGCAGTGGTTCCGCTGGCTGAAACGGACGACATTATGCCGCAATCGGCAGAATCCGCCCACCAACCTTTTCTGGATTTTGCCGAACAGATACTGCCGCAGTCAGTAACGCGCGCAGCCATTACCGCCGCTTACCGCCGTCCAGAAACCGAAGCCATCCCAATGTTGTTGGAACAGGCACGTTTACCCGCAGCACTGGCCGATGCAACCCATAAGCTGGCTTACGGTATTGCTGAGAAACTGCGTAACCAAAAAAGTGCCCATGGCCGCGCCGGTATTGTGCAAGGCCTACTACAGGAATTCTCACTTTCTTCACAGGAAGGCGTCGCGTTGATGTGCTTGGCCGAAGCCCTGTTGCGCATTCCCGATAAACCAACCCGCGATGCGCTGATCCGCGACAAGATCAGTCATGGTAATTGGCATTCCCACTTAGGACGCAGCCCGTCGCTGTTCGTCAATGCGGCAACCTGGGGTCTGCTGTTCACTGGTCGGCTGGTTTCTACGCATAATGAAGCCAAACTGTCCAGCTCGCTGAACCGTATTATTGGCAAAGGTGGTGAGCCGCTGATCCGCAAAGGTGTGGATATGGCAATGCGCTTAATGGGCGAACAATTCGTTACTGGCGAAACCATTGCCGAAGCCTTGGCCAACGCCCGTAAACTGGAAGATAAAGGTTTCCGTTATTCTTACGATATGCTGGGCGAAGCAGCGCTGACGGAAGCCGATGCCCAAGCCTATCTGATCGCCTATCAGCAAGCGATTCACGCCATCGGCAAAGCCTCCAACGGGCGTGGTATTTATGAAGGACCGGGGATTTCTATTAAGCTTTCCGCCCTACACCCACGCTATAGCCGAGCCCAGTATGAGCGAGTGATGGAGCAGTTGTATCCGCGCCTGCTGTCGCTGACGCTGCAAGCACGCCAGTATGATATCGGTATCAATATTGATGCCGAAGAGGCCGATCGTCTGGAAATCTCCCTCGATCTGTTGGAAAAATTGTGTTTTGAACCACAGTTGGCGGGTTGGAACGGTATTGGCTTTGTCATTCAGGCCTATCAAAAACGTTGTCCGTTCACCATTGATGCTGTCATCGATATGGCTCAGCGTAGCCGCCGGCGCTTGATGATTCGTTTGGTGAAAGGGGCATATTGGGACAGCGAAATCAAACGCGCTCAAGTTGATGGTCTGGAAGGCTATCCGGTCTACACCCGCAAAGTGTATACCGATGTCTCCTATCTGGCCTGCGCCCGCAAATTGCTGGCAGTGCCTAGCCTAATCTATCCACAGTTTGCCACCCATAACGCCCACACATTGGCGGCGATTTATCATCTGGCAGGCAATAACTATTATCCGGGTCAGTACGAATTCCAGTGCCTGCACGGTATGGGCGAACCGCTGTATGAACAAGTGGTGGGTAAAGTAGCCGATGGAAAACTCAACCGCCCATGCCGCATTTATGCGCCAGTCGGCACTCACGAAACACTATTGGCCTATCTGGTGCGCCGATTGCTGGAAAATGGTGCCAACACCTCCTTTGTGAACCGGATTGCCGATGCCACCCTGCCGCTGGATGAGCTGGTAGCCGATCCGGTTGCCGCCGTGGAAGCGCTAGCGGCTGCCGAAGGGCAACTGGGGCTGCCACATCCACGCATTCCGTTACCACGGGAGTTGTACGGTAGCGATCGCACAAACTCTAGCGGTCTGGATTTGTCGAACGAACACCGACTGGCCTCGCTATCCAGCGCCTTGTTAACCAGTGCCACACAGGTCTGGCGTGCAGAACCGATTATTGATGCCGAACGGGATCAGGCGGGTGTTGAACAACCGGTGATCAACCCTGCGGAGCCGGGTGATATTGTCGGTTATGTGCGTGAAGCCAGCGCCGATGAAGTCAGCCGCGCACTGGATGCCGCCGCCGCCGCGGGGCCAATCTGGTTTGCGACGCCACCGACCGAACGCGCAGCCATTTTGGTTCGAGCTGCCGAGATGATGGAAGCTCAGATGCAAAGCCTGATGGGGATTCTGGTGCGCGAAGCCGGTAAAACCTTCAGTAACGCCATTGCCGAAGTGCGGGAAGCCGTTGATTTCCTGCACTACTACGCCGGTATGGTACGCGACGATTTCTCCAATGACAGTCACCGTCCACTTGGCCCGGTGGTGTGTATCAGCCCGTGGAACTTCCCGCTGGCGATCTTCAGTGGACAGGTTGCAGCCGCATTGGCCGCCGGTAATAGCGTATTAGCCAAACCAGCAGAGCAAACGCCGCTGATTGCGGCACAAGCGGTACGCATCTTGCTGGAAGCCGGTATTCCACCGGGTGTGTTGCAACTGTTGCCAGGTCAGGGTAATAGCGTGGGTGCACAGCTGGTAAACGATGCCCGAATCCGCGGCGTAATGTTCACCGGCTCTACCGAAGTCGCCAGCATTCTGCAGCGCAGTATTGCAGGTCGTCTCGATCCTCAGGGTCGCCCAACGCCGTTAATCGCTGAAACGGGCGGTTTAAACGCGATGATCGTCGATTCCTCGGCACTCACCGAACAGGTGGTCACAGATGTGGTGGCCTCGGCTTTCGACAGCGCCGGTCAGCGTTGTTCTGCCCTCCGCATTTTGTGCATTCAGGAAGATGTGGCGGAACATACACTGCAAATGTTGCGCGGTGCGATGGCTGAATGCCGAATGGGGAATCCTGAACGTCTGTCTACCGACATCGGGCCGGTTATCGATAGCGAAGCCAAAGCCGGTATTGAGCGACATATTCAGGCCATGCGTGCCAAAGGGCGTAAAGTCTATCAGGCAGTGCAGGCCGACAGTCAGGATGAAAAAGAGTGGCAACGCGGCACCTTTATTAAACCGACGCTGATCGAGCTGGAAAGTTTTGACGAGTTGCAGAAAGAAGTCTTCGGGCCGGTATTGCATGTAGTGCGTTTCCAACGTCAGAACCTAACGGCGCTGGTGGATCAGATTAATGCTTCAGGTTATGGCTTAACCTTAGGGATTCATACCCGTATTGATGAAACCATTGCCCGCGTAACCGAACGAGCCAAGGTCGGTAATCTCTACGTTAACCGTAATATGGTCGGTGCCGTTGTCGGTGTGCAACCTTTCGGCGGCGAAGGCCTGTCTGGCACGGGGCCAAAAGCCGGTGGCCCGCTGTATCTGTACCGCTTGCTGTGCAGCCGTCCAGAGGAAGCCGTCACCACAACGCTGAACCGTCAGGACCGCGAACACTCACAGGATGTGACCGTACGCACGTCATTGCTGACAGCACATCATGCGTTGATCGGTTGGGCCAATGAGCAGAAGCATAACGATCTCGCGGCACTGGGTGAGCGTTATACCGAGCTGGCTCAGAGTGGCACCGTGCGTCTGCTGCCAGGGCCGACGGGTGAGCGTAACACCTATGCATTACTGCCGCGTGAGCGAGTATTGTGTCTGGCGGATAATGAGCAGGATATACTGATTCAACTGGCGGCAGTCATGTCGGTAGGCAGTCAGGTATTATGGCCGGATAACGGTATCCACAAGGATCTATTCCGTCGTTTACCCGTCGCGGTACAGGCACGCATTGCATTGACAGTGGATTGGCAAAGTGACAAATCGGTATTTGACGCCGTGATTTATCATGGTGATGCCGATCAATTGCGTATGCTGTGTGAACAAGTGGCATTGCGTGATGGCGCGATTGTCTCGGTGCAAGGTTTTGCCCGCGGAGAAACCCACATCCTGCTGGAGCGTTTGTTGGTGGAGCACTCTCTGAGTGTCAACACTGCCGCTGCTGGGGGAAATGCCAGCCTGATGACCATTGGATGATGGCTTGATTGTGGATTCTGTATTTGAAAAGAGGCCCTTCGGCGCCTCTGAGGCTCATAACCAATGTGCTCGGCCGCGGTGAAAACCGGCAGGTCGTCAAGACGCCGTGAATACGTCCTTGTCGGCTCGTTCCGCGCTATCCTTGGCGCGGACGCTCGACTCTTTTGCTGGTCTTCCCCTCCAGAGATCGCTGCATCGAGGTGGGTCAGTAGTGATAAGAAACTCCTCGGTGACTCGTAGCTCTGGTACAGACAAAAAAACTTATCTGTTGTTGAGAAACTGATCCAAAAACTGTTTCGTCCTTTGATGCTGAGGGTTGGCAAATAACGCCTTGGCAGAACCTTGCTCCACAATTTGCCCGTGATCCATAAAAATAACGCGATCGGCCACGTCGCGGGCAAAACGCATTTCATGGGTGACAATCACCATGGTGCGTCGCTCTTCCGCCAGAGCACGAATCGTGTTCAACACTTCGGCCACCAGCTCTGGATCCAACGCCGAGGTCGGCTCATCGAACAAAATCACTTCCGGCTGCATTGCCAACGCTCGGGCAATCGCGACACGCTGTTGCTGACCGCCGGAAAGACGCCGTGGAAAAGCATTTTCTTTACCGCTCAACCCCACTTTAGCCAGTAACTCCCGCGCCCGTTTCTCTGCCAGATCGCGTTTCTCACCTTTGACAATAACCGGCCCTTCAATAATATTTTCCATAACCGAACGATGCGGAAATAAATTGAAATTCTGAAACACAAACCCCACTTGCTGCCGCAGCGCCCGTACCTGCTTTTGCTGCTGACTGATCGGTTTATTGCCGTCAATCTCAATATTACCCACGCGAATAGTGCCAGAACCCGGAGTTTCCAACAGATTGATACTCCGCAGCAAGGTAGTCTTACCCGAACCGCTTGGCCCAATGATCGCGACCACTTCGCCAGTATTTACCTGTAAATCGATACCGTGCAGTACCTGTTGACCGTTAAACTGCTTGGTCAATTTTTTCACTTCAATGGTACTCATGGCGACTCCTGATCCTGACGATTAACATGTGCTTCTAAACGATTCTGTAATGTAGAAAGCAACGTCGCCATAATCCAGTAAATCAGCGATGCCGCCAGATACATGGTGAAAACTTCTAATGTCCGCGAGGTGACCAACTGTGCCTGACGAAATAGCTCCGGT
The DNA here is from genome assembly GCF_000754815.1 of Yersinia ruckeri ATCC 29473. Classification (GTDB taxonomy): domain Bacteria; phylum Pseudomonadota; class Gammaproteobacteria; order Enterobacterales; family Enterobacteriaceae; genus Yersinia; species Yersinia ruckeri. Next base: position 2,928,016 of record NZ_KN150747.1, read on the forward strand.
ACCTGAATGGTGGCCGCCAGCGACGTGTCTTTGACCAGACCAATAAAGCTATTACCCAATGGCGGTAATGCCGTACGCCCCGCCTGTGGTAAAATCACTCGATACAGTGTTTGCCAGCGGGTCATGCCAATACTGGCTGCCGCTTCCCACTGCCCCTTCTCGATTGATGAGATCGCTGCTCTGAGTGTTTCAGAAGTATAAGCCGCCGTATTCAGCGACAAACCCATCAGCGCGGCGGGCATGGGGTCAAGCTCAATACCAAATTGCGGTAATCCGTAATAGATCATAAATAGCTGAGCGATCAACGGCGTACCACGAAAAATAGAAACATAAAAGCGGGAAAACAGTGAAAAAGGTAAAAAAGAAGACAGGCGCATCATCGCCAGCATAAAGCCTAACGCTAATCCCAGAAACATGCCCCCCAGACTGAGCTGGAGGGTTAACCAGGCACCTTTTAGTAAAAAGGGTGCTGAATCCAGCACCAGTTGAATACTTTCTTGCATTATTTAGTGACGTCCGCAGCAAAATACTTGTCAGAAATTTTGGCTAAAGTGCCATCTTTCTGCATTTCAGCAATAGCCTGATTAATAGCCGCCAACAGTTCCGGATTATTTTTACGCAACGCCACACCGGATTCCTGACGAGCAAACGCCGGACCAGCAGCGACCAAGGTATCACCGGTTTTTTTCACCAGATCCAGCGCCGCTAAACGATCGACCAAAATAGCGTCGGTACGACCTATTCGCAGATCCTGATATTTAGTTGGGTCATCATCATAGGTGCGAATATCGACACCTTTCAGATTGGCTCGCAACCATTGTTCATAGTTACTGCCCAAACCCACACCGACTTTCTTGCCCTGTAAGTCTTCCGGTTTGGTAAATTGGCCTTCATTGCCCTTTTTGGTCAGCACCTGAATACCGGATAGGGTGTAAGGCGTGGAGAAATCGTATTTCTTCTTACGATCTGCAGAGATGGTCACCTGATTGATGGCCACATCAATACGTTTGGATTCCAACGAAGCCAACATGCCATCCCATTTGGTGGGTTGCAGTTTGGCTTTTACGCCCATGTGCTGCGCCAGCGCGTTAGCGAAATCCACCTCAAAACCGGTCAACTTGCCATCTTCGCCCTGGAAACTGAACGGCGGATAAGTGCCTTCCAGCCCGACAATCAGGATGCCACGTTGCTTAACTTGATCCAGCAAGTCGCCAGCCGCATAGGATTTTACGTTCAAACCCGTTGCCAGTGCGACCGCCATCATACCCAGAACCATTCGACGACGTACAATTGAAAAGCCCATAGTTACCCCGGTTGTCATGTTTATCGTTTTGATATCGCTACGTTATCACCACCATGAATCAAATAAAGGAATATAACCTGATAACTATAGTTCAAAATGGAATAGCTAATACTCGAATTTATATATCGGGATGATAGGCAAATAGCGCAGGAGCACCACCAGTATGGATAAACAGAACCGGTCCATTATCGCGGAAACGCTGCTGTGCCAACCCATCGATCAAACCAGCCATCGCTTTGCCAGTGTAAACCGGATCAAGCAATACCCCTTCCTGCTGCGCCAATAGCTGCACTGCCGCCATCCCTTCGTCATTAGGAATACCGTATTGTGGGCCGAAGTATTCATCCCATAAATTAATCTCGGATACTGCAGAAATGCCTAACGACAGCGCCAAATCCCGTTGAATCTGCGCCACTTTTGGCCGTTGTTCTGCCGCTTTGCGTGAAACCGTCACGCCAATCAGTTCGACTTCCGGTAACAGTTGTTGCAATCCTACCGCCAGACCGGCATGAGTACCCGCACTACCCGAGGCCACAACCACTGAGCCAAAGTGAACCTGGCCTTGAGACTGGGCGGCAATTTCCAGCGCACACTGTATGTAGCCTAGAGCGCCGAGGGCATTGGAGCCGCCAACCGGCACGACATAAGGGCGGAAACCCTGCCCTTCTAAGCGGGTGGCCAATTCAGCTAACTGAGCATTCGGATCCACCAAGCCATCACACATCACCACTTCGGCACCAAATAGATTTAACAACAACCGATTGCCATTGGTCAGATAGTTCTCGGCCTCAGTACCCATCGGATTTTCCAGCAGTGCCACACAGTGCAACCCGAATTTGGCGGCGACCGCAGCAGTCTGTCGCACATGATTCGATTGAATCGCCCCTGCGGTTACCAAGGTGTCGGCACCTTGTTGTAGTGCATCGGCGACCAGAAACTCCAGTTTACGTAACTTATTGCCACCTAAGGCGATCGGTGTAACGTCATCCCGCTTGATGTATATTTCGCGGCCAAGATAGTCAGACAGTCGGGAGAGTTTCTCTAGGGGCGTGGGATTTCCCACCAGATCCAGACGTGGAAATTGCGCCAATTTTTGCTGAAGTATCACCGAGTCCTCCGAAAGGAATAAAATAGAACGACTCTATAGATTTATCAGATGTCAGAAAATTAATCACTGACTTTTAGCAAAGGTTAAATAGCTTATTAAAAGGATGTAAATAAAAATGCCCAACAGGACATATTTCACCGTCGGGCATTAATCAATATTTAAATAAAATTAGTAAGTTTTTTGCCAGGCTAAATATTGATCGTATTTTCGCAACGCAATACGATAATTATTATGTGCTGCATTAGGCAGATCATCGATAATTCGCTGATGTATAGTCTCGCTGGCAAATTTCTCCGCCGGATAATTGCTGGCCACCAGCATTTCATCCAAACGACGCAGACGCACCACATATTCCCGTACAGTGCTGTGACTCATTTCAGTCTGTTCAAATAAATATTGCTTGAACGCCATAATATCGAAATAACCCGGTGAGCTATTACAGTATATTTCACTGCAAAAGCGGCACAGCGCCGTCAGCTCATTTTGCAGACTCAGCCACACCTGATCATCGATCGGTTGATCCATGCCAGCGATCGCTTCTTTATTGATGATTTGTCCGCGAAAAACCAATGCCATGCGATCTAACTGCTTGTGGCAGTGGGAACAATGGGTTTGCGTGTGTTTGTAGTCTTTGAGGTAACGGCTTAGGGGCCTTTTTTTTAAGATAAGTCCAGACATAAGAAGACCTGCAACAATTAACATGGAGCAAAAAATAAAATTGAGCGAAAATGAATTAAGCGTCGTTATTCAGACGGGCACGTAAGCGTTTAATCGCCTGGCTATGAAGCTGGCTAACGCGAGATTCACCCACCTCCAGCACGGCACCGATTTCTTTCAGGTTCAGCTCTTCCTGGTAATACAGCGTCAGCACCATTTTTTCGCGTTCAGGTAAAGCCTCAATGGCTTCAATCACGCGCTGACGTAGATTCCCTTCCAACAGTTGTTGCAATGGATTGGCATCGTCTAGCCCATCCAGAACAGGTTCAACACTTTCACCATGCTCTTCCCGCCACTCATCATAAGAGAACAGCTGGCTATTATTGGTATCCAGCAAGATCTGCCGATACTCCACCAGACTGATATCCAGAATCTGAGCGACTTCCTGCTCGCTCGCTGGGCGTCCCACTTTCTGTTCAACCTGACGCATTGCTTGTGCCACTTCGCGGGCATTACGACGAACGCTGCGCGGTGCCCAATCGCGGCTGCGCAGTTCGTCCAGCATGGCTCCACGGATGCGCTGTACCGCATAAGTCGTAAAAGCGGTTCCTTGCAGAGCATCGTAGCGCTCTACCGCATTCAGCAGACCAATGCCACCGGCTTGTAGTAGATCATCCAGCTCAACACTGGCTGGCAGGCGTACCTGCAAACGCAACGCCTCATGACGCACTAGTGGAACGTAGCGTTGCCAGAGGGAATTTTTATCCATCACGCCTTCGGCGGTATACAGATCGCTCACGATGACAGGCACCTAGGGTAAGAGAGTCATACCATTATCCTGTCAGGGCATGCAGACAATCGCCGGAATAGACATAGAAAAAGGCGGCTATTTACCTTATGCGCTTTTTTAGTTCGAGAGTGACAAAAAATTTCTGTATAAAATAGTTGGCTCAGATCAATTTAAACCGGCACCACAGCACGTTTGACTACAACAGTCGTTGCAAAAGAGATAAATCGTCGCTCACTTTAACCTGATCGATTTCCTGAATAAAATCGGCGATAGCCTGGGCTATGGTGTTGGCAAAAAGTGTGATCCGTGTAAAAAACCATCAAGAAATTTAATTTTTGCTTTTTATCGCTGTGTGCTACGTACCGATAAGATAAAAGGCGGCGAAATACCGCCTTTTGTTATTTAAAACATAACCCAATTAACGCAGCAGAGACAAGACAGTCTGTGGAACCTGGTTAGCCTGAGCCAATACAGAAGTCCCGGCTTGTTGCAGGATCTGCGCACGGCTCATGTTGGAAACTTCGGTAGAGTAATCCGCATCTTGGATACGGCTACGGGCTGAAGTCAGGTTGTTCACGGTGTTGTTCAGATTAGTGATGGTAGACTCAAAACGGTTCTGGGACGCACCCAGTGAACTGCGCTGAGAATCAACCGCTTTCAATGCCGCATCGATATCAGCCAGTGGGGTTGTACCCGCAGCTGTACCTGCTGCACCACCGGACACGTTACCTTTCAATACGTCAAAACCTTTGGCTTCAACGGAACGCAAATTGCCATTAACCACTGCACCAGTATTGGCATTAGCGGCAACAGCAGCATCTTTAGCTGCTTTAACTTCAGCGGCTGTTTTCGCTACAGTGTAGTTTTCGCCATTTGCCGCAGCGTTATACACGCCACTTTTCACATTGGCTTTCTGCTCAGTAGTCAAATCAGTACCAAACTTGGCTGAGCTGACAGCAGTACCCAAATCAGCACCCGCTTTTAAACCCAGAGCCGTGGTTAACGCCCCTTTTGCCGTGACCACAGCCGCATCATTAGCGGCAGCCTTAACGTCGGTCGTAAATTTGGTCAGTGCAGTGTTGATTTCTGCTTCAGTTTTTCCTGACAGCGTTTGCGCTACCGTTTCATTGGCTTTCTGTACTAAAGTCGCGGTGTTGACAACATCAGATGAAGTACCACCGGCACCGGCAGTCGCCAGGTTCCAGCCCGCGCTTGAACCAATTTCGATATTGATTTTCTGGGCATCTTGCGAACCCACCTGGAAAGCATATTCTGCGTTGGCTGCCGTGCGGTTATCCAAGACTTTAATGCCGTTGAAATCGGTTTGTTTGGTGACGCGGTTGATTTCTTCCATACGCTGGTTAACTTCAGACTGGATGGAATCGATATCAGAGGCAGAGTTAGAGCTGTTCTGCGCCTGCACGGTCAGGTCACGGACACGTTGCAGGTTGTTGTTGATTTCGCCCAACGCGCCTTCAGCGGTCTGAGACAGTGAAATACCGTCGTTGGCGTTACGTGCTGCCTGAGTCAGGCCGTTGATGTTAGAGGTGAAACGGTTGGCAATCGCCTGACCCGCTGCATCATCTTTAGCGCTGTTGATGCGCAGACCGGAAGACAAACGCTCAATGGCGGTGCCTAAAGAGCCCTGGGATTTGTTCAGGTTGTTCTGGGTCAGCAAAGACAGGCTGTTAGTGTTAATGACCGCCATGGTATTAATTCCTTTAAATATGTTTCGGCTAAGGTTTAGGCTGATTGCCTACGGCTTTAATTACCGTCCACATATTTATCGGCAACAACACTGATAGCTTTAATGAATTATTCAATTTTCTCACGAATAACCCACTGAATCGCAGAGACAAAAAAGCCCCCGCCAAAGCGGAGGCTTGATAGCATTGCCAAGCTGAAATTAACGCAGCAGAGACAAGACAGTCTGTGGAACCTGGTTAGCCTGAGCCAATACAGAAGTCCCGGCTTGTTGCAGGATCTGCGCACGGCTCATGTTGGAAACTTCGGTAGAGTAATCCGCATCTTGGATACGGCTACGGGCTGAAGTCAGGTTGTTCACGGTGTTGTTCAGATTAGTGATGGTAGACTCAAAACGGTTCTGGGACGCACCCAGTGAACTGCGCTGAGAATCAACCGCTTTCAATGCCGCATCGATATCAGCCAGTGGGGTTGTACCCGCAGCTGTACCTGCTGCACCACCGGACACGTTACCTTTCAATACGTCAAAACCTTTGGCTTCAACGGAACGCAAATTGCCATTAACCACTGCACCAGTATTGGCATTAGCGGCAACAGCAGCATCTTTAGCTGCTTTAACTTCAGCGGCTGTTTTCGCTACAGTGTAGTTTTCGCCATTTGCCGCAGCGTTATACACGCCACTTTTCACATTGGCTTTCTGCTCAGTAGTCAAATCAGTACCAAACTTGGCTGAGCTGACAGCAGTACCCAAATCAGCACCCGCTTTTAAACCCAGAGCCGTGGTTAACGCCCCTTTTGCCGTGACCACAGCCGCATCATTAGCGGCAGCCTTAACGTCGGTCGTAAATTTGGTCAGTGCAGTGTTGATTTCTGCTTCAGTTTTTCCTGACAGCGTTTGCGCTACCGTTTCATTGGCTTTCTGTACTAAAGTCGCGGTGTTGACAACATCAGATGAAGTACCACCGGCACCGGCAGTCGCCAGGTTCCAGCCCGCGCTTGAACCAATTTCGATATTGATTTTCTGGGCATCTTGCGAACCCACCTGGAAAGCATATTCTGCGTTGGCTGCCGTGCGGTTATCCAAGACTTTAATGCCGTTGAAATCGGTTTGTTTGGTGACGCGGTTGATTTCTTCCATACGCTGGTTAACTTCAGACTGGATGGAATCGATATCAGAGGCAGAGTTAGAGCTGTTCTGCGCCTGCACGGTCAGGTCACGGACACGTTGCAGGTTGTTGTTGATTTCGCCCAACGCGCCTTCAGCGGTCTGAGACAGTGAAATACCGTCGTTGGCGTTACGTGCTGCCTGAGTCAGGCCGTTGATGTTAGAGGTGAAACGGTTGGCAATCGCCTGACCCGCTGCATCATCTTTAGCGCTGTTGATGCGCAGACCGGAAGACAAACGCTCAATGGCGGTGCCTAAAGAGCCCTGGGATTTGTTCAGGTTGTTCTGGGTCAGCAAAGACAGGCTGTTAGTGTTAATGACCGCCATGGTATTAATTCCTTTAAATATGTTTCGGCTAAGGTTTAGGCTGATTGCCTACGGCTTTAATTACCGTCCACATATTTATCGGCAACAACACTGATAGCTTTAATGAATTATTCAATTTTCTCACGAATAACCCACTGAATCGCAGAGACAAAAAAGCCCCCGCCAAAGCGGAGGCTTGATAGCATTGCCAAGCTGAAATTAACGCAGCAGAGACAAGACAGTCTGTGGAACCTGGTTAGCCTGAGCCAATACAGAAGTCCCGGCTTGTTGCAGGATCTGCGCACGGCTCATGTTGGATACTTCGGTAGAGTAATCCGCATCTTGGATACGGCTACGGGCTGAAGTCAAGTTGTTCACGGTGTTGTTCAGGTTAGTGATGGTAGATTCAAAACGGTTCTGGGACGCACCCAGTGAACTGCGCTGAGAATCAACCGCTTTCAATGCCGCATCGATATCAGCCAGTGGGGTTGTACCCGTTGCTGTACCCGTTGCGCCGCCCGTCACGTTACCTTTCAATACGTCAAAACCTTTGGCTTCAACGGAACGGAAGTTACCGTTAACCATCGCACCAGCAGTTTTAGCACCCGCTTGAGCAGCGCTAACTTCAGCTTCAGTTTTTGCTGTAGCGTAATTTGCCCCGTTAATTGCAGCGCTGTAAACACCACTTTTCACGCCAGCGATCTGGTCGACGCTTAAATCAGTACCAAACGCAGCGGAGCTGACGGCGGTACCTAAATCGGCATCCGCTTTTAAACCCAGAGCCGTGGTTAACGCCCCTTTTGCCGTGACTACACCGGCAGCATCGGTTGCCGCCTTAACGTCAGTCGTAAATTTGGTCAGTGCGGTGTTGATCTGTGCTTCAGTTTTCCCTGACAGCGTTTGCACTACCGTTTCTTTAGCTTTACTAATCTGAGTAGAATCGTTCACCACATCAGATGAAGTACCACCGGCACCGGCAGTCGCCAGGTTCCAGCCCGCGCTTGAACCAATTTCGATATTGATTTTCTGGGCATCTTGCGAACCCACCTGGAAAGCATATTCCGCGTTGGCTGCCGTGCGGTTATCCAAGACTTTAATGCCGTTGAAATCGGTTTGTTTGGTGACGCGGTTGATTTCTTCCATACGCTGGTTAACTTCAGACTGGATGGAATCGATATCAGAGGCAGAGTTAGAGCTGTTCTGCGCCTGCACGGTCAGGTCACGGACACGTTGCAGGTTGTTGTTGATTTCGCCCAACGCGCCTTCAGCGGTCTGAGACAGTGAAATACCGTCGTTGGCGTTACGTGCTGCCTGAGTCAGGCCGTTGATGTTAGAGGTGAAACGGTTGGCAATCGCCTGACCCGCTGCATCATCTTTAGCGCTGTTGATGCGCAGACCGGAAGACAAACGCTCAATGGCGGTGCCTAAAGAGCCCTGGGATTTGTTCAGGTTGTTCTGGGTCAGCAAAGACAGGCTGTTAGTGTTAATGACCGCCATAGTTATTATTCCTTAAAATTATTGATTTATGGTTTGGGCGTCTGCCCACGGCTTCATCACCGTCCCAAACTGTATCGGCGCATTTATCCGAACCTTTAGCCATTCAGCAACAATTCTTTTCATCTCAGGAAAAAACTTTGATGATCTTCTTTTCTATTTGATTTCAAATTCAATGGCACAAATAGCCACGGGTAATGCCCCGCTATTCTAACCATTACTATTTGCATTTTATGTGTAAACTTTTTCTCCTCCTGGCCGATAACCCGGTATCGACACTTGAATATTAAGGATTAGACATGGCAAGTATCAGCTCATTGGGCGCCGGTTCAGGATTGCAATTAAGCGAGCTTTTAGACAATTTATCTTCCGCAGAGCAGAAAAAGCTGGTACCGCTGACCCAACAGCAAACCAGCTATAAAGGAAAACTGACTGCGTTTGGCGTGCTGCAAAGCGCATTGGCTAAAGTAGAAACTGCAGCGGCGGCCCTAAAGAAGGCCAATACCATCAATGGCACCTCGGTCAGCAGCAGTAATACCGCCTTTAGCGCAACAACTGACAGCGCAGCTAGCGCCGGTAGTTACTCCATAACCGTTGAACAATTGGCACAATCTCAATCTTTGCTGTCGGCCAAAATGCCGAATGCAACAGATAAATTGGGTAATGATAATGAGTCAAGAACATTGACCATTACTCAGCCAGGCCAAAAAAAACCGATGGAAGTCGTTCTGACAAAAGATCAGACCTCGCTAACGGACATTAGAGACGCCATCAATAAAAAAGAAGGTAACGTTACCGCCAGTATTATGAAAGGCGATGACAATTCCTATTACCTGTCCCTGACCTCGAAAACCACGGGTACCGAGTCAGAGATGACCGTTAGCGTCACTGGCGATGATGATTTAAGCAAAGTTTTGAGCTATACCCCTGAACCTGCTGGTGGCTCAGGTTCAGGTAGTGGTGCAATGACGCAAACAGTGAAAGCGGCAGATGCCAAGTTAACCGTCAACGGTATTAGCATTACTCGACAGAGCAATGTGATCACCGATGCACCAGAAGGCGTAACCCTGACGCTGAAAAGTAAAACCAAAGCTGGCGAGCCAGAAACACTGAATGTCGTCCACGACAGCAAGCCAACTAAAGATGCCATTCAGGCGTTTGTTGATGCCTATAACTCACTGCAAACCACCTTTACCTCACTGACTAAATATACCGCGGTTGAAGCCGGTGCTGATCAGTCTACCAGTAACGGCGCGCTAGTCGGTGATGGTACTCTACGTAATATCCAAACCCAGTTAAAATCTCAATTAGCTTCATCCCAAGCGGGTGATATTAAGACTTTAGCCAGTTTGGGTATTACTCAGGAAATCTCCGGCAAACTGAAAGTCGATTCAGATAAACTGGATAAAGCCCTAAAAGACAAACCCAATGCCGTTACTCAGTTCTTTGCTGGCGATGGCGAAAATACAGGGTTCGCGACCAAGATGGATAAGTTGCTAAATGATGCTCTGGATACCAGTAAAGGCACATTAAAGAATGCAACCGATGGCATTAATAAATCCTTAAAAAACCTGGATAAACAGGTTGTGAGCACCACCGCCAATATTAACGCCACTATCGAACGCTATAAAATCCAGTTTGCCCAGTTGGATAAGTTGGTAACATCATTTAACAGCACCGGCAGCATGCTGACGGCACAATTTAAATAATAAAGGATAGAAACATGTACAACCGGTCAGGGAGCCAGGCTTACGCACAAGTAGGATTGGAAAGCGGGGTAATGAGCGCCAGCCCCCACCAGTTGATCGTGATGCTGTTCGACGGGGCGCAAAGCGCCCTGGTTCGCGCACGTATTTTGATGAATCAAGGGGAGATTGCCGCAAAGGGATTAGCTATTTCCAAAGCTATCAATATTATTGATAACGGTCTGCGTACCGGGCTTGATATGGAAAAAGGCGGCGAGCTGGCAGAGAATCTGTCAGCGTTGTATGACTATATGTCACGACGCTTACTGCACGCCAATTTGCATAATGACGAACAAGCGATTGTTGAAGTAGAAGCCTTGCTTGAAAATATTGCTGATGCCTGGCGGCAGATCGGCCCCAATTATCAACCCAATTAGGACCCCATTTAATGGAACGTCACCAGCACCTTCTATCCGAATATCAACATATCCTGACCCTCAGTGAACAAATGCTAGCCTTTGCCATTGAGGGGAATTGGGATGCGCTGGTTGATCTGGAAATGACTTATCTAAAAGCTGTTGAAAGTACCGCCAACATCACCATTTCTTCCTGTTCATCTCTTTCGTTGCAAGAGATATTAAGGCGGAAATTAAAAATGATTTTAGATAATGAAACTGAAATTAAGCGTTTATTACAACTACGCCTAAATGAGCTCAGTGAATTGGTGGGCCAATCAACTCGGCAGCAAGTGGTGAATAATACCTACGGTCAATTTCCTGACCATGCTCTGTTATTAGGCGAAACACAACAATGATAGCATTATCAAGATAATAACAAAGTAGACATTTCTATCGTACATCCAGATAAAATCATTAACATTGCGGACTTTTTACCTGTTATATGCCTGCGTATGATGTTATCGCCCTACTTGTCCTGCTTCTGAAAGCTATTTTTGTGTGTCAACGACTGAGGTTTTTTTCTCGCAGAAATAGCATCGTGTGTAAAATTTGTATTAAAATAAGTTGCTAGTCTGGCGCGCAACGAGTAAAGATATTCACATGTCAATTCTGTGAAATGAATATCGATGGAACGTGTAATTAATTTTTGTTCGGGGATAGGCAGTTCAGCGCTGGTTATTCAACACACAGAGCTGGAGCTCAACTCGATTTATATTGACCATCCACTACTGATTATGGTTAACCACGGCCATAAAATTGTTCGTTGGGAAAATCAGGAGTGTATTATCCGACCCGGCGAGATCGCCGCCATTAATGGTGGTCAAGCAATTGATATTACTAATGTATTATCTGCTGATGGCGTATACTTTAGCCATACATTGAGTCTCGACCCTCCATTACTTAGCGCATTCGCTCAATCACCTGAAACACATATTCTTCCCACTGTTTCTGGCGTGATGCCAATTCGCGCTCCTTCGGGCGAATTTATCAATGCCTTCAGCTACACATTCAAAGCATTAACCGATAATAATGACATTCCCAATTCGATTATCCGTCATCGTGTAGAAGAGTTATTACTCTGGCTAGCGCTACATGGTGGAAAATTCCTATTAAAAAAAGCGGAAACACTGACAGAAAAAGTACGTCATTGTCTAGCAACCGACCCGCATAAAATATGGACGGCTGCCGAGGTGGCACAAAGGATGTCGATGAGTGAGGTTGTATTACGCCGCAAGCTCTCGGCTGAAAACACAATATTGCGTAATTTAATGATTGATGTTCGCATGACCAGCGCATTAAAAATGCTGCTGTCCACCGATTGGCCAATCTCATTAATTTCCAGTCAGGTTGGTTATGAAAGTTCATCGCGTTTTGCCGAACGTTTTCGTAAGCGTTTTGGTTTCGCACCCACAGCGATTCGTGGTCATCACCGAACCCCCCCCACATCGCTGGTTACCGACTCAGAATATAAGAATGATTTTAAACCCTCTTACTCCTAACTGCTTGGGGAATGACGATGTTATCCACTCAATCTTAAAACGCCTGTTTTACCTTGGCATTTTCGTTCATCAGCAGTTTTCTTCGCGATTAATCGCTGTATTTTATAATAAATAAAGTCTTTATAATCAAAAAATGAAGCACGACATTCCTAATAGCACCTAATATAGAAGTAACCAAGGCAATATGTATCGAGAATACCTATGCTACGTATGACCATCGGTCTGAAAAATCGTTATCCTTTGCATATCCAGATTGCAACGCTCTTCACACTGCTCATTTTGGCCATTGGCAGCGTGATTATTCTATTTAATCACCAGCAACTGACCAAGCTGACTGAACTCAGCACCCTCGAAAAGTATCAAAAAACGGGAGAAGCCATCGCTGTCGAGCTTAACGGCATCACCCGCTCAATGTCGCTATCAGTTAATATTCTAGCCAGTTTGCCGATTACTGAAAACACCCAGTTTGAACAACAGATGACCTCGGTTAACCGGTTAACTGAACTGCTCAATTTAAATAGCTATGCCAGCGCCCTTTATAGTGGCTACGACAACGGTGACTTTTTTCTGTTAAGACGTGCAACCGATCTAAGCAATAAATTATTCTTGGCTCCGGTTAACACCGCATGGATCATACAGCGTAACTATCAAGTTGATGGCGATGCTGTAAAAGACTACCTGTTTCTCGACCTGCAAAAAAATATTATCTCCAGCCGAAAAGTAATGAATGAACCTTTCGATCCCCGTTTACGCAGTTGGTTTACACAGGCTTTGCAAAACAACCGGATGGTTGTCTCTCCTATTTATATTTATAAAGCCACGGGCGAACCGGGAATAACCTTTAGTAAACGAGCGGTAAATCAACATGCCGTAGTCGGCCTGGATATTTCACTGGCGGCACTGAATCAGTTCCTGCAACAGCAAAATCTGCCTACTGGCAGCCACGCGATGATCATTGATGCGCAAAATGAAGTGATCGCCAACTTGCCAGTGCTGGCTAGCCGTGAAACATTAAATCCGGTGCTAAAAACATTATTGGAACTTAATCAAACATCCCCAGAAAAATCGGGGATAAGTCGGTTATTTACCAGTGAAAATGAGTCTTGGTATGGTAGCGTTATTTCAATTGATGAAAATAAATATCAGTTAGTCATCGCTACGCCTGCCGACTATTTAACGATAAATGCCAATCAAATTCGTAATAATTCAACGTTCATCACCTTTATTTTACTACTACTAAGCCTACCGATTATTTGGTTCTTCTCCCTGAAAATATCCCATCCACTCATCCGACTTCGTCAAGACGCCGATGCCATCAGCAATTTGGACTTTGAAAGTCAAGAAGGCGAAAACTCGCTGATTAAAGAGATCGACGAACTGCATTTCTCAATGAGAAAAATGAAACTCACACTTAATCAGTTCATTTCAATGGGAAATATACTCGCAGCAGGCCATAATTTTTCGGCCAAAATGGAAGGGTTACTGTTGGAAACCACACAGATTGCCAATATGTCCGGTGGCGTCATATTCCTGAACGACAGTAATAATCCCGGTTTTTCACCTATTGCATTCCTTTGGAATAATGAGTCCATTGATACGGCATGCATGCCTAAATTGGCACTGGATGACGCTTATTTTACCCCATTTAACTCCGTTCTATGGGGTAAAACATCCACAGGCGTCGTCAATAACGACAACTTATGGCTTCCCTTGCAAAAAATACTCGCCGATAAACTGCCTCTGTACTTTATTGCCGCACCAATCCAGAGTCACGATCATCAGCTATTAGGATTTTTACTGTTATTTAATAGTAATGCCCCTAATCAGCAAAGAGAGTTATCCCGAATTCAGTTAGTCAATGCGCTGGTTGGCAGCCTTTCTATTTCGGTTGAAGCCCAGCATTTATTACAAGAGCAAAAAAATTTACTGGATTCCTTCATCAAACTTATTGCCGGCGCGATTGATGCCAAAAGTGCCTATACCGGCGGACACTGCCAGCGGGTTCCGGTAATAACCGAAATGCTGGCTAAAGTCGCAGTGGAGGCCAAAGAGGGACCCTTTGCCTCATTTACATTGAATGAAGATGAATGGGAAGAACTGCGTACCGCCTGCTGGTTACATGACTGTGGCAAAATTACCACACCCGAATTCGTCGTGGATAAAGCCACTAAACTCGAGACTATTTATAACCGAATTCACGAAGTAAGGTTGCGCTTTGAAGTATTGAAACGCGAGAAAGAAATCAGTTTTCTGCATCAGTGCCTAGCCCATCCTGAACAGGTTGCAGATTGGTCATTATTAACACAGCAACTACTGCAAATAGATGAAGACTTCTATTTTATCGCTCAGTGCAATATTGGACAGGAAGAATTATCTGACGCAGCGATAAGTCGCATTCATCAAATAGCCGAGTACCGCTGGAATCGTACATTGGATGACAGAATCGGTATCGGTCATGAAGAAATGCGTAGGAAAAATCGATCACCGCAAGCCTCATTGCCGGTGTCAGAACCCCTATTGGCCGATAGAGAAGAACATATCATCTACCGGGATGATAAAGGTAAACATCCAGAATATGATGATTTCAAAGTACAACCGCCAACTTATCAATACAATCTTGGTGAAATTTACAACCTGAGTATCAAACGCGGCACGTTAAATGAGGAAGAACGCTATAAAATTAATGAACATATTATGCAAACCATTATCATGCTGAAAAAACTGCCCTTCCCACGCACAATGGCGAATGTGCCAGCGATTGCTGGCGGCCATCATGAGCGCGTGGATGGAAAAGGTTATCCGAATCAACTTCATGCTGAGCAGATGAGTATTACCACGCGAATGATGGCGATTGCTGATGTGTTTGAGGCCTTGACTGCCGCCGACCGTCCTTACAAAACGGGGAAAAAACTCTCTGAGTCTCTGAATATTATGGCGAATATGGTGAATGACCATCACTTGGATCGGCAACTATTCATTCTATTTCTACAGTCGGGGGTGTGGCAGGAATATGCTGGAGTTTATCTCCAACCAGATAAGATCGATGCTATCGATATAGCGGCATTAATGCGTAAAGTGGCCGAATCCTGAGTGATTTCGCAGCCATCTTAAACAAGCACAATAACCGAGGATAGACGATAAGTTATTCTCAGTTATTGTGCTGATGATTAATTGGTTTTCACACTACTGCCAAAAAACATTTCAGTGATCAATTCATTATTTATCGTCTCACCGCTTAGCGTTCTGACCAATAATTCACTGCCCAATAACTGTAGCGAAAATACCATATCAGGATTGACCCGTTTAATTTTAGGCTGATTTTGACTTTCATTAACCAAGGAAATAGTTTTGGTTTCAGGCCCTGCGATTTCTTTGGCTGCCAGCAATGTAAAGACATTTTCCGCATCACTATTACATAAGGTGATAATATATTTAGCCCTGTCAGCTCCCGCATCTTTCAACGTCGCCACCGAAGAAGGATCGCCGGTAACAATATCAGCGCCTTTCGGCAGTTCGATGGCCGTTCCAGTGGCAACCACCAGCGTTACCGCTTCACCACGATCGTGCAGACCATGATAAACATTAAGGGCTAAGGGGGTTATACCAACGATAATATAATGATTTTTACGTATCACGTGAGAGATCCTGCCTTTAACAATTCGCTGAATATTATGACTGATCATTGGACCAACGATTGCGGTAATAGACGCCGCAAAAACGGTGATACCCATAATAATAATCGAAAGTGTAAACATACGGGCGTTAGTGGTGTCAGGAACAATATCGCCAAAACCCACCGTGGACATAGCAACAATCGAAAAATAAATCGCGGTGGCCAGATCTTCGATCGGAGGAGAAAATTCCGCACCCAGATAAAGCGTCCCAATGACGGCATACAGCAATAATGACGAAATGCTGACAATAGCGAATAAACTGCTACTAGCCAGGCTTTGATGATCAAACTCTCGCCAGTAAAACAGTAGACCAACAATAATAGCGATAGATAAACCCGTAATATGCACATCGCTGTTGCCATTCAGAAAATTCAACAATGTCATTGCCAACAGCAGAAACAAGGTGAAAACCCACGCAGTACGGGCTTTGAGTGATAAACCTATAGCCATCAGAATCAGGCCAAGGCCAATAACAAAACGTGGAATCTCCAATAGCCCCAACATGCCGAGCGTTTCTTTCCAGGTACTGAAACTACCCAACGTTTGGGGCATATATTTTAGTGCCCGTGTCAGCACCGGCGCTAATATCAGATAACCATTAATTGCGACCATCACGGCCAGACAAAATACGGGGGATATTCGCCCTTTAATCCTATGAAATAATCTCATCAATAGACTAACCATGAGTGGCAAAGTGAGTTTAGTATAGGTTTAATCCGAATAAAAATATAGGGTTAAGCACCAAGTCACTTACAGCTTATTCGTGTGAAAACCCGGTAATCCTACCCCGGATTATCTCTATCAGATAAATATCAGGCTGAATAACCCGATAATTTACTTCAAGCCTTGAGCGGCGCACAGCCCATTCGTTCGGATAATACCCCCGGTGTATTTTTCAGGCTGCTCTGAATTTCCGTCGGCAAACCCGACCATATAACCAAACCTGTCCGCCGTTCGACATCCGTTACCGTGGCTTGAAAATCGCAGAAGTTGGCCGAGGTCGGTGTATCTTGATCCAGGATAAAAGTCGCGTAGTGGTTCACGGCTGGACTGTGATTAATAAAGATGATTTTCCAATACCCGCTGGGAATACGATGTGGTTTTTTCGCATTCGGCAGTGTACCCATATTTCGTTCATATAACGGGCCAGTAACGGTATAGACCGCTCTGATATCAGCACGATTTGCCAGAATACGTTCCTGATTCTCGAGTTTCGCCCACGCCCCCTGATTCAGCATGGCTTTCTGCGGAGTGATATTGGACAGGTAATTCAGACTCGGCCAGTCCGTGGCGGCGGCCAGACTGGCTAACGGTGCCTGATGACCGCGATCAATATTTAGCACCTTACTGGCACCTTGATAATCTTCTGGATCGAGGGTGTCGGCCGCAGGCAGGTCTGGATCGGTTTTCCAATGACGTGGCCGCCCACTCGCCTGTGTTGTGCGCGTAATTTTATATGCCACCCAATGGGCAAATTTGGTGGCCGCACTGTTATTCAGCGTATAGGTCTCTCGAATCAGTATTTCATCACTGCCGCTGCCCGTTGGGCACCCTACGCCACAGTTGTCAATTTCGTGCCGGGTCAATAAGGCCTGTGGCACGCGCAGCGATTGAGTCGAAGTACAGGCGACAATCAGCAATACCTGTGTAAACACAATGATTTTAATGATTAATTTGATACTCATGGATTCTTCCTTGATCGGTTTAAAATAATTGCGTGCATCTACAGTGAAATATTTAATTATGAATGCTGCCAACTAGCCAAAATGATAAAAATCCCTTTATTATATTCACGCCAATATTTATTCCAACACTCACATCACCAATAATACTATATTATTAGAAACTCATTTTTAATTTCATCTAAAAAATAACTCACCGCCTCTACTCCCGCCAGATAAAAAACATCATTCCACCCGCATGATGAAATCGTTTTATTAAATACAGAATAAATCGATGAATTTACCCTCTTTATCGAACTCACTGACGTGAAGTTAGCTATAAATATATATTTTTATATAAAATATATAACAATAAACAATTCAAATGACATGGAAATATAACAATGAAGAATGGGTTAAATAAATGGGTTGCCAGTCTGGCTGTATTAACCTCTATCGGAGTGAGTTTGCCGGTGGCTGCAAATGAATCTGACAGGTTTGTTCCACCCACGTCATATCGCTGCATGGCTTATAAAGGTGTCGAGCATATGCGTATCTTGAATATCGAAGCTGAGAATGAAAGGATCGCTGTTGCTGAGGCTCAATCCAGACAATCATCGGGCTGGGAAGTACACTCTTGCGTTAAAAACTGATAAAAATAAACCACGGAGCAATAGCCGCAACTATTTATTTTTAAGATTTATTTTTGAGGACTTGCCCCGCGGAATACCCCGGGGCTTGTTCGTCATGACTAGCAGGTTTACACGCCCATGTTCATCACTTCCTGGTAGGCGGATACCAGTTTATTTCGAACCTGAATGCCCATTTGCAGGGAAATAGAGGATTTTTGCATATCAACCATCACGTCATTCAAACCGACGCCTGGCTTACCCAACTCAAAATTCTGCGCCTGAGTGCGAGCGGTGGTTTGCACTTCACTGATTTTTCCCAGCGCGGCTTTCAGCTCACTGGCAAAACCCGGCTCGGCTGGCATGATTTTGTTCGTGCTACCGGCAGCCTGCAACGCACTGACCTGCATTTGTTGTAAAACACCTTCAATACCTTGAACGGACATAAAAACCTCAGTGAAAACCCGTGCTCAGGACAGAAAAACACCATGTCCGGCACAGATTGGTATTTTCAGGCTGACACCCTAACACACCCTTTCTCAGCTAAACCGGCTAATTAGATACAAAAACACCGCCTTATTGACTCATCAAATTATCCCGATCCGGCAAATAATGGCATGCCCGTAAAAGGGGAGACCGGCGATTGTTGCTTTGTCGCTTACGTACCAGGGAGTCTGTTTTGTTTCGATACACAACTTACATAATTAATAGCAACGTCAGTGTTGTCCAGCCTGGCAAGGAATGCGTATGAATGCCTCGATAACTGGCGTAGAAAATCGTGAGAATGGCTTTACCGGGCTGTTGAACCGCCTACGCGCCAATCCAAAGATTCCTTTGCTCGTCGCCGCTGCCGCCGCAGTATCTATTGTCGTCGCTCTGATGTTATGGGCAAAAAGCCCCGACTATCGCGTCCTTTACAGCAATCTGAGCGATCGCGATGGCGGTGCCATCGTCACCCAACTGACTCAGCTTAACATTCCTTATCGCTTTGCCGAAAACGGCGGTGCATTGCTGATCCCCGCAGACAAAGTGCATGAAACACGCCTGCGCCTAGCCCAGCAAGGTCTGCCGAAAGGCGGAGCTGTGGGTTTTGAGTTGCTGGATCAGGAAAAATTTGGCATTAGCCAGTTTAGTGAACAAATTAACTATCAACGGGCGTTGGAAGGGGAATTATCCCGTACCATTGAAACTCTCGGCCCGGTACTGAACGTTCGCGTTCATTTGGCTATGCCGAAACCCTCTCTATTTGTACGCGAGCAAAAATCGCCTTCTGCTTCCGTGACGCTGACTCTGCAACCTGGGCGCGCACTGGATGACGGCCAGATCAATGCCATTGTTTATATGGTTTCCAGCAGCGTAGCCGGTTTGCCGCCGGGTAACGTCACTGTCGTTGACCAAACCGGGCGTTTGCTGACTCAGTCAGATAGCGCGGGTCGCGATCTGAATGCAGCACAACTTAAATTTACCAACGAAGTTGAAGTACGCTTCCAGCGCCGCATCGAGTCGATTCTGGCACCGATGGTAGGTAACGGGAATGTGCATGCGCAGGTCACTGCCCAGGTTGATTTTGCCACTCGTGAACAGACCGACGAAGAATACAAACCAAATCAGCGGCCTGAACAGGGTGCGGTGCGGTCACAACAATTAAGCCAGAGCGAACAGGTTGGTGGCACTCCCATCGGCGGCGTTCCCGGTGCGTTATCCAATCAGCCTTCCGCTACACCGGCTGCACCGATTGAAACACCTGCTGCTCCAGGTGCCACCGGTGCCGCAGCAAATACTGCCACCGCGACGCCAGCCACCCGCAATACCAGTGCCGGAACCGCTGGCAAAAATGCGGTGCCGGGCAGCAGTCGCCGGGATGAAACGACCAACTATGAGGTTGATCGGACCATTCGTCACACCCAACAACAGGCCGGGATGGTACAACGCCTGTCTGTTGCGGTGGTGGTCAACTATCTGGGTATCGATAAAAAAAGCGGTAAACCGATCGCACTGAGTAAAGATCAATTGGCACAGATTGAAGCGCTGACCCGCGAAGCGATGGGCTTCTCTACCCAACGTGGGGATACGCTGAACGTAGTAAACACACCGTTTACCGAAGCCGAAGAAACCAATAGCGCGCTGCCATTCTGGAAATCGCAATCCTTCTTCGATCAAGTGTTGAATGCCGGTCGTTATCTGTTGATTCTGCTGGTTGCCTGGATTCTGTGGCGCAAACTGGTGCGTCCATTGATGGCCAAGAAAATGGAAGTCAATCCGGTTATCGCTGCCGCCAAAACAGTGGCGCAGACAGCAGAAGCGGCTGAATCAGCGAAACAAAGTAATGACGAGCTGGCCCAACGTAAGAAATCACAGCAGCGTGTGAGCGCTGAAGTTCAGGCCCAGCGTATCCGCGAACTTGCAGATAAAGATCCGCGCGTTGTCGCGCTGGTAATCCGCCAATGGATGAGTAATGACCAATGAGCCTGACCGGAACTGAAAAGAGCGCCATCATGCTGATGACGTTAGGCGAAGACCACGCCGCTGAAGTGTTCAAACACCTCTCGTCACGAGAGGTGCAGCAACTGAGTACCACGATGGCGAGTATGCGTCAGGTTTCTCATCAGCAATTAATCGATGTATTGGTTGAGTTTGAAGACGATGCTGAGCAGTACGCGGCGTTGAGCGTCAACGCCAGCGATTACCTGCGTGGCGTACTGGTTAAAGCCTTGGGCGAAGAACGTGCAGCCAGCCTGCTGGAAGATATTCTGGAATCTCGTGAAACCACCAGTGGCATGGAAACCCTCAACTTTATGGAACCGCAGATGGCAGCGGATCTGATTCGGGATGAGCATCCGCAGATCATTGCCACAATCTTGGTACACCTGAAGCGCGGTCAGGCTGCCGATATTCTGGCACTGTTCGACGAACGCCTGCGCAACGACGTTATGCTGCGTATCGCCACCTTTGGTGGTGTTCAGCCAGCGGCATTGGCCGAGTTAACCGAAGTCTTGAACAATCTGTTGGATGGCCAGAATCTTAAACGCAGCAAAATGGGCGGTATCCGTACTGCGGCCGAGATTATCAACCTGATGAAAACCCAGCAGGAAGAAGCGGTTATGGACGCCATGCGCGAGTACGATGGCGAACTGGCGCAAAAAATCATCGACGAAATGTTCCTGTTCGAAAACCTGGTCAGTATCGACGACCGCAGCATTCAACGTTTGCTGCAAGAAATCGACTCCGAATCTCTATTGGTTGCATTGAAAGGCTCGGATCAGGCATTGCGCGAACGCTTCCTCAGCAACATGTCTCTGCGTGCAGCCGAGATCCTCCGCGACGACTTGGCAACACGCGGGCCGGTACGGATGTCTCTGGTGGAAAACGAACAGAAAGCGATCCTGCTTATCGTCCGTCGTTTGGCGGAGAGTGGCGAAATCGTGATTGGCGGTGGCGAGGACATCTATGTCTGATCAGCTTAACGCCCTGCCCTGGCAGCCTTGGTCACCCAAGGATTTTGCCAGCCAATTTGAAACTGCGCCCATCCCCCTACCTGAGGTAATACTCACGCAGTTTGATGGCGCAGAAGATGAGGAACAGCAACCCGATCAGCAGCAAGTGTTGCAAAGTCTACAACAGCAGGCGGAGCAACAAGGCCGCCAGCAAGGTTTTGCCAAAGGATTGCAGGAAGGACTGGATCAAGGTTATCAGACAGGTCTGGCCGAAGGGCGTGAGCAAGGTATGCTGGAAGCACAAAAATTACAGGAACCGATGACGGCCCATTGGCAATCATTAGTCACTGATTTCCAGAACACTCTTGATTCTCTCGACAGCGTGATTGCTTCGCGTTTAATGCAACTGGCGCTGACGGCAGCCAAACAAATTCTCGGGCAACCAGCGATTTGCGACGGCACTGCGCTACTGGGGCAAATCCAGCAATTAATTCAGCAAGAGCCCATGTTTAACGGTAAACCGCAACTGCGGGTGAATCCGGACGATTTGGCAATGGTCGAGCAACGTTTGGGCGCGACCCTTAGTCTGCACGGCTGGCGGTTGTTGGCCGATAGTCAGATTCACGCAGGCGGTTGCAAAGTCAGTGCGGAAGAAGGCGATCTGGATGCCAGCGTAGCGACACGTTGGCATGAACTGTGCCGCCTGGCCGCACCGGGAGAGGTGTAATGACCGCCCGTCTTGGCCGTTGGTTGTCTACATTGGACAAATTGGAAGAACGGATTGTTCAGTCACCGACGGTACGCCGTTATGGTCGACTGACTCGTGCAACCGGTCTGGTACTGGAAGCCACCGGTTTGCAGTTGCCGCTAGGCGCGACCTGCCTGATTGAACGCCACGATGGCGGTGAAGTGCAGGAAGTGGAAAGCGAAGTGGTCGGTTTCAACGGCCAGCGCCTATTTCTGATGCCACTGGAAGAAGTTGAAGGGATTGTGCCCGGCGCGCGGGTGTATGCCCGAATCACCGCCAATGGCAACTCTGCCAGTAAACAACTGCCTCTCGGCCCGGAATTACTCGGACGTGTGCTGGACGGTAGCGCCAAACCACTGGATGGCCTGCCAGCACCAGAAACCGGTTATCGTGCTCCGTTGATGACACCGCCGGTTAACCCATTGCAACGTACCGCTATCGAACAGGTTCTGGATGTGGGCGTACGCACCATCAACGCCTTGCTGACTGTAGGTCGCGGCCAGCGTATGGGCCTGTTTGCCGGCTCAGGGGTAGGTAAAAGCGTCTTGCTCGGCATGATGGCTCGCTATACCCAAGCGGACGTCATTGTCGTTGGGCTGATTGGCGAACGTGGTCGTGAAGTCAAAGACTTTATTGAAAATATTCTGGGCGCTGAAGGTCGTGCCCGTTCAGTGGTGATTGCCGCACCGGCTGATGTTTCTCCGCTCCTGCGGATGCAGGGTGCCGCTTACGCGACCCGAATTGCCGAAGATTTCCGCGATCGCGGTCAGCACGTATTGCTGATTATGGATTCTCTGACCCGCTACGCCATGGCGCAACGTGAAATTGCCCTGGCCATTGGGGAGCCACCGGCAACCAAAGGCTACCCGCCGTCCGTGTTTGCCAAATTACCGGCCTTGGTGGAACGCGCCGGTAACGGCGTCAGCGGTGGCGGCTCAATCACCGCTTTTTATACCGTGCTAACCGAGGGTGATGATCAGCAAGATCCGATTGCCGACTCTGCCCGAGCCATTCTGGATGGCCATGTGGTGTTATCCCGGCGTCTGGCTGAATCCGGTAACTATCCAGCCATTGATATCGAAGCGTCAATCAGCCGTGCCATGACATCGCTGATTGATGACAATCACTATAGCAAGGTTCGTCAGTTCAAGCAGTTGCTGGCGAGTTATCAGCGGAATCGTGACTTGGTTAGTGTCGGTGCTTATGCGGCGGGCAGTGATCCACTGCTGGATCGTGCGATCCTACTTTATCCGCAAATGGAAACTTTCTTGCAGCAAGGAATGTTTGAGCGAAGTGACTATGAAGATGCCTGTAAACATCTTAATGCACTGCTTCCCGGCTAATCGGACGTCAGCATGCTGACGCCGGTTTTCATTCTGTAATGAATGTGGAACACGATGAAAAGTCAATCACCTCTTGTTACTCTGCGCGATTTGGCGCAGAAGGCCGTCGAAAAGGCCAGTACACAGTTGGGGCTGGTGCGCCAGTCGTACCTCCAGGCCGAGCAGCAATTAAATATGCTGCTTAACTATCAGGATGAGTATCGGGTCAAGCTAAACCATACCTTGTCCGATGGAATGGCTTCCTCAACCTGGCAGAATTACCAACAATTTATTCAGACGCTGGAACAAGCCATCGATCAGCATCGGCAGCAATTGTTGCAATGGAACCAACGGGTAGATCAAGCCGTGAAACATTGGCAAGAGAAACAGCAGCGGTTAAATGCGTTCGAAACATTGCAGGAACGGGCGGAAATCACCCAACGCCACCATGAAAACCGTATGGATCAAAAACTGATGGATGAGTTTGCTCAACGCAGCTCACAAAGGAGCCTTAATTCATGAATCTGTCTGTACTGCCCGGCGTTAGCACTCCCGTTGAAACTGACGGTGCAGCCTCTTCATCAATTGCCACGCTGTTCAGCGATGCCGGTTTACCGGCCGATTTTGCCGAACTCCTGGGCGGGCAACTCAGCCAATTGGCACAAAAACTGGATGCCACAGACGCCAGATCGTTGAAATCTTCGTTAGCTGCCGTCACCGGCCAAATTGCCGATACTGACGCAGAGATGACCCATCAGGGCAGTAGCAAACTGAATCAATTACTGGCGGCACTGGGTGATATGACGGCCACCCTGCCCGCCGGATTGACTCATGCCGGGCAGACTGACGCAGCCGGAGCCAAGAAAACAGCCGTTGATGATGATAAGAAAACCGATGTTCGAACGGATAAACCAGAACTGAATCCATTGCATACCCTGCTGGCGATGCTGCCGCATCAGGTAGCAACGACCCTGGCCAGCGGAAATAGCCTGAAATCTGCTTTGACCGCACAGGAAAATCTGTCGGCCAAGGGACCCGCATCCGGCAAAGACCAAGCTCTGATTGGCCTGTTGGGAGTCTCTGGGCAGGATAATGAATTGGGTACATTATTGAGTCGCGGTCAGCAAGATACCAATGGTAAAGCCACCGCCGATTTATTGGCCGGTGTCAAAACTAAAATCGATAAAGCCGATGTACGCCCGGATCGAGCTAACGCTCAGTCTCACGACAGCGCAGCCAGTAAAACAGCAGCCTTGAATGCATTAGTGGCACCGACCGATGCGACCAATAACGCGGATAAAACCTTACTCACCAGCACAATCACACCGTCGCTGCCTCCGGTATCCAGCCCGGTAATCGCGGCACCCACCGGTGGTCAAGTAATGGCACCGGTGGCCGGTCACCTGACAGCACAGTTAGGCAGTCAAGAATGGCAGCAGGCGTTAGGCCAGCAAGTGTTAATGTTTAGCCGTAATGGCCAGCAAAACGCAGAGTTGCGTTTGCATCCGCAAGAATTAGGCGCCCTGCAAATCAGTCTGAAGATTGAAGATAATCAGGCACAGTTGCACTTTGCTTCAGCTCACGGTCAGGTGCGAGCCGCACTGGAAGCGGCACTGCCAGGTTTACGTCATGCGCTGGCAGAAAGTGGCATTCAGTTGGGACAAAGTAGCGTCAGCAGCGAAGGTTCTTCGCAGTGGCAGCAAGCCCAACAACAGCAGCAACAACAAAATCAGCAAAATTATGCCGCCAATGGTCAACCGTCATACGGCGAAATCAGCGGGGAAAGCGATATGTTAACGCCGCTGACTACGCCAGCCGCGTTACAATCTTTGGCTTCTGGCAACGGTGGTGTTGATATTTTCGCCTAAAATTGAACAAACGGGCGAGCTAGGCCGTTTTTCCCCACCTATTCTGCCTATTGCTGGCCGGGATACGCGGGATAATCATAGCCAATATTCGTTTAGCGCGGGCAGGTTGTCGGAAGTGGCCAAGGTGGCGTCATCCTTCAACAGGTATACCCGCGTTATTATGCAGATACACGAAACAGGAATTTGTCTTCCCCATGTCTGATAATACCTTCCCGGCCAAGCGTAAAAGTTCAATCTGGGTAATTCTGCTGGTTCTGATCGCCGTGGCATCTGCTGCGGGCGGTGGCTATAGCTGGTGGATGCTGCACAACAGTAAACCGATCAATGCTAAACCCGCCCCAGTCGCACCGGTGTTTATGGCTCTCGATACCTTCACGGTTAATCTGATTACACCAGACAATAACCTGGATCGCGTACTGTATATTGGTTTGACTCTACGCCTGCCTGATGAAAATACCCGCCGCGCGTTGAATGACTATTTACCGGAAGTACGCAGCCGTTTACTGTTGCTGTTGTCTCGCCAAACTGCGGAAAGCTTGACCAATGAAGAAGGCAAGCAATTGTTAATCAAGCAAATTAAAACCGTCCTCAGCCCGGCAATGGTTAAAGGCCAACCTAATCAGGTAATCAGCGACGTGCTGTTTACCGCATTCATACTGCGATAATCATTATGGGCGACAGCATACTTTCACAAGCAGAAATTGATGCACTGTTAAACGGCGATAGCGGTAACGATGAACCGGTTGCCGTGGTTGGCAACGACAGTGATGTCAAACCATACGATCCAACAACCCAGCGCCGTGTGGTGCGTGAGCGTCTTCATGCGCTGGAGATCATCAATGAACGTTTTGCCCGTCACTTCCGCATGGGGTTGTTTAACCTGCTGCGTCGCAGTCCGGACATAACGGTCGGGCCGATTAAAATTCAGCCTTACCATGAATTTGCCCGCAACCTGCCGGTTCCTACCAACCTGAACCTGGTGCATCTCAAGCCACTGCGCGGTACCGCGCTGTTTGTGTTTGAGCCAAGCTTGGTATTTATTGCCGTGGATAACCTGTTCGGCGGGGATGGTCGATTCCCCACCAAGGTTGAAGGCCGCGAGTTCACCCATACTGAGCAGCGGGTGATTACCCGAATGTTGCGTTTGGCGCTGGACGCTTACCGCGACGCTTGGGGCGCGATTTACAAAATCGATGTGGAATATGTCCGTTCCGAAATTCAGGTGAAGTTTACCAACATCACGACTTCGCCAAACGACATTGTAGTCACGACTCCATTCCATGTAGAGATCGGTGCACTGAGCGGCGAATTCAACATCTGTATTCCTTTTGCCATGATTGAACCGCTGCGCGAGTTACTGACCAATCCACCATTGGAAAACTCCCGTCAGGAAGATAGCAACTGGCGCGAAACCCTGGTGAAACAGGTTCAGCACTCTGAGCTGGAATTGGTGGCCAACTTTGCCGAGATTCCGCTGCGATTATCCCAGATTCTAAAACTGAAACCGGGTGACGTATTACCGATAGACAAGCCGGACCGGCTAATTGCCCATGTTGACGGCGTGCCGGTACTGACCAGTCAGTACGGGACATTAAATGGGCAA
Source organism: Yersinia ruckeri ATCC 29473 (assembly GCF_000754815.1). GTDB lineage: Bacteria > Pseudomonadota > Gammaproteobacteria > Enterobacterales > Enterobacteriaceae > Yersinia > Yersinia ruckeri. The sequence continues at coordinate 2,955,124 of NZ_KN150747.1, forward strand.
TATGCCCTCCGTGTTGAACATCTGATTAACCCTATTTTGAATGCTCTGAATGAGGAACAGCCTAATGAGTGACCCTAAGCTGCCGTCTGGCGATGGAAAGGAATCCGTGGAGGATCTGTGGGCTGATGCATTTAATGAGCAGCAAGCTACAGAAAAACCAGCGGCAACAACCGAAGGCGTATTTAAGTCGCTTGAGGCACAGGATGCACTAGGTAATTTGCAGGAAATCGATCTGATCCTGGATATTCCAGTGAAACTGTCTGTTGAACTGGGTCGCACCAAAATGACCATCAAAGAACTGCTGCGTCTGTCTCAAGGCTCGGTCGTGTCTCTGGATGGGTTGGCGGGTGAACCATTGGATATCCTGATTAACGGTTATTTGATTGCTCAGGGCGAAGTTGTCGTCGTCGCCGATAAATACGGTGTCCGTATTACCGATATTATCACTCCGTCTGAACGTATGCGTCGTCTGAGCCGTTAATGAGCGAAGCGCAAACGCCGGTGACCGGATTCGCCAGCACTCACCCCGGCGTAAGTAGCCAGAGTAGTGTTCCCGCCGCACCAGCTATGCCGGCGGGTTCAGTATTGACCCAGGTCGGTAGCGTTCTCGGCGGCGTTATTTTGCTGATTTTATTCGGAGCCTGGTTGATAAAACGACTGGGTTTTGCACCACAGGCACGTAACAACAAATTGCTGAACGTGCGCGGCAGTTGCCAGGTAGGTCAACGTGAGCGGGTGGTGATTGTTGAAGTCGATAACACCTGGCTGGTGCTGGGCGTCACGGCACAGCAAATCACGCCGCTGCATACTTTATCCAGCCCACCACCTGAGTTAACCGCCACGCCAGACAGCACTAAACCGGCTGATTTTCGTCAGCTGTTGCAAAAAATTCTGAAACATCCGGAAAAATCAGCATGATGTCCCTGCACTGTGAATCCAAAGCCACTTTCGCCCTAACGGTACGGATACGTCGTCTGTTGACCACGCTATTGACTTTCGCCACGCTGCTGGTTTCACCTGCGGTGTGCGCACAATTACCGGGCATCATCAGCCAACCGCTAGCTAACGGCGGACAGAGCTGGTCACTACCGGTACAAACATTAGTCCTCATCACGTCCCTCAGCTTCTTGCCGGCGGCATTGCTGATGATGACCAGTTTTACCCGCATTATTATTGTCCTCGGTCTATTGCGTAACGCCTTGGGTACGCCGTCTGCGCCACCCAATCAGGTGATGCTCGGACTGGCACTGTTTTTGACTTTCTTTATCATGTCACCGGTATTCGACAAGGTTTATCAGGATGCTTATCTGCCGTTCAGTCAGGATAAGATCAGTATGGATATTGCGATTGATAAAGGGGCACAGCCGCTGCGGGAGTTTATGTTACGCCAAACCCGCGAAACCGATTTGGCGCTGTACGCGCGTCTGGCAAATATGCCGGCATTTGAAGGCCCGGAAGCAGTACCGATGCGAATTTTGCTACCCGCCTATGTCACCAGTGAATTGAAAACTGCCTTCCAGATCGGGTTTACCGTTTTTATTCCTTTTCTGATCATTGACTTGGTAGTGGCCAGCGTATTGATGGCTCTCGGTATGATGATGGTACCGCCGGCAACCATATCGCTACCCTTTAAGCTGATGTTGTTTGTTCTGGTCGACGGCTGGCAACTGCTGCTCGGATCGCTGGCGCAAAGTTTCTACAGTTAATCTCCCACGACATCGGCAACACACTTTACAGAAGGTAGGCAATGACTCCTGAATCGGTAATGGCACTTGGCACCGAGGCCATGAAAATTGCCTTGGCACTGGCCGCTCCACTGCTACTGGCGGCGTTGATCAGCGGTTTGCTGGTCAGTTTGCTACAGGCAGCGACGCAGATTAACGAAATGACCTTATCTTTCATTCCGAAGATTCTGGCCGTTTTTGCCACCATGGTCATCGCTGGGCCGTGGATGTTGAACCTGATTTTGGATTATATGCGCAATCTGTTCACCAGCCTGCCAACGCTGATCGGCTAAGTATGCTCTCTTTTGATACCAGCCAACTCAGTCATTTGGTCAGCCAGTATTTCTGGCCGTTGGTGCGTGTGCTGGCATTGATCAGCACCGCGCCGGTTCTGAATGAAAAATCTATCAACCGCAAGGTCAAGGTCGGTTTGGCCGTGATGATCACCATTCTGATCGCCCCTTCCCTGCCACCCATTGCAATTCCTGTCTTTTCTGTCGGCGCTATCTGGGTGTTGATGCAGCAGGTCTTAATTGGCATTGCCATCGGCCTGACCATGCAGTTTGCCTTTGCGGCAATCCGCCTGGCGGGGGAAATCATCGGTTTGCAAATGGGGCTGTCCTTTGCCACTTTCTTTGATCCCTCCGGTGGCCCTAACATGCCAGTATTGGCTCGTTTGCTCAATTTACTGGCCATGCTACTGTTTTTATCGTTGAACGGACATCTCTGGATGATTTCGATGTTGGCTGACAGTTTCCATACGCTACCGATCCAATTTGCACCGCTTAACGGCGGGGGATTCCGCGCGCTGACCGAAATCGGATCGCTGATTTTCCTCAGCGGATTGATGCTGGCTCTACCGATGATCACCATTCTACTCACCCTGAACATGGCGCTGGGTATGCTGAACCGCATGACGCCACAGTTGTCGGTGTTCGTGATCGGTTTTCCTCTGACGCTGACTATCGGCATGCTAACGCTGGGTCTCATCATGCCTGCGCTGGCACCTTACTGCGAACACCTATTCGGCGAATTCTTTGATCGGCTGGCCGGCGTAGTCGGCGGCATGGCCGGATAAATCCCCCGCTGAATCCGTGGTCTGAGTCGTTTTGCTGGGTTCCGCCTTGATCAAGCCGCGGATAAAAAAGAAGGTATGCCATCCCAAACCTTAGTGGGAAAAGATGGCATACCGAAAAGTGTACCCGGTTTAAGCACACCTAAGGGGAACCCGCCGAACGCGTCAGCGGGGTAAGAACGCGGATTAACGATTAAGCTGGAACAGAGACATGCCTTGCATATCAGAGAAAGACTTATAAGAAGCTTGTAGTGCAGCTTGCTGCATAACATAGGACGAAATGGCAGCATTCCAGTCCACGTCCACCAAATCACTGAGGCGCTGTTTATTCACCAGCGTGCGATCACTGCCCAAGCTATCCAGACTGTCTAACTCCTGCAATTGCGTACCGATCTCAGCCTGCACTGATAACATATTATTCAATGAGTTATCTAACCCGCGGATCCCTTTATCCAGTTCAGCAGAGGCTTGCTGCTTCACCGCATCTGATGCTCCGGCCATCGGCGTTTTCAGTGATTTCAGTACTGTATCAATCGTATTGAAAATATTGCTTTCCGAGGCTGGCGTAGCGCCAGTCACTGGATCGGTAGGTTCAGGACGTGAATTAGCGGTCAGGGAAGTAAAGACGCCAGAACCGGTGTGACCCACAGCCATTGAGCGGCTGGAATCAACCTGTTGAGTCTGAGCTACATCGCCACCTTTATAAGTCACTGCGCCAGTCACCGGATCCGCAACGAAAGGTATTGTATCGTTTTTAAATCCGGCGAACATATAACGCCCGTTGCCGTCAGTGGAGTTAGCCTGATTCAGCAATTGGTCTTTTAAACCCTGTAGCTGAGTAGCATAAGATGCACGGTCATCGTCACTCAAAGAATCTTTACTGGCACTGATAACCAGAGTCTGAATCTGCTGCACCGTGCTGGTCACCTGAGATAACACCGTGGTTTCCAACGATGAGCTTTGGCGCGCATAGCTACGAGCCAGTCCATACTGACTATTCTCTGATTCGGCCTGAGATACCATAACCGCCTGTGAGGCCGCCATTGGATCATCCGAAGGGTTAATTACCCGTTTGCCAGCAGATAATTGCTCACCTGAGTGCAACCACAGGGATTGGGCATCAATGATGCCTCGCATATTTTGCTGATACAGCATGCTGGTACTTAAGCGCACGATGTCAGTTCCTTTTAGCGACTGTTCTGCATGATATTTCGCAGAACAGTGATTGAATATTTACCCCCGAAGGGATCGGTTTTAGCGAATAGCCAGCAAAGCATCAAACAACTTGGACGAGGCCTGAATGACCTGTGAATTAGCCAGATAATATTGCTGGAAGCGCAGTAAATCGCCATACTCTTCATCCAGGTTAACCCCAGAAATAGATTGCTGCTCCATATTAAGCTGCTTCACAATGTTCACTTTTGCGGTGGCATTCACCTTGGCAGTACTGGTCTGGTTACCGACGGTACTCACCAAGCCGGCGTAAGCGCCCGACAACGTCGCCTTGCCATCAACCAGTTTTTCTGTTTGCAGACCCAGCAACGCTTTAGCGTTAGTGTTATCACCTACACCACCGTCTTTACTGCCCGCGGCAGCAATTTTTGACGAGTCTTGAATCGCAACATCAAGATTGGAAATTACACCCGATACCGGTTTCACGGTGAATTTGTCACCCAGCACGGCTCCGGCACCGACCGTCACGTTCAGGCCATCAAAGCTCAGACTACCGTCGGCTTCGGTCTTTGGCATAATCTTGCTTTTATCTGACAAACGCGTGATTTGCCAGTTAGTGCCATCAAACTCCATGCTGTAATCGCTGGCTTTAACTTGGCTGCTATCGGCGAAAGTCACATTCAGGCTGCCCGTTCCCGTATTATTGCTATTGCTGATAGTGCTTGGCTGGGTAAAGTTAAAGAATTTTTCGCCTGCATCACCCTGTAGATCAAAGCCTTTCTCATGTTGCTGATTGAAACTGTCAGCCATGGCCAAAGCGAGCTGGCCCAATTGGTTACGGGCATTATCCAATGCTTCACTACGGAACTTCAGCGTACCGCCTAGAGAACCGGTACTGATGCGAGATTCATCTACTTCAGCCACCTCGCTGCCATTACCACGATCATAGCCCAGAGTCAGACGAGTCCCGTCAGCGCTGGAAGGCACTGCGCGAACATTGTATGACTCTGAACCCTGAACCAGCGCTAAACCGCCAGCAAAGGAAACGTTGTAAGCATCGCCATCTTGCTGGGTCACACTGACAGGAATGATAGTATTCAACTCGCTGACCAACTGATCACGCTGATCCAGCAACGCATTAGGCTCGCTACCGCTGCTACCGCGTAAACGGGTGATTTGATCGTTTAGGTTGGCGATTTGTTCGGCATAGTTATTAATCTTGGTCGCGCTATCATTAATACTTTGGTTAATACCGTTATTCATGTCCTGCAAATATTTATCTGCATTTTTGAACTGGTTGACTAAACCTTCCGCTTTACCCAGCACCGTCTTGCGTGCCGCATCATCGCTGGAGTTACTCGCCAGATTTTGTAGGTTGCTGAAGAAGTCTTGCAGGGTGACTGACAGATTATTGCTCTTGTTCGCCAACAGATTATCAATCTGCGAAACCTGGTTGTAATAAGTGGTCAGCCCGGCACTTTCAGTTTGTGCCGAGCGCAGCTGATTACTGATAAACGAATTGTATTCGCGATTAATGCCAGTAATGGTCACACCATTACCAATAAAACCAGCCGGTGACAAGATGCCGCCATTTTGAGCAAAAATAGCATTTTGGCGGTTATAACCTGTTACCTGGAAGTTACTAATGTTGTTACCGACGGTGCTCAGGGCATACTGCGCGGCGCTCAGACCACTCATCGCAGTGTTAATCAGGTTGTTGGACATAAAGAAATCCTTTTACTGCAGGTGCTCTAACGTATGTCACCTGCGGTGATGAATAGGGTTACTGGGACAGACTAATTAGCCTCCGCGCAGCCTGTATTATTTATCGGCTCATAATTGAAAAACTTGAGTGGGAATTTTGCAAAAAAACCCATTAATTCCGTCGAATAAACCTGCCATGAGTGTAAAAAAACCGCCCACAGACAAGTCTATGAGCGGTGGGTAGATTGAACAGCCGATCGACTCCGTCTACTCAGAAAATCTGGCTTAAATCATGGGTATAGGCTTTAACCACTTGGCCACCGGCATTTTTCATCTGCTGGATCACGCCAACCAGTTTCTGCGCATACTGCGGGTCGGTAGCATAACCGGCCCGTTGCAGAGCATGAGCGGCTTGCTCAGGGGTACTGGCCGCGGCCACTTCGGCATAACGCGGATTCTTGGTCAGCAATTTAACGTAATCGCTAATCGCCTCCACATAGGAACCGTAAACACGGAAGCTGGCTTTGGTTTTCTTCGCCACCCCTTGCTCATATTCAGTGGTTGTGATTTCACTCACCGGGCCATCCCAGTTACTGCCAGCCTTGATGCCAAACAGGTTGAAACTGGTTTTACCTTCAGCCGTTGGGATCTCACGCCGTCCCCAACCGGATTCCAGCGCTGCCTGAGCCACAATCAATTGATGAGGAATACCGCTCTGCTGGCTAGCCACTTTGGCTGGAATCGACAAGCGGGAGACAAAGTTATGATTATTCAGCGATAGTGGGCTGGCACCATCGGCAGGGGGGGTCGGAATAGCCCGACGCATCATCTGCGCCAAAGCCTGAGCAGGCAGGCTCTGCATCACTTCTTTATCCAGCGCCATCGGTACTGTTCCGGATGTTTCACTCGGTGACTGACTGCCGGAAAGCTGTTTGACCATCATATCGGCCAAACCCAAGCCTTTGACTGACATTTCCTGCGCAATCTGCTGGTCATACATCGAGGTGTACAGCCGAGACTGATCACTGCTCAATGGACCATCTTCCGGCATCGCTGAACGCATGCTTTTCAGCATCATTTGTACAAACATTCCCTCAACCTGCTGGGCTACCTGCTTCAAGTTGCCCTGCGGATCTCTGGCCACATCACGCTTTAACGCGTTCAGTGATTGGGCGTCGTAAGCCGCCCCAGACATCGCCATTAAATCACTCATCAGATAATTTCCAGCTTGGCGTGCAGGCAGCCAGCACTTTCCATTGCCTGCAAAATAGACATCAGATCGATTGGCGTTGCGCCGAGGGTGTTCAGCGCCCGAATAACGTTGTTCAGGTTCGGACTGGCATTCACTTTCTGCAATGCTCCACCTTCCTGACGAACTGAAATTTGGGTGTTCGGCGTCACCACGGTTTGACCACCACCGAATGGTGTATCCGGCTGGCTGACGGTATTTTGCTTATCAACCACCACGGACAGATTGCCCTGTGCAACGGCACAAGAGTCCAGCACCACATTACGGTTCATCACCACCGAACCGGTGCGGGAATTGATAATGACTTTGGCGTCTCCCGGATCAACGTTCACCGGAATATTCTGGATATCCGCCAGGAAACGCACCTGAGAACTGCCACCGGTGGGAACCAAAACCTGAATGGTACGCGCATCAATCGCGGTAGCCGAACCAAAACCGCGTGAACGGTTGATAGCATCGCTGATTTGCTGCGCCAGCGTGAAATCTTCGTTATTTAACTGAAGGTTAATCACACCGCTGTTACCAAAGGTGGTCGGTAATTCTCGCTCGATGGTCGCGCCGTTACTGATTCGTCCACCAGCAAGCTGATTGACCGTCACGCTGCTGCCGCCGGATGATGCGCCAGCGCCACCCACCAGCACGTTACCCTGAGCTAGTGCATAGACCTGATTATCAACGCCTTTCAGCGGTGTCATCAGTAAGGTGCCACCACGGATACTCTTGGCATTACCCATTGAAGAAACTACCACATCGATAGTTTGTCCAGTACGGGAGAATGCCGGTAGTTTGGCCGTCACCATCACCGCAGCCACGTTTTTCAATTGCATATTGGTGCCCGGTGGCACAGTAATACCCAATTGAGACAACATGTTACTCAGGCTTTGTGTGGTAAACGGCGTTTGCATGGTTTGGTCGCCGGAGCCATCCAGCCCAACGACCAGCCCGTAGCCAATCAGGGCGTTATCCCGCACACCCTGAACGGTAACCAAGTCACGAATTCTTTCGGCCGATGCCGGCAACCACACCAACGATAACAATGCGGCAAAGAGCGGGATCAGAGATTGTTTACGCATTAAAAGGCCTCTTAGTACGGCGAAACGTTAAGGAAGAACCGCTGCAACCAGCCCATGTTCTGCGCTTCATTGATATAACCATTACCCACGTATTCAATACGTGCATCTGCCACCTGAGTGGACGTCACCGTATTGCTGCCGCTGATGGTGCGCGGATTCACAACCCCGGAGAAGCGGATAAACTCGGTTCCCTGATTGATTGCAATCTGTTTTTCACCGACAACGTGCAAGTTACCATTAGCCAGAACCTGGTTTACCGTCACGGTAATCGTACCGCTAAAGGTGTTGTTGGCATTGGCCCCACCTTTGCCGCCGAAGGAATTATCACCGGAGATATCCATATCTGCACGGGCATTGCCCAGCAGCCCTTCCAGGTAGCGCGGCGCTGTTGCTACACCAAATTTACTGGAGCCATTACGGCTGGCATTGGCCGAGGAGCTTTTGCTGGCACTGACATTTTCCTGCAAAGTAATGGTCAGTGTGTCACCGACATTACGAGGGCGACGGTCTTCAAATAACGGCTGGTAGCCATAATTCATCGGCTGAACAGCCTGAAAGATTGAGCCATTCGGCAAGGGCGCACTCGCTGGCGCGGGTTGCGCAGAGGTGGTGCCATCCACCAGTGGTTTATGCGGAATATACGCACAGCCATTGAGCAGCAGCATCGCCATAGTTGGCGCACAAACCCATCTCAATCCACCTAACGTTCTGAACGGCGAAGTATCCATCTCTGATTTTATTACCTATAACCAAGGGGGTAAGTGAACTTGAACCCCAAAAAATCAATCGGCTTCACGCAATCAGGGGGCAATCCTGCCCCCCGAAAACGGTCTTATAGCTGGGTCAGTTTCTGTAGCATCTGATCCGAGGTTGTGACTGCTTTACTGTTGATCTCATAGGCACGCTGGGTCTGAATCATATTGACCAGTTCTTCCGCCACATTGACGTTAGACGTTTCAACATAGCCCTGATACAGCAAGCCCGCGCCATTCAGGCCCGGCGTACTTTCATTCGGTGCTCCTGAACTGGCGGTTTCCTGATACAGGTTTTCGCCCACGCTTTCCAAACCGGAGTCGTTGATAAAGGTGGTCAGCGTCAACTGGCCGACCTGCTGGGCGGCGGTTTGCCCTTGCTGGGTCACGCTGACAATACCGTCACGCCCTACCGTAATGCTCAAGGCGTTAGCCGGGATAGTGATGGCAGGTTGTACCTGGAAACCACTGGCAGTGACTAATTGACCATTCTGATCCATCTGGAATGAACCATCGCGGGTATAGGCGTTGGTACCATCAGGCAACTGCACCTGAAAGAACCCCTGCCCTTTGATGGCGATATCTTTACTGTTATCCGTCTTCGACAAGTTACCCTGACTATGTAACCGCTCAGTGGCGACCGGACGAACACCAGTACCTATTTGCAGACCAGAGGGTAGAGTCGTCTGCTCCGAAGACTGCGCGCCCGGCTGACGCATGGTTTGGTACAGTAAATCTTCAAATACCGCACGCTGGCGTTTAAAACCGTTAGTGCTGACGTTTGCCAGGTTGTTGGCAATGACATCCATATTGGTTTGCTGGGCATCCAAACCGGTTTTGGCAATCCATAATGATCGGATCATCAGTGTATTCCTCTGCGCCTGGGCGCTTAGCTCATTGCTAACAGTTGATTAGCACGCTGTTCATTCTCATCCACGCTGTGGATGACTTTCATCTGCATTTCAAAACGACGGGCGTTGGCGATCATATCGACCATGGTTTCCACCGGTTTGACGTTACTGCCTTCAAGAACGCCGGGCATTACTTTGACCAGCGGATCGTTTGGCAGCGTTGCGCCACGCTGCTGTAGGGCAGCTGGCGTCAGATGGAATAAACCATCATCACCACGATTCAGTTCATTGCCTTGTGCCTGAACCAGCTTTAACCGACCGATCTGCGCGATAGTGTTCGGCGGATCGCCCGCATTCAGCGCCGAGATGGTGCCATCAGCCGCGATGGTCACTTCAGCCTGTGGCGGTACATCAATCGGACCGTTATCGCCCATTAACGGATAACCTTGCACCGTCATCTGGCCATTAGCAGCCACCTGAATGTTACCGTTGCGGGTATAGGCTTCAGTGCCATCTGGCAGTTGTACTGCCATAAAGCCGTCTTGCTGTAACGCCACATCCAGCGGACGACCGCTGAAATTCATCGGTCCTTGACTCATGTCCGCGCCGGGTGTGGATGCGGTCACCAAAGTGCGTGTCGCCATACTCGGCCCGTCAATAGGCACGGCCCGTAGCGCAGATAACTGCGCCCGGAACCCCGGCGTCGAAGCATTGGCCAGATTGTTCGCGGTAACGGCCTGCTGTTCCAACGTCTGCCGGGCGGCGCCCATCGCGGTATATATTGCGTGATCCATGCTGCTATCCCGTTAGCGCGATTAACGCAGGTTAACCAAGGTCTGTAAGATCTGATCCTGGGTTTTGATGGTCTGGGCGTTGGACTGGTAGTTACGCTGGGCCACAATCATGTTCACCAGTTCTTTACTCAGATCCACGTTAGAAGACTCCAGCGCACCACTGGTCAGGGTACCGAAACCACCGCCACCCGCCGTGCCAATAATAGCCGCACCCGAAGAGCCCGTTTCTTTCCACACGTTGTCGCCTTGTGGAGACAGACCTTCAGGGTTGGCAAAGTTGGTCAGAACGATCTGGCCCAACAGTTGTTTCTGCTGGTTGGAGTAAGTTCCGACGACAGAACCGTCTTTTTCAATTTGGAAGCCAGTGAATTCACCTGCGGCATAACCGGTTTGAGTTTGAGCAGAAACGCTGTCACTACCCGTATTCTGCTGCATGGCACCCGCCATATTCAGCGCAAAACCAGCAACATTGGCATCAGCGCCATTCAGTGCGCCCATCGGAATATTCAGGGTGAAAGGTGCCGCACTTGCCGCCCCAGCGGTATCTTTGGTGCCGGTCAACACACCTTCGTTATTAAAGTTCATGGTGCCGCGTTTTGCTGCTGCTGCGGGATCAGCAGGATCGAACGGTTTAGCCGGATCAGTCAGTTTAGCGCTGGTATCCTTGGAATACACATCCCAAGTATTGTTAGCCGTTTTAACGAAGTACATGCTGACAACGTGGCTATTACCCAGACTATCAAAAGTCGTGATGTTATTTACGAAGCTGTAGGTATCAGGCTTGTTTGGATCGAAGGTCTTGGCAGCATCGATCACATCATGGCTGGAGTTCAAATTGACCACCATAGTCCCGGCGGTGGTGGCTTTCGCAGCGATCATACCTTGTGGAATCGTCAGCGGAACCGGGTTGGCACCCTGCTGAACTGTTGGCGGTGTCCCTGTCGCCGGGTAGCCGGTAAGATGCAGACCCTGTTGGCTCACGATGTTACGGTTTTCATCCAGTCTAAACTGGCCGTTACGGGCGTAAGAAATACCGCCGCTACTGTCTTCCAAACGGAAGAAACCGCTTTGGCTGATAGCCAGATCCAGGCGGCGGTTAGTAGTGGTTGGCGTACCGTCGTTAAAGTCTTGGGTGATACCAGCCACTTTTACGCCCATACCGGTTTGAGAACCGGCAAACATATCAGCAAAGGAAACAGAACCTGACTTAAAGCCGGATGTCGCTGAGTTGGCAATATTGTTACCGATAACATCCAGGTTGCTGGATGCGGCGTTTAAGCCACTGACTGCTTGAGAAAAACCCATGTTGCTCTCCGTTAAGATTCGAGGCGTTGATACAGCATCAAAACGCCGGGTAAATGAGAGAACCAAATCACTGTCTGGCCCACTGCTTTAGCTAAACTGCTTTCCGTGCGCGAAGCAGCGGACTTACAGGATCTGACGAACCTCATCCATCGTGACGGTGCCACGCGTGCCGAGATCCAGTTTGGTACCGTCAGCACCTTTGGTGACAGCGTTAACCACCCCAAAGGTCAATGCCGTTGCAGCCAGAGAGTCCACACCGCTACTCGCCGCGATACTCACGGTGTAAGCGCCATCCGGTGCGTTACTCCCGTCTTCCAATTTGCCGTCCCAGGTAAAGACATGAACACCCGCCTTCAAACCGCCTGGGAATTCGATGGTTTTGATCGCCTGACCATTAGAGTCACTAATGGTTGCCGTGACTTTATCTGCCCCACGCATCAATTCCATACCAAACGGCGTGGTGCTGATTTCGCCATCTTTCGAACCGGCCAAAATACTGTTGCCCGGCACCATAACGCCGTGGCCCAACAAGGCACTGGCTTGCAAGGATTGGTTGCTATCGATCTGACCGGAAATGGAACCCAGCGTCGTATTCAGTTTTTCAATACCCTGAACCGTACTGATCTGCGCCAACTGACTAGTCAATTCGTTATTCTGTAGCGGATTGGTCGGATCCTGATTTTTCAACTGCGCCACCAATAGTGTCAGGAAGCTGTTCTGCATCTCTTCGCTGCTACCGGCTCCGCCGAGGGTTTGTTTGGTCTCAAGCTTGGCTGACGTATTGGGGATCGTGTTATCCAGGCTATCGTTCATTGAGCTAGAAATTGCCATTATTGCCTCCGGTTATTGACCTAATGTCAGCGTCTTGAGCATCATGGATTTGGTGGTATTCAACACTTCCACGTTGGCCTGATAACTGCGGGAAGCGGAAATGGTATTGACCATCTCACCCACCACATCAACGTTGGGCATACGCACATAACCTTTGGCATCGGCTAACGGATTACCCGGCTGGAATACCAGACGGTCCGGTGACGTATCCTCAACAATCTGCGCAACGCGCACACCGCCCGTTTCCTGAGCACCCTGATTGGCAACCTGAAATACCACCTGCTTGGCGCGGTACGGTTGGCCGTCCGGCCCGGTCACACTATCGGCATTGGCCATGTTACTGGCACTGACGTTCATCCGTTGGGACTGCGCGGACAACGCGGAGCCGGCGATATCAAAAATATTCAGTAAAGACATACGCCTTATCCTTGTTGTAACACTGACATCATCCCTTTGATCTGACCGCCAAGAATGGTCAAATCGGTTTGATATTTCAGGCTGTTATCGGCGAAATTGGTACGTTCACGGTCCATATCTACCGTGTTGCCGTCCATCGAGGGTTGGTCTGGAACGCGGAAAAGCAGATCCAGATCCGGCGGCTGAATATTTTGTGCCGGAATATGGCGGGCTGCCGTCAAACTGAGTGACATCCCGCTGCCGTTGACACGCCCTTGCTCCATGACTTTTTGCAATTGACTGGAGAAATCGATATCACGAGCCTGAAAGCCCGGTGTATCGGCGTTGGCAATATTGGCAGACAAAATTTCCTGCCGCTGAGCGCGAAGATTTAGCGCCTCTTGTTGAAAGCGCAGAGCACCGTCCAGTTTGTCGAGCATTACCCCCCCCGCGAGGTTAGAATTTGGAGTCGACAGCATAAACGCCGTAAGGGAAAGCCCATCGCCAGAATAAAGGCTAAATGCGTCGCTATTTATCCCCTTAACCCATTTCAGCTACAGGTACACTAGACGCAAGAATTTAACTGGCTGGGATCGCACCGACAGCATCCGAGTTTGGGGGAAAGGTAATGAAGGAATACGCTAATATCACGCTGGCATTAGCATTGCTATCGGCGGGAAATGTGCAGGCAGCCGATCTGGCCGGCCAGATTGACCAATTCTTTCGAAACCAGTTCCCAGCAGAAACCCGTCAGGTTCAGGTGAAGATCAAAACACCACAAAATCAGTGGCCAGAATGCGAAAACCCAGAACTCAGGTTACCAGCCAATGCGCGGCCTTGGGGAAATGTCAGTTTGTCGGTACGTTGCGGTCAGCAGCGTCGTTTTTTGCAGACTCAAGTGCAGGTGAGCGGAAAATATCTGGTGGCAACTCGCCAACTCGCCGCAGGTGAAAAACTCACGGAAAAAGAGATGACCTATAAAGAAGGTCGTCTGGATACCTTGCCACCGGGAGCGCTGCTCGATGCGCGGTTTGCCAAGGGAACTCTGGCTTTGCGCCATATTAACGCAGGGCAGCCCCTCACCCGTACGATGCTCCGGCGCTCGTGGGTCGTGAAAGCGGGTCAGGCGGTTCAAGTCGTCGCTGAAGGCGAAGGCTTTAACGTTAATAGTGAAGGCAAAGCGATGAACAATGCGGCGTTGCAGGATAATGTCCGGGTGCGTATGGTATCGGGCCAGATTGTCAGCGGCACCGTGGGTGACGATGGCGTAATTCGCATTATGTTATAGTCGTTAAAGTTTTTTCTATCATTGCCGATAACCACTAACAAGCAGTTATTCGCGGGCAAATTAGCGTCAATCCCGCCACCAGTTTGCGGGTCACTAATCTAAATCCCGCTATGAAGGGAGTAACACCATGAGTATCGATCGCACTCAGCCACTATTGCCAGTCAGCCCAGTGCAGCCGCGTGAAACCCATGAAGCTGCACAACAAATGCGTAAGTCTGCGCAGGCTAAAACACCGGTCAGCGGCACACAGGTCAAACTGAGTGATGCCCAGGCAAAGCTGATGCAGCCCGGTAGCCAGGATATTAACGTAGAACGTGTAGAAACCTTGAAACAGGCAATCCGTTCCGGTCAACTGACCATGGACACCGGCAAAATTGCCGATGCGCTGCTTAAAGACGCTGCGGATTATCTTAAAAATAATTAACGATAAAAGGATAAGTGGCGGTGGAAAGATTACAGACCAATCTGGATCAGCAGCTGGAGTGTTTGGATTCACTGTGTGCGGTACTCGCTGAAGAACAGCGTTTACTGTGTGACGGGCGGATTCACGGCGTGGTTCTGCAAGGAGTAACGGAGCAAAAAAGTTCGTTATTAGCCACTTTGGATTATCTGGATCAAAGCCGTTTGACGACCGAAACTGCGGTCAGAATCAAAGCGCCTTACCAGCAAGCTCCTGCGCTGGCGGAACGCTGGGAACGTATGATGCAAAAAGCCGAAAAGATGCGTTATACCAATATGCACAATGGTTTTTTACTGAATCAGCATATTAGCTACAATACTGAAGCGCTGAATATTCTGAACACACGCCATGGTAAATCGTTGTATGGCCCCGATGGTCAATCTCGCGGTGCCAGTTTGTTAGGGCGTAAAATTGGTGTTTAAAGCTTTACCGCGGTTGAGCCATCACCACGATAAATCTTCCTCATTACAGGGTTTTAATGTCTTGATTTGACAACGGTGATGGCGGTTATTACCGGTCACCGTTGAAGATGATTGTTTCCTTTTTTTCCCTTCTTTCCCTTCTTTCCTTTCTATCCCTTCTTTCCTTTCCGCCTTCACTGCTTTATTTTTCAAAAAAACTATCACTGATAATTCACTATTACCTGATTACTCATTACCTGTAACGGTGGATTCACTCGCCCCTGCCCTTGAATCAGATAGACAAATGTCATCGGGCTGGCGGCTGATTCTCCAGCAAGCCCACGACTTTGACCACTGTCACTATCCAGAGCGATACAACGACTCGGCGTACACAGTTTCACCAGCAAACCGCTTGGCGCAGCGGAAAGAAACTGGATACGCCAACTGACTGAAACAATACGATTCGCTGGCGTCACATTAGGACCGACCGGGTGTAAGGGAGCAGATGAAGTCGGTACGCCACGTAACCCTTGCGTTACACCGATATTATCAGCAACCCAAGCACCCGAAGCGCCCTGAGCCAACCACGGCAATCCGAGAAGAACGACCATCATGCTGTGGCGAATACCCATTAAGCCGCTCCAATGGTAGATGTCATACGAATTTGGCGGTTATCACCGATCTCTAGATTGGATAGCACCACCATCTGCGGCAGACTACGGCGCAGGAATCGAGCCAATAATGCGCGTAATGCGTGGTTAACCAATAACACTGGCGGAGCACCCAGCATTTCCTGACGCTGTAGTGCCTGTTTAGCCTGTTCCAATAGACGATCAGCCAAACCCGGCTCAAGACCACCACCGCCTTGCAAAGCTTGTAGCAACAAACGCTCCAGTGCCGCATCCAAGCCAATAACCTGAATCTCACCGGTGCCAGGGAACCACTGTTGGGCAATGGAACGTCCCAACGCCACACGGACTACCGCTGTCAATTCGTGCGGATCGGTTTGTGTCGGCGCATGTTCTGCCAACGTCTCAATGATGGTGCGCATATCGCGAATCGATACTCGCTCAGAGAGCAGATTCTGTAGCACTTTATGGAAAATGGTCAGTGATACCACGCCTGGAATAAAGTCTTCGGTCAGCTTCGGCATTTCCTGCGTGACACGCTCCAGTAACTGCTGAGTTTCCTGACGACCAAACAGTTCGCTGGCAAACTGACTGATCAGATGGTTAAGGTGAGTTGCTACCACGGTACTGGCTTCGACCACGGTAAAGCCCTGAATTTGCGCCTGTTCACGCAAGGCGCTTTCAATCCACACGGCGGCCAGGCCAAAGGCAGGATCTTGCGTTGCCTCGCCAGGTAAGGTGCCAACGGCATTACCTGGGTTAATCGCCAGCCAACGCCCCGGATGTGCCTCACCGCTGCCAATTTCAACCCCTTTCATCAGGATACGGTAGCTGGCTGGCGGCAGTTCCAGATTATCGCGAATATGCACGACTGGCGGCAAATAGCCCATTTCCTGGGCAAATTTCTTACGAATACTGCGGATACGCCCCAACAGTTCGCCGTTTTGCTGGAAATCGACCATAGGAATCAATCGGTAACCGACTTCCATACCGAGGGGATCTTCCAACTGAACGTCAGACCAAGTTGCTTCTGTCGCTTGTTGTTGATCCTGCACCACCGGTTGTTCAACCACCGGTTGCTGCTGGGTCTGTTTACCACGCAGATGCCAGGCCAAAGCCAGCAATGCCGCCGTAAACAGCAGGAAGACGAAGTTCGGCATCCCCGGCACCATGCCCAATAACCCGAGAACGCTGGCACTCAGCACCATCACGCGGGGATTATTGAACAGTTGGGTCACCATCTGCTGACCCACGTCTTGATCGGTACCGACGCGAGTCACTATCACACCGGCGGCGGTGGAAATAACCAACGCAGGAATCTGTGCAACCAGACCATCGCCGATAGTCAGCAAGGTATAGGTTTCTGCTGCATGGCCGACAGCCATATTATGTTGCATGACCCCGACCAACAAGCCGCCCACCACGTTAATCACCATGATGAGTAGCCCGGCAACCGCATCGCCACGAACGAACTTACTGGCACCGTCCATCGAACCGTAGAAATCCGCTTCCTGCGTGACTTCAGAACGACGTTTTTTGGCTTCATCCTCACCGATCAATCCGGCATTCAGATCGGCATCGATAGCCATCTGTTTACCCGGCATACCATCCAGGACAAAGCGCGCGCCCACTTCGGCGATACGCCCAGCACCTTTGGTGATAACCATAAAGTTAATCACCACCAAAATGATAAATACCACTATACCGATGGCGAAGTTGCCGCCGACCAGGAAGTGGCCAAAGGCTTCAACGACCCGCCCAGCTGCTGCGGCACCGGTATGGCCATCCATCAGGATGATACGGGTTGAGGCTACGTTGAGCGATAGACGTAATAAGGTGGAAAACAACAAAATGGTCGGGAATGCAGCAAATTCCAGCGTGCGTTTGGTAAACATCGCGACCAGCAATACCATGATGGACAGTGCGATGTTAAAGGTAAACAACAGATCCAGAATGAACGGCGGTAATGGCAAAACCATCATCGACAGAATCATTAATATCAGGATCGGACCGGCAAGTACCTGCCACTGCGTGTCTTTAAAATTGCCCGGTAAACGAAGCAGGGCGGCCAAGTTAGCCATTAGTATCACTCTCTCCAGCAAAATCCAGTGCGTCCGGCACTGGCAGATGTTCAGGTTTCTTAGGAATCAGCCCACCTTCCCGTTTCCAGCGTTTTAGCTGATAAACCCAGGCAAGGACTTCAGCCACTGCAGCATACAGCGTGGCCGGAATATGCTGCCCGATCTCGCTATGTCGGTACAGCGCACGCGCCAATGGCGGGGCTTCCAGCATCGGAATTCGGTGTTCAGCGCCCAGTTCGCGAATACGCAGGGCAACTTCTCCCGCACCTTTGGCCAAGACTTTAGGCGCGCTCATTTTGTTCTCGTTATATTGTAATGCCACTGCATAGTGAGTCGGGTTAGTGACAATCACATCGGCCTGGGGTACATCGGCCATCATTCGCCGACGAGCCATTGCCCGTTGTTGCTGACGGATTCGTCCCTTAACATGGGGATCACCTTCCTGATCTTTGAATTCATCGCGAATTTCCTGTTTGGTCATACGCAACTTTTTGATGTGACTCATAATTTGGTAGAACACATCAAAACCCACCATAGGCGTTAACCCCAACACCACGATAAAACCGCAAAACAAAATCAGATGCAGTGCATCCCCTAAGGCGGCAATCGGTGGTGCGGCAATCAATCGCAGCATATCGGGCCAGTAATGCCATAAAAACATCCCGGTGACCCAGCCCACCAGGGTTGCTTTCAGAATCGCCTTCAGTAATTCAGCCAAAACTTGCGAAGAAAACATACGTTTCAACCCGGATATCGGGTTCATACGTTTCAGGTCAAACTTGAATGACTCACCGCTAAATGCAATACCACCTAATAGCATCGGTACCGAGATGGCGACCAGAACCAGTCCAATAAAGACGGGCAATAGCGCCTTGACGGTTTGCATCAGCAACATACCAACCTGCCGTAGCATCTGCTTTTCATTGCCAATAACACCGTGGTTGAATTGCAGTCCCTGAGCAATCATGGCGGCAAGTTGGCGGCCAATTGATTCACCAAAAACCCACAGGATCGACAAACCGGCCCCGAGCATCAGCATCGAGGTCAACTCTCGCGAGCGTGGAATCTGGCCTTTTTCTCGAGCTTTCTCCAGCTTATGAGCTGTGGGTTCCTCGGTCTTTTCCAGATCACTATCTTCAGCCACTGTGGGTCTCTCGGTTCAGCTTGTGCGTTCCTGTTATAAGACAAAGAAAATGACTGCCTAGCATGACAAAGATTCGCCGAGGTTATGGGCGGAACAAAGCTGCAATTAGGGGGTTATTTCTCGGATGAAGCGCGATCTTGAGCTGCCGTTTTAGCCATTTATGCCCTCTTCTTCTCCGCTCGCCAAATTCAACTATCGCCATAAACCAGCCGCCGTTATAGGAAAATACTTTATTTTATTTCTCTTGTTTATTTATTTCTCGGTTAAAAAATACATTCATATAATAAGCAAACTATCACAAGACTAATAACAGAAATAATTAAGCGCTATTTTTATAGAAAAATAACCGCCTCAGTGATATAAATTTAAAAAAGACCTCGCCATTAATGACATTGTCATAATGAGTACCCAATAAAAACAAGACCACTCATATATATTCACAAAGAAAATAAAAAAGGAAATAAAATGAAAAAATTTGATGTTACTTATGAAATTATAGATAACCAGAAAAAAACATTATCAATCATAAAATCCTCTGACACCATTATTGTCAGGATGCATCAAGGCAAAGCGTTTTTCCCAGTAATTAACAACGCAATAAAAAACAAGGCAATGGATTATCGCTTGGTGTTCAACATCGGCCCAGTCAATGTTTACGTGGTTCACGTTAATGGAAATGACAATGAAATCAATAAATTAAAGGATGATATTGCCAAAGAAAAAGATGTTCGCTTTGCTGGCTTAGGGTTTAAACCCGTAAACTCGGCAGATCCGATTATCTATACGGAAAATCTGTTCATTAAGTTTAAAGATGATAATTCAACGATAGACTGTGAGAACATCATTAAAAAAAACCACCTTTTTATCAAGAAAAAAATAGCATTTCTGAAAAATGCCTATTTCTTATCGGTAAAAGAAGACACTGGAGACGATATATTTTCTATCGTGGATAAAATAGCCGAAAACAAAGAAGTAGAAAACTGTCATCCGGAATTAATTCACAGCAAAGCAAATAAGGCTATTCATCCGAATCAGTGGCATTTAAAAAAAACCGTGGTCAGAACCGAAACGGTTATTGATGCCAGTGCCAACGTTGAGGCAGCACACACTATCACTATTGGTAATGGTGTAACTATTGCCATAATCGATGATGGCTTTGATATTCAGCACCCCGAATTTATGCGCGCAGGCAAAGTAGTTCACCCACGCAACTATGCTGGCCCCTACAATGATTACGATCCTATGCCCGCAGAGGGTGACCGACATGGAACCGCCTGTGCCGGTGTCGCCTGTGCAGATGGTTATTATGGTGCATCAGGCGTCGCCCCCGGCGCCCATTTGATGCCAATTCGTCTGGTTGAGGGATTAGGGTCATTTGGTGAGGCGCTGTCTTTTATCTGGGCCGCCGATAACGGTGCCGACATTATTTCCTGTAGCTGGGGGCCAACGGATGGTCTTTGGTATCTCCCCAACGATCCCAGACATAAAACTCGCGTGGAACTGCCAGCCTTTACCCGATTGGCGATAGATTACGCGGTCAAAAATGGTCGTAACGGCAAAGGATGCGTGATTGTCTTCGCGGCAGGCAATGGTAATGAATCAGTAGAAAATGATGGTTATGCCAGCTATGACAAAGTCATCGCTGTCGCAGCCTGCAATGATCACAGCACTCGCTGTATTTACAGCGATTATGGTCAGTCCATTTGGTGTGCGTTCCCCAGCGGCGACACAGCCAGCCCCACTGAAGCCCATCCAGCACCTCTTACCTCTGGCATCTGGACCACCGACCTACGCCATCAATATGGCTACAACCCAGGTTTGACTCTGACTGGCGATATCTTTGGCAACTACACCAACCGGTTTAACGGCACTTCCAGTTCCTGCCCTGGCGTCGCGGGTGTTGCGGCGCTGATTCTTTCTGCCAATCCCGATCTCGGCTATGCCGACGTCAAAACTATCATCCGCGACTCTTGCGATAAAATTGATCAGGAAAGCGGTCATTACGATAAGAATGGTCACAGCCATTGGTATGGATACGGCCGGGTGAATGCCGAAAATGCCGTTATTCTAGCCAAAAGCTGGAATACCGAAGTGAGAGGCGTAGTGTAGCCGTTCAGCGGGGAAAATGTGTTTAACATCAATTATCAGAGAAGGTAAAGGCCAGTTTTGCAGATGAGGGTAGCCCTCATCTGCAAAACGGCGTACAGGGTACGTCCGTGGCATTTATGCAATTCAAATTAACTCGAACTACTTTAACTAAAATTTAAAAATCGTCTTGATGACATTCAGCATATATTTAAGCGATTAGCTTTCCATTTATTATCTTATTTATATCAGCGTAGTGCTTTATGGTGAATTTGCCTATGTTTGTTTTTCTTCGTGTCTTTTAATTCATTACTTTGTAATAATTAAAATCCATATAAATAACTGTTCCTTCCCTCCCAAAAAAGAGGTAATAAAAGTCAAAAACTCACCCGACAGCAGTACTTCATAAGTAAAAAATAAATAGAGGAGCTATGTTAACTATAACTACGATAGATAGTGATATTTTTTATATGCATTCCCTACATTTATTACTGGATCAGCACTTTAAAAGTCAAAAAATTAAGGTTCACTTTACTGAGCCTGATTATGTGTTTTATTCAATCTCAGACCTGACATTTATAGCCGTCGATTGCGTAACTGATAATCTGCTCGCTTTACCATTTTTTAACTGCAGTTTTATAGGGACAACCTTCCTCATACTGAAGTGTGAGAATAACCAAAAACACGCTGATATTATACATTCCTGCATTAAGGATTTACCTATTATCTATCGGAAAGATAGAGCATCGGTTGTCATCGATAAGATTAGCAAGGCTTTTTCTTTGCACGAAAAAAGCACGGTTCCTGATGCAGACGTTACCCATAAAAAATGTCATCTATGTTTCCAGTATCAACTTGCTCCTCAGGAAAATAAGGTTATTAGGCTAATTGCTAAGGAATATACTCTGACGGCGATATCTTCCATAATGAAAAAAAGTATCAAAACAGTGTATGCTCAAAAAAAATCCGCGATGAACAAATTAGGAGTCAGCAGTAATTTTGAGCTTTATGCCTTTCTTCGTATCAACAGTAAGCTATTTCAGTAGCCTGGGTGAAAAAATTAATGTTACTCATATAACGTATTAAGTTAACAATGAGTGCCTCTGGAACCATGCAGTGATCTGCATGGTTATTTAAAGTCGAGTGATGTTACCGAGATTCCGCAGGCTGAACGGCGACCCGCGAAAAGCGTGGATCCTCTGGGAACAGACCCTGTGCTTCTTGATGTATACGCTTATATGATTCCATATCCTGTTGGTACTGCGCGATACTTAACCAAGTGGCATACACATTCATATCAATTCGCCGAGAGAGATAATCTTGAGCCCAATGGCGATATTCTTCAAGTAGACGGGGATCCTGAGTCCGATTAAATACCAATAATGAATACATCTGTTTATCGTAATGCCAACGTTCGCTATTAACCCATGGATCAAACTTTATGGCTCGACGTGCCGGTTCAATATCCACCCAGTGATTACGCTCTAAGGAGGTTAAAGCCAGATTAGCATAGAGGGCACCACCCGATAGCACCATCACCCCTAGCGAAATCGCCAGGATTGCACCACCAAGAAATGTACTTATTATCGGTGACAATGAACGCCATTCTGAAACAGTACTAACTTGACGATCCAACTGTGCGAATAACAGTAAAAATATCACCCAATGTGCGGCTGAAAGGCTAAAAGGATATTCCGTTTGGGTATGTAACAATATAGGAATGAGTACAAATGTCAGTGCAATGTTGAAGTCAACAACCTGTTGATTTAGCCCTTGCGTTTGGCGGCTCTGTCTCCAGACTTGCCACCCTAGCCGGGTGCCTGCAAAAATCAGTATCAATATTCCGATGGCAGCAACAACGCCGCCTTCACTCCACCATAGCAGTATCTCGTTATGAGGATGACGGACAACATCAAGGCCTGAAGTAGATAATCCCTGGGCCAACCGATAGTGTTGAAAATTGTACTCAAACCCGCCATAGCCCCATCCTAACCAAGGTTTTTCAGCTATCATCCTCAGGGTATCGTGCAATATTATCAGACGGGCATGGGTAGATGCCGTATGTTCAATGTTTTCAATTGCGCCCCTATTCTGCAACAGAATAGCGAAAACCATACCGAGTACGATCAACCCTGAAGCGATTAAAGTCTGTCGCTTATCCGTTCGGTATCCCAGCAGCAAGAGCATGGCTCCCGCAATCCCCCCGCCCAGCCAACCAATCCGTGACTGTAACCACACTAAGAGTACAGAAAAAAGAACCAATATTAACCCTAATAAACATTTTCGGCTTCGCTCCAATGTATTACGAGCCAAGGCAAAGCCGGGTAACAAGAACAATAGCAATACCAGAGCCAGACCTGTAGCAATAAAGCTGGCTAGCACATTCACCTGCTGAAATACACCATAAGGACGATTTTGTACTATAGGATAAACGAACCAAGCAGGTACGTAATCGGGTGCAATAAACTGCAATAAGGTAATAGAGGCTTGAACTGTTACTGCCCCCAATACGCCATATAACACCCACGAAAACCATCGGTGTGATAGGCCAGATTGTAACCATGAGAGATAAAAAACCACACCGGTAGCCAGTCCAAGCCAACGGGAAAATGCGGCATCACGCCAATGTGGGGCGGTATACAGTAACGGGATCGCCAGAATCAATACGCCCAATAATATCCAATGAGACGTGACGGTAAAATGTATAATTTTCCGTGCCGGCATAGTTAACCAGAGGGTTGCCGTGATTGCGGCAATCACTCCACAAGTGATGATATTTTGTGGCAATTTCAGCCCACTACCGCCCATATTTGGCAAATAAATCGGCATAATAAATATCAGCCAAAATAACAATATCCCCAGAGTAATCAGACTCCAGTCATGGTAATTTCGATGTGTATTTTTTTTCTGATGATAACTCATGTAACAACATAGCCTCACTCTGTTTCTAAAACTCTACAATTACCTATATTTACGGCACCTTACGGATTATTGTATCGTTTTTTGACATTAAATACGTTATGCGTCTTTTACTTTACAATAAAATAGTATTTTCATCTAATTTAGAATTATAAATTAGTGATTGGCTTTTCATTTATTATCTTATTTATTCCAATGCAGCCTTTTGTGGCGAAAATGTACCGAAATAGTTTTCATCCTTTCTTTTAACTGACTATATTGCAATAATCTACCTCGGTGAAAAAGATTGCAAATTTGTATATTTATCCACCAGCACGGTAAATAAGGAATATCAAGTGAAACTGAATAAAATTGTATTAGGTATTACTTTAGTTTTTGGGATTGCAGCTTTTTCTCAAGCAGCAACTGACCCTACTGCCGATCTTGGCCACGGTACCGTAACTTTTACCGGATCTATTATTGACGCACCATGTTCTATTGACTCTGGAACTATTGACCAGACCGTTGACCTAGGCCCGGTATCTAAAGTAGCACTGGATAATAAAGGAACCTCTACACCAAAAGATTTCAAAATTAAGTTGGAAAAATGCAACATTGGCGATAAAGGCAAATCTGTTACCGCCAAATTCACCGGTGCTGAAGGCAATACTACAGGTTTACTGGGTATTACCGGCACAGCAGCAGGTGCTAGCGTCGTCATGAAGGATGGTAAAGGCGAGCTAATTGAATTAGGTAAATCAAGTGATGCGCAAAAATTGCAGAATGGCAATAATACGCTGCTATTCTCTGCCTATTTACAAGGTAATGGCGCTTCAGGCGGTGTGGTACCTGGCGATTTCTCAAGTGTAGCCAACTTCACCCTTGATTATCAATAAAATCATTATTTTTCATGCATGTGGGATTTCTCACATGCATTTCGTTCTAATTTAATACTGAAGAGCCTGGATATGTATATAACATTAAGTCGTTCTACGCTCCTCCTATTGTTGAATCTGAGGTGTATAACCCAAGCTAGGTCTACGATTATTAAAGCAGGGAGTGCTATAGGCACAGACAGCGATGGCAAAAACATTAATCTTGACGCTCTGAGGGTGGGTTATATACCCAACAATAGTCAATGTCAGATACGTCTATTTTCGATTCGCTTGATAAATTCCATTTTAGAGAGAATTGATACGTTATTAGCTGACTGGCTACGGTTGCAAATTACCCTTGATGGTGGTCATGGTGCTGGATTATTTCCCACTGTAGATAATTATAAATATATCGATCTGCAACTTACTGATCAAAAAAGGTGTTTCGCAACGTAAAATATACTGTCACCTATCGTTAAAATAGACTCAAAAGAGGTGCTAATACATTAGTAACTTACGGAAAACAACTAAATTACATTGTAATTTTCTGTGGGAAATACCTCTGCTGTAAGATTAAAACTAGACTATTACTGATACTGCATGATGGTATAGTCATTACTCTAGAGATACAGCGGATCTTTTTTGTCAATATTATCGAAATTGGCATTATATAAAAAGGTCTGGTAATAATGATTTTATTTTACTTTAAGCCACTGCCTTTGCACCTACTTATTTTAGGGGTGATCATTAGTTATATTGTTAGCGGGACGATCTCAGCCCAGGCGACTGAGTTTCAATTTAATACTGATGTATTAGACATAAACGACCGCAAAAATATCGATTTAGATCTTTTTTCCCGCAGCAATTACATTATGCCGGGTAATTACCTCATGTCGGTACAGATGAATAAACAAGACCTGTCAGAACAGTCAGTAGTTTTTTATACCCCCGAGGGGGATGCCAATGGCAGTGAAGCCTGTATTAGCGGAGAGTTGATGGAGCAATTTGGCTTAAAACCGACGTTAAAAGAGCAGTTGATTTGGTGGCATCAAGGGCAGTGCCTGGTGATCTCAAGCCTGAAGGGGATGACCGCCAAGGGAGACTTAGGTGCCGCCACGCTCTATCTGAATATTCCACAGGCTTACCTAGAATACGCCTCGGATGATTGGGATCCGCCTTCACGCTGGGATAACGGCATTCCTGGAATACTCCTCGACTACAACTTCAACGGCCAAACGCAGCAGCAACTTGAACAGGGTACCCAAGATTACAGCTTGAGTGGTAACGGTACGATGGGAGCCAATCTGGGTTCTTGGCGTTTACGTTCAGATTGGCAGACCCAAATCAAGCACCAAACTGGGTCCGGGCAGCCTACACAGACGTCTTGGGATTGGAGCCGTTATTATATGTATCGGGCAATATCACCTCTAAGTGCCAAACTGACCCTCGGTGAGGATTTTCTCAACTCCGATATTTTTGACAGTTTCCGTTTTACCGGTGCCAGCCTGGTTACCGATGACAACATGTTGCCGCCAAACCTGCGTGGCTACGCGCCTGAAGTGACAGGTGTCGCTCGCACCAATGCCAAAGTGGTCATCAGCCAGCAGGGGCGGATTTTGCAGGAAACCCAAGTGGCCTCCGGTCCATTCCGCATTCAGGACATCGATAACTCCGTGTCCGGGCAATTGGATATCCGGGTAGAGGAACAAGATGGCACTGTGCAAATATTTAAGATGGATACGGCCAGTATTCCTTACCTCACGCGGCCAGGCACGGTGCGTTACAAGCTGGCGGCGGGTCGCCCCTCAGATTGGAAACACAAAACCAATGGCCCAACATTTGCCACTGGCGAGTTCTCCTGGGGGATCAGCAACGGCTGGTCGCTGTACGGCGGCAGCGTGCTTGGGGGGAATTATAACGCCCTGGCGGGGGGCGTAGGTCGTGATCTGATGGTGTTTGGGGCAATGTCATTTGATATCACGCAATCTCGCGCAATATTGCCCCAATACGACACGGCGTTGACCGGGGGGACTTATCGTCTGAGTTATTCGAAACGTTTCGATGATTACGATAGTCAGCTCACCTTTGCCGGTTACCGCTTCTCGCAACAGAACTATTTGAGTATGAGCGAATATCTGGATGTACGAACTCAAAGTATACGCTCCCAGAATAGTAAAGAGATGTATACCACTACCTTTAGCAAGCAATTTAGAGACTTAGATCTGAGTACATATCTGGATTATAGCCTCCAGACTTATTGGAACAGGCCGTCTAGCGAACGCTATAACCTGACGTTGTCACACTATTTTGATCTTGGCCGCGTCAAGAATTTAAGTGTGTCGATGACGGCATACCGCAACAGTTTTGATGGCATCAATGACGATGGCATGTATCTGTCTTTATCTATGCCGTTTAGTAGCAGCGGTTCCCTGAGCTATAGCAGCAGCCTGGATCGCAACGATAACACTCATCAGGTCAGTTACTACGACCGGGTAAATGAGCACGATAACTATCAAATAAGTTCCGGTGTTTCTCGCCGTGGGGCAACCGCCAGCGGTTTTTACAGCCACCAGGGGGATATTGCGCA
The DNA here is from genome assembly GCF_000754815.1 of Yersinia ruckeri ATCC 29473. GTDB lineage: Bacteria > Pseudomonadota > Gammaproteobacteria > Enterobacterales > Enterobacteriaceae > Yersinia > Yersinia ruckeri. The sequence continues at coordinate 2,982,499 of NZ_KN150747.1, forward strand.
AATCAATGGCAACGCCAGTTATCAGGCCGGACGTTACTCATCGGTGGGAATGTCATTACAAGGGGGAGCAACAGCTACCCTTGAAGGCGCGGCGTTGCATCGCTCAGGCACTATCGGCGGCACGCGGATATTGCTAGACACCGGTGGCGTGGCCGGGATCCCGATCCGTGGTTATAACGCAACCACGGAATCTAACCGTTTCGGCAAAACCGTTGTTACAGATGTGAGTAGTTACTACCGAAACCGGATCAGCATTGATCTGAATAAATTGCCAGATAACGCCGAAACGACGCGTTCAGTGGTGCAGGCCACCCTGACGGAAGGCGCGATAGGCTATCGCCAATTTGAAGTGATTTCTGGCGAAAAAGCCATGGTTGTTATCCGTCTGGCTGATGGCTCAGCGCCACCATTCGGTGCCACCATTATGAATAACAAACAGCAAAGTGTCGGCATTGTGAGTGATGACGGTAACGTTTATCTGAGCGGTATCCGCCCCGGTGAATCAATGCGTGTTCACTGGAACGGCGGGGCGCAGTGTGAAGTGGCGTTACCTGATTTGATCTCGAACATTAACCAGACTGATCTACTACTAATCAGTAAGAACTGAGATATTCCGTTTTGAACAATGTCGATTTTATCTTGTCGATGATCGGACTAGAGGTATGCCACTATTCAGTACGATAAAAACGATCAAGAAAATTGTTGCCAATAATGATTTGAAATGTAACAACGAAACTAATGTCTATTATTTTTCTCAACAAAAGCAGAATTCATATGGTCAGGTTACAATGAATGGTTTGTTAGCTTACTGCCCATCCAATAGAAAAATTAGTTGCGCCAATTACTATATAAATAAATATGAAAATGAAAATGAAAATTAACATGATAAAATACAAGAAACAAGTCGCTTTACTTTTTTTGGCCGTATCATTACTGATTACATTTTTCACATGGGATTATATAGCGACAAACCAAGGATTTGAGTGCCACGGGCAGATGAAGAGAAAACTGTTCGTCAATAGTACATGTAATAAAAACAGTATATTTGATGTGTTTTTTTCTATGCAAAACAATGGGGAAGGTTATCTATTGGTGTCAGGGACTTATTCATGCCACGATTCTGAACAAACCTCAGTAGATGGAATGATTAGATTTAAGCATAAAAAGGAAGGGAGTTATCATTCGATTGACTTTGATAATAAAAATAAAGAATTAAGTGAAATTTTTGATGTACTTAATTATGACAACATAAAAATAAAGATAACTGAATTATCTAATAATGATTATATTATTAGCACACCAATTGAAACTATCATGGTATGTTCCAAAGAGTAAGCTGGTAGCTTCTACTGGAGCGGTGCTGCAAGTAGCCTGCGAGCTAAGGTTATCCGTCATATGTTCAAGAATGACCTAGACAGAGGCTGCTCGCCATCAAAAAATACCAGATATACTCTTCATACCTCAAATTGCCAATGCGTCGACTTTCATTATCCCCACAGTCATTGACCTACCGAAGCCTATTTTCGGTTCTGTCATAATAATCCCTTTAGTGACATTGAATGCTAAACACTGGCTTTGCAGATGAGGGTAGCCCTCATCTGCATAGTGCATTTACTTTTGGTCTAAAAACCTAAGCTATCCAGTAAATCATCAACCTGATCCTGGTTTGCAATCACCCCAGCACCGTTTTTATCCAACTGAGGTCCATTAAGTAGGCTATTGGCTGGCTGAGGTTTTGCCGTTTGTTCCGGAATATTCTCCATCAACACCATCAATAACTGTTTCTCAATTTCCTGTACCACGTCCATCATGCGCTTGATAACTTGACCAGTAAGATCTTGGAAATCCTGCGCCATCATAATCTCCAACAATTGAGCGTTGGTGAAAGAGGTATGTTCCGGTACCAAATCCAGATAATCGCGGGTATCAGTAACCAATGAGCGGGCATCAGATAATTCAATGGGATTGGCAAACCATTCATCCCAACGACCTTTTAGCGCCTTAGCCGATGATTCCAACTCATTCTGACGTGGTTGAGCCGCTTCAACGCAGTTTAGCGCACGTTCTGCCGCTTGTGCCGTCATATGAACCACATAATCGAGACGATCGCGCGCATCCGGAATGGCTTCTGCCGCTTGAGCGATTGCTTGATCCAGCCCCAGTTCTCGCAAACTGTCGCGCAACATACGCGTCAGATTGCCAATCCGGCTAATTATATCACTGGCTGATGCCGCATCAGTTGCGGGCATTGGATGGTTATTCATCTCGCCTCCTTACATGCCCAATTTTTCGAAGATCTTATTGAGTTTTTCTTCCAAAGTCGCCGCAGTGAAAGGTTTCACCACATAACCACTGGCACCTGCTTGCGCAGCCGCGATAATATTTTCTTTTTTGGCTTCAGCCGTCACCATCAATACCGGTAAAGACGCCAACGCGCCGTCAGCACGAATAGCCTGCAACAATTGCAACCCGTCCATGTTTGGCATGTTCCAGTCAGAAACGACAAAATCAAAACCGCCTGCACGTAATTTGTTTAATGCGTCAACGCCGTCTTCAGCTTCATCCACATTATTAAAACCCAGTTCTTTTAGCAGGTTTCTGACAATACGACGCATGGTCGAAAAATCGTCTACCACCAAGAATCTGAGATTTTTGTCCGCCATACCAACTCCTAAGGTTTGTTGCTCACCGCTGAGCGATTAAATGCAAAACCGATTATCACCGGAATGTTTAAATCTGAAGCCGATACCTAGATACGTAAGGCTTGACCACTGCTTATCTGCGCCAGCATTCGCTGGCTTATCTGGTTCAACTCCAGCACTTCATTGGTACCACCCATAGCGATGGCTTCACGTGGCATACCAAACACCACGCAACTGGCTTCGTTTTGCGCAATGGTGTATGCGCCGGCCCGATGCATTTCCAGCAAACCAGCAGCACCGTCATTGCCCATACCAGTCAAAATCACGCCAACAGCGTTACGGCCCGCATATTGTGCGACGGAACGGAATAAGACATCGACCGATGGACGATGGCGATTAACCGCTGGGCCGTCGTGGATGCGTACCTGATAATTGGCACCGCTACGGGCTAATTCCAGATGACGATCGCCCGGTGCGATGTAAGCATGCCCCGGCAATACACGTTCACCGTCTTCAGCCTCTTTAACGGTGATCTGACATAATTTGTTCAAGCGCTCGGCAAATGAGCGAGTAAAGCCCGGTGGCATATGTTGGGTAATCAGCAACGCCGGACTGGTCGGCGGCAATGGCTGCAACACGGTACGGATAGCTTCGGTTCCGCCAGTTGAGGCTCCAATAGCAATCAGCTTCTCACTGCTCAGCAATGGCGTATGGCTCAAGATGACCGGCGCATTATTATTGGTCATACGCTGCGGTAAACGTGCCTTGGCGGCAGTGCGAATTTTTTCAGCGATCAGTTCACTGTAAGCCAGCATACCTTCACGAATACCCAATTGCGGTTTAGTGACGAAATCTATCGCCCCCAATTCCAGCGCCCGCATGGTTATTTCCGAATTTTTACCGGTCAGTGACGACACCATCACCACCGGCATTGGACGTAATCGCATTAGTTTTTCAAGAAAATCCAAGCCATCCATCCGCGGCATTTCGACATCAAGCGTTAGTACCTGCGGATTGAATTTTTTGATCAAATCACGGGCAACCAGTGGATCTGGTGCCGTAGCGACCATTTCCATATCCGGGTGACTATTAATAATCTCGGTCATTAATTGGCGCATTAATGCAGAATCATCAACGCACAACACTCTGATTTTACTCATCACCTCTCCTTGGTCAGTCCGTAAACGGTCTGTCCGCGCAAATAGAATTCCCGACTGATTTGACTGAAATTCTCCGAGTGCCCAGCAAACATCAGGCCACCGGGTTTTAGCAAAGGGACAAAGCGGCGCAAAATACGCTCCTGCGTCTCTTTATCAAAATAAATCATCACATTACGACAGAATATGGCGTCAAATTGCCCCGGTAATGTCCACTCCGGTGCCAGCAGATTAAGCTGTTGAAACGTCAACATATTCGATAATTCAGGACGCACCCGAACCAATCCCTGGTGGGGGCCAGTGCCGCGCAGGAAATAGCGCTGCATCTGCTGAGCAGAAAGCGAACGCAGTTCATCCTGCCGATACACGCCGCTGGTGGCCTTTTCCAATACCTGCGTATCAATATCGCTGGCCAGAACCTGGCAGCCACCCGAACGTTGTCCCAGCGTATCGCTCAGAGTCATGGCGATAGAGTAAGGTTCTTCCCCGGTCGAAGCTGCCGTACTCCAAACGGTATAATTTCCCTGACGCTGGCGGGCATGTTCCGCCAGAATAGGAAAGTGGTGAGCCTCGCGGAAAAACGCCGTCAAGTTGGTGGTCAAAGCATTGATAAAAGCTTGCCACTCAGCGCTGTTCGGATCGTTTTCCAGCAACACCAGATATTGACCAAAATCATTAATACCCAATAACCGTAAACGCCTGACTAAACGGTTGTAAACCATCTCCCGTTTATGGTCAGCCAATACAATACCTGCGCGCTGATAAATCAGCTGGCAGATTCGTCGAAAATGAACATCCGACAGTGGCAACCGCTGTATCATCTGGCTCAGTATCGAACCAGAATCCTGGGGTGCTGACATAGGAGATTGCTTCATCCGGTCTCACCCTTTAAAAATGACGTATTACGCCGTTTAACAATCTGAAATTTCCTTTAACGCTGATTGCTTCCCGGTGCCTTGCCAATCTTCATCATAGCCATCCTGTGCCAAATGGAAGGCAGACACTGCGTGGGAGAGATAACCCGCTTGCTCTTCCAATGCGTTGGCCGCAGATGCAGCCTCTTCTACCAATGCGGCGTTCTGTTGGGTGACCTGATCCATTTGTGTCACTGCCAGCGAAACCTGTTCAATACCTCGGCTTTGTTCATCCGAAGCGGACGCGATTTCGCCCATGATGTCGGTAACACGGGTAACCGAACGCACGATTTCTTCCATCGTGGTACCCGAGCTTTCTACCAAGGTAGAGCCCTGACGTACCCGACCGACGGATTCATCGATCAACCCTTTGATTTCTTTGGCCGCCTGCGCACTGCGTTGTGCCAGATTGCGAACTTCTCCGGCAACCACGGCGAATCCACGCCCTTGTTCACCGGCACGCGCGGCTTCAACTGCGGCGTTCAAAGCCAGAATATTGGTCTGAAAAGCAATGCCATCGATCACGCTGGTAATAGCGCCGATCTTATGCGAACTTGCCGCTATTTCGTGCATAGTATTGACAACGTCACCCGCCAGCATGCCGCCTTTGGCAGCCGTTGCCGACGCTTCCTGCGCCAACAGCGTAGCCTGACGGGCGTTATCCGCATTCTGTTTCACGGTAGCAGTCAACTGCTCCATACTGGCTGCAGTTTCTTCCAGAGAAGCCGCCTGCTGTTCGGTTCGTGCGGAAAGATCGTTATTACCTGCGGATATTTCCTGAATCCCGGTGAGCATCGATTCAGTACCGTCCCGAACTTTACTGACGGTACTAATCAGTGACTGTTGCATAATGCGCAAACTGGCAAACAACTGGCTGATTTCATTGCGACCAGATACCGAAATTTTGCCGGCCAAATCCCCTTGTGCAATGCGGTCAAAATGATCACGCATGATCGCTAACGGTGAGACAAACATCGTTTTCAACCAAATAACGCAAGAGATGGCCATAGATATCACCAATACCACCGCACCGGCGAAAATCCATTTGGACAACAAATAGGCTTGTGCATTTTCCTGACTGGAATCTGTAATAATTTCTGTTGTATGTTGCAGATACTGTACGAAATCAGCCTCGAACAGATCTTGGGTTTTCTGGGTCGGTTGATCCATAAACGCCTGCAAGTTTCCTGCCTCCAGGAACCCGATCAATTCACGTAAAGAAGTCCGTAGATTCTGATAACTAGCTTGAGTGGCCGCGATCAGCTCATCTGCGTTATCGTTAACTCGGGGTATAGCCAAAAACTGATTGAAGTAGAGGTCGGCTTTCTGTAACGAACTGCGGGCATTGCCCATCAGTTCATTGACCTTTTCCTGTGGAACGTTGAGAGCCGAACGGGTTCCCGCCCGGTTTAAGGTATTACGAGCCTGAAGCAAGGACACCCAACTCAGGCTTAATGCATCCCGTTGCTGGCTGCTAAGCTCCACACGATTGAGATTTTGATAGTCCGCACGAAATGCCGTAAATGACAGACCACTTGAGATCAACTGTATAGAACAAATCATTATCAGTAACAGGAAAAAGCTGGTAGAAATCCGGATTCGGCCAAACATCGTAACCTCTTCTCAGCCGGCTCTAAGGCCGGCTTTTAATATTATATTTTGTAGGGTTCTAGAAAGTTTCCCAGTTATCTTGCAGGTCACTCCCCAGTGCTTTTTTAGCAACCGCTTCCACTGTCGGCTGCTTGACTCTTCTGACATCTTTACTGTTGCTACCGTTGTCCATCCGCAGGATGAAAACAGACATCGACTGGGTCAGCAGGCTCGCCTGCTCTTCCAGAGCCGCAGCGGCAGAAGCAGACTCTTCTACCAATGAGGCATTTTGTTGTGTTACGCGATCCATCTCGGTTACTGCTTGGCCAACCTGATCGATACCACGGCTTTGCTCATCAGAGGCGGAAGCGATTTCGCCCATAATGTCAGTAACACGAGTGACCGCATTCACGATGTCACCCATGGTTTCGCCGGCGCTCTCTACCAAGACCGACCCCATGTCCACTCGGTTAACCGAGTCTTCGATCAAACCTTTGATTTCTTTTGCTGCCTGAGCGCTACGCTGTGCCAGGTTGCGAACTTCACCCGCCACGACCGCAAAGCCACGACCTTGCTCACCGGCACGCGCAGCTTCTACTGCTGCATTCAATGCCAGGATATTGGTTTGGAAGGCAATACCGTCGATCACGCTGGTAATATCGGCGATTTTCTGCGAACTACCGGCGATGTCATGCATGGTTTGCACCACATTAGCCACCACTTTTCCGCCTTTTTGTGCGGTTTCAGAGGCGCTCAGTGCCAACTGGCTCGCCTGACGAGCATTCTCAGCATTCTGTTTCACCGTTGCGGTCAACTGTTCCATGCTGGCAGCGGTTTCTTCCAGAGAAGCCGCCTGCTGTTCAGTACGTGCCGATAGATCGTTATTACCTGCAGCAATTTCAGAGGCACCACTATAGATGGCATCTGCACCCATACGCACACCGGTAACGGTGCCGATCAGTTCAGATTGCATGTGACTCAGGCTGGCCGCTAATGTCCCCATTTCATTACGACTCAGGACTTCGATCGGCTGAGTCAGGTCGCCACTGGCAATATGTTTGATGTGTTCGATCAAACGATTCAACGGGTTAATCAGAATGTGTTGAATACCGAACCAAACGATCAACATCACCGCCACTACGGCAACCAGAATGGCGATTAAAACGGCTATTGCGAAGGTGAAGGATTGATTACTGTCTTCAACGACTGATGTGTAAAGATGGTCATTCAGCGTACGATAATCTGTGTAATCTTTTTCAAATGCATCTTGGAAGCTGGTCGTCGGCTGATCGAAGAATTCTTTGATTTTACCGGCTTCCATTAACTGGATCAGTTCGTTCAACGCGCCTACGTATGCATCGTAAGTTTGTTTCATGCGTTGGGTACTTTCTGGGCTCTGTCCGCTATCCAACGAGATCTTTTCAAAATTAGCGTAACTTTTTTGCGCTTTAACCAGTGTTTCTTTTGCTAAAGTCACCAACTCAGGCAGTGTGGTACCACTACCGGTACCATTCGCATCCGCCATATAGCGAATACCCGCACGGTTCAGGGTGTTGCGAGTCTGAACCAGATTAACCCAGCTATCGCCCAGTGAAGCTTCTTGCTGACGAATAACCTGCAAAACGGCAAAATTTTCTTTATCGTTTTTGAGTGAGTTAAAGAAAAGCCCGCCAGAAACCAATTGCAGAGCACCAAATAACACCAATACCAGTAACAGGCTAGTGACAACTTTCATACGCTTAAACATGTGATCCCTTCATAAATGCGTCAAAACAGAAATACGTCAATTACAGGTGTTATCGGCAATACCGAGGGGAACTTTACCTGAGGACACAACTATTTTAACCGCGATGCACGCAGACAACGGATTGGTAGGCAACAATATGCTGTTGTAAAAAAGGCGGGGTATCCCCACCACAAACTGCTGACAAACCGCGATCCTGCGATCTCTGGTGGGGAAGACCGGTAGAAGAGTCAAGCGTCCGCGCCAGGGATGGCGCGGAACGAGCCGACAAGGACGTATTCATGGCGTCTTGACGATCTGCCGGTTTTCACCGCAGCGAGCACTTTGTCATTAACCTCAGGCGGGATATCCCCGCCGATTATCTGATTAGATTTTTGTAACGCTATCAATCAGTGACATCTCTTCACTGCTTAACAGTTTTTCGATATCAACCAGAATCAGCATTCTTTCTCCGAGAGAGCCGAGGCCGGTTAGGTATTCGGTTGCCAACGTCACGGTAAATTCAGGTGCCGGGCGAATCTGTTCATTGGTTAACGACAACACGTCAGAGACACCGTCAACCACAATACCCACGACGCGTTGGCCGAAATTCAACACGATCACCACGGTATTTTCGTTATAAGACACGTTGCTCTGTGCAAACTTGACTCGCAGATCGATGATAGGAACAATCACACCGCGTAGATTGGTCACACCTTTGATAAACGTAGGGGTGTTGGCAATACGTGTTACCTGATCATAACCGCGGATTTCCTGCACCTTGAGAATATCAATGCCATATTCTTCGTTGCCCAGTGTAAAAATCAGAAACTCTTGTCCTACCGTTTCGCCAGCCAGTTTCGTGACGGTTGCTAGTCCTGCCATGTTTCTACCCTTCAATCAATAGGTTGAATTTATAATCTATCCCACTCGGCCTTTGTGTCCGGTTAGCGGCCGCGAACGGCATGTCTATCCTGTACATTACCGTTACTGCCGGTCGCTCGGCGAAAACTGTCATTGACAGTACGCCGGTGAAATAGGTGCTTATGCATATTTTTCAGGATCGGAAACCCGTTTCACGATCCTGTTTTGGTGTCCAACAGGCTACGCCGCGACCTCGTCGGAGCCTTCACGTTTTTCCCGATTCAGCGCCTGCAATGCAGACACATCCACAATCAGTGCGACACTGCCATCGCCCAAAATTGTCGCGGCAGAAATACCCGGCACTTTGCGATAGTTACTTTCTAGATTTTTCACCACCACCTGATGCTGGCCGATCAATTGATCAACCAACAGTGCATAGCGACGCCCCGCACTTTGTAAAATCACCACAATGCCCTGCGTAGCTTCGGTTTTGGCATTTGCCACATCAAATACACGATACAGTTCAACTAACGGCAGATATTCACCGCGCACTTGCAGGACTCGTTCACCACCGGCCAACGGATGTAAATCTTCCGCCTGCGGTTGCAGAGATTCCATCACCGCATTCAGTGGCAGAATGAATACTTCGTTGTCGACCTTAACGGACATCCCATCCAGAATCGCCAGTGTCAACGGTAGCAGGATACGAATAGACGTCCCTTTACCGGCCTGGAAACTCACCTGAACGTGACCTCCCATTTCTTGAATATTACGTTTAACCACATCCATGCCCACACCGCGCCCGGAGACATCGGTCACTTGCTCGGCCGTGGAGAAGCCCGGCGCAAAAATCAGCATGCCGACATCTTCATCACTGATGTGTTCACTGACGGCCATGCCCTGAGATAGCGCTTTAGCCAGGATTTTTTGACGATTCAGACCGGCACCGTCATCAATGACTTCGATGCAAATGTTGCCACCCTGATGTTCTGCCGATAACGTCAGGTTACCGACCGGCGATTTACCTGCCGCAATACGCGCTTCAGGAGATTCAACACCGTGATCCAGGCTGTTTCGCACCAAGTGAGTGAGCGGATCGATAATGCGTTCAATCAGACTCTTATCCAATTCAGTAGAACTGCCCAATAGCGTCAGCTCTACCTGCTTATTCAGTTTACTCGCCAGATCGCGCACCAAACGTGGGAAACGGCTGAAGACGTATTCCATTGGCATCATGCGAATCGACATCACCGACTCTTGCAGATCCCGCGCATTACGTTCCAATTGGCCCATGCTATTTAACAAATCACCATGAACAACCGTATCCAGCGAGCTGGAACGTTGTGCCAACATGGATTGAGTTATCACCAATTCGCCTACCAGATTGATCAGTTGGTCAACCTTCTCTACCGCTACACGGATGCTGGTAGATTCGCTGGCTTTTGGCCGTGGTTTGGCGGGTTCAGCACTGGTCGCTGGCACGGGCTTTGTTTCGGCCACGGTTGCAGGGGTGGATACCGCAACAGTCTCAATGGCCACGGGCACCGAAGCATCAGCGACGACGGCGGGCACGTCGATAAAGCTGATTTGTTCTGCTTCCAGAACAAAACACAGTACCGCGCAAATATCGTCTTCACTCACCGAGGTAATTAGCGTCGCTTCCAGGCTGTTTTCACCCTGATGAGGATCTTTCACCTCACCGAGATTACCCAGCTCTTCCAACATCAACGGAATTTCCTGCGGTTTCAGGTCAGATAAGCAAATGCGCATCCCACCCGACACCTGCGCCGGTGCGGCTTTGGCCTCAGCCGCTGCCACAGAAGCGTTGTCTGGTGCCGCCTGTTCTAATGCTTCAAGTGCCAGTTGGCGTAATGCCTGACAGATATATTCAAAGCTTTCCCGGTTAGGTTCCTGGGAGGTTTTGTAGGCTTCCAACTGTTCTTGCATAATGTCTTTTGTTTCCAAAAACAGGTTGATGATGTCAGTACTCAGACGCATCTCGTTGCGTCTGGCACCATCCAACAAGTTTTCCAGTAGATGGGTGGTTTCTTGTAACACCGCAAAGCCGAAAGTTGCGGCTCCGCCTTTGATCGAATGCGCTGCACGAAAAATCGCATTGAGCTGTTCATTATCAGGTGCCAGCGGGTCCAGCAATAACAGATGCTGTTCCATGTCTGCCAACAATTCATCTGCTTCATCAAAGAACGTTTGATAAAACGCGGTAATATCCATGCTCACGTTGTCACCTCTACTGTGCGTCGCGGCTTGTCGGAGAGACGGGCACTTGAGCTTCAGGTGCTGCTGGCAACGAAGTTGTTGGCCCAGCGGCGACTGAGCCAGCCGTCTCCGTGTTAGATTGTGGTGATACTACTGGCGGCGTAACCCTATTTTCCGACGCCGACGGTGCAACCGCTGGCACCGCAGCGCCTCCTACAGGTTGAACCACTGCAGATACAGGTTGATCCACAGCCGGTGCGGGTGGCACAGTTACGGGTACCGCCTGCCCTACTGCGGCAGTCGGCTGAGCACCGAGTTCAAGCTGCTTCAGCCCTTCCGCCTTCTCAATATCCAATGATTTGTTATCGAGATTTTCATGCTCAATATCGTGTTGTGACTGCTTATTCAACACCAGAATGCTGATGCGGCGGTTCACCGGATCGTCGGCACCCTGCTCTTTCAATCGCATGGTCGATGCCATACCTACGACCCGTAGCACTTTTCCTTCTGCCAATCCGCCAGACAGCAATTCACGCCGCGAAGCATTGGCACGATCGGCAGATAACTCCCAGTTACTGTAACCTCGCTCACCATTGGCATACGGCAAATCATCGGTATGACCGGACAAACTGATTTTATTCGGAATATCATTCAAAATGGGCGCAATGGCACGCAGGATATCCCGCATATAAGGCTCCACTTGCGCACTGCCCATCTGAAACATTGGCCGATTTTGACTATCAATAATCTGGATGCGTAATCCTTCATCCATCATGTTAATCAGCAAATGCGGACGTAAGGCTTTTAAACGAGGATCGGATTCAATCAGCTCTTCCAGCTTCTCTCGTAGCTTATTCAGCCTGGCCTGCTCTTTTTTCGTCTCCGCAGACTGACTTTGTTTCCTCACTTCGCCCTGTTGCTGGGTGGGATCATCACCACCACCAGGAATCGGGCTGCTGCTTGAACTGCTCTTATCGCCGCTGGTAAGGGCTACCTTCAGTGGCGTACGGAAATATTCTGCGATTTGCGTCAGCTCTTGTGGGCTGGAGATCGACAGCAACCACATCACCAAAAAGAAAGCCATCATCGCTGTCATAAAGTCAGCGTAAGCGATCTTCCATGAGCCGCCGTGATGGCCACCACCGTGCTTGGCCTTACGCTTTTTGACCAGAATAACGGGGTGATTCTGATGCTTCATGCGTCCTCTTCTGTCGCTTGCGGTGCGGGAGATTTCACTCTACGCACATGTTCTTCCAGCTCGATAAATGACGGGCGTTCTGTGGTGTAAAGCGTCTTCCTTCCGAACTCCACTGCAATTTGTGGTGCATAGCCATTCAGGCTGGAAAGTAACGTCACCTTGATGCATTGCATCATTTTAGTTGTTTCCGCATTTTGCTGACGTAGCAAGGTCGCCAATGGCGAAATAAATCCGTAAGCCAACAAAATACCCAAGAAAGTTCCTACCATCGCATGGGCAATAAGTGCGCCAAGTTCGGCAGCAGGCCGATCCGCCGACGCCAGGGCATGAACCACCCCCATCACCGCAGCAACGATACCGAAAGCAGGCAATGAATCACCGACCATGGCGAGGCTGCCAGCAGGGACTTCACTTTCTTGTTCGTACGTTTCTATCTCTTCATCCATTAACGCTTCAATCTCGAAAGCGTTCATATTTCCACTAACAATTAACCGTAAATAATCGGTAATAAATTCGACTAAAATGTTATCGGCAAGAATGCGGGGATAATTAGAGAAAATTTCACTTTCCTGAGGATTTTCTATATCACGCTCCAGAGAAAGCATCCCTTGTTGGCGTGATTTTGCTAATAGCCGATAAAGCAATGCCATTAAATCCATATATAGCACTTTATTATATTTTGATCTGCGCAATAGTTTTGGCATTGCACGTAATGTGGCTTTTATCGCTTTACCGTTATTACCAACAATAAATGCGCCAATACCGGCACCGGCAATAATTAAAAACTCTGATGGTTGATAAAGTGCACCGAGGTGCCCCCCGACCATCATGTAGCCACCGAATACCGCACCGAGTACCACGATATAACCCAAAATAACTAACACGCGACATCCTTAGCAAAGTGTGTGGGTGGAAGGTGAGGTGTTTACGCGTTTGAGATCAATCGAAGGTCGCTACTGCCAGACAGATAAGACATCCATATCGGGTCTGCCTGACAAAAATCCAACCTTCAAGCCGTACTCAAACTGCGCGTTTAACCTGCTCATCCAGCAGTTGAGTAGTTATATCGGCAGGTTGCGGGGAAAGTTTACGTTTTTTTACTGCGCGGGAAGGTGGCTGACAAAGACTACAAATAAAACTGTTGCGCGGTTGATGGGCGTGGGTGATAAAAGTCCCGCCACAACAACTACAACCAGACAGCTGTAACATTCCACTGTCGACGAATCTAACCAAGGTCCAGGCACGGGTTAAAGCCAGTAATGGCGGTTCTTCCGCACGATCTGGACACTGTTCAAGATAGAGACGGTAAGCTTTAATCACCGCTTCAACACCGGTGCATTGCCCACTTTTCAGCAAGAAACTGTAGGCATTATAAAACATCGATGAGTGAATATTTTGTTCCCAAGTCATAAACCAATCGGTGGAAAATGGCAGCATTCCTTTCGGTGGCGGACTCCCCCGAAGCTCTTTATAAAGTTTAATCAGCCGCCCACGGCTAAGCTGAGTTTCGCTTTCGAGCATTTGCAAACGAGCGCCCAAAGTGATCAACTCCATCGCAAGATGGATGTCTTTGGCTTCCTGAACAATACTTTTTTCAACCATCGTCATGCTCTTTTTTTAGACGCACTACCGTCTTTCAACGATAACTCATGCAGTAAGTGGCTTGACAATAAAATACCGGTATGGATTTGCTGTAGATCATCCACGCGAGATTCTTTCGTCAGATGATGAATAGTGTTGTGGTCATTAAAACGAAAATGGCAGACTAATTGATTAGTCTCAGCCAATTTTACCATTTGAGGTAACGTTAATTGAGACAATGCATCAGCCATCGTATCAGTGATACCTAAACGGAACATTGCAGATGCTTTTTCATCATTAATTAAACGTTGTGCTAAAAGCAAGTATGACAAATTAATATCATAAATATGTTTGAGTAATTCAGACGTACTCATTTTATACATCCCGACAGATTATGTTTTAAAACATAAGTTGGGTGAAAATGTTCATCACCCATGACCTGGGATCCTTCCCGTTATACAGTTAATTAAAACTTATAGAACTAAAAGTAATTAAAAGACTACCGAGGGTTTGAAAAAAAACCATCTTGTTACGTCATTTCATGCTGACGGCTTGGCTAGCGATTTTTCAACTACTCTATTAGTGTGCCCCACAGCAATGAAACTTTTCTTACAAAGGATTAGGAATATTCCTAAAGAGGGGCAACTCTACTCCCGAATCGTTAGCACATACAATGTGACTAGTGATTTAATTTAAATGTAATGTGATGCGCGTCACAAAAATAAAATTTAATTCTCTTAAACACACCAAATCACGGTCATTTATTGACCACGCAAGCGTACAAAAAACAATCACATGTCAGAAAGCGTCTTAAAAACTAAGCATATAGGCCTAATTCTTAGCTTTTTTAGATCAATTCGAACAAAAACACAGGCAAACCAAAATCGCAGAGCAAAAATCTGCCATATGGCATCAATTGCAGAATTAACATCTATTAAGTTAATTAAATACTCTATAAAATAAGAAATAACCTCGATAAATTGTCTTTTTAACTGAGTCATCACCCCTGACTAAAAACTGCTATTCCGCATTGAGATATTAACCCGCGGTCGGCAAGACGCTAAACGGGCGTCGGAACGTAGTTAACAAAGCAATAAACGCAGCCAAATATTTCAATCAATACCTAACTCGCAAAGACAGGCAAGGAAGACATAACTGAATGTGGTGCATATCCACTTTTTTGCAAAGTCATAGACTGTTTTTGTTCTAAATTCATACAAAAATCAACTTGAAGCACTAATTTCAATCCGCTCGTAAGAACATCACGTTATTTTCTAGCGCGAATTTGACAAAAGGGCCAACTGTGATCCGCTTCTCACTTCTCTCAGAATCTATCTCCTACCATTTATCTATCGTACTGTTTAGTGGGGATAATCATGGAATATAAGAATGTGTTGGTTGCCGTTTCGATCTCAGCTGATAGCCAGAGACTGGTAGATAAAGCGGTTTCAATCGTTCGTCCCTACAATGGTAAAATCTCGCTACTCACCCTGACCACCGATCCAGAAATGTACAATAACTTTGCCGCTCCTATGTTGGGAGACTTACGAATCCTGTTACAAGAAGAAGCACGCCGGTTTATGGCAGAACTGCAGGAAAAAGCAGACTACCCCACGATGAACATGGTAATTCTCCACGGAGAATTAGCTGATAGCCTGACCTATGCCTGCAAAAATCAGCATATTGATCTGGTTATTTGTGGTCACCACAGCAACAACATGATGAATAAAATTTTTTGTTCAGCAAACCGTTTAATCAATGCCAGTTCGATTGATGTGCTAATCGTTCCATTATAATGCCGAGACATACCGTATTTTGTCCTAAGGCAATCCGGCAATATCCATTATTCATTCCTAACGCCGATGATATGTGCGCAAATCGTTCTCATTCAGACCAACGAGGTGAACAAGGGACTCGGTATGCCTAAAAATTGCGCAACAACAGGATGAAGCATGCGCAAATGGAATGTCGGTGGTGGCAAGCCAACCACCGTATCCAGTGGATAAAATGGAATAAATACCGTTATCTCCTCCGTTAAAAATCGGGTGATTGCCCCGATCTTTAATAATATTGCTGAAAATTTTCTGTAACAATGCGCTTACCACGGTGGCACCTGCCTACATAGCCTCTTGGATTAAGTCATTCAGACTGGCATTCAATGGAGATAAGGTTATATCTGAGCTATTTTTAGCCTCTTGAGCAGCGATCAAGAGAACACCCATATTGTTCAAAGATAGTTTGCCATCAGCCTTGCCTTAACTCATGGGTCATAATGCATGACTAATCATTTATTACTTTTTGTGAAAATATGACTCTCTCTATTATTACTCTGGTCTAATTTTATCTATTTCATTACCAATTGGGTAATACGAAAAAACCAAACAACGAGTAGTTAATTCAAGCCCTGGATGTTCATCCATAATAACCACTTACTCTCCGACGGGGTGAGAGTAAGTAGTTATTGACGACCTGATAGCAAATAACCCATAGTCATTCCGATAATATTTATATCTATAATAACTATACAGGTAATTCTGATGCGACCCGCCAATACACCGCACTCACACTACGTTCCAAACTCACGCGACAAACAATACTTTCTATTTCTTTCTGTGCTGCCGAGTTGGCCATAACTTCTGCACACACTTCTAATTGCCCAGGTCTGGCGATATCTGCACTACATAAAGATTGCAAACGCAAAGCCATTCCATTTAATGCCTGTAATATTAATGTTCTTACCAAGATTTCATCTTCCGCACCGCAAGTAACCAGGATACGATAACGGACTTCGAGATCAACCGCTTGCTGTTGAGGTTGCAAATTAATTCGGTGCGCCGCTTCCCGTAGCAATATATTGGCACTAAGAATGACGGCGGTTGCGCATACTGCATTCCAGTGCAATCCCAAACCGCACAACACGCCGACCGCCGCCGAACACCATAAAGTAGCTGCCGTATTTAACCCTCGGATATTCATACCTTCACGCATAATGACACCGGCTCCAAGGAATCCGATACCGGAAACAATTTGCGCCGCAATCCGACCGGGGCTGTCGGGAGATGTGGTTACAGAGCTGAGAATAAAAACCGCGGCGCCAGTGGCAACCAATGCATTGGTACGCAACCCAGCCATACGCTGACGCCACTGACGTTCAGCACCAATTAATGCACCTAGCGAAGTTGCCAATAATAAATTTAAGACGAAAGGAGTCAACGCCATGATTCTTTCCCTATTATAAACAGAAGAATAATCATGTGCCTTTGGGCACACAAGTCATTGTGCAGAGATAAATCTCAGCAATTAACTGATATGCGCACCGGGAGGAAATAAAGAGTGACTGTTGAATACCATAAAAAATCCAAATAAATATCTTCGACAGAAAAATACCGTCGGATATTAATAACGCATCAGGGTAGTCACAATTCAGAATAGAGTGATGAAGGTGCTGCCCGCCATTTTCGGCAAGCAACAAATCAGAGGGCGATGAGTCAACTTGCCTTACTTATTTGACTACAACTTTGCGTGTCCATTTATTTTCCCCACTGAAATTTTTCATCAGTATAGATTCACATTGTAAATATGTAAAGGTGGGTTTGTTAAACAAAGCCTCAACAATATCCATAGATAAAAAATATAATTTAACACTTCATTTATGACAATAATTAAGTGTATTTCAGGATCATAGGCAAAGCTTGCTTATCATTAGTTTATTATTAAACAGAAAGAATCTACATTGATTTTCTCCTCCGTTAACTCACCGCTATTTCCCTTACCAAAATCAAGGATAAATTCTGTAAAGCCATTCGCCAACAGCATCCTTGTCTCAAGATAGGGAAGGTGGAGTTCCCAGCGAGGAAGCCCAAGGAATCCGCCATTAGCCAAATGAATACTGACTTGACGATTTTTACACCGATGTTGAGTAACCGAGTTGGCAATCAACCGCCAAACGGTCTACAGGTGATAAAGATTTCATCATATTTGAGATCTGTGTCGCAACTATAACCCTAAGTCATTCAGGGAATTGGCCGATAGGTTTTAGATGTACTCTGCTCAGTTAATTACCTATGTAAATAAAGTCTTATCCGGTTACGACCGTCCTCGAGCGCCTTTAAAACGGAAATAATAATGAAAAGTGGAATTACGCAGCAATTAATAGATACAGCTATGCCGACTAAGGCAAGAGTCATGTTTATTAATAATATCCGCCTAGTCACCCTGTTTGTGGCGATCCTGACTGGCATATTGATATTGTTTGCCGTAGCCATTGGCACTTCCAGCTACTTCTTAAAACAAAGCAATCAATCGCTTGAAAGTGCTACTCAAGAGTTAGATATTCGCTTAGGTTTATCCAATAGCTCAGATTATCTGCGCGCGGCTCGTCTGACGCTTATCCAAGCCGCTTCTGCCGCACGTATTGGCGATACCGAAAGTTATCAAACCAGTTTAAAAGAAGCTGAAAATCGGTTGTCCGAATCACAAAAAATGTTCGATGTTTACTCTAGTAGAACAGCAAAGGACGCGACAGATATTGCCTTAGATGTACCGCTGAAAAAAGCCTACGAACAATATCGTAATGAAGGGATGAGGGCGATGTTGGACGCCACCCAACAAGGGCATTTTGAAGAAGTGATTTCGTTAGAAGCAGAAAAACTGAAACGGTTGGATACGGCTTATAACGAACCGTTGCTGACGGCACTCAAGTACCGCACTGAACGGGCAAATCAGATCAATCAAGCCGCCCAAAAAGAAACCCGATTAGGCTATATCTTGATGGGCGGCGCTTTTATTTTCACCGTACTGCTGACACTGATTGCTTTTATAGTGATCAGTCGGGTAATAATTAAACCAATGAATGTATTGGTGACACGCATCCAACGTATTGCAGAAGGCGATTTAACACAACCGGCCATTCCATTCGGCAGCAATGAAATTGGCGTGTTAGGTTCAAACATTCAGCAGATGCAGAAATCCCTGTCCGTTACCGTTGCATCAGTGAGAAGCAGTGCCGAATCCATTTATCAGGGTTCATCCGAAATTGCATCAGGAAATATCGATCTTTCTGCCCGAACCGAACAACAAGCCGCCTCTTTGGAACAGACCGCCGCCAGCATGGAACAACTTACGGCTACGGTAAAACAAAACTCGGAAAACGCCCATCATGCTAGTCAACTCGCTGCTAATGCATCAGGTAAAGCCAGTCAGGGAGGTGATATTGTCAGCGACGTCGTAAGCACTATGGATAAAATATCCATGAGTTCGATGAAAATTGCCGACATTACCAATGTAATAAACAGTATTGCCTTCCAGACCAATATATTGGCACTTAACGCTGCGGTGGAAGCCGCACGGGCGGGTGAACAAGGTCGAGGATTTGCAGTTGTCGCTAGTGAGGTCAGGCATCTGGCGCAACGCAGCGCAGATGCGGCTAAAGAGATCGAATCGCTGATTGAAGCCTCAGTTGATCTGGTCGGTGACGGATCCATTTTAGTTTCTGATGCAGGTAAGGCTATGAGCGAAATCGTAACTGCTGTTACCCAGGTTACAGATATCATGGCAGAAATTGCTTCAGCCTCTGATGAACAAAGCCGAGGTATCAGCCAAGTAGCTCAAGCCGTTTCCGAAATGGATAACGTCACACAACAAAATGCGTCACTGGTACAAGAGGCCTCTGCCGCTGCGGCTTCGCTAGAGCAACAAGCTGCCATGCTGACACAAGCCGTCGCTGTTTTTCAGTTAAACGGGCACAGCAAAACAATGACTAGATCAATAACCGCCGGAGACAAAAAAATAGCGAATAATTTAGATGCTAAAAAGGCCGAATTGAATAACGAGAATTGGGAGACTTTCTAAACTTTTTATTGCTAGCTGCTGTTACCACCAAGTCGTGTTGAGCAACAGGTCGCATAAGGAAGTGTCGTTACAGCTCACGACTATCAGTGATGATTTAGACATAAAAGCGACTTCGCAACATATTGCACGGAGTGCTTTAGTTAATTATCGCTACTGTAATTTTTCTGTGATTCGATGAAATAATTGTAAAAGTAACGTGATAAAAGCAAAAAACCGGAGCAAGGTAACCATCCCCTGCTCCGGTTTTTTTATATGCAGCACTTAATTGGCTGAGCGCGGCTCTACAAAAGTGCCATCTTTACTATCGACCTCGTTAAAAAACCAGACACCAGTAGGATAATCCTCCAGTGAGACTAAATACATTGTTCCTTCACTGAACCGTTCCACCTCAAGAATGACACCTTCACGTCTTGGGCCACCATCTGTTTTAACCGTCACCAGATCGTTAATTTTCATAGTGTTACTCAATATGCCGTCAATTTAGTTAGTGTAGTACATAATACAATGAGAATGATAAAGCTTACGTACAATCTCTATGTAACTCAGGGGGAAATTACAGGCCAGGACTGGCGGGAAAAGGAATCAGGGAGGATATCATGGTAATGACCAGCGACTAAACCGGGTGTAGAAATGCGGAAAATGCTAACACCGTTTTCCTGTCAGGCAATAAAAAACCCGCCTAAGCGGGTTTTCTCAATAATTAGCGCAAGGCTAATTAGATTGCAGTTACGTTTGCTGCAGACGGACCTTTAGCACCGTTCTCGATAGAGAACTGTACGTTCTGGCCTTCAGCCAGGGTCTTGAAGCCTTGATCTTGGATTGCAGAGAAGTGTACGAACACGTCTTTGCTGCCGTCAGCTGGAGTGATGAAACCGAAGCCTTTAGACTCGTTGAACCACTTTACTTGACCTTTCATCATGTTAGACATGTTTATTTCCTTAATTAAAAAATTTTGCCACCATGGGCGTGTTATAGCCGGTTATCAGTCGTTACTTATGGAGGCACTATGAAGGAAATTCGTCAGTGAAGAGCTATCAACGATAACGCTTTAAATATGAACTACTTTACTCAAGATGTCGTGCATAAATAGGTCTGTACCACAGGCCGAGACGCATTAACTCATGACCGGCATTTAATAGCAACTATTTTTATCACAGGAGCTGAATATTGTGATTCACATGACTAAAATTGAACCAGAAAAGTCGTTTTTTATTCACTTGTCGCTATTATTGGCCTTCAAATATAATATTTCATCACCTCTGAAAGAGTACATCTCAGCATCAGATTTTTGAACGTTATAATCCTCAACAAAAACTGGCTTCTGGCTTCTGGCTTCTGGCTTCTGGCTTCTGGCTTCTGGCTTCTGGCTTCTGGCTTCTGGCTTCTGGCTTCTGGCAGAAAATTTTAGCCTTTTCCAATTATCACACCAAAATACTTCCACTATTTTGCTACTATGTCCGATAAGTTATGTTTCCGAGGGAGCCTTCATGCGAGCCAAATCCGTGACTATTGATGATGTTGCTCGTTATGCTGGCGTGTCTTATCAGACCGTATCTCGTGTATTAAACTGTTCCCCCAAAGTTTCCGAAAAAACCAGAACCAAAATAGAAAAAGCCATAGCAGCGCTGCACTATGTACCCAACCGCGTTGCCCAACAACTCGCGGGCAAGAGCAGCGATACGCTGGGATTGGTTACCACTGACTTATCCTTACATGCCCCCTCGCAAATTGCCTCAGCAATCAAGCTAAAAGCTCGCCAATCGGGATTTAGCGTCGTTATTGCCATGATCGACAACCATGATTCACTTGCCTGTCAGCGAGCAGTTAACGAACTGCTTTCCCAGCGAGTTGAGGGCATACTGATCAATACGCCATTAACTCAAATTGAAAGTGCTGAAATTACCCAACAATGTGCAAAAACCCCCGTTATTTTTCTAGATGTCGACCCGCAATCTTCAGCATACAGTGTCGTTTTCGATCCTTTTCTTGGCACCCAGCAAAGTGTCCAACACCTACTTGAACTGGGCCACAGAAATATAGCCCTGATCGCTGGGCCAAAAATGTCCATTTCATCCCAACTACGCTGCCAGGGATGGCTAACGACACTAGCATCCAGCGGCTTACACCCTAGTGCTTTAGTCTACGGTAACTGGAGCGCTGATAGCGGTTATCTCTGCGTTAGATCACTCTTGCGTGATAACGTAGACTTTACCGCCATTCTGGTTGCCAGTGACCAAATGGCTCTAGGCGTGTTACGAGCGCTCCACGAGCACGATATTGCCATTCCGTCTGAAGTATCAGTGATTGGCTATGATGACACCGCCGACAGCGCCTATTTCCATCCCCCTCTAACAACCGTCCGCCAGGATTTTCGTCTGCTCGGTGAAAAAAGCCTGTCACAGTTAATCTCTCTTTTAGGTGACGAAAACCCCCTCCGACCAACTTCGCAGGTATTGGCGACAGAATTGGTATTACGCCACACTACCTCACCACCGAGCGGCCTATTAAAAAAACAACGGACAACGCCACAAGAGTTAGCTGAACACTTAGTGCAAATTGCTGCTCATCCCGGCTCGCTTTAGTGGTTGCCATCACGGTAATTGTTATTCGCTCACACCACATTACGGAAAAACAGATTAAGCGCGCCCACTCGTAAAAAATCGGTGTGATTTTCATACCAAAAAAAATAAATGCGATCACTCTCGCTTATTTATTTTTTGTCGATTTACAACGCGATTCCCGTCATTCATGGTAATCGCAGAAAAAATGTGAGCGCATAACATTTAAATCAGCCAGATTCGCTGATTCAATATCTGGCCACTTGATACCGCGGATGTGCTAAGGGCAAAAAATGAATGCACCGAGAGAACAAGCAAATAGATGTGAGTCATTAGCTACAGTGTTAGCTCGACGCGACTGGGAGAATTCGGGGATAACACAATATAACCGTTTAGATACGCATCCCCCTTTCCAGAGTTGGCGAGATATCAATCAAGCTCGTAACGATATGGCCTCATCCCGCTTGAGAACGTTGAATGGAAATTGGAATTTCAGCTACTTTAGCCAGCCCGAAGCTGTTCCCTCCAGTTGGGTTGCGAACGATCTACCTGATGCAGCGCTCTTGCCCGTACCTGCAAACTGGCAACTATTCGGTTACGACTGCCCAATTTACACCAATGTTCAATATCCTATTCCGGTTAATCCACCTTATGTTCCTACTGAAAACCCGACTGGCTGCTACTCTACGGAATTCACTCTCAGTCCGGATTGGCATGCCTCAGGGCAAACCCGCATTATTTTTGATGGCGTAAGTTCAGCGTTTTATCTGTGGTGTAACGGTCAATGGGTGGGATATTCTCAAGACAGTCGCTTGCCCGCCGAGTTTGACCTTACTCCTTACTTGAATTCTGGCAAGAACCGTCTTGCGGTAATGGTATTACGCTGGAGTGACGGCAGTTATCTTGAGGATCAAGATATGTGGCGTATGAGCGGAATTTTCCGCGATGTCACTTTATTACATAAACCTGATATTCATCTGCGTGATATTCATATCCAGACTCTCCTCTCCCCCGGTTTTCATTCTGCTGAATTAACAGTAATGGCCGCAATTAATCTTCCAACCTTTGCTCCTCCAAATTCGGTAGACTATTCAGTTGAAGTTCAGCTATGGCTGAATAACCAACTTGTTACATGGAAACGGCAGCCTCTGGGAAGTGACATTATTGATGAACGAGGAACCTACTCCGACCGCACAACATTAACACTCAGAGTTGATTCTCCTGAGCTGTGGAACGCAGAGGTTCCCACGCTGTACAGAGTGGTGGTCGCGTTAAGCTCTTCACTGCGCTCGCTGATTGAAGCGGAAGCCTACGATGTAGGATTCCGACAGATTGAAATTGAACGGGGACTGCTCAAAATCAATGGAAAACCTATTCTAATTCGCGGAGTTAATCGCCACGAACACCACCCAGAAACAGGCCAGGCCATTGATGAATCGACAATGCGTCAGGATATCCTATTAATGAAGCAGCACAACTTCAACGCCGTGCGCTGCTCTCACTATCCCAATCATCCTATGTGGTATCGCTTATGCGATCGCTTGGGATTGTACGTGGTTGATGAAGCCAATATTGAAACTCACGGGATGAAACCAATGGAGCAACTGGCCAATGACCCTCGATGGTTCGGAGCCTTCAGTGAGCGAGTCACGCGCATGGTTCAACGCGATCGTAATCATGCCTGTATCATTATCTGGTCATTAGGCAACGAATCAGGCCATGGTTCTAGCCATGACGCTTTATATGCCTGGGTAAAATCCAATGACCCGACCCGGCCAGTGCAATATGAAGGAGGTGGGGCCAATACCAAAGCTACCGATATTCTTTGCCCTATGTATGCCAGAGTTGACAAAGACCAACCATTCCCTGCCGTACCTAAGTGGTCAATAAAAAAATGGATCAGTCTTCCTGAAGAGTCCCGTCCATTAATACTGTGCGAATATGCCCATGCGATGGGAAATAGCTTTGGTGGGTTTGATCGCTATTGGAGAGCGTTTCGTCAATACCCGCGTCTGCAAGGTGGATTTGTTTGGGATTGGGTTGATCAAAGCCTGACCCAATACGATATGCATAACCAACCATTTTGGGCCTACGGTGGGGATTTTGGCGATATACCTAATGATCGACAATTTTGCATGAATGGTCTGGTATTCCCTGATCGTAGTCCTCACCCTAGCCTGTATGAAGCCCAGCGAGCACAGCAATTCTTTCAATTTTCTCTTAGCAGCACAGAGCCGCTAATGGTAGAAATCACCAGCGAATTTTTATTCCGTCACACTGATAACGAACGCCTGCATTGGCAACTCGCTGTCGATGGGCAACACCTTTGTTCAGGTGAAATTGCACTCAATATTCCACCAGAAGGTAGTCAGAAGATTCAACTAATCGAACAGCTACCAGCCATCACAATACAAGGTGAGCTGTGGCTGACGGTTGAGATTCGTCAGCCTAAGGAAACACCTTGGTCGGAGGCAAACCATCGAACAGCCTGGCAGCAGTGGCGACTGCCGACCATGCTACCGAAGACAATCCGGACAAAGCAAACTCCTATACAAGCGTTAACGCACCCAACCCTGAGACATACTGAACAACATATGATTGTTGAACATCAAGGCCAGAGTTGGCTATTTCACCGCCAGAGCGGCTTGTTGGAACAATGGTTTTATCAGGAAATCCCTTTATTACTCAGCCCACTGCGAGAGCAGTTTATTCGTGCGCCTCTTGATAACGATATTGGTATTAGTGAGGCTACGCACATTGATCCCAATGCCTGGGTTGAACGCTGGAAAAAAGCAGGTATGTATAACCTGAATCAGCGTTGTCTATCGATACAGGCCGATGAAATCAGCAGCGGAGTACAAATTGTAGCTGAGTACAGCCACGAATCAGTACAACACTGTTTACTGAAAAGTAGATGGGTATATCATATTGATTCAAATGGAAAAATGTTGATTGATGTAAATGTAACTGTTGCATCAGGTTCACCTGCACCTGCTCGTATTGGTATGTGTTGCCAGCTAAATCAGGTGGCACCTCAGGTCAGTTGGTTAGGCCTCGGTCCGCATGAGAATTACCCAGACCGCCAGTTATCTGCGCTGTTTGATTATTGGTCTCTGCCTTTGGACGCCTTACATACTCCCTACACTTTTCCGGGGGAAAATGGACTGCGATGTAATACTCGTAAGCTTCATTACGGTAACTGGCAGCTTTCAGGCTTATTCAATTTTTCAATAAGTCGCTACAGTTTACAGCAGTTGATGGATACCACTCATCAACACTTATTGAAACCTGAAACGGGTACCTGGCTAAATATCGATGGTTTTCATATGGGTGTCGGCGGGGACGATTCGTGGAGTCCAAGTGTTGATGCAGACTATTTGCTTACAGCGGGACAGTACCATTATCAGGTATGTTGGCAATTCAGTGAGTTCGATTAGTTAGCCCACAATTTTCTGCTAATTGCTTAGGACTTATATCTATATAAAGCATATTGACTTGTTCATACAATGAAAATGATCCCAAGTGTTTACTTGCCATTAAATTATTGATTTTTATTGTATTTTTATACACCCATTCTCGTGGGTGTTTTTTTGTTTTATGTACACGAAATCATTACACCTCCTTCTACTTGCTACGACACTCTCAACCTATATCTTTACTTCTCATCAAGTTAAAATGACCTATAGGCTTACGCCGAAATATTTGAGCGGTTAGATAGTTTCAGATTAACTTATGAGACTTAACACCGTGGTACCAACATAAATTGAGAGGAATAACGTTATGTCTCCAACTATTTCCCATCCCGATAAAATGACTGCAATAGAAATTACTCAGTTTGGGCCACCATCGGTTCTGAAAGCCTGTCGTAGAACCGTGCCAGAGCCTATTGATGGGCAGATTTTGGTTAAAGTGATGGCAGCGGGTGTTAACCGCCCTGATGTTATGCAACGCCTCGGACAATATGCCCCGCCTAAAGGTGCATCCGATATTCCCGGTTTGGAAATATCTGGCGAAGTCATCGCCCTTGGCAACAACGCCAAACGTTATAAGATTGGAGATAAAGTCTGTGGCCTGATAGCAGGTGGCGGCTATGCCGAATATTGCGTAATACATGAAACTAATGCGTTACCCATCCCCCATGGGCTTTCCATGATTGAGGCCGCAGCACTTCCAGAAACATTCTTCACAGTGTGGGCCAACCTATTTCAGAGAGCCCATTTAGTCGCTGGAGAAACCGTGCTGATCCACGGTGGCTCTTCAGGCATCGGCACAACGTCCATTTTATTGAGTAAAGCCTTTGGTGCCGCAAAAGTCATTGTTACCGTAGGTTCAGAAGAGAAACGTCAGGCTTGTCTAGCTCTCGGTGCCGATGTAGCTATTAACTATCGCACGCAAGATTTTGTGACTGAAACGATGCAAGCAACCGATGGCCACGGTGCTGATGTCATTGTCGATTTGATTGCCGGTGATTATGTTGCGCGTAATTATGAGGCCGCTGCAATAAATGGTCGCATTACACAAATTGGGATCCAAAATGGCCCAGCGAAAAATCTAAACTTGATGCCTATGTTGTTAAAACGGCTGACACATACAGGCTCAACATTACGCTCGCGAACCGTGGTTGAAAAAGCGTTAATTACCAATGAATTAAAACAGAAAGTTTGGCCATTATTCGAATGCGGAAGATTAAAACCGCAGATATTTGCTACCTTCCCTCTTCAACAGGCTGCGGATGCCCATGAATTAATGGAAGGCAGCACGCATATTGGTAAAATTGTACTGACGGTTTAGTCGAAACGCATAATATAATTTTTTCTATGCTCCGGTAGGGATGCCAATCTAGAACAGTGGCCCCTACTGGACACATTGATTGCAGGATTGTACTTTTGAGCAGGGTGAATAACAGTTATCCACCCAAATCAAAAACCTGTCATTCAACTATAACAGTTAACCTAACTAATTCATCAAACTGATATACTTGAAGCTACATTTCTCGTGCTAATCTATAGCAATCAATAATAATTGACATAAGTCACCTGCAATCACAAGGTCATCGCAATGGATATAGTAAAAGAGATTCTCATTGAAGATATTGAAAAAATAAATAAAAAAGAAAAAAGGAATGGCCGTCTTGATTTCAATATTGAATTTATTCATAAGCATCCATACTTATGCTTGGCAATGCTGATTTCCTATTTCTTTGTTCTTGTTCTTATGGTTCTAACCCCTTATTTCGGAACCTATTATGTTATTGGTTTTACTGTTTTTTTTGTTTTCATGTCTGCGATTTTACTGATGGAAATCAAGCCAGTATTCAAATTCGAAGATATCGGTGTTCTTGATTTACGCGTTTGTTACAATGGAGAATGGTTCTTCAGTCGAGCCGTCTCTATGGAGGCTGTAGATAAATTACTCAACAATTCAAATATTAATGATGATTTTAAAAACAGAATTAAACGTATTATAGAAAATAAAGGAGAGATAGATTTCTACGACGTTTACGATCTGGCCTATTCAAAAAAACCGATATCTCCATTAAATGGATCAAATATTGTCGCTGTATAAATCTGTAGATGCTGAAAATGATTATAAATCCCATATATTCAGAGCGCTAGAAAGACTTAAGGCGCTTTGTGAGTAGATATAAAGATGCTTAATAGCCGCTGATGGCTAAAACTGACATTTTATTGATGAGTAATCTCTTTCCAGGGCTTTTTTGTAACAATACGGGTAGTCAGCGATGTTCATTCTTCCCATTCAGAAGTAAAAATATTTTATCAATAGCACGTATTGGAAATACCAAGAAAAAACGTCAATTTTCCATAAAAAACCATTATTAATTTTGAAAAAGTTATATCATTTATCACTGACTAAATTAATCTAAGCCGGATACTTGATGACATCTAACTATCTTGAGCCAGATCCGATGATCCTCACTCTTCCTTATCAACGCTGGGGAGACAACGAGCATGTCACTATTGATGCGATTGAAGCGTTGGAACAAGGAAAAGTTCTATTCTTACCTCAATTAGCCTTCGTACTCAATGAACAGGAAAAACAACTACTCAATCCTGCATTGGTGGATATAAAACGCAAAAATATCAGTTTCAAGCCTCTTGAAGGTGTTCTTACCGGAGTAACCGATGAGAGTAAAATGGAGTTAACCCGCCAATTGCTCGAACGTTATTATCAAAGTTGCGTGAGCCTATTAAAACAACTCCTACCAGATTATACCTGCTCATTACATAGCCCAACCAATAGTTTAAGATTACATCCTGTTGCCGCCTGGCGAGATAAAACATCCTGGCGAAAAGATGATAGCCGCCTGCATGTTGATGCATTCCCTTCTCGGCCAAATTATGGCGAACGTATTATTCGCATATTTACCAATATCAATCCCCACGGTGAAAACCGGTCATGGCGGGTAGGCGAAGATTTTCAGCAAGTTGCGAGCCGCTATTTACCTAAACTTGACCACTACTCGCCTGTCAGCAGTTGGCTACAGCACAAAGTGGGGATCACTAAACGCCGACGTAGTCACTACGATCATTTGATGCTGCAACTGCATGATAAAATGAAGTCTGATATGGATTATCAGAAAAATGGTCAACAAGAAGCTATTGAATTCCCGCCAGGCAGTAGCTGGATTTGTTTTTCCGATCAAACTCCACACGCCGCGATGGGTGGCCAATATATGTTAGAACAGACCTTCCTATTGCCAGTTGATGGAATGAAACACCCGGAACAATCACCGCTTAAAATTCTTGAAGCCTTAACTCGGCGATTACTAATCTAGTCGCCATCTCTGGCTTAGGCTATAAGAAATCGCTCAAGGCGCAATACCGATCCTGTCACTGCAGCACCATCACAGCTCCCATTACTGGGAGCTTTTTATATCACTGCTTGTCGCGAATATTAAGATCAGAGGTTAATAAGGCTCAATATACGAGGAGTTAACTTGACATCCTCCCCGCCCTAAATGAACTGACCCCACATTGCCTTTATGGTTAGCCTATTTGGCCGGAAAAAATCAATCCGCTCTCTTCCTTTATTTTCATATGAAAGTAGATAAACCCCTGCTCAAAAATCAACTTTTGATCCAGAGCAAAGAATTTTATCTCGCCATAAGTAGCCTAAACACGTTATTTGACAGAATTAACTGGAGGTTAATATGGTTAAAGTCTATGACCGCAATAGAAACCAAATTCGCCCTGGACAACGTGTTATGGTCGCACAATCGGGCAGGATTGATGTAGCCACAGCAATTCATGCTGACGGTCTTTCTGATATTCAGGCCGAACGTGCCAAATGTGTCGAATTGCAGCAAGCGGGTGAACGCTATGTTCCCTTTGAACTAGTGCGTCTTGGTCAATAACTATTTTAGTATTTCAACCTCTCATCTGACTTTACTCTAGGTAAATACCTTAAGGCCACCTAGCGTGGCCTTAATAGCGTGGTTTAGGTCACAGACTTTTTAACCCGTAAGTGCTTGAATACTGGCGGAGAGAGAGGGATTTGAACCCTCGGAGGAGTCACCTCCTCAACGGTTTTCGAGACCGTCCCGTTCAGCCACTCCGGCATCTCTCCGTGATAATAGTTGCCATCATGCTCTTTTTTGCGGCATGTTTACAGCACTCTGCCTTGATATCCAAGAGATCACATTGCGAGCGACCTGATGATTAAGTGGCTGTGGAAAGCAAATCAACCACAAGCAGAAGTGCTTGTACAATGGCATGAGGCGTTAGCCATTCCTTTGTTAGCCCCTTTAGATGAGGCGGAACAGCAACGTTTGGTTACCGTCGCCAGTCAAATTCTACAACAAAAGCGGATGGTTCCTTTGCAAGGGCTGGCAATGACACCACTAATGCAGGCTCGGCTGGCACTGCTTTTTGCATTGCCGGTGATGGAGCTGGGTGCTAAATGGCTAGACGGTTTTCATGAAGTCCTGATTTATCCCTCACCTTTTATTGTTGAAGAAGACTGGCAAGACGACCTCGGATTAGTACATACCGGGCAGACCGTGCAGTCCGGACAAAGTTGGGAACAGGGGCCGATTATCCTGAATTGGCAGGATATTCAGGACTCTTTCGATTTATCCGGCTTTAACTTGGTCATCCATGAAGCTGCCCACAAGTTGGATATGCGTAACGGTGGTAATTCCAACGGTGTTCCGCCTATCGCCATGCGCGATGTCGCTGCCTGGGAGTTCGATTTACATCGGGCAATGGATGATATTCAGGACGAAATTGATATGGTCGGAGTGGAAGGCACCAGTATGGATGCTTACGCAGCCAGCGATCCAGCTGAGTGTTTTGCCGTGCTTTCCGAATACTTTTTTAGTGCGCCCGAGTTATTAGCTTCACGTTTTCCCGCAGTCTATCGTCATTTCAGCAACTTTTATTTGCAAGATCCACTGGCTAGACTGAAAAAATGGGAGACACAACCGGTTCAGGATTGATGATTATTTTTTAATTAATATCAATGAATTGAATGATATTTCACCATCATAAGTATTTTTATTACCTAAATCGAATTATTTTGCTCAGATGCTGAGCAAACGCGCTTTTGTGCTGATTTTAGCGTTGACAGTTCGGCGTCCTCTGGATATCATGCGCCCCGTTCACACGATTCCTCTGTAGTTCAGTCGGTAGAACGGCGGACTGTTAATCCGTATGTCACTGGTTCGAGTCCAGTCAGAGGAGCCAAATTAGAGAAACCCGATTAAGGAAACTTAGTCGGGTTTTTTGCTATCTGTCGTAGGCTCAGACGGCTAACAGACCTCGATCCTACGATCGCGGCCTAGGGAAGAGAGGTAAAGAGTCAAGCGTCCACACCAAGGGCGCGGAACGCGTCTACCAAGACGTATTCACGGCGTCTTGACGATCTGCCTGTCTTCACCGCGGCGAACATTTGCTCATTAACCTCAGCCTGATTCAGGTTGCGATTTCCCTCTGGCCTGAAACCAAGGGAAGTCAACCGCCAAAAGTTAACCCCCCACCCCCTGATTCTGCTGAAAAACAAGCCAATACGTTCATTCTCTCGGCAAACGCACTTTTTTAGTAGTTTTCTACTTTGACAAACCCGCAGCCCCCCGCTATTATTCGCCTCGTTCACACGATTCCTCTGTAGTTCAGTCGGTAGAACGGCGGACTGTTAATCCGTATGTCACTGGTTCGAGTCCAGTCAGAGGAGCCAAATTAGAAAAACCCGATTAAGGAAACTTAGTCGGGTTTTTTGCTATCTGTCGTAGACTAAAATTGCTGACAAACCCGCAGGCCACCCCCACGACTATTCTACTCGTTCAAACGATTCTTCTTTAATTCAGCCAGTAGAACGGCAAGGGCGCGCCGGTCTCTCTTTTATATGGCTCACACGAGAACGTTTCCTCACGTAGTCCCGCCAGACAAGCGAGTTCCGCCTGTTTTAATCCCGCATTGACTCAAACCAATTATGGTCGTTCTAGATACACCAATCTTAAATAAATTATTTCCTTGATAAATTTAAAATTTATTTTTAGTCATTTTCAACTTAAAAATAAAGGATTAGTTTATTAAAGAAAGTAATAATTAAATTGAAATGAGTAAATCAGTAAATGCATGAAAATCAAACGGTAATAAACAACTGATATATCAGCCTCACCGAGGGAGAACATTAGAGTGGCGTTAAAATTGGCTTTTATGAAACGGTGATACTGTAAGCTCTAGGTAGCAATTTACAGCATAGAAATAAGCTTTCATACCTGTAACTGACCTACCGATAATTAACGAGCACCTTGCTTGACGCGTCTCGGTAAGAACAGTAACTCTCTGGTGACTTAGACGATGACAGGTAAATAAGAAATCACGATTGAATAGCATAACTTAACGGAACCAATGCACTAAGGCCAGGCAATCGCCTGGCCTTCTTGTTTTGCCCGAATTACTGCGGGTTACTTAACTTCGCCCATTGCTTTCAGTTTTTTCGATAATTCACGGCGTTCTTTAGACAGATCGGCATTTTTGATGATGTAATCATCAACACGGTCTTCATAATCGCCACGCATGTTAGCAATAATCCCCTGCACGTCTTCAATGCTCATGCCAGGTTTAATGTACTCGCTCAGGTTGTCGAGCAACAGAACACGTTTTTGGTTATCACGAATTTTCTTTTCGTTGTCGACGATTTCACGCTGCAATTTATTTTTGCGACGAAACATACGCACAAACTCCAAAACGTCCTGGAAAGTTGACTTGCTTACATTTTCCATTTTCACACCTTAGCTAAGTTTTACACAAATTCAATTGCTGGCGGCTGATGACCGGTAAACCATCATGTTGTCACAACGCATGACCTTAACAATACAGGTTAGCAGCAGCCAGAGACAAGATTCATTGACTTATCTTACCTTTTTTACCGCCCAGACAACAATTCCATCCCCTTTTGGCAGTAAATAACCGACTATCGCCGCATAGTCATATGAATAAGATCACCCAATTCTTTCAATTGGCGCGTCATTTCCATACTTAACCACACATAACCATAAATAGGCGCTTCCATTTGCTGGTTTTTAGCCGCGTTATCGATAAGATTTTGCAGCTCCACGCTAATTTCACTCAGTTCACTGGCAACACTTCGTTCAAATTCCGGCTGACCGCTGCGTAGACAATGACTCAGACTATCTAGCGTTCGGATTGTCAGTAACTGAGTATGCCGCAGTGTTTGAACATTTAGCAGCAGAAAATGGCTTTCTCTAGTAGCCCAATAAGTATCGGCCAACATTTCCAGGGTACAGACCAGATTACGGTATAGCGTTTGAATCGCGTTAAACACTTCCTTATCGATACCCGACTCTTTGGTAGCCGAGCCAATATAGGTCCGCATTTTAACTAGTCGCGCCAACTCAACTTTCATTTTATCGTCTAATCGTGGTCGATCCATGATATTCGGCGATAAATAAGCGGCATAAAGCATACTGGCGGCATGCAGGCTATCACTCAGTTGCATACGCCAGTGGGTAAAAGCGCGCTGTGGGTAAATACTGGTGAAAAATAAAGCCAACACCGAGCCAATAATCACATCGGTGCTCCGCCAAAGTGCGGTGTTCATATCCACCGAGGCCGAACCGCAGACTAATGCCAGTGTCACACCAATCAACAATGCCATATAAGGTCGATTACCCAGCGTGAGATAACCGCAAATAAACATCACAATAAAACACCATACCAACATGGCGCTGAAGGAGTGTTGCTGTATATACAGCGCCACCAGACCAGAGGCAGCACCAAACAAGGTTCCACCAATGCGCTGGATGGCGCGGGAGAAAACGTTCCCCCAATAAGAAAGCGGCCCCATCACTACCACCAGAGTAATTAATGCCCAAGTGGCTTCAGGAAAAGTCAGTAAACGGAGAATCAGAAAGGTTAGGACAAAAGCCACGCTAATGCGCAATGCATGAGCGATGCGATAGTGGCTATAAATCAGGTTATCCAGCGGCGTTATTGCTTTATCAAGGCGCACAACTTACTACCCACAGTTACCGGGAAAGGGGTAAGTTTAGCGGAGTTATCTTCATCTGACACTCCGCTAACCGTGATAAAATATGACAGTCATTATCATTGTTGGCATTAAGTAAAATTATCGTCGTATTTTACTTAAAATCGATCGCCATTTGTTCTTGAATGGTTAATCCCCGGCTAGACTCAACGCAGCACGCGACATAGTCGGTAAATCGCGGCGGTTTCGCCATTCCCAGATTTAAGAGACGCGTGTTATTAAAGCGCACATTTAGCATGGCAAAAGAACCGTATAAACGCATGGCTTTAAGCATTAATCGTTCATTACAGGGACCAAATATATTTTTGAGCTGATTACGCATTTGCACCAGCGCACTATAATCCACCTGCATATAATTGATACCTACAGGCTTTTGTTGTGCCGCCAGAGACATGGCATTGTCTATTTCAGCAAAACTGACACTATTTTCCTGCCCGGCGGAAATATGGTAAATATTATCTGGCAATGAAGGATGTAATAGTAAACAAATTAACGCATCGGCACAGTAATCTACGGGAATAACATCAATATGATCATCTAGTGCACACATAAATTTACGCATCATCAACGCCATGCGGAAAACCCAAAATATACTGCTCGAAGGCTGGCAACCTAAACGCGTATGACCGACCACAATAGAAGGTCGGGCAAATACCAACGGTAAATCGGGGCATTCTTGTGATAACAAACCTTCAATCGTTGATTTGGATTTAGTGTATTCGACCAAATGCCCTGAACTATCGGGCAATAATACCTGCTCATCGACCAGACTTCCTGCATCAGGAGTACAGGACATCGCAGTACCAACATGAACAAAACGCTGTAATCCACTGACCTGAGCCATTCTTTTTGCAAAAGCCAATGTCCCCTCAACATTGACCTTCCAGATTAACGGATTATTACCAAATGAAGCGACAGCAGCACAGTTAATAACATGGGTGACAAAATCAAGGCGTGGATCAGAAATAAAACTTTCCGGCTCGGATAAATCACCAAGTAATATATGATTTTCTGTTATTTTATCTAAAAGTTGTGGGGAAAGATAAAATTTCTCAAGGTTATATCTAACTCTGGCAACACCTTGCTCTTGAGTCTTTGCCCTAACAAGTAGCAGGTAATTAAACTCTGAATTCTCTAGCAGAAGTTTTTCTAATACTGCACCACCAAGAAAGCCTGTTGCTCCAGTTAATAAAAGCGTTTTCACCGTTTTAAAACTCCATTGAGTATTTTATAATTCTTATTGTATAAACCACAGAGTAAACGGATATTAAATAACTTGTTTATAAAACCATTATAATAAAACACTTTCCATTTCAAAATAAATCCGTCGATTTTTAATGATAAATATCATTATGTTCCAGTCTTTACCAACATCTATCAGTGACTAAAAACAGGTTTCCATGGGGATTCACTCCGTTTTATCGATGATAAAACTGACGTTAAATTAGCAGCAAGATGATATTCTTGTCACAAAGTTATCGGCAGCAACGGATGTGCCCAAACACATTAGCCAGAGTCAATAAAGGTTAAAATATCACCATGTCAAAATCCGCTTCCTCACCGACGTTTTACGTCCATGATTATGAAACCTTCGGCCAACATCCGGCATTGGATCGGCCCGCGCAATTTGCTGGAGTACGTACCGATCTGGATTTCAATATCATCGAAGAACCTTTGGTGGTGTATTGTTCGCCAGCAGACGATTACTTACCGCAGCCGGAAGCGGTAATGATTACCGGTATTACTCCGCAAACCGCATTGGCAAAAGGCATAAATGAAGCCGAATTTTCACAGCAAATTCATCAAGCTTTTAGCGTCGCGGGAACCTGTATTCTGGGCTATAACAATATCCGTTTCGATGATGAAGTCAGTCGTAATATTTTTTACCGTAACTTCTACGACCCTTACGCCTACAGTTGGCAAAACGGCAATTCTCGCTGGGATCTGCTGGATGTGATGCGTGCCTGCTACGCCCTGCGACCGGAAGGCATAATCTGGCCGGAAAACGACGATGGTCTGCCCAGTTTTAAACTGGAGCATCTCACCAAAGCCAATGGTGTTGAACATCTTCAGGCTCATGATGCGATGTCTGACGTTCATGCCACTATTGCTCTGGCCAAACTGGTTAAGCAAGCGCAGCCGCGGCTGTTTGATTACCTCTATCAGCATCGCAGCAAACACAAAATCAGCGCATTGATCGATATTGCCGAGATGACACCTTTGGTACACGTTTCCGGTATGTTTGGCGCAGCACGTGGCAATACCAGTTGGGTTGCACCACTGGCCTGGCATCCTGAGAATAAAAATGCCGTCATTATGTGCGATTTAGCCGGTGATATCTCGCCATTGCTGGAGCTGGATGCTGAAACGCTGCGTGAACGCTTATATACCCGACGGGATAAATTGAGCGCCGATCAGGCGGCAGTACCCATCAAGTTGGTGCATATTAATAAGTGTCCGGTATTGGCTCCAGCTAAAACGCTACTGGCAGAAAATGCCGAACGTTTAGCTATCGATCGCCAACGTTGTCTGCAAAATTTGCAAGTATTGCGTCAAAATCCGCAGATAAGGGAAAAGGTTGTCACGCTATTTGCCGAATCGCCGCCTTTTGCAGCCTCCAGCGATGTTGATGCTCAGCTATATGATGGCTTCTTTGGTGATGCCGATCGGGCGACCATGAAAATTATTCAGCAAACGGCTCCGCAAAATCTACCAGCGCTGGATCTGAGTTTTCAGGATCCTCGTTTGACAGAGCTACTGTTCCGCTTCCGCGCCAGAAACTACCCCAATACACTGGATGATAGCGAGCAACGGCGTTGGCAAAATCATCGTCGCGAAATGCTGAGTCCAGAACGGGTGCAGGAATATGTTCAGCAACTGGAACAATTCTATAATCTTTATGAAAGCGACAAAGAGAAGTTGGCACTGCTGAAAGATCTGTATGATTATGCTCGCGAATTGGTCAGTTAACGTCACTTCTCGCATAAAAAAACGGAGCTAATCAGCTCCGTTTTTCATCACAAATCAATCGCGTGTTTATTATTGTGCCGGCTCTTCATTGAACTGCGGTAACGCCTGACGGAAAACACGGGTTTTCCACAGCATATACGCCAAACCAATAGAACCCCAAACCAGACCTAAGGTCATTGAGCTGCTTTCCAGATTCATCCACAGCACGCCAACCGTACCGGCACCAATCACTGGCAGAACCAAATAATTGATATGATCCTTCAAGCTACGGTTCAGACGCTCCCGAATATAGAACTGGGAAATAACCGATAAATTAACGAAGGTAAAGGCGACCAACGCACCAAAGTTAATCAACGCCGTTGCTGTTACCAAATCGAAGGAAACTGCAGACAACGCCACGCCACCAACCAACAGTACGTTAATTGCCGGTGTACGCCATTTAGGATGTACGTAACCGAACACTTTCTCCGGGAATACGCCATCACGGCCCATCACGTACAGCAGACGAGAAACCCCAGCGTGTGCTGCCATTCCTGAAGCCAGTACCGTGACGCATGAGAAGCACAGAATCACTGACTGGAAGAACTTGCCCGCCACAAACAGCATGATTTCCGGCTGCGATGCATCAGGATCGGTGAAGCGCGAAATGTCTGGGAAATACAACTGCAAAAAGTAAGACACAGCGATAAAGATGATGCCGCCGATTAATGCCGTCAGGAAGATGGCTTTCGGGATCACTTTACCCGCATCCGGTGTTTCTTCAGACAATGAGCTGATACCGTCAAACCCAAGGAATGAGAAACAGAGTATCGTCGCACCGGTTATCATTGGCACCAAATAGGCGTTCTCTGAATAGAATGGCTTGGTGCTGACTAAAGTACCCGCTCCTTCCCCCTGATAAACGCCGTGAACCAATAGTCCGACGAAGACCACCATAATTGCTACCTGCACAACAACAATAACTGAATTCAGGTTAGCAACCACGTTAATACCACGCAGGTTGAACAAGGTCATTAGGGTGACGAGCGCACCGACAAAGATCCACGACGGTACACCAGGAAAAATGGCTTCCAGGTAAATTTTTGCCAATAGAATATTAATCATTGGCATGAACAGGTAATCCAGCAAGGATGACCAGCCCACCATAAAGCCGACGTGTGGGCTAATGGATTTTTGTGCATAAGTGTAAGCCGAACCCGCAGACGGGAAGCGCTTCACCAACTTGCCATAACTAATAGCAGTGAACAGCACCGCAATCAGGGCGATGGCGTAGGAGGTGGCAACGTGACCGTCGGTCAAGCCGGAAACAATACCAAAAGTATCAAAAATGGTCATCGGCTGGAGGTAGGCAAGACCCATCATAACCACTTGAACCAACGTCAGAGTTTTTCTGAGTTGGACGCGGTTATTGGTGCCAGTTTGATTGGTGCCGACCTGAACAGTTGAATTATGCGACATGATTCAGCCTCCCCATACCTTCGACCAGATTTGTGTTGGTACCACAAAGTCGAGAGGTGACGGGGAAACTTCGTATCTGCCTGGGATACGCAAGTGGGGTATTAAAAGCGGAATAACGGGTTGAATGAAAACCTGCTGCCCCATAATCGCTGCGTGCGCAGCGCATGCCGGTGGGCACCGACGCCAAAATGAACAATTGCCCCATCTTTCTTTCCTCATAACGGCGACTTCATAGTGTGAATAATCGCTCGCGAACCTATTTATCTATCCGGATCGTTGCCCGGCCTCTTGATTTGTGAAAACACGAATGCAAAAAAATAACCGACGAGTGATTAAAACGTCGGCTATTTCTTGGCGCGTATTCTGCACTAATCCGAGAGCAAAAAACAAGATGTTAAAACCGTCTGAAACAAGTTTATTTCACTCTGCGAAGAAAAATGCCACTTTCCGCTGGTTATCTGGCCTGTACAGCACTTTTTATTCGCTACAGCAGTGCTGCTCTGTCCCCAAATGCCATAGGTTCAGTATGCAGCCAACATGGTTAAAGCGATATCTACCGCATGGGGGATGACCATGCGGCTAAAGCGTTTGGACAACGGCCAACCACCGTTACCATCATGCTGGCAATTAGAAGTCGTAGTTGACGCCAACCATATAACGACGACCATCCAATACTTTATTGTTCACTTCGATATCAACACGCTTATCCAGCAGGTTATAAACGCCCCCCATTAAGCGCAGATCTTTAGTAAGCCGATAGTTAGCACCAAGATCAACAAAGGTATAAGACGGGGTGGTCGCGCCAATGCTGGTACGATCCAGATACTCGGAGGTTTTACCGCGATAGTTGGCACGAATCCAAGTAGCCAGATCTTCGGTCGTTTTCCAGTCGAGGGTCGCATTCAACATATGCTTAGGCATTTGGTTCAATGGCTTGCCAGCAAAATCGCCACTTTTTTGCTTAGATTGAGTGAAAGTATAATTGGTACCCAATGTCCAAGCTTCAGTGATATCCCAGTTAAAGGTTGCTTCAACGCCACGCAAAGTCGCCTCATCAACGTTAATGCGCTCACTGATATATTTGTAGCTGGAACCTTCATGCACACATTGCCCGGAAGCATTACCGGTGCTGTCTGTACATTTGCGAACTTCAGTAATTTTGTCACGGAAATCGGTGTTAAACAGCGTGACACCCGCGTTCAGATCAGCCTGATTATCCCAAAGCACGGCAATCTCTTCGCTGACACTGGTTTCTGGTTTCAGGTTCGCATTACCCAAAATGATCGCCGGATCACCACGTCCCCCGGTGATTTGCCCCCAGTTTTCTGTTGCCTGCCGCAAATCTGGTGAGCGATAACCAGCAGAAACACCGCCCTTCAACGTCCACTCCTCTGCCAGATGCCAGACACCATACAAACGCGGTGTCCAGTGAGTACCGTAGTTCTGATCCTGATCCATACGAATGCCGCCGGTCAGGGCGAAATCGTTGGTCATCTGCCATTCATCTTCGGCAAACAGCGCCCAATTCCAACGGGTTAACTTATTCAGGTCCTTGGCACTACTCAGTTGATTATTGTCATCATACAATTCTTCAAAACGATATTGTCCGCCCAGAATTAACGTATGACTATCCAATAAAAAAGAAGTCTGAGTATTAAAGACATTATCAACGCTTTTCATTTTGCGAGATGGATTACGGGTTTCATCACGCTGCACATAGCTGGTTGAATTACCAAAATCATAATAACCATTGTGGGTAATGGAGTAGTTATTACGATCGTATTGAACATCGCTATTTTTATCCATTTCCTTAATGGAATAACCCGGTGTAGCATTGCGATCCTGCACGTAATGGCCAAGTTCAAAATCAAATTCGTTGTTATCGTCGGGTGTTAACGTCAATGTCGCTGCACCGTTACGCATTCTCTGTTCGTTATAACCATTAACGATTTTATCTTCACTACGATGCGAAAGCAGGCCGCTGACTTTTAATCCCAATAAACCGTCGATTAACGGACCGGAAGCATAGGCGTTAGTCTGGAGCATATCACCGGATTTAGAGTCTTCCTGCAAAGTTGTATCGGCACGCAGCGAACCAGCCCACGCTTTGCCGACTTTGCGGGTGATGATGTTAATCACCCCGCCCATCGCATCGGAACCGTACAGTGAAGACATCGGCCCACGCACCACTTCGATGCGTTCAATGGCAGCCAAAGGTGGCAACCAACCCTGTTCAATACCTGAGCCATCGCTGTTCGGCCGCGTACTGCGGGTATCCACACGCTTACCGTTAACCAGAATCAGGGTATATTTGGCTGCCATTCCACGAATACTAATGTCGCTTTTACTACCACCACCAGTGACCACAACACCGGGGACATCTTTCAGCGCATCAGTAACATCACGATAAGCCTTATTTTCGATTTGCTGGCGAGTTACTACTGAAATAGATGCCGCAGAATCCTGAATACGTTGTTGAAAACCAGTTGCAGTGACGACCATGGTATCTGCGGGAACGATATTCTTTGTTTCTGCTAGCGATTGGGCAGAAAATATCGCCGCAGTAATTAATACCGCTGTTTTTGTTTTACTAAAGACTGCCATTACCATTCTCCATCAGGCATTTAAATTATTAAATATTTTTATGTATTTAGAGTGATTACTCACTAAAACAGAAAGATTACTTTCCGGAATTTATGCTTAAAATTATTATTGGAATAACATCGAGGATATAACTTAATAAACCACCATATTTATCTGGAATATATAAATACGGCGGCCTGAATTTTAAATTAGATTGTCGGCTCAGTGACCAACCCATCAATTAATACTTGTGGCGTTCCCTGAGAACAACGCTCAATTCGCCCTTTAACACCGTAGACTTTAGCCAGACTAGCCGGCGTGATGACGTCTTCCGGCAGACCATCAGCAATCAAATTACCATTTTGCAGCATCAAAACGTGATCACCGTGGCGCAATGCGATATTAATATCGTGAACGACCACTACGGTAATAATGTTGCGTTGCTGGGTTTCCTGCCGCACCAGATCCATCACGTGGAATTGGTAGTTAAGATCCAACGCACTCAATGGCTCATCCAACAATAGCAGAGAGGGTTGACGAATCAGCGATTGCGCCAATCCTACCAATTGTTTTTGTCCACCAGAGAGTTGATCCAGATAACTTAATGCCAAATGGGAAATACCCAATTGCTCCAGCAACATCATCACTTCAGCTTCACTGCTGGCA
The DNA here is from genome assembly GCF_000754815.1 of Yersinia ruckeri ATCC 29473. Lineage (GTDB taxonomy): Bacteria > Pseudomonadota > Gammaproteobacteria > Enterobacterales > Enterobacteriaceae > Yersinia > Yersinia ruckeri. The sequence goes on from NZ_KN150747.1 coordinate 3,024,002, forward strand.
TTGCTACGACCACCGGATGCCCGTTGAGCGACAATAATCGATTCCAGCACATGTAAATGCACACCAGCCGGTAGCGATTGCGGTAAATAAACCACCTGCTCAGCACGTTGGGAAAACGGCATTTGCATCAGATTATTGCCGTCCAACCACAGTTGCCCTTCCGCACGGTTTAACCCAGCTAAAGCGCGTAGCAAGGTGGATTTACCGCTACCATTTGGCCCTAGCAACACGGTAATCTTGCCACGAGGCAGCAGCGAAACATTTAAATTCTGGATAACCGGACGCTTTGGGTAACCCGCATTAAAAGATTCAATACGCAGACCTGAATTCATACATTCCCCCGATGGCGCAGAATAATACTCAGGAAGAAGGGAACGCCCACCAGCGAGGTCACGATACCTACCGGAATAATGACGCCAGGAATCAGGTTTTTCGAAGCAACTGACGCCATTGACAATACCAACGCACCAATAAGAGCACTCGCTGGCAGATAGAAACGATGATCTTCACCAAAAATCATGCGGGCAATGTGCGGAGCAACCAAGCCGATAAAACCAATCGGACCGACAAAAGCCACCGCCAGCGCAGACAGCATACTGATGCGTAACAAGGTGCCCAAACGCAGACGGCGTACATCAATACCGAAACTGACGGCCCGATCCTCACCTAAACGCAGTGCGGTCAACTTCCACGAGTTCATCATGGAAAGCGGCAGCATCAAAACAAAGACGCCGAGCATAATACCCAGTTTGGTCCAGGAAGCCCGTGCCAAACTGCCCATTGTCCAGAACACCAGGCCTTGCAACGTGTCTTCACTGGCGATGAACTGCATCATGGAAACCAGCGCATTAAAGGTAAACACCAGCGCGATACCAAACAACACCACGCCCGAGGTCGCCACCCGCGTCCAGCGGGTAATACCGTCCAGCATCAGTGCGGCAAACAGAGCAAAGATAAAGGCATTTACCGAAATAAACCATTGGTCAGGGACGCCGGGAATACCGATGCCGGACACAATCGCCAATGCAGCACCAAAGGCCGCGGCCGAAGACACGCCCAGTGTAAAGGGGCTAGCCAGCGGATTATTGAGAATTGTCTGCATCTCAGCCCCTGCCAGGCCGAGGGACAAGCCGATAACTACGGCCATTAAGGCATAGGGCAGCCGAATATCCCACACGATAACCCGCGTGCCAGCATCAGCGCTGGCAGGGTCGATCAACGTCTGCCACAACGACGAGAGTGATAATCCGGAAGGTCCCATGGTGAAATCCAGCAGCAAACAGCCAAGGATAGCCAACGCCAATACCGCCAGAATCAATAATCGATGGCGCACTATATTTTGATAGCGCCCCATGACGCTGGTATCAGTCTGACTCTTCACTTTTGGTACGGATTCCGCAATTACACTCATTGTTTCAGTTACCTGTTACAGACTATTTCGTTGAATCAACCCAATAGGTTCCGGTTGGCTCAATGGCCAGGAACTGAGAATATAAGCTATTCATGGTTTTATTAGGATCGAGGTCGGCAAACTGCTCTGGATAGAACCATTTAGCAAAAATCTGAATCGCTAAAACGTTATAAGGAGAGTTGTAGAAGTTATGCCAAATACCGTAGCTGCGCCCATTTTTTACCGCGCTTAAGGTATTAATTCCTTTACGGTCAAGAATGGTTTGCAGGCTGGACTGCGCCTGTGCTTTGGTCACTTGTGCACCTAAAGAAACGCCAGGTGCATTATTGTCAGGAGCCTTACCGCCGCTAGCAATATAGATATCCGGATTAGCCGATAATACTTTTTCCAGATTTACCGTGCCTAAAGCGCCCGGCAGCAGGTTTTTGGCCATATTATTGCCGCCAGCCTGATCGATAAAGTCACCCATATTACCTTTACCGGCAGTACCGCAGCATTCTTCCATTGCCCCAGCGCGCAGTTCGATAAATACGCTCGGTTTTTTATCTGCTGGAATCTTGCTGGTTATCTCGGTCACTTTACGCACATTATCTTCATAGAATTTAATGTAGTCATTGGCTTGCTGTTCGCGATGCAACACTTTGCCCAACACACGCATACTTGGCAGGGTGTTTTTCAGCGGAGAAGTGCGGAAGTCAACAAACACCACTGGAACACCGGCTTTTTCCAATTGTTTAACCAACTCGCTGTTTTTACCGGGGCCGTGACCAGACAGACCAAAAATAGCGATATCCGGGTTTAGCGTCAGTACTTTTTCAGGGCTAATACTGTCGGCGGTGGTATTGCCGATCAATGGGATATTATCAACCTGCGGGAATTTGGCTTTATAGACGGCGTAAGTCTGGGTATCCAATTTGCGGAAGTCCCCTTGCCAACCGACGATACGGTCGAACGGTTTTTGGCCTTCCAGCAATGAGACTGCGTAGAATAAGCGGCCTTCACCCAACAGGATACGCTCAACTTTAGCCGGTATAGCTACCGAGCGACCGGCCATATCAGTGATATTTTCAGCCCAAGCGCTAAAACTCGCCATGAATGTGCAGCCCATCAAAAGACTGATACTTAAACCTTTAGCCATTTTCCGTGATACAGATTTCACGCAGATATCCTTGATCGTCTTTATAAGATGGCGCTAACAATAAAACAAACGATAATACTTATCAATAAGATTACTAAAGGTTGTTGAATGTAATCTTTTGTAAAACCACAATTGTTAATATAATTTAACTAATGCGTTTCATTTTCATTCGATTGAATAAACAGACCTGACCCATGTAGGCAAAGTTTTCACCTTAGATTTCACAAAAAAAATAAGGTATGAATTTTTCTCATTAAAAAAGGGCGATTAAATAATCGCCCTTTTTTACACTCACTGGATTTAAAACCGGCATATTCGCGCGGAATCAAAACAACTTAGTCTTCATCTTTCCATTTCGGGAATTGCATTTCGTCATACTTGACGACTTTGGTACCACGACTCAGCTTATAACCAAGCCAGATAATCAGGAATAGCGGCAGCCCGATATAAGTCGCCGTTACAGCGTACCAATCAATTCGGTCTTGCAGAAATGCCTGATAGTTCTGACCCAGCGTGATAATCAAACATAATACAAAGGCAAAAATCGGCCCCAGCGGGAAGAATCCGGACTGGTACGGCAAATCATTCAAATCACGCCCTTGCTTGATATAACCACGACGGAAGCGATAGTGACTGATGGCAATCCCTAACCAGGCGATAAAGCCGGTCATACCGGAAGTATTGAGTAGCCACAGGTAAACCGTCTGGTTGCCGTACATCGAGCTGAGGAAGCACAGACCCGCAACCACGGTGGTGGCATACAGCGCGTTACGCGGCACACCGCCTTTGGACAGTTTGGCAAAAATACGCGGAGCCTTACCTTCGGATGCCAGAGTAAACAACATTCGCGTCGAGGCGTACATACCGGAGTTACCCGCAGATAATACCGCGGTCAGAATAACCGCATTCATTATCGCCGCCGCTGACAGCAAACCTGCATTCTGGAATACCAACGTGAACGGGCTGACGCTGATGTCTTTCACATCGTTACGCAATAAGTTCGGATCGGTATAAGGAATGATCAGGCTGATAATCAGAATCGCCAAAATATAGAACAACAGAATACGCCAGAATACCTTGCGAATAGCGCGCGGGATATTCTTGCCCGGGTCTTTTGATTCCCCGGCAGCAATACCAATCAGTTCTGTCCCCTGGAAGGAGAAACCGACGATCATCGCCACACCGATCATCGCTGAGAAGCCACCGGCAAAGGGCGCGTCACCGATAGCCCAATTGTGCCAACCGGCGCTTTCACCACCTTTCATGATGCCCATAATCATCAGTACGCCGATGATGATAAACACGATAACGGTGGTGACTTTGATCAGCGAGAACCAGTATTCCGCTTCGCCAAAACCTTTAACCGAAATATAGTTCAGCAAGAACATTAAGCCGAGGAATAACGCACTCCAGATCCAGCCGGGCGTTTCCGGGAACCAATAATTCATCACCAACTGTGCTGCCACCAGGTCAACCGCGATAGTCACGGCCCAGTTGTACCAATAGTTCCAACCCAGCGCAAAGCCGAAGCCCTCTTCTACGTACTTGGAACCGTAGGTGGAAAATGAACCTGAAACCGGCATAAACGCGGCTAATTCACCCAAGCTGGTCATCAGGAAGTAAACCATCAAACCAATAAGCGCGTACGAGAGCAATGCGCCCCCTGGCCCTGCTTGCGAAACTGTTGCGCCCGAGGCGACAAACAGGCCGGTACCAATAGAGCCACCGATGGCGATCATGGCTAAGTGCCGCGACTTCAACTCCCGGCGCAATCTCTGTGCACCATGCTGCACCGGGATTTTATTTTCTGTATGAGCCATTGTTCTCTAATCTGCCCTAAATCTGCTCTAAAAAAATCGAGGCGGGATTGTAACAAATCCCGCCACCATGGGTAGTCTGAATGCACAGATATAAGATACCTTCATGATCTCTACCCTATTATTAGTAAAATCCTAATGAAAATGACCACTTTGACGAGCAAAACAGCAGCATAACAGTATAAAACCTGAGACTACGTCAATAGGAATGCCGATTAATCCACTTCGGTACAATAGCCGAGGAAGCGTTGCAGCACCTTTGACAGGTGTTTTTGACGGTGATGGATCACATACAAAGTGCGCACCAGCGGTGGTAACGGTTGTTGAATTTCCACCAGACTGCCGCTGGATAATTGCTCAGCAATCACCCGCCGGGACAGGCAACTGATGCCCATACCGTAACGCACCGCATGCTTAATTGCCTCCGAGTTACCCAATTCCATCAACAGCGTAAAATGGGGTAAATGGGTCAGCAGAAGATGATCCAACACTTCGCGCGTACCCGATCCTCGCTCACGCAAGATCCACGGCGCGTGAGCCAGCTCTTCCAGCGTCACCGGCCGGTGACATAACGGATTATCCGGGGCGGCAAAAACCACCAGCTCATCGCTAAGCCAAGGACGAGTGATCAGATCCGGCATATGGCAAGGCCCTTCAATCAGCCCAAGATCGACGCGAAAATCTGCCACTTCCGCGGTAACATCCTGCGTATTACCAATATTCAATTCCAACGGTGTCGTAGGGAAATCACTACGATAGCGCGCTATCATACCGGGCAACATATAATTGCCAATGGTACTGCTGGCGGCAATACGCAATGCACCCATGTCTTGCCGAAAAAGCTGTTCAATCTCCGAAGACTGTTCCAATAATGCCAACGCCTTAGGATAAAGCAGGCGGCCATGTTCATTGACTACCAAACGTTTTCCCACACGATCAAATAACTGCACCCCAAGTTGACCTTCCAAATCGGCCAATGCCGCGCTAACCGCAGACTGGGACAATGACAAAATAACCGAGGCTTGAGTCGTTGATCCGCTTTTCAATACTTCAGTGAAGACTTCAAGCTGACGCAAGGTGATATGCATAATGCTCTCTCTGAGACTTTTATTGTAATAAAAACCGGTAGCGTTGCTTTGCCAATGTTTGCGTGCCGAAAACGAAAATATCCGATGATGTGGGCTACGGATAAAAGGGTAATGACCTCCCACAGAAAATACCGTTTTAAGGTTAACATCTTTGCCGAAAAGCGCAGGAAAACCCAGGTAATCCTCCGTAAAAAGAGTGGTTATTTGTCATGAGACGCTATGAATAGCCAATAAAAAAAAGTGCAGAGCAAGGCAAGTATCCCATTGAGCAATAACCAAAGCACGAGAAGGTAGCTAAAGGTTTCCTTCAGCGGGATACCACGGTCGGAGTGAAAAGGATTGAAGTGCGGCATGTTGGCGATGGAAAAAGGATTCAGATTATACAATTGGAAGAAATAGGCGAGCAGTGTCGGTGGTGCCATAGAATACACAACAGCGGTAGACAGCATAATAATCAGCAAGGATTTTTCATGTTTTGTATTTTTCATGTTGCTCCTTTGGCACCTGATTTATCAAACCAGTATACCCGCGTTATTCCTTTGACGAACAAAGCGCTATTTTCACTGCCCTGTCGATACCACTTACCACTTATACAAATAAGTTATAACCATATAATCAATTTAACCAATTTACCTGCGCCCTGTAAGCTATCACCGTATTGACAGGAAGTTAGGAGATAACGATGGTAACTCACCCAATGAGAGAACGGCAACGGCAACCGATTTCACTGACGCGCTTTATCCCCGGATTAGTTTTGACCGGCATACTGACTGCGGTAGCGATTCATGTCGGGAATATGCCGTGGTTTGTCAATTTGGGTCTCGGGGCACTCACGTTAGCCATATTGTTCGGTATTTTGCTGGGTAATACCCTGTATCCCTGGTTACAAACTCCTTGCTCCGCTGGCGTACTGCTGGCAAAACAGCAACTATTACGCTTGGGTATTATTTTGTACGGCTTTCGCCTGACGTTCCAGCAGGTCGCTGACGTGGGTGCCACCGGGATGTTGATTGACCTGCTGACACTCAGTTCAACCTTTTTACTGGCTTGCTGGCTGGGCAGAAAAGTCTTTGGTCTGGATCGACAAACCGTGATGTTAATCGGTGCCGGTAGTAGCATTTGCGGAGCCGCCGCCGTGATGGCCACGGAGCCGGTCTTGAAAGCCGATGCCAGCAAAGTTGCCGTAGCCGTGGCGACTGTAGTGATTTTCGGTACTTTGTGTATCTTTGTTTACCCGTGGTTTTATCAGCTGAATCTGCACTACCAATGGCTTCCTTTCACTCAGGAAACCTTTGGTATCTTTGCCGGTTCAACTATCCATGAAGTTGCTCAAGTGGTCGCTGCGGGTCATGCGATCGGCTCAGAAGCGGAAAATGCAGCGGTCATTACCAAAATGATTCGGGTCATGATGTTAGCTCCTTTCCTGCTGGTGTTATCGGGTTATCTTAGCCATAACCGCCATCCTTCAGCTCAAAATCAGAAAAGTGCTATCACTATTCCTTGGTTCGCCGTGATCTTTATTGCGATGGCCGGGTTTAACTCTTTGCATTTATTACCTGAGCCAGTGGTGAACCATCTGATTACGCTGGATACCATCTTGCTGGCGATGGCGATGGCGGCATTAGGTCTGACAACCCATATAGGTTCTATCCGTCAAGCCGGGGTAAAACCGTTGTTGCTGGCTTTATTACTGTTTATCTGGCTGATTGTCGGCGGTGGCACTATTAATATGCTGGTTCAACACTGGATTGGCTAATGTCCGCCAACCGACGTAATCTGCCCTCTGCTGCCCATCGGTAGAGGGTTTTTCGTTCCCTCAGGTGTAATCCGCCGTCAGTCATTCAATCCGATCGTTATCAATGCCATAATGAGCGTGATATTAAAGGAGAATTGAATGAAATTTGTCGGTGCACATGTCAGCGCGGCAGGCGGCGTAGATCAAGCCGTTATTCGGGCGAACGAAATCGGCGCAACCGCCTTTGCATTATTTACCAAGAATCAGCGCCAATGGCGTGCTGCCCCGTTGGCAGAAGATGTTATTGAAAAATTCAAACGAGCCTGCGCTGAGCTTAACTACAACGCAGCACATATTTTGCCTCATGATAGTTATCTGATTAATTTGGGCCATCCGGTGAGGGAGGCGCTGGATAAATCTCGCGAAGCCTTTATTGACGAGCTGACGCGCTGTCAGCAACTGGGATTGACCTTACTCAACTTCCACCCAGGTAGCCATTTACTGCAAATCGATGAAGAACGCTGTCTGGCTCGGATTGCCGAATCGATCAATATCGCGCTGGATGCCACTCAGGGCGTGACCGCCGTTATTGAAAATACCGCCGGGCAAGGTAGCAACCTGGGCTTCAAGTTCGAACATTTGGCAGCCATTATCAATGGGGTGGAAGATAAAAGTCGGGTAGGCGTATGTATCGATACTTGCCACGCTTTTGCTGCCGGTTATGACCTGCGAACCGAAGACGACTGTGAGCGTACTTTTGCCGCCTTAGGCGAAATTGTCGGTTTTGAATATTTGCGTGGAATGCATCTGAATGACGCCAAGAGCGAATTCAATAGCCGGGTCGATCGCCATCATAGTCTTGGCGAGGGAAATATCGGTAAAACCGTGTTCAGCTACATTATGCGCGATCCACGTTTTGACAATATTCCGTTAATTCTGGAAACCGTCAATCCTGATATTTGGCCGGAAGAGATTGCTTGGCTGAAATCTCAAGCTAAAGGCTAAAAGTGGCGCGGAACACGCGTTATCATCCTTGACATCCTCCCAGCCCTGAAGGTCGGGGATACAAGGCGCACGGGATAAAAAAACCGGAGTCTGCACTCCGGTTTTTTTTGGCTCAAACAGAGTAGTTACACTGCTTTGGCAACGGGCGCATCCGCACGTTTTAGGAATGCGTACAGCACCCCGGCCAACAGAGTACCGGCAGCAATCGCCACCAGATACAGCAACACTGGATGAATAGCACCAGGAATCAGCAACACAAACAGGCCGCCGTGTGGTGCCATCAATTTGGCACCGAACGCCATAGATAGCGCCCCCGTTAATGCACCACCGGCGATACAGCAAGGCAATACGCGCATTGGGTCACGTGCGGCGAACGGAATCGCCCCTTCAGAGATAAAGCACAGACCCAGAACCAACGCCGCTTTACCGCCTTCTTGCTCACCTTTGTCGAATTTATGCCGTGCCAGCAGCGTCGCCAGCCCCATCGCTAGCGGTGGCACCATACCTGCCGCCATAATCGCCGCCATAGGTGCATAAACCGCAGAACTCAGCAATGCCACGCCAAAAGCATAGGCCGCTTTGTTCACCGGGCCGCCCATATCGGTACACATCATGGCACCCAGAATAGCACCCAGCAGTACCGCATTCGCCGTACCCATAGCTTGCAGCCAGTGAGTCAGACCTTCCATGATTTTCGCCACCGGCGTACCGACCACGTAAATCATCACCAAACCGACAATCAAGCTGGCCACCAGCGGAATGATCAATATCGGTTTAAGCGCTTCCATACTCTGCGGCAAACGCAGTTTGGTGCTGATCGCTTTAGCAACATAACCGGCAAGGAAACCCGCAATGATCCCACCGAGGAAACCGGCACCCGTGCTGACTGCCAGCATCCCGCCGATCAAACCAGGGGTTAAACCTGGGCGGTCGGCAATGGAGAAGGCAATAAAACCGGCTAATACAGGCACCATCAGTGCGAAGGCTGAACCACCACCGATTTGCATCAGCGCTGCGGCCAAAGTACCTTTCTCTTCAAAGGCTTTGATACCGAAGACAAATGACAACGCAATACACAGACCGCCAGCCACCACCATCGGCAACATGTAAGAAACGCCAGTCAGCAGATGGCGATAAGCGCCGCCGCCTTCGGTTTTTTTCACGCCGCCGCCACCGTGGGATTTCGGCTGGTACACTTCAGCTTCAACCAAGGCTTTATCCAGCTCCTGCACGGTTTTCTTCAATGCCAGACCGGTGGAAGTGCGATACATCGGTTTACCGGCAAACTTATCCAGATCCACTTCAATATCCGCTGCCACAATGACCAAATCGGCCGCGGCCACTTCTTCCGGCGTAATACTGTTGCCTGCGCCCACCGAACCACGAGTTTCAACTTTCACCCACCAACCACGTTTTTTTGCTTCACTTTCAATGGCTTCAGCCGCCATAAAGGTGTGAGCTACGCCTGTTGGGCAGGCAGTAATAGCAACAATACGTTTTGGCCCGTGAGTTACCGCAGGTGTAGCAACGGCAGCCTGATAAGGCTGCGCGCTGACAACCGCGTCGGCCAGGAACGCATCTGGGTCACGAACCGCTTTGTCCAAATCGCCAAGGTAAACTTTCTTACCGTTCAGCGCGCTGTCTGCTGGTACGGTGGAACCGGCGACTATCACCAGTTCAGCCTCGTCCGCTTTTTCAACCCATGTCAGCCCGGCCTTGGCCGCCGCTGCACCCAGCATTAAGGTTGCCAGATGTCCACTGGCCGTTCCCCGTGCGCTGTCTATTATCAGTAGCGTTTTCATTTCGCCTCCGAAGATCAATTAAAAGGTTTTAGATCCACCCTGGCCATCATGGCGGCCAGTTGCGGACGATCGGTAACACCAACGTTGCTCTGGCTGACAGCCAAAGCAGCCACTGCCGTTGCCAATCGCAGCGTATGTTCACTGGATTCGCGCATCAGCAGGCCATAAATCAAACCACCAACCATCGAGTCACCGGCACCAACGGTACTGACAACTTCACAAGCCGGTGGTTTAGCCAACCAGGCACCGGAAGCGTTAACCCATAGCGCCCCCTCAGCACCCAACGAAATCACTACGTGGGCAATGCCCTGATCCCGTAATGCATGAGCGGCTTCCACCACATCAGATAAGGCTGGCAATGGACGGCCAGCCCAAATTTCCAGCTCACGACGGTTGGGTTTAACCAACCACGGCGATGCTTTCAGACCAGCAACCAGCGCTTCACGACTACTGTCGAAAATAATGCACGGGCACTGGCTACGCAGGCGTTTCATCCAATCGGTAAAATCATCTGGATCGACGCCAGAAGGCAAACTACCGCTGACGGCAACCATATCGAACTGGCCTAGCCAGCTCAGGGAGTCGGTCACGAAACGATCCCAATCCTGCTTGCTGACATCAAAACCGGAGAAGTTGAAATCCGTCACTTCACCGTCTTTTTCTGTCAGTTTGACGTTAATTCGGGTACGACCCGGCACGACCTGAAAACGGTTGGCGATGCCCAGATTGCTGAATAAATGCTGGAAACCGTCCTGATTATCTTTACCCAGGAACCCGCCGACAGTGACATCGATACCCAGATCTTTTAGAACCTTAGCGACATTAATGCCTTTACCGGCAGCGTGCAGACCGGCGGTTTTCACCAGATTCACTTCACCGCGTTCAATTTCTGGGCAGAACCCAACCAGATCGTAAGCCGGGTTCAGGGTAATAGTAGCGACTCTTCTGCTCATGCTGCGCCCTCCCCTAAACCTGCGGTGATAGCTGCACCAATCGCATCCAATGCTGTCTGCGCATCTTCACCGTTAGCGGTAAAGCGTAGGCGGTTCCCTTTTTTAACACCAAGTGCCACTACTTTCATCAGACTGCGTCCATTTGCTGGTTTACCGGTGCCGTCCAAATTGGTCACAGTAATTTCACTGGTAAACTGTTTGATTGTATTAACTAATATCGTACCTGGGCGCGCGTGCAGCCCGTGCTCATTACGAATAACAAATTCTGCACTGAGTGCCTGACTCTGCTCTACATATTCGCTGGTCAGCAATGCCAGCACGGTGGCCGCATCAGCGTTCAGCAAAGCGTCAGCTTTTTTTGCCAACAGTAAATGGCTTAAATAGTTCAGCACCATCAGCGGTTGCTGATCCGCCATCGACACCGTCAGCAACAGGGCAACTTTATCGCCGTTATGCTCAAAAGGAGCGACCGGACGGCTGAGCGTCACCGCGCTGAGCAAATTGCCTGCGCGGCTGTCACTAAGCCAGATGCCCTGCCCCAGGTTTAATGGCGTGCGGGTAATCACTTCGCTGACGAAGCCCGCATCCACAGCACCAATTTGTTGCAGACGGCCTGCGTTTAGCGCTTGCAGGGTCATCAGGCTGTCAGCGGCTACGTCGAGGGTAATTAGTGAAGTATCGAAATGGAACTCCGCCGTTTTTTTCTCACCCATCAACAAGCTACGTAACTCTTCCGCCGATGTGGTTTTCGCTAGTTGTGCTGCAACTGCATCATCGCTCAAAACGTGCGTCAACTGGCGCAGCAGCGCCAAATGCTCATCCGAACGGGCGGCGATACCAATCACGATGTAAGCGGTTTGATCTTCGCCCCAGGCAATGCCTTGCGGGCACTGAAACACCTGCACACCGGTATTACGCACCAGATCGCGGGTATCAGTCGTACCATGAGGAATCGCAATGCCATTACCTAAATAAGTCGAGGTTTGCAGTTCTCGTTGCAGCATGCCATCAACATAGGCGGCATCCACACAACCGGCTTCGGTCAGTGCGGCGGCGACTTGCCTGATAGCGTCGTTTTTTTCGGTTGCCTGAGCAGCCAGATGGATATTCTTCAGTGACAACTGGAACATAAGTCTCCTCTCCTGCCGAAATTGAATCGTTCAGCTACTATGAGAAAAAGGAGCGTTACCCTTTATCACTTGGTGAGTCAGATAACGCTGAAACGTTTCAATCAGTGTGTTTGCACATTGGGGTTTATGCAAGTTTTCTTCATTCCGTCGTTATGGATTTTTGATGTTCCGCACATTTCTAGTTTAACGCTCCATTTGCTCAACGGGATAAATGTAGAAATGGCATACTTTGCTGACGAATTGCTGATGGAGAGAAAATATGTCTGTGGTAGTCGGTGTCGGTGTAATCATGGTTAACGCACAAGGGCTGATACTCTTGGGGAAACGCTGCGGTAAGCACGCGCCTTACTGGTCAATTCCTGGTGGACATCTGGAGGCCGGGGAATCCTTTGAACAATGTGCCGTACGTGAAGTGGCTGAAGAAACCGGGTTACTCATTCAGCAACCGCAGGTCATTGCCCTGACGAATAATATTGCGACTTGGCAGGCGGAGGGCAAGCATACGGTTTCAGTGTGTTTACTGGCTAAATATTCCGGCGGTGAGGTGGAAAACAAAGAGCCGGAGAAATGCGAACAATGGATTTGGTGCGATCCGGCCAAGCTACCGGAGCCCCACTTTGAGGCCAGTGCCAATGCCATTCATTTATGGTTAACAACGCAATTTTATCGCTCATCACACTAAAAAAATAGCGTTATGTAAATAAGTATATAACCAACCATTTCATCACGTTATTGACAATGGTTGGTAGAAAAATGAGCACTCATGGCATTTATATTCAGCAATTTTGAACTAATCTTGCCAAATACCTCTATCTAGTTAGTTTTCAGCGAATAATCCACTTACAATAAACATACTTTAATTATGGACAAAGTACCGTCTTGTCCAACCTACACCAATCTTCTTTCTATAAAAATTATTAGAGATATAACAAGGATGCAATATGAGCAAAAAACAGACTGAATTCGGTAAGCGACGTCGATGGGGATGGCTATGGCTACTGCTGATAGGCATCATCCTCGGTGCCGCTTTGTTGGCTGGAACTGCCACCGTTTTCCATAAAACCAGTGACACAGCTTTCTGCGTTTCCTGCCATACCATGCAACAACCATTAGCTGAATATCAGGGCAGCATCCACTTCCAAAATCCCAAAGGGATCCGTGCCGAATGTGCCGATTGTCACGTTCCGCATGAGCCACTGGATTACTTATGGACCAAAATCCGCGCAGTCAAAGACATTTATGGTGAAATGGCTGGCACCATCAGCACGCCAGAGAAGTATGAGGCCCATAAACTGGCGATGGCGCAATCAGTGTGGAAAGCCCTTAAAGAGAGTGACTCCGCGACTTGCCGCTCATGCCACAGTTTTGATGCGATGGATATCACTGCACAAAGTGCTGAAGCACGAATTCAGCACCCCGTTGCCATCAAAAACGGTGAAACCTGCATCGACTGCCATAAAGGTGTTGCTCACATTCTGCCCGATATGAGTGAACTGACCCAGGCCGGTGCCGCCGAACTGGCTACCGCCGCTGCTCAAACACCACCGAATGCGACCACCCTTTATACCATTGCCACCGAGCCATTCTTTATGAAAGCGGGTGACAGCCACAACGCCGGTAATTTGATGCCATCCACCGAGGTTCACGTGGTTAAGCAGCAAGGTGATCAGGTACTGGTCGATGTGAATGGTTGGCAACAAGATGGCGTGGCTGAAGTGTTCTATGCCGCCCAAGGCAAACGTATTCTGAGTGTGTTGCTGGGTGAAGATGCACAGAAAGCGTTGAAAACCCTGTCAACCCAAACCGATGCAGAAACCGATCTGATCTGGCACAAAGTGGCATTGCAGGTTTGGTTACCGAAAAAACAACTGGTGGACGATCAACAAAAAATTTGGCGCTACTCCGCTGATATGATGTCAGCCAACTGTACGGGTTGCCACGGACTGACCGCTCTGGACCGTTTTAATGCCAACCAGTGGATTGGTGTGATTAAAGGCATGGCACCGCGCACTTCCCTGACTCAGGAGCAGTTACGCGTACTGACACAATACGTACAAAAACATGCCAGTGATATGCCGGCCAAGTCGTAAGCGAGAGGCGAAAATGAGCAAATACCAACAAAAACCATTACAAATGAGCCGCCGACGTTTCCTGATGGGCACCAGTGCATTAGCGGCGCTTCCTTTAGTTGCCGGTCTGTGGCCGAAATCCGCCTTGGCGGAAGCGATCAGCCAGGCATTACCTCAGTTCCTGGCGCTGCGCCAGGCACAGAAAGGGATTCTGACCGGCGCACACTGGGGCGCATTTGAAGCCATCGTAGAAAATGGCCGCATGGTCGGCGTTCAGCCGATCAAAGACGACCCGTGGCCTAACGATCTGATCACTATGGCACCTTATCAAGTACATGCGGAAAACCGCATCAAATACCCAATGGTTCGCAAAAGCTGGTTGGAAGGCGGGCCGGGTAGTCACACTGAATTACGTGGTCGTGATGAATGGGTACGCGTTAGCTGGGATAAAGCCGTCGAACTGGTGTGTGGGGAAATTACCCGCGTACAAAAAGATCATGGCCCGCAGGCGCTGTATGCCGGTTCTTACGGCTGGAAAAGCGTCGGTATGCTGCACAACAGCCGTACCCTGCTGCAACGTTTGATGAACTTGACCGGCGGTTTCCTCGGTTATGCTGGTGACTACTCCACCGGTGCCGCTCAGGTGATTATGTCCCACGTTGTCGGTTCCATGGAGGTTTATGAGCAACAAACCGCTTGGCCAAACGTGGTGGAAAACAGCGAGCTGGTGATTTTATGGGGTTGTAACCCAATGATCACCTTGAAGAATAGCTGGAATATTCCGGATCACGTCGGCCAAACCGGTTTTGAAGCGCTGAAAAAGAAAGGCACCAAAGTGATCAGTATTGATCCGGTGTATAACGATAGCGCCAAATTTACTAATGCCCAATGGATCGCCCCACGCCCTTATACCGATAGCGCGATGCTGATCGGCATCGCTCATACCTTATTAACTGAAAAATTGTATGATCCCGATTTCGTTAAAACCTACACCGTCGGTTTTGACAAATTCCAAGCCTACTTACTGGGTGAAAACGATGGTCAGCCTAAAAATGCTGAATGGGCGGCAGATATCAGTGGCGTTGATGCTGAAGTCCTGCGGCAGCTAGCACGAGATATGGCCAAACAGCGCACCATGATTATGGGCGGCTGGGGGATTCAGCGCCAGCATCACGGCGAGCAGCAGCACTGGCTGTTAGTCACGGTGGCGTCAATGCTCGGCCAAGTTGGTTTACCGGGTGGCGGCTTCGGTTTCAGCTATCACTACTCTTCCGGTGGTAGCCCGACAGCCAAAGGCGGCATTTTGCCCGGTATTTCTGCCGGTAACGCACCGAAGAACTCTCCGGCACCGATTCCGGTAGCACGCATTGCAGAATGTCTGACCAATCCGGGAAAAACCATCGATTTCAACGGTACCAAAGTCACTTATCCCGATGTGAAAATGGTATACGTGGCCGGTGGTAACACCTTCCACCAGCATCAAGACACCAACAATCTGATCAAGGCTTGGCAGCACCCTGAAACCATCGTGGTTAACGAACCCTACTGGACAGCGACGGCCAAATACGCCGATATCGTGTTACCCGCAACCACCAGCTACGAACGCAACGATCTGGAAATGGGCGGCGATTACTCGCAACTCTATGTTTTCCCGATGCATCAGTGCGTGCCACCGCAGCATGAATCGCGCAATGATTTCGATATTTTCGCCGCCATGGCAACCAAACTGGGAGTGATCGATGCCTTTACCGACGGTAAAGACGAAACCCAGTGGTTGAAATCCATGTACGACGATATGAAATCCCAAGCCAGAACGGCACGGGTTGCCCTGCCGCCATTTGATATGTTCTGGCAGTCGAATAACTACATTCGCTTCCCTATTCCAGAAGCCAATAAGCAATGGGTCCGTTTTGCCGATTATCGAGAAAATCCGCTGCTGAACCCGCTGGGTACACCTTCAGGCAAGATTGAGATCTATTCAGATGCCATTGCCAAAATGGGTTATGCCGATTGTCAGGGCATTCCGACCTGGATGCCTCCGCACGAATGGTATCGCGGGCCGGAAGCGAAAAAGTATCCGTTGTCACTCAATACGGCGCACCCGATCAACCGATTGCATTCCCAGTTGGATAATACGCCATTGCGGAAAAAGTACGCGGTTGCCGATCGCGAAGCTATTTTAATCAACCCGCAGGATGCCAGTGCCCGTGGTATTACTAATGGCGATCTGGTTCGCGCCTTTAATGACCGTGGGCAGATTCTGGTGGGTGCAGTGATCACCGAAGATGTTCGTCCGGGCGTGGTACGCGTCAGTGAAGGGGCGTGGTTTGATCCGGCAGAACCCGCAGAACAGGGTTCTATCTGTAAAAACGGCAATATCAATTGCCTGACTTTCGATATCGGTTCATCCAGTCTGGCGCAGGGTAACTGTGGCCAAATGGCACAGTTGGAAATTGAGAGGTACAGTGGGCCAGTGCTGAAAAATACCGCCCACGCGGTGCCTGCTGGCGCTTAACCGCATCAATGTATCACTGATAAATCAAGGCGATATCTAATATCGCCTTTTTTATGCCTGAAATTCTCTGTTTTCATCAGAATGGCGCGGTAGCGGCTTCCAGTTGAATCAGATACACCAATGCCTCTTGACGATGGGTATGACACATTTCCCGCTGGGCTTGCAGGCTGGCACACACTTTCGGACGTTGCGGGGAGTAAAAAATACCGCAGCGCATATCAATGGACAAATGAATACAACGAACGTTGGCGGGTTTGCCCAAAGGCATTCCGGGAATGGGGCTGGAAATCGAGGGAGCAATGCAACAAGCACCGCAATCTGAGCGACAGTCCATCAGTCATTCTCCGGTGGGCTGGCAGGGTTGATGGTGGACAATAGCAAGCGCCCCCCATAACTGCCATGACTATTATTTGAAGCTGCCATCCGGCGTCAGTAAATGCTGTCATTACCCATAACTCTGTCTGTTTTTTAACCTAACACTTAGCTTTAACCCTCACTCCGCAGAAAATCTGCCGTTAATTATTCAGAGCCAGCTTATTCCGCTATTTACACTGGCTCACCGCCAATGTACCATTGAGCTAGTACAAAAGAACTTTACCCTCACTGGGTCTTTCAGGAGCAATAGATGTCAATGGACTCTACTCAGTCCCCATCCCGCCCGTCCATTCTTGGCGGCGCGATGATCGTAGCAGGTACCGCCGTCGGCGCGGGAATGTTCTCAATCCCCATTGTTACCGCAGGCGTTTGGTTTAGCGGATCTGTCGCGCTGCTGATCTATACCTGGGCATGTATGCTGATTTCCGGCCTGATGATTCTGGAAGCCAACCTGAACTACCCGACCGGTGCCAGCTTCCATACTATGGTGCAAGATCTGCTCGGCCGCATGTGGAGTTCGATTAACGGCCTCTCCATTACTTTCGTACTTTATATTCTGACTTATGCCTATATCTCGGCGGGTGGTTCAATTATTGCCCATACGCTAAATGGTATTGTTGGTGTTGGCCAAACCAGCGCCGGTCTAGTCTTCGCGGCAATTGTCGCCTTTATCGTCTGGTTATCCACCCGTGCCGTTGACCGCTTAAGCACTATATTAATTGGCGGAATGGTTATCACATTCATCATGTCAGTTGGTGATATGTATACCCACGTGCAGGCCGAGGTGTTATTTAACCAGAACCAGAGCAACGCCAGTTATCTGCCTTATGCGCTGGCTGCGCTGCCTTATCTGCTGACTTCATTTGGCTACCACGGCAACGTGCCGGGGCTAGTGAAGTATTATCGTAAAGATAGCCAATCCGTGGTACGCAGCCTGCTGTACGGCACGCTGATTGCGCTGGCAATTTATATCCTGTGGCAGTATGTGATTCAGGGCAATATTACCCGGGATGCCTTCAAAGTGGTGATCGCCGATGGCGGCAATATTGGTAGCCTGCTAAAACAGATGGATAGCGTTTCCGCTGGCCCAATTACCGGTCAGTTGCTCAATGCCTTCTCCTATATGGCACTGGCTAGCTCATTCCTCGGCGTCTCTCTTGGCTTGTTCGACTATATCGCCGACTTCTTTAAATTCGCCGATGACGGCATCGGTCGGGCAAAATCAGCGCTAGTGACCTTCGTACCGCCAACCATCGGTGCCCTGCTGTTCCCGAACGGTTTCCTGTACGCTATTGGTTTTGCTGGCCTGGCGGCCACCATTTGGGCGGTGATCGTGCCGGCACTGATGGCGCGCGCCACTCGCCGCCGCTTCCCACAGGCAACTTACCGGGCTCCGGGTGGCAAACCCATGATCGGCTTTATCATCGCCTTCGGTCTGATTAACGCCATTGCCCATATCAGTGCATTATTAGGCATACTGCCCGTGTATCAATAAGTTCCTACACTTCCTGCCATCGAGTCATTTCCGTCTCGGTGGTGGGTTCTTTTCTGGCAGAGACTACGCCGTCGATTGATTGCTTGTTCCAGGCCAACATTTCGCGCTTTTTCCTCACTCTTTTTACGCTATCTGCTTGCCTGTAGCCCGCAGCACGGGTAATTTGTCGCAACTTATCTTCAATCCTGATTGGCGGGTTATTTTTATGGCAAGAGCTAACGAAATTAAGCGCGGTATGGCAGTCAACTACAACGGCAAATTGCTGTTGGTAAAAGATATCGACGTACAAAGTCCCAGCGCCCGTGGTGCGAGTACCTTGTACAAAATGCGGTTTTCCGACGTGCGTACCGGTCTGAAAGTGGAAGAGCGTTTTAAAGGTGATGATATTCTCGACACCATCACCCTGAGCCGCCGTTCAGTGAACTTCTCTTATATTGACGGTGACGAATACGTCTTTATGGATGACGAAGATTACACGCCGTACAACTTCAAGAAAGAACAGATTGAAGACGAATTACTGTTTATTCCTGAAGGCGGCATGCCGGGTATGCAAGTCCTGACCATGGAAGGCCAATTGCTGGCGTTGGAATTGCCACAAACGGTAGATATGGAAATTGTGGAAACGGCTCCGAGCATTAAAGGCGCATCTGCCAGTGCCCGTAACAAACCTGCGGTGATGAGTACCGGCCTGTCGATTCAGGTTCCTGAATACATCAGTCCGGGAGAGAAAATCCGCATCCATATCGCGGAACGTCGTTATATGGGACGTGCAGATTAATTCTCGCTGATTCAAACGTTAAGAGCCGGTAAAACCGGCCCTTAACTGTCAACCTATTGAATTAACGTCATTCAGGGAAAAACGCCCGTTTCAACGCCAATTCCACCCCGCGCACTTCAGCCAGCCCTTTCAGACGGCCAATAGCCGAGTAACCCGGATTGGTTTTCTTGTGTAAATCATCCAACATTTGGTGACCATGATCGGGTCGCATCGGAATAGGACGCATATCTCCAGCCTTCTGCCGACGCTGTTCTTCCGTCAGGATGGCTTTCACCACTTCGTACATATCCACATCACCCTGCAAATGCCCACCTTCGTGGAAAGTTTTTGGGTTGCCTTCACGGCAAGTTGAACGCAAATGAGTGAAATGGATGCGGTCGCCAAAGGTTTTGATCATCTTGACCAGATCGTTATCCGCCCGCACACCGTAGGAACCGGTACACAGGGTAAAACCGTTATAAATACTGTCTACGGTTTCTTTCAGCCACTGCATATCTTCAATAGTAGAGACAATCCGTGGCAGACCCAGAATAGGACGCGGAGGATCGTCTGGATGCACCGCCATACGCAAACCTACCTGCTCCGCTACGGGTACGATAGCCCGCAGGAAATAGGCCATATTTTCACGCAGCTTGGCTTTATCGATACCATCATATTCTGCCAGGCGCGCGCGGAATTGATCCAGCGTGTAACCTTCTTCTGCACCCGGTAAACCGGCAATGATATTGGCGGTCAGTTTGGCAATATCCGCCGCCGTCATGGCATCAAAGTAATCTGCCGCTTGAGCCTGTTCTTCGAGGGTATAATCATTCAGCGCCCCCTGACGTTTCAGGATATGTAGATCAAAAGTAGCAAAAGCAATCTGGTCAAAACGCAGCGCTTTGGAACCGTCTGGTAAGGTGTATTCCAGATCGGTACGCGTCCAATCCAGCACCGGCATAAAGTTGTAGCATACGGTATCAATACCGCAATCTGCCAGATTGCGTAACGTCTGCTGATAGTTGGCAATGTGCTGATCAACGTTACCCGAATGGGTTTTGATCTCTTCATGTATCGGCACACTTTCAACCACTGACCATACCAGCCCTTTGGCGGCCAGCTCGGCCTGACGCTTTTTAATCTCTTCAACCGGCCACACTTCACCGTTTGGAATGTGGTGCAGTGCGGTTACAACACCCGTTGCACCAGCCTGACGGATATCATCCAGCGAAACCGGGTCATTCGGGCCATACCAACGCCATGTTTGTTCCATCTGCTTTTACCTTCTCACCTGCATCATCGAAATAGAATTAAGTGGCTATTCATTCAATAACCTGATCGAATGCCTAAATGTTGTTATACCGATTTTTGATAGGTATCACTCAGCTTTAACCTTACTCTTTGGTGGCTCAGTGTCAAAACTCAATACTGAATTGGTTGATCCACCTCACGAATCTGACTGTTTTTGGACTAACCAATTTTATTTTCTGTCATATCACCTTACACTGCAAGCCGCTAAGCATGACAAGATGTGGGGAATTTTCCGTCCAACTATCGGGTGGAACCTGATAAACCAGCAACAAAAACTGGTCTAACATCTTTTCCCCTTGCCGATTTTTATTACTGGTTCCCAACGCCTTACAGACATTGGGAAGGTAAATTATTCTGGAGCGATGTATGAAGACCCTTGCCAATAGCCCCCTTCCCAATACTGTTCATCTGCCGACCTATGATCGCAGTAAGCTGAAAAGCCGTATCGTTCATCTCGGTTTTGGTGCTTTTCACCGTGCCCACCAAGCACTGTTGACCGACCGAGTACTTAATCAGCTCGGTGGCGACTGGGGCATCTGCGAAATCAGCCTGTTTGGTGGAGAAAGTCTGATTCAAGACCTGCGTCGCCAAGATCACCTGTACTCCGTGCTAGAGAAAGGCGCTGAAGGTAATCAGGCCATCGTGGTCGGGGCAGTACACGAATCGCTGCATGCCCGTCTGGATGGCATCATGCAGGTACTGGAAAAACTGGCGGAACCGCAGGTGGCCATAGTTTCCCTGACCATTACCGAAAAAGGTTATTGCATTGAGCCAGGCAGCGGCCAGTTGGATCTGAATCACCCGATGGTGCAAGCCGACCTGGCACTACCGGAAGCTCCCACCTCTGCGCCTGGCGTATTGGTTGAGGCACTACGCCTGCGTCGCGTCCGTGGTTTGCTGCCATTTACCGTGCTGTCTTGCGACAACATTCCGGAAAATGGTGATGTCGTCCGTAACGCGGTGCTGGGTGTTGCCAGCGCTCGCGATCCTGAACTGGCTGAATGGATCAGTCAAAACGTCACCTTCCCCAATACCATGGTGGATCGCATTGTACCGGCAGCGACCGATGAAACCTTGCAGGAAATCGCTGGTGAACTGGGTGTCAACGAACCATGTGGTATTGCCTGCGAACCCTTTATCCAATGGGTTATTGAAGATAAATTCGTCGCCGGTCACCCGGACTGGCAGGCAGTAGGCGCACAGTTGGTTGCTGATGTATTACCTTTCGAAGAAATGAAACTGCGGATGCTGAACGGTAGCCACTCTTTCCTGGCTTATCTGGGATATCTGGCGGGTTATCAACATATTAATGACTGTATGACCGACAATGATTATTTACGTGCGGCTCGTCAGTTAATGATGGACGAACAGGCACCGACACTCAGTGTCAGCGGTATTGATCTGGCTGCTTATGCTGATCGTTTAATCGAACGTTACCGTAATCCGGCGCTGAAACATCGTACCTGGCAAATTGCTATGGATGGAAGCCAGAAATTACCGCAACGCATGCTGGATTCTGTGCGCTGGCACCTGAAGAACGGTGGCCGTTATGATTATCTGACGCTGGGCATTGCCGGCTGGATGCGTTATGTCGGCGGTATTGACGATGCCGGGCAAGAGATTGATATTCGCGATCCGATGCTGGCCAGTTTTAAAGCTTGCATTGCAGAAACAAAAGACGGGGCAGAGCGTGTACAGGCCCTACTGGCATTGAAAGGAATCTTTGGTGAAGAACTGCCGCAACAGACTGAATTTGTTGAAGCTGTGACTCAGGCTTACCTTAACTTGCAACAGCATGGCGCAAAAGAAACTGTCCGCCAATGGGTAGAAAAAAACTCATAGTATGCTTCACCACTGGTCTGAACCCTTGCAGGCCAGTGGTCACTTCCTCTTCGTTCTCCGATATAACCCACACTGATTCAAACAAAGAACCATCAAAGTCAGGATGGTCTGCATCAGATATTTCCGACAGAATATTCTTCACCTGTTGTCACATCATCTGCCAAGCGGCGCCAGGAGACAACCGGTGGCCCGACAGAAACCGTCCGTCTTGAGAAAGTGATGCTGATGACAAAACGGTCATTTCAACCAACATCTGTTAGCTTGCCGACGCCTAACCGACTGAATCAACGATAACTGATCGTAACAATAGCCAAGCTATGCTGTTTATTCAGCCATTCGGTTTTCGAGGTACCCATATTGGCCGGTAACTGCAATGTCATTGCCGAATCGGCAGTAATAACTTGCCGTTGATTAAAAATTTTTCCGTTACGGTAACAATGGGTTTCCAGCGTTTGTACCACAACCTCGAACTGGCAAGATGTATCAACAATGGCACCGGTAAAACTAACGGTGCCAGTATTGGCGGCGTTATCAGCTAAAGCCATTCCGGAAAAACAGATGAGTGCGAGACCTAATAATCGATAATTGCTCATGGTCACCTCAACTCCACTATGCCTGATTAAAGAATAGATGATTCAGGCTAAAGCAATGGCAACGATAAGGCCTTTTTTATCACTCTAATCACCGCATAAGCCATTAAATTAGTTAAGCTAACTGTCTGGTTCCAATTGAATTTCGCACTCAGGCCTCGCTGGTTATCTGAGACAAACTGTGCGATTTTATGAGACCAGTTCATTTTTTTGGTAGGGAGAATGTCAAATCATGTAATATCGCCCGAAAGAATCAGGCTTTCACTACCCTTCATTTTTTTATCTTCTAATTAAATCGTCAATTTTATGTTCAGGAGTGATCTGGTGACAAAAACCAATTTAATTACCGGTTTCCTTGGCAGTGGTAAAACCACGACAATTCGCCACCTCTTATCCCAAAAACCAGAGCACGAAAAGTGGGCGGTATTAGTGAATGAATTTGGTGAAATTGGCATTGATGGTGCCCTGCTTGCCGAGAGCGGTGCGATATTAAAAGAGATTCCAGGTGGCTGCCTGTGTTGTGTTAACGGCCTGCCAATGCAGGTGGGGTTAAATATGTTGCTGCAACAGGCAAAACCGGATCGGTTATTAATCGAACCCACCGGTCTGGGCCATCCCAAAAAGATTCTTTCTCTATTAACTTCTGATGTCTATCAGCCGTGGATCGACCTTAATGCCACTTTATGTCTATTAGATGCACGCCAATTACATGATTCTCGCTATATGGAAAACGAAAACTTTCGCGACCAGTTGGCCGCTGCCGACGTTATTATCGCTAATAAGCGGGATACTTATACTGAGTCTGACCGCCAAGCTCTAGCGACATGGCAGCAAACGCACGGATGTCTGCGCCCGATTTTTAGCGCCGAAGCTGGCAATATTGATGTTTCTCTGTTGGATATCGAGCACAGTAATACTTCAGAATTACCTGATGCTGCTCATCACCATCCTCACCAGCAACCTCAGTCCAAAGGCTTGGCAGCTTTGAGCCTGAAGAATAACGATCCTTGGCGGCGAGCGCTAAATCAAGGGCAAGGCTATCACAGTTGCGGTTGGATATTTCACAGCGACGCGGTTTTTGACACTATTCCACTGTTAGAATGGGTAAGATTAAGTCCTGTTGAACGCGTGAAGGGGGTGATGAGAATTACTGAAGGGGCATTGGTCGTCAACCGTCAGGGCAATGACTTGCAAATAGAAACCCGCCCTACGCCGCCGCCTGATAGTCGCATTGAAGTGATTACCTCGAATGAAAGCGATTGGAATTTGTTGCAAAGTAATTTATTGAAAATTCGTTTACATAAGTAGGTATAATACCCAACGTACGTTTATCTGCTATACCGCATTAAACATTTAAATATATAGGCTCCTGCATGACTCGCCGTAATTTACCGACCATTTTAATACTCAATTTATTGGGTATTGCTCTGCTTTTATCTTGGTATATCCCAACGAATCATGGATGGTGGTTTGCCATTGACTCGGCCATTTTCCACTATTTTAATCAGCACCTACTTTCCAGCCCGACATTTTTGCATGTGGTGGCAATAACCAATAACCGTGCCTTCGACGTCATTTCGCTGCTGTTTATGGGCATGCTTTACCTTTATTTCTACTTAAAAGAAAAGCCCGTTGGGCGCCGTCGCTTAATCGTCATAGGTATTGTGATGCTACTTAGCGCGGTATTTCTTAACCAGTTAGGTCATCTATTACCGGTTAAACGACCAAGCCCTACGCTGGTGTTTGAGAGTATCAACCGCGTTAGCGAATTGACGGGGATTCCTACCAAAGATGCTTCCAGCGATAGTTTTCCCGGCGACCACGGCATGATGCTGATCATATTTGCCTGCTTTATGCTGCGTTATTTCTCTCGTAGCGCATTTGCTCTTGCATTAATGATCGCCATTATCTTCTCGTTGCCACGAATAATGATCGGCGCACACTGGTTCACTGATATTGCTGTCGGCGCACTTTCCATAGTATTGGTTGGTACGAGTTGGATATTACTCACCCCGATCAGTGACCGGTTAATCGATTGGATAAACCAGCGTTTGCCTGGCGCATATCGCCCACCACTCTGATACTGAGATGCCCTTATTTTGGGGAGTATTGACTCCCCCGTGCCTCTCATTATTTGTCGGTATTATCACCTAAACTATCGCGCATTAATTTAAGTCAATGGCGATAAAGTCAACATTAAGATTTTTATCTAAAATTTTACATTATGTTACATCAGTATTTCTTATAGAAATCTATACGAAAGCGCTCGCATTTTATAAGTCATTACGGTAACCTCAAAAACGTTTGCGCTCGAATACCAGTATATTGAGCTTAATCCAATAAAAATTGTGCGTTCCTGCACATTTATTCGGATTAGTCATTGTCTGATTGACAGGGCAACAATAGTCTCACTTCGTTTGGTATTTTTTGGTAGCGACATCCGTCGTAAGGACAGCAAGGGAAAACAATTACAATGGTCAAGTCTCAACCGATTATGAGATATATTCTGCGGTTAATTCCCGCAGTCGCTGCAGCGGTCATGTTATCCGCATGTAGCTCGAGCAACACTTCGAACTTACAGAACGCACAAACTGAGATGCGTGCAGTTAATGATAAGAATGGGCTTTTACTGCAAGCCTCTCAGGATGAATTCGAAGCGATGGTTCGCAACGTTGACATCAAGTCAAAGATTTTAGAGCAGTACGCAGGTTGGAAAGGTGTTCGTTATCGTCTTGGCGGTAGCAGCAAACGCGGTATTGATTGTTCCGCTTTTGTACAACTGACGTTCCGCGAACAATTTGGTATGGATTTACCACGTTCAACTTCCGAACAACAGGATATCGGCAAAACAATCCAACGGACGAAATTGCGTCCCGGTGATCTTGTGCTGTTCCGTGCTGGCTCTACAGGCCGTCATGTGGGTATCTACCTGGGTAATGACAAATTTGTTCACGCTTCGACCAGTATCGGTGTAACGATTTCCAATCTTAGTGATAAATACTGGAATAAACGTTATCAAGATGGTCGCCGTGTACTGAGTGCCCGAACGCAGAGTTAACACACTATTCCTTGCTAGTCCGGAAATACCAAACGAAGAGATCAAAGACGCTGCCACATTGCAGCGTTTTTTGTTGTTTTTGCCATGATCAGCACTTTAAGAATCATCTCTCTTTTTTATCGAAAATATCTTTTGCTGCTACTGTAGCGATCTCAACACACCTAATTATTGTAAAATAATCCGCAGGAAGTTGTGGATGATGGTTTGGCTTAATCGCTGTTGATTATGTCGTCGGCAGGATTTTATTCCGACAACATGACTAAAAAAGTCATCTTAACAATTAAAATAAGATATTATAAAGTTTATTTAATGTGTCCTGCTACATTAAATTAGTCAAAAATATCACAAGGAATTTATTACTTTAATATCCAGATTAAAGTTTACGGCTTAATATCAAACCAGTAGCACTTCAAAGCTAACGTACTTATACTAATAATAGTTTTTATCAGGCTGAGGAGTTGCGCGATCATGGGTTCAAACACTGCGTTCTTTCGCAATATTGTGTCCGCCCACCGCCTGATGAAGAAAAGCGCTATTATTTCGCTGATATTCTTTGTTTTTTTCGTCACCATTACATTGTTACTACTTTATCGCAGCAGCGAACAACGATTGTCGGCTCAAAGTGAGCGCATCATCAGCTATGCATCCCAATTTCTCAATGAGCTGACAACCGATATGTCTCAGTTGATTCCATTAACGGATAAGCCCTGTGAGCAGGCTGAGCCTCTATTGCAATACAAAGCCGCCTTCACCAATGGCGTCAGAGCATTCTTGCTGGTAAAAAACGATATAGCCTATTGCTCATCGGCCACCGGGGAAATGTATTTAAACAGTAAAGCCATTTATCCGAAAATCAATTTATACCAGACGCTGGATTTTAAACTCCAACAAGGTACGCCAGTGGTGCCTAATCTGCCGGTAGCTGCCGTGTGGCTACGTCAGGCTGGTCGCGGCAATACTGGCGTATTAACTACGCTGGAATTGAATCTGCGTCCTTATTTACTGCTGAATTACAGCACCAATGGCGTTAACGGTATGGCCATTGTCATTGGCGATCAGGCGATGACAACCTTCAATACCAAAGTCATTCCTATCGATCAATTGCCGAAAAACGCGGCGCGGGAAATACAAATTCCCGGTTACCCCATTAAATTACTGCTGTATAGCGTCAATTTCACTAGCAATGACATTCGTATTACATTACTCGGTGGTTTGGTATTGTCCGCCTTTATCGGAATTTTGAGTTATTACATTATGTCCAATCGCCAGAATCCGGAAACCGAGATTTTGCGAGGAATGAAACGCGGCGAATTTTTTGTCGAGTATCAACCCGTATTCCATGCAGACAATCGTAAAATCTCCGGTATAGAGGCGTTGATTCGTTGGGAGCACCCCACTGAAGGTCGTATCCCACCTGATTTATTTATTCCCTATGCCGAGGCCCGGGGACTAATACGATTACTCACCTGCCATCTTTTTGATTTGATTATTGCCGATGCGGACAAAATACTGGGTATCCTGCCTGCGGAAACCAAACTCGCGTTTAATATTTCGCCACTTCATCTGAGTGACCCCAAGTTTCGTTATGATGTACTTAACCTGCTGAGACAACTTCCCACAGGTTTTTCTCCTATTTTCGAAATTACCGAACGGGGCATGGTGGAGCAGGAACAAGCCATCAGCCAGTTTGCCTGGTTGCGTGAGCAAGGGGTGAAAATTGCGGTGGATGATTTTGGTACCGGCCACAGTGCGCTAATCTATCTGGAACGCTTTACTCTGGACTATATTAAAATCGATCGGGCATTCGTAAATTCGCTGAGTGTTGAAAACATGACCGCACCGGTTTTGGATTCGGTATTGATGTTGGCCAACAAACTGAACATCGAAACCGTCGCTGAAGGTGTAGAAACGGAGCAACAGTTGCAATATCTGATTGATCACGGTGTTAATTTCTTGCAAGGCTATTTACTCAGTCGGCCATTAGGTCTGGATAACTTGCTGAAATTTTGTAACAAAAACAATTCCTGTTAAAATTTGCCTTATAGCCCCCACTCCTGATAGGTTTAATTAAAGTATTTGTAAGCCAAATTAGTAGGGATTCACCGTTATTATGTTCTTACGGATATTGACCGCATTGATCGCAGCCATCTTTAGTTTTGGCCTGCATGCAGAAACGCTAAATGAGAGTGTGGCATTTTCTTTATTAGGCAATCCAAAATACGCCTCGGACTTCACCCAGTTTGACTATGTTAACCCGGCGGCGCCTAAAGGCGGTGACGTCACGCTAGCAACGATTGGTACCTTTGATAATTTTAACGTCTACGCCCTGCGAGGCGTGGCGGCTGTTGGCTCTGAGCGACTCTATGACAGTCTATTTGCCACTTCAGATGATGAGGTTGGCGGCTATTATCCACTGGTGGCAGAATCCGCACGCTATCCCGCTGATATGCATTGGGTCGAGATCAACATCAACCCGCGCGCCCGCTTTCATGACAATCAACCGATTACCGCTAATGATGTGGCCTTTACCTTTAAAAAATTCATGACCGAAGGTGTACCACAATTTCGCACCACCTTTAAAGGTGTCGACGTTAAAGCCATTTCCCGCCTGACGGTTAGAATTGAATTTCCGCAACCGAGCAAAGACCAGTTATTAAGTTTGATTGGCCTACCGATTTTACCCGCTCATTACTGGCAAAATCACAAACTGAGCGACCCGCTAAGTAAGCCGCCGCTGGGCAGTGGTCCCTATCGCGTTGGTGATTATCGCATCGGCCAATACCTGACTTACCAGCGAGTGCGTGATTATTGGGCTGCCAACCTACCGGTTAACCGTGGCCTGTATAATTTCGATACTATCCGCTATGACTATTATCTGGATGACAAAGTCGCGCTGGAAGCCTTTAAAGCAGGTGCCTTTGATTTACGTGAAGAAACCTCTCCCAAAAGCTGGGCAACACAATATGTAGGAAGTAACTTCGCCAAAAATTACATTATCAAGCAGGACTTAGCTGATAAGTCAGCACAAAATACACGCTGGCTGGCGTTTAATATTCAACGTCCTTTATTCGCGGATCGTCGGGTACGTCAGGCGCTCACCTTGGCGTTTGATTTCGACTGGATGAATAAAGCCTTCTACTTCAATAGCTACCAACGTACTAACAGTTTCTTCCAGAATACTCAATATGCCGCCCAAGGCTATCCTGACAGCGCCGAACTCGCCTGGCTGGCGCCATTAAAAGGCAAAATCCCGCCTGAAGTATTTGAGAAGATTTATCAGCCGCCCTCCAGTAATGGGAGCGGTAATGACCGAGATAATCTGCTTAAAGCCCGCGAACTGCTGCAACAAGCGGGTTGGGAAGTCAAGAATCAGCGCTTGATCAACAATAAAACGGGTCAACCTTTTACTTTTGAATTGTTATTGCTCAGCGGGAGTAATTTTCAATATGTGCAACCGTTCAGGCATAACCTGCAACGATTGGGCATTACCATGAATATTCGCGAAGTCGACAGTTCCCAGTTCCTGAATCGCCTGCGTAACCGCGATTTCGATATGCTACCTGCCGTCTATCCGGCCTTTACCTATCCCAGCACTTACCTGCGGCTGTACTGGAGTAGCGACTACATCAACTCCACCTATAACCGCCCTGGCGTTAGCGATGTGGCCATTGATAGCCTGATTAAGCAAATTATCAACCATCAGGATCAGCCTGAAGCGTTGGTTTCCCTGGGGCGGGCGCTAGACCGCGTACTAACTTGGAATAACTTCATGATTCCGATGTGGTATTCCAATCACACTCGCTTTGCCTACTGGGACAAATTCTCAATGCCCGCCGTGCGCCCTACCTATTCGCTGGGATTTGACAGTTGGTGGTTCGATGTTAATAAAGCCGCGAATTTACCGGCTGAACGGCGCTAGGGGGTAAACAATGGGGGCTTATCTATTACGTCGTTTATTATTGGTCATTCCCACTTTGTGGGCGATTATCACCATCAATTTTTTCATTGTACAAATCGCGCCCGGCGGCCCAGTAGATCAGGCGATTGCCAATATCGAATTCGGTCAGCACAGTGGTTTAAACCGTGCTTCTGACGGCAATCTGGGCGGTGCAAAAGTTGGCATCAGTGCCGGTTTGCCCGGTGACAGTCAATATCGGGGTTCCCGTGGTCTGGATCCAGAAGTCATCGCCGAAATCAAACAACGATTCGGTTTCGATAAGCCGTTGCACCAACGCTATTTTGAGATGCTGTGGCGCTATGCTCGCTTCGATTTTGGCGACAGTCTGTTTCGCGGCGAAACCGTAATGGCGTTAGTCAAAAATAGCCTGCCCGTCTCTATTTCCCTCGGTCTGTGGAGTACCCTGATCATTTATCTGGTCTCCATTCCACTGGGTATCAAGAAAGCGGTTCGTAGCGGAACGCCCTTCGATACTTGGAGCAGTACGCTGATTATTCTTGGCTATGCCATTCCGTCCTTCTTGTTTGCCATTCTATTAATCGTACTGTTTTCCGGCGGCAGTTATTTCGACTGGTTCCCGCTGCGCGGACTGGTTTCCAGTAATTTTGATACCCTACCCTGGTATGGAAAAATCACCGATTATCTCTGGCATATCACACTACCGGTGCTGGCTACCGTGATCGGCGGCTTCGCCACCTTAACCATGCTGACCAAAAATTCATTTTTGGACGAGATCCGCAAACACTATGTGATTACCGCGCGTGCCAAAGGGCTGAGCGAAGAAAAAATTCTCTATCGCCATGTATTTCGCAATGCAATGCTACTGGTGATTGCCGGTTTTCCCGCCACCTTTATCAGCATGTTTTTCACCGGTTCTTTGCTTATCGAAGTGATGTTCTCACTCAATGGCCTCGGGCTACTGGGCTACGACGCGACGCTACAACGAGATTATCCGGTGATGTTTGGCACTCTGTATATCTTCACGCTGATTGGCCTGCTGTTGAATATTGTCAGTGATATGACTTACACGCTGGTGGATCCACGTATTGATTTCGAGGGTCGCCAATGAGTTCGCTCAGTGATATCAACCGCGCACGCTGGGCGCGATTCAAGCATAACCGACGTGGCTATTGGTCGCTGTGGCTGTTTATGACCCTGTTTATCATCAGTCTGTTTGCCGAATTTATTGCCAATGACCGACCGTTGCTGGTGAGTTATCAGGGTAAGCTATATCTGCCCTTTATGGTGAATTACAACGAAACGACCTTCGGCGGCGTGCTAACGACTGCGGCTGATTATCAGGATCCTTTTGTGATCCGTCAGATAGAAAATCACGGTTGGGCTATTTGGGCTCCGATCCGTTATGCCAATAACACCATTAATTTCAACACGCAGATTCCCTTTCCATCACCGCCGAGCCGCACCAACTGGCTAGGTACTGACAGTAACGGTAATGATGTACTGGCTCAGGTGATTTACGGTTTCCGTATATCCATGCTGTTCGGCTTAACTTTGACGTTGTTTTCCAGCCTGATAGGGATTGCCGTTGGGGCAATACAGGGTTATTACGGCGGAAAAATCGATCTGTGGGGGCAAAGATTTATCGAAGTCTGGTCGGGTATGCCAACCCTATTCTTGGTCATTCTACTCTCGAGTATTATTCAACCCAACTTCTGGTGGCTACTGGTGATTACCGTTTTATTCGGCTGGATGGCGCTGGTT
This sequence comes from Yersinia ruckeri ATCC 29473, assembly GCF_000754815.1. Lineage (GTDB taxonomy): Bacteria > Pseudomonadota > Gammaproteobacteria > Enterobacterales > Enterobacteriaceae > Yersinia > Yersinia ruckeri. Next base: position 3,055,773 of record NZ_KN150747.1, read on the forward strand.
GGCGTGGTACGAGCTGAATTTCTTCGCACCCGTAACTACGATTACATCCGTGCGGCACGAGCAATGGGCGTACAGGATCGCGTGATTATGTCACGCCATATATTACCCAATGCAATGGTAGCCACGCTAACATTTATGCCATTTATTCTTTGTGGATCGATTACCACCCTGACCTCACTGGATTTCCTTGGCTTTGGTTTGCCGATCGGCTCGCCATCATTGGGCGGATTGTTGCTGGAAGGGAAAAACAATTTACAGGCTCCCTGGTTGGGATTAACGGCATTTATCACGCTGGCAATGCTGCTTTCTCTGTTGATTTTCATCGGCGAAGCGGTACGTGACGCTTTCGACCCAAGCAAGGCATACTGATATGTCCACCTCAACCCCGCTGCTGGATATCCAGAATCTCAGTATTGCGTTTCGTCAAAATCTGCAAGAACGACAAGTTGTCAGCCAACTTTCGTTACAGATTGAGGCGGGGGAAACCTTAGCATTAGTGGGTGAATCTGGCTCAGGCAAAAGCGTGACCGCGCTGTCAGTGCTGCGGTTGTTACCCTCTCCACCGGTGATTTATCCCAGTGGGGATATTCTGTTTGCCGGTCAATCGCTACTCCATGCTCATGAAGACCACCTACGCAGTATTCGCGGTAACCAGATTGCCATGATTTTTCAGGAACCGATGGTATCGCTCAATCCACTGCACAGCATTGAAAAACAGCTGGCGGAAGTGTTGTCACTCCATCGGAATATGAGGCAAGAAGCGGCGCGCGCCGAAATCATCAGTTGTCTGGATCGCGTCGGTATCCGCAATGCCAAAATGCGTCTGGGCGATTTTCCCCATCAACTATCTGGCGGTGAACAGCAACGGGTCATGATTGCAATGGCGGTGCTAACCCAACCTAAGTTATTGATTGCCGATGAACCCACCACGGCGCTGGATGTCTCTGTACAGGCGCAGATCCTATCCTTGTTGAAGGAACTCAAACAAGAATTAGGCATGAGCTTGCTGTTTATCACCCATAACCTGAATATTGTCCGCCGGTTGGCCGATAACGTCGCGGTGATGCGTGAAGGCCGCAGAGTGGAGCTTAATAGCCGTCAGGCGCTGTTTTCTCACCCACAGCACCCCTACACCCGACAATTGCTTGATGCCGAACCTCAGGGCGAGCCACTGCCGTTGCCGCCGATGACCGAACCGTTGCTACAGGTAAAAAATTTACAGGTCGCTTTCCCGATTAAAAAAGGGCTGCTGCGACGAACGGTAGCTCACCACTATGCGGTCAACGGCGTCAGTTTTGATTTACGTCCGGGAGAGAGTTTAGGTTTGGTGGGCGAATCCGGTTCGGGTAAAAGCACCACCGGGCTGGCATTGCTGCGTTTACTGCCCTCCTCGGGGGAAATACTGTTTGCGGGTCAGCCACTGCACCGCTTCAATGCCAAACAGATGTTGCCCTTCCGCAGCCGGATACAAGTGGTATTTCAGGATCCTTATTCAGCACTCAATCCACGCCTGGCTGTTTGGCAAATTATTGCCGAAGGCTTGGAGGTTCATCAAAAACTCACCGTTGCCGAGCGGGAACAGCGCGTCATCACCGCAATGGAAGAAGTGGGGCTAAATCCAGAAACCCGTCACCGTTATCCAACTGAGTTTTCCGGTGGACAGCGTCAGCGAATTGCGATTGCCCGGGCGTTGATATTACAACCGCAGCTATTAATTCTCGATGAGCCGACGTCGTCATTGGATAAATCGGTGCAGGCTCAGATTCTGGCACTGCTAAAATCACTTCAGCAACGTCATCAACTAAGCTATCTGTTTATCAGCCATGATTTGCAGGTGGTGAAATCACTTTGCCACCAGTTAATCGTCCTGAAACAAGGCGAGGTCGTGGAACAAGGAGAATGCAGGCAAGTACTGACTTCTCCGACGCAGCTTTACACTCAGCAGCTACTGCAACTGGCCGATTGAAAAACCGTCGGTATCATCAAAAAGGATAGAGCGCGGTCATGGTTTCTGCGATGGCCACACCCACATCTTTCAAGCGGCACATCGCGGCACTTTCGTCATGGCAGTGTACAAACAGGCAAGGTTCCCCTTCCCATTCAACAATGGCCGAATCAACCTGAATCTCTTGCAGTGAAAGGTGCAGGCGCTGCATCACCAGCTTGGCGGAATGACCGTCATGGCTCAGTAATTTCAACCCCATCAGGTTATTTTTTTCGTCTATCGTCGCTAGCGGAAGCGGTTCAACCTTAACGCCGATGAAACCGGACAACCAACGATAACTTTGCGGCAGACGATGTACTACCGAAAGTTGAATATTATTCACGCGTCTTTCCTAGTAAAAATTAACAACAATGATGACAAAAGCACAACAAGGTCACATGCTAACTAAGTTATAGCCGTTAAAGCGCCATTATGCCTGATTAGAACCCCATTAATATGTAAATTAATAACAATCTATAAACGTATCTTCAACAAGATTGTTTTCAGTCATTTCTGGCTTTTTCTGGCTTTTTCCCGCTTTCCCACACTAACTGAAAAAGCGAGTTTGAGATTTAGATCCCATTTTTTCGTTATATGTATACCTTTCCGCCCACTATCTCAACCATTTTTCTTGCAAGTCGGTTACCTAGTCTTCGTTTATATTTTACAAGTAAGGAACACTTTAGCCGGATACAACATCAGAATAATAGACTTATCTACTTGATAATAATAAAACTAACTGAATTTTCCATTACCTGAATTGGCGTTTTTATCGGGTATATTTCCCGAATGATGACTTTCCTTATTTTAACTTAGTCACAAAACAAATTAACAAGTAATAAACATTATTATTATCACGCTAACCAATATAACACTGTCATCTGACAAAATATCGCATCAAGGACATAGAGGACGTAGAAAACGTACAAACGAGAAAAGTTCAGGCAGGAATTTCAGCAGGCAAAAAGCGTGCTGCCAGTCATCACTGGCAGCGTTATGTATTCACGAATCAAGCCGTTTTCTTACCCCGACTGGCGTACAAATAGAAAAATACAGCGGCAATAATACAGAAGGCCATTGAACTAACCATCGGCCATGCACTGCGGGAAGGTGCCATCGACAACAGCGTTCCCACCACAGCTCCGATACCAAACCGCAAGGTTCCAGCCAAAGATGATGCGGTGCCCGCCATATGAGGAAAATCATCCAAAATCACGGCCATCGCATTGGAAGTGATCATCGCGATACAGCCCACATAAGCGGCGACACAGAAGACTAACGCCCAGAAACCCAGCCCCAACGCACAAACTACCAGCAGCCCCATTCCCATGACCAATTGCACGGATAAACCGAAACGGAACATTTTGATCGCGCCAACCCGACGAACATTGCGGCTATTGATTAACGTCATCAGGAACAGGAACACAATATTCAGCGCAAAGTAATAACCGAAGTTTTGCGGTGAAACGCCGTTTAACTCGATATAAACAAAAGGCCCAGCACTGAGGAATGAGAACATACCCGCAAAAGAAAAGCCGCTGGCCAGCATATAGCTCAGTACACGTTTGTGGCGAAACAGTGAGGCAAAGTTACCTATAGTGGTACGCAGATGAAATGTCTGCCGCCGCTCTGGCGGGAGCGTTTCTTTGATAAAGAAGGCGACCAACACCGCACCGATCAACGCCGCGCCAGCTATTGTCCAGAAAATCGCATGCCAACTGAACCACAGCAGCAAGGCACCGCCGATAATCGGAGCCAGCAAAGGGGCAATGGTCATCACCAACACCACGAATGACATCATGCGCGAGAAATCGTCTTTGCTGAACATATCCCGCATTAATGCATTAATCACCACGCTGGCTGCTGCTGCCGATAAACCATGCAGGAAGCGCATATTGATCAACTGTTCAATGGACTGTGCCATAGCACAAGCCACACCAGCCAAAGCAAAAATCAGGGTTCCCCATAAGATCACCGGCTTACGCCCAACGCTGTCCGCCATCGGGCCATAAAACATCTGGCCAATAGCAAAACCGAGCACATAGGCACTCAGGGTCATTTGTACTCTGCCATCCCCAACGCCAAACTCTTTGGCGATAATTGGCATACTGGGCAGATACATATCAATGGCCAGGGGCATCAACATGGAAAGTAGCCCCAAGATAAAGATCAGACCAATATGGGATGTCCGGTTCTCTTGCACGCTCAATAACTCCTTCAATAGCCTAGGTTCTCAGAATTTTCACCCTGAGAACGCAGGAAAAAACCAGTAACCTAATCACCGAGGGACGCAACGTTGAAATAACGTTGGCTGCTAGAGATGCGGAGCGCCTACGCTGGCTATTTCTTCTTCGGTCAATGGACGGTATTCGCCAGGAGCCAAATCATCATCCATCACGATCGCGCCAATACGTTCACGATGCAGAGCCACTACGCGGTTACCCACAGCACCAAACATGCGTTTTACCTGATGGTAACGCCCTTCGCTGATGGTTAAACGCACCTGTTGCGGCTCAATGACTTCAAGCTGAGCCGGTTTAGTCAACGTCGGTTCATTATGCAGTTGTACGCCCACGGCAAATTGCTCTGCGGTGTCATCCGCGACCGGATGTTCCAAGGTGACCAGATAGGTCTTCTCGCAATGGTGTTTCGGTGAAGTAATGCGGTGCGACCATTGGCCATCATCCGTCATCAGTACCAAACCGGTGGTATCGATATCCAAACGCCCTGCGGCATGTAATTTGTAGGCAACCGGCTCATCGAGGAAATACAGCACGGTCGGATGATCGGGATCTTCGGTGGAACATACATAGCCTTGTGGCTTGTTCAGCATAAAGTAACGCGGCCCAACCTGTTGTTGTAACAGATTGCCGTCAAACATCACTTCCTGTTCTGGAGTCAGTTTCAGTGCGCCGGTTTTGACGATTTCACCATCAACGGTAACGCGTTTTGCCCGTAACTCACGTGCAACCAGTGCACGGCTAACCCCTAATTGCTGAGATAAAAACTTGTCCAATCGCATTGAATCTACTTTGCCTGTTTATATGATGGTGTTGCCAATCAACACAATGCCTTGCCCACCCAAATGAGTAGCAAAACCAGAAATTAAATGAAGCAGTAATAATCGTATAGGAGGAATATCATTTGCTGTCTATCAGACTAATCAGTATAGCGAGGGTTGCCTCATCATCCTAGGAACAGTTGCATCCAAGCGAGAGGTTCTCGCACCGATAGCACGGAATAGGCATAATAATAGAAAGTTTTTACCGCTATGGCTGGATAATTTTCGCTGAAAATATTAAGGATATGTTACCCATGACCTCCCTTCTATGCCGGGTAAGCTAAGTGATGGCTTTCACTCTACGCCCCTATCAGCAAGAAGCCGTTGACGCCACTATTGCCTACTTTCGCCGCCATCAATCACCGGCGTTGATTGTGCTACCGACTGGAGCAGGAAAAAGTTTGGTTATTGCCGAGTTGGCAAAGTTGGCCCGAGGCCGGGTGCTGGTATTGGCTCACGTTAAAGAATTGGTGGCGCAAAATCACGCTAAATACTGTGCCTATGGTCTGGAGGCTGATATTTTTGCTGCTGGCCTGCAACAACGGCAAAGTGCAGGTAAAGTGGTCTTCGGCAGTGTGCAGTCGGTTGCTCGTAACCTGTCATTATTTGACAGCGCCTTTTCCTTGTTGATTATCGATGAATGCCACCGTATCAGTGACGATGCCGATAGCCAATATCAACAAATCATTCAGCATTTGCAAAAAAACCACCCCAAGCTGTGTTTGCTGGGCTTAACCGCCACGCCTTATCGCTTGGGTAAAGGGTGGATTTATCAGTTTCACTATCATGGTATGGTTCGCGGTGATGAGAACAGCCTGTTTCGCGACTGTATTTATGAATTACCGCTGCGCTATATGATTAAGAACGGCTTTCTGGTTCCACCAGAACGGCTGGATATGCCGGTGGTACAATATGATTTCAGCCGCCTGACCAGCAACAGCAACGGCCTATTCCCTGAAGCTGATTTAGACCGAGAACTCAAACAGCAACAGCGTATTACACCGCATATTATTAGCCAAATCATTGAATATGCGGCCATACGCAAAGGGGTGATGATTTTTGCCGCCACGGTGGAACATGCCAAAGAAGTTTATGGCCTGCTACCCGCCGGTCAGGCGGCGCTAATCAGCGCAGCAACGCCCGCCGTTGAACGCGATGCGCTGATTCATGCATTTAAACAACAGAAATTACGTTATCTGGTTAATGTCGCCGTATTGACTACCGGCTTTGATGCTCCCCATGTAGATTTAATCGCTATTTTGCGCCCTACTGAGTCCGTCAGCCTCTACCAACAAATTGTCGGGCGCGGATTACGCTTATCACCGGGTAAAGAAGATTGTCTAATTCTGGATTACGCGGGCAACCCACACGACTTGTTTACACCAGAAGTCGGCTCCAGCAAGCCCCATGGCGATAGCCAGCCAGTACAGGTTTTTTGTCCTGACTGCGGTTTTGCTAACCTATTCTGGGGGAAATGCACTGAATCTGGCGAAATCATCGAGCATTTTGGCCGCCGCTGCCAGGGCTGGTTTGAGGATGATGAGGGGCATCGCGCCCAATGTGATTACCGTTTCCGCTTTAAAATCTGCCCTGATTGCGGTGCAGAAAATGATATTGCCGCCCGCCGCTGTCATCAGTGTCAGGCCGTGCTGGTCGACCCCGATGATATGCTCAAGGCGGCGCTAAAACTCAAAGACGCGCTGGTGTTACGTTGTGGCGGGATGGCGCTGGAATCCGGTCAGGATGCCAAAGGCGAATGGCTGAAAATCACCTATTACGATGAAGATGGCACCAGCACCAGTGAACGTTTTCGTTTAACCACTCAGGCGCAGCGCATGGCTTTTGAACAACTATTTCTACGCCCACACCAACGAGCGCCAGGCATCGCGCTTAAATGGCAAACGGCGGCAGACGTTATTGCCCAACAGTCATTGCTGCGCTCCCCCGATTTTGTTGTTGCCCGTAAGCGTGGACAATGGTGGCAAATACGCGAAAAGGTTTTTGATTATCAGGGACGTTTTCGCCGAGCAAACTCACTGGGTTAGCGTCCTGCGCCCCCCAGCTTATTTGCGGTTTTGTTTGCTGTCTGGGTGATATTTCGCTAGAATGCCGCCCGCTTTGCTCTGGGTTCGCCCAAAGTAAACTGACTAACGAACCTGTTACTGGGTCGCCTGTAGCAGGGTAAATTTTCTTTCGAGAGAAAACAAAATGATCACTATCAATGCAGAAGTACGTAACGACCAGGGTAAGGGTGCGAGCCGCCGCCTGCGTGCAGCAAATAAATTCCCAGCTATCGTTTACGGTGGCACGGAAGCAGCGATTTCTATCGCTCTGGACCACGACACCACTAAAAACATGGAATTGAAACCTGGTTTTTACAACGAGCCAGTTGCTCTGGTTATCGATGGTAAAGAAGTTAAAGTCCAGGTTCAGGCTGTTCAGCGTCACGCTTTCAAACCAAAACTGACTCATATCGACTTCGTTCGCGTTTAATCTGCGAGATCGATATTTCGGGACGCCGAAAATGAGAAAGCATCGCTGATGCGATGAAAAATGCCAGCCAGTTCATACTGTCTGGCATTTTTTGTGTTTATTCTCTTTACCACTCAATAACCGTACCGCCGTTCCTGCCAATCAATCGCCGACATAAAAAAGCGCCCTTCGGCGAAAAACCATCACTGCGGCTTTCCACTTCATGACGCCATTGACCCACAACTCACATCCGCTGATAAATCAGCCCCAAAATTACGAGTTCCCTCCGCCCAGTCGACGTTGTAATTGATCGCGCAGATTAGGTGGTGTGCCTTTGATCGTTAAGGTGTCGGTAGTCGGATCCCAGAAAATACGTTCGCCTAACAGCAAGGCATCGAAGTTAATGCTCAACCCGCCGCCACTGCCGGAAAACTTGGTGAGCTGACGCAACGTACTACGATCGGCAGGAAACGTCTCTTCCAGTGCATAACCCTGCTCGGTGGAGAACGCTTTGAAATCTTTATCACCCAACGTCGGTAATTCCTGAGCCAGTTCTTGCAAGGCAATGTCTTCACCAGCTTGCAATTGTTCATTGCAATAGCTGTAAGCCTGCTGGCGGTAAGCTTGGCGCTCATTCTTATCCAGTTGCGCATCCGCACAGTAATCGTCCAGCGCCTGCAATAAGCCACGGTTCTGCGCCTTGGTATCCAGCCCCTCAGCTGCAGACAGAAAATCCATAAAGAAATCAGAAACTTTACGACCAACACGCCCTTTCAGGAACGTCAGGTAACGGCTGGATTCTGGGTTGGTTTCCCATTCGGTCAAATCAATGCGAGCCACAATATCAGCACGATTAATATCCAGATAACGGGTCGTGCTCAAATCGAGCTGTTCGTCTACACGCTGACTATTACAACTGCTGAGTACCGAAATCAGTAAGTACTCGACGGCCAGATAACGATATTGGCAAAACAGTACCACACCACCTTCAGCGAAGGGATATTTCGCCAGTTCATCACGTAAACGTACCGTGGCAGCGCGACTGAACGCGAGGAAATCCTCATCCCCCTTACGGCAACGTTTTAAAGCATCCGCCAGCTCGCTTTGCTCATTAAACAAACCATAAGCCTTGCTTTTGGCGCTATAGACACGGTGCAGTTCCGTCATCATTTCTTCTACTACCGCATTGGCCGGTAACAGTGAATCCCGTAACGTGACATCCAGAGTCTGTTCGTCACGTTTAATCAGTTGATGTAAAGCAATTTGGTCGATATCAAGGCTCATGATCAATACTCCTTTTAGCTAGGGGCGTATTCAAACACCGATGCCCTGAAGCCGCAACTCAAAAGCAGCGCGAAACCCGAAACACCTGCAATTGATTCTTAATGCTATAAAATAGCGGAAAACCGTCGCTCTATACGGTAAGATGTGGGACTTTGTCAGGCGCTGAGTACAATTTTTATGCCACAATCATCCCGTTACAGTGACGAACACGTCGAACAGTTGCTTTCAGAACTGGTTCAGGTGCTAGAGAAACACCGCACCCCAACCGATCTTTCCTTGATGGTTTTGGGGAATATGGTGACAAATTTGATCAATACCAGCATTGCCCCAGCGCAGCGCAAGGTATTAGCGAAATCTTTCGTTGAAGCACTTCAGGCTTCAATACGTGAAGATAAAGCCCATTAATTATTCGGCTAAGACTGCTATCTCTATATGGTGACAAATCGTCAGCGCTATCGTGAAAAAGTCTCCCAAATGATCAGTTGGGGGCACTGGTTCGCCTTATTTAACATTCTGTTCAGCCTGGTGCTGGGTAGCCGCTATCTGTTTGTCTCTGATTGGCCAACCTCTTTGGTTGGCCGTATCTATGCTCTGGTCAGTTGGCTTGGGCATTTCAGTTTTATCGTCTTCGCTGTTTATCTGTTGGTGATCTTCCCGCTGACCTTTGTGGTGATGTCCCAGCGCTTGCTACGATTCCTTTCTGCTGCAGTTGCCACTACCGGGTTAACCTTGTTACTGGTAGACACCGAAGTGTTTACCCGTTTTCATTTACACCTGAATCCAGTGGTCTGGGAACTGGTGATCAACCCTGATCAAAGTGAATTAGCCCGCGATTGGCAACTGATCTTCGTCTCCGTACCCATTATCTTTCTGGTCGAGATGCTATTTGGTACTTGGAGTTGGCAAAAACTTCGCAGCTTAAACCGTCAACGGTTTGTTAAGCCAGTCGTCGCAGTATTTATTTCGGCATTTTTCGCCTCACATCTGATTTATATCTGGGCGGATGCCAATTTCTATCGGCCGATTACCATGCAGCGCGCCAACCTGCCACTTTCTTATCCTATGACAGCTCGTAAGTTTCTGGAGAAACACGGTCTGCTGGATCAACAGGAATATCAGCGCCGCATTATTGAGCAAGGCAATCCTGAAGCCGTTACCGTCGAATATCCGCTCAATAGCATCACTTTTAGCGATAAAGGTAGCGGTTATAACCTGTTGCTGATTGTCGTAGACGGCATTCGGCTAGAAAGCCTACAGCAGGACATGCCAGCACTGAGCGATTTTGCCCAATATAATATCCAGTTCAACCACCATTACAGCTCGGGAAACCGTAAAGAAACCGGTTTATTTGGCCTGTTTTATGGTATTTCTCCAACGTATCTGGACAGTATTCTGGCGGCTCGTGAGCCTTCAACCTTTATTAACGCACTGGGTACACAAGGTTATCAATTCGGTTTATTCTCTTCCGATGGGTTTAAATCGGCTCTTTATCGTCAGGCATTATTGTCCGATTTTTCATTACCTGCGCCAGCCCGACAGAGTGATAGTGCGACGACAGCCCAATGGCAACAATGGTTGAACAGCTTGCCTAACCCGAATCCGTGGTTTTCCTACGTCAATCTCATTGGTTCACAAGAATCCCAAGATCCGGCTGAAGTATCCACGCCTGCGGTACCCAATGATTTTATCCGCCACTATCAGGCTGGAGCCAAGAATGTTGACCAGCAGATTGCGACCATTATCGACACACTGAAGCAGAAAGATCTGCTGGATAAAACCGTGGTGGTTATCACCGCATCTCACGGCGTCGAATTCGATGATAGTCACCAAGGTCTCTGGGGGGCAGGCAGCAGCTTTAACCGCTACCAATTGCAGGTGCCGCTGATTATTCACTGGCCAGGCACACCGGCGCAGAAAGTCAATAAACTGACCAATCATGAAGACGTGATGACCACGCTGATGCAGCGTTTATTACACGTACGCACAGCGCCAGAGGACTATTCGCAGGGTGAAGATTTGTTTGCCGCACAGCGCAATCATAATTGGCTTGCCACCGGCGAAAATGGCGTACTGGTGATCACCACGCCAACACAAACCATCGTGCTCGATAATAGCGGTAACTACCGAACCTTTGATCAGCAAGGGATCGAGGTAAAAGACGAAAAGCCGCAGTTGGCGTTGCTATTACAAGTATTGACCGATGTGAAACGCTTTATTGCCAACTAAAGTTGCTGCATTTAACTGCCTAAAAAACAAGCAAACATTCGCTATACTCTTGCAATCGTAAAGAGAAAAGGTAGTATTAATCCATTGCATCGGCATGTAGCGCAGCCTGGTAGCGCACCGTCATGGGGTGTCGGGGGTCGGAGGTTCAAATCCTCTCATGCCGACCAAATAATCTCTTAAAAACCAACCCATTGCGGTTGGTTTTTTTATGGGTGGGATTTAGCGATGGTAAAATGATGGTGAAATAATGGTAAAACCCCGACGAGATCTTGCCCTATTACTCACTTAAAACACATTGGCGGTCAGATAATTTATACTGCATATTTACACAGTAATTTATCTATCTGAGGTTCTACTCGTGTCAGCAACAAAAGGCTTCGAACAGAATTTTTCTGTGATCTATAAATTTGACTCTCTGACCATCAGCCATTCAACACGCAGCAAATCCATGATTTTCAATGCCAGGATAAAAAGCCCGCCAATCTTATCCAATGCGGAAGTCATTCAGACAATGGAGATAACAGTCGAGCAGGCGCGGCATATCGTCAGCGAATTACAAAAATATTGATGCCGGGATCAGTGATGCAGGTGTGAACTATTTAAATTAAGGCCCGGTGCAGTGGTGAGTTACAGATCTATCATACGATTGAAATAGACCGGACAATTAGACCCGGTCACGGTTGATTAGGCTGATGCCAAGGCAAGGCGATCTTCGGCAGGGATATATTTGTAAATCGTCTTAGGTGATACCTCGAGCACCAAAGCCACTTGATGCAAGCTAGCGCCATTGGCAAACATGCGTCTTGCTCTTTCAATAACCTCATCGGTCATAATACGACGCCGCCCTCCTATCCGCCCTTCCGCTCTCGCAGCAGCCAGCCCGGCACAGGTACGCTCGACAATTAACTCTCTTTCCATTTCCGCCAGCGCACTCATAACATGAAAAAAGAAGCGCCCCATCGCCGTTCCTGTATCGATGCTATCAGTGAGGCTACGGAAATGAACACCCCGACTCTTTAAATCTTCAACTAGCGTAATAAGGTGTCTGACGCTGCGGCCAAGGCGATCCAGCTTCCAGACAACCAGACTGTCACCGGTAGATAGCTGGCGCATGGCTTTTTTCAATCCCGGACGGTCGGTGGATTTTCCGCTGATTTTATCCTCAAAAATCAGGTCACATTTTGCACTGATTAACGCATTACGTTGCAGTTCGGTGTTTTGGTCATTTGTTGATACCCGGATATAGCCGATCAGCATGTTGATTTCCCCGAAAAAATAATCGGAGTGTGTCACAGCAAGGCAAATGACCAAAGAATGCTGCTTATAAAAACCTCTCGCAAACCTTGGTTTGGGCGATGCAGCAAAACGAACAGTGGGGACTGGTACTAATCAAATCCCGGACATGTCATTTTTCATTGGTTCACTACACCCCGATAGTGGTTGGGTTCAATTTCCAAATGGTATAATTTTGCAATGTATACAGGTGCAAGGTGAAACAGGAAACGTAGCGTCTGCTAAAACGTTTCCTACTCCTTTTCCTACTTTTGCAATAGGGGTGTTTGGAACATGTAAAAATACTTCCAGTGCCGTAATGGTTCAGGCGTCAATAGTTGATGAGGCACATTTCAGGGTTACTTTTAGAGCAGCTACCAGTCAGTCAACAACGACAAACGATTCAGGTTATATTTTTGCTATAGGATATTAATATGGGGAACTATGTTTGGTCCGCACAAAACCGTGTATTTCTAGCGGAAGCTCTTCTTCCTTCGTATGATGATGCAGGTTGGAATTTATCGGATATTATTAAAATCGATGATTCTATTTATATCGAATTTAATGGCAATCCTCCCGTAGGTAAACAACGCGGCGTTATTAATGGAATGCCTGCATGGGTTGATTTACCGCCCCCGACCAGTGGGGAATTAATCTCCAGTGCTAATGCTGAAAAGAGCCGGCTAAAATCCATTGCTGATTCCGGGATTGAATGGCGACAGGACGCTGTTAATGATGGGAGTGCAAGCGATAGAGAAATAGCTGACCTTGCAGCATGGCGTAAATATCGCGTGGCCTTGATGCGGATTGATACATCAAAAGCACCTGATATCGAGTGGCCACTAAAGCCTGAGTGATTTTTTATAGGCCACGAACCATGCGGCCTATCAAGATTTAACGGAACTCCGGTGGCCACTCCGGTACCACATAGCCATTATTCACCGCCTCGATCAGTAGCCAGCGGGATTTATCCGACTCGCCAATTACCGGCAGTTCTATCAACGGCCAGCCTGCCAGTGTCGGCCACGAGCGGTACGCGGCGCGAGTGACCGTTAGCTCGGTACGCTGGGTGCTGGTTAGCGGGATATCATCAATCGAATAATCGCTGACCATCATGTTATCTGTCGCAACAATAAAGGCATCACGGTATTGTCTCGCCAGACTAGCTAACTCATCGTCAGATAGCGGCAGCGCTGGCGGCTTATCTGTCCAGCAAGGATGCCCATCGACGCCTGCCGCGCGTACCTTTCCTATCGGTGCGCCCCCCATGAACTCCATAGCCACGCCATCACTTACCTCAACAGCATCAGATAAATCCCAATGACTGTAATCATCCAAATAGTCTACTGGGAAAAAGGCGTTATTTTTTGCGCTATAAATATATGTCGTCATTTTAGTATCCTAGTGCCAGATATTGGCCGCCTTCACCGGCAGTATCGGTTCTTCCAGTAAATCCCGTCACCGTCCTGTTTGTTGCTCCCCACCTTGCTCCATTAGTTTGTGTCACCCAGGAAGCATCAAAGTGGTTAACAAGAACCACCGCAGTCGGAAACGGTATAGGGAAAGTGACTTCTCGTGTCGTTGACCCCGCATCGGTGAGACCCCATTGAAAAATGAATCCTGATGGGAGCTTCATCCATCCGTTACTGCCTTTAGAAGACCCAAAGCTACTCATATCAGGGATCTGGGTAGTTCCCGTTCCCACGGTTCGTTTTGCTGCATCGCCCAAACCAAGGTTTGCGAGAGTTTGTGCGACGGCGGCTTGTCCCGCTGCTTTTATCTCAGACAGGTTATTGGTTGTTTTTAAAAAACCACCATCAGTGATTAATTTTGAAATGGCTGTGATGAGCTGATTAAATTTTGTCGTGTCGGGTGTCACCCCACCAGCGACCAATACGTTGATCAATTCCCGCTGAATCGTGTTAAACCACTCCGCCGGCAAGATGGTGGGCGGTGTACCGCCAGCAACGTTACCATCGGTAAACTCGCCGTTACTGTCCGCTCGAGTATTGGGAATATCGCCAATTTTTTGCATAGAAAATTCCTCGCCAATCAAGGCGCTTTAAAATTAAAGAAAGTCATGAGTTAACTAATGTAGCCGAACCGGAGAATGGCATGTGAGGGATTTAGCGCTGCAAGGCGACACTCGAGTTGTTTATTACCCCATGTTCGCAGCGGATCGCCGCTGTAAGTCAGGCCGCATTGGGCTGTATTAACCGTGGTTTCCGGGGCGGTAATCAGCCAGGTAAACGGCCAGTCCTGCCCATTGAGGGCATCGCCACAAACGGACATACCGGTGCAGGCCTGCCGATATTGCGTGATGGTAATGCTATACCCCAGCGCCTGAGCTACCCGGATAAAATAAGCCGCCGATTGGCCACCTGAGCCGAACAATTTAGACACCACGGCGCGCTGGCGTTGGATAAGGCTGTCAATCTCACCAATAGCACATAAATCGGGCAGACCCAGCGTGGATTCCCATTCTGGCAGTAACGCTGTAGCAGTGGCAGGGAATGCTGCAATTAACAGATCCTGCGCCTCTTCATCACTGCGCTGATAGGCGGCAGCCAACACTCTGAGCACCGCCGTTTGTGCTCCATCCGGTCGCCGTGGCCACGCCAGCCCCGTGGGCATGAGAGCCTGCAAAGCCTGCGTATATTCATTAACGGAGAATCGGCTCATGTGTAGGTTACCCTCCCCCTCACCGGCAGTTCGCCGATCGCCAGTTGGGTATTGGTCGAGGGAGACGTAAGGACAAACCCACTGGTACCCGGCACATCGCCAATGGCCAGCAGCAAGGATGACCAGTAAATTTTCCCGCCAGGCTCCCCTTCCTCGAAAAAGACCTCATCGATGGCCGCGTTGATAGCCTCAACCGTGGCACTGCCCGCCCCCGCTATCCCCGCAATAACAAAATCAATCGGCTTTTTTGTCGGTGCGCAGGCGTAAACCAGTGCAATAATCGGTTGCAGGGGATAGATAGCATCAGCCACGCGCAGCTGGTCGCCGGTCGCTTTTATGGCTCCCCATTGCTCCCGTTGCGATATGCCATCGGAGCCTTGCGGGAAACCCCCGTTATCATTCCCGTCGCACATAAAATAAATGCCCACGGTCCCCGCGCCCATTAAGCGCCGCGCCACCCAGCATCGGGTGACGCCTGGCACCGCCAGCGCCCATAATCGGTAGTCGTTATCATTACCGCCCTGAGGGGTACTCTGGTAGGCCAGCAACATGCGGGAACGAAAAGCATCTTCACTCTCAATGTCTGCCCCTCCCGCTATTTTCACCGTCGCTATCGCCGCAGAAGGGATGCCCTCTACGGCAACGTCGAGTGTCAGCAGCGTCCCTGCATCCGCATTGCCTGCCACCCCGCCACCGGTAACATCATCCAATGGGCTGGACAAAATAGCCGTTACACTGCCGGTACCCGTTCCTGCCGGGGCTATCGTTACATCACTATCGAGGATGTATTGATAACCATCAGCCCGATTCAGCACCGCACCGGCAGCAATAGTCCGGCCTGCCGTTCCGGTGAATAAGACGGAAGGGCAAGTTGCAGGATTGGCTGGTTTTTGAAACACATCTTTCAGCGCGGCCCAGCCAGCCAGGTATTCGTCAGTGGCATGAAATGGCGTGGCCTGCAGGGCGATATAATCAAGGTAACCGTAATGCAAATGAGCTAGACCGGCATCAGCATCACTGATCACGCCCAGGTTAGAGAAGCGCAGTAAACTGCCGGTGGTTTTTAACTCAGACTGGATATAGGACTTATTGCGCTGGCGTAATTCCGTTAATGTCGGTCGATTAAATGGCATAAATTATTGCTCCCATACCCATGAGAATTTAACCGCAGTCTGGGTTTTACCCGGCTGCTGGTAACGGATGATCAGATTTAAGCGGTTGGGATAGATGATTTGGGCGGCGACGTTGATGCTGCTGACAACCTGATCCGAAATCAGCCACGCCAGCGCTTCACGGGCGTAATCCTCTGCCTTGATGGCAACCTGGGTGGTCAATTTCTGGCGGCGTAACAACCACAGGCGGGAGCCGATGGCCTGCTCGGTATCGGTATCTCCCCACCAACCGCGCCGATCGGCATCGTCCAGCACATCATCAGCGCGGGCCTGCCGGTCAGTAAACAGGCTGATAAGAATGGCGGTTTTCAGGTCATCGCCGTCAGCCAGCCCAAGCCCCGCGGATTGCGACCAGTCGCCGATGGATTCGTTAACATTCCAGAGGGTGGTAATATCTGTCATTTCACCCCCGATCCGGGCAGCTCACTGGTGATGGTGGCACTGCCCCCTTGCACATTTTTAACCGGATGCTTATGGCTGTTATAGGCCTCACGCAGCGTTTTCAGGGTGGCCGAATTGCTTTCGCAGTGATCAATAATATCGCCGGTGACTTTCAATATTGGCGTTTTCATCAGCACGCTGTCGGTCGCATTAATGGTGACTTCGTTAGCGTTATTGACCGTTACCGGCTGGTTGTTAGCCTCAATAATAATCCCCGCCTCTGTCAGCTTGATAAACTGCCCCCACTGAGAATAAATCACCGTTTCCCCCGCAACTAAGCCGGTATGGCGATAGGCTTGATGGTTAGAGGCAATGATCACAGCGCTCGAACGGTCACCGCCAAGAAAACCAATGACCACATCAGAACCAACGGGAAGTGCAGAAGAAAAACCGAACTCCGCCATGCGAGGCGTGTTGCCACGGACTTCCAGCGGGGTCTGGTATTGCACCGTTTGGGCGCTGCCGGCATCGCTGGAAGCCGTCACCCGCCCCACCCCAAGCATCATTTTGACTTGCCGGTATAATCGGGAAAGTTGCCCTGAATCATTCATCAGTGAGCTATCTCCATCAGGTTGCTATAGAACTGGTAAGGCTGAACGGTGAACGCGGCTGGCGGCATCAAGACCATCTGCGCCGTGGTACCGTAATCGTCTTTTAGATAGGTCACTTCGGCCAATAACCACAGTTCATCCTTTAAACCAAAAACTGGTACATCAATCGGGATCAGGGTGTTGGGTTCCCACAGTTTGCCGTCCTTGTCCCGCCAGCTATCCACGGTGACCAACAGTTCTTTTGAACGTCCGTAACGGCGGTTCATTTCCCAATCAATGCACCGCTGTGCCAGTTGAGCCGCCTTCATGGTACTTTCGACAATAATAATGCGATTGCGATAACGCATCCGGGCTGCCTCTGGATCGCGACTCCTTGCCAGAGTCACCGAACCATATCCCGCATCCTGAACCTGTTCCTGTAACTGGCTGACTGACATGGAAACACCAATATAGTCAGAGAAGCGCTCATCTATACCGGAGTTAAAGGCGGCTTTTTCGATATTGGTCCCCTGCGCCACGCCGCTGGCGGCTTTACGGGTACCGACGCGGGTCAGGTATAAACTGCCGTCTGGCAGGTCGTAGTACAGCAACGCCGCCCAGCGGGTAATGCGGTCGATGACTTCCTGAGACGATTCACCCCAGTTCAGGGTAAATTGCGGCACAATATCCAAATCGGTGACATCGGTCGCTACCGATACCCCATAGGGCGCGGCCAGTTTCTGGGCTATCTGCAATGCCGTGGATTGACTGATCACGTTATTGGGCCATTCAGCGGAGCAATCGACCAAATCCTGGCATTTGCTGCGACCGGTGGCTCGGACTTCATGGCGCGTTTTGCTGATCATCGGTGCCCAGCGGTCGATATAGCCGGTCACCACCACATCCTGACCCAGCATCACCACACAGGGATCGCCCGGATTAACCCATTGCTGGTTATCACTTCCGGGATAAAGATCCATCAACGACAAATCGAAATCACTGGGCAGCCGCTCGATGCTGCGGGTCACCCGCACCTGATCCCAGCCTGAAATTAACTTGCCGCCGATTTTCAATGTCAGTTCGTCATTCATGAGCTTAACGCCTTAAATCGGGTGGGCATAAAGGCCGGATGGACGGGATTAGCCATACTGACTAGACCGTCGCTACGGGACGCATCCTGATACAGTCGGTTGGCAATATTCAATGCAGGCAGGGAGCGATTAAAACGCTGTATTTCCAGACGGGATAAGTTGGCCCCGGCCTGTTGTAGCAAGGTCACGATGGACTGGCGCATATCGTTCAGTGAGCGGTATTCATCATCATGACCCCTATCGGCAGCGGCCAGCGCGGCATGATCAACCACATCACACACGCGAGCCAGTAGCGCACTGGCCTCATCATAACTTTCAGGCTGAAACTGCGACGCGGCATAAACCATTGACCCGGCACAGAGTACGACCATCATGTGATTGGCTGCCTGGGCTATACGGGTATCACTGCTGTTGGCATAAAAAACATCGTCATTATTCTCTGATGACAGAGTTTCCATTATCCGGATCAAATCCAGGGCACTCACGGCATCCGTCATAATGGCGCTGACCAATCGCTCAGCGGCAATGGCATAGTCCTCAACCGAGGCCGCGTTGATGAATGCAGCGCTGGCTTGTGTGATAGTGGCTCGGCCCGTTACCGCCAGCGCCAGATGCTGGGAGACCAGCCCGGAGAAATCGGCAGCATCCGGTTGCTGAACACGATTACCGGTTGCACCATTGGCACTACCCCCAACGCTACCGAAATTAAAGCGGCCATAACGGGTACTGCCAAAGGTTGAACGCAGCGTGTTCCCCAGATTGGTCGCTTCATTGACCGTGCTATTGACCATCTTCACCCAAAATTGGGCCGTGTTTTTCAGGGTTTTTATCGTTTGATTAACCGCACGAATTTCCCCTTTTACCGTGGCAATAAATCCAGTAGCGGTTTTGCTGGCCAGCCCGAACCATGATGTGCTGACAGAGGAAACCGCATCAGCCGAACTGGTGATGGCAAAAACGCGCAACCCCGTTTCAATGATGGTTAACGTGAATTCGAAAACCCGCCCACATTCAGCCCCTTCGTTAATCCTGAGACCGCTTTCCGTTATGCTGACGGTCATTTCGCCCAAAGTAGGATGCACCAGCGTGGCGGGTCCCGCTTCTTCACAGGCGGCAATCAGGGAGTCACGCTGGGTCATCACATCCGGCGCGTTATAAAGCTGGCTGCTTTGCACCAGAAACCCCCGGATGGTCATACGGCGGGTAGCCCGCCCCATATCTTCCGACCAGGCGGTGTCCCGATAGGGATATTCGTGCATCGCCTGCCGACGCCCAAAAACCCCCTCGCCGGTAACAACGGCAAAGGGAACACCACGGAAAGAGGCGGGATGCAAATGTTCCTGCCATTTCCAGCTATCGCCACTGGTACCTAATAAGTCAGAAAGGGCGCTGCCGATCAGTGACATTTATGCCTCCAGAAAACAAAAAACCCGCACAAAGGCGGGCTTACAATAAAGTGGCTACATTTTTTGGATTGCTGATCCGGGATTCAATTCTTTAGTCGCCAATTCACCATTAGGTTGGGTTGACTATCTTGATAAGGCGATTTTTGATTTATTGGTATTTGTAATAATCCCAATTAGCAAGTTCGCTTTTAGCTTCAACATCACCCAACAATGATCTAAGAATTTTTATCTCCACTACCCTCGATGATGCTTCACAATTAATTGGGGCGTCGTGAACTTTAGATTTAAATCCATCGATAGAGTACTTGCTAGATAGTCCCAAAATAAATGCCTTTTCATCTTTATCTATAGAGCTTCCTTTTTCATAAAATGAGATGGTGCTTTTTATTTTCTCATCCAGATGATGTAGTTCTAAAGCCATTGCTTCAGCCCTATCCTCTCCATTGAGAAGTCTTTTTAAATAAGAATTTCCATAGTTACAACCAAGCCCCCAGATACCTGCGGCGCTTCTAGCCGCCCCTATATCAACAGGCCCTGCTAACAAGGGAAAAGATATGAAGATAATCAACAATAAAATATGCTTCAAACGAATCTCCAGCCAGTTATTAACCAAACCATTGAAGTATATTTAGAACACGTCAGACATACAATTAAGTTGAATTAACCCGGGTAATTCATTGAGGTTGCTACACGCCCTCCCGACTTGCTGGTAATAATCTTACGCTCTCCACTACTGGCATCAATGAACGTCAGTTCTATCTCCGTTTTATTG
This sequence comes from Yersinia ruckeri ATCC 29473, assembly GCF_000754815.1. Lineage (GTDB taxonomy): Bacteria > Pseudomonadota > Gammaproteobacteria > Enterobacterales > Enterobacteriaceae > Yersinia > Yersinia ruckeri. The sequence continues at coordinate 3,076,166 of NZ_KN150747.1, forward strand.
CCTGCCATCGCCTGCATAATAGCGTTGGCTATATCCTGGCTACTTCCAGCGTTATCGTTACCTGAGGTTAGAATAGAAGCTCGCTGGTCACCATTAATATTGGGTGTAGTGCTTGAATTGAAAGTCTCTTCACTTGATTGAGGATGAATCGGCGGTAAACCCGGCATGATTTTTTGTAGATAATGACGAGTTTCGGCAGGTGCTTTTTCTAAGCCATGCTTTTTGACGTTATTCTGTCCCCAGTTATAAGACGCAATAGCCTTATTGACATCACCATCGAACATTTTAAGCAAATCAGAAAGATACTTGGCTGCAGCTTCACTTGATTTATTGAAGTCCATACGATCTTCTGTGGTATTTAATCCATAATCTCTGCCCGTTGGAGGCATAAACTGGAACGGTCCTTGTGCCCCTTTTGGCGACAGCAAATTTTTTCCCCGCCCCGACTCAGCTTGATAGACCCGATCCAGAATGGTGGGTGGCAAATTATACTTCGATTCAAGTTGTGTCAGTCTGGCCTGCTGTTGACCATCCCCGGGGAGCATGTAAGGCGTATTTATTGACGTAGCGGACTCTTGTTTTTCTTTCTCATCTTTAGGTCCATAATATTCCTGATATTTACTCCTGAACCCATCGGTCATCATGCCGTAGTCTAACCCAACTTTATCCCATTCATTCAATGATTTATAAAATTCAGGGTCGTTATAGCCACGGCGTAACTGGTTAGCCTCATCGCCCCGATTAAACCCCAGTAAATGGGAAAGAGATATACTGTCTACACCATTGGATACCACATCGGTCGCCCCCTCAATCCCGTCTTTCACTGAACCATCGGATAATATCGCAGCATAGAATTTATTAGAGGCTCGCTGCTTTAACCCATCCCAAGCTGCGCTCACCTCAGATAACTGGCGATCCAGCTCGGTGAGTTGTGCATTGGTCTGAGGGTCAACCGTTAAACCGAATTTATCCGCCTTTGCCAATAGCTCTTTGTATTGAGAGCCTTCGCGCATTAACGAAAGAAGGTTTTCGTCTAGACCTAATGCATCAGCCAATGTTTTCTGCGTCTGCGGGGCAAGTTTAGGGAATATCTTTGCCACATTTTCTAGTGTTTTGTAGACATCCGCCGTACCGTTTTTAAGGCGTTCGATCTGTATTCCGTTCTGAACCAGCAGCGCCTGCGTCGTATCATTACGCGCCCATAGTGGATCATTAAACGTCTTATATAATCCTTCAACAGATTGCCGGGCTGAATCACTATCGATCCCTAATATCTGCATCGCGCCGCTGATCCGGCTAAAATTATCAACCGACATACCCGCATTTTTTGCCGCCGTATCCAGTTGATATGCATTACCGGCCGCCTCGCCCAAGCCTTTGGCTAAACCGTGGATAACATACCCACCGGCCGCGGCTATACCACCAAACTTTAACGCCTTACCACCTAATTCCCCGACCATTTTTAATGGCGGTACCAGATCACCGATAAACTGGACGCCTTCACGCGCGAACTGTCCCATTCCTTGCAATTTATCGTTGATACTATCCAGCCCTTCGACAGACTCATTCCCGCCAAGCTGTAAACCATCACGGGTTTTATCCAACTGGGGAACCAGTTTCTTTACCGCCTCGTCAATACGGTGAATAGTCGCCGTTACCTGATCGTTGGCCACCAGTTCAAAATCAAAAGCATTAGCCATAACTACTCACCTTAATTTGATTGATCCGATTGGCCTGCTGATACCACCACTGCAATCGGCTATAGGTCAGGAGCCAGGCATCCATTGGCCCCCACCCATAGTAATAGGTCACATCTGCTAGCTCGTTACCCCACTCTCCGGCTGAGGGGAGTAAGCTAAAAAACTCATCATGTAGACCTCGCAGGCCTTGTAGTCGGTGAAAGCCATCTTTTTAATGGCTTCACGCGGTACATTAGACACCAGAGAAATTAATAATCCCATTGCACTGAGTGCACCTGATTTGGCCTGTTCATCATAAAACTGCTGAACCTGAAGCAGTACCGGTTCGCTCAGTTCAATCGCTTCATAGGTGGTTTTCATGGCTTCGTGGCCGATCGGTTTAACGAGGGTAATTGTTTTCGTGCGTTCTAATTCAGACATATTAATTCTCCGTGACCGAGCCGCCTTCCCAGCGAATATCCGCCGTCGCTTCCGTACTGTCCACTTCCTGCGTATTCACCGACCACATGCCGCTGCCGATAATGGTTTTACCGTTCGCCAGTTCACAGATGATGCTGACGTTGGTCTGTTCGTTAAAATCACTGATTGAGGTTCCGCCACTATCGCGGATCTGGCAGGAAATAAATGGGGCGCTGAAGGTTTCTTTATAACCGTGTACCCCATCCATGCCGGTTAACGTCTCACGCTTGACCCGTGACGGGCTGTATTTAAACTGCCCCGCCACCATGATGGTCAGTCCGTCTACCGTGACAAAGGCGGTACCGGCCAGACGGTTTCTTGTATCACCCATAAAATCGATCCCTTATGCTGACGCCTGCAGGCGGAATTGGTTAAGAACAGCAAAAATACGTAACTGATTAATCAGAACGCCCGTCCACAGCACATCGACCCGATTGGGGTTGCTGGCGCTCTTTTCGACAATCAACCCTTTGGCAAAACCTTTCGCATCCTGCACATAACCGCTAAATTCCAGCGCCTGATACTGGGCAATCAACTCTGCGCGGATCACGTTGGGCGTGATAATGGCTGATCCGGGGGCGAAACGGGTACCGTCAGCAGCGAGTTTCATACGGGCAAATTTCGAGGTCACTTGAGTTCGCATATAGCGAGTAATAAACATCAGCAAAAACAGCGTTTCAATCTGCAAATAGCTGTCATCCTCTGCGCCAAATCCGTTTTTCTGGTAGGTGGTAATGATATTCTCCACTTGCACCGTACCGTCATCGGCCACCGTGACCGTGGATATGCCGCTGTGCAGCAGGTTATTACGCTCGGTCAGAGTAAAGCGGCTGGCCAGCGGCGGAGCCAGCACACCGGCGATACTCAGCGTTTGCAACGGACGCCCCGGATCGTTACGCAAACTTTGTGCAATCGCGCCGACATAAGCCGCTGACCAGATGTAACTTGGTGTTGGCGAGCCATTCACCCCCAATAGGGAAGCATGCTGATCGTTACGTAATTCCCCAGCCGCCGTCAGTTGGCCGTAAGTGCCCGATTGGGCGGCAAAGCTGTGACCATACAACTGTTCGGCGTAACTCCAACGACCGGTACTGTCCGATAAAAAGTCTTTGAGTTTATTCAGAGACGCTGTATCAGTGTACGGATTGATGATGAAATCAAAGGTGCGATCCTGCAAATTAGCCAGGGCATCATCCAGTTCCGGCGCACCGGCGCCGCCCGACATCGGGGTGATCGTCAGTGCCAGACTGTCCGGCGTGTTTTCCCCACCGGCACTGCCCAGATAGTTCAGGCGCACATCAATCGCGTTGCCGTGAGCACCTTTATTTTTGGCGGTTAAGGTAATCACCCCCGCCGCCGCCGTCGCTATCACGGGTAAAGCCGTGGCCGCATTAATTGCTGTGGTCAACGCCGTGGCAATGGTGGCAACGTCATCAGTGGCCACCACCGCAATCTGCACCCGAATACCGGCGATATACAGTGAAATCGCGCCCGTAGCCGATGCCGGAGTGGTCACCGTGATTTTACCGGTTGCCGCCACCATCGCTTCTGCATCGCTCAAGGGTAAGATATAAATCTCACCGGCAATATCATTCGCCAGATACGCGGCCATTTGCCCCTGCAACATCGAACCCGCACCGCATAACCCGGCCACGGTGGCCACAGAAGAAACCAGTACCGGTACATTAGGTGGAAGTGTGGCCGCTGCCAGCATTTGCCCGATAATTAAGGTGCGCTGCGTAGTGGTTGCCGAGTTTGCCTGCGAATTATCGAACTCGGCGAAGAAAAGCGGCGTCCGCAGGTTGTTCGGAATATGGCTAAAAGGAAGGGTCATTATGGTTTTTTCTCCACTTGAGTGGCTTCAGGTGCGGGTTTCACTTTCGGCTCTGGAACGCACACCACGTCACCGTCATTTAATCGGCGACGCCAAAAAGAATTGTCGGGAACCTCTGCGCCAGTTTCAGGCAAAAAGGTGCCCTTCACCGGATCGCGTACTGAGCGACCGGTTACGGGTTGTACAATCATGGAATTGACTCCTAAAGGTTGATAGCTACCAGCGGTTCTGGTGCGCCATCGGGCATGGCAATAGTGACGTCAATACCCGCCAGCGGCTCGGCATCGATAGGATAGAAATCTTCCGGGCCTTGGTAATATTCAATATCCAATTCCATCAGCAGTTGAGCCATATGCCCTTCGCCCGAGGAATCAATATCAATCGTGGAGCGTACTCGCGCGAATTGCTGAATTTTCCGCGTCAGTTCATAGCTATTAATCACCGCCCGCTCGACCTGATCGCGCAACCGCTCTAAGGCCAGCTCCGCTTTTACCGCGCCATCATCGGCGAGTTCACTGTCAAACTCTTGCAGGCGACCAGTGATACGAACGGTAGTGATGGTATTGAACTGCGGGGCGTTACGACCCAGTGACTGTTTTTCCTCAATCAAGGTTTGGATCAGCAGTACCGGATACATCTCTTCGGTGGTTGGCCAGTCACGCGGAGAATAAACACGGTGATCTGCGTCGGTATTCCCCTGTAGAGCCGCCACCACCCGTTCTCTTACCTGAGCTGTATTCATGTTTTTTTGACCTGATTAAGAATCAGTTTACTGCCACCGTGACTATCGGGCTGAACGTCCGACACGGTGAACAGCGTATTGATGGTCACGCCACCGGCCACAGCAATAAATACCCGGTCACCCTGTTTAGGCAGCGAACGAAATTCACTGTCTCTTACGCCTAAAACCGGCTTAGTGGTATTGATGGTGCTGCCATCGTCGAGCGGTTCAATATCCTGCGTATACGCCCGGTCAAAGATACCGCTGACGGTGTAAGCGGCGCCACCCGCAGGCCGGTATTCAACCGGATCGCCAAATACCGAATGCAATGGCGCAAGAAGATGCTGATCCCAGTGGATGCCCATACGCTAGCCTTCCTGAGTGACGATAACGCCATTGTTAACCTGAATCATCGGCGCACCGGCTGCTTCGCGGGCAGCGGCTTGCTTTCTCAAAGCATCCAACGTAATGACAAAACCTGCATCAATCAGAGTGACCACATCGTCAAGATCATCGAGAACCAAGGTATTGCTTTCGAGATAGAGCGTGTCGTTATGCTTCACTGAACGCCCCTTAAGCACCACAACCGTGGTGCTGAGAGAGTCCGTGTCACCGGGGAATGCCTGATCTTCTCCATCAGGTGTTTCTAACTGAGTGTCAGTCCCTTCAAACTGTTCCGCAGGGATAGTTTTCTCTATCTCTACCCCTGACTCATCCGGGATCTCTTTTTGCTTCGCCATCTCACACCACCTTTGCGCACAGAGTGGCATTGACCCGGCTTGGAATCACCAGCGGGGAAGATTGCATCAGCAGGAAACGTTGAGCCGGATCTTCCTGAAGCCAGCTTTTCGGCGCATAGGCCATGGGACCATAGTTGAAGGCCGGATCGAGAATAGCGGCAAAGCTGCGCGTTCCCATCAAATCGGCACCGGACATAATGACCAAGCCATCAGCCAGCATCGGTTTTTCAACCCCATCAACCGGGTCAATGTACCAATCGTTATAGAGCCACAAATCAAACTGACCCCAACGGCCTTTATACACCGCGCCTTTGCCCACGCGCGCACCGGCATCAATCTGATTGCCAAACGGGCTTAATGCCGGGAAGACGATGGCGTTGTCTTTGATGGTGGTATCCAGTCGGAACGCGCGCCATGACGAGGTGGTAAACACCAGGTCGGTCACGACTGCACCAGAGTCTTTCAGTACCTGAGTCTGCCACAACTCAATATCTTGCGAAGGCTTGTCGTTGGTTGCCCCTGCCGCAACCACCATCGGCCATTTGTCACTACCACTGAGGGCGACGGTTAACGCGGCAGAACGACCAAAATCAATCACGGTGGTGTCAAAACCTTCACCGGTGACGGTGATGGTACCGGACGCCAGCGCATTGGCGGCCATCCACTCCAGTCGGCGGTTGACCATATCGATCTGATCGGCCATTTCGAATTGCAGATTTAGCATTTCACGCTCGGCGGCGGTGTACTCGCCACCAATCCGCTCACCAATCTGGCGACGGATTGGCTTACGCAGATCAGGTGCGCGCTTATCTTTGATGTACGGCGGTTTAAAGGTATTGGTTTGCAGACGGCGACTTTCTACCAGCTTGCCCTGCACCAGCGGCGAAACGAACGGAGCCATACGACGCTGCCCTACATCCACATCGATGGACACAAACTCGGTATCAGAGGTCACCACGTTGGGAAAGAATCGGTCGAGTAAGAAATTTTGTGAGGTTTTCAGGTTGGGGACGGTCTGCACCAACACATTGGTATCAAAAATATTCATGAAATCTCTCTATAAAATAGCCCGACAACCTGCGCTGCCGGACGGAATGAAGACGTGCAACGCCCTACCAAAGAAATGGCATCAGTCAATACAGACAAACAGAGTTAGGTATTAGACGCGGTCAGGCTGCTACGGAGGAAAATAGAATACGGACGAAGAGCCACAGCAAGATCGGCCAGCGTCCAGCTGTCATCAAAAATAACCCGATGTTGATTAAACTCGCCCATCAGATAAACCCCAGCCTGAACTGCACCAGTCGTGGCATCGGCGTCATCAACCAAAATAGCGCAAGGTACTTGACTGCCATCCGTCGCCGTTTTAACCGATTGGATATAGGCTTTAGTCGTCGTGATTTGCCCCAAAACCGTACCCCGTCGCAGAACACCCGCAGAAAGGCTGACGGTATCGGTGACCAGTTGCAGCGGCCCACTGACCAGTTGATCCGGAACAAAAACCGCCTGAGTGACGCCGGGAGTAAAACTATTCTGTCCTATCTCATTCATGATTTTTTACCTACCGTTTGGTTATACAAACCCGTCATTTTACTGACCAGCGCCTGAGCCGAGCCGCTTGGGGCATCGGCCGCATCCTGACCCACTTGCACATTACCCAACGCCTGCATCCGCTCATCCAGAGAACGCTTGCGAGGGGTTGATGCTGCGGGGGTCGCCGCTGAAGTTGAGGCCAGCACGCGAATAACTGCGGCAGAACTCATGCCGGAGTTCAACGCCAGTGAAGCGGCTAAATCCACGCGACCCGCTGCATGTTTGCTGCCAAAAATCCTTGCACAGCGCTTACGCTCAGCCCGACGACCCTTTTTAACATTGCGGTCTTCGTCTTCATCATCGCCGTCATCGTCTTCCCCCTCATCCGCATCGGCGTCATCGCTGTCGTCTTCTGCATCAGGGTCTTTTTCATCCTGATCGTCATCATCGCTTTCAGCGCGACGCCCCTTGGCTTTTTTGCCGTTTTTTTCCTCGTCTTCGTTATCGTCCTGATCCTCATCCTCTTCAGCATGACGGCCTTTAGCCTTCTTCGACTTTTCCTTATCCTTATCCTTATCCTTATCCTCTTCATTTTCTTCAGATGCCTTGGCACCACGGCCAAACAGGTGAGAAAAACCTTTAATTTTCGCCATTACTCTTCTCCAACTTGGTTTAATAAAGCCCGGAATGCGGTATCCGGTGCGGCCACTTCATCAGCCAGCCCCAGTTGCACGCCGTCAGCGGCCAACAAGCAGGCCGCCTGAGTATCCCGAATGATTTTTTCTGCTATCCCGCGATTGCGGGCAACGGTACTGACAAATAAGCGCCCCATTTCATCAACATCAGACTGGATGGACTGCTGTGCCTCTTCACTTAACGGGGTGTAAGGGTTAGATTCAGCCTTGCGATCGCCGTAGGTAATGATGGTCACCTGTAGGCCATCGGCTTTGATACGCTGCGACCAATCCACATGCATCACAATCACCCCCACCGACCCCACGCCACCGGTTCGCGGTACCACAATCCGGTCGGCGGCACTCGCCAGCGCGTAAGCCGCCGAATAGGCATTCTCTGACAAGATGGCCCAGATCGGCTTTTGCCCACGAGAAGCATAAATTTCATCAACCAGATCAAAACATCCGGCCACCTCACCGCCGGGCGAATCAATATCCAGGCAAATACCCTTGACGGTTTTGTCATACAGCGCCCGGAGAAAACAGGCGCGGATGCCGTCATAGCCCGTCATGCCACTGTAGGGGCGCAAACTCCCCAGTTTCTGCACCAAGGTGCCCTGAATAGGAATGATGGCAATCCCCTCAACGACGTCATAGCCAGTATCCCGGCCTTTGCGGGTAAAAACTTCATCATCGTCGTCACCCCAGTCAGTACTGGACTGAATGCGGGTCAGGCCGAATCTGTCGGTCAGCGCGGCCATCACCACTTCCGCTTTGCGCGGATGTAGCGCCAACGGGGTATTGAACAGCCGCTGAGCCAAGTGCGGTAAATTCACGGTGCCTCCGGTTTTTGTTGTTGGTCAGGTGCAAAGGTTTCGGCTTGCAGCCAGGTGGGGATAGGTAAATCTCGTTCGATATAGGCCTGACGTTCCCGCTGGCGCTGATCCAGCAATTCTTCCCAGTCTTCGCCCACGTTTTCGGCCGCCTCCATTTCGAGGGTGGATAGCCCGGCTTCCATGCCTAGAATGGCGCCTTTCTTCTCGGCAACTGGATCGACCCAGCCGCGACCTGGCCCCATCCATTGAGCACGGCAATATGCCGCTTTAGCAGCAAGGAAATCCGGCGCACCCGCAGGTAAAGGAACCTCACCTAAATCATGCAGTTCTTCGATAAAGCACGACAAAATGGGCTGAGCCATTCCTGCGGCAAAATCATCCCGCCGACGAGTCAGGGTTTTCCACGCCTCCAGCATGGCTGAACGGGCTGAACTGTAATTCACATCAGACCAGTCCTGCGTTAACTGTTGGGTGGAAATGCCCAGCGCCGCCGCCACGTTGCGCAAAGCGGCACTTTCAAACGCCGTAAAGTTGCTGGTCGGTCTGGCCGCGTTAAGCGTGGTCATCGACTCCCCTGGTGCCAGAATGGGAATACGCGCGCCAGATTGCAGAGAAATTCGCTTCTCATCGTGAAACTCTCGACGCAGATCCTGATACTTGCTGACATCATCATTATCCAGCGCATCGCCGACTAACTGAGGGTCATAAGGTGAGGTGATATAGGCGGCAAACACGGAATTCAGAATGGAAGCTTCCAGCTCCACCTGATCGTACTTAATCAACATTTTCAGGCGCTGTACTATCGGGGTAAAAATACTGATGCCCCGATGTTGGGAAGCCCGCTCTGCGTCAAAATCATGAATAACAATCGGACGTCCCCACGGCGTTTCACGGGGAATACGCTCCCAGGTCATGGTTGCCGCACCACTCCACCAGTCACCCATATGAGCCTTACGGATGTGGTAGGCCACCGGCACGCCATCTGCATCGATTTCCACGCCACCGCGAATAGTCGGCATATCAAAATTCTGCTGCGGATTACACAACCGGTCTGGGTCAACCACCTGCATCGCGGTGGCATACTGCGCCCGTCCGTAACCGAGACGATCGGGCCGATATTGCATCACGCACAGCGCATCGCCATCCGTCAGTTTGTGGCGAAAAGCCAGCCGTAACAATTGGGACACGGTTTTCTTGCGCTCGACATCGCTGTAACGCCCCGGATCGTTTGCCCAAGTACGCCACCCCGACTCTACCGCGCGACCATATTCATCTGCCCATTTGGCATCAAAGGCTTTATTGCCGGTCATCAACGCCAGAGTGCGATAGTCCACTTTAGCCAGTGGCCGGAAATCCGCGCCAACAGCGTTATCCAGAATGCGGGTAACGCTGCCAGATGCCCAGCCATCGTTACGCACCATGTCGCGGACGCGGGAAACCACCCGGTCACGGTAAATATTGATTTCATTATCCGGCGACCATAGCGCCGGTTGCCAGTTAGCCATTGAATCGCTGAATGAATCAGCAGCGTCGTAAGGCACACCACCCGATCCGTTTAGCATGGATGCACGGGAGCGTGAGGGTGCCAGTGGGCGGCCATCCGGCCCCAATATCCTCACTTCATTTTTCATCAGTAACGAAACCTCAGCGCCCTGCGTGAACGCTTAACAATGCCTAACTGAGCCTGCAAAAGCTGAATAAGCCCCACAAGGCCACTGATATCGGTCTGTTGATAGGTCACTGACCGAGTACCATCACCCTGTGCATAAGAAAACGACACCCCTTTCGCGCCAGAAGACAGCTCGATATAAGCCTGCTGCGCGCGGGTTAATGCTTCCTGTAATTGGGCGCGAGTCATCGCACCGGCCAACAGGCTGGTGTTTGCATCGAACATAGAAATCCTTATGCCAGCCGTCTGGCAATGCGTTTAGGTGAAGGAGGATCTGATTCTTTGATAATGGCTCCGGGCAGGCGCAGACTGTTTTTTTCTTCGACCTCAACTGGCGGCGGTAACAACCGCTCGGGGTGAGTCAGAATTTTGTCTGCGGTTTGATTGAGTTTGAAACCCAAATGCAGCAAACCACATAAAGCCGCGTAGCTGTAGACCCGGCAATCCAGCGCCTCATTAGCCCGACCCGGTAGTTGCTCCCAGACCCGATAACGTTGCCCACCTGAAATTTTGACTACCGAACGCTCCGCCAGTAATTGGCTGAAATAATGCAGATCCCGATCGGCTGGAAAGTGCATGCAGCCCGCCGATTCGCTACCCGGTGCCGGGAGATCAATATGTAGACGAGAGCGAATGGCATCTTTAGCCGCATTAACGCCTAAAATAATCGGCCTGAACTGGGATTTTGAACGGGACGAAGGCTTTTTAGTCGGCCAGACCGGAGAGCGTTTCCCCCCACGCGCGGATTCCCCTTTTATCGCCCAAATACGCCGACCAAGCCGCTCTTTGGCAAACTCGTACACCTTCTGGGTATGGTGACCACCGGAATCCATGCAAGCGGCCATAATGGTAAAACCTCTGCCATCAGCTCGCCGCCAGATTTGTTTCAGATAGGCATCCAGCCGCAACCAAGGCTCGTCAGTTTGCAAATCCCCCTCAATGACATCAAAAGCAACTGACCAGCTTTCTTCATTTTTGCCCCACCCCGTCACCTCAATTTCAAAGCGGTCATCTTGCGTATCAATACCGGCGGTTAATACCGCCACACCATCCGGCACTTCTGCGGCGAAGAGTTCACAGCGTTCAATCAGTTTCTTTTCGCTCAGGGCTTTCTCGCCGCGATCTTCATAAGGTTCACCCAAGACCAGGTTGATAAAGGTCTGGCGCATTAAAGCGTCATCTTTTACCCGCAACCATTCAGCCACCAGATATTTCCAAGCAGCATTAGGGAACAGGCTGTATCCCGCCCAGATATGAAAACCGGCATGACCTTTAAATGTTTTTGTTGCCTGCCACTTCCCGCGTTTTACCATCCCAGCCTTTTCGTTGTGATGAATGACACAACCATTGTGACGGCAGACATAGTAAGCCGTGTCTGGCAAGCCCACCCCGTCCGCATCTTTATCCCACTTGATGCCGTAAGGCGTATCTGGCCCACCCCATTCCAGCGTTTGATATTCGCCGCACTGCGGACAAGGAACGTAATACTTTCGCTGGTCGCTCTCATCGTAGGCTTTTTCAATTCGGCTGATCCCTTTAACCGTGGGCGTCGAACCCAGCACTATTTTGCGGTTCCAGAAGGTTTCAGAACGTTTGGTACCCAGCGCTATTTGGTCGCCATCCACCCCAGCACCGGAAACAGGGTAGCCATCCACCTCATCGAACAAAATGATGCGACAGGTAATACGCCGGAAACCGCCAGGGCTATTAGCGCCTACCAGGGTCAGATTCGAACCGTTGAGAAATTGTTTTTTCAGGATAGTTTGATTGCTGCTTTTGGCTTTCAGATCGCCCGAGATCGCTTTTAAGGCCGGAGTATCGCGCAGCATCGGGGTAATTTCGGTTTTACTGTAATCCTCGGCATCTTCGACCCGAGGCTGAACCACCAGAATTGGCGAGGGGTCATGTGCCAGATAATAGCCAATCACATGGTCGAGAATTTTGGTGTAGCCGACGCGGGCTGATTTCATCACCGAAACCTGTGTAACACGGGGATCGGTAATCGCATCCATCATGCCATCCTGATAGGCAAATGAACGGAAGCGACCGGTTTGCGCACTGGTTTCCTTCGACAAAACCGCATACTTATTGGCCCACTCGCTCAATGACAACGGCTCGGGCGGTTTGATATTGCTTCTTCGTTGATACAGCTCTTTGGTGAAATTATCCCAGGCCGATAAATTAGCTGTCCCCTCGGGTGTTATCGGTATCAAGGCTTAATTCCTCCATTGCCTCATAAACCACTTCTTGCAGTGCTGTCACAAACTCCGCGTCGTCGGTGGTTGAGGCCAGAACCCGCAAGCGGGGACCCTGTTCTGGAGCGATAGCAATCAACCGGGTTCGCATACGGGAATACTCTTGCCCTACCGCCTCGGTCATTTCTTTATAGGGGAGTACCTGCCCGGATTTGATCTCGTACTCAAGCCTGGTAAGCAGCGCCAGAAAGTTTTCTTTCATTTCGCGGGCTTCATCGATGGTCATATCGACGCCGTTCTCGGCAATCATCTTCTCGACAATTTTTGCCGGTGAATCTGCCGCATCTTTCGCTGACTTGTTACCCGATCTGTTACCTTTGGTGTTGTTACCCTGTCTGTTACCCAGTTTGTTACCTTGCGTGTTACCTGCGACTTTTTTCTCCGATCGGGTAACAGTTTTGCGAAAGCGTTCAATATTGGCGTTTGAGGCCTCAACATCGATGTCATCACCGGCCAAAACCAGCCAGCCGCGCGCCTTCCACGTCGTTACCGTTTTGCGGCTGACATCGTGAAGTTTGGCAAAATCTGACTGATTCATCTGTTACCTCGTTGTTACCTGTTACCCAAATTTCAAAAGTTCATAGCTAGACGCAGAACGCGGCGCGCAATGCCCGTGCAGTAAATAAGTCGTGGGAAGGACCCAAAAAATTCTGAGGAGGAACACTATCGCTTGGCGGTGGCCAGCGCATTCTGAATGGCCTTGGTCAACTCTCCCGGCATCAGTGCCGCTGCCATGATGCTAGCGCGATCCCTATATCCCAGCGTTGGTTTGACCGTCAGCGCATTCCCAAAGCGGATCAGCAGCTTAGGCGCACGTTGTTTCACTCTCGGCCTGTGGGTGCCATTGGCCGATCGCTTCTGGCGCTTCTTATTCTTTTTACCCTTGCTGACTTTCTTCCGCTGCCATACGCCATTAACGCCATCCACATCACCTACAAAGACATTATCTTTAGCCTTGAGCTGGCTCATCTTGTTGCGAGTGAGGTTGCCGTATTTATTCAGCTTAAGGTTCTTAGGGTTCAGCAACGCTTTGCCATTCAGTTTATGTACCCCGCCGAACTCGAATGGCTCCAGATAGCCAGCAGCAATATCACGCACAAACACTCTGGCCTGCAATCGGTCTTTGCGGGCACCAAACGAGCCAACAGAATTAACAGTGAAAGGGGTCGGATTATCCAGATTGCGCTGCATACCCACTTTTTGAGCGGCGGCAATCTGGCGTGCAACACTTGTTAGCGCCTGAGCAGCAGCAAAGGGAATCTGCTTTTTTATCGACTGTAACTGATTAGATAAATCCTTAAGAGTTGCCATGATCTATCCCTAAATAGAAAAGCCACCAGCATTAACCCCCACAGCGAGCCGGAGTTAACGAGGTGACTTTGGTTTGCGCATTATCGATGGCACTCAATGAATACCATCTGTAATGACTAGCTATCATCATCCGGGCGAGCTACTGCACGACAGGCAGCCATACAGGCTGTTTGCATATCTGTGCGAGCGATTGCTAGCCAGCGCATAACCTGCGGGTCGCCTTCATGTGTGAATTTAAGAAAATCCAGCTTTTTGAGAAAGTCACGACTGACGCCCTTAATCTCGTTCATCATTTCGATATCTTCTGGGGCTAGTGTTCGATAGCCTTTTACCGTACTGCCGTCTTGTGGTTTTGCTTCATTCATGATTTATCCTGTTAGGTTATTTCAGGCATACGTTAGTGATGTAGTCCTGCAAGCCTTCTATTTGCCTTGTGTGGTTTATGTCAGTAATGATTGAGAACCGTTGTGAAAGTGGCTCTCAATCTGTAACCAATTGATTTGCATGCAAAACGTAAAATTGCACACTGAATTAATCAAAGAGAAGCTTTGGCTGAGTTAGCGAAAGTATCTGCTCATACTCCAATGCCAGAAGCTTTTTCTCTTTTTTGCGGTGGTTCATTAAGTTACTGCCGATCCTCGCCTTCACTTCTGACTTGGCAACCTTTAGCGCATGTCGGTGTTGGGCTTCCTCGCCTACTTCCTGCCATCTGCTTAGTTGTTCTGCCATCCAGTTAAACGCCTGGATATATCGAATCTTTATCAGCATTGCCGCGCTACCAGTGAAACCCATCACTACAAGCATGTATCCGTCTTTTGATAGTTTAAACATTGGCTGTGCTTCACCATTTTTATCAATGAAATCAGCAGGCTCAAAATTGAGCGGGGCAAAGTCATTAGGGCACTCACTGATTGTTTGTCTTATTTTTCTCAATACGTTCTTATGATTTTTACCCAGTGTGCCGTAAAGCCCCGTCCTTCAGGGCGGGGATATAAGGCACGGTTTTCCACCTAACTGAGTGTTTGTTGTTGCTCAATGTATTGCCTGATGATGGATATTGGCGCGCCGCCGCAGCTACTGGCAAAGTAACTCGGAGTCCACAGAACGCCTTTGTAATAATACCGAGCCGCAATATCAGGGCGGTCACGACGCAGTAACCGACTTGATACCCCTTTGAGGCTGTTAACTAAACTGGAAACTGCCAGTTTTGGTGGGTAGTTAATCAACAGGTGAACATGCTCACTTTCACCATCCATCTCAACTAGCTCGACATCAAAATCAGCGCATACGCTGGCAAAATAGCCTCTCAGCTTCTCGATAGCATCCTGATCAAATACTTTGCGTCGATATTTGGCGACAAACACCAAGTGTACATGCATCAGGAAGGTGCAGTGTCTACCTCGACGAATATCAATTTTTTTTATCATAGGCCAAGAGTATAATTCTCAATATGAAACGACTACAAGCCTTCAAGTTCCAGTTAAAACCCAATGGTCAGCAGGAGCGCGATATGCGGCGCTTCGCTGGGGCATGTCGTTTTGTATTTAATAAATCATTGGCCTTGCAGAACGAAAACCATGAAGCGGGAAACAAATACCCTCCCTATGCAAAAATGACAGCATGGCTTGTTGAGTGGAAAAAAGAACCTGAAACTCAATGGTTGAAAGAATCACCTTCTCAGTCTTTGCAGCAAGCGTTAAAAGACCTCGAACGCGCCTATAAAAACTTTTTCCAAAAACGGGCATTATTCCCACGGTTTAAAAAACGCGGGCAAAGTGATTCATTCCGCTATCCGCAAGGTGTGAAGCTGGATCAGGACAATAGTCGCATATCGTTGCCAAAATTGGGCTGGATCAGCTACCGCAATAGTCGTCAGGTTGTAGGCGAGGTGAAAAACGTCACCGTCAGCCAGTCATGCGGTAAGTGGTTCGTCAGCATCCAGACGGAATACGAAGTATCGGAACCTCAACATGAATCAACATCAATGGTTGGTCTGGATGCAGGAGTAGCAAGACTCGCCACGCTCTCTGATGGCACTGTTTTTGAGCCTGTAAACAGCTTTAAATCCAACCAGAATAAACTCGCCAGACTCCAGCGTGTAATGAGCCGTAAGGTTAAGTTCAGCAACAACTGGAAGAAAGCAAAAAGCAAAGTACAAAAGCTGCACTCTCGTATCGCAAACATCCGCCGCGACTACCTTCACAAAGTCAGCACGACAATCAGCAAAAACCACGCAATGATCGTCATTGAAGACTTGAAGGTTGCCAACATGTCAAAGTCGGCAGCGGGTACGGTAAGCCAGCATGGGGGCAACGTCCGTGCAAAATCCGGCTTAAACCGTTCGATATTAGATCAGGGGTGGTACGAACTCCGCCGCCAGCTTGAGTACAAACAGCTCTGGCGCGGTGGTCAGGTGCTGGCAATTAATCCAGCCTACACCAGTCAGAAATGTGCCTGCTGTGGTCATACAGCGAAAGAAAACCGCCAGTCACAAAGTCAGTTCGCGTGTCTGGAATGTGGATATACAGAGAACGCCGATATAAACGGCGCTCGTAATATTTTAGCGACGGGACACGCCGCGTTAGCCTGTGGAGAGATGGCAGCTTTAGGCCGCTCGATGAAGCAGGAACCCACCGAGGTGAGTCAGGCTTCGGTCTGAACGCTGTAGGAATCCTCGCCCTTTAGGGCGGGGAGGATGTCAACACTCAATCGTAGCAATCCCATCAGCAAAGAAGTTCGCCACCCAACCCAAGTGGCACCTGATTATTTGAGTCGGGCGTTTTCTACGTTACGAGATCAAGTCGGTGTAGGTTCTAAATTGCCCTTTGAGCAACGCCCAACATTTCATGAGATCCGCGCCCTCGCCGCCCACATGTTTAAAATACAAGGCATGGATCCGCAAGCTCGCATGGCTCATAGCGATGCTAAATCAACGCAGATTTATACAGAGAACCATGTTGCATGGGTGGAAGTTCCGCACGGGGAAATTGCAGTTTGAGGAATGGTAAAACCATACCCTAAGTCGTTGATGTGTATAGAGTGAAAATCGTAAAAAATGCACTGTTTGTTTATACAGTTAATCCAAGTGAAAGCCAGTGTCTATGCGGGTTTCAAAGGTTAGAGACGGGTGACATGGGGTGTCGGGGGTCGGAGGTTCAAATCCTCTCATGCCGACCAAATAATCTCTTAAAAACCAACCCATTGCGGTTGGTTTTTTTATGGGTGGGATTTAGCGATGGTAAATAGAGCCTTAAAATTAACATTTCATTTTAATTATATTGATAATAATTAGCTTGCTAATTAAACTCATCAATAAAATCAATTAATTGGTTATAAATTTGACTTAAATCATACGTTATCGCTCTATTTATATATTATCCTGCAACTATATTAATGTTTCCCTGGTGTTGGCCGTTTGGCATCCCTTATCAAACCGACGGAGATAAGGGCTTTTTTTTACTAAAAAAGAACCCATTATGAAATATACTCACATTCGATTATCTGCCTCTTCAAATGACTATATAAAAGTCAATGGAGAGCACCGCGCAATTATTATGCTACTAAGTGATTGTGACTACGAAAAATACAAATCTGGATTAGGAAGTATTTTTCATGGTGGTTTCTTTGCTAATTTTCCAGCACAAATCAAAGTACCGAGTGAAGGGGGTTGTTGCAAATAATGAGAGTCAGTGATTTTACTCATTAATGGGTGGAATAATTAAGCTAAAACCGTCTCAATATTAAAGAGCTGATTCATAAAAGCGGATCTTTCCCGCACTCGACGTTCAGGTTCGTCACGACGTAGCCAAATATCAAAGAGCGATGAACGGAAATCCCACGCTCTGCCAGCATATCGCTGACATTGGCATAACTCATCGCGGTTGAAGCTTACCAAGGTAAGCACCACAGGATGATCTCGGGAGCAAAATGTTTCCATTTGAAATCGCTAGGGGCGATGTGGACTCACTGAAGAAGAGATGAATAGCCTCAGTTTTCATGACAATTCCATTTTTTGCAACAAGCCCGCTAACACCAGATCATTACCGTTTTTAACTCACCGGAAACTGCCCGCCGATTTTCCTCCCACTTTTACCCGACGCCATCTTTAAAACCATTTGGCAAACCATCAGACAATACTGTATATTCAACCAGTATATTAATTTAAGGGGTGAAATCATGCGTATTGAACTGATTTATGATAAGCGGAACGTGAAAGAAATACCGGGAGCCAATAGTCTGATCCTGGCTGAATTGACCAAGCGGGTACACCGCGTATTTCCTGACTCCGTGGTCAAGGTTAAACCGATGCAGGCGAACAGTATTAACACCGATGCCAGTAAAAGTGATAAGGCTATTCTTAACCGTCTGCTTGAAGAGATGTTTGAAGAGGCCGACGAATGGTTAAGGGTAGACGTCTAAGAACCTGTTTTTGGTGGCCTGAATATGTCATCAACGCGCGGACATGATTTTCCAGCGCACAGTTTCATCGTGGCTAAACCTGAACCCAAGATGCTAAATATGATGATCTTCAAACAATCAGCAAAATGCGACCACCAATTTTAATCGGCTTAAAATTACCTTTATCTTCACCGGCTTGTTCCAGTGCCAGCGCTAACTGTTCCGGCGGTTCATCTAATGATTCGTCGGCTAATTCAAATACTCCCCAGTGCATAGGAATCGTCGTCGGCATCTGTAATTGCTGGTAAAGCAGCACAGACTGTTGCGGATCCATATGTTGAGCTTGCATAAACCATCGCGGAGCATAAGCCCCAATCGGCAAAGCCGCATAATTAAACGGCCCGAGACGCTCACCAATTTCAACCAACTGTCGGAAATAACCGCTGTCACCCGAAAAATAAAAATTGACGCCATTTTGCTTCACGACCCAACCCGACCATAGCGATTGATTGCGATCCCAGGGTGTACGCATACTCCAGTGTTGCGCCGGAACGCAGTGAAACTCGGTATCCGCTATTTTGTCGCTATCCCACCAATCCAACTCGTGAATAGCTTTAGCACCGTGGCGCTGCAACCAAGGCTTCAAACCCAGAGGAACTAGAAAAATCACGTCAGGAAATCGTTGTAATAGCAGCGTAATGGTTCGAGCATCCAGATGATCATAATGATTGTGGGAAATCACTATGACGTTGATCTCAGGGAGTCGATCAACGGTTGCAGGTACGGGTGTTTTGCGATGCGGCCCGTAAAAATGTAACGGTGATGCTCGCGTGGATAAAACCGGATCAAATAATACAGTTCTTCCGGCAATACGTAACAGCACGCAAGCATGCCCTAACCACCATATGGCATCTTCGCTACCACTGAAATCAGCCTCTTGCCACCATTGAGCAATAAACGCGGGATAACCCTGCGGAGGGGGCTTCGGCAAAGATTCCCGCTTGCGCTCTTCACGCCAACGTTTCAGATCCCGGGAATGATGCACTATCGGTTCCAGGTTCTGAAACCCAAACGCTGTATGATGCGGTTTGCTGGCATCGTAATACGGATTTTTCTTGGCCATTGCTCATCCTCAAATACAATTGAATAGTTTCGAAAAAATCATGCATTTGATTTAAAAGGCGATTTCAATCGAATCCTGCATGAAAATGAGTGTCGCCCACCCTTCCGTATTGCATTACAACGAGTGATTGATTCCAAGCGGATAATCATCGCTAATGGTAGCGGCTATCCAACATTAAGACTAAAATAGCCACCGATTTGCATACCAGACTAAATGTCATTTTACCTATTTAATAACAATAGGTTAATAACAGCATCCGTCCAATTTTCACTCAAAAAAGCCCCCCGTCTAATGTTATTCCTATTCAGTGCCAATAAATTTATTGGCCTCCCACATCTTTCTTCATTTTCTTCTGACAATAACCGATTAATATAGCGCAGTAAATTTCCCTTCTGCTTTTTAAAATGGAAACAAAACCGTTGAAACAATTCTCTTCTTCCTTGTTGGTTGCGGCACTGTTCGCCTTACCTGCACAAAGTTATGCGCAAGCCGAACATTTGGCAGCGCAAATTGTGGATCAGCATGCCGAGCATATTTTTTATAACAGTGGCGCAATGGGAATGGCGCTGGTGGTGATAGATAACAATCAGGTGGTTAACCGCAGTTTTGGTGAAACCCGCGCAGGAAATAATGTTCGTCCGCGTCAGGATTCGTTGATTCGCATTGCCTCTATCACGAAACTGATGACCAGCGAAATCATGGTAAAGCTGGCTGATGAAGGGAAACTAAAGCTTACTGATCCGCTGAAAAAATACGCGCCAAAGGGGGCTAAGGTTCCGGCTTATAACGCAAAACAACCGATTACATTACTGAGTTTGGCCAGTCATACCAGTGGGTTACCGCGCGAACAGCCCGGTGGTCCACAAAAAAGACCGGTATTCACCTGGCCAACCAAAAGCGACCGTTGGCAATGGTTGAAAATCGGCAAGGTCACGGTGCCACCAGGTGTTCGTGCCGCATATTCCAATCTGGCCTACGACTTATTGGCCGATGCCCTTTCAAAAGCGGCAGCCAAACCCTATACCACGCTGCTGCGGGAAAAAATCACCGAACCATTAGGAATGAGAAATACCACGCTAACGCCAACAGCTGAACAGTGTTCTCGCCTGATGGTCGGTGTCGGCAGCAGCGCCTGCCTCAGCACGATAGCGGCGGCAGGCAGCGGCGGTATTTACTCGACGCCGGAAGATATGCAACGTTGGATGCAACAATTCCTTACTTCACAAAAAAGTTCACCTAAAGCTTCGGCCAAACGGGAACAGAAAATGTATTATCAGCGGCATGAGTTAGTTTCCCTTAAAGGCATGGATGTTCCGGGACAGGCCGATGCCTTAGGTTTGGGTTGGGTCTATATGGCACCGAAAAATGGTTTGCCCGGCATCATCCAGAAAACCGGTGGCGGTGGCGGCTTTATTACCTATATGGCGATGATTCCAGAAAAGAATATCGGGGTATTTGTGGTCGTAACTCGGACACAATTGACAAAATTTACCAATATGAGCGATGGAGTTAACCAATTAGTCGCCAATTTGGCCAGTAATAGCCGCTAATCCTGGCGACCGAAAGGACGTCTTGGCGATGTCCTTTTTGTCAGCACCAAGATATAACTGCCGCTCTTGCGAGCCAAGACACTAACGCACTGGCAGACAAGAGCAGCTTATATCCCACCTGACGCTAAATAATCCGGCACCATCCCATAAAAGACTCCGTTCAGCACCGGCTGATTCTTTCTCTAATAACCATCTGTAGCCAATCGGCTGTATATTTTCAGGCTGATAAAATGGCCATTTTTAATTTCACATTCCCGCCGAGTGCCTTCATGCCTAAAGCCGCATTTTTCCAAAAGCCGCCAACTGGCGCAGTTTTCTGGCTCCACAACGGCTTCAATACGATGGATCTGTCTTTCCTGATAGGCGTAATTGATAATGGCATGAACACATTCAGTCATTAATCCGTTGCCCCAATACTCCGGTAGCAGCCAATAGCCGAGTTCAAGCGAGCGGAAATCATGCTTCCATTCATTAAAACCGCAGGCACCAACCATCTTTTGATCGTTTCCCTCAGTGCAAATTCCCCACCAAATACCGCTCTTCTGAGCATAAATATTATTAAACCAATCCATTTGGATTTGCGTGGATTCGAGAGAGGCATAAGCTACACCATAATGTGCAATCACTGCCGGATGAGAAAGTGCAGCAAAAACTTGATGAATATCAGTAGGTCGGATTTTTCGCAAAAAACAACGCTGGGTTTTTAACTGTGGAAACATCGATCACACCGCGCAATGGCCCCTAGAGGTTATGACCCAGTATAATGGCTTGTGGCGATTAACTCGATAGATGAAAATATTAGCGAAAAAGAATGAGTGTGGCGTGACTCATCATAAAAGAGGATTCGAATGACAGACAAAAAAAAAGACATCCGAAGATGTCTTTTTCTACTTCTGGTGCCGGCACCAAGAGTCGAACTCGGGACCTACTGATTACAAGTCAGTTGCTCTACCAACTGAGCTATGCCGGCGAATTTGGCGGAAGGATAGAGATTCGAACTCTAGGACCTGTTACAGTCGACGGTTTTCAAGACCGTTGCCTTAAACCACTCGGCCATCCTTCCAATGGGCGGCATTATCATCTTAGCGCGATGATATGTCTAGTGTTTCGTTTAAAAAAAATCGGAAATTAATTCGTTTGGTTAAACTTCGTGCCAAAGCTGGTTAAAAAAAGTCTGATTGAACAAAATCAAGCCAATTGGGAGCCTGTATTTATCAGAAAAACTGTGGGGCTGATTATGAGTAGAAGTTTAAAGCCGAGCATAAGAAACGCGACCCAAAGGCCGCGTTTCTTCATCAGAACGTTCCCTACGTAAACGGGATTAGAACTGGTAAACCAAACCAACGGCTACGATATCATCAGTATTGATGCCCGCATTTTTGGTGAATTGGTTTTCGTCCAGCAGGTTGATTTTGTAGTCAACATAGGTAGACATATTCTTGTTGAAGAAGTAGGTCGCGCCAACATCAACATATTTGACCAGATCCTGATCGCCATAGTTACCCAGGTCTTTACCTTTTGATTGCAGGTAAGCCACTGACGGGCGCAGACCAAAGTCGAATTGATACTGAGCAACTAACTCAATGTTTTGTGCTTTATTGGCAAAACCATAAACCGCATTAGTGTTGGCGTTTTTGAAATCACCAAAACGAGTCAGGTTATAAGTCTGAGTATAATTGGCAGCCATATAAACATTGTTGGCATCATATTTCAGGCCAGCGGTATACGCCTCAGCATGGTCGCCGTTGCCGTAAATAGACTGGCCGCCAGGAAGTAAATCATGGTTTTGTTCATCAGTACGTTTAGAGCTGGCAAATGCCGCAGAGGCACTCACGCCCCAGCCAATATCGTAGGATACGGACATACCGTAGCCGTCACCATTTTGACCCGCAACATCACGGCCATTATTGGTTTCAGTACCGTTGCCATTTTTGCCCTGATACTGCATAGCGAAGTTCAGGCCATCAACCAGACCGAAGAAATTGTTGTTACGATAGGTCAGTATGCCGTTACCACGTTGAGACAGGAAGTTATCCGCGCCATAAGTGTCGCCACCAAATTCTGGCAAAACGTCAGTCCAAGAAGTGACGTCATAAAGTACACCATAGTTACGGCCATAATCCAGAGAACCAAAGTCAGCAAATTTTAGACCCGCAAAACCGACACGAGTGAAGTTGTTGTTATCCTGGCTTTCGGTTTTGTTCAGGTTAGCCTGATATTCCCACTGGCCATAACCGACCAGTTGATCACTGATTTGGGTTTCCCCTTTTAAGCCAAAACGCATATAAGACTGATCACCATCTACACTCTGGTTGTCAGAGAAATAGTGTAGACCATCAATTTTTCCGTACAGATCCAGTTTATTTCCATCTTTATTGTAAATTTCAGCAGCGCCTGCGCTACCTGCTACTAATAATGCTGGGACCAACAGGGAAAGAACTCGAAGTTTCATCGTTATTATCCTCATTAATTGGGTATAACTCTCGCCACTGCTCTAACGAGCAATTACCAAAGATTGGGTAAATATATTGTGGTAATAATTTTAGGATTAATCTATACAGAAAATGATAACAAATATTAAAACATGCTCTCAAACTGAAATAATATATTTCAAATTATTAATAAACAACAATTAACCAAAACACACAAAGAATATCAAGATATAGCACAAATAGAGCAGAATATATAAATAACCACTAAAAACAACACCTTAAATAAATAACAAATTCAGCACTAATTGATAAAAAACATCATCAAATATCAGTATAAGATTAGAACGCTATCATCATTATTTTTGCTTTCAACCCCTATTGGTTTAAGCATCATTAAATATCGTTTACTTAACGGCCGGTCTTTTTGACCGGTATTTTTAATTCGTGATTTTGCGTTACCCCCCACCTCATGACTTAACACTCTAACTCTGTAATTATCTCGCTAAAAAATAGTTCCCCACATTTACGGTTTCACTAGGGATTAAAAAAACCGAGCAACCATCATACAGAATATAATAATGGCAGGTTCAATACTCACCACGGAAATAATACTCTTAATCCCCCGACCATGAGTGCTTCTGGCTAGCCAGTCGAGTAAGATAAATTTCCCCGCGCTGACTGTATCGAGAATTCAGTTTTTGAATCATGCAAAAAACTAAAGGAGAAAGTCACAGCAAATCATCCATTCCCCTCAACTGGCACTAAAGCTTGTCTGAGTTCTCCTCAGCTCGATCTGTTTACGGTGAAATAGGAGGATCAAATAACCATAATATCCGCAGGAGAAAGCCTTATTCCGCCTAGAACCATGATTCTCTTCGACCCGGATTTCGCTTTGTGATAGAAACAAGGCTCAATTTTGATTATTGACCTCTACGGCAAGCAATTAACCAACATGACCACCCACATAAAGCAGCAACAAGAACAACCCGGCGCGCCTCAACAAGCCGCCACCCGTCTGGCCTTTTTCATTGCCGGGCTGGCAATGGCCGCCTGGGCACCGTTAGTCCCATTTGCCAAAGCACGTATCGCATTGAATGACGCTTCACTGGGCGTTCTGCTGCTGTGTATTGGCGTGGGTTCATTGCTGGCCATGCCGCTAACCGGTGTGATGACAGCCAGATGGGGGTGCCGAGCTGTGATTTTAATCGCTGGCGCGCTGCTGTGTTTGGATTTGCCCTTGTTGGTGTTGATGGATTCACCGCTGAGTATGGCCTTGGCTTTATTGCTCTTTGGCGCTGCGATCGGGGTTATTGACGTCGCAATGAATATTCAGGCCGTGATTGTCGAAAAAGCCAGTGGCCGCGCCATGATGTCCGGTTTTCACGGGTTGTTCAGCGTCGGTGGCATTGCCGGTGCCGGTGGTGTCAGCGCACTATTGTGGTTGGGGTTATCCCCGCTTTCCGCTGTATTGATTACCGTGATGGTTATTCTAGGGCTATTAACCATCGCCAATAAGAATCTACTCATCGGCAGCGGGGAACCCCATGATGGACCTCTGTTTGTGCGACCAAAAGGTTGGGTGATATTTCTGGGCTTCCTGTGCTTTGTGATGTTTTTGGCCGAAGGCTCAATGCTCGACTGGAGCGCACTGTTTCTTACCAGTTTACGTGGTGTAGAGCCCACACAGGGCGGCATGGGCTACGCCATCTTTGCTATTGCCATGACGCTAGGTCGCCTAAACGGCGATCGAATTGTCAACCATCTGGGCCGCTTTAGCGTATTGCTTGGCGGTAGCCTGCTCGCCGCCATCGGTTTTATCATCGCTATTAGCATTGATAGTGCGGTCGCGACTCTCGCCGGTTTTATGTTGGTTGGTTTAGGGGCGTCAAATGTGGTGCCCATCCTGTTCACCGCAGCAGGCAACCAACAGGTTATGCCAACCAATCTCGCCATTGCGTCAATGACAACCATCGGTTATGCCGGTATTCTGGCAGGTCCTGCGGTGATTGGTTTTATCGCGCAGCTCAGCAGCCTGTCATTTGCCTTTGGCTGTGTGGCCTTGCTGTTACTTAGCGTCACTGCCAGCGCCCGAACAGTAACGCGTTAATTAAGGAACCAGCGTTTCTCTATGCAAAATAATTCGTTGCCGATTAAACTCTCGAACATGACCCGCTGTTTTTGGCTGTTTATCGTGCTATTGCTCATCACGATGGGTTTGTACGGCTATAACTATACCAATGCCTATCTGGCCGAGAAAAAGTTCGCCCTAAATAATATTACCGACCGTCTGCAACAGCGCATTGATGATTACCGCTACAATACCTATCAGGTTTACGAATTGGCAACCAACGCTTCTGCTAGCCAGGGCGAGCAAGTGCTACCGGTTGGCGTGGAGGAAACCCGTTTACGCCCCGATGTCTATTTTGTAGAAAAACCGAGGATCAAAACTGACGCAGTCATTTTTGGCAATCATGATAGCGCCACGCTGAAAATGACCCTGCGAATGTCAGACTATCTGGATAATCGTTGGGGTTCCAAAAATGATACCTTCTCGATGTACTATCTTAACGGGCAAGATAACAGCCTGATTTTGATTACCACTCAGTCACTGAAAGAACTAACCTCCCGCTTCAAGGAGCGTTATCTGACCGCTTCGGCAGAATCACGTCGCGCAGAAATGCTGCAACAGGCCAATACGCTGGATGAACGGGAAAGCTTTTCTCCGCTGCGCAAGTTGCGTTTTCAAAATGCCTATTACTTCACCTTGCGTACCACCTTCAACCATCCCGGCCATCTGGCAACGGTTATCGCTTTTGATTTACCGATCAATGACCTGATTCCAGCCAATATGGCACGCTCCAATTTTTTGCTACAGCTGGATAAAACGCCAATTAGTGATAGCGGCATGACACCTGAAGATTTAAATACGGTTTTCGTCACGATTAATGGCTCATGGCTGGAATTCTCCGCACCATTGACCAACGCCTCATTGAAAATGGTGTATCGCGTCTCGTTAACCGGGTTAACCTTGGATTTGCTCAGAAATAATTCTTGGTTGATCCTGACAAACTTGATGCTGTTTGGGCTGGCATTGATGTCGTTCTACTTTATCCGCCATCAATATGCTCGCCCAGGCGTAGACATCGCTGCACAATTGGACGCAGAAAAATCTCTCTGTCGGGAAATTATTGCCACCCTACCGTTAGGATTGCTGGTGTATGACTTTAGCAACAATTGTGTGGTGGCCAGTAACAAGATTGCCGAGCACCTGCTCCCGCATCTTAATTTACAAAAAATCGCTCATATGGCCGAGCAACACCACGGCGTCATTCAGGGGACAGTAAACAACGAAGTCTATGAAATTCGCATGTTCCGCAGCAGCTTATCTCCTGAAACCTATCTTTTCCTGCTTCACGATCAGAATAAAGAAGTGCTGGTGAACAAAAAACTGCAAATGGCACGACGGGAATACGATAAGAATCTACAGGCGCGCAAACTGATGCTACATAACCTGGGTATTGAGCTGAATCAACCGGTTAGTTCGTTAAACCAGCTCGCCCACCGTTTATGGCAAATGGATGATGCTCAGCCAGAACAGCGTCAGCCATTGATTGGTCAGTTGGTGCAACAATCGGATAGTATACTGGCGCTGATCGACAACATCACGTTGCTCACTCGATTAGAAACTCAGGATTGGCAGCCAGAACAGAAACCGTTTTCATTATCAGCGCTGATTGACTCGTTATTATTAGAGGCTCTGCCCGCGATAAACCAGAAAGGATTAAGTTTATTTAATCATTATCTGGCAGAGATAGATAAAACCTATATCGGTGACGAACAGACATTGCGTAAGGTACTGTCGTTGCTACTGAACTACGCCATTATCACTACCACTTACGGTAAAATCACCTTAACGGTACAACATGATTCCGATCATCCTGAATTGTTGGTGATTCAGATTGTTGACACTGGCGCAGGTATCTCAGATGAAGAAATAAGTAATCTCACCTACCCCTTCCTTAGCCAGACTCTGGTTGATCGTTACCATCAGGGTTCAGGTTTGACCTTCTTTTTATGCAATCAGTTATGCAAAAAAATGAATGGTCAGCTTGAGATCCGCAGTAAAATAGACATTGGTACCCGTTATACCATCCGCGTAGCTATCGGATTCCAGCCGAATCAGGAAGATGAAGAGGAAAAATTGCTGGATGGCGTCACCGCGATGCTGGATATTACGTCTGATGAAGTGAAATCGATCGTGACAACGTTGCTGAACGCATTAGGCGCAAATTGTATCATTGTGGATGAGCGTTTGCCGGGCAGGGAATACGACGTTATGTTAACGGATAATCCGCAGAACTGCGCGCCTTATACCCTATTGCTGGCATCAGATGAACCCGGGCTACAGCAGCTACAGGATAATTATATCCGGGTTAACTACAACCTTGGCAGTGCGGTCATCGATTCGATTCTCTTATTGATGGAACAACAGTTTTCCTCTGGCGAGTCTGCCAATGAGACCGAGGTGGAAATCGATGTACCGGCAGGAGATCAAATCACCGGATATGAGCAGCAATTAAAATCCAGTGACTATTATGCGCTGTTTGTTGAGACAGTACCGGTCGATTTGAAGAAACTGTATACTGAGGCTCAGCAACGCGATTTGCTTTCGCTCTCGCAGACTGCGCACCGGTTAAAAGGGGTGTTTGCTATGTTGAACCTGGTTCTCGGCAAGCAACTGTGTGAAAAACTAGAACAGCATATCGCAAATGGCGATCAGTTGAAGATCGAAAATAGCATCAGCCAGATCGATTCGTTCGTCGCTCGGCTGCTGCAGCAAGGTAACCCATAACATGAACAACCTTAATGTAATTATTGCAGATGACCATCCAATCGTTTTATTTGGCATTCGAAAATCATTAGAACAAATTGACTGGGTAAATGTAGTGGGTGAGTTTGAGGACTCAACTGCTCTGATCAATAGCTTGTCAAAAATTGATGCCAACGTGCTGATCACCGATCTCTCCATGCCTGGAGATAAATACGGTGACGGTATTACGCTTATCAAATATATCAAGCGCCATTACCCACATCTGGCCATTATTGTTTTAACCATGAATAACAACCCAGCGATTCTCAGTACCGTTCTGGATCTGGATATTGATGGGATCGTGCTAAAACAAGGTGCGCCGACAGATTTACCCAAGGCATTGGCTGCGTTGCAGAAAGGCAAAAAATTCACTCCAGAAAGCGTTGCCAAACTGCTAGAAAAAATCAGTGCTAACGGCTATGGCGACAAGCGTCTTTCTCCAAAAGAAAGTGAAGTTTTACGCCTGTTTGCCGAAGGCTTCCTGGTGACTGAAATCGCTCGGAAACTGAACCGCAGTATCAAAACCATCAGTAGCCAGAAAAAATCAGCCATGCTGAAACTGGGTGTAGATAATGATATTGCTCTGCTGAACTATCTTTCTTCTGTCAGCATCAACCAGGTTGATAAAGAGTAACGACAGCCTAGCTGTACCATTCAATAAACCCGGCGAATCACTGCCGGGTTTATTATTTTCAGTGCCATCACTCACCGTCTTCCATCAAAACAGTTCAGCGAGACTGCCGTACTTTACTCGTGTAATAACTCAACATTTGACGCAACGTATCCAGCGTCACGGGTTTGGACAAACAGTTATCCATCCCGGCATCCAGACACCGTTGTTTCTCTTCCGCCAGTGCATTGGCGGTTACGCCAATAACTGGGAAGGTATGATTTTGTTCGCGCAAACATTGCGTTAAACGGTAACCATCCATATTCGGCATATTGACATCGGTCAGGACAATATCAATATGACTACCCGCCAATACCGTTAATGCGTCCAATCCATCATTGGCTGTCAATACCTGATAGCCCAGCGATGTTAACTGATCGGCCAGCAAGCGACGGTTTATCGGGTGGTCATCAACCACCAGAATTGACATATCACTATTATCGATTTGACTATTTTTACTCGGTGCCGGTAATGCCGCAGACTCCAATCTCGAGATATCCAGTAAAATTCGGTCTAACAGCCCAATCGCCTCGAGTAAAGTAGAGGTGCTAATCATCCAGTATCCTGGCCGAGTTTGCTGCGGTAAGCCAATATGCTCGATGGAGAAATGTAGGCGTGCCAATAGCGGCGTATTGATTTGCGGAATATAGTCGGTAATCAACACATCATTGACGCCGGTTTCCTGCCCGTTATAGCGTTGAATATCCGCACCGTGGCTGGCGAACAGGCTGGTCAGATAAGACTCCAACCGCGCGTTACGTACATCCATCCACAGAATTTTACCCTGCCAACGATGGCCACTCGGCGGCGTAGGTAGTGTGGCGTTATACAATGGAATACGGAAGGAGAAGATGCTGCCGATGCCCGGTTCAGAATTCACTTCCACATCACCATCCATCATATTGATCAGTTTTTCACAGATCGCCAACCCCAATCCCGTGCCCTGAAAATGGCGCTGAACGCCAGTTCCCACCTGAAAAAACGGGTCAAACAACTGGGTGATTTCCTTGTGGTTAATGCCCACGCCAGTATCCTGTACCCGAAACTCCAGATAAGGCCCGTGCAGCCTGACCTGCACAACAATACAGCCGGTATCAGTAAATTTAATAGAATTATTCAATAAGTTAGAAATAACTTGCTGTAAGCGAACCGGATCGCCATTCATCTCTATCGGTACATTAGGCTCAATAAAACAGTACAGTCCCAAACGTTTTTTCACTACCAATGGTAGATAGTTGGCGGCAATGTGCGTAATCACTTCGACACAGGAAAATGCCTGCGGCTCAATCTTCAGCTGCTCTGACTCAATTTTGGAGAAATCCAGAATATCGCTGATTATTTTCAATAATAGATCAGATGAGTTATTCATCGCCGTAACCAATCTATCAACGCCCTTCGGCAATTCTTTGGTTTGTAACAAATCCAGATTACCAATAATACCGTACAGTGGCGTACGCAGTTCGTGGCTCACTGTTGCCAGAAACATGGATTTAGATTGGCTGGCTTGTTCGGCTGCCGCGGCCATTTCCTGTAAAGACTCTTCCATTTTTACCCGCGAGCTGACATCCACCAGCACGCATATCGCCACATCTTCATTGCGATAACGAGAATGAACAAAGCTGATTTGCAAGTTATTGTTATTACTGGTCATCACATCGACAAAATTGGCCTGCTGATCGCAGATAATCCGCGTAATACGCTCCCGATCTTCATTGGTCAGCAAATTGATATAATTATGAGCCAATTCATTACTCAGGATATTGGTACCGTCGCTGAGACGTAAAATACTGATACCGACCGGCGCAGAAGCAACAATTTTACGGTTAAACTGTTCATGCTCTTCCAACTGCGAGGCGTTATTCTCCGCCGGGCGGAACATCTTGCGCTCGAACACCCAAGCCAAAGTGAAGATGACTATCCCAGACAAAGCATTCAGCAACAGTGCATTAAGAATAAGTGTCCTAAATCGTTCCACTACGGCTTTTACCGGTAGGGAATAAGCGATACTCAATGATGATGGTAATAAGCTCTTTTTTAAAATCAGATCATTATAGTCATCAACATAACCGAAATAGGAGGGTGACTCCGGATAGTCATCTAAGGTAGAGGTATAGCGTTCGCCAGTTGCGAGCCGCAATATCGGCTCATTGTGCTGATCCAGTAACGTGACGCCAATAGGCAGTGTCCCTGTCGAGATAAAATCCCCCAGACGAATAGTCTGTTCAGTACCAATCAACGCTTCCAGCTTGTGACCAATAAAGATCGGCGTCAGTACATACAAAGAGCCGGTATCCTGCCGAACACCGGGTACCACCCAATAGAGGGTATTATCTTTATCCTGATTTTTGGCATCCTGATATTTCTGCATATGCTCATTCAGCGCCGTAAGCAGACCGTCCTGATCCAGCGGCGTGTTGCGGATATTAAAATCCACCATGCAGCGACTTTCACTGCCGACAAAGAATATGCGATTAAGATCGTAAGCCGCCGCAAAATTATCTTTCCAGTACAGAATCAAATTACTCAGAGATTCCAACGGAGTGCGATAAACCGAAAGCAGCTCACTGCAATCGGCATTGGCATTCAACGCATAATATTGGGGAGCACTGCCCTTCCGCGGAATCCCACTGTCGGAGGGTACAACGGAATGATTGATATCACTCAGACGGTTTTCGGCCATATATCTGATATCACGAATAATATCTGCCGAATGGCGAATGTAGTTCTGCGCCTGTTCAAAGTTGGTGTTGTATTCTTGCCGGATATCCGATTTCTTCTCATTGAGAATATTCAGGATGTAGAAAGTGGTCAGCAGTGCGCCGAGGGACCACAGCATAACGGCGAGTACCCGGAATAAATACCGTGATATTTTTAACGTTGTTTGAAAAGAAGAAAGATATTTCAACTGGATACCATGATGAAGAACGTCACCGGATAGGTTGAGCTACCAACAGAATACACTACCAATAACCCATAAAAAAGCCAGCACGCTGGCTGGCTTGAGTTTTCATCATTCAGATAACTTACCGGTGCGGTTACCGACACCGGTTTTACCTTTATGCGTTGTCGTCTTCCGGGGCTTCATCGTCGCCATTTTCTTCTGTCGCGATGTCGTTGGTATTTTCTGAAGCTGACTGCGCGGTATTTTCTGCACTGCCTTCTTCAGCATCCAATTCTTCACCTTCAAACTCATCGTCTTCCGGCTCAGCAACGCGTTGCAGACCAACAACGTGCTCATCTTCTGCGGTACGAATCAGCGTCACGCCCTGAGTATTACGACCCACAACGCTCACTTCTGATACGCGAGTACGCACCAGTGTACCGGCATCAGTGATCATCATGATTTGGTCAGTCGGTGCCACTTGAACAGCGCCGACCACCTTACCATTACGCTCACTGACTTTGATCGAGATAACACCCTGCGTAGCACGGGACTTGGTAGGATACTCTTCTACCGCGGTACGTTTACCGTAACCGTTTTCTGTCACCGTCAGGATTTCACCGTCGCCTCGAGGGATAATCAGTGAAATAACCCGATCATCGCCGTTCAGATTGATACCACGCACACCGGTAGCGGTACGACCCATAGAACGGACCTGTCCTTCAGGGAAACGAACCACTTTACCGTCAGTGGAGAACAGCATCACTTCGTTGCTACCATCCGTCAGATCCACACCAATCAGCTCATCGCCTTCGTTCAGATTAACGGCAATAATACCGGCACTGCGTGGGCGGCTAAATTCGGTCAACGCGGTTTTCTTCACGGTACCACTGGCGGTAGCCATAAAGACGTGACGCCCTTCTTCATATTCCCGCACTGGCAGAATGGCGGTGATACGCTCATTTGGCTCCAACGGCAACAGGTTAACAATTGGACGCCCCCGTGCGCCACGACTGGCTTCAGGTAATTGGTACACCTTCATCCAGTACAGACGACCACGGCTGGAGAAGCACAAAATAGTGTCGTGGGTGTTGGCAACCAGTAGCCGATCAATAAAGTCTTCTTCTTTGATACGGGCTGCGGATTTACCTTTACCACCACGGCGTTGCGCTTCGTAATCAGAAAGCGGCTGATATTTGACGTACCCCTGATGGGACAGCGTCACAACCACATCTTCCTGATTGATCAAATCTTCGATGTTGATATCAGAAGTATTGGCGGTAATTTCAGTACGACGTGCATCATTGTACTGTTCTTTAATCGCGACCAGTTCTTCGCGAATCACTTCCATCAAACGCTCTGGGTTTTCCAGAATAAAGATCAACTCACCGATCAGGGTCAGCAGCTCTTTATACTCATCCAGCAACTTCTCGTGCTCCAGACCCGTCAGTTTCTGCAAACGCAGATCCAGAATCGCCTGAGCCTGTTGCTCGGTGAGGTAATATTTTCCGTCGCGAATACCGAATTCTGGCTCCAGCCATTCCGGACGGGCCGCATCATCACCGGCACGTTCCAGCATGGAGGCAACGTTGCCCAGTTCCCACGGATTGGCAATCAAACCCGCTTTAGCTTCGGCTGGCGTCGCAGCACGGCGAATCAGTTCGATAATAGGATCAATGTTGGCCAGAGCAATCGCTAACGCTTCCAGAATATGGGCACGGTCACGAGCTTTACGCAGTTCAAAGATCGTCCGGCGTGTCACTACTTCGCGGCGATGACGTACGAAAGCAACCAGAATGTCTTTCAGGTTCAGTAACTTTGGCTGGCCCTGAGACAAGGCAACCATGTTAATACCAAAAGTGACCTGTAGTTGGGTCAGAGAATACAGGTTGTTTAAAACCACTTCCCCAACCGCATCACGTTTCACTTCGATAACGATGCGCATACCGTCTTTATCAGACTCGTCGCGCAGTGCGCTGATACCTTCTACACGTTTTTCTTTTACCAGCTCGGCGATTTTTTCGATCAACCGTGCTTTGTTCACCTGATAAGGAATCTCGTGAACAATAATGGTTTCGCGACCAGTTTTGGCATCAGCTTCAACTTCAGCACGGGCGCGGACATACACTTTGCCACGGCCAGTACGATAAGCCTCATCGATACCACGGCGACCATTGATAATTGCGCCTGTAGGGAAGTCCGGCCCCGGGATGTGTTCCATCAACCCTTCAATGGTGATGTCTTCATCTTCGATATATGCCAGACAGCCGTCGATAACCTCAGAAAGATTATGTGGCGGAATGTTGGTTGCCATACCCACGGCAATACCTGACGAGCCGTTAACCAGCAGGTTCGGGATGCGGGTTGGCATAACGGCCGGGATTTGCTCGGTGCCGTCGTAGTTCGGCACGAAATCGACGGTATCCTTTTCCAGATCCGCCAGCAGTTCGTGAGCAATTTTTGACATGCGCACTTCGGTATAACGCATCGCTGCGGCAGAATCGCCATCAACGGAACCGAAGTTGCCCTGCCCATCCACCAGCATATAGCGCAGTGAGAACGGCTGAGCCATACGCACGATTGTGTCGTAGACCGCGCTGTCACCATGCGGGTGATATTTACCGATAACGTCCCCAACTACACGGGCCGATTTTTTGTATGGTTTATTCCAGTCATTACCCAGTACGTTCATCGCAAACAACACGCGACGGTGTACCGGCTTCAATCCATCTCGAACATCTGGCAGCGCACGTCCCACAATGACGGACATCGCATAATCCAAATAGGAGTTTTTCAACTCTTCTTCGATGTTGACCGGTGTTATTTCTCTGGCAAGGTCGCTCATTGAGCCGCTATCCCTCTACTAATTACCGGATTCAAAGGTATGGAACTATATCACAAACGGCAGATTTTGGCGAAACTACACAGATGAATATGCCAAGTTTATCCTCGATTTCCCGTTCCACAAGCTTATGGTGAAATTTCAGCAGATAAGACAAAACTGCGCCAATCAGTGGGGAGCATGTATAATTGGCGTTAAAGAGTATAGAGGAGTCATAATCAGCCATGCGTGCAGAAAACCAAGCAAACCGCCCTAACGTTGATGAAAGCGAAATCGCCAAGTTTGAGGCAGTAGCCTCACGCTGGTGGGACCTTGAGGGCGAATTCAAACCCCTTCACCGGATTAACCCGTTACGATTGAACTATATTTTGCAACGCGCTGACGGCATTTTCGGTAAGAAAGTTCTGGATGTTGGCTGTGGCGGCGGCATTCTGGCAGAAAGTATGGCGCGTGAAGGTGCGCAGGTGACCGGGCTGGATATGGGTACCGAACCCCTACAGGTTGCGCGTTTGCACGCTCTCGAAACCGGCGTAAAACTGGATTATGTACAGGAAACCGTTGAATCCCACGCAGAAGCTCATCCACAACACTATGACGTCGTGACCTGTATGGAAATGCTGGAGCACGTCCCCGATCCGGCCTCGGTGATCCGCGCCTGTGCTCGATTGGTCAAACCGGGCGGACACGTATTCTTTTCCACCATTAACCGCAATACCAAATCCTGGTTGATGGCTGTCGTTGGCGCTGAATATATTTTGCGCATGGTACCGAAAGGCACCCATGATTCGAAAAAATTCATTCGCCCATCGGAATTGATCGGCTGGATTGATCAAACCCCGCTGCGTGAAAAGCATATTATCGGCTTGCATTACAACCCGTTAACAGATCACTTTAAACTGGGCCGCAACGTTGATGTGAATTACATGTTGCACAGCCAAATGGACGAAGACCGTCTTCACGGATAATGGCGTTTCACGGGCGATATCGACTTTTCCCACGTCGCCCGGATTTTTGCCAAATTGATGATATTCTATCCACAATACGTTGATTTATACGGCGTCAATAGAAAAATGCGATCCAAGCCGCTTTTTTTGACATTAAAACAGATAACTTATCACGGTTTTTTCTAACGTTTAATAAAGCGTCAAACGATCAAATTTTTAAGATTTTTAGTAAAATTTTATCCCCCAGACTCAAAGGACGCGATCTCCAGCGCTGACGCAGGTTGTAAGCCGTTGGTAACATTTCACCCCCAAGTTATCCACACAATTGGTCGGTTTTGTTCACTTGCTAAAATCGTCGTTTCTCACTATCTTGTTATCTCACCAACATACTACCCCCACATATAGTGTTTACATACTGAACAATACACTACGGCCCTCAATGATTACTGCAATCAAGGAGAGCATAGGCTTGTGTTTTATGTAGACTGAATCGGGGAAAAAAGGCCACGAACACATGAACCAAAGTCTACTTGTTACTAAACGCGATGGCAGCAAAGAGCGCATCAACCTTGATAAAATCCACCGAGTCATCGACTGGGCCGCAGAAGGTTTACATAACGTCTCAGTATCTCAAGTAGAATTACGTTCTCATATCCAGTTTTATGATGGCATCAAAACCGCCGATATTCATGAAACGATTATCAAAGCTGCAGCAGATTTGATCTCCCGTGACGCACCAGATTACCAATATCTGGCTGCTCGTCTGGCGATCTTCCACCTGCGCAAAAAAGCCTATGGCCAGTTTGAACCGCCAAAACTGTTCGATCATGTGAGCAAAATGGTCGATATGGGCAAATATGATAAGCATCTGCTGGAAGATTACACAGCTGAAGACTTCCAGCAGATGGATGGATTTATTGACCATTGGCGCGATATGAACTTCTCCTATGCTGCGGTGAAGCAATTGGAAGGTAAATATCTGGTTCAAAACCGTGTTACCGGTGAAATCTACGAAAGCGCCCAGTTCCTGTATATTCTGGTTGCTGCCTGTCTGTTCTCCGGCTATCCACGTCACACGCGGATGGATTACATCAAACGTTTCTACGATGCGGTGTCCACCTTCAAGATTTCACTACCAACGCCAATTATGGCGGGTGTGCGTACCCCAACCCGCCAGTTCAGTTCTTGCGTACTGATAGAGTGCGGTGACAGCCTGGATTCAATCAATGCCACTTCCAGTGCCATTGTGAAATATGTTTCCCAACGCGCCGGTATTGGTATCAACGCTGGCCGCATCCGTGCGCTGGGTAGCCCGATTCGCGGTGGTGAAGCCTTCCATACTGGCTGTATTCCGTTCTATAAACATTTCCAAACCGCAGTGAAATCCTGTTCTCAGGGCGGCGTTCGCGGTGGTGCAGCCACGTTGTTCTACCCAATGTGGCATTTGGAAGTGGAAAGCCTACTGGTATTGAAAAATAACCGTGGGGTGGAAGGCAACCGCGTTCGTCATATGGATTACGGCGTGCAACTTAACAAGCTGATGTACCAGCGTCTGTTGCAAGGCGGCGACATCACTTTGTTCAGCCCGTCTGATGTTCCGGGATTGTATGATGCTTTCTTCGCCGATCAGGAGCAATTTGAACGCCTGTACACGCAATATGAGCAGGACAGCAGCATTCGTCAGCAGCGTGTTAAAGCGGTAGAACTGTTCTCTCTGATGATGCAGGAACGCGCGTCTACTGGCCGTATCTACATTCAGAATGTGGATCATTGCAACACCCACAGCCCGTTTGATCCGAAAATTGCACCGGTTCGTCAATCCAACCTGTGTCTGGAGATCGCGCTGCCGACCAAACCGCTGAACGATATTAACGATCCTAACGGCGAAATTGCCCTGTGTACTCTGTCAGCATTTAACCTGGGCGCTATCGATAGCCTGGACGAACTGGAAGATCTGGCGAACCTGGCTGTTCGTGCGTTGGATGCACTGCTGGATTATCAGGATTATCCGATCGAAGCGGCACGCCGTGGCGCGATGGGTCGCCGTACTCTGGGTGTCGGCGTGATCAACTACGCTTATTATCTGGCGAAAAACGGGGTGCGTTATTCCGATGGCAGTGCAAACAACCTGACTCACCGTACTTTCGAAGCCATTCAGTATTACCTGCTGAAAGCCTCTAACCATCTGGCTCGTGAGCAAGGTGCCTGCGAATGGTTCAACGAAACGACCTATTCTCAAGGTATTCTGCCGATCGATACCTACAAGAAAGACTTGGACGCGATCAGCGACGAGCCGCTGCATTACGATTGGGAAACTCTGCGTAAAGATATTCAGGAATTCGGCCTGCGTAACTCCACGCTGTCTGCCCTGATGCCGTCAGAAACGTCCTCGCAGATCTCCAATGCCACTAACGGTATTGAGCCACCGCGCGGTTATGTCAGTATCAAAGCCTCGAAAGACGGTATCTTGCGTCAGGTCGTGCCAGAATATGAGCGTCTGAAAGAGGCCTACGAACTGCTGTGGGAAATGCCAAATAACGACGGTTATCTACAACTGGTCGGCTTGATGCAGAAATTTATCGATCAGGCGATTTCAGCAAACACCAATTACGATCCATCGCGTTTCCCATCAGGGAAAGTGCCGATGAAGCAATTGCTGAAAGACCTGTTGACCACCTACAAATTTGGCGTGAAAACTTTGTACTATCAAAACACCCGCGATGGTGCTGATGATGTGCAGGAAGATATTCAAAGCCAGCCAGGTGACGACGACTGCGAAGGCGGTGCGTGTAAGATTTAATGTTTAGTTAAGGCCCTCTCCCGCCGGGCAATCCATGCATGCGATTGACTGGCGGTTGATCATTTTGCACCCAGGCCACTTGGGCCAGTGCAAAAACCGAGTCATCGTGAGGACCGTTTCTTTTTTGCCTTTTGCGATATCCTCGAGGACATCATGGCCTATACCACTTTTTCTCAGAACAAAAACAATCAGTTGCTCGAACCGATGTTTCTTGGCCAGCCCGTTAACGTCGCGCGTTTTGACCAACAGAAATTCGCTATCTTCGAGAAACTGATTGAAAAACAACTGTCTTTCTTCTGGCGTCCAGAAGAGATTGACGTTTCCCGCGATCGCATCGATTACAATGCGTTGCCAGAACACGAAAAACATATTTTTATCAGCAACCTGAAATATCAGACGCTACTGGACTCTATTCAAGGCCGCAGTCCAAACGTCGCTCTGCTACCGCTGATTTCTATTCCTGAACTGGAAACCTGGGTAGAAACCTGGTCGTTTTCGGAAACCATTCACTCCCGCTCGTACACTCATATCATTCGCAATATCGTGAACGATCCGGCGGTAGTGTTTGATGACATCGTCACTAACGAAGAAATACTCAAACGCGCCAAAGACATTTCCTCCTACTACGATGATTTGATCGAAATGACCAGCTACTACCATTTACTGGGTGAAGGCAACCATCAGGTTAATGGCAAGACTGTGGTGGTTAATCTGCATGCGCTGAAAAAGCAGTTGTACCTGTGTCTGATGAGCGTTAATGCGCTGGAAGCCATTCGCTTTTACGTCAGTTTCGCCTGCTCTTTCGCTTTTGCCGAGCGTGAATTGATGGAAGGCAATGCCAAGATTATTAAAATGATCGCCCGCGATGAAGCGCTACATTTGACAGGCACTCAGCACATTCTGAATCTGATGCGTTCAGGTGAAGACGATCCTGAAATGGCTGAAATTGCCGTAGAATGTCAGCAACAATGCTATGACCTGTTTGTGTTAGCAGCGGAACAAGAAAAAGAATGGGCGGAATATCTGTTCCGTGACGGTTCCATGATTGGTCTAAATAAAGAGATTCTTTGCCAATACGTTGAATATATTACTAATATCCGTATGCAGGCCGTCGGCTTGGGCACGCCGTTTAAAACCCGAACCAACCCGATTCCGTGGATCAACGCCTGGCTGGTTTCAGATAATGTGCAGGTTGCACCGCAAGAAGTTGAAGTCAGTTCCTATCTGGTCGGTCAGATCGATTCTGAAATCAGTGCCGATGACCTAAGCGATTTCCAGCTCTGATTGTATGGCAACTAAAGCGATCATCAACCTGCGTACTTCAGGTACGCAGGTACCCTATTCTGACAACGGCAGCAGTCTGCTAGAGGCACTGGAACATCATCAAATTGCGGTGGAATACCAGTGCCGTTCAGGTTATTGCGGCTCTTGCCGTACTCGCTTGCTGCGGGGCGAAGTCTGTTATCAGCAACAGCCGTTAGCTTTTATTCAGGATGGAGACATCCTACCCTGCTGCTGTACTCCAGTTGGCGATATTGAGTTGGAAATGTAGCCAACAATGCAGCACAGAAAAAACCGAACGATGAGACCCTTTATTGACTTAAACCGACGCATTCTTTACCTGCTTGCTCTGAACGCTCTAAGGCAAAAAATGCGCAGGTACCGGCATTCGCTTCCAGTCTTTAAATAGCTTAACGTAAATTTTTCCCATCTCTTTTAGCTCGAATGCGGCCATTTCCGTTTCCTTCCCATTCTGCTTTTCCTTCCCAGTCTGGTAGCATTCATCAGAAAATAAATTGGGTGCAATACTGATACTGACGGATTGAACATTTAATTTAGCGTTTGTATCATTATTTTTGGCACAATGGCCTATGGTATTGAAGATTTTCGCTAGCGCACTATTTTTTTCCTCGGAGAGCGTGCTTAGTTTTTTAGTGATTATCTGTTGGATTACTTCTGGGTTTTTATTTATTTGATGACATTCAGCTAGAGTAAACTTAGGAAAACTGGCGATAACCTCATCCTTTAATAGTTTTCCCAATAGTGCGGAATCTACCAAACTGGGATGAGTAATCCACTGATCAAATGGCAAGGTGTTTTTTTGCAGCATGTCCTCAACATGGCTTTTATTAATCGATACTCTGAATATTCCATCAAGCTGATCTGCAGCATACCTATTATCTACCTCACTACACAGCAAGGTCACTTTCTGAACATAGCTAAAACGCTCATCTGCTGAGAGAACTTGTGCTAATCCATTGATATGATTACGACTGCCATCATTCCATCCTGCCTGCGGGTTTATCATGGCCGAAAAATGTGGTGCGACAACTGGCGGTTGATAACACCGGGTTAACTGAGACGCCAATGAAGTAATGCATTGGTATTTTTGATCTTTAGCATTTTTGGTTTTCACCCATTTACTCTCTTGGCCTATATAATAACTATTACTTTTAGTCAAAAAATTAATACCCATCACAGACTCCTTTTATCTAAAAATAAAATATTCCAAGCAGCGTGTGAAATTTAAAGTTCACACTGTAAATCTATTAGAAAGAGTAAGAATGTGATTTTAAAAAACGATTACCATTAAATAAAACTAATGGTAATAAATATTATTAATGAAAATGTTAAAGTAAAAAAAGTAATTAAACGTCGCTGTTAATATAATTAAATGCACTCAGTCTAGTATTTACAATAGCAATTGGTGATAAAATCACGGTATTCTATTGAATCTAAATAACACGAGGTAATTTGATATGAATAAAATATCCGCGATAATCGCCAGCCTATTGATCGCAACGTTCACCGGTGCCGCTACCGCCGATGAAACGATGCAACAGCAAGAACCATTGGAAAAAATTGCACCTTTCCCGGCAGCGGAAAGCACCATGAGTCGCCAGGTCATCTATCTGCCAGAAAAGCCAGATGAGGATAATTTCAAAGTCGAATTGTTGATTGGCAAGACCATGATGGTCGACTGTAACCAGCATACCCTTGGCGGCAGATTGGAAACCCGCACCCTATCTGGCTGGGGCTATACTTATTTTGTAATGGAGAAGATCTCTGGATCAGCTTCTACACTGATGGGCTGTGAGGAAAACAGCACCAAAGAAAAATTTGTTATGGCTAATTTAGGCACCGATGCAATGCAGCGCTATAACAGCCGCCTGCCTATCGTGGTTTACGTGCCTCAAGGTGTAGAAGTGAAATATCGCCTGTGGGAAGCCAGTAAAGAAGTCCGCAGTGCGGTAGAAAAATAATCTATCCCATTTTTAGATTAAATAGACCAACCTCGACGACATCATCTCTGCTGGGGAAGACTGGCAGATGTGTCAAGCGTCCACGCCAAGGATGGCGTGGAGCGAGCCAACAAGAATGTATTGCCTGCATTTTGCCGAGCTGCCGGTTTTCACCACAGCAACCACCTTGCCATTAACCTCAGCAGATCATGCTAAAGCGCTGTCTGCTATTTTTCCTTTTCCCTGGCTTACAACATTTCAATCACATCCAGCCAACCGTGTTGACCACAGACTTTGCGGCCAAATAGCCAACGTCGCAGCATCTCCAACGCCAACATTGCACTGGTTTCCTGACGAATTTTCAACCCGTGGCGGCTGGCCTGATAGCGGACAGTCTGGCCGAAAGTCCCCGTTGGGGTATGCAGTGCGATGCTGAGGTTTTCCCCTTTCATCGCGCTCACCGCCAACACAAATGGCGCACCGCACAAAGCCGCCAGCGATTGGGCACGAGCGCCCAATTCGGGCAGAGTTTCCACGCAATTCATCGGTAACAGTTCGCCACCGACCAGCGGTGCCTGCGTGCTCTGCAATTGCAGGTTAATCAGCCCACCAGTGAATTGTTCACTTAATGCCAACGTCAGCCCACGTTGCTTTAATTGTTCCGTCAATAATGCCGCTAACCCCTGAGTCCCTTCATAAATCAGGCTTTCGCCAGCAACCTGACGCACCTGCTGCCAAATTGCTTCCATCGCCGGGCGTTGATTTGCCGGGCCGGTCAGTTTCAGCTCGATAATCGGTGCCGACGAACGATAGCCTAGCACTACGCCGTCAGGCAGTGGCAGAGAATCCAGTTCCATCGCCAGATCGCTTTCTGAGCGACCAAAGGTCGTCATCCGCAGACATAACGGCGCAGCGAGTGGGCCAAAATGTTGCTGTAAACGCGGAACGATCTGCTGCGAGACCATCACCTTAAATTCTGAGGGCACGCCCGGCGTAAAGAACATCAAGCATTTATTCAGCGTTAACATAAAGCCGCAGGCGGTGCCGACCGGATTATCCAGCATTTCGGCATGCGCCGGGATATGAGCCTGTTTGCGGTTGGTCGCTGACATTACGCGCCCACGTTCAGCAAAGAAGGCCTCCATGCGACTAATCCATTCGGGATGTTCGATCAATTCCACACCGGATGCGCGAGCAGCAGCCAATGCAGTTAAATCATCGCTGGTTGGCCCAAGTCCACCATTTACAATCAGCACGTCAGCCACCTGGCTGCGCTCTTGCAGCACGGCAATCAATGCCGTCAAATCGTCACCTACCGTTTCCCGGCTGCTCATCGGCAGACCTTGTGTAAACAGGTAGTCCGCTAGCCAAGCAGAATTGGTATCCACGATTTGCCCGTGTAAAACTTCATCGCCAGTGCTTAACATTTCAATTCTAAGCATTTCTTTCTCCGCTGGTTCCCTCTTCTCACGCTGAGAACAGTAGCACGCCTAGGTTTTCTCAGCACCCAGGCAACAACAA
Organism: Yersinia ruckeri ATCC 29473; assembly: GCF_000754815.1. GTDB lineage: Bacteria > Pseudomonadota > Gammaproteobacteria > Enterobacterales > Enterobacteriaceae > Yersinia > Yersinia ruckeri. Next base: position 3,119,171 of record NZ_KN150747.1, read on the forward strand.
GGATGATGATATGACGGGTATAACAGTCATATCAACGAAGCCAAAGTGAAATGGATCGGAACGCAGAAAAGTGTAATACATTTTAAATTTGATCTTTCGACGAGAAAGCAGACCATTTGATTGAGTTTTTATCGATAACACCATTATCTCATCACGTTTAGGCACTTTTGATGATCGGCGTTCTGGGTAGAAGAACCATGATTGAACAAAGCAAAATAATGGGGTAACCCATAAGAGAAAATTAAGCTATCAAGCAAAGAAGGATGACCTTATTTTTCATCTGGTTTATTTTAAATAAAATATTAATTATCAAATGGATAGAAGATAAATGAAAATTTTTTCTACATTTATCTCCGTTTTCTTTGTGATATTCATCACGATAAATTGCTTGGAACATGATAAAAAAAAACAGATTCTATATTCGTCATTATACTTTGTATAAAGTCAATTTATAGGCGGTGGCGAATATGTTTGGCCTTTTCGCTAAATATAGCTCTGTTGGTGTAGTTAATACTGCACTGCATTGGTTTGTTTTTTTCTTTCTTTATTATGGAGGATTGGAGCCACAAGCGACCAGTAACTTAATTGCCTTTAGCGTTACTGTGACTTTCTCATTCTTGGTTAATGCACGTTTTACGTTCCGGCAACCGGCATCGTTAAAGCGTTACCTACTTTATGTGCCATTCATGGGAGCATTAAGCTGGCTGATTGGCGCTTATGCTGATAGTCAGAGTATCAGTCCTATTATTACGATTATTTTGTTTTCTTTACTCAGCTTGGTTGTGGGTTTTATCTACTCTAAGTACATCGTATTCAGGACAAAATCCATATGATTATATCCTTGGTTATCCCGGTTTTTAATGAAGAAAATACTATCCCGTTATTTCATCAAGCCGTACGTTCTTGTCCTGAGTTGGCACCATTTACAATTGAAATTGTTTTTGTCAATGATGGCAGTTCTGACGGTACAGAGAAAGCCGTGGAGGTATTGATTGATAACGATCCACGGGTGTTATTAGTCAATTTTTCCCGCAACTTTGGTAAGGAACCCGCATTATTTGCTGGATTGAAATATTCAAGTGGCGATGCAGTTATTCCTCTTGATGTTGATTTGCAAGACCCGATTTCAGTGATACCAAGACTAATTGAAAAATGGCAGGCTGGGGCCGATGTTGTGTTGGCAAAAAGAATAGATCGTAAGTCAGACACGGTATTAAAGAGATTGACATCTTCACTTTTTTACAAAGTTCACAATCAAGTTTCCAACCCTAAAATTGAAGATAATGTGGGGGATTTTCGTTTGATGAGTCGGCAAGTTGTCGATGCCGTTATGATGCTGCATGAACGAAATCTTTTTATGAAAGGATTATTAAGTTGGGTGGGCTTTAAAACGGAAATCGTAACCTATACACGAGATAAACGCATCACAGGAAAAAGCAAATTCGGCTTTTGGAAACTATGGAACCTGGCTCTTGAGGGTATTACTTCATTTAGCACTATCCCTCTACGTTTTTGGACTTATATTGGTCTAGGCATCGCTTCATTATCGTTTTTTTATGCCTTATTTATTATCATTCACAAGATTATTTATAACAATCCTGTTCCTGGCTATCCTTCATTGATTTCTATTGTCCTCTTTTTAGGTGGTGTACAACTTATCGGTATTGGTGTCTTGGGTGAGTATATTGGCCGGATATATCTAGAGACCAAACAAAGGCCTCGATTTATTGTTAAAGATTTCAAGGGGAAAAAATGAACTATCTATTCAATAAACAACTTTCTACACGAGACTCTTTTCTCTTTGTTTTTTTCTGCTGTTTACTCTACGCCTTACCTATTATTTTAGCCGATGTCTATTATCGCGATGATACCGAACGCGTACTAAATCCGGCGGCCGGCTGGTCTATGTTGGGTCGCCCCGGAGCTGACCTGTTAATGCGCTTTCTCACCTTTAACTTTGTCGGGATAACAGACACCTCTCCCTTTACGCTACTATTAGGTATTCTCTTTATTTCTATCGTATTATTATATGCAGTAAGAACAACAGAAAAAACGCTGACTATAGGTTCTATTTCACCTTACATATTACTATTTATTAGCCCGTTTTTTTTGCAAAACATCTCTTATAAGTATGATAGTTTTCCTATGATCGTCGGTCTTGGCCTGTCCATTGCTGCTTTCTTTTACCCTCGTCATCTAGGAATAAAAAGCTATCTGGTTCCAACCTTACTTCTATTTGTGACACTGACACTTTACCAGCCTTGCGCTAACATATTCATTGGGTTGTATGGCGTTAATATGATGCTAGGTTTTAAAAAAACCGAACAATCCCCATTAAAAGAAAGCTTATTAACCGCTGCTATTTTAGCTACGGCATACATTTCTTATTATATAATAATCAATAGAGTATTCGGTCTTACTGGTGGACGAGGGGATATTATTCCTTTCAATGAAGCATGGGCATTCTTAACCAGGGATTTCAATCAACTATACCGCTTCATTTGGTTCCTCATCACCCCAGCATTAAAAGTGTTGATTTTATTATCATTAATCTGCGTGATATATGCATTCATTCTTCGGATATCTGAATTTTTGCGTGGCAAGAAATTTGGCGGAGAGACATTCCTGTCTCTATTAATTATTCTAATATCTCCGGTTATTCTCTACATTGCTTTATTGGGCCCTTTGTTTTTGCTTAAAGAGGGAGTCACTGACGTTCGGGTTTTATCTGGTTTTTCCGCAATTATCTTTGCGCTTTCTTACTCTCTTCACATGTTATTAATGAAAGTAAAACCCAATTTATCCATTCTTATGGTTATTCCTGTTCTGTATTTCTTATCTGTCAGTTTCCAATATGGTAATGCGATAAAAAGTCAAAGGGATTATGAGAATCGTATTGTTTCATGGCTGAGCTATGACTTAATGAGTATCCAAGCCACTAATCATGGAACTATCTTTATTAATAACTACCCGAATGCATCACCCATTACTCAAAATATCATTAACCATCAGTCATTGATTGACTTAATGTATGCACCCGCTTATAGCTGGATATCAAGAAGGCTGGTGGCGTCTACCGGATTAAAAAATGTTGACCTGAGTTGGGGCGATAATTACACCGGTATGTTAAACAATGTTTGTAGTAATCATACACCGCCAATTAAAGAAAATATTTTTTACGCTATTTACCCTGATGGGGATAATACGGTGGTTTGGTTAAAAAATAAATTTAAGACTATGTGCCATTCGACATGATGATAGCTTATTTTTTAGCCGATTAGCTCAATTAGCCTTCCGCTGACATCCTCCCCGCCGAGGTTTTACGGCACACCGGATAAGTCGCCCCTTTGATAACGTCCTCAATCGCGCCACCCCTGAGTGGCGCGATGAGCATTCCTTCTACCTGCTCTGTAGCAATCCTCATCGTCATCACGGTCAGAAAACCGTTAAAGTGTGATAAATCAAACAATAAACTGTAAATTTAAATTTACATTCATTGTAACGACGATTTGACAGACTAATAACAATCGACTACTCTGCTGCACTCAATAATTTTAATAAAATGTGGGTTAGTAGAGGAAAGCGTGAAGAATCGCACTCTTGGCAGTATTTTTATCGTAGCGGGAACCACTATCGGCGCAGGGATGCTGGCTATGCCACTCGCTGCGGCTGGCGTGGGTTTCAGTGTTACCCTGATTCTATTGGTCTCCCTATGGATGTTGATGTGCTATACCGCGTTGTTATTGGTTGAAGTCTATCAATATGAAGCGGCAGACACCGGGCTGGGAACGCTGGCCAAACGCTATCTTGGCCACCGTGGTCAATGGCTGACCGGCTTTAGCATGATGTTTCTGATGTATGCCCTGACATCTGCCTATATCAGCGGAGCCGGCGAATTGCTGGCAACCAGTATCAGCCAGTGGACGCAACAAAGCTTCCCGACCTATCTCGGCGTGTTGCTGTTCACGCTGGTCGCCGGTGGCGTGGTGTGTATTGGTACCCATTCGGTGGATCTGTTTAACCGGATACTGTTTACGGCAAAAGTGATTTTTCTGGTCATTATGCTGGCATTAATGATGCCTCATGTGGAAAAAGCCAACCTGCTGACCCTGCCGTTGGAGCAAGGGCTGGCACTTTCGGCCATTCCAGTGATTTTCACCTCTTTCGGCTTCCACGGTAGCGTACCCAGCATCGTTAACTATATGGGTGGCAACATCCGCAAATTGCGTTGGGTGTTTATTATCGGCAGCGCCATCCCACTCATCGCCTATATCTTTTGGCAGTTAACCACGTTGGGTGCCATTTCCTCCAGTACCTTTGTCGGTATTCTGGCGCAGCAGGCTGGGCTGAATGGTTTGCTACAGGCGGTACGTGAAGTGGTCGCTTCACCACACGTAGAGTTAGCGGTGCATCTGTTTGCCGATCTGGCACTGGCCACCTCTTTCCTTGGCGTTGCGCTGGGGCTGTTCGATTATCTGGCAGATTTATTCAAACGCCGCAATACGGTACGTGGCCGTCTGCAAACCGGGCTGATTACCTTCCTGCCACCATTGATGTTCGCCTTGTTCTATCCTCGTGGCTTCGTCATGGCTTTGGGGTTTGCCGCTGTGGCATTATCGGTGCTAGCACTGATCCTGCCGTCATTATTGGCGTGGAAAGCCCGTAACCTGCATCAGGAACAACGTTATCGTGTCTGGGGTGGGAAACCGGCTCTGGCGCTGGTATTTACCTGTGGCGTGACGGTTATTGCTATTCAGGTGGGTATTGTGACCGGCGTTTTACCCGCCGTAGGCTGATCATTTCAGTGAAGTGACCCGCAATGATGGGGTAGGAAAAGACGGGGGCCAGTTTATGCTGCTCACCCATTTTATCAGGTGCGCCTTATATCCCCGTCCTTCAGGGCGGGGAGGATGTCAATATCAGAAGTTCAGGCCAGCACCAAGATAAATACCATCGGCCAGACGGTTATCGCGATGACCGTCCTTACCTTCCATATTGATATAGCGATAACCTGCATCAATAGTTAATGGACGGAGGACATTCCAGCGAACGCCAGCATTGGCTTCGGTATAAGATTTCATCCCGCTGGTCATGGATTCCGGTGCGACATAACCTTCCCCGTAGAGGGTGAAGGATTTGGTGATTGGATAACTCAAACCACCGCCAACAGCGATAGCGCCACCGTTTTTTCCGTCTTCCGGAGCCATATAAATACCTTTACCGCCGATGGTTGCCATCAACGAGCCGATCGGTAGATTAAAGCCCAGGCCAAAGCCAGCCATCTCGCCATCGTGGTCGCTACGCGCCCAGTTACCGCTCATTGTCAGTCCGCCAGTATTGGTGCCCATACCGAAGCCCAGATTGGTATAATGACGACCTGCTTCACCGGTGATGCTGATTGCACTGGCGGAACCAGCAACAAACAGCAAACTCGCTGCACAAGCGATAAATGTCTTTTTCATATTTTCTCTCGTTATTCTTCATTTTCCTGGCGAACAACTTGCCCGACAGGATTTTACACCACAAGTTTAACCGAAAAATAAACCATAACAACCCAGAAAAAACCGATTATATAACTCATTATTTCCGTTGATTGAAATTAAGTACGCCAAACCGCCAATTTAGATTTTCTAATCCTAACGATAACTCATACCTATTTGATGAAGTAGACCAATAAGACTACAACTAGTGGGGAGATCAAAAAGCAGTAAGCTGTAATTGGTTAAAGTCATTCTTGCCATTTGGCAATAAGTCCAATTTTTAACAAACCCATTACAAAATCCGCCCCTACATTTTTAATTAATTCAACGGCAATACTGGAGAAAGTGATGAGCAAAAAAAAAGGGTTAACAACCGCCGCTGGTGCGCCGGTTGTCGATAATAATAACGTGATTACCGCTGGCCCACGTGGCCCAATGCTGTTACAGGATATCTGGTTTCTTGAGAAGCTGGCTCACTTTGATCGGGAAGTGATTCCTGAGCGCCGTATGCACGCTAAAGGTTCTGGTGCTTATGGTACCTTCACTGTCACCCACGACATCACTCAATATACCCGAGCAAAGATTTTCGCTGAAGTGGGTAAGAAAACCGATATGTTTGTGCGTTTCTCCACGGTAGCCGGTGAGCGCGGTGCCGCTGATGCAGAACGCGATATCCGTGGTTTTGCCATGAAGTTTTACACCGAGGAAGGCAACTGGGATCTGGTCGGTAACGATACGCCCGTGTTCTATTTACGCGACCCGTTGAAATTCCCCGATTTAAACCATGTGGTTAAACGTGACCCCCGCACCAACCTGCGTAATCCCATCTACAAGTGGGACTTTTTCTCTCAACTCCCTGAAGCATTGCATCAGTTAACCATTGATTTCAGCGACCGTGGCTTACCGAAATCCTATCGCCATATGCACGGGTTTGGCAGCCATACCTTTAGCTTTATCAACGGTCAGAACCAACGTTATTGGGTGAAATTCCATTTCCGTTGCCAACAGGGTATTGAAAACCTGATGGATGACGAAGCTGAAAAACTGATTGGTTCCGATCGGGAAAGTTCGCAGCGAGATCTGTACGAAGCCATCGAACGCGGTGATTTCCCACGTTGGAACCTGCAAGTGCAGATTATGCCAGAACAGGAAGCTTCCGAGGTGCCATACAACCCGTTTGATTTGACCAAAGTTTGGCCACACGCGGATTATCCGTTAATTGATGTCGGTTACTTCGAACTGAACCGTAACCCGGAAAACTACTTCTCAGAAGTGGAACAAGCCGCTTTCAACCCCGCTAACGTGGTGCCTGGTATCAGTTTCTCACCGGATAGAATGCTGCAAGGTCGTCTGTTCTCATACGGTGATGCTCATCGCTATCGCTTGGGCGTCAATCATCATCAAATCCCCGTTAATGGAGCCAAATGCCCATTCCATAATTACCATCGCGACGGTGCCATGCGCGTGGACGGCAACAGCGGCAATACCGCCACTTATGAGCCGAACAGCTTTGGTTTATTCCAAGAGCAACCTGATTTCAGCGAACCGCCGTTAACGTTGACCGGTGCTGCGGATCACTGGAATCATCGTGAAGATGATGATTATTTCTCTCAACCACGCGCGTTGTTCAATTTGCTCAGTGCAGAAGAGCACCAGCGGATGTTTACCCGTATCGCCGGTGAATTGTCACAGATTCCTGAAGCGATCCAACACCGTCAGATTGAGCTGTTTGAGAAAGTTCACCCCGATTATGCGGCTGGGGTTAAGAAGGCTCTCGGATTAAATTAGGGTTATTTTAGTCATCAGCTCGGTTGCTAAGCATCCGAGTTGGTTTCGGTTGAGACTGATGTAGCGGTAGCGTTGTCTCAGTCGCTTCAACCAAGCAGGAGGGTCGCCTCTTCTGCTCGGTTGAAGCTAAATGAACCCTGAAGTGATGATAACCGAACACTCACTCACTGATGGTCTATACATTAGACAGGAAATCAAAAACATCCCGCCGCGACACCTTGATGCCACCTTTTTTCAGTTCATCAGGTAATCGATAAAAAGCCACTGGCCGTTGGAATGGTGCCAGTTGGGGTGCTAGCCAGTCAGAAAGTACCGGCCATGTTAGCTCTGGGGAGCATTCGATAACCGCCACTGGCCGTTGGCCAAATTCCGCATCCTCCACCGGCAGGATAAAAGCGTGTTGTACCTGTGGGTGCAATAACAGAATGCGCTCAATATCTTCCGGTTGAATGCCTTCTCCACCACTGAAAAACACGTTATCCAACCGCCCAAGGATATGCAGTTCATCGTCCAACCACTGCCCACGATCACGGGTATGTAGCCAGCCATTCTCATCAGTCAATGGACGTAACCCGCCCTGCTGCCAGTAACCGGCAGCCAGGCAGTCGCCTTTAACCCAGACTTCCTGATCCACCAGTTTGACTTGCCGCCCCGCCAAGGCTACGCCGACACCCGCATTGCCATTGGCGCGTTTGGCACACACCGTCGAGGCCGCTTCCGTCAGCCCATAACCACACCAACAGCGAATGCCTCGTGCTTCAGCCTGTTCGGTTAAATCCGTCGGGATCATCGCGCCACCCAGCAGCACGGCTTTCAGACTTGAGGTTCCTGCCGGTTGAGCCAGTAAACGCCAGAGTTGGGTGGGCACCAGCGAGGCGTGAGTGCAACCTTCCAGCGCCTGCGGTAATGGTTGCATATCACGAATAACCAGCGTAGCACCGACGCTGAGCCAGCGCCAAACTATGCCCTGACCGGAAACATGAAACAGCGGTAATGACAGTAGCCAACTGTCGCCGACGACAAACGGCATCAAAGCCAATACGCCAGCGGCACTGGATAAATGCGCGTCCAGTCGGTGTACTGCCGCTTTTGGCAAGCCGGAGGAGCCGGAGGTCAACGTCATGGTAGCCAGTCGTTGACCGTCCCACGGTGGCGGAACAATAGATTCAGCGGCGCTATCAACCAGTGTAGTCAAACCCAATCCGCTCAAATCATCGTTTTGATCAGTGAAAATAAAGTCAATAGCCAAATTCGGCAACAAGGGTTTGAGCAGTGATATCGGTAACTGTGGATTGAGGGGTAAAACGCGTGCCGCACACTGTAGCCCCGCCAGATAGGCCAACAGTAAGCGGTAGCTGTTTTTACCTCTGACCACCACACCCGCGCCTGCGGTGACGCCCTGCTGGTGAAAAGCCGCCGCGACGCCATCAATATCAGCAACCAACTGTTGCCAGTTGATTGTCTGTTCACCAAGCCGCAAGGCTGCTGCCAATGGCCGCACCGTCGCCCAATGCCGCCACGGCCATTGGTTTAGCTGCACCATGCCAGTTCCAGCTGCTCAATAGACACCAACGGTAATTTGCTTTCCGGCCAAGGTCGCACTAACTGCACCTGCATCAGATCCAGCGTATCGAGGCCCGGTACCGTATCCGGCGTTAACCAACTGGCCAGACGCGCTAGTTGGGATAAACCTAAACTGGACTCTATACTGGAACTGATCACCGCCACCAAACCCACCTGATGTGCCTGCTGCACCAATTGCTGACAACGCGCAATACTGCCCACCAACGTCGGTTTAATCACAATGGCCGCGACGCCCGGTTCGGCCTGTACCTGAAAATCAGCTTCACGCACACTTTCATCCCAGGCGATGGCAATACCGGTATCACGGGCAAAAGCGCGCGATTCATCGCGGGTTTTGCAGGGTTCTTCCAGAAAGGCAATTCGGGAGCGCAATGCGGGGTTGACGTATTTGGCAAAACCTTCGGCCTTGGCCGCCGTCCAACTGCGGTTCGCATCCAACCGTAAGGTCAAATCTGGCAGCGCTTCCAGCAGCACATTGACAATCATTCCATCGCGCACCGCCTCATATAGCCCGACTTTCACTTTGGCAACTTTGTCACCCGGTAGAGCCATCAGCACCTCAAACAGCTCATCGGGATCGCCATTACACAGTGGCGCTTTGCGGTAATCTGCCGGTATCGGTAAGCGCTGTTCCAGTTCCGCCACGGCACAGCTCAGGCCAAAAGCGACGGATGGCAATGGACTCTCCAGTACCGGCTCACCAGCAACCCAGCCTTTCAACCATAGCAGCGCGGCAGATTCAGCTTCGGCCAGCGTTTCCTGACTGAATTCCGGTAGCGGCGAGATTTCTCCCCAACCTTGGTGTTCACCATCACGCAGCTCGACCAGCAGCCCATCACGGCTTTTCAACCGTTGATTGCGCAGCACCACGCCTGCCTCCATCGGCAGGCTAAAGCGATAAAGTTTCACCCGGCGCATTACGGATTACGCTTAAATTTGCTGAAGTCCGGCTGACGCTTTTCATTAAACGCGTTACGCCCTTCCTGACCTTCATCCGTCATATAAAATAGCATGGTCGCGTTACCGGCCAGCTCTTGCAGACCAGCCTGACCATCACAATCAGCATTCAGAGCCGCTTTCAAGCAGCGTAATGCCATCGGGCTGTTTTCCAGCATTTCGCGACACCAGCGTACTGTTTCTTTTTCTAAATCAGCTAATGGCACCACAGTGTTGACCAGCCCCATATCCAATGCCTGTTTGGCATCGTATTGACGGCACAGGAACCAGATTTCCCGCGCTTTTTTCTGGCCGACAATCCGCGCCATATAAGAGGCACCCCAGCCGCCGTCAAAAGAACCGACTTTCGGGCCTGTTTGCCCGAAAATGGCGTTATCTGCTGCGATAGTCAGATCACAGATCAGATGTAAAACATGGCCGCCGCCAATAGAATAACCGGCCACCATCGCCACGACCGGTTTCGGGCAGGTACGAATCTGGCGCTGGAAATCCAGGACGTTAAGGTGATGAACGCCACTGTTATCCTGATAGCCGCCGTAGTCGCCACGTACTTTTTGATCGCCACCCGCACAGAAGGCCTTATCCCCTTCACCGGTCAGAATAATGACTCCGACATGATCGTCATAGCGGGCATCGGCCAGCGCCTGAATCATCTCTTTTACTGTCTGTGGGCGAAAAGCATTACGTACCTGAGGGCGATTAATGGTGATCTTGGCGATCCCGTCGTGGGATTTGTGATAGCGGATATCTTCAAACCCGGCTGAGCAATCTTGCCATTCAATGGCGGCGTACAGTTGTTCTTCGCTCGGATAAAGCATAGTAAGCATTCCTTTAACGGGAGAGTGATAAGAATGAACGCACCTGCGCGGCAAAAGCACCGGGATTAGCCCGGTGAGCATTATGGCCAGCCTCGGCAATAGTGCATAAAGGCAACCGATACTGATAAGCCAGTTGCTGAAATTTATGATCCTGCTCGCCGCATAAATAGGCGAAAGGCAGTGAAAGCTGACGCAACGCGGGCAACAAATAAGGTTGATGACCCAACGAGGTGGCTTCAAGCATAGCAGCGATAGCCGAGCCACGATTGACTGAACGCAAATCCACTAGCTGTTGACGCTGACTGGCGGTCAAATCGGCAAAAATCGGCTGCAAATACCAATCGGCCAGCACCTGTTGGATCGGTTCCTGACGGAAACGACTGGCCCAGCTAACATCATGCTGCAAGCGTTCGCGGCGCAGTACATCCTCTTCCAACCCCGGATTGGCCGCTTCCACCAGCAGGCCACGTAGCCGACCATCATCGGCATGGCAAGCATAATACATGGCGATGCGGCCTCCCAACGAATACCCCACCAGCCAGTAATCCTGAATATTGTGTGCTGTTAATAGCGCATCCAGTTGGGTGCTGACGGCGGAAAAATCGCGGGTGGTCTGTGCCACCGAGCCACCGTGGCCCGGCAAATCGACCAATAACGATGGATATTCACTACAGGCTTCCACCACCGGTAGCCAATCCGCACCATTGCCCAGCAGGCCATGTAGCCATACCAACCAGGGACCGTTTTGTTGCGGATTGACGACACGACTGGCCAGTATCACAGTTCAGCGACCCGTTGCACCAAATGTTGCAGGGTTTCAGCGCCCTCACTGGAGGGAACCTGAATTTCGATCAGCGTCATGCCAACCTGCCGCCAGCTTTGCTGAACCTGATCCCGCAATTGTGGCCAACTGGATGGGCAGGCATAGCGTAGGCCGAACATCGCTGCGGCATGCTGGAAATCAACATTTTGTGGCATACAGTAAAAACGTTGGCGATCCTCTTCCGGTGTTGGCAACAAAGAGAAAATCTGCCCACCGTTATTATTGACGACCAGCAGCACCGTCGGCGCAGAACATTGTCGCAGCAACGCCAGCGCGTTCATGTCGTACAGCGCAGACAAATCCCCCACAATAGCCAGTGTCGGTTTGGCTGTCGCCCGCTGTACTCCAGCGGCGGTTGAGAGCAAACCATCAATACCACTGGCTCCGCGATTGCTGTACACCGGATAACCCGCCGGTAGCTGCCCAAGGGCATCGACCAAACGTACAATTAAACTGTTACCGACAAACAGTTGGCCATTTTCCGGTAATAATGACGCCAATCGGTGAGCAACGGTGGCTTCGCCAAACTGGTCGTTAAGGTACTCTGCCACGCAAGCCTCAGCATGCCTGGCCCACTCCGCCAGTTCCGCCGCCCAGGGTGCGCGGCACGGCGCTGGGTGCTGCAATAACCACTCGCTGATATTGGCCTGTAGGCGACGACCGCGATGGTTGGCAGGATCCAGACGGCCAGGCAGAGGATCCACCAGCCAGAATTCTTCCGGCTGACATTCTGCCTGCCACTGCAATAAGCGTTTGCCGGTCAGACTGCTACCAAACTGCACGACTAACTGAGCTTGTTTCAACAGATTGCATGCCCGTGGATGGCCTAGCCATAAATCGGCGCAGGGCAGCGGTTGACCGGTTTGGGACAAAACATCACCCAGCAACGGCCAGCCCAATGCTTTGGCCCATTCAGCTACCTGAACCCCCTCTTCCGCACTCATACGTCCGGCAATCACTACGCCACGCTTTTGCTGCCAACTAAACCAATCTGGCTGGATGGTGTGGCTAACCACATGGGAAGAACGCAACCAGGGTTCACGCCCTTGCCACCATGCCCCCAACTCCATTGACCAGGCCGCGTAGCTGACGTCATCACCACCGTATAACGGTTCGGCAAACGGACAGTTAATATGCAGCGCGCCATGTTGTAACTGCGACATCGCATTATCGAGCGTAGAAACTAACCAACTGGCTGTGATATCTGGCGTCGGCCGTGGCAGATTCAGGCTAATGGCGGGATGGCTGGCAAACATCGCTTGCTGGCGGATAGCCTGATTGGCTCCGCAATCAATCAATTCTGCTGGACGATCTGCGGTAAGAAAGATCAGGCGTTCGCCAGTCAGACCGGCTTCTATCAACGCAGGATAAAGATTGGCGGCCGCCGTGCCGGAGGTGACAATCACCGCCACTGGCTGCCCAGAGGCTTTCGCCAAGCCAAGAGCCAAATGCCCCAACCCACGCTCATCGAAATGGGTATGACAAACCAGCGACGGATTCGCCGCCGCAGCCAGCGTTAAGGGTGTAGAGCGAGACCCCGGAGCAATGCAGATATGACATACACCGTGGCGGGTCAATGCCTCCAGCAGCAAGACCGCCCAACGGCGATTAAAAACACTTGTCGACATGGTTCGCTCAACAGTCAGTTAACAGGCTGATAGCCTAAATAAATATTTTCACTGGGTGGCGAAGAAAAAGCCCTGCGCCAGGCCAAAGTTTTGTCGTTCAGTCGAACAATAGCTTTAATGAATAATAGCTTTGTCGATCAATAGTTTTATAGAACAATAGCTTTATCAATCAGTGGGTTTATCAATCAATCGTTTTATCGAGCGGTCGTGGCGAGATACCATCAAAATGATGGGTATGGCATCTCGCGGTACGCCACCCGCAGAAAACCACTCAACTCGTTGATTAAGATGAATTTTAATTTCTCACAACCCTACCGCACCACACAACTGAGATCTAGTTTACACCTGCCGAATCAACGCCACAATCCGCCCTTATGACTCGTGGGGATACCCATCATCATGCATCACGCTACTCCCCTTCCAGCAGAGTCAGTAATCCAGCAGATTTGTTTTCGATTTCCAGCCATTCCATCAACGGATCGGAACCCGCCACAATCCCTGCGCCAGCATAAATTCGAACCTGATTGTCTTCGACCTGCGCCGAACGCAGCGCTACGGCAAATTCGGCCTGTTCCCGGCAGAAATAACCGGCAGAACCGGCGTACCATGCACGAGAAAAAGGCTCGTGCTGACGAATAAACTGACGCGCAGCCTCCCGAGGCAATCCGGCTACTGCCGCAGTTGGCTGCAAGCGTAGCAGGCAGTCTGCGTCACTGCTGCGCTGTAGCTGTGCCTGAATACGCCGACGTAAATGCTGCACTTTACGTAAACGGATAACTTCGGCTGGCATCACGTCGACCGCCGAAACGCCGCCTTGCAAACGCTGGCAGATATCGTCCACGACCAGCAGGTTTTCTCGCTGATTCTTATCGTCACTGACCAGCCAGTTCGCCATACGCGCCGCCTGAGCATCATCTCGATCATTGGCGACCGTCCCCGCCAGTGCTTCGGTTTCCAATTGCAGTTGATGGCGACGATAAAGGCGCTCAGGGCTGGAACCGATAAATGCCCGCCGCGCATCAAAGCGCAGCATAAAATGAAAACACTGATGATTAACCTGACGGCTAGCCGCCATCAATGCTGGGCTGAACAGCGGTTCCCGCAGCGTCAACTGCGTGATCCGTGCCAGTACCACTTTTTCCATCTGCTGACTGGCAATAGTTGCCAACGCCTGTTCCAGTAAGCTATTCCAGCCAGGTTGTTCCGGCAGATGCTGGCTATTTTCCATTTCAACCGATAACGCGGGAATAGGACGCGGAGCGACCATCTGTCCGATAAAATCGTTGGCCTGACGGGCATCCTGTAGCAAGGAGCTATCACTGGCCAGATTGAGCGTCAGATAGGTTTCACCGCCACGGCGCAGCAGTTGTAATCGCGGCAAAAACAGAAAAGCAGAAGATTGATTGGCAAAAGGGGCATGAGCAGTAGCTTCAGCTTGTTCTGGCGGTTCAAAAGCATTCAAGCCCCAAATGCGTAGCCCGGTTCTGGCGGCTTGCCGTTGGATAAAGTCATCAGCGGCATTGATATCGCCAAACTGCTGTACCTGACCACACATGGCCGCTTCTTCATGACCATCTCGATGCCGCCAGTAAAACTGCGGGTACAAGGGTTGGGCTGCTAACCATTCCAACAATTGGCTACTGAGTGCCGTGGCTACTGGCAGGATAATTTGCTGAACACCGGGACAGTCGGGAAACCCAGCATCCAGTTTATGCTGTAATTTTTCCAGCAAATCAGAAAGTTGTGTCACGACCACCTCGGAAAATCAACATAAAGAGTGGGATTATACGGGGTGATGGCAATAAGAAAAGTCACAACCGAACGTTATTAGTGTTTATCACACTAATAGTTAATATTGAGGGTAAAATTTACCCATTTAGTGTTACTGGCATCCACCAGCATAGCCAAACGCGCTGAACCGGATAAATAGCCTGACCTGATTTTTTAGATAAATAACCAAGAGAGGCTAACTTCTGCGCGACGACATTCAGTCAAACCAGCAAGCGATTAACGGCGAGTCAGCAGTAAACCGACAATCAGGCCGACGGTGGCACCAATACCGACACCATGCCAAGGTTTTTCACGCACATATTCATTCGTGCGGCATACTGCATCTTTGGCTCGTTCAATAGAGCAATCCATCTTGCCATTTAAACGATCTCTAACTGCTTTGAGGGTATTTTCTGCCCGGGCTTTGACTAGCTGATAACCGTCATCCCCCATATTACCAGATGACCGCAGCACCTCTTCCAACGTATCAGTCAGCATGTTTAAATCATCATCTAACGAGGTCTGTTGGGGCGCATTTACTCTGCTCATGTGACATCTCCGTGATTAAATAAATCAATTACCGCCAATAACCCTACTCTATAACCATAGCTTAAAGAGGAAATATACGATGAGATAATCCGTAGCTCTCGCATCATTTATCAATATCCATCGCTCTGAGCCACGGTACTACGGCTTAATCCAAATCCTTTAAATGGCAGCAGCTATCAATTTCCTTCACTATCCAACACCGCCGAAACCGTTGGCTGTGGTCGCTGGTTTTTCAGTTTGTCTCTTTTAGCCGCCAGCCATAATCCACTGTTTTTCATCGCATAACCAAATACCAATCCTACCAGCAGGGAGACAGAAACCCACTGCCAATCGCCGTTACCAGCAAAGGTTGCGCAGGCACCGATAAACGTGCCGGGAACGAATGAAAACCATTGCTGGCAAGCCTGAATACACATCAAAAAGGCCACGATACCCGTCAGAAAATAGCCGAAGATGGCCCATTCCGGCTGCAACGCGCTGCCATGTATAATCAGCATGGCCCAGAATATGCCACTAGCAACGGTGAGCAGACTGATAATCAATCCTTTTATGCCGCCCTGTGGGCAGGCAAAGTAGGCGGTACAACCGAGAAACCCTGCCCAGCTTATCAGGCCGTATGTCACGGCAACCCAGCCCCAAATACCGGAAAGAACTCCGGTGGTCATGGCAATCATCAAAATAATGTTCATCAGCATCACTCACGATAAATGGTATCAATAGGACTCGCGCTATAAATGCATTTTATCCGAACCCATGTGGTTTATAGCGACCAAAATCACAATTATCATGACAAAAGCGCAAGTGATTACACTTTTTTGTGATTAAGATCGCAACTAATTGAGCGTCTGAGTAAAAAACGCAATCTCTCTACGACGGCGGCCTGACGCTAACGTGACGGTAATGAAAAACCCCCTGCCAGCTCATGCTAACAGGGGGTTTTTCATCAACACATAAGGTACAGAAAACCGGATTAGATTACCGATCAGAACATCGGTTGAGCCATCTGAACCAACGAAATCAGTGGCTGCGGATAAATCCCAAGGAACAGTACTAGAATCGCAGAGATCAGAACGACTACGCCGCCAGCGGTCAACGCCCAGTTGCTTGGGGTATCACGCACCAGTTTTTCCGGCGGACTGAGGAACAGGCTGACGGTCACACGCAGGTAGTAATACAGACCAATGGCACTACCCAGCACGACCGCACCGGTCAACCACCACAGACTGGCGCTGACGCCCATCGCAACGACAAAGAACTTACCAATGAAGCCCAATGTCATCGGGATACCCGCCAGAGACAGCATCATCACCGTCATCACTGCCGACAGAATAGGTTTATGCCAAAACAGGCCGCGGTAAGAGAACAGTGATTCTGCATCCGGACCTTTGTACGGGCTAGACATCAGGCTCACCACGCCGAAGGCACCCAGGCTGCTGAACAGGTAACCGGCCATATATACGCCCACGGTTTCCAGTGCCAGCTGATGGGTTTGCACCGCCACCAACGCAATCAGCAAATAGCCAAGATGTGCAATGGAAGAGTAACCCAACAAACGTTTGATATTACTTTGGCTGATCGCCATCAGGTTACCAAACAGAATTGAGGCAATGGCAATCAGCGACAACACCAGACGAATCGCTTCGCTGTCGGCAGCTGGCGCGTACATAAACAAACGCATTACCACGGCAAAAATAGCAATCTTGCTGGCGGTGGCCAGGAAGGTTGAAACCGGTGCTGGCGCGCCCTGATAAACATCCGGGGTCCACAACTGGAAAGGCACCAGCGACAGTTTGAAGCCCAGGCCGACAATCATCATCCCCAGACCGGCCAGAATTAGCGGCTGGTGAATAACCGAGTCACTCAGACTTTTACCCAGTTCGGTGAAGGACAGACTACCAGATTCTGCATACAGCAGCGCCATACCAAACAGCAGGAATGACGACGCAGCAGCCGACAGCAGCATGTACTTGATACTGGCTTCCAGCGAACGCTTCTGGCGATAGGCATAACCAATCAGGCCAAACAGCGGCAAGGAAATCAGTTCAATACCGAGGAACAGCGAAGCCAGATGATTGGCACTGGCCAGCAGAATGCCCCCCATGGCAGCGATCAGCACCAACAGGTAGAACTCTTCGCGGTTGTCCGGATAACCTGCCAACCACGGATAGGCAAAGGTTGCTGTCGCCAGGCTGGCGATAATCACCAGCCCGGTATAGAACATCGCGTAACCGTCAATCCGCATCAGCGGCGTGACATCCATTGGCCCGACTTGCCCGACGAAATACAGGGAAAGCAGCGCCAGGTTAAGTCCGATAACCGTCAGGGTGGCGTTGATAAAGTGATCGCGTCGCCACGCAATGGACAGCATCACAACCACCACCGTCAATCCGACGATCAACAGCGGTAGCATTGCGATCAGTTGTTGAGGAGTTATTGTCATGGCGAATTACGGCCTTGTAGTTGTAATAGATGAAGCTGAGAACCACTGCTGTACATTACTCATCGCAGCATGGGATGTGTCGAGAATGGGCTGCGGGTACACCCCCAGCAACACTAACAGCACCACTAACAGCAGGATGATGGACAGTTCCCTTGCACTCATGCCCGGTAATGCCTCTTCTGATTTTGCTGCGCCGTAATAAGCACGCTGCATCATAATCAGTGAGTAAACCGAAGCAAAAACCAACCCGAAGGTAGCAATCACGGTAATGACTGGCACCACCTGGAAGCTGCCGAACAGGATCATGAATTCGCCGACGAAGTTACCGGTACCCGGCATCCCCAATGTTGCTACCGCGAAGAACAGCGATAGCGCAGGCAAATATTTGATCCGCCCCCACAGGCCGCCCATCTGGCGCATATCGCGGGTATGTAGGCGCTCGTACAACTGGCCACAGATGATGAACATACCGGCGGCAGACAGGCCGTGGGCAATCATCTGAATCACCGCGCCCTGATAAGCCAACTGGCTGCCGGTGTAGATGGCAATCAGCACAAAGCCCATGTGAGAGACGCTGGTGTAAGCGATTAAGCGTTTGATATCGGTCTGGCAGAACGCCATCCAGGCACCGTAGAAAATACCGATAACGCCCAGCCACATGGCGATCGGCGCAAACTCATGGGAAGCATTCGGGAACAGCGGCAGACTAAAGCGCAGCAAACCATAAGCTGCGGTTTTCAGCAAAATCCCGGCCAAATCCACCGAACCGGCTGTCGGTGCTTGACTGTGCGCATCCGGCAACCAGCCGTGTAACGGCACTACCGGCATTTTCACCGCGAAAGCGATAAAGAAACCGAGCATCAACAGATATTCCACATTGTGGGACATCGGGGTTTTCAGCAGATTTTCGTAGTTGAACGTCCAAACGCCTGTGGCTTTGTAATGCACAAACACCAAGCCAAGAATGGCGATCAACATGATTAGACCGCTGGCCTGGGTATAAATGAAGAACTTGGTGGCCGCCGCGATACGCGTTTTACCGTCTGATGCTTTGTGACCCCACAAGGCAATCAAGAAGTACATCGGCACCAGCATCATTTCCCAGAAGAAGAAGAACAGGAACATGTCGATGGCGAGGAACACGCCGATTACCCCACCCAGAATCCACAACAGATTCAGGTAGAAGAAGCCCTGATTGCGCTGAATTTCACGCCACGAACAGAGGATAGCCAACACACCCAGTAGGCCGGTCAACACCACCATCAGCAGAGATAAACCATCTAACGCCAGATGGAATGAAATGCCGAATCGTGGGATCCACGGCAAGGTAAATTCTGACTGCCACTGCGGGATACCCGCCGGATTCATCAGTGAATAGTTGCCCTGTCCCCACAACAGCAGAGAAAGCGCCAACGTCAGCCCCATCGCGATTAACGCAACCCAGCGCGGTACTTTGGTACCGAAGCGCTCAAGCTGCCAGCACAGCAGACCGCCGATAAAGGGGATAAGAATTAGCCAAGGTAATAGCATGGCGTTTTGTGTCCCTAATTAAAGAGCCTATTCAGGCTTCTAAACGAAAAGCAACAGAGCCAGTATGACAACTGCACCCAGACCCATCGAGGCAACGTACCAACGTACCTGACCATTTTCACTGAACGTCAAACCGCGATTACCCAAGCGTGCCATCCATGCCGGTGTATTCATCAGGCTGTTCAGCGGGTCACGTTGCAGCAGTCTCGCAATCCACAAATAAGGTTTGACGAACAGGTGGTGGTACAGCCAGTCGAAGCCCCATGCGTTGAACCACCAGACGGTGAAGAAACGGCCAATCGCAGTTTGCGCGATGCTGTTTACCCACTGACGTTTGCCCAGATACAGTGCCGCTGCCAGCAGAATACCGATCACCACGATCACCCCGGAGAAAATCTCCAGCGGCATTTTACCTTCTTCACCCAGGTGAAGTTCTGGCAACACGCCCGCCAACGGCGGTGTAATCAACGCACCCACGAAAGTCGACAATACCATCAGCACGATCAGTGGCAGGCTATGAGTTATCCCTTTCACTGAATGTGCTTTGGTTTTCGCTTCGCCGTGGAACACGATAAAGATCATACGGAAGGTATACAGCGCGGTCAGGAATACCCCTACCAGACCGGCAACCATCAGATTGATATGACCGGTAGCCAAGGCGCCCCACAGGATTTCGTCTTTACTGTAGAAGCCGGCGGTAACAATCGGCAATGCAGCCAATGCCGCGCCGCCCACCAAGAAGCAGATATACACCAGAGGAATGGTTTTGCGCAGACCACCCATCTTGAAGATATTTTGCTCGTGGTGACAAGCCAGAATCACTGAACCAGAAGAGAGGAATAGCAAAGCTTTAAAGAATGCATGCGTCATCAGGTGGAAAATCGCCGCATCCCACGCCTGAACGCCCAGCGCCAGGAACATGTAGCCAATTTGGCTCATGGTGGAATAGGCCAATACCCGCTTGATATCGGTTTGCACCAACGCCGCAAAGCCCGCCAGCACCAAGGTGACCGCCCCGATAATCCCCACCAGATGTAGGACTTCGGGTGCCATCAGGAACAGACCGTGAGTACGAGCAATCAGATAGACACCCGCCGTCACCATGGTTGCCGCATGGATCAGCGCGGAAACCGGTGTCGGCCCTGCCATCGCATCGGCCAGCCAGGTTTGTAACGGCAACTGTGCCGATTTACCCACGGCACCACCGAGTAGCATCAGCGTCGCCCAGGTTATGGCAGTCGAGCCCATTTCCAGTTTCTGCGGTGCCAGTACCATCAGTTCGCGGATATTCAGCGTACCCAGTTCGTTGTAAAGAATGAACAGAGCAAAAGCCAGGAACACATCACCTACGCGGGTCACGATAAAGGCTTTCATCGCCGCCGCACCATTTGCTGGATTGGTGTAGTAGAAACCGATCAACAGGTAACTGCACAGCCCCACGCCTTCCCAACCTAGATACATCAGCAGCAGGTTATCCGCCAATACCAAGACCACCATACTGGCGATAAACAGGTTGGTGTAAGCGAAGAAGCGTGAGTAACCCTCTTCCCCACGCATATACCAAGAGGCATAAAGATGGATGAAGAAGCCGACACCAGTCACCACCGACAGCATGGTCAGCGACAGACCGTCCAGCGTCAGCGTCAGCGGAATACTAAAGTCACCCACCGACATCCAATGCCACAGGGTTTGGTTAAACACCTGAACCCCGGTTGCTTTCTGACTGAGGAAATCAACCGCAACGTAGGCGGTCACCAGCGCCGCCAAGCCAATCGAGCCGACCCCAACGGTGGCTGAGGTATTTTCCGACCAGCGACCACGGGAGAATGCCAGCAGTAAGAAGCCCAGCAGTGGCAGCAGAATTGTTAAATATAATAGGTTCATCCGCGCATCTCACTGACTGTATCAATATCCAGAGTATGACGGCGACGATACAGCTGAAGCAGTAAGGCCAGGCCAATACTGGCCTCCGCCGCCGCCAGCGTGATCGCCAGGATATACATCACCTGACCGTCAGCCTGACCCCAATAGCTACCCGCGACCACAAAGGCCAGCGCCGCCGCGTTGATCATCACTTCCAGACTGATCAACATAAACAGTAGGTTACGGCGTATCAGCAACCCAGATAGCCCCAAAACAAACAGAATGGCCGCCAAAATCAGGCCGTGTTGTAGAGGGATCATGCTTGTTCCTCCGTTTTTCTTTTCGCTGATTCGCTAGCGCCCAGCACGTCACCCGGCTTGTGTTCGCGCCCAATGTGGAAGGCCACCACCAGACCGGCCAGTAATAGCATCGAAGCCAGCTCCACCGCCAATACGTATGGGCCAAACAGGCTGATACCGACCGCTTTGGCGTCAACCATTTCACCGCTAATACCTTGATCGGTTAGGCTGCTAATGGCATAAATCAGTACCGATAACAGCACTAATGCCAACAGCGCGGGGCCAATCCAGACACTCGGCTTCAGCCAGGCACGTTCCTGCTCATCCACCTTGCCGAGATTCAGCATCATCACCACAAACACGAACAACACCATAATGGCACCGGCATACACGATAATTTCCAGCGCACCGGCAAAATACGCACCCAGTGAGAAAAATACCGCCGAAATCGCCAACAACGAAATAATCAGGTACAGCAAGGCATGTACCGGGTTGGTATGAGTAATGACGCGAATTGTCGCCACTACCGCGACCAATGCTGCTATATAAAATGCAAATTCCATGATCAACGGCTCCTTTAAGGCATCAGACCTTTAACGTCGATCGGTTTGGCTTCATTTTCGGCGTCGCCTTTCTGCTTGCCGTCAATCGCCATACCGGACATCCGGTAGAAGTTATATTCCGGATATTTACCCGGACCCGAGATCAACAAATCTTCTTTTTCGTAGACCAAATCCTGCCGTTTGAACTCACCCATTTCGAAATCCGGCGTTAGCTGGATAGCGGTCGTTGGGCAAGCCTCTTCACACAGACCACAGAAAATACAGCGGGAGAAGTTGACACGGAAGAATTCCGGATACCAACGGCCATCTTGGTGCTCGGCTTTTTGCAGAGAAATACAGCCCACCGGGCAAGCCACGGCGCACAGGTTACAAGCGACGCAGCGCTCTTCGCCGTCCGGATCGCGCGTTAGCACGATGCGACCACGGTAGCGCGGCGGCAGGTAAACCGGCTCTTCCGGATACATTTGGGTTTCGCGCTTGTGGAAGGCATGAAGGCCAATCATCCACAGGCTACGCACTTGGGTGCCGAAACCAACCACTAACTCTTTCAACGTCATGGTTTATTCACCCCTTATTGAGCGTTGTACAAAATGACCGCGGCAGTCGCCAGCAGATTCAGCAAGGTCAACGGCAGGCAAACTTTCCAGCCGAATGACATCACCTGGTCATAACGTGGGCGCGGCAACGATGCACGGATCAGAATGAACATCACCATGAAGAAAGCCGTTTTCAGCGCAAACCAGATAAATGGCGGCAGGAACGGGCCTTGCCAACCACCGAAGAACAAGGTGACGATCAACGCCGAGACCGTCACGATACCGATATATTCACCGACGAAGAACAAACCGAATTTCATACCGGAATATTCAATGTGATAACCATCGGCCAGCTCTTGTTCAGCTTCTGGCTGGTCAAAGGGATGACGGTGACAAACTGCAACGCCCGCAATGGCAAAGGTCAGAAAACCAAAGAACTGCGGGATCACATTCCAGACGTGTTCCTGAGAGTTAACAATATCCTGCATATTGAACGAACCAGCCTGCGCCACCACGCCCATCAGCGATAAGCCGAGGAACACTTCGTAGCTCAGGGTTTGTGCTGACGCACGCATCGCCCCTAACAAAGAATATTTATTATTACTGGACCAACCGGCGAACAACACGGCGTATACCGCCAGACCGGCCATCATCAGGAAGAACAGGATGCCGATATTCAGATCTGCAACCGCCCAGGTCGGGCTGACCGGAACGATGGCGAAAGACAGCAACAACGAGGTAAAGGCAATCACCGGTGCCAAAGTGAAGATCATTCGGTCGGAGAAGCGCGGTACCCAGTCTTCTTTGAAGAACATTTTGATCATGTCAGCGACCAGTTGCAGTGACCCGCCCCAGCCGACACGGTTTGGTCCGTAACGGTTCTGGAACAAGCCCAGCAAGCGGCGCTCGCCAAAGCTCATAAAGGCACCGCAGGTGACAACCACCAACAAAATCACTACCGCTTTCAGGACGGAGATCAGGATCTCGATCAATTCAGGGGTAAACCAGCTCATAATACTGCCTCCCGCAGGTTCTCAACGCGGGTTCCCACCAATACCGGTGGAATGCCCGGTAAGCCAAGCGGCAAGCCGACCTGACCTTGAGCCAAAGTTTCACTCAAGCGCACCGGCAGACGCAGAATCTGGCCAGAACAGTTGAATTCGACCAACGTACCGGCGTTAACCCCCAGTTTCGTGGCATCGATCGGATTGACCATCACATAAGGCGCTGGCATACGCTGCTGAATCACTTCTGAACGCTGGGACATTTCTTCACTACCGAACAAATGGTAGTAAGGAGCGACACACCAATCATCAGCGTTAGCCGTAAAGGCCGCAGGAACCTGGGTAAAGTAGGCGAGGCTGCCCTCCCCGGCTTCGATCAACCGAACACCCGGATCGCCAAAGCGTAATTTGCCACCCACCTCAGCCTGGAACTTGTTCCACGCTTGCGGTGAGTTCCAGCCCGGTGCCCAGGCAAATGGAATCTGCTGACGATCAGCCAGTGGGCTGTTATTCCCTTCCATTGAGAAAGCAAACGGCGTATCGATGTCTTGTGGTTGGCGCGGTTCATGCACGCTGATGTTGGCACGCATCGCGGTACGGCCACTGTAACGGTGCGGTGAGCGCGCCAGTTTCTGACCTCGAATACGGAAAGTCGCATCCGGCGCAGCTTCCACGATACCTTGTAGCTGTGGCAATGCGCTGACGCAGGCCTGAATCACATGGTCCAGTTGCGTCCAATCCACCTGACGGTGGGTATAAGTTGAATGCAGGGAATGCAGCCAACGCCAGCTTTCCAGCATCACCACGTGCTCATCGTAGTAAGTCGGATCGTAAACCTGGAAGAAACGTTGCGCGCGGCCTTCCTGATTCACCAAGGTACCGTCGCTTTCAGCAAAGCTGGCCGCAGACAGAATCAGGCTGGCTTTATCCATAATGGTCGTACGCTGATGATCCAACACGATTAGGTTTTCTACTTTGGCTAACGCGGCATCAACCCGATCCGCTGCCGCATGCCGGTAAAGATCGTTTTCCATCACGATAGCCGTATCGGCTTCGCCGCTGGTCAACTGAGCCAGTGCCTGATCCAGCGAACCACCGCCGACCATCGCCAAACCCATACTGTTTGCCGCTGCGGCCACAAAGGTAATGCCCACATCTGAACCACGGCCTTTTAGCGCTTTGGCGATGTTGGCTGCGGCTTCGATCATGGCATCGCTGCCCGCGTTGCTGCCACTAATGATCAGCGGTTTTCTCGCACCGGACAATGCCTGCACGATAATATCCACTTTACCTTTCAGATCCTTCGACAGATCGTCAACTGCAGGAGCGGATTCATCCAACGCATGGGCGATGGCGAAACCTAAACGCGCCTGATCGTCAACTGGTGCACGATAGTTCCAGGCGGCGATATCATCCATCCGGGTATGATCAACGTTAGTGATAAACAGTGGATGTTTAGCATGTTGGCCAATGTTCATAATGGCAGCGATTTGCCAGTCAGCCACTTTCTGCGCCGCTGCCATTTCACGGGCTTTACCTTTCACCGCCTGACGCACGGACAGCGCAATACGCGCGCCGGTCTGAGTCAAATCTTCGCCCAGAACCAACACCGCATCGTAGCTTTCGATTTCACGTAGCGCTGGCGTATAAATGCCACCTTCGCGCAGCACTTTCAGCATCAATTGCAGACGTTGTTGTTCGCTGGCTGCAATGCCGGTGTAGAAGTTTTCAGCGCCCACCAATTCGCGCAACGCGAAGTTGCTTTCCAGACTGGCGCGCGGTGAACCGATACCAATGGTTTTCTTCGCCTGACGCAGAATATCTGCTGCACCTTGCATCGCCTGTTCAGCATTCAGGGCGATCCAGTCGTTGCCACGGCGTTGCTGTGGTTGACGTGGTCGGTCTTTCAGGTTGACGTAACCATAACCAAAACGGCCACGGTCACACATAAAGTAGTGGTTCACGCTGCCGTTATAACGGTTTTCGATACGACGCAGTTCGCCATAGCGCTCGCCTGGGCTGGTATTGCAACCCACGCTGCACTGTTGGCAGATGCTAGGCGCAAACTGCATATCCCATTTCCGGTTATAGCGCTCGGAGTGAGTTTTGTCGGTGAAGACGCCGGTCGGGCACACTTCGACCAGGTTACCGGAGAACTCGCTTTCCAGCGTGCCGCTTTCGGTACGACCAAAGTAGACGTTGTCGTGCGCACCGTAGACACCAAAGTCAGTGCCATCAGCGTAATCTTTGTAGTAGCGCACACAGCGATAACAGGCGATACAGCGGTTCATTTCGTGAGAAATAAACGGACCGAGATCCTGATTCTGGTGAGTCCGTTTACTGAAACGGTACTTACGGAAACTGTGGCCGGTCATCACGGTCATATCTTGCAGATGACAGTTACCCCCCTCTTCACAGACCGGGCAATCGTGCGGATGGTTTGTCATCAACCATTCAACCACACTCTCACGGAACTGTTTCGCCTCGCTGTCATCGATAGAAATAAAGGTGCCATCGGTGGCCGGGGTCATACAGGACATCACCAAACGCCCACGGGTATCATCGGCGTTTTGGTATTGCTTTACCGCACATTGGCGGCAAGCGCCGACGCTTCCCAGCGCCGGATGCCAGCAAAAATAAGGAATATCGAGTCCCAGGGAGAGACAGGCTTGTAACAGGTTGTCGGCCCCGTTTACGTCGTATTCTTTGCCGTCTACATGAATCGTAGCCATAATCAGCATGCTTCCAAGTGGCTTGTGGCTGAACAGAGTCAATGTCTGTCACCGCGACATTGAATCGGTTGGTTTACAAGCGTTAATCAAAAATCCTGGCCCTTGCGGTAAACCACAAGGGTCTCTGTGCTACCAGCGCGCTTTTAGCAGGTTAGGTTGAATACCAGCGATGGCTCGGGTGTTGCCATAGTCTTTTGATGCGATCCCGGCTTCAAATTCGTCCCGGAAATATTTAATCGCACTTTGCAGTGGTTCAACCGCGCCTGGCGCGTGAGCACAGAAGGTTTTGCCCGGCCCCAAGAAGCGACAAAGCTGCTCCAACGTTTCAATGTCGCCCGGTTGGCCTTCGCCACGTTCCAGCGCCCGCAGAATTTTCACACTCCATGGCAAGCCGTCACGACAAGGGGTACACCAACCGCATGACTCACGGGCAAAGAACTCTTCCAGATTACGTACCAGCGAAACCATGCCAATTTCGTGATCCACCGCCATTGCCAATGCCGTTCCTAACCGGCTACCAGCTTTAGCGATATTCTCGAAATCCATTGGCAAATCAAGGTGATCGGCGGTCAGGAAGTCAGTACCGGCTCCGCCCGGCTGCCAGGCTTTGAATTTCAAGCCGTCACGCATGCCGCCAGCGTAATCTTCCAGAATTTCACGAGCACTGATACCAAATGGCAGTTCCCACAGACCCGGATTTTTCACCCGGCCAGAGAAGCCCATCAGCTTGGTACCGGCGTCGTTGCTTTTACCCGCTGTAATCCCCTGATACCAATCCACACCGTGTTCCAGAATAGCCGGTACGTTGCACAGAGTTTCTACGTTGTTGACGCAGGTCGGTTTGCCCCAGACGCCTGAAGACGCCGGGAATGGCGGCTTGGAGCGTGGATTGGCACGGCGACCTTCCAGCGAGTTAATCAATGCGGTTTCTTCACCACAGATATAACGCCCGGCACCGGTATGAACAATCAGCTCAAAATCAAAGCCGCTGCCCATGATGTTCTTGCCCAGCAAACCGGCTTCGGTGGCCTCGGCAATCGCACGGCGCAAGTGCACAGCGGCTTCAATATATTCTCCACGCAGGAAGATATAGCCACGGTAAGCCTTCAGCGCAAAGGCACTGATCAGCATTCCTTCCACTAACAAATGAGGCAATTGCTCCATCAGCAAGCGGTCTTTATAGGTGCCTGGCTCCATTTCATCGGCATTACACAGTAAATACCGAATATTCATACTTTCGTCTTTCGGCATCAGACTCCACTTCAAACCAGTGGAGAAGCCTGCGCCGCCGCGCCCTTTCAGACCCGCATCTTTAACCAGATTGACCACATCCGGTGGTGCCATGCCTGTTAACGCTTTTTCTGCCCCGGCATAACCGTTTTTGCTGCGATACTCATCCAACCATACTGGCTGTTTGTCATCGCGCAGACGCCAAGTCAGCGGGTGCATTTCCGCCGTGCGGATAATTTCTTTGGTGAAACCTGAATGAGCTGTCATGGATATTGCTCCAGTAACTGTTCAATTTCCTCAGGCTTCAGGTCGCTGTGAGTGTCGTCGTCGATCATCATCGTCGGGCCACGGTCACAGTTACCCAAGCAGCAGGTCGGCAGCAGGGTAAAACGACCATCAAAAGTGGTCTGCCCCGGTTGAATACTGAGTTTTTTCGAAATCGCCGCCTGAATTCCCTGATAACCGTTGATATGGCACACCACACTGTCACAGTACCGAATGACATGGCGACCTACCGGTTGACGGAAGATCTGGCTATAGAAGGTGGCCACGCCTTCCACGTCAGACGCTGGAATACCCAACACGTCAGCAATGGCGTAAATCGCACCGTCCGGTACCCAACCGCGTTTTTTCTGCACGATTTTCAGTGCTTCAATTGATGCGGCGCGAGCATCCTCGTAATGATGCTTTTCATGCTCAATGGCATCGCGTTCTTCAGCACTCAATTCGAAAGCTGCCATTGTGGTCGCCGATTCAGCCGCATTGACTGCCAGATTCGCCACATTTGGGTTTTCGTTATGATCCTGAGTCTCTTTTTGATCACTCATAATTAGCGGTCCACATCAGACATTACAAAATCGATACTGCCCAGATAGACGATCAGGTCAGATACCAGGCTGCCACGGATTACCGATGGGATCTGCTGCAAATGGGCATAGCTCGGTGTCCGTATCCGAGTGCGGTAGCTCATGGTGCTGCCGTCACTGGTCAGATAATAGCTATTGATCCCTTTGGTCGCTTCAATCATCTGGAATGATTCGTTTGCTGGCATCACCGGTCCCCATGAGACTTGCAGGAAGTGAGTGATCAGCGTTTCGATATGTTGCAGCGTGCGTTCTTTCGGCGGCGGCGTCGTCAGTGGATGGTCAGCTTTAAACGGCCCTTCTGGCATGTTTTTATAACATTGCTCCAGAATGCGCAGGCTCTGACGCAGTTCTTCCACTTTCAACATCACGCGGTCATAACAGTCGCCGTTATTGCCGATTGGCACTTCGAATTCGAAGTTCTCATAACCGGAATACGGACGCCATTTACGCACATCAAAATCGATACCGGTGGCACGCAGGCCAGCACCAGTGACGCCCCAATCCAACGCTTCTTTGGAATTGTAGGCAGCAACGCCAATTGAACGTCCTTTCAGGATACTGTTCTGCAAAGCAGCTTTGACGTAGGAATCCAGACGTTTTGGCATCCAGTCAAGGAAATCGCGCAGCAAACGCTCCCAGCCGCGTGGCAGATCGTGAGCCACGCCACCAATACGGAACCAGGCTGGATGCATACGGAAGCCCGTAATCGCCTCAATCACATCGTAGACTTTCTGACGGTCGGTAAAGGCGAAGAACACCGGGGTCATCGCACCCACGTCTTGAATAAAGGTACTGATGTACAGCAGATGGCTGTTGATGCGGAACAGTTCAGACAGCATCACGCGGATGGTATCAACCTTC
The DNA here is from genome assembly GCF_000754815.1 of Yersinia ruckeri ATCC 29473. Taxonomy (GTDB): domain Bacteria; phylum Pseudomonadota; class Gammaproteobacteria; order Enterobacterales; family Enterobacteriaceae; genus Yersinia; species Yersinia ruckeri. Next base: position 3,148,492 of record NZ_KN150747.1, read on the forward strand.
TCCGGCACTTTAATCCCGGCCAGTTTTTCAACGGCCAGCACATACGGCATTTCGTTTACACAGCCACCGAGATACTCGATACGGTCAGTGTAAGGAATGTAGCTATGCCAGGATTGGCGCTCACCCATTTTTTCCGCACCGCGATGGTGATAGCCCACATCTGGCACGCAATCGACAATCTCTTCGCCATCAAGCTGCAACACGATACGGAAAGCGCCGTGAGAAGACGGATGGTTCGGGCCGAGGTTCAGGAACATGAAGTCTTCATTTTCAGTCCCGCGCTTCATCCCCCAATCTTCCGGTTTGAAGGTCAGCGACTCCATTTCCATATCTTCTTTCTGCTTGGTCAGAACGAAGGGATCGAATTCCGTGGCGCGCGCTGGGTAATCTTTACGCAGCGGATGACCTTCCCAGCTCTGTGGCATCATGATGCGCGTCAGATGCGGATGACCATCAAAGGTAATACCGAACATTTCCCAAGTTTCACGTTCATACCAGTTGGCATTCGGGAAAATTTGGGTTGCTGTGGACACATGCATGTCTTTTTCAGACAGTGCCACTTTCAGCATAATGTCGCGGTTACGCTCAATGGAAAGCAAATGATAGAACACGGAGAAATCCGCATCAGGCAAACCTTGGCGGTGAGTACGCAACCGCTCATCCACACCATGCAGATCGAACAACATGACGTAAGGCTTCGGCTGTTTTCTTAAGAACGACATTACTTCCAGCAATTGTTCACGCTTCACCCAGACTACCGGCATGCCGGTACGGGTGGCTTGAACAACAAAGGCCTCTGGCCCAAAACGGTTCGATAACTCCCCTATGACCGGATCATCAAGATGATCACGGGTTTGCCATGCTGGCAGGGCGCTGTCGGTCGTCGTATGATCTGTCATAATTTTTTTTCACCACAACTTTATTGATCACTACCGGGGTCATTTCGTGGTCAGTGCGCCGCGAATATCGCTGTCGTACCAAGATTGGCTGTCAATCGACAGAATCAAATCTCGTCAGGGGTACGCAGGTTAGTGACCGCAATTCGCTCAGCGTGTTTACGCTCGCGCTCTGGTTGCATATTGGCGCGATAAACGCCCTGATCGCCGACCACCCATGAAAGTGGGCGACGTTCTTTACCGATAGATTCCTGCAACAATAATAACGCTTGCATGTATGCTTCAGGACGCGGTGGGCAACCCGGGATATACACATCGACCGGCAAGAATTTATCCACTCCCTGAACCACGGAATAAATATCATACATGCCGCCGGAGTTGGCGCAGGCCCCCATCGAGATCACCCATTTGGGTTCCAGCATCTGTTCGTACAGGCGCTGAATAACTGGAGCCATCTTGGTAAAACAGGTACCGGCAACCACCATAAAATCGGCCTGGCGCGGCGATGCACGCAATACTTCGGCACCAAAACGCGCAACGTCATGTACAGCGGTGAATGAGGTCACCATTTCTACGTAGCAGCAGGAAAGACCGAAGTTATACGGCCAAAGAGAGTTTTTACGCCCCCAGTTCACCATGTCGTGCATCGCGTGCTCAAGTTTACCCATGTACACACTACGATGGATATCTTGCTCAAGAGGATCGCCGCTGATGGTTTCCTGTGATTGCAGGGGATAACGGTCGTTTTCACCGTTAGGGTCTATGCGGGTGAGCGTATAGTCCATGTTAATGCCTCGCTGTATTTATTGGCGCAAATCGGGCGGAATACCTTTGGAATTTGTGACCGTGCTCGGTTTGCTCACACGGCGATTAGAACGCCCCGGAGTCCAATCCAGAGCACCAATACGCACCAGATAAACCAAACCAGCCAGCAGCACCAAAATGAAAATGGTGGCTTCGATGAAGCCCGTCCAGCCGCTCTCACGAATAGAGATCGACCAGGCATACAGGTATAAGGCTTCAACGTCGAAGATCACAAAGAACATGGCGACCAGATAGAACTTGGCCGACAGGCGCATACGCGCGGAGCCAACCGAGTCGATACCGGACTCATAGGGAACGTTTTTGGCACGAGCCCGAGCTCTCCCACCCAGGAAGAACGCACCGAGCAGCATGAAACCGCACAGCCCTATAGCGCCAATGAGGAATACAGCGAACGCCCAGTGATGAGCGATAACTTCAGTGGTTGTTGACATACTCATTGCTTACTCATCAAAAGTGGTGTCGGACGTTCTGCTCTTGTGCCGGCAGTTAGTGCACCACATCGATTCAAGGGAAGGATAATAGCCACACAAATACACTGTCTTTATAACTATTTAGCCAGTTTAGCCAGTGTTTTACTGTGGGCTTTTTACTCCTTTCAGTAACCTTTTGTCAACTTTGACAAAAGTAACTACACATTAATTTACAAACGCATAATCTTGCTTAACATTTGGTGCGACTCAAAAAGCTAAATCGAGTCAGTCATTTGTTGAGCGCTATCATGCACATATAAAGCAACGTGATTCTTTCGCTTTTACTATACCATTGTCGCAGGAATAACCTGTTCTTCCACTCACTAGCTAGGGGTATTTTTTTGATCCAGAACACGTTTTGAGTGTTATTAGGCAAATTATTAGCAAAAATTAATTTTCTTTTGAAAACTAAAAAAATGAAACGTGGTTTTGAATAAAAAACATCAGTGTTATTAAGAAATTGATCGATGTCACATTTGACTGATGGATATCATGAATTGATAGCGTTTGTCCCGCTAGAGATAAGCAGTTAAAAAATAGGATGGCGGGAGAAAATGCGATGAAATGGGTAAAAAAAATATCTTCTTGCTAAGAAAATAATAATCCCCTGCTATAACAGGGGATTACGGACGAAGCATGATGCTAAATATTTTGATTAATTACCCATGAACAATTCGGAACCCTGGGATGGTTCTGTTCCAGATAGCAATGAAGGTTGATCACCATTTTGCATGGCACTAAAGATAGCCAATGCCAATTCATTCTCACAGGTACTGTCTTTACACAACGCATAATTGGTTTCAGGCAACCGAGGTAATCCTTCTGTTTCACCCAATACCCGCAGATCTGGACTCATCATTTCGATCGGCCTGGCGGTCACGCCCAACCCAGCCCTCACCGCAGCCCTGACAGCAGACAGCGAAGAAGCAACGTAGGCGATACGCCACGGAATACCCGCCTGGGTGAGATGTTCTATTGCCATGTCGCGAAATGGACTTGGCTCATTCATCACCACCAACGGAATAGGTTCTCCAGGCATAAACTGATAATCCGCCGAGCAATACCATAGCGTAGGTGAAGTACGCAAAATGATATGAGCCGGGTTATCCACTTTTGACGTTGTAATAGCCAGATCAGCCTCACCGCTACTCAACATATCCGCAATAAGTGGACTACGCTTAATCCGAACATCAATGGCTAACCGTGGATACAAGGTTGCAACCCGATGTAATAAAAACGGGAGCAAAGTATCTGCGGTATCATCAGATGCACCAATGGTCAGCACGCCTTCTACATTGCTATACATCAGAGAAGTGCAGGCTTCATCATTGAAACGCAATATTTTTCTGGCATAGCCAAGTAACTGGAGGCCATGTTCAGTCAGTAACTTGTTACGCCCGTGGCGAGCAAACAACTCTTTACCGACCAACTGTTCTAACCTTTGCATCTGCTGACTTACGGCTGATTGAGTTCGACACACTGCAGCAGCAGCGGCGGCGAAAGTATTCAGGTCAGCAACAGCGACAAAGGTTCTAAGCAGATCGAGGTCGAGATTAATTATCGGACGATTTGCATTTGTCATAGTGTATTCTTCACTTTTTTGAATTCTAATTACAAACTACCCTGGTGTTTAAGACAACATTATCAATATGGGACAATGCTAAGTATGACAGTACCCCACTCATTAGAGTAGGGCAAAAAAATAACTTATATTTCGTTATCTTTATCTCTTTTTCAAAAACATCGTTTCCTACATGCTTGTTCGTTTATATGAATTGCGTCACAAAAAAAGCTAAATCTTCGATAAATGAAGATTTTTTATACTGTTTCACTCGTTTTTCCTTACTAAAGTTAATGTGGCTAATTCACTGTTTTTAATTAATTTCACCTAAGTAACAGCCTATTTTATATATAAAAAAGCCATTTATAACTCCACAAGCATTTTATCTTTTTAACATCGTTGAACTAATAATTCTCTTTCACAACTCAGTATTGAAACGTTTACATTAATTATTCTTAATAGTTTTCCTATTTATAGTTTTTACGTTTTATGTGAGTTTTAAGGCAGCATTAAGAATATGTATGATAAAAACCTGAGTATTTAGCTATAGGCTTCTTATATATAAGAAATAATGAGTATTAAGCTTAAAAAACTGCGGTAAAATCGGCGCTTCCGGATCGACAGGCTTCAACATCAGCATCAGAGCGTGGATTATTTTATCCTCTAAGCCCCGCGAGTCGATCATAAAATAAACAATAAATACTTCAAATTCCCTCATCATTTAGGTTTTTCTGATGAAATCTGCCAGAAAATCCACACCTGGATTTAGATTGATAAACATTTGCAGTAAAGCAACGTATAGACCTTCAAAAAAGTGCAGCGTCGGAGTACATTGAGCACCTTGCCGTGCTCCAGTAACAGGACACGCGTTTACCAGTAAAAGGCTCTGTTTTATGTCCCCCATTGAAAAATCCAGCAAGTTGGACAACGTCTGTTACGACATTCGTGGCCCGGTGCTAAAAGAAGCTAAGCGTCTTGAAGAAGAAGGTAACAAGGTTCTGAAACTTAACATCGGCAACCCTGCCCCGTTTGGTTTCGATGCACCGGATGAAATTCTGGTAGATGTGATCCGTAATTTGCCGACAGCTCAAGGTTATTGCGATTCGAAAGGCCTTTACTCAGCACGCAAGGCCATCATGCAACACTACCAGGCACGCGATATGCTCGATGTGACGGTAGAGGATATCTACATCGGTAACGGCGTTTCCGAGCTGATTGTCCAATCGATGCAGGCATTGCTTAATCTGGGTGACGAGATGCTGGTTCCGGCTCCGGACTACCCGCTGTGGACTGCGGCAGTCTCTCTGTCTAGCGGTAAAGCAGTGCATTACATGTGTGATGAGGAATCTGGCTGGTTCCCCGATTTGGACGATATTCGCAGCAAAATCACGCCACGTACCCGCGGGATTGTGATCATTAACCCGAATAACCCAACGGGCGCGGTATACAGCAAAGAACTGCTGCTGGAGATCGTCGAAATCGCTCGTCAGAATGATTTAATCATTTTTGCCGATGAAATCTACGACAAGATTTTGTATGACGCAGCGCAACATGTTTCTATCGCCGCTCTGGCACCGGATTTACTGACCGTCACCTTTAACGGTTTGTCGAAGACCTACCGCGTTGCGGGTTTCCGTCAGGGCTGGATGGTGTTAAATGGGCCGAAAAAGCATGCCAAAGGTTATATCGAAGGGTTGGAAATGCTGGCATCGATGCGTCTGTGCGCCAACGTGCCGATGCAGCATGCTATTCAAACTGCCCTCGGGGGATATCAGAGTATCAATGAATTTATCCAACCTGGTGGACGTTTGTATGAGCAACGGGATCGGGCATGGGAACTGATTAACCAGATTCCCGGCGTATCCTGCGTAAAACCCCAGGGGGCGCTTTATATGTTCCCGCGTATTGATGCCAAGCGCTTTAACCTGAAAGATGACCAGAAGCTGGTTCTGGATTTGCTACTACAGGAAAAAGTCTTGCTGGTACAAGGCAGCGCCTTCAACTGGCCCTACCCGGATCATGTACGGATTGTCACGCTGCCACGGGTGGATGAATTGGAAATGGCAATAGGCAAGCTTGGGCGTTTCCTGGAAACCTATCATCAGTAATCGGTTATCATCAATACTTGATTGTTGGGGGGCGCAAGCCTCCCTAATTCGCCGAGAGCTAGCCGATACCGACCTCCAACTCAAATTTTGACTGCCGATTTGTCGTTGTAGAAAAACAAAGAGAGAAAATTATGAGTCAGAGCCATTTCTTCGCCCATTTATCCCGCCTTAAACTGATTAATCGCTGGCCGCTCATGCGCAATGTCCGCACTGAGAATGTTTCTGAGCACAGTTTACAGGTCGCATTTGTCGCTCATGCATTGGCCATTATCAAAAATCGGAAGTTTAATGGCAATCTTAATGCTGAACGTATTGCATTGCTGGCGATGTACCATGATGCCAGTGAAGTGATCACCGGTGATTTACCTACTCCTATCAAGTATTACAATCCACAGATTGCTCATGAATACAAAAAGATAGAAAAAGTTGCTCAACAAAAATTGGTCGAAATGTTACCCGCAGAGTTACAACAGGATTTTCGTTGCCTGCTGGATGAGCATTATTACAGCGAAGAGGAAAAAGCGCTGGTTAAACAGGCCGATGCCCTGTGTGCGTATTTAAAATGTCTGGAAGAGTTATCCGCAGGTAATAACGAATTCATCCAAGCCAAGGCACGGTTGGAGAAAACCCTCGCGATGCGCCAAAGCCCGGAAATGGATTACTTTATGGTCGTTTTCGTGCCCAGTTTTAGTCTATCTTTGGATGAAATCAGTCTCGACTCACTGGATTGATGTTGATTTTTAAAAGCACATTTGAGTTGCCGAGTGAAATGAGTCAATCACATTGGCGTAACAACCAGGCAGCCCGAGTGCAAACTCCGCGCCCCAGTATGGTCAAGGGCGCAGGATAATCAGAACGGGAATAACAGCGGCACCACCATCACGCTAACCACCATCACCAATAGCGTGAAAGGCACACCCATCCGCACAAAATCGCCAAACTTGTAACCGCCGGGGCCAAGTACCAACGTGTTTACCGGCGATGAAACCGGCGTCATAAAGGCCGCCGACGCGGCAATACCAATGATCATGGCAAACGGCAGCGGCGAAACCGACATTTCTCTGGCCGCCGCGATAGCAATGGGCGCCATCAATACCGCCGTTGCCGTATTGGAAATAAACAACCCGATGGCGGCGCACAATACAAATAAACAGAGCAACATGACCCGCGGCCCCGCGCCGCCAGCCACGTCCATCAAACCATGAACGATCAGACTCACCCCGCCGGTTTTTTGTAGCGCCAGAGCAAAAGGCATCATACCGATAATCAAAATTAGGCTTGGCCAATGAATCGCCCGATAAGCACTTTCCATATCAATACATCGAAACTGTCCCATCAATAAACATGCCACCAGCGCCGCAATCACATTCGGGACTTCATCAGTCAGCATCATCGCCACCATCAGCGCCAGACAGAACAAAGCATGCGGCGCTTGAGAGATGGCCGGTGCCACTTCGTCAACTTCAGCCGGGAGATTCAGCACAATAAAATCACGCATTTTTTGTTGCAACTGGCGAATCAGTTTCCAGTCGCCGATCACCAATAAGATGTCGCCAAACTGCAATTTGTCATCAACCAGCTTACCTTCCAATACTTTACCATGGCGGCGAATACCCACGACATTCAAGCCATAACGAGTACGAAAAGTCACCTCGCGCAAACTTTTTCCCAATAAGGCAGAATCTGGAATCAGAGAAACTTCGGCCATCCCGACGTTACGGGCTTGTTCAGAGAAATATTCCCCACGCAGCACCATGGGTTCCAACATCTGCTCGCTGCAAAACTCGCGTAAATCAATGTCACAATCAGACATATCGATCAGCAAAACATCATTTTCGTGCAGTTCCGACGACCCCGTTGCACTGACCATCACACGCCGAAAACGTTTCCAGCGCTCAATCCCCACCACATTGGCACCATAGCGGGCACGCAGATGCAACTCATCAAGAGAATGACCAATCAACGGAGAGTCATGGCGAATAGCTAGCCGGCGAGCGCGGCCAGTCAGACGATAGTCGCGGATCAGATCGCGGAAAGTGCGGCGTTTCCAGTGCTCTTTTTCGGAGTGAGGTTCGTTACTGCCGAGCCAATGACGGGCAATCAGCATATATCCCACCCCCAATAACAAAATAATGATACCAATGGGTGTGACGCCAAAGAAACCGAACCCTTGAATGCCTTCACGTAATAATTCGCTGTTCACCACCATATTGGGCGGTGTCGCCACCAACGTCATCATACCGCTGATCAAGCCAGCAAAACTCAGGGGCATCATCAGCCGGCTGGGGGAGGTTTTCATTCGGTTGGCGACGCTGAGTACCACTGGAATGAAAATGGCCACCACCCCGGTAGAACTCATAAAAGCCCCCAGTCCAGCGACTGTCACCATCAGCAAAGCCAACATTTTAGTTTCGCTATGCCCTGCCACTTTAACCAGCCAGTCTCCCACCTGATAAGCCACGCCAGTTCTGACCAATCCTTCCCCGATAACAAACAAAGCCGCAATCAGGATAACGTTGGGATCGCTAAAACCGCTGGTGGCTTCCGCTAACGTTAGGGTTCCGCTCATGACAAAAGCAATAATCACCAACAATGCAACTACATCCATACGTAATTTATTGGTGGTAAATAATCCTATTGCTATAAAAAGTAATGTTAACACCCACAATAGTTCGCTATTCAAAGTGGCCTCGCTGGCAATGAGTGGAATCAAATATCAGGCGTTATCAGTAAAGCATTAAATCCAGCGGGTTCCACTGGCTGCGATCAATTTTGGTCAAAAGTTTGTCAATTATCAGTCTTATAGCGTATTTATCGCCTATTGTTCACCCGAAAATTGCACATCGTACCGTTATTTTGACAACCCTCAGTCGCCATAAGACCAAGAAAAAATAAATTTTATCGGTCTAACGACTACCGCTAACTGCCTGACTATACTGGAGACATCAAAGTATCTTTAAGTCATCGCATGTGCATACATCGGTAGCACAGCTACCGTTGATCATTCCCCTCACAGTTAAGGCAAGCGAATGATTAATACAACCGACTATCCATTCATCCTGTTTTTTGTATCATTCTTTATTCTGTGGGGCTGCTCGCATATTGGTCAGGTATTTTTCCGACGTGGCCAAGTGATGGATGGCAATACGCAGGAAAACTTTTCCGTGATACAAGGTGCCACATTGACACTACTGGGACTGATTATCGGTTTTAGCTTTTCGATGGCCATCAGCCGCTACGATTTACGCAAAAATCATGAAGAAGCGGAAGCCAATGCCATTGGCACGGAATATCTGCGAGCTGACCTATTACCGGCGGCCGAACGGGAGAAAACCAAAGATTTGCTGGTGCGTTATACCGAACAACGGATTCTTTTTTATCGCACCCGAGGCACAGTAGAACTAAGTGAAATTAATAACCAAACCAATCAGTTGCAAAATGAACTATGGACCGTACTGTTAGCCCCCGCGAAGGCACAATCCAGCCCATCAATGGCATTGGTGTTATCAGGCATGAACGATGTACTCAATTCGGCTGGCTACACGCAGGCCGCTTGGTGGAATCGCATACCACCAGCAGCATGGATGCTGATGAGCCTTATTGCGATTTGTTGCTGTACCTTGGTAGGTTATGGCTTCAATAACGGTAAGGGGCGCAAAATGATGTTATTAATCTTACCATTGGTTATCGCTTTCTCATTTATGCTAATCGCTGATATTGATAGTCCGCGCGGAGGGGTGATTAAGGTCGTGCCGCAAAATCTGGAGAGTCTGGCGCAAAGTTTATCTCTGCCAACCGCCAGTTGACGGCGACGGTACCATAATGCAAAAAAGCCCACCAGCGCGCCAAGCTGTTGACAAACCTCAATAACACGAACTCTATTTTCGCTTGATATTCCCTCGCACTGGGCGAGGGTTTACCGCGCTGTTGGCTAACTCTGTCGGCAGGCTACGCGATGTCTCATCAATCAGGCATTAATAATTTGTGCAATTTCAACCGCGCTCAAATGATACTGACGCGGACAAGACTGCCAGATAGACAACATACGCTGATATTTTTCCCACATCGGTGTCTGGGCGTTAAAACCGTGGCTACCGGAATCGAAATGGGTATAGCGTCCTTCGGTATTCACCATAAAGCGCACATAACTCAGGTAACGAGATTCAGTGGCAGCATCAAAACCGAGGAAGGCAATACGGCGTTCATCCAAGTCTTGGCGGTCTTTAAGATTACCCCAGGAAACCTGCAATGCATGGTGCATCTCCATAATATTGATGATCGTACGGCAGGTTTCTTCACTCATTTCACCAAAATCACGATCCAGTTCGCGCATTTGTAAGCCAAAACCGCGTTCAATAATGGTCTGCTGGCGACGATAACGCTCGGCGTTATCGGGATCTAACATGGTCATCATTTTATATTGGTTTGAAAGGATCAGCCGTTGGGCGTTAGTCATATCCATCATGATCTCCTGAAAGGCAAGTTAATGACGAAATCATCGCATAGAGCATCTTTCAGTGGTACTGCTAGCAAGTCATTCTTTGATTTGAACAGGGGTTTAGTGAAAGGATTCACCGAGAGTCGCTGCCGCCCCTCGGCTTAGGGCTGATTTATCGTTGCGAAAACTTATAAATCATCAAGAAAAGTTTTATCCAGTTGTTTAAACGCACGTTTCAATAATTCGGCCAATGACTGATAGGTCGGCGTTCTCTCCACTGGCGCCAGCGTTTGCCCGGTTTCGGCCAGCTTGGCGCGCACATCGAGAAACCATTGCAACAGCGTGGGAGGCAACGGTGTAATAGAACGCTTACCCAACCACCACAGCCCCTGTAGTGGCAAACCGCAGGCAAATAGCGCGGTGGCGATAGCTGGGCCGAGTTGACCACCGAGTGCAATTTGCCAGGTTAGCGTAAAAATCGCCAACGGCGGCATCAAGCGAATACCGAAACGGGTGGCATTTGACACACGATTCTCAGGAAATACCGGAGCCAGACGTTTATCTGATGGCCAGGTTTTCATATAACGCTGCCCGCGCTGGAGTATCTGAAACCAACTTACGGAATCAGAGGGTTTGATTGTCATGGCTCACCTCAACTTCAAAGACAAAATTTAAAATTTTCTCGTAATCCATCAACGATAAATTTGCTGGATTAAATATATTTTGTTTTTAGCGCTGGCTATCGGTATCCTAGCCCGGCCTTTTGGCCGCTAGAAGAAGACCATTAATATGTCAACTTTTAGCAGCAAATAAATCATTTTTGTTAAATCGTTGTCGAATTTTCACCACCAGGTTTTAAAAACTTGATCAACGATTTTTCCACCATCATGCTTTTTCGTTTAACGCATGATGTTAATCATTAATGTCATCGCCATTATGCGCTACGCTTGTGGTCAGATTGACGTTTTATTAACCACGTGTTTATTTTAAACACTATTATAAATAGGTACTTCCATGTCGAGTAAGCTAGTACTGGTTCTTAACTGCGGTAGTTCTTCCCTGAAATTCGCCGTGATTGACGCGACCAACGGTGAAGAGCACCTGTCTGGTTTGTCCGAATGCTTCCATCTTCCTGAGGCCCGCATCAAATGGAAAATGGATGGCGGCAAACAAGAAGCAGCATTGGGTGCTGGTGCAGCGCACAGCGAAGCACTGAATTTCATTGTTAATACTATTCTGGCACAAAAACCAGAGCTTTCCGCTCAGTTGACCGCTATCGGTCACCGTATTGTTCACGGCGGCGAAAAATTCACTTCATCAGCAATCATTAATGATGAGGTTATTCAGGGTATCAAAGATTCTATCCCGTTTGCACCACTGCATAACCCAGCACACCTGATCGGTATCGCTGAAGCATTGAAATCTTTCCCTAATCTGGCTGATAAAAATGTAGCGGTATTCGATACAGCTTTCCATCAGACCATGCCAGAAGAGTCTTACCTCTACGCTCTGCCGTACAGCCTGTACAAAGATCACGGCATCCGTCGCTATGGCGCACACGGCACCAGCCACTTCTACGTAAGCCAAGAAGCAGCCAAAGTGCTGAATAAGCCGTTGGAAGAACTGAACGTGATCACTTGTCACCTGGGCAACGGCGGTTCTGTTACTGCAGTTCGTAACGGTAAATCTGTTGATACTTCTATGGGTCTGACCCCGCTGGAAGGTCTGGTGATGGGTACCCGCAGCGGTGACATCGACCCAGCCATTATCTTCCACCTGCACGATGCCATGGGCATGAGCGTTGATCAAATCAACAAAATGCTGACCAAAGAGTCTGGCCTGATGGGTCTGACCGAAGTCACCAGCGATTGCCGTTATGTTGAAGACAACTACGCAACTAAAGCGGATGCTAAACGCGCAATGGACGTATTCTGCCACCGTCTGGCGAAATACATCGGGGCATACACTGCGCTGATGGATGGCCGTCTGGATGCCATCATTTTCACTGGCGGCATCGGTGAAAACGCAGCAATGGTACGTGAACTAACGTTGGACAAACTAGGCCTGCTGGGCTTCGAGATTGACCACGAACGCAACCTGGCTGCTCGCTTCGGTAAATCCGGCACCATCACTAAAGAAGGTAGCCGTCTGGCGATGGTTATCCCAACCAACGAAGAGTTGGTTATCGCTCAAGACGCAGCCCGTCTGACTGCATAAGTCTCCTCAATACCGTCAGCTAAAGCTGGCGGTGTTGTTTTCACCCGACAGCAGGCGAAAAACGTCGCCTGAGTGCAACCGTAAAGAGGTTTAGCCGTGTCCCGTACAATTATGTTGATCCCAACTGGCACCAGCGTAGGTCTGACCAGCGTCAGCCTGGGTGTCATTCGCTCTATGGAGCAAAAAGGCGTCCGCTTAAGCGTGTTCAAGCCTATCGCCCAGCCGCGTGCCGGTGGCGATGCGCCAGATCAGACCACCACCATTATTCGCGCCAACTCCAGCATTACTGCTGCCGAACCGCTGAATATGAACTACGTGGAAACCCTGCTGAGTTCTAACCAGCAGGACGTGTTGATGGAAGAAATCGTGGCGCGTTACCACGAGAACACCAAAGACGCTGAAGTGGTTCTGGTTGAAGGTTTGGTTCCGACGCGCAAACACCAGTTTGCCAACGCACTGAACTACGAAATTGCTAAAACTCTGAACGCTGAAATCGTGTTCGTTCTGGCGTTGGGTAACGACTCTCCCGACCAGTTGAAAGAACGCATCGAACTGGCTCGTTCCAGCTTCGGTGGCAGCAAAAACAAAAACATCACCGGCGTTATCATTAATAAACTGAATGCTCCGGTTGATGATCAAGGCCGTACTCGCCCTGATCTTTCGGAAATATTTGATGACTCCACCAAGGCAAGTGTGGCCAAAGTCGATCCGAAACAGCTGTTTGCCAACAGCCCGTTGCCGGTTCTGGGCTGTGTGCCGTGGAGCTTTGAACTGATTGCTACCCGTGCCATCGATATGTGTAAGCACTTGAATGCACGCATTATCAACGAAGGTGACATCAATACCCGCCGCGTTAAATCCGTGACTTTCTGTGCTCGCAGCATCCCGCACATGTTGGAACACTTCCGTCCGGGTTCTTTGCTGGTCACTTCCGCAGACCGTCCAGACGTATTGGTTTCTGCCTGCCTGGCCGCGATGAACGGCGTTGAAATCGGTGCCATCCTACTGACTGGCGGCTACGCAATCGACGCACCGATCAAGCAACTGTGTGACCGTGCCTTCCAGACTGGCCTGCCAGTCTTTATGGTTGACACCAACACTTGGCAAACTTCTCTGAGCCTGCAAAGCTTCAATCTGGAAGTGCCTGCAGACGACCACGAACGCGTTGAGAAGCTGCAAAACTATGTTGCCAGCCACATCAACAGCGAGTGGATCGATTCTCTGAGCGCCACTTCCGAGCGTTCACGTCGTCTGTCTCCGCCAGCGTTCCGTTACGAGCTGACCGAACTGGCACGTAAAGCGGGCAAACGTATTGTTCTGCCAGAGGGCGACGAGCCACGTACGGTGAAAGCCGCCGCTATCTGTGCTGAACGCGGTATCGCCGAGTGCGTACTGTTGGGTAACCCGGATGAAATCCGTCGCGTGGCGGCAGCTCAGGGCGTTGAGTTGGGTAAAGGCATTGATATTGTCGATCCCGTTGCCGTGCGTGAGCGTTATGTTCCACGCTTGGTAGAACTACGTAAGAGCAAAGGCATGACCGAAGTCGTGGCCCGTGAACAGTTGGAAGACAACGTGGTTCTGGGTACGCTGATGCTGGAGCAAGGCGAAGTTGACGGTTTGGTTTCTGGTGCAGTTCACACCACGGCCAACACCATCCGTCCGCCATTGCAGTTGATCAAAACTGCACCGGGCAGCTCTCTGGTGTCTTCGGTATTCTTTATGCTGCTGCCTGATCAGGTTCTGGTTTACGGTGACTGCGCAATCAACCCAGACCCAACCGCAGAGCAACTGTCTGAAATCGCAATCCAATCTGCGGACTCAGCGGCAGCCTTCGGTATCGAACCCCGTGTGGCCATGATTTCCTACTCAACCGGTAATTCTGGTGCGGGTAGCGATGTTGAGAAAGTCCGTGAAGCAACCCGTCTGGCGCAGGAAAAACGTCCTGATCTGATCATTGATGGTCCATTGCAGTACGATGCAGCGATCATGGCAGACGTTGCGAAATCCAAAGCGCCTAATTCACCGGTTGCAGGTAAAGCTACCGTGTTCATCTTCCCTGATCTGAACACCGGTAACACCACCTACAAAGCGGTACAGCGTTCTGCGGACCTGGTTTCTATCGGGCCAATGCTGCAAGGCATGCGCAAGCCGGTTAACGACCTGTCCCGTGGTGCACTGGTAGACGATATCGTTTATACCGTTGCCCTGACGGCCATCCAGTCGGCACAGGCTGACGCGAAATAATTCTCGCGCCGGTTTGTTGTAAAAACGCCAGCTTTCGCGCTGGCGTTTTTTATCTGGTCGCCGGTATCGCCCGACAATATCAGCTGCTTTGCCGCAGTTCCAAGCGGTAGCTGAAATTCTGTACCTGTGGACCATCCTCTTCATTAACGTGATCATTTAGCATATCGATCAACATCTTCCCGGCGTCTTTCCCCATTCTTCTATAATCAATACGAATAGACGTCAGCGTTGGATGCGTCTGATCGCAGCTATCCGAACCATCCAGACAGACCACGGCGATATCACCGGGAATTTTCAGTAAGCGTCGCTGACTCTCAAAGATCACTCCCAAAGCAATCTCTTCGTGACTGCAAATAACGGCATCCAGCTCTGGCTGGCGCAGCAGTATTTCCGTCAACGCATAGCGTCCAAATTGCAGGCTGGCGGCCTCTGGCGTAGTGACGATTTGGTCAGAATTTTGATAACGGCTCAACATGGCTTTATGCCAACCATTAAGCAACTGACGCTGTAAACGATTATCCATATGTGCGCCGATATAACCGATATGCTGATAACCCTGATCCAGTAAATGGTCGGTCAGTTTATGCGAGGCTTCAAAAAAAGCCGCTTCGAGCGTAATTTTTGCCTGAGGATAATCAGATCCAACCACATTAACTGTAGGGATATGCGCACGTTCGAGGATTTGGTAGGTTTTTTCCGCCAATTGCGAACCAAATATCACCAGAGCTGCCGGACTACTCTGAAGCAAAGTCATCAGGATTTCGGCTTCTTTATGCTGATTATATTCATGGCAGCCCAAAAGTACCTGGAATCCGTTTTTATTCAGTACCTGTTGCAATGCCTGCATAAAGCGCGAACTGGCTTTGTCCGTCAACGAGGGAATCATCACTGCAATGGTGTCACTGTGGCCAGAAGCCAATGCACCGGCCGCCCTATTAGGAATATAGCCCAGTTCTTCAACTGCCTGTTCTATCTTTTCCCGCAGCTTGTCAGAAACCTGCTCCGGGGTTCTCAATGCACGAGAAACGGTCATGGTTCCAACACCGGCATAGTTAGCCACCTCCTGGAGTGTGACTCGCCCGGTATTACGGCGCTTGCGCGTTTTTTCCATTCTGGGTTCCCTGTCGGCTGAAAAATACGATTTTCAGCTGGCTTGCTGTGTCATGTCTAGGTTCGCCCACTCAGCGCGGGGCAGATAGCGTATCGCATTGTATATGCCTTAGATCGAGATAGCCAAAGACCATAGAGGGATAAATGATAGCGCTATCACAATTTTTTGATAGCGCTATCAGGTAGCGCTATCAAATGCGATAAACATCACATTAATCAGCACCCGAAGTCTCTACTCTCTTGTTAATCGCCATCGGGAGTCATCAATCTTATGTTAAAAAAATTGCTCACAGCAGACGTCGTTCAGGTTGTCGAACAGGCTAAAGACTGGCGCGACGCCATCGCAATATCCTGTAAGCCCTTGATTGACAATGGTGCAATTGAACCTCGCTACGTCGAAGCCATTTACCGTTCTCATGAAGCCATCGGCCCTTACTATGTTGTCGGCCCCGGTATCGCTATGCCTCATGCCCGACCAGAGGAAGGCGTTAACCGACTGTCACTGGCATTGACGGTGATTTCCTCCGGCGTGAGTTTCAATGCCGAAGAAAACGATCCGGTAAAATTATTAATTGTGTTAGCCGCGACGGACAGCAATAGCCACATTGAGGCTATTTCCCAACTCGCTCAGTTGTTTGATAACGAAAATGACGTTAATAGCATTTTAAACGCCAAAACGACGCAAGACATTTTGTCTGTCATTGCGCGCTATTAATCTGCGATCGACTGGGTTTAGAGCACCAGTAGGTCAGCAGAAACACCAATTTAAGGGAAAAAAATGAAAATTACAGTGGTTTGCGGTAACGGTTTAGGTACCAGCCTGATGATGGAAATCAGTATCAAAAATATTCTGAAAGAGCTGGCCATCAGCGCAGAAGTCGATCATGTGGATTTGGGTTCAGCCAAAGGCACGCCGAGCGATATTTATGTTGGCACCAAAGATATTGCCGAGCAACTGGTTGCTCAGTCCGTCGCGGGCAGGATCGTGGCGTTGGATAACATGATCGATAAGAAAGCCATGAAAGAACGTTTGTCTGTGGCATTAACTGAATTAGGCGCGCTGTAATAAGCGGAGGTTTATATGGATTTCTTTCGTTTTCTGATGAGCGATGTGTTGTCTGAACCGGCGGTATTAGTCGGTTTAATCGCCTTAATTGGCCTGATTGCACAGAAAAAACCCGTTACCGAATGCATTAAAGGTACCGTCAAAACCATTATGGGTTTTGTGATTCTGGGTGCAGGTGCCGGTTTGGTGGTTTCATCGCTGGGTGATTTCGCTAATATCTTCCAACATGCTTTTGGTATTCAGGGTGTTGTACCCAACAACGAAGCCATTGTTTCCGTCGCGCAGAAAAGCTTCGGCAAAGAAATGGCGATGATTATGTTCTTCGCCATGGTCATCAATATTTTGATCGCCCGCTTCACGCCATGGAAGTTTATTTTCCTGACCGGTCACCACACCCTGTTTATGTCGATGATGGTGGCAGTGATTCTGGCAACCGCAGGAATGAGCGGCATGACACTGATTGCCACCGGTTCGCTGGTTGTCGGTGTCGCGATGGTGTTCTTCCCCGCAATTGCTCATCCATACATGAAGAAAGTAACCGGTTCTGACGATGTGGCTATCGGCCATTTCTCGACGTTATCTTATGTGTTAGCCGGTTTTATCGGCAGCAAATTTGGTAATAAAGAGCATTCAACCGAAGACATGAACGTGCCGAAAAGCCTGCTATTCTTGCGGGATACACCGGTTGCCATCTCCTTCACCATGAGCATTATTTTCCTGGTAACTTGCCTGTTTGCCGGTGCCGATGTGGTGAAAGAACTGAGCGGCGGCAAAAACTGGTTCATGTTCTCCATCATGCAATCCATAACCTTCGCAGCGGGTGTTTACATCATTCTGCAAGGTGTACGCATGGTCATTGCCGAAATCGTTCCAGCCTTTAAAGGTATTTCAGACAAACTGGTACCCAACGCCAAACCGGCGCTGGATTGCCCGGTGGTCTTCCCATATGCACCCAATGCGGTACTGGTCGGGTTCCTGAGCAGCTTTGCTGCCGGTTTGATTGGCATGTTCGCGCTGTATCTGCTGGGTATGACGGTGATCATCCCTGGTGTGGTTCCACACTTCTTTGTCGGCGCAGCCGCAGGTGTGTTTGGTAATGCGACTGGCGGGCGTCGCGGCGCAATTTTGGGTGCCTTTGCCCAAGGCTTGCTGATAACCTTCCTGCCGGTGTTCTTGTTGCCGGTATTGGGTGATATCGGTTTTGCCAACACCACCTTCAGTGATGCCGATTTTGGCGCGTTAGGTATTTTACTGGGCATTATCGTTCGCTAACAATGCACTGATTCAGCACCATCAATAAAAAAGGCGCCGAGAATTATCGGGGCCTTTTTATCATTTACTTTTCGGATTGATGGGTGTGAGAGTTCAGTCTTCTCGCAGAGTAATTTTACCGTAATCTTGTTCGTTATTACGCGTCAGCCACAGAGACAGCGCTTTAAGCGAGTCTGGCGTGAACTCATCGCAACGGGCAGTAATTTCTTCTGGCAGCATCCAGCGGACTTCATCAATTTCCGCAGCTTGCAGCGCAAAAGGACCGTGAGAAACGCAACTAAACAAGGCTCCCCAGACACGACAGCAATCTTCTTCAAAATAAAATAGGCCATGCTCAGCAAAAGGCACACCAGCAATACCGAGTTCTTCTTCCGCCTCACGACGAGCCGATTCAAGGTAGTTTTCACCACTTTGCACCACTCCACCCGCTGTCGCATCCAGCTTCCCAGGGTAGAAGTCTTTATGTTCAGTACGACGCTGTACCAAAATTTTTCCCATACCATCATGCACCACAATATAGGTAGCACGATGGCGCAGCCGCTGAGCACGCATTTGTTGACGACTGGACTGAGCAATCACTTCATTTTGCTCATCAACAATATCAACCCATTCCGTGACCTCTATTGGACTTTGTTCCACCATCCTCTGAAACCTTCTATCTGGGCGCGACGATAAGCGCGCATTTGTTGATCAATAGTGTTTTTCAAAAACAACGTTATAAGTATGTGTGAATCTACTGTTTTTCAAACCGAAACTACACCTCAGTTTGCAAGTGTCACTCGGGCCAGCGATTTATCCTGCTGTAGGGCTAACACCTGTAAATCGCCGTTGCTTAACATACCGTAGCTTGCCACATTCCCGCCCTTGGGGAGGGTGACAGAGCCTGGATTAAAGCAAATAATATCTCCCTGCCATTGTGCTTGTGGCAAATGAGTATGACCATAAACCAGGACATCCCCAGAACGCAATGGGGGGCGTTCTGCGGGATGATAAAGATGCCCGTGAGTTAAAAATAAACGACGTTCCGGCAAAATGACTTGCTGCCAAGGAGCCATCATTGGGAAGCTCAGCAGCATCTGATCCACTTCGCTATCACAATTGCCTCTGACGGCAATAATCCGATCGGCATAAGCGTTTAGGCGCTCAGCAACCTGTGCTGGCTGATAGCCTTCTGGCAATGCGTTTCGCGGGCCGTGGTTTAATAAATCACCCAACAGAATCAGCCATTGCGCACCGCTGCGCGCAAAAATTTCCAATACTTTATCGGTTGCAGTCAGCGAACCATGCAGATCGGAAGCAAACATTAGCTTCATGGCATCACCTTATGTTTCGTATTACGCTATTATTTTCCCGGCGAATATTATACCGGCGATTATTTCTTGATAAATTCGGCGCTAGTCTACCATTCAACACCTAAGATTATTCCGAGAATAAGCGGCTTATTATGGCATCATCACTGTTGTACCACGCCAAAAGGCTAAAACTTCGCGCTTTAGCGAGAAATTCATCGACTATTACTGCATAAACCGAGGCGACGCCCCTGTCAGGTCACAAACTGTTGCAAGGTTGTTTGAGTTAATTCATCCAGGGTTAACGGAGCAAAAAGATAGCCTTGCATGGCATCAATATGGCTACCCCGCAACTGCTCGAGCTCCACCTGATTCTCAACACCAACAACAATAACGCCCAGACAATATTTCTTAACGTTATTAATCAGAATCGGGAAGGTGTGCTTATTATGTTGCCAGAAAAAGTGTTTATCAATTTTGACATATTCAAAAATATTAGCCGTAACCGCATTCAGGCTCGAACTGCCGCTGCCGAGATCATCCAGCCACAGTGGATACAACGCGGCCAAATCGCGTAACAACGGATTATTGATACCATCAGATAAATTGGAGAAAGCCTCCATTATTTCCAGTCGCAAAAATGGCATGGCATTCATTAATGCCTGTAACTCAATATCACTAACAATAATACCTGCTGTGTCAAAATCAATATTGATGGTAAGCAGTACCTGATTATCGATAAACCACTGACTATATTTCTGCGCGGCCAAAATTTGGTCACAGAACAGCTTGCCTTTGTTTTCAACGTCTAACTCATTGATAACGTCTCCTGGATTAATGGATAAATCCAGTGAGTTAGCGGTAAATCGACTTAATAATTCCACTGCAAACAAGCTGCCGTCCTGCCGGTATATGGGTTCACATACATAACAGCAGTTAATCTCGATATTGAGTTTCATGTGTACTCAGCTCCCCCGACACAGTGTTTCTACTCTAGCAGAAATCACATAATCAAGTATAAATAAGGATTCCGGAAGACTTATGGCTGAAAGGGGCTACCCGCTCAAACGGAAACCGGAATAGATGATTTATATAAAATCACTCAGAATTCCTCTACTCGATATATCTTTAGAGGGTATATAAATAAAATTACGCCACCTTAATTCACCTCACTTTATTAGCTTGTTTCTATATGCCTGAGCCTGTTTTAGTGGTAAAAAAATAGAAGGTTCAGGTATTTTCCCCAGTCTGATGCTGCTTTGGAGAATGTTATGATTGACCTCTATTACGCCCCAACCCCCAACGGCCACAAAATCACCCTGTTTTTAGAAGAAGCGGGTTTGCCTTATCAAATTCACCGGATAAATATCAGTGCGGGCGATCAGTTCAAACCCGATTTTCTGGCTATTTCACCCAACAATAAGATCCCAGCGATTGTCGATCATCGGCCAGACGACGGCGGTGATCCTATCAGTATTTTCGAATCCGGCGCGATCCTGCTGTATCTGGCTGGGAAAACCGGCAAATTACTGAGCAACGAACTGCGCGAACACTCCGCAACCTTGCAGTGGTTATTCTGGCAAGTTGGCGGTTTCGGTCCAATGCTGGGTCAAAATCATCATTTCAGCCTCTATGCACCTGAAAAAGTGCCCTATGCTATTGAACGCTATCAGAAAGAAACCCAACGTTTGTATAGTGTTCTGGATGCTCAATTACAAAAAAATGCCTATCTGGCCGGCGATAATTACAGTATCGCCGATATCGCCACCTACCCGTGGGTGGTTTCCCATCAAAACCAAAAAATCGATTTAGCCGATTACCCTGCGGTATCCCGTTGGTTCCAAGCAATTACCAGCCGCCCAGCAACTCAGCGCGCTTATCAACAAGCCAATGCCAGCTAACGGATCTATACCCCATTCTCGGGGTATTTTTCCCCTCTCAATATAAAATCTTATCGGCATTTAAAGTAAATACGTTAATAATTATTATGATAAATATGTTGATATTGTGAACTACCTCCATTTGTCCACTGAAACAATTCAATCCATTTAACAGATAAATAGCGCAAATAAATTTGCAGTATGAATATCATTCATTTTACAAAGATAAGTGTGCCAAATTATAAGAAAAATAAAGTGGAGATGTGCTCCATATCGTAGGAGAACTTTCCCGGATCACCTATGCTGAAAGAAGGTCGGATAAAGAATGCTCCCTGACACAGGCCGCCCCAGCGGAGTGACTGAGGCAAAAATAAACGGAGGTTAACCATGCGTATCTTGATAACCGGTGCAACAGGACTGATTGGGCGCAGCCTGACTCAACGGCTATTGACACTTTCCCACTCGGTTACCGCTCTGAGTCGCGATCCTGTGCGGGCGCAGCGCGTGCTCGGCTCGCAGGTCAATTGCTGGTCCACGCTGGATGACCAACAAAATCTTGATGATTTTGACGCTGTCATTAATCTGGCCGGGGAACCGATTGCCGATAAACGCTGGACCGCGCAGCAGAAAGAACGCTTGTGCCAGAGCCGCTGGAAAATCACCAAACGCTTGGCCGAGCTGATTAAAGCCAGTCAACGGCCGCCAAGCGTGCTGATTTCCGGCTCTGCTGTAGGTTTTTATGGCGATCAGGGGGATTCTTTTGTTACCGAAGAAGAAGCTCCTCACGACGAATTTACCCATCAACTTTGCCAACGCTGGGAAAATCTGGCGCTGGCGGCAGAAAGTCCACAAACCCGCGTCTGCTTGCTGCGTACCGGCGTAGTTTTGGCGGCTAACGGTGGCGCATTGGCAAAGATGCTGCCGATATTTCGTTTAGGTTTAGGTGGCCCGATGGGGAATGGTCGTCAATATCTGCCGTGGATTCATCTGGATGATATGGTAAACGCTATTCATTACCTACTGACCAGCTCCACACTGCGCGGCCCGTTTAATATGGTCGCCCCTTACCCGGTTCACAACGAACAATTTAGTGCCACTTTGGGTGAGGTTCTGGATCGCCCCGCCTTTATCCGTGCTCCAGCCTCGATGATCCGGTTATTATTGGGCGAAGCGGCAGTTTTGGTGTTGGGTAGTCAACGCGCACTGCCAAAACGTCTGGAAGAAGCGGGTTTTGGCTTCCGCTATTTTGATTTGGAAGAGGCACTGCGGGATACGCTGAACAAGCCAGCCCACTAGCGCCTTTTACCGATTTACTTTAATGCGCCTGAAAGGAACTGTTTCAGGCGCGTGCTTTGCGGATTACCAAATAGTTCAGCCGGTGGGCCTTCCTCTTCAATTACCCCTTTATGCAAAAATATCACATGGCTGGAGACATGGCGGGCGAACTCCATTTCGTGGGTGACCACCACCATGGTTTTTCCCTCTTCCGCCAGTTTCTGCATAATGCGCAAAACCTCTCCCACCAGCTCTGGATCTAGCGCTGAGGTCGGCTCGTCAAATAATAAAACATCCGGTTCCATCGCCAGCGCTCTGGCAATCGAAACCCGTTGCTGCTGACCACCGGACAGATGAATCGGGTATTTTTGCCGCACCCGCTCGTCAATCCCTACCTTATCCAGATAACGAATCGCACGCTCACGCGCCACCGCCTTACTCAATCCCAGCACCTGAATCGGTGCCTCCATCACGTTATCCAGCACTGTCATATGGCTCCATAAATTGAAATGCTGGAATACCATAGTCAAACGAGTACGTAACAGTTGTAGCTGTTTTTTATCAAAAACTTTAAGTTGTCCGTCTTTATCCCGCACCAAACGGATATCCTGATTATTAACACTGATAGAACCTTCGCTGGGTTTCTCCAGAAAATTGATGCAGCGTAAAAAGGTACTTTTCCCCGATCCCGATGAACCAATAATTGAAATCACATCGCCCGCTCTGGCCGACAGCGAGACGCCTTTCAAGACTTCATGTTCACCATAATGTTTATGCAGCTCGGTAACGGCTAATTTGGTTTCGGCTGTTGTGATCATCATTTTTCTCCGCTCTTAATGCGTTACCTGAGGTTTAATATGAGCCAGCCAACGTCTTTCCGCCTGGCGAAACAGGCTGATCAACACAAACGAAATAATCAGGTACAGTACGGCGGCGATGCCGAAAGCATAAAAAGGCTGATAAGTTGCGGCGTTGATATCTCGCGCAATTTTCAAGATATCCGGGACGGTTGCAGTAAAAGCCAGTGCCGTTGAATGCAGCATCAAAATCACTTCATTGCTGTATGCCGGCAGTGCAATGCGCAACGCGGAAGGCAAAATAATGCAACGATAGAGTTTGAAGCGCGAAAAACCGTAAGCATTGGCCGCCTCAACTTCACCACTGGGAACCGCGCGGATAGCACCGGCAAAAATTTCGGTGGTGTAGGCGCAGGTATTCAGCGTTAAAGCCAAAATGGTGCAATTCAAGCCACTGCGGAAGAACGCGTTCAAAAACTCACTACCACGGACTATTTCTAGGCTATACATACCGGAATAAAACACCAGCAACTGTACATACAACGGCGTGCCACGAAAAATATAGGTAAAGAACCACACCGGTAACCGGATAGCTTGATGAGCTGAAACCCGCGCCACCGCCAATGGAATCGCCAGTAATCCCCCCATAACCACTGATGAAATCAACAGCCATAGCGTAATCGCCACACCGGTAAAACGATAGCCATCGCTCCAGAGTAATGGCTGCCAGTATTGATGCAGAATATCCATCATAGCTCAGCCCTCTTCACCCCGTGGGAATAGCGACGCTCCAGCCACAGCAGGACGCCGTTCGATAGCGTGGTAAAAATCAGATAAACAGCACCAGCAACCAAAGCAAAGAAAAACGGCTGATAAGTCCCCTTACCCGCTAACTGCGTCGCTTTAACCACATCGTTTAGCCCCAAAATTGAGACCAGAGCCGTCGCTTTTAGTATCACTTGCCAGTTATTGCCGATACCGGGTAAGGCATAGCGCATCATGGCTGGGAACATAATTCGGCGGAAAATCTTGCTCGAGGAAAAACCGAAAGCGGTAGCCGCCTCAATTTGCCCGCGCGGGACTGCCATATAGGCACCACGAAACGTTTCGGTAAAATATGCGCCATAAATAAAGCCAAGCGTAATAATACCGGCGGATAAAGGATCGATATCAATTTGACTGAATCCCAATGATTCGGTAATCGAGTTTAGGGCGATCTGCAATCCGTAAAAGATCAGCAACATCAAAACCAGGTCGGGCACGCCGCGAATCAGCGTGGTGTAACACTCAAATACGCCGGATAACCAGCGGTTAGTCGATAATTTTCCCCCAGCACCCAACATGCCAATCACCACGGCAAGCAGTACCGAACATAAGGCCAATTCCAGCGTGACCAGCGCACCGTCAAATATCAGTTTGGCATATCCATCCAGCATCGGGTTTTCCTGCTATCACTGAGTGAGGAGTCTGGCGGGTTGTCAGAAACGGCCTCTGCCAATGCTGGCAGAGGCTGAGCAACCTGTCGGTTTTTGCACAAACTAATCGTAAATATTAAAGTCGAAATATTTCTTCGCTAACTTATCGTAAGTGCCATCTTTGCGCATTTCGGCAAAGGCTTTATCCAGCGCGGCTTTCAGCTCGGTATCATCTTTACGCAAGCCCATGCCGGTACCGACACCAAAATATTTATCATCTTTCACCGAAGGCCCGGCGAAAGCGTAATCCTTACCACCCTGCTGTTTCAGGAAGCCTTCACTGGCTGCCACTTCATCTTGGAAAGCCGCGTCGATACGGCCAGAAGCCAAATCGGCATAAATCAGATCCTGGTTCTGGTAAGCCACAACATCGACACCTTTTGGCTGCCACAGCGCATTGGCAAAGGCTTCCTGAGTGGAGCCTTGCAATACGCCGATACGTTTACCTGCCAGAGATGCCAGCGTTGGCTGAATAGTTGAGCTTTTCTGGGCGATCAGCCGGGAGTTGGCTGCGTAGAGCTTGTCAGTGAAGGCAATTTCTTTCTGCCGTTTTTCGGTAATGGACAGGGATGCGATAATGGCGTCGATTTTTTTGGCTTTCAGCGACGGGATCAATGCATCGAAATCGCTATCGACAAAAGTACATTTGGTATCAATGCGGTTACAGAGTTCTTTCGCTAAATCAATATCAAAACCCACCAACTCACCGCTGGCATTTTTAGACGAGAATGGCGCATAAGTAGGATCGGTACCTACTTTCAACGTCTTAGGTACTGCGGCAAACGCACTGCTGGCGGTTGCCAAGGCCAGTACCATAGAAATGGCTAAAATCTGCTTTTTCATACATTACCCTCAAATTGATTTTCGATGCCACGGAGTACGTTGCTCTTCTATCATCCCTGAGCTTTCATCAATCAATTTGCAGTAATCGTGCCAGTAATCAGTCATGGTGAAATGATTCTCATCAAGCTGTATCTTAGCAAGATAACCACTAAAATCGATAAACCGAAAGGCAGCACAGCCTGTGCCGGGGCAGAATACGAAATTCGTCCAACCGCACAGAACATTAAGCAGGATCATTGTGGTGCATAATTTGCTTTATTTCAGTGCGATGTTGCACAAATGTATTAATTTAAGGAGGGTAATTGTTAATTAGAACCTTGCCAACGTACAAATAGATCCTGCGGCAATTCAATATCGAACTGATCGATGACCCGATTGACGGTTTGATCGATAATATCCTGCACGCTGGTCGGCCGATGATAGAACGCTGGAACCGGCGGCATGATCACCGCACCCAACTCGGCGGCTTGCGTCATCAGACGTAAATGCCCCAAATGCAGCGGTGTTTCCCGGACACACAATACCAACGGGCGACGCTCTTTCAGCACCACATCGGCAGCACGAGTCAATAATCCATCGGTATAGCTGTGAACAATGCCAGATAACGTTTTGATAGAGCAAGGTAAAATAACCATGCCTGCAGTTTTAAATGAACCGGATGAAATCGTTGCGGCAATGTCTCTTGCGTCGTGAACAACATCAGCCAACGCCTGTACCTCGCGCAAACTGAGATCCGTCTCTAACGCCAATGTCTGGCGAGCGGCATGGCTGATAATCAGGTGGGTTTCCACATTCTCGACGCTTTGCAGCACCTGTAATAACCGTACACCGTAAATCGCACCGCTGGCACCGGAAATACCGATAATCAGTCGTTTCATAAAACTGCCTCGAACAGGCTCGGCGCAGCAATGGCATGCGCGGAATCAATAAGTATCGGCAAACTGTGCCGCATCATCAAAGAATTAGCAAGATATGACAAAAAAGGTGCACCGCGAAAGAACGCCGGTTGCACCTTTTTGATTCATTTTATCTCTACCGCGAGTGATGCCCAAAAAATGTCTGAATGCAGCCATCTCCCCTGGCACTTGCTACCTGGAGGAGAATGACGGTGGGAAGTTAACCCTCGTTATGCATTTCAAGATTTTCGGCTTCGTTCTGGCTGCGCAATGCCTGAGCATCATCGCTACGCAGAGACTCCAGATATTCCAAGTAGCTCTGATCAACATCTTTGGTCACGTAAATACCATTAAATACTGAACATTCAAACTGGGTGATATCGGGATTATCTTCGCCGACGGCGTTAATCAAATCGCTTAGATCCTGGAAAATCAAGGCATCAGCGCCGATCAACTTTTTGATTTCATCAACTTCACGTCCATGGGCGATTAGCTCATTGGCACTCGGCATATCAATACCGTAGACATTCGGGAAGCGAATTTCAGGCGCTGCGGAAGCGAAATAAACCTTCTTCGCACCAGCTTCACGTGCCATTTCAACGATTTGCTCTGAAGTGGTACCGCGAACAATGGAATCATCCACCAGCAATACGTTCTTGCCGCGGAATTCAGCGCGGTTAGCATTCAGTTTACGGCGTACGGATTTACGCCGTTCCTGCTGACCCGGCATGATAAAGGTACGACCGACGTAGCGGTTCTTCACAAATCCCTGACGGTATGGCTTATCCAGAATACGGGCAATTTCCAGCGCGATATCACAGGAGGTTTCTGGAATGGGGATCACCACGTCAATATCCAGATCTTCCCATTCCTTGGCAATTTTAGCCCCCAGTTTCTGCCCCATGCGCACACGAGCACTGTAGACCGAGATTTTATCCATAAAGGAATCAGGACGGGCAAAATACACGTATTCGAACAGGCACGGGTTATACTTCGGATTTTCAGCGCACTGACGGGTGAATAACTGGCCTTTTTCGGTGATATACACCGCTTCACCCGGTGCGACATCACGCAGAAACTCAAAGCCTAGCGTATCCAGCGCAACGCTTTCTGACGCCACCATATACTCGTTACGGCCATCGGCAAGGGTACGTTTGCCAATCACCAGCGGGCGGATACCATTCGGATCGCGGAAAGCAACCATACCGTGGCCTATGATCATCGCTACGCAGGCATAAGCTCCACGAATCAATTGATGCATGGCGGCAACGGCAGCAAAAATATTGTCAGACTCCAACGGATAGTGCTGGAAGCGATCCAATTCGCTGGCAAATATATTCAGCAAAATTTCTGAATCAGAAGTGGTATTCACGTGACGGCGGGAGACTTCGAACAACTGCTTTTTCAACTGGTGAGCATTCGTCAGGTTACCGTTGTGCGCCAGCGTAATACCAAAGGGTGAGTTAACGTAAAAAGGCTGGGCTTCTGAGGCACTGGAGCTACCGGCTGTGGGGTAACGAACATGGCCAATACCCATATTTCCCTGCAACCGCAGCATATGCCGGGTTTCAAAAACATCTTTCACCAAACCGTTCGCTTTACGCAGACGGAATCCATTATGGGCATCAATGGTGACGATGCCAGCGGCATCCTGGCCTCGGTGCTGCAGCACCGTTAACGCATCATAAATCGACTGGTTTACCGGTGTAAAACCGGCGATACCGACAATACCGCACATGTGTCTTTCCTCATAAGCCGCTCCGAATCGGTAATTGATTCGGCAAGAAACTCGACGTGCTCTGTAGGTAGTCAAAGAACCACCTGATGATATAACTGAACTGCGGAATCAATTGTGACTGCTTCCAATCATCACTTTGTGAAAAACCGGTGAAGGTATCCAGAAAGAACAGTATGGCAGCAACGATCAGCACGCCTCGCAATGCGCCAAAACAAATACCCAGCACTCTGTCCGTTCCCGATAACCCGGTGCGTTCAACCAGTGAGCTAATCACATAGTTAACAATTGCTCCGACGATCAATGTCGCAATGAACAAGATGCCAATCGCGATACCATTGCGTACAAGTTCATCTTCAAAACGGGTGAAGTAAACGGCAAGATAAGCATAAAAATGGCTGGCAACAAAAAATGCACATCCCCATGTCACAAGTGACAATGCTTCGCGCACAAACCCCCGGATTAAGCTGACCAACGCTGAAAATCCGATAATGCCTAATATGACGTAATCAATCCAAACCATGACTATTCCAATGATGAAATCGCCTCTACATCCTGTTCGCGGCGAATTCTAACAGAAAAAGAAAACGTTTGCGTAGGGGAATTCCCGCCCCCGGATAAATAAAGTGCGGCGATTTTAAAAACAACAATCGCCGCACAAACTTAGCTTAATCCCTTGCCAGCAGCAGGGTCTACTACCACCGGACAACGGTAACGCACCCTAGCGGCCAGTACTGTAGGCCTTAACTTGCCCAGTAAGACCGCTCAAGGCGTTCAGCTCAGGCAGTGCCGATTGTAGATTCTGCTTCGATGCATCCGGGCCTACATATATTCGGGTAATCTGACCCTGTACTGGCGTGGATGGCACGGTATAAGCGCGGTGCCCCGAAAGACGCAGCTTCGCTACCACTTCATCCACTTTGGCCGCATTTTTCAACGCGCCCAATTGAACAACATAGGCTTGGCCTGCCGGCGTTTTCTCTTCCGACGATGGTTTCACTTCTACCGGTTTCACTTCCGGCTTAGGTTTGACTTCCACCGGTTTGACTTCCACTTTCGGCTTAACTTCCACCGGCTTAGGCACGACTGGTTTTTTCTCTACCGGACGGCTTTCCACGGGTTTTATCTCTACTGGCGGCGGTGCGACCAACGTCGGCTGCGCCGAGAGATTCCCGGCCTCATTGGCTGCTGGAGAAACCGGCTCTGCACCTTTAGTGGCACTGAGGGCTTCAGCTGCACCTTCTGGAGGCTGCATCGGCAATGGCTGATTGACCGGCGGTACGACGTCAATTTCCTCAGCATCACCCGGTTTTGGCACTAATGGGATTGCCGCAAACTCATCCTCATAATGTTTTTTCTTACCATCCAGCAAGCCGGGCAATAAAATCACCCCCAGCGCCACCAGAATGACGGTTCCCACTAAACGGTTCTGGAATTTACTGGCCATTCGCACTCCCCGTTTTCAATACTGCCATCACATGAGCAACCGTGTGGAATGAACCACAGACAATCACCCGGTCTTGCGGTGCGGCATCCTGCATTGCCTGACGCCAGGCCGTTTCAACATCGTTAAACTGCCGCGATGCCGTTAGATGCTGCGCCAATGCCTCGGCACTGGCACCGCGTGGCCCTTCTAGTGGCGCACAATACCATTCATCAATCTGCCCAACCAAACACGCCAGAGTGCCAGCGATGTCTTTATCGGCCAGCATACCAACCACTGCCCGCACCTTACCGCGAACCGCGGGTAATTGGGACAGCCGTTCAGCCAGATAGGCTGCGGCATGAGGATTATGTGCCACATCCAGAATCAACATCGGTTGTTCACTGACCATCTGGAAACGCCCCGGTAATTGGGCATTCTCCAGCCCCAGACGGATCGCAGAATCACTCACCTGCAACGGCGAATAATGCAATACCGCCAATGCAGTAGCCGCGTTCGGTAACGGGACATGCGGCAACGGTAGGTCGTCCATTTGCTGCGCCCCACACTGCCAACGCCAACTGGAATCCTGACGGCTAAATTGCCAAGCATCGCCGCGACGATAAAGCTTGGCACCGATTTCATCGGCAACAGCAGCAATGGATGCGGGCATATCTGGCTCGCCAACCACTGCGGGCTTACCGGCACGGAATACGCCCGCTTTTTCCCGGCCAATACTTTCCCGATCAGCCCCTAGCCAGTCGGTATGATCCAACGCGATACTGGTAATGCCTGCAACGTCAGAATCCACGATATTAGTCGCATCCAGACGTCCTCCCAGCCCGACTTCCAGAATCACGACATCCAGCCGAGCCTGTTTAAACAGGTGTAATGCCGACAAGGTGCTGAATTCAAAGTAAGTTAGGGAAGTATCACCACGGCCAGCCTCGATATGGGCAAAGGCCTGACAGTGTTCCACTTCCGGCAGCTCACGCCCCTGAATGCGAACACGTTCGGTATATTCCAATAAATGCGGAGAACTGTAGACACCAACCCGTAAGCCGGCAGCAAGCAAAATAGCTTCCAGCGTACAGCAAGTAGTGCCTTTGCCATTAGTGCCGGCAATAGTGAAAACGGTTGGTGCCGGTTTAAGCAAATCGATACGCTCGGCAACCTGTTTGACACGTTCCAGCCCCAGATCGATCGCCTGAGAATGCAAACGCTCAAGATAGTAAAGCCACGCGGCCAAAGGCGACGTGGCTTGGGGAATTTGATGATTATTCATGAGTCCCGTCACTGGCCTTGGATTCATTCCATAGTGTTTACTCAATACGCCCTAATACGGAATATTTAGTAGACACCAGTTACATTCTTTGGGGTGATTCTGCGTTCACGTTACGCTTTGTTTAGCATACTTTACTTGCCAATACGCGGGGTAATAATCGGGTATCACTCGATGAAAAGTGATACCCGTTGACCCACTTAGTCTTGCGCGTCGTTTTCGACAACGACCGCTTTGACTTCAACCGTTTCCGGCTGCGGCTGGTGGGTGAGTTTGGACAGAATACTGGCCAAAGTTTCACGCATCACCGGGCGGCGAACGATCATATCAATCGCGCCTTTCTCGATCAGGAACTCACTGCGTTGGAAGCCTGGTGGCAGCTTCTCACGCACCGTTTGTTCAATCACCCGAGGACCTGCAAAACCAATCAGAGCTTTGGGTTCAGCAATATTGATATCACCCAGCATCGCCAGACTGGCGGACACACCGCCCATGGTCGGATCGGTCAACACTGAAATGTAAGGCAAACCGCGCTCTTGCATTTTAGCCAGTGCAGCACTGGTTTTTGCCATCTGCATCAATGACATCAGCGCTTCTTGCATACGCGCACCGCCGCTAGAGGAGAAACACACCAGCGGGCAGTTATCTTCCAGCGCCTGCTCAACAGCGCGAACAAAGCGGGCACCGACCACCGAAGCCATCGAGCCGCCCATAAAGGCAAATTCAAAAGAAGCGGCGACGATAGGCATACCGTACAGCGTACCTTTCATTGCCACTAATGCATCTTTTTCGCCCGTGTCTTTCTGCGCAGCAGAAATGCGATCTTTATACTTTTTGGAATCCCTGAACTTCAGGATATCCTTTGGCTCCAGTTCGCTGCCCAATTCAACTTCACTGCCAGCATCCAACAGAGTATGCAAACGCTGACGCGCAGTCATACGCATATGGTGATCACACTTAGGACAAACTTCCAGATTACGCTCTAGCTCGGCGCGGTACAAAACCTGCCCACAGCTATCACATTTTGTCCACACCCCTTCAGGAATACTCGCTTTACGGGTTTGCGTGATGTTGCTCTTATTAAGAATTCGTTCAATCCAGCTCATCGATGACCTTTCTGTTTGAACCTGGCTGTTGCCAGTCCGCTGTTCATGCTGTAACCATCTCCCTGAAAACACACCCAATAAAAAGTGCCTGAGCACCACACCAACAGGGCGTGATCAAGGCACGAGAAATCAGATTGTCCGCAGGAACAGACCATTAATGTTACTCATTAAACCATATTGGTTCGCCACTGTGGATAAAAAACTGGTCGAACCCTGGGTTACGGCAACGTTTTTACTCACTTTTCTGACGAGCTGCTGCGCGCCGATGCCGCCAAACCTCAATAATACCTGGCAGAATTGAAACCACGATAATAACCATAATCAGCAATTTCAAATTGTTCTGCACAAAAGGTACGTTTCCGAAAATATAGCCAGCATAGGTGAATAACAACACCCATACCAATGCCCCAATCACGTTATAGGCGGCAAAGTGACGATAGGACATTTTACCCATCCCGGCGACAAATGGCGCAAAGGTGCGAATAATCGGTACGAATCGCGCCAAAACAATCGCTTTTCCGCCGTGTTTTTCATAAAACGCATGGGTTTTATCCAGATAGACACGACGAAATATTTTCGAATCCGGATTGCTGAATAATTTTTCGCCGAACAAACGACCGATAGTATAGTTGACCGCATCACCCAAGATGGCCGCAATAACCATTAATGTGACCATGGTGTGAACATTGAGATCGTTAGTTGGCAAGGCAGCCAGAGTACCGGCAACAAACAACAGAGAATCCCCCGGCAGGAACGGCGTGACCACCAGCCCGGTTTCACAGAATAAAATCAGAAACAGAATTCCGTAAACCCAAATACCGTATTGCGCGACCAGCGCCGCCAAATGGACATCAATATGCAGAATAAAATCAATAACGAAACGTATAAATTCCATAAATACTCTCGATTAGTGAACACACCGCCGCTCACCTAAATAAAGGAAACTGGCCTATTGGGTGAACCCGCTACCAACTTAAAGCCAGCGATCCACCTGGCATCAATCATCGGCTAAAAATAAGGGTCCCATCGGCACACAAGGCAAGCCAAAGTGTTCCGGATAATCAACCGCGACCAAATACAATCCTTCAGCTTTCGCCGTTGCCGCCGCTTTGCTTCGATCTTTTAGCGTCAATAACTCGGCTATCCAGTTTTCATCCTGATTACCACAGCCAATTTCTATCAAACTGCCAACAATATTACGCACCATATGATGAACAAATGCATTGGCCTTGATATCTACCACGATATAGGCACCCTGTCGGGTAACTTTTACATGTTTTACATTACGCCACGGCGTACGAGATTGGCATTGCATCGCCCGGAACGAGGTAAAGTCGTTTTCGCCCAGTAATGCTTGCGCAGCTCGTTCCATTTTTTCCGCATCCAACGGCATATAACAGTGGGTTACGCCTTGCGCCAAAATGGCCGGACGATACCGGTGGTTATAAATAACGTAGCGATAGCGACGCGCCGTTGCGCTAAAGCGGGCGTGGAAATCCTCACTGACGGTTTTTACCCAGCGCACTGCAATATCCGGCGGTAAATGAGTATTAACGCCCATTGTCCAGGCGGCGTCCTTGCGTTGTGCCGAAGTCACGAAATGTACCACCTGGCCGGTAGCATGCACACCGGTATCGGTACGGCCAGCACACTGCACAACGATCGGCGCATTGGCCACGCGGGTTAACGCCGCTTCCAGGCACGCCTGCACACTGCGCACTTCCAGTTGACGCTGCCAACCATAATAACGGCTGCCATTATATTCAATGCCTAGTGCAATTTTCAGACCCGTAGCCTCAACAGGCGACGGGGATAATTCAAGTTCGGACATCAGTAAAGCTGCTCCTGCAACAGACGCTCAGCCGTTTCAATCGCCATTAGCGCCCCACCAAAACGAATATTGTCGGCAACTGACCAGAATTGTAGAATTTCAGGAATACCGTAATCGTTACGCACACAACCTATGCTCAGATAGTTGCTGCCAGAGGCGTCGCTAACCTGGGTGGGGAAATCATCTTCTTCTGTCAGTTGAATATCTTCACAACTTTCCAGTTCACTGCGGGCTTCATCAGAGGAGATAGGACGCAGTGCCTCCAGATGAACCACCTGTGCCTGGCCGTAAAATACCGGCGACTGAATGCAACTGACTGAGATTGGCAAACCTTCGTCTTGCAGCACTTTGCGCACCTGATCCACCAGACGGCGCTCTTCACGTACGCTACCCTCTTCGTCCGCCAGCAGCGGCAAGACGTTAAACGCCAACTGTTTCGGGAAAATAGCAGCTTCTGCCGGAATACCATTCAGTAATTTGGCACTTTGCCCGGCCAAATCGTCTACTGCGGCTTTGCCGTGAGCAGAGGCTGAAATCAGGCTGGTGACATGCAAACGCGACAGCCCGGCCTGCTCGGTCAGCGGTTTGATTGCCGTCAACAGTTGACTGGTCAAACTATCCGCTACCGCCACGATATTACGGTTACGGTAATCTGCCAGCACCTGCGGGTTAACACTCGGTACCACCAAGGGAACATCGGGTTCCATAGCAAACAGGCCGCTGCTGTCGATCACCAAACAACCCGAGTTACCCGCTTCTTCCGCATAGCGCGCCGAGGCTTCGCTACCGGCCACAAAGAAGGCCAGTTGAGCCTGTGACCAATCAAAACTTTCGGCATTTTCTACCAATACGCTTTTACCATTAAAACGTACTGTCGCACCGGCACTACGTTCGCTGGCCAAAGGATACAATTCACCAACCGGGAACTGGCGCTCTTCTAACAGCTCCAGTAAAGCTTCACCTACTGCGCCCGTAGCGCCTAACACAGCAATGTTCCAGCCGTCAGACATGTTGGTTTTCTCCACAATAATTCATTCAAATACAAAGAGGCGGTAAATTACCGCCTTGATAATCATCGGTTTTAGTGAGGTACTCACCATTAAACCAGCGAGATTAATTGGGTCGTGAAGCCCAATTTTTGCAATAATTCGGCGCTGGCCGGATCGTCACATTGAACGCAGAGTGATGACCACTCTCGGCGCTCTTGATAATGTTTACGCAGCCGATCAAATTCACCAGGAATACCGGCAACCTGCCGTAATGGTGCATCATCGCGGCGCACATCATACACTAAGTGCATTAATCGCTTTAATTTGCCTTCATCCAACTCGCCGTTAAGACGAATATGACTGAATTCTGGCTGCGGCAATAGTGACGCCAGTTCGATACTCTGCGGCTGCCCGATATGCTGGCTGAAAGCTTCAAATACCTGCGTAGTTCCACGGGCTTTACCTTCCAGCGTATAACCGGCGATGTGTGGCGTGCCGATATCAACCCGCGCTAACAGCGATAATGACAGGTCGGGTTCCGGCTCCCATACATCCAGCACTACGTTGAGTTTCTTGCCTTTTTCCAGTGCCGCTAATAATGCCGCGTTATCCACTACGGCACCGCGACAGGCATTGATCAGAATGCGGTTATCTGGCAATGCCGCCAGCCATTCGCTATCGACCATATGCAGGCTTTGGTGAGGGCCAGTTTTATTCAACGGGGTGTGGAAAGTGAGGACATCGGCTTCACGTACCAGTTTTTCCAGCGGCCAGAATTCGCCTTGATCGCCACGCTCGGCGCGCGGTGGATCGCAGAGTAAGGTGCGGATACCCAAAGCGTTCAGGCGAGCATTCAGCCGCGAACCAACATTGCCGACGCCAATGATACCGACGGTTTTGTCGCGTAATTGAAAACCGTCTCGTTCCGCCATCATCATCAGGGCAGAAAATACATATTCCACGACTGCAATGGCATTACAACCTGGTGCTGCTGAAAATCCGATACCTTGCTGGCGTAGCCAAGCCTCATCGACATGATCAGTCCCGGCGGTGGCAGTACCAATAAAGCCGATGCGGGTACCTTGTAACAGTTCCGCGTTGACCTTGGTCACCGAACGTACCATTAACGCATCGGCGTGAGTCAATGCTTCAAGGGGAATAGGACGCCCCGGTATTGCCTGCACCTCGCCTAAACGCTGGAATAACTCCCCAGCGTAAGGCATGTTTTCATCAACCAGAATTTTCACTTTGCTCTCCGACAGCCTGCTGCCATACCAATGAAAAAGATAATGGCTATTTTGCCACTGAATGACTCTGAACCCAACGTTAGAAAGCCAGCTTGGTTCGGAAACTTATTGACCTCGCCGATAACGTTCCGGTGTGGTGCCAGATATCTGCTGGAACATCACGATAAACGCCGATGCCGAGCTATAACCGACATCCAGCGCTACGCTAGCAATCGTTCTCCCCTGCTCCAGTAATGAAATCGCATGTAGAAAACGCAGCCGTTGCCGCCACTCACTAAACGGCATCCCCAGTTCCTTCTGGCAGCGACGGGACAAAGTGCGCTCAGTGCTATATACCCGTTTGGCCCACTGGGACAGCGCGGTATTATCCGCTGGGCAGCGCTCCAGCGCCGCCAGAATCGGCGACAGCAGTTTGTCCTGTGAAGTCGGCAGATAGGTACATTGCATCGGTGATATTTTGAGCTGATCAATCAGTACCTGGACCAAACGATGATCCTGTGGCGTCTGTGGCGTTAGCATTCCGCGTTTGAAGCAGTCTTCCAGAATCACGTTAAAGATTGGGCTGAAGTTAATCAGGCATGGCGCGGCGGGCAGTTCGGTACATAAATCCAGCGCAATATCAATGGCGCGATATTTCGTCGGACGGCGATTATAGCTTGAATGCTCCATTCCGCTGGGTATCCACAAGCTAAACTCAGGTGGCGCAAGAAAGCGCTGCCCCCCAACGCTCATGGCGACTACGCCGGATTTAACACAAATAAGCTGACCATATTGATGAGAATGCGGCAAAAATTCCGTATTGGCACTCAACGCCTCACAGCGTAACAACAGTGTCTTGGGTGGCTCCGCCAACGTATTGGGGAACAGTAAAGAGGGCATCATCGAAGGAAATTCCTGTACATTCGTCGCTTCTCACGTTGTCACTGTCTTAATTACATTAAATGTTGTCCGATTATCAGTATATATAATAAATCAGACAAGTGTAGACTAGCGCCCGAATGAGTTTTAATGAGAATAGTTATCATGAATGTGTTTTTTCCTTTGTTCGCGGTGATCATCTGGTCAATCAATGCTGTGGTCAGCAAAATGTCAGCAACAGCTATCGATCCAGCAGCCATTTCATTTTACCGCTGGCTACTGGCATTACTTACGTTGTCCCCTTTCCTGTTGATTGGCGTGATTCGTAATTGGCCAGCCATCAAGGTCTATTGGTGGAAGTTACTGATTTTGGGTTTGTTGGGCATGGTGCTGTATCAAAGCCTGGCCTACTATGCGGCTCACACCGTTAGTGCGCTGTTTATGGGCATTCTCAGTTCGATGATTCCGCTGCTGACGGTATTGATCAGTATTGTGGTGCTGCGGGTTGCACCTACGGTGGGGATTGCTCTGGGCAGCATATTATCTCTGGGCGGACTGATCTGGCTAATCAGTGCGGGTGAACCTGGACAATTACTGCAACAGGGGATTGGTAAAGGTGAATTGATGATGCTGGCTGCATCAATCTCTTACGCCTTGTATGGCGTATTAACCAAACGCTGGAATATTCAGTTACCGAGCTGGCAATCTCTCTATATGCAGATTGTTTTTGGTGTGCTGCTATTGCTACCCAACTTCCTGTTGGCAACCGATGTGCAACTGACGGCGCAAAATATCCCACTGGTGCTGTTTGCTGGTATTCCGGCATCGATTATCGCCCCGTACCTGTGGATTCACGGCGTTATGCGTTTGGGTGCTAATACCGCCTCGATCTTTATGAACCTGACGCCGGTATTTACCGCGATTATTGCCGTAAGTTTTCTGCACGAACAGTTGCACAGCTACCACTTGATAGGCGGTGGCATTACGCTGGCCGGGGTGATTCTTGCCCAACGCCTACGCATTCCGTTGCGTAAAACTCGCACGCCTATCGTTGAAATCAAGATTGATGCTCCGGTCGGTAAACCGGCGGATAAAGCCTGATTTACTCGATGGAATCAAACTCCCCGCCCAGCAGTGGTCACACTCTCGGGCTGGGGAAGCCGCGGCTCTTTTTGCCGGAGTAATAACACCCCGCCCATCACCAGGCCACTGCCAATCATCTGTAATAACGACATTCTCTCATTCAGCAGGAAGTAGGCCAAAACCGCAGTAAACACCAATTCCATTGATAGAATCAGGCTGGCAACGGCTAACGGCAATGTTTTCAAACTGAGGTTATACAACCCGAATCCCAATAAGGTTGGCCCGGCGGCCAATACCAGTAACAGCCCCCAACCGCGCCAATCCACGCCTTCACTGCCGTGGGAGAAAAACCAGATATCCCCAACCATGCTCTGCAATACCGGTAACGGGAACCACAGTAGCATCTGATTAAAAATCAGTTGGTAGACGGCAGAAAACCCAAAGACATACAAAATGGTATTCCAGACCGGATAATTGCGTTCAGTCGCAATTCGCCCAGCCAGCGTATAAAAACTGTAACCAATACCGGAAAGCAATCCGACGCCAAGCCCAATCAGGTTAAACTCTGCGGCCGTCAGGTTGCTACCGTTGCTCACCAGAAAACATCCCAGCAAACTGACGGCAATCACGCCCAGTTCCCCCCAGCTCAGGTATTCCTGATAAAATATCCAGCCGAGAAATACGGTAAAACCTACTGAGCAATACAGCAATATCGTGGAAATGGACGCGCCATTGAGCACTACAGACTCGGTCCACAAACCATTAAATATGGCCAATAACAGCCCATAACCGGCATAAAACGGCACTTGTTGCCAATGCAGTTTTGCCCACGCTGGCCGAATGAGTAATAACACCGGCAATAACACCACCGCCACCAGCGCCGCCCGCCAAAAAGCCAGCACCGACGTTGGTAAATGATAATCATCGGTCAAAACCCGAATAATGATGCCAGTAAAAGCCAGCAATATGGCACTGGTGATCGCCAACAGATAACCCTGCCGCCTGCCAGACAGCAGCCCACGATGTATTGAAACAGCGGAGATATCAGAGGTAATAGCCATAGCACCCTCAAGAATAACGATGAATAGAGTTTGATACGGATTCTACGCCGACGTTATTTCGAGAACAGAGCCACTTGCCATAAAATCATGCAGGCCACTTTTTGGCATTTGAAGCGGCATTAACATTGGGTATAGTGAAATATTCATTCTCGATATAAGCCACTTTGACCTCAACGAGTCACTGGGCAAAAGCCTCTCTTGATGAGCCGTTATGCATATTCCTTTAGACCGCAGGCAAGATATTCCGCTGTATTTACAAATTGAAGAAGCTTTACGACGAGCCATTTTGAGCGGTGTTTTCGCCGATGGCGATCGCTTGCCTTCTACCCGTAAACTGGCCACCGAACTATCGGTCAGCCGCTTAACCGTGGATAGCGCCTATGCAGAACTGGCAGCCAAAGGATTTTTACAGCAGCGGCCGGGCAGTGGGACTTATGTGCGCCATTTGCAAACTTTGCCGAGCCAACCACACCCAGGGCTACAGGCCGATCTCCCTCTGGATCGCTACACCACCATGACGTCACGGTTAGATGGTTTTGCCGATATTGCCTTACCGCACGGAACCATCAATTTTGCGGCGGGAATTGGCAGCCCCAAAATTTTTCCACTGGAAGAGTTTCGTCAAATTCTGCAATCCATTTTACGTCGCCACGCCGAGGAGGCATTCAGCTATGGCGACTACTGCGGTTATTATCCGCTGCGGGATACCCTTGGCCGGATTTTATCCACGCAGGGTATTCCCACCCGTGCAGAGCAGATTCTGATCACCAACGGCTCCCAGCACGCCATCAGTCTGATCAGTCAGTCACTGCTTTTTCCTGGCGATACGGTCTTTGTGGAAGATCCTACCTATGCCGAAGCGCTGGCGCTGTTTCGCCTGCATCAGGTCAATATTGTGGCAATCCCCAGCGATCAGCAGGGAATGCAAGTTGATTTACTGCCTGAGCTGTTGGCACAGCATCGGCCCAAACTGATTTATTGCATTCCTAACTTTCAGAATCCCACTGGTCGCTGCATGAGCGAAGCTCGTCGTTATCAGTTGCTGAACTACGCCAGAGAGACAAACACGGTGATTCTGGAAGACGATTTTGTTGGCGATTTACGTTATAGCGGTAAACATTTACCGTCATTGCGGGCACTGGCGGGTAGCGGCGAGGTGATTTACGTCAGTACCTTTTCCAAGATGCTGTTACCGAGTATGCGCATCGGTTATTTAGTGGCAGATAGCGCACACTATGGCACGTTGGCTCGGCTAAAACACGTTGACAGTTTCACCAGTTCCAATCTGATACAGCGGGCACTGGATGCCTTTGTCACCGTCGGTCGTTACGATAAACAACTGCGCCGCGCCTGCACGCTGTTTTGTCAGCATCGGGATGCAATGGTGGCGGCACTCCAGCGCCATCTGCCTGACGGCTGCCGATTTGATATTCCCGATGGTGGCCTGTTTATCTGGCTTCAGTTGCCGACCGATGTTGCGGTAAGCGCATTAATACCCCAGGCCTGGCAACAAGGCGTGACCTTCGCCCGCGGTAGCTGTTTTTATGCTGAAGCACAACGGGGAGATTTTGCCCTACGATTAAACTTCGCCGCGAATAGTCCTGAATTGATTGAAGAAGGTATTGCACGTCTGGCTCGGGCGATAAGGACATACCGCGCACAGAAAGCCGTGGAAATCATCGCCTAAAAACCATAAAAAACTGCACCTTACTGAGTTGAGCGTCCAACTTTTGGGGTGCAGTCCATCACCGATCAGGCGGTTTATTATTGACTCCCGTTTAGAGTCCAGCC
Organism: Yersinia ruckeri ATCC 29473; assembly: GCF_000754815.1. Taxonomy (GTDB): domain Bacteria; phylum Pseudomonadota; class Gammaproteobacteria; order Enterobacterales; family Enterobacteriaceae; genus Yersinia; species Yersinia ruckeri. The sequence goes on from NZ_KN150747.1 coordinate 3,189,560, forward strand.
CACCACAGCCGCAATTTCATCCCCCAATAACTGGTCCAGCCACTGGTACTGCTGACCAGTTCACCGCGATACAGGATGGCGAGGGTTGGTGTGACGCCGATCTGCCACTTGGCGGATAACTGTCCCATCGGATCGTTAATCACTGGCAATCTCTGTCCTTTTTTCGTCAGCCATTGTTCCACCTGCCGATCGTTACCCGAACGTAGCGCCACGGTGATGACATTTTCCCCGTCCGCGACCAGCGTGTTGACGCTGGGCGTAGTGAATTTGCACACCCCGCACCAACTGGCCCAAAAATACACCAGCAGCGGTTTGTCCTCACTCAGTGCTTGCAGAGAAACCGTTTCGCCGTTCAACATCACCAACGGCTCGCTTCCCCAATTCGGTGGGACTTGCGGGCTGCGCAGCCAATCCATACCCAAGGAGAGCACCAGAACCATCGCCAACAATATCGCCAATTGATATCCCCAGCGTTTTAGCCGATTCATTTCGCGCCCCGTGCCAATTGCGCTTTGACCTGCTCTTCCAACTGCTCATAGGAAATAGCGCCAGACATCATCTGATCGCCGATTAATGTCGCTGGCGTCCCTTGAATACCCAGTTGATCGGCCAGGCGTAAATTGGTGCGTAATACATCCAAACTTTGCTCTGTCGGCTCCACCGCAATCACCCCGGTTTTTTTCTGGGCAGCGGCAATGCTGGCGGCATCATGAGTGCCCTTTTTAGCCATCAGACGTTGATGGAAAGGCAAGAACTGATCCGGATGTTGCTGCCACAACGTCAGTGCTACCTGCGCACTGCGTAATGAACTTTCCCCTTTAAATGGCAAGGGTTTAATAACCAGTGCAACTTGCGGGTAGTTCTTCACGATCTTTTCCAGTAACCGATCAAAGGTTTTGCAATACGGACAATTGTAATCCGTAAAGGAAACCAGCGTGAGTTGTGGCTTTGCTGCGCCCAATCGTGGGCTACCGGGGTCTTGATATAGATCTTTTTCATTGGCTTTAATAAAGGTGGCAAGTTGCTTTCCCTGCTCTTCATTGGCCTTTTGCTGCCAAGCGTTCACCGACTGCTCAAGAATGTTCGGATTGGATATCAGGGTTTCACCGATCAATTCTTTAATGCGCTGTTCCTGTTCTGGCGTAAAAGGCGCCGCCAATACGGGTGCGGTCATCAGGGAAAGTACCAGTAGCGTGATCATTTTCATTATTGGATTCCTTTAGCTGAGGCTAAAACGTCTAACAGGGATTCACGGTTCAATAGCGGAGACAACACCACCCCTTGTGGGCGGCTTGGGCCATAGACTTGGTTGAAGGGCACGGCAACGCTGCCACGCTTACGTAGGAATGCGCTCATTTCAGGCGACGAGTGGGTCCAGTCACCGCGTAAGGCCACCACGTCGTCCGCCATCAAGGCTTTCTGCACATCGCTACGCATAAGTACATTGATTTTGTTGACTTTACAGGTCACGCACCACTCGGCAGTAACATCGACAAATACCCGCTTATTCTGCGCCAGCGCCTGCTGGATAGCCGTTTCACTCAGTGGTTGCCACTGCACATCATCATGCAAAGGCTGTCGCCATCTTTCTGCCGTCAATGCCCCGAGCAGTAAGAGCGCACCTATCACCAACAGGCTGATTAAACCGGTGATCAGCGCCAGACGTCGTCCGTAATGACGACCCATAGCCAGCAGCAACGCCAGCAGTAAAATCGCGGCGCTAATTAATGTCCACAACGTCCCGATATGGCTGCTCATCAGACTGATAAGCCACAGGCAGGAGGCTAGCATCAATAGCCCCAGCACGATTCTCAGATGCAGCATCCAACGGCCAGGCTTTGGCAAACACAGCGCCAACTTCGGCCAAGTAGCGATTGCCAACCACGGCAGACTCATCCCAATACCGAGAGCAGTAAAGATTCCCCACAGCGCTGGTAGCGGCGCCGCCAGTGCAAACGCCACGGCGGTACCGAGGAAAGGTGCTGAACAAGGTGTTGCCAATAATGTAGCCAGTGCGCCTTGCCAAAAATGGCCACCCAGCCCATTACCGCCGTGAGTGGCAATCCGGGTGTTGAGGGAAGAAGAGAGACGCACTTCAAACAAACCGAACAGGTTAGCGCTGAATAATGCGGTGACCAGCACCATAAAACCGATAAACCACGGATTCTGGAACTGAATTCCCCAACCGAGCGCATGGTTGCCCAAGCGTAAAACCGTCATCAGTAGCGCCAATAACCAGAAGGAAGTCAGAATCCCCAGCGATGACGACAGGAACTGCAACCGTACTCCACGGCGACTTTGGTGCTCAACCTGCAATACCGAACCCAGCTTCATCGCCAGCACAGGCAGTACGCAAGGCATCAGGTTCAAAATCAGGCCACCGATCAGCGCGATAACGAGCCACTGCCAATAGGCGGTAGTTGAACCGGGCAGGATTAAGGCTTCCCCCAAAGTTACCGTGGCTTCCTGCGCCATACCGCCATTGCTGATCACCAGCGTAAGCGGCTTACCACGCAGATCTGGCGCGCTATCACCCCAACCGTCACTGGTCGGCACCCGCACAGCCAATTGTTCACCGGTGACCACCACCTCGGGTTTACCCAATTCAGCATCAGTTATCCCGTCGAAAAAGACCATCGGTTGTTGCCAGCCAGCACTGCGCTGGGCAAGGATTTGTATCTCTCCGTTGCCATAGCCCGCACTGATTTCATCGGCTAAACCAGTTGCGACTGGCACCTGCCCCATCGCCTGAGCGAAGTCGTGATCAAAACGGGGATCGTAGCCCGGTTTGCTCAAATCGAGACTGAAGGGATAATCCGTCAGGATGCACACATTGCTACAGGTAGACAACGTCAAGGTTCCCGCCAGCACGCCGGAAGGAGCCGCTGAAATCACTATCGGCAGCGCGACCTGCTGCTGGTAGCCTTGTGTGGAAATGCCCGATACGTCAAAACGCTGAGGCGTCGGCCAATGCCACTTGACCTCAGCTAATGGTTGCGCCCAAGTGATCGAAGGCGCAATCCCGCCTTCTCCCGGCGAACGCCAGTAGGTTTTCCAGCCTTTCTCCAGCGCGACTGACAGCAACAGTCGAGTCTCACCCTCAGCAATGGGTTCGGTGCGCAAGCGCACCTTGGCATGGTCATTTAACGGGCTGATCAGCCAACCGCTGTCTGCCGCCCACAGGTTTGGCAGCCATAGTAGCAACAGACAGTACAGGGCTGTCTTACATAGATTACGCATTATTTTCTCCAAAAATAGATTAATCACACTCAATAACGTGGCGGAGTGACTATTCCCGGAAAATGCAAAATCGGAGATGCACCCTTAATTGACTGGGTGAAATAGCTCGCGGAGGCGGCAACCTCAGCATGTATGGAGCCATCACCAGCAAGGTCAGCAACAACAGACCCAGAGCGAAATACACCTGTTCGAATAACACCAGCGGAGTGGTTAACAGGGATTTGGCACTGAGTTCGCAGGATGTTTGCGAGGCTTCGGCTTCAGGTGAAGTTTGACTGATGGTGGTGAGGCCAATTGATTGTTCCAACGCCGGTATGCCCACCATGCGCTGCGACATACAGATAAGTATGACCAGACAAGCCAGACAAAAAAACCATGTTGCAATGCGTTGTTGACGAACCATTTCAATCCCATCTATCGTGGAGTGTTCATCTTAGCGTAATAATTGATATTATCAATTCCAACAACAAAAAGATTCACCATATAAAAACATTGCAGGTTGTATTGATTGGACTAATTTACAGGTATTATATGCTCGGCCTGCGCCAATCGCCGGGTAACGATGATTTCATTCCTTGCGAAGGACGGGTGATATGCAACCCTTGAACGGCCCAAGTGCCCCAATGACCAGCGATCGCACCACCGCACCAACCAAAGCGCCCATGTTAAATAGCGCTGACGACCAGGCGTTAACACCGGCTCAACGTACAACGCTGGAAAAATTGATTGTGCGTATTATGGCACTGACACCGGTTAAATCTGCCGAGATCTGGGCGACACTGCGTCATGACCTGTCCCTCAACCACACAGCAGAACTGCTGACGCGTCATTTTCAACCGGCGGAACAACTGCTGCAAACCCGCCTAGGACTAGCGCAGGAAAATCACGCTAATCATCAGTTGCGCCAACAGTTAACCGATCTGCTGCCGCAGGGGAATAATCGTCAAGCGGTCAGTGATTTTATTCGTCAGAATTTCGGCCATACCGTTCTCAGTCAACTGAGTCATCAGCAATTACAGCAAGTTTTAGCGTTACTGCAATCCGGCACGCTAACGATTCCACCGCCGCAACAGACTCCGATAACTGACCGCCCGTTATTGCCAGCCGAACATCAAAGCCTGCAATCGCTGGTGGCCAAACTCAGCGCCGCCACTGGTGAGCAACCGGCCAAAATCTGGCAAGGGTTATTTGAGATGATCGGTAGCAAACCTGGCGATCCCCTTCCTGCTCGTCACTTCCCACTGATGAGCCAGTTTTTGCAAACCAAGATGACACTCAGTCAGCAAGCTGCGCCGACGTTGGTTAATCTACAAACTGCATTAAAACAGCCCGTTGATAGTCAGGAACAACAACAGTTAACCGATTATTGCCAACAGCGTTTTCAGGCTAGCCCGACCACGCCGCTGACTCAAACTCAACTAAACGACATAATTAATCTGCTGTTTACCAACCGTCTGGATAAAGCCATTAGCGCGCAGCGTAGCACCGAAGATCAAGGCCCGACTCAGCCGTTATACAATCCGTTTATCGCCGCACTGCCCGTTCCATTACAACCGCTACTGAAAAAACCGTCTTTGGCCTTTATTGCTTTGCTCATTGTCATAGGGCTGCTATTTATGCTGTTCCTATAGCACTTCACCAGCTCAGGTGCCTTGCCTAGGTCGGTTTATCACCCGAATGAATTGCCCCTAAACTGGCTCATTGGTTAGCCATGCGGGGCAACAACGCCTCAAACGATTTACATTGAGAAAAATAGCAAGCCAGCAATGCCACCAAACAAAAGCCATTTAATCAGATAATAAACCGTCCGGTTCCAGGCTTTCAGCCGTTTACCCACTTTGCGGACAGCATAAATATATTTGAATAGCCGATTCACGCCACCGGTTCGATCTTCATCATTGTTCGGTGCCGTCGCCGCACTCATAAGATTACGGCCAAACCAATGATTGACCCGCTGTGCCCAACCATAGCGCATAGGTCGTTCGATATCACAAAATAAAATCAACCGATTTTGTCCGCTGGTATTTTCTGCATAGTGGAGATAGGTTTCATCAAATAGTACCCCTTCTCCATCGCGCCAACTGTAACGCGTACCGTCTACTTCAATAAAGCAGCGATCATCATTTGGTGTAATCAATCCAAGATGATAACGCAGAGAACCGGCATAAGGATCGCGATGGCGCGGCAAGCGGCTACCATCAGGCAATTCGGCAAACATGGCCGCCTTTACCGAAGGTAATCCACGCAGCAGCTCGGTTGTAAAAGGGCAAAGACTCATAGCCGAAGGATGATTATCCTCATACCACTTTAAATAAAAACGCTTCCAGCCAGTTTTAAAAAATGAGTTAAAACCGGCATCATTATATTTATCGGAGGCTTTAATTTGCTGAATGGCTCTCAGCGACTCTCCCTCTTCACGAATCTTTTGCCAGTTATCCTGTAATAACTGTAATTCCGGAAAGGTTTCTGCTTGTAGATAAGGCGTATTCGGCACTTTGGAAAAAAGGTACATAAACACATTGAGCGGTGCCACAAAAGTAGAATGGTCAGAAAGTTGCCGCCAAAACGGATAACGCACGCGGCCACGACGATGGATATAAACGACGCAGACTATAAATAACAGTAGAAACAAATACTTCATTATTGATCACCTGTGAGCCTAATCAGATAAAACTATGCTCTCGCCGAGTGGCGAAAAACCATCAATAAAAAAATCATCAATGACAATTGTTGTGTATAAATAAGTTTGAAGAACACCTGAGATTTTATCGATAGACTGATTTCCGCCACCCTTAATACAGCTTAATTTTATTATTAATTATTTAGTGGTGTTGGCGAGCGCCTTCTGCTTTTGATTGGCTAGAGCAGCGCATCGTCCGGCAATAAAGTCTGATCACTATAGATAGAGATTCAGGAAATGGTCAAACTGGTGATCGAAGATAAAAAAATCCCGAACTGAAAATCAGTCCGGGATTTGAGTCACTATTGATAAGCCGCGGGAATCAGTATCCCTCGGTGCGGCTTATTTCTGGTATTTACGCATCACCAGAGTCGCATTGGTACCACCGAAACCAAAGCTGTTAGACATCACTGTCGTCAGTTCGCGCTTGGTCGGTTCGGTGATGATATTCATCCCTTCGGCTTTCTCGTCCAGCGTCTCAATATTGATGCTTGGCGCAATAAAACCGTGCTCAACCATCAGCAAGCTAAAGATGGCTTCATGAACACCAGCAGCACCCAACGAGTGACCAGTCATCGCTTTGGTAGAAGAAATCGCTGGCGTGTTATCACCGAAAATTTCACGGATAGCGCCCAGTTCTTTTACATCGCCAACTGGCGTAGAAGTACCGTGTACGTTCATATAATCGATTGGCGTATCAACACCCTGCATCGCCATCTGCATACAACGCACAGCACCTTCACCGGATGGAGCAACCATGTCAGCACCGTCTGAAGTCGCGCCGTAGCCTACGATCTCAGCGTAAATATGTGCGCCGCGCGCCAATGCATGTTCCAGTTCTTCCACAACCACCATGCCGCCACCGCCGGCGATAACAAAACCGTCACGGTCTTTATCGTAAGTACGGGAAGCTTTTTCTGGCGTATCGTTGTATTTGGTAGACAGTGCGCCCATCGCGTCGAATTCGCAGGCCATTTCCCAGCACAATTCTTCGCCGCCACCAGCAAACACCACGTCCTGCTTACCTAACTGAATCAGTTCAACCGCATGGCCGATACAATGTGCCGATGTTGCACAGGCGGAGCTGATAGAATAGTTCACGCCTTTGATTTTGAACGGCGTAGCCAGGCATGCGGAAACACCGGATGCCATCGCTTTGGTCACCATGTAAGGGCCAACGCCTCTCAAACCTTTCGCACGCATCCCATCAGAGCCAGCAACCTGATTGCGCGGTGAACCACCGCCAGAACCGACAACCAAACCACTGCGGAAATTGGATACCTGATCGTCAGCCAATTTGGAATCTTCAATCGCTTCTTGCATAGCCAGATAAGCATAAACAGAGGCATCGCTCATAAAACGCAGCACTTTGCGGTCGATTCGAGACGTAACGTCCAAGTCTTTCACATCGCCCCAGATATGGCTACGCATACCCGCGTCTTTAAATTCCTGAGCGAAAGTAATACCAGAACGACCTTCCTGCAGAGCTGCCAGGACCTCCTGCTGATTGTTACCAATGCTAGAGACGATGCCTAGGCCAGTAATCACTGCACGCTTCATTTAATACCTCTTCCACTTTTAGCATTCGGGATTTTGCAAAGCACTTTAGCGTACAGTTGTACGCCGAACAAGTCCGATCAGAATAATATAACCAGATTATCTTACGATTTGCACCCAGAGAGTCACATCGTTAAAATCTCGCTACCCCTTGAGATACGAGTCTTCTTACGTGAATAATCAACCGATCCAAACTGCAACTCTCAGCTGGAACGAACAAGGTACACCTGTTTCGGAACAGTTTGGTGATGTCTACTTCTCAAATCAAGATGGATTGGAAGAAACCCGTTTCGTTTTTCTCAATGGCAACCATTTTCCTGCTCGTTTTGCCGAACATACGCACCCTCGCTGCGTGGTAGCAGAAACCGGCTTTGGCACTGGACTCAACTTTCTGACGCTTTGGCAAGCTTTCACCCAATTTCGTCAACAGCATCCCCAGGCTCCTCTTCAGCATCTGCATTATATTAGTTTTGAAAAATATCCACTGGCGGTGAGCGATTTGGCCGCCGCTCATGCTCGCTGGCCAGAGCTGGCAGACTTCGCCGCACAGCTGCGCGCCCAATGGCCGCTGCCGTTGGCCGGCTGCCACCGCATTCTGCTGGCTCAGGAGGCGATCACGCTGGATTTATGGTTTGGCGATGTCAATACGCTGCTACCGCAGTTAGACGGCAGTATGAATAATCAGGTCGATGCTTGGTTCCTGGATGGTTTTGCGCCATCCAAAAACCCGGATATGTGGAATGACGACCTGTTTAGCGCGATGGCTCGTCTCGCCCGCCCAGCTGGCACTTTTGCCACCTTTACCGCAGCCGGTTTTGTCCGGCGCGGCCTGCAACAGGCCGGTTTTGAGGTAGCTAAAGTAAAAGGCTTTGGTCAGAAACGGGAAATGTTGACCGGCGTTCTGCCGGAGAACCTTGTCAACCCACTACCGGCTCCCTGGTATGCTCGCCCCGCAGCCAGCAGTGGTGATGATATTGCCATTATCGGCGGTGGCATTGTCAGTGCCCTGACGGCGTTAGCGTTACTGCGACGCGGCGCGAATGTCACACTTTATTGTGCTGATGAACAGCCTGCGCAAGGCGCATCCGGTAATCAACAAGGTGCTATTTATCCACTATTGAACGGAAAAAGTGATGCATTGGAAGATTTTTATACCAGCGCATTCACCTTTGCCCGACGTCAATATGATGCCCTACTTGAGCAAGGTATTGCCTTCGATCATCAATGGTGTGGCGTCAGCCAACTGGCTTACGATGATAAAAGCCGAGGAAAAATTGAAAACATTCTGCGCACCCAATGGCCGCAAACTTTTGCTGAATCAATGAGTCAGTCACAACTCAAGTCGTTGGCTGGGGTGGATTGTGGTCACGGCGGTATTCATTATTCGAGCGGAGGCTGGCTTTGTCCGTCACAATTGACTAGCGCACTGATGGCGCTAGCGCAGCAGCAAGGCATGAGCTGCCATTATCGCCATGAGCTAAACCAACTGACGGCTGGCGAAACCGGCTGGAAACTGTCCATGACCGATCGTCCCGATGCTTACCATCAAACGGTTATCCTGGCGGCCGGGCATCGTTTACCACAATGGACGCAGACCCGTTTTCTGCCGCTGACGGCAGTACGTGGTCAGGTATCCCATATTCCGACCACACCGACATTGAGCCAATTGCACAATGTGCTGTGCTACGACGGCTATCTGACCCCAGTTAATCCGAACAATCAGCAACATTGCATCGGTGCCAGCTATCAACGAGGCGAAGCCTCGACTGAATTCAGTTCGACCGAACAACAGGAGAACCGCGAGCGCCTGTTACGTTGCCTACCGCAGGTTGAATGGGTTCAACAAGTGGATGTTTCGGAAAATCAGGCTCGTTGCGGTGTACGTTGTGCGATTCGCGATCATCTCCCAATGGTTGGTGCCGTGCCGGATTATGCTGCTACGCTGGCGCAGTATCAGGATTTGCAACGGCAGATTAAGCGTGGGGAGGCGGTTGATTCAGCGCCGGTATATCCGAATCTCTTTATGGTCGGGGCGTTAGGATCGCGCGGGTTGTGCAGTGCGCCACTGGTAGCGGAAATTCTGGCGGCGCAAATGTATGGCGAGCCGCTGCCACTGAATGGGCAAACACTGGCGGCACTGAACCCAAATCGATTCTGGATTAGAAAACTGCTAAAAGGCCGACCGGTAGAAACCCCATCACACCCTGAGTGACAAATCGCTGCCGTGGTGCATTAACGCCACGGCAGCAGAAGAACTTAGTGAGCCACCTGCGCCTGTTCCAGTAAACGATCCCACAGACCCAATACCAACACCTGATCCGGCGGCGACAGTTCGCCAGCCTTAATTGCTTTGTCCAGGCTGTGCTGAACACGAACATGCAACTGCTCAGCGGTAGTCTCACCGTGCTCTTCAGATTCTGCCACTGCCAGCGTTAAGTGACCGCGCAGGTAGCCGCCCGCAAACAGGTCATCATCGCTGGCGTGCTCTACCATGTCATCAATCTGCGCCAAAATGCGCGATTCAAATTCTGCGATCATTACTCTTCCTCAATAAACTTTCTGGTCAGCCTGGCAACAATTAGACGAAATCTTCCGGATAAGGGAAGTGCTCCGCCGCCAGCGGTGGCGTATTGTAAAACGATTGTAACGCCTTAATAAAGCCCGCAGGCCGTGGGGATATTCCCTGTTGCAGATTTAACAAGACCTGTTCACGGACTTTACGTTGAAATGTCACCCGATCTGGCTCGCAATCGCCTTCCAGATTGTCGCAGCTAACGTTAAAAGGAAAACCGGCGGCCACGCAAAACATCCATTCCAGCGCCTGAGGTTTTATCTCTACCACCTCAAATTGGCTTTGTGTTAGCGCATCGCGCCCATCTGGGCAATACCAGTAGCCAAAATCCACCCGCTTGCGCCGCGCTTCCCCAGCGATACACCAGTGAGAAATTTCATGCATACCACTGGCATAGTAACCGTGAGCAAACACAATTCGGTGGTAATCAACCTGTTCATCAGCTGGCAGATAAATAGGCTCATCGTCGCCTTTGATCAGCCGAGTGTTGAATTCCTCGCTGAAACAACGATTAAAAACGTCAATTAACTCTTGGTAATGATGTGTGGTTGAACTTTCTGACATGATTTAGCAGTCTGTACCCGGTAAGCCGCAAATTACGCCCCCCGCCAATTTGGCTCTGGAGCAATATCATGGGCAAAAAAACAATGCCCTTACATATGAAATGGAATTATCCCATTAAGTCCGGCAACTAGCCAATACCGTGTATTGCCAGCCAAGACTGAATTTCCGCGCCGTGGTTGTCATAAAGCAGTTTGCAGCTCATCACTAGAGAAACCACCACAATCATTGGTCGAATCAATTTCTGCCCGCGCGTAAGCACCATATGTGCGCCCAATCGGGCACCCAAAACCTGCCCAACCAGCATCACCAACCCGATGCCCCACAACACTTTACCCCCCAGAATAAAGAAGGTTAGCCCTCCTAGGTTCGAGGTGAAATTCAGTACCTTGGCATGCGCGGTGGATTTTGCCAGATTAAAGCCGCACAGGGTAACAAACGCCAGCGCATAGAACGAACCGGCTCCTGGGCCAAAAAAACCATCATAGAAACCAATACCACCACCCGCAATTAATGCGAAGGGTAATGCAGATAGGCGACGCTGTTGATCCCGTTCACCCAGTTTTGGCGTCAGTAAAAAATACACCCCGATACCAATCACCAGTATCGGCAGAATCTGGCGCAGAATATCGGCCTGCAAATGTTGAACCAGAATTGCCCCCAGCATGGAACCGACCAGTGTCAGGGCAATGGTCAACTTTTGTTCTTTGAGGTTAACGGCCCCTCGTCGAACAAAATACAGGCTGGCGGAGAAGGAGCCGCCCACTGATTGAAGTTTGTTGGTAGCCAGTGCTTGAGTCGGTGGAACACCTACCGCCAGCAACGCCGGGATGGTTAGCAGCCCGCCACCACCAGCGATGGAATCAATAAAACCGGCTAATAGCGCCACCAAAAACAAGACCCCGATAACCTCGGGGCCAAGGGTAAACCAATCCATGAGTTATCTCGCAGCGAAGTGGTTATCTAGCAATGCCTGACAGGACGGCGGTAATGGTGGTGGTATGGATTTGCCTGGTTTGGCGCTCGGTTGATGAGGCTGGAACCAACTTTGCAGTTCTGCTCCACAACCATCACCCACTGGCGGCGTATCCTGATCTTCACATTCCAGACTGTCCGCCGGGCAGCGTAATCGTACATGCATATGCGCCCGATGACCGAACCAAGGTCGGACTTTATGCAACCAATCGCGATCACTACCAGCATTGATACAAAGTTGCTGTTTAATTGCCGGATTCACGAAGATACGCGTTACATCGCTGTCTTTCGCTGCCAGTTTGATCATGCTGGCAACCTGCGGCTGCCATAAACCCGCGACGACCTGCTTACCGTTGGAAGATACCAAATCAATGGGCTGCGGTTTCAGCAATTGTTGCTGACTCCAACGTTGCCTTGGCAGCTGGAGCCAGATATCCACGTCCAGACCAGACTGATGACTAGCGTGTCCACTACTGAAACGTCCGCCCGCTGGCATCGCCATATCACCGATCAACACCGTGCCCAACTGCTGCTGCTTGGCCTGCGCACTGAAACGCTGAATAAAGTTCAGCAAATCAGGATGACCAAAATAACGACGCTGATCAGGACGCATTACCTGATAATCCGCCGATTCTAATGGCAACGGTTGCGCACCAATCACGCAACCATTGGCAAAACCACCAATCGCCTGCGAAGTTCCAGCTACCGGATGATCGATTTGTTGCCACGGCGTCAAGGCCACGGCGGAAGAGGAAGCGACGAATGCCGCAGCCCCTAACATCCACATTTTCATTAAGCTTACCAGCGAGGAACGTCAGAAATGACATCGCCACACTGCGCACGCTGACGCAGCAAGTGGTCCATTAATACTATCGCCATCATCGCCTCGGCAATAGGCACAGCGCGGATACCGACACAAGGATCGTGACGCCCACGAGTCACCATTTCTACGGCTTCGCCCTGACGGTTGATGGTTTTCCCCGGCACCATAATGCTGGAAGTGGGTTTCAACGCTAGGTGGGCAACCACTGGCTGACCGCTACTGATTCCGCCTAAAATGCCGCCAGCATGATTGCTCTGGAAACCTTGTGGGGTAATTTCATCACGGTTTTCGCTACCGCGTTTGGTGACAACAGCAAAGCCATCGCCGATTTCTACCCCTTTAACTGCGTTGATGCTCATCAGTGCGTGAGCCAAATCGGCATCCAGACGGTCAAATACCGGCTCGCCTAAACCGACCGGAACATGTTCTGCCACCACAGTCACTTTCGCGCCAATGGAATCACCGGCTTTCTTCAGATCACGCATCAGCGCATCCAAAGGCTCCAATTTACTGGCATCTGGGCAGAAAAACGGGTTTTGCTCAACCAGATCCCAATCCAGTAGATCACAACTGATATCACCGATTTGCGCCAGATAACCGCGCACTTGGACGCCAAATTTCTGAGCCAGATACTTTTTGGCTATGGCTCCGGCGGCGACACGCATAGCGGTTTCACGCGCCGAAGAACGACCACCACCGCGATAATCGCGCACACCGTATTTCTGTTCATAGGTATAGTCAGCATGACCAGGACGGAACACGTCTTTTATCACACTGTAATCCTGCGAACGTTGATCGGTATTCTCGATCATCAGGCCAATACTGGTGCCAGTGGTGACGCCTTCAAACACCCCGGAAAGAATACGCACCTGATCCGGTTCCCGGCGCTGCGTGGTATAACGGGATGTTCCCGGCCGACGCCGATCGAGATCATGCTGAATATCTGCCTCGGTGATGGGAATTCCTGGCGGAACGCCATCAATAATACATCCCAGCGCAATGCCGTGAGATTCACCGAAAGTGGTGACGCGGAAAAACTGCCCAATACTATTCCCAGCCATCACGGCTCCTTACCTTTGAGTCATAACTTGTCTGCCAGTGGGTGATTGCCCAAACCGGCAGGAATTACGGAAAGGCACCGCGGTGCCTGCCGCTTAGTCGCGATAGGTGCTGAAATGATGATGGCAATCCAGCAATTGCTGTTTGGTCAGCATAAACACGCCATCGCCGCCGTTGTTGAATTCCAGCCAGGTAAAGGGCACATCAGGATATTGATCCATCAAATGCACCATGCTGTTGCCCACTTCACAGATCAGTACGCCATCATCTTGTAGGAAATCAGGCGCACAGGCCAGAATACGGCGCGCCAACGTCAGGCCATCAAAGCCTGCCGCCAGACCCAACTCTGGCTCGAAACGGAATTCCTGCGGCAGATCGGACATATCCTCTTCATCCACATAAGGTGGATTAGTCACGATCAGGTCGTACTTAATCGGTGGCAAATCGCGGAACAGATCTGAACGGATCGGCGTAACCTGATGCTCAACACCGTGCTGTTGAATATTGTGTTCAGTCACTGCCAAAACGTCGGCTGAGATATCCACCGCGTCCACTTCCGCTTCCGGGAAAGCATAGGCACAGGCAATAGCAATACAGCCACTGCCGGTACACATATCCAGAATGTGGTTTGGCTGATGAGGAATCAGGGCTTCAAAGCGGTTTTCGATCAGTTCGCCAATCGGTGAACGAGGAACCAGAACACGCTCATCAACGTAGTATTCCTGACCACAGAACCAAGCTTTGTTGGTCAGATAGGCTACCGGAATACGCTCATTAACCCGGCGGATAACTCGCTCGACAATACGATGACGCTCGCTGGATGTCAGGCGTGCGTTGCGCATATCTTCAGGAATATCAATGGGCATATAGATAGTTGGAAACACTAACTGAACCGCTTCGTCCCACGGATTGTCCGTACCGTGACCATAATAAATATTGGCCGCATTAAAACGGCTGACCGCCCAGCGCAACATATCCTGAATAGTGTGCAGTTCGCTCACGGCTTCATCGACGAAAATTTTGTCCAATTTGTTCTCCAACGGGTACGCATAAAATCAGGTTGATATCGGTCTAGTTTGCCATGAAGCCAGTGACAAATCAGCAGCTATACACAGGTGAATGATACGCAGGCAATGAAAATGTCGCAAAACAGCACCAATCTATACCGACATTTATTTCGACAGATAGCGTCCAGCAGGTAAACTGAAGCCATTTATTAGGTACGATGAATGAATAATGAAAAATAAATACCACTTGAGTCACGAGGAATTGCAGCTTTTCCGAGAGGCGAGCGCGGGAGCAAAAAAGCTCAAACAGGACACGATCCTGCACCATCAGACACCGCCAAAACCTCATAAAATTGCGCCAGTGCGCTTATTGCAGGAGCAGGTTGACGCTAGTTATTATTTCTCAGATGAATTTCAGCCAAATATCGATAACGAAGGTCCAACACGCTATGTCCGTCCCGGAGTCGATCATTTTGAAGTCAAAAAGCTCAGACGGGGTGATTACTCGCCGGAAATGTTTCTCGACCTGCACGGTTTGACGCAAAAACAGGCCAAGCAGGAGCTGGGAGCATTATTGGCGGCCTGCAAACGCGAACATGTACATTGCGCTTGTGTCATGCATGGTCATGGCAAGCATGTGTTGAAACAGCAAACACCGCTATGGTTGGCTCAGCATCCGGACGTATTGGCGTTTCATCAGGCTCCCAAAGAATGGGGCGGCACAGCGGCACTGTTGGTATTGATCGAATTAACCGAATAAATTAAGGGCGTGACAGAAAACTGTTCACGCCCTTATTGGTGATGCCTTGCCAGCCCTTTCGGCTCAACTTATCGGTTAATGGCTATCATTTTGCAGCCCATATTCACTTTCACGCATCACCCAGGATTTATCAGGCTTTTGCCATCAACTGAGAAGGACTAACCTGCCAATCCAGTTTGCCCTGGCCACTGGCCATATCCAAATCAACACAGGCTATTGCCGAGGTAGCGAACATTGGCGCACATTGGCCTGGACAAAGTTCTGCCACTAAATAACCCACTAACGGTAGGTGAGAAATCAGCAACACCGAAGCGCAGCCCTCTTTGGCCAACGCCTGTAAATAACAAGCTACCAACGCAGCATCCCCGCCAGGCGTCAGTTCAGGCATCACTTCCTGCCCTTCCGGTAAGGTTAGTACTTCTCTTATCACGCCAAGCGTTTGTACCGCTCGCAGATAAGGACTCACCAGTACCTGTTCGACATCCAAAGACTGGCTGTTTACCCAAGCGGCTATCTGCCGGGATTCTTCATTGCCACATTGGGTCAGAGGCCTTTGCGCATCACTGGCAGCGTCAAGAGCCGCGTCGCCATGACGCATGATTAGAACTTGCATATTGCACCGTTTTTGTTAACAAAATAACGCTATACAGAAACGCATCGCGTGCTGTACCGCCGAAACCTTTGTCCACAGACAAAGCAACTTCATAACGATAACGCGCCGTCTCTCTATGGCGGTCGGGCATTTTGCCTGAAAATTCACGTAAATAATATGGTTGTTTTTACATCAACAACACTTACCGTTAGCCGTCACTGTTTACTAAATAGCCTAATCAATAGTTTAATTCATTATTTATGATCTACATAATGTAGAGCTATTAACTTAAAAACATATTAATAACTGCCTAGTAATTGAATGCTAAGGTAGCGCGCCTTTACCTCGCTGTACAGGAAGCAAAAATGCTAAAATAACAGGCGGTGATCGCGCTCACATTCTCCTCAAAACAGCAGGCATGTTACAGGATTTTCGCCTGTTCTTACTTATAGTTCCACTATATCCAACGTATCATCAGGGTAGAATTTAGCCCCTTGAGCGGCCATATCAATCAGGCGTTCACAAGGTGTAAAACGATCACCGTACTGTTGCTCCAACAGCCTCAAGGCCTTGACTGCGGTATCCGCACCCAGTCGATCCAAATAGCGGAACGGTCCACCAAGAAATGGCGGGAAGCCAATACCGAATACTGCGCCAATATCACCGTCCCGTGGGCAACGAATGATCGATTCATCCAGACAGCGAACGGCTTCATTAAGCATCATCATCACGCAACGCTGAGCAATGACTTTATGCTGTAAATGAGCTTTAGCCGTGATACCCAATAATCCGTAAATATGGCTATCAGCCTGTCTGGCAGGGGTTTTCTTCAGAGTGAATCTCGACGATTTCGCCGGATAGAGGTAGAAACCTCGACCATTTTTTCGCCCTTTACGCCCATCTTTCAAAATGGCGTCCAGAGACGAAGGTGCCGCAAAGCGTGAACCAAGCTGCTCCACCAAAATCGGCATAATTTTGGTGCCCACATCAATCCCTACTTCATCCAGCAACGTTAGCGGCCCGACCGGGAAGCCAAAATCGACTAACGCCTTATCTATCGACTCGATCGGCTCAGCATCCAGCAGGCAAAGGGCACCTTCGTTGATATAAGGAGCAAGAATGCGGTTGACATAGAAACCGGCGCGATCGCCAACAACTATCGCTGTTTTCCCCTGTTTTCGCGCCAAAGCCACGGTTGTAGCGATAGTTTCTTCACTGGTTCCGGCATGAGGAATCACTTCCACCAGCGGCATTTTATCTACCGGGCTAAAATAATGCAGACCAATAATCTGCTCTGGCCGATGGGCACCCGCAGCAATCTGACTGATTGGCAAAGATGAAGTATTTGAGGCAAAGATGCAGTGTGCCGCCGTATTGGCTTCGATCTCGGCCACCATCGTTTGTTTTAGCGCCAAGTCTTCGAATACTGCTTCAATCACGATATCAACATGGTCAAAACCACTGTAATCGGTAGTACCTGAAATCAGCATCATCTGACGTTGGCGCTCTGCTGGCCGCAGACGTTTACTGCGCACCCGCTTGCCTAACGCATCCCAGGTATATTTCAGCGCCTGATTGATTCCTTGCGAATTAATATCCTTAATTCTTACCGGTAAACCGGCGCGAGTGGCCGTGACATTAGCAATGCCGCCCCCCATCAATCCCCCACCCAACACCCCCACCCGACTGACCGTATGTGGTCTGGCCGTTGAGCCGCTTTCTTTTTTCAATGACGTAGTAGCAAAGAACAGACTGCGTAGCGCCGCCGACTCCGGCGACATCGCCAGTTCGCCAAAAGCACGGGCTTCAGCCTCGTAACCCCGTGCCCCACCGTGATCCAATCCCTGACGAACGACGTTGATAATACGTTCTGCCGCCGGATAGTGACCTTGAGTTTTTGCTAAGGCTTTTTTGCGTACTATATTGAATAACAGTGTTTTTCCTAGCGGACCATTCAGTAGACGCTCCTGCCACGGCAGAGTAGGTTTATCCCCCCAACCGGCTTTGGCACGACTGACGGCAACGTCCAGCAAGATATCCCGCGCAACAGCCTCATCCACCAGCCCCATTTTTACGGCTTGGCGCGCGCGCACCTGTCGACCGGTCAACATCATATCCAGCGCTTTACTGGCACCAATCAAACGTGGCAGGCGCTGCGTACCGCCAGAACCGGGCAACAGCCCCAGTTGCACTTCAGGTAGCCCCAGCACGGTTTTATCGTCCAGTGAGCACACACGACCATGACAAGCCAGTGCCAGCTCCAGGCCACCGCCCAGACAAGCGCCATGGATAGCCGCCACTATCGGGATAGGGAAACTGGCGATCTTGGCCAGCGTCGCCTGCCCTTTTTGCGCCAAAATTCGTGCCTCCTGCGCCGTGCGGCAGGCGGCTATCATGGTAATATCGGCACCGGCAATAAATGAATCCGGTTTACCCGAAATCATCACCAAGCCTTGTAACTGCGGCAAAGCCTGCGCTTGTTGCAAAACTTCAGCGATTTGCTCAGCAAATTCAGCCTTTAAGGTATTCACTTTTTCATGGTGAACGTTAATGGTGATCACACCAATATTGTCTGGCCGAATACTCAACTGAAATACCGATTCAACCGGAGAAACGCTCGCGGTAATCTGCTGTTCTGCGCTCTTTTCCATTTTATTCCACCTCAACAATCATGGCTGCACCCAGTCCACCGGCGGCACAAGCGGTAGTTAATCCCAATCCTCCGCCGCGACGGCGCAGTTCATTCAGCGTTTGCGTGATCATACGCGCACCGGTCGCCGCAAAAGGGTGACCATAGGCAATAGAACCGCCCAATACGTTGAATTTATCCATATCCACTTCGCCAATCGCCTGGCTACGTCCCAGATATTGTTGGGCAAAACTATCACTGGCGAACATTTTCAGGTTGGCCAGGGTTTGAGCAGCAAAGGCTTCATGCATATCGATCAACGTCAGGTCGGCTAACGTAATGCCCGCGCGGTCTAACGCCAACGGCGTGGCATAAGACGGCCCCAGTAGCATGTTTTGCCATACATCAATGGCGGAGAAAGCGAAGCTACGTAAATAACCCAGCGGTTGTAAACCTAATTCCCGCGCACGAGATTCACTCATCATGATCACGGCCGCCGCGCCGTCAGTCAGTGGCGTACTGTTGGCCGCCGTGACACTGCCGTGTTGGCGATCAAACGCCGGACGTAGTTTGGCATACTGCGCCAATGTGGAATCTTGGCGAATATTATTATCTTCGGTCATCGCTGCACGATAAGGCGGTATATAGGCGGTCATCACTTCATCTTGCAGATAACCTTGTTGCCAGGCTGCTGCCGCCAATTGGTGAGAGCGCATAGCCAGTGCATCCTGATCTTCCCGACTGATGCCATAGGTTTTTGCCATTTGCTCTGCGGTATCACCCATGCGTAAACCGGTGGAATATTCCGCTACTGCTGGAGCCACCGGCAGTAAATCGCGGAATCTCAAACGGCTAAACAATTTGAGGCGCTGTGACAGGCTGCGAGCTTTGTTCACATCCACCAATGTGCGCGCTAGCGCTTTGCTCACACCGATCGGCAATACCGATGAAGAATCAGCACCACCGGCGATAGCGATACCGACGGAGCCAGCAATAATACTTTCAGCCACATTCGCCACCGCTTGAAAACTGGTGGCGCAAGCGCGTGAGACACTGTAGGCATCGGTATGAACACTCATTCCAGTACCCAATACAATTTCGCGGGCAATATTGGGTGCTTCCGGCATTTGTACCACTTGTCCAAACACCACTTGATCAATCAACTCAGGCGCAATTCCGCTTCTGGCCAACAGTTCGCTGACGACTATCTTCCCCAAATCCATCGCGGGGACGCCATGATAAGCGGTAGCCTGCTTGGCAAAAGGGGTACGCAGGCCGTTAACAATCGCAATACGATCGCCCTGACGCGTCACTAACGGGAGTCGCTTACTCATAAAAGCTCCTGAGAGATAAAATGGCATTCACCCGAATGCCAGGTTAACAGGTCTGACCTGATCCGATTATTGTTAACCAAACGTTTACATTTGGCAAACCGGCAGTACCTAAAAATGGGAGCCTGAGCAACTTTCAGAATAAAAAAACAAGATTAGGTAACAAGAAAACAAGGAAGGAGTCATTGAAGAAAGTGGGGGAATAATACAGTCACGAGCAATAGATTGATTAAATAACGCGGAGCCAATACCCCGCGCTGAATAAGAAAGGGTTAACGCAGGCCCAGTTGGAAAATAAAGGTTTCCGCCTGACAAGCAAAAGTAAAGTCAATGGTAAGCCGCACGCCATCTTCTACCGTTTCAATTTTTGGCTCGATCAGACAAGGGTCGGATTCGACAGAACGTGCCTTTTCAATCAGGGTATTCAGCATCGCCTCTGCTTCGTTCTGGCTGGCGAAAACCTGGCTGTAAGACGCTGTACAATCAGTGTTATCCATTACTGTTCCGACATCTACACAGCAGCAAGCTGCGGTTTCTTCTGCGTTACAGCGTTTAATTGCATCTGACATCTTCAATTCTCCTCAACGGACATTTCAAATAGGTGCAAACTGCCATTTGTGATCTGGCTCAAAAATCGTTATCTAACGTTATTTTACTCCTGCAAACAGCACATCACTAGAACTTACTGTTTATGTGCCTATTTAGTGACGAAAATCGTCATTTAAAGAAGGTAAATATTATAATTCGTAGGTTAATTGCTGTGTTTGTGTAACTTTTTTGTTAAGTAGGTCTATTTTTTGCAATCAAATTGTCTGGATTTAAAAAACATTCTTGCAACATTCCCACAGGTCAGACCTATACTTCAGCCACTGGTCTGATTTGTCAGATTGGTAACGGACCCTACAATCCCGCGCTCTCTTGTTACGTTATGTAACATAGTTTAAATAATAAACACATTAAAATGAGGTTTTGGTCATGAACCAGAAAAACCTGTTTACCCGATCAGCTCTGGCAGCTGCAGTGGCAATTATTTCTTCGAACGTTTCTGCGGCCGGTTTTCAGCTGAATGAATATTCAGCGGCTGCATTGGGCCGTTCTTTCTCTGGTGAAGGCGCCGTTGCTGACAACGCATCCGTTGGTAGCCGCAACCCTGCCGCAATGACACTATTTGACCGCCCTTCATTCTCCGGCGGCTTTGTCTATGTTGATCCCAAAGTAGATATTAGCGGTACCTCACCGTTAACCGGCCGCAGCACCGATGCTAAAGATATCGCGCCATCAGAGTGGATTCCTAACATTCACTTTATCATGCCGCTGAATGAACAATGGGCTATCGGTGCATCCGGTACTTCCAACTACGGTTTGGCAACCGAATTTAACGACGACTATATCGCGGGCTCTCTGGGCGGTAAAACCGATCTGAAAACCGCTAACCTTAACTTGGCGGCAGCATATCGTCTGAACCAAAACTTCAGCTTTGGTCTTGGTTTTAACGCCGTTTATGCTGATGCAAAAATTGTGCGTCATATTGGTGAGCTGGGTGGAACACGACTACCGGCACAGACTGAAGTTACTAATATGGAAGGGAAAGAATGGGGTTATGGCTGGAACGCGGGTGTGCTTTATGAAGTGGATAAAGAAAACCGCTACAGCTTAACTTATCGCTCTAAAGTGAAAATTGATTTTGATGGCGATTACAGCAACCAATTGCCTGTAGCTATAGGCGGAACCGGTGGTGCAACGATTCCAGGAGCATTGACGCTGAATCTGCCTGAAGTTTGGGAAGTCTCCGGTTATAACAAAGTGGCTCCACAATGGGCCGTTCACTATAGCTTGGCCTATACCAGCTGGAGTCAGTTCCAGGAGCTAAAAGCCACTGGCACTACCGGTAAGGTATTATTCGAGAAACATGAAGGCTTCCGTGACGCCTACCGTATTGCACTGGGTACCACCTATTATTACGACGATAACTGGACTTTCCGTACCGGTATCGCCTTTGATGATAGCCCGGTTCCGGCAGAAAACCGTTCCATCTCGATTCCGGATCAGGATCGTTTCTGGCTCAGTGCCGGTACCACCTACGCCTTCAACAAAGATGCCTCTGTTGACGTGGGGATCTCCTATATGCATGGCCAGAACGTGACTATCAACGAGAAAACCCCTACGGCGCTGCCAACCGGAGGAACGACCTACGAGTTCAATTCCAAAGGGAGCGCAATGCTGTACGGCGTGAACTTTAACTACGCGTTCTAATTTCGCTGAAAATATCAGATAATGCCGATTAAATCGGCCATCTGACTATAAATTGGCGTTCAGAGAGTGACGAACGCCAACCAATAAAAAAGCGCCTTCCGGCGCTTTTTTATTTTCAACATTCCCGCCTGAAAATTAATTGGCTGAATCGATACTTTCCAGATCGCCCTGAATCGCCTGCGCGTTCGGATTTACTTCTGGTTTTAATACACCGCCGCGAGCCAGAAAATCATTACGCTGGAAGTAGGCTTCACGCACCATCAGGTATGGATCGGAAGAGTTACGCAGTAAACCATCGGAATCCAGCAGTTGCGCCCGCGTTTCAATTCCCTCGATCATCCATTTACCCGCCGACATCCAAAACGTGAAGTAACTTAACACCGGATAGACGTAATCAGCTGCATCGCCACCTTCTTGACGCACCGTAAAGCTGCCATAACCCGGCAGTACCACATAAGGGCCGTAAGGCACATCATAATAGCCGAGGGTGCTGCCAAAGCGGTGTGGCACTTCTTTCGCCAATTTGGGGTTAGCCATGCCAGCAACGTCAATCAAGCCACCCATCCCCAACAGGGTATTCAGGAAAAAGCGGTTAAAGTGTTTCATGGCTTTGTACGGGTCACCAACCAGGAAGCTGTTCACCATACTGGCTGGCTCTTCCAGGTTACCCATAAAGTTGCTAACGCCGTTACGCGCTGGCTGCGGCACATAATCACGCCACACCACGGCCACCGGACGCACCAAGTAAGGATCGAGAACATCATAGTTAAAGTTGAACATCGCCCGGTTAAAACCTTCCAACGGATCGGAGCGACCTTGCTCCATTTGATCCGGTGAGCTGCTGGCACACCCCACCAATAATACGCTCGCGAAAGCCAGCCCTGTCAGGCGAAAGTTCATATGTTTCTCCATGAAATTATGTTCAACCCTAATGCTTAGGGAATCTGTCTATTTATCTGGACGCTAATTTGCCCATTCCCACTGAACGCCTGTACTACACTTTCGCCAAACCAGTCACCGGGCTGGGGGTTTGCCGTACCGTCCAGCGATAAACGCACCCGAACTTTTATCTGGTGCAGGGTAGAAAGTAATGATTCCGGCATCATGGCATTGCTATCGTCCAGAGATAACGAGAGCGGGAATCGACTCAACGGCAGTTGTTTTACCGCTACCGGAACAGGATGAGTCCCATCGGTGACCGAAATAATTAATGTGCCCTGTTGCGGTAATTGTTTAGCCGCATCAGGAGACAATGAAACCGTGACTTCCAGTTTAGCTGTTTCCTGGCCTGCCTGTGATTTTGCCTGCTGAATACTGCGTTTTATCACTTCAGCACGGGAATCACCCGCAGGTAGTAATTTTAGCATAACTTCCCATGCACCAATGGCTTGTTTGAAATCTCCCTGCTCAAAGGCATTAAATGCCAACAGACTGAGTACCCGCGGGTTGCTGTGATCCTGCGCCACCATGCTACGCAGCATTTGGGTTGCCTGCTGATTATCCAGCGGATCGTTAGAACGCGTTAACACTTCGGCATAACCCAGTTTTACATCGAGATTATCGGGTGCCAATGAGTAAGCTTTAGCAAAAGCCTGCGTGGCCGTGGTGGCATTGTTGAGCGCTATACCCACTCGACCCAGCATCATCCAGTCATTAATGTTACGGTCATCCTGTTGCAAAGAGGTTCGCAGGCCTAATCCCAGACGCGCCACTTCTTCCATCGTCAGTGGATCTGCCCGCTCATTGGCCACTCTGGCACGCAATTCTGGCATTTGTACCTGCACTTCCCGCCACGCATGTAATTGAGTTAAACCGCCGGTTTTGACATAAAATCCTACTGCGACCAACACCAAAATCACCACGCCGGGTAACAAGCTCCAGCGGCTGATTGGAATAGCCTGCTCAGACGGTTGATCGGGAATATCCGTCAGCAAATTCTGTTGCAACTCTTTGATTAATTCAGGCCGCTCGGCGACAACGCCCTGAGCTTCATCTTCTGCCAGCTCGCTTAACCGATCCTGATAAAACGCCTTATTCAGATCGTCTCGGGTCGTTTTATGCTTATCATGAGATTGACGCATTGCAGGAACCACTAACAAAGCACCCGTTCCGGCCAGTGCAATGATGACTATCAGCCAAAATGCCATTATGGTTGTTTCCTGTTGATGTTTGCCAAATCGCCCTGCTCAGACTCACTTTCCGCCAGTAACGCCGCTAAACGCCGCCGTTCCTGTTCTGGCAATTCCTCATCATCGAGAATCTGATGACGCCGACGAGCACGTAAAATCACGACCGCCCCTCCAACCAGCACAAATAGCAGTGGGCCAACCCACAAAATGAGCGTTGCGGCTGTAACTGGCGGTTCATAGGTAACAAAGTTGCCGTAACGGGCGACCATATAGTCGATAATTTCTGGCTTGGTTTGCCCCTGTTGCATCAATTCATACACTTTACTGCGCATATCGGCGGCAATAATGGCGTTAGAATCGGCAATACTGTTGTTCTGGCATTTGGGGCAGCGCAGTTGCTCGGTCAATTCGCGGTATTGCTGCTCTTGTTCTACCGAACGGAATTGATAGGTATCAATGGTGGCAAAAGCGCCCCAGCTCAGCATCAGGCCGAGCATCAGACTGATGATTTTCATGCGCCCCCTTGATACTTTTTATACAGCGGCAGAATTTCCTGCTGCCAAACGCGATCGTTAAGATCGCCAGCGTGACGATAACGAATGATCCCTTGACCATCGATCAGGAAAGTTTCCGGTGCCCCGTACACGCCGAGATCCAGCCCCAACATGCCGTTACCGTCATACAAACTTAGCGCATAAGGGTTACCCAGCGAATTCAGCCAAGTCACCGCTTTGGCACGATCGTCTTTGTAGTTAAGTCCAACCACGCGGATACCTTGTGCCGCCAGCTTGTTCAGATATTCATGTTCAGCGCGGCAAGTTGGGCACCAGGTTGCCCACACGTTGAGCAGCATCGGTTTGCCATCGTGCAACACGGCCTGATCGTAGATTTTCCCGCTCTGATCCAACGATTCCAATTTAAACGTCGGCACCGGCTTACCGATTAACGCCGACTCCAGCATCGTGGGATCTTCGCCGCCAGCGTTGCGGCTCAACTGCACCAAAAATGCCACTGCCAGCAATAAGAACAGCACCAACGGAATAAACAATAATTTAGACTTCATTACTGTGCCTCTGGCGCGACGCCACGTTTTAGTTTTTTACTCATCCGATAGCGTGGATCCAGCATACACAGGATACCGCCAACGGCCATCAACACGCCGCCATACCAAATCCAACGAACAAAGGGTTTGTAGTACAGACGTACAGCCCATGAACCGTCTTCCAACTCTTCACCCAACGCCGCATACAGATCGCGAGTCAAACCACCATCAATCGCCGCTTCGGTCATCATGGAACGCGCGGTGGCGTAATAGCGTTTTTCCGCATGCAACGTGGCTTCAGGCTTACCGTTGCGCGTCACGTCGATAATCCCAACGCCACCGGTGTAATTTGGTCCTGTAATCTCATGAACATCGCGGAAAACAAAATGATAATCATGAATATCTATGCTATCTCCCGATTTCATGCGCACATCGCGTTCAACGCTATAATTCTGGCTAAATGCGATACCAATTACCGTCACCGCAACCCCCAGATGACCCAAAACCATTCCCCAATGACTGCGGGAAAGCTGAGTCAGGCCGCGCCAGAAACCGTGGCGATGAGTCGCTCGTTCGTGCAATTCCATCAATGTCAGAATAATGACCCAGAAAGCCATCATCAGGCCAACCACGGTCATTCCGGCTACGCTATCCTGCATCAGCCACGGAACCAGAATCGACAGCAATGTGGTCACCACTAAAGCAACGCCTAAACGACGCCACAACTTGCCTGGCTCATCCCGACGCCAGCGCACTAATGGACCCACCCCAAGTAATAACGCCAATGGAGCCATTAGCCAGGTAAACATGGTGTTGAAGAAAGGTTCGCCAATAGAAATACTGCCCAGCCCAAGCTGTTTATGCACCAATGGCAGCAAAGTCCCTAATAGCACCACCAGCATGGCTGCGATCAGTAATACGTTGTTTCCCAATAGGAATGTTTCGCGGGAAAAAACTTCATGCTGCGTCCGACTACGCACCTGCGCGCCTTTCACCGCATACAACAGTAAAGAACCGCCAATCACAATAACCAGATAGGCCAGAATAAACATGCCACGCGCCGGATCTGAAGCAAAGGAGTGTACGGAAACCAGTACCCCAGAACGCACCAGGAATGTTCCCATCAAACACAGGGAGAAAGCGGTGATAGCCAACAGCACCGTCCACGCCTTGAAAGTACCGCGTTTTTCCGTTACAGCCAGCGAGTGAATCAGCGCAGTCCCCGCCAACCACGGCATAAAGGAGGCATTTTCTACCGGATCCCAGAACCACCAGCCCCCCCAGCCCAATTCGTAATAAGCCCACGCCGATCCCAGAACAATCCCCATGGTCAGGAAGACCCAGGCCGCTTGTGTCCATGGTCGTGACCAACGCGCCCATGCGGTATCTAATCGCCCAGCCATCAGTGAGGCAATCGCAAAAGCAAAGGCGACGGAAAATCCGACATAGCCCATATACAATAACGGTGGATGGAATATCAGCCCAACATCTTGCAGTAACGGATTAAGATCATGACCTTCAATCGGAAAATCAGGCAACGTGCGAGTGAATGGATTGGACGTCATGATAATAAATAGCAGGAAACCGCCGGTGATCATTCCCAGTACGGAAAGCACTCGAGCCACGGCATCCTGCGGCATTTGGCGGCTGAATATTGCCACCGCCAATGACCAGCAGCTTAATAACAGCACCCACAGCAGTAATGAACCTTCGTGTGCGCCCCAGGTTGCTGCAATCCGGTAGTAAACCGGCAATTGGGTATTGGAGTTGGCAACCACATAAGAAACAGTGAAATCATTCACCACAAAGGCATAAACCAGACACAAAAACGACAGCGCTACCGCAAAAAACATGCCGTAAGTCAGTGGGCGGGCAACCGCCATCATGCGTTCATCTTCCCGCGCGGCACCCCACTGTGGATAAATACTCAGCAGCAGTGACACCGCCAATGCCAGGCATAACAGGAAATTACCAATTTCGGGCATCATGAGGCATTGCCCTCGATCTGGCCGTTGGCGTAAGCCGCCGCAGGACGAGTGTGATTCTCTTTCATCGCTTCAGCAACTTCCGGTGGCGTATATTTTTCATCGTGTTTGGCCAGAACTTCCTTTGCATCAACGCGATTGCCCTCAGCAAATACGCCTTGAGCCACCACGCCTTGCCCCTCGCGGAACAGATCCGGCAGAATGCCAGTATAGGTCACCTCAATCGCACCACGGGCATCATAAACTTTAAAGGTCATTTGCAGGCTTTGTGGATCGCGTTTTACCGAACCGGGCATCACCATCCCACCAATTCTTAGGCGTTGACCAATTTCGGGTTTTTCATGTTTATCCCCTTTACCCTGCAAAATTTCACTCGGGGTATAAAACAGATCGATATTGGCACGCAACGCGTAAAGTAGCAGCGTTGTCGTTAATCCAATCCCTATTAGCACCACCAAAGCCAGATAAAGACGGCTTTTTCGACGTGGATTCATCGTGATTTCTCCCGCAACTGTGTCTGACGAATACGTTGCTCACGCCCGCGTTGAAGGCGAATATCCGCCAATAATTGGCGTTTCATCCATAGGGTATGTACCCACAGACCCGCCAATGCCAATAAGGTGACCGCCACCGCCAGCCAGACATAGAAGGCGTAGCCGCCCATGGCGAAAAACTCCGCCCAGGAGTGAAATGCCGGTGTCATAAACGTGGCTCCTTACCGAGTAATGTGGTCACCCAGGGCCGATGACGTTCCTGATGTAAAATAAGATTACGCAGACGCATAAGTGTAAGCGTGGCGAAAAAGAACAGATAGCCGAAAATAGCCCAGCGTAGCGGCGTACGCATGGCGGGATAAATGGTTTGCTGCATATTGGTCGAACCTTGATGTAACGTATTCCACCACACTACCGAGAAATGGATGATGGGAATATTCACCACCCCCACCAGCACCAAAATGCCCGCAGCCCGCCCTGCCATTTTGCGATCTTCAAATGCGTGGTACAGCGCAATCACACCAATATAAAGGAATAACAGCACCAGTTCTGATGTCAGACGTGCATCCCATAGCCACCAGGTTCCCCACATCGGTTTACCCCAGGCAGAACCGGTTGCCAATGCAATAAAGGTAAATACAGCGCCGACGGGTGCCATGGCTGCTACCGCCAGATCTGACATTTTCATCTGCCAGACCAATCCAATAAAGGCGGCGATTGCCATCGACATATAAATACCCATCGACCAAATTGCCGCAGGCACATGCAGATACATAATTCTAAAACTGTTACCTTGCTGGTAATCCGCTGGCGCAAAACCAAAACCGCCTATCCAGCCAACGGTCAGACAAACAACCGCCGCGATGGCAAACCACGGAATAAAACGACCGCTGACCCGATACAATCTTTCAGGTTGAGCGAATTGATGAAACCATTTCCACATGTTGTCATTGCTCACTATAAAAATGACGGTAATCACCCTGGTCACTTTCTCGATAACCAAGCCAATAAGGGGTGCGACGCACAATCTGCTCTGAATGGCGTTGGCTGCCGCTCTCGAATAATCAATCCTGTTTTTTTAGCCGTATGCGTCACTGCAATGGCGGATTATCCACACTCTGGATGACCGGGTGGTTTAACTTAATGAATGCTGACTCTCAGTGCCGCCGCGGTGGCAAAAGGAGCCAGTGTTGCACTGCCCGCCAACATTGCGCCCAGAATCGCCAAATAACCGTCAATGGGCATTCCCATTGATGCGGCATCAATCGCCGCCGTAGCAAAAATCAATACCGGAATATATAAAGGCAAAACCAACAGGCTTAACAACACGCCACCTTTGCGCAATCCGACCGTTAATGCCACACCAATTGCGCCAATAAAACTCAGCGTTGGCGTTCCCAACAACAACGTCAAGGCCACGGCAAGGCCGGTATTGACGTCCAGTGACAACAACACGCCCACCAACGGCGATAAAATTAACAATGGCAAGCCGGTCAGCACCCAGTGAGCACACACTTTGCCTAACACCGTGAGCGGCAGTGGCGACGGCAACAACAGCAGTTGCTCCAACGAGCCATCGAGAAAATCATCCCGAAACAACCGCTCCAGCGATAATAACGAAGCCAACAACGCCGCCACCCAGACAATGCCCGGCGCAATGCGCGCTAATAACTGTGGCTCCGAACCAATCCCTAACGGAAACAGGGTAATTACGATCAGAAAAAACCACAGCGGATTGACAATTTCCGCGCCTTTTCTGAACGCAATTTTTAACTCCCGGCGTAATACGCTAAGAAACATCAGTCTTCCCTCATATTTGTCAGGCTGATTTTTCGTATTCCCTGACGCGCGCCGCCAAGCTCCTGATGAGTCGTCAACAGCACCATGCCTCCCGCGTTGGCGTGGCGTTCAAACAGCGCAATTAACTCACTGACGCCCTGCTTATCGATCGCCGTTAGCGGTTCGTCCAAAATCCACAGCGGAGATGAACTCAGCCACAAACGCGCCAATGCCACCCGCCGTTGCTGCCCAGCCGACAATTGGGCAACGGGCAGATCCTCATAACCTAC
Organism: Yersinia ruckeri ATCC 29473; assembly: GCF_000754815.1. Lineage (GTDB taxonomy): Bacteria > Pseudomonadota > Gammaproteobacteria > Enterobacterales > Enterobacteriaceae > Yersinia > Yersinia ruckeri. The sequence goes on from NZ_KN150747.1 coordinate 3,219,318, forward strand.
CAGCCCGACATTTTCCAGCGCCTGCCAAATAGCAGCCTGATCAGCATTATTCTGAACGGATTGATAAAAAACCAGATTTTCAAATGGTGTCAGCACCGATTTGATCCCCGGCTGATGACCCAAAAAGAGCAAATCCTGATGATAACGAGCACGATCCCGGCGAGTATTGACGCCACGCCAGTGAATTTCGCCACTGTCAGCCTGCGCCAATCCGGCGAGAATCCGTAGTAAACTGGTTTTCCCTGCGCCGTTAGGCCCTTCAACCTGCACAATATCGCCCGGTTCGATAGAAAAACTAAGCTTCTGAAACAAGCTTCGCTCGTCGCGCACACAACTCAGGTTTTTGGCTTCCAACATGAAATTCGTCTTTTAACCACAAAATTTTCAACCAGCAGGAACCAGAATAATAACATAAGGCCTAACCCTTACGTAGCATGGGCCTATCCCTAAACCTACCCTTATAGAGTTAATATTCAGCATAAGATCAATATTCTGTAGAAAAAAACGCCAAAATGAACATCATCCATTTAATTTCGCAAAAATTCATTTTTCTTTCTCGTTGTTCACCATACAGAGTACAAAGTCAGTGATTCAGACGAACTTGCTCCGCCGTGAGGCTAAAAAGGTTGCTTGGGTATTTCAGGGAGATAATCAATATCAGATGAGGAGAGTGGATGCGGCCGGATTGACATGGTAATCAATTTGATAAACCTAAGTATTTTCAACCGCCATCCGGCACCAATCGAGTATAACGAAATTTATTTATTCTTTAACCGTACCTGCGCTACCCCGTTATCTCAACGGTGGGCGGTTTATTTTACTTTGCATATCGATGAATGAATAAGCGGAGATATAACAGTAATAGACGAAAAAATGCGGTAAAAATCAGATAACTTCGAGAAAAGTGATAAAAATAAAATCAGCCACCTCGCCAGAAACGTTATCGTTCACCTTGATCAAATTAAGTATTTTTAAGTGCGGACTGGATAAAAAACCAACAAACGCGCAGCTAACTGGTTATTTTCAGAGTAAAAATAGGTATAATCCTCGCAGTTTTACTCTCAACAGCTAAATGCGTTTATAAGTCCCCGTAGTTAAACGGATATAACAAGCCCCTCCTAAGGGCTAGTTACTGGTTCGATTCCAGTCGGGGACACCATTAACCATTCTCTACTACGCATTGCCCGATGCGATGAGCAACAGATTGTGTCTCCACATTCTTTTTATCTATTGTCATATCGTCGCTCATTGTTTGTATTTTAATGATGCCGTTATGTTTGACAATCAGCGCCATCGCATTACCCACCCTGACGTTATCATCCGTCGTGGCTCTATCTTGATTGTAATCGAAGACATTTTCTCCACCTTCGACGGCTTCACCGTGTCCACAATAGGTGAGTGAATAGAAATCAAAATGACTCTCCAGATAATTTACCAAACCTTGATTATCCGCTCTGGAATCTAATGGATCGTTCTTCAGTGAAGTCAGCGCCGAATGCGCATCAATAATAGACCGGACACCGTCACTACCCGTTTTCCAGTCAGAAGCATCGTTACCACTCTTCCCAGCATGATAGATAAATAAACTATTGCCTTTAACAGCATAAACCATAGTACACCCTGAAAGTTTCCCGCCATTAATCAGTAATGGATAACCTTCCTCTATTTTAGCAAGATTAATTTGACAGCCTATGGTGCCTCTTTCGCCATTATTAACGGTCAGTACATGCAAATTATTATCAAATTTCTGCTGATTATAATAATTGCCAAAAGGTAACCCTGGAATCAGCTCTGCTGATTGGGCATCGTCGCCCCTAAAGAAGTTCATCCCAAAGTCCGTGCTCTTCGTATCAAGCATGACTTTCTGCGTATTTTTATCCAGACAAACATAATTAATGCTAATAGGCATGTCGCTATTCCGCACATTCGACGAAATAATCCCTTGTCCAACCAACGGGGCAAGGTTTCCATTGGAAATAGCGCGCTTATCATTAATGAGTGTTAAGTTTTTTTCTGGTGCAGCCTGGTATACAATTTTATTGAATTTGGGGTCATTCCGAAAAGCCGAGGTAGCAGAAGCATTAGAGCCAATAACGACACTGCTTGACTTCACCAAATCTTGTAGTTTTTGAGATGGTTTAGTATTTGGCGACTTGTGGGTAAAACTGGCGGCCGAGTTAACAACGCGCCTCAGCACTTCCCCTAAGTGCTTTTTTTTACTAATGGTATGCTTTGCCAAGTTATCCTTTTGGGATATCACATATTTTTTGCATGAAAGAAGATTAAAACGCATCATTTTCCTAAAGTTTTGGTAAACAGAATTAACACCCTTAGCTAAAAAAAATTAACTAGGATTCTCTGTATCATCCATGCAATGTATGAAAACCATAGAAAAATGCTTTTAAAAAACGCTTATTAAGCCTTATCAATAAGGTATTATTCTAATATTTTGTCGTTATACCTTATTATTTTCACTGTGAGATTTAGCCATTCTTGCGGTAATTAATCATGTGGATGTAACAATGAGCCGGAGAAATTAGTGGCTACGGTTTGGCAAATCAATAACTGATTATGCCCTTCCTTGCGATGGAGAACTGTGCAAACAACGCGACAACATTTCGACATTTTCAGAACGTCAATGGCCGAAAATTAATGTTTTTATCTAATGGTTAAAGAAAATGGCCGATAAATCATAAAAACCGTCTGTTATCAGCCGTATCACGCTAAACCGCTGTTAATCAGCTTTTTTTACGAACTCTGATTTCAGCTTCATCGGGCCAAAGCCATCGATTTTACAATCGATATTGTGATCGCCTTCGACTAAACGAATACTTTTCACCTTGGTACCCATTTTCAGGGTTGAAGAACTGCCTTTCACCTTAAGATCTTTAACTACCGTAACCGCGTCGCCATCGGCCAGCAAATTACCGTTGGCATCACGCACCACCAAACCTTCTTCCTCTTCTGCCACATTGCCATTTTCAGACCATTCATGGCCGCACTCAGGGCAGTTAAACTGCTCACCATTCTGCCAGGTGAATTCGGAACTGCATTTTGGACAATTAGGTAATGTTGTCACTATAACCCCTTAATACGAAATAGAATAAATTTAAAAACACGTCAAATTAAAGGCTATAACCTTTATAAGTCGTTATTTTACACTTTTTATCCTATTGGAGACCAGCGAACTCACGAATAAACATCAATAAGAATGAGGACATCTGATTATCAAAGGAAAAAAAGATCAAAAAGGGCCACATAAGTGACCCGAAAATAGGATAAAAAATCACCGAAAAGCGAGATTGTAGGCTCAATATCCCTGTCTGGCGCGCCCCACCGCCTCGCCTAACTGCCATACCGCCATCGCATAATGGGTACTGTGGTTATAACGTGTGATGGTATAAAAATTAGGTAAACCGTACCAATACTGGTAACCCGTGCCAACATCAAGGCGCAGTAAGCTAGCCTCTTGGTAGCCTCCCAGAGACTCTTGAGGCTGTAGGCCAGCAGCCGCTAAGGTAGCCACCGAGTAACGGGTTTTAAACCCATTCTCTAACGAAGGAGCCTGCCCGCTAGCCTGAACCGCCACCTTGCCGCCTTTCTGCCAACCGTGGGCTTTAAAGTAGTTGGCTACACTGCCGATGGCATCAACCGGATCCCAAAGATTAGTGTGGCCGTTGCCATCAAAATCAACTGCATAGCTTTTGAATGAAGATGGCATAAACTGACCGTATCCCATGGCACCAGCGTAAGAACCTTTAAGAGACAATGGATCGTTGCCTTCTTTACGCGCCATCAGTAGGAAGGTTTCCAGTTCACCGCTGAAGAATTCGGCGCGGCGCGGGTAGCTAAATGACAGGGTAGCCAAGGCATCAATAATTCGGGTTTTACCCATTACGCGACCCCAACGGGTTTCAACGCCGATAATGCCAACAATAATCTCCGGTGGTACACCATAAACCTCATAGGCACGCTGTAATGCATCCTGATATTGATTCCAGAAAGCTACGCCATTCTGTAGGTTATCCGGTGTAATAAACTGGTTGCGGTAGCGATTCCAAGCTCCGTTGGGGCCGGAGGGAGGTCGGCTGCTCGGCGCTTGCTTATCCATTAAACGAATAACCCAATCCAATTGCTGGGCTTGAGCCAAAACATCATGCAATTGCTGGCGGTCAAAATCGTGCTGTTGCACCATCTTATCTACAAAACGGTTTGCTGCCGGGTTAGTGGCAAAATCACCACTTAACATATGGCCTGTATGTGCCGGTTCCAGAAGAAAGCCACCTTTCTGCGGCACTGCGGCTGAAGGGGTCGGTTGATTGCTACAGGCAGTCAGCAAAGTAAGCACAGGTAAAATAGCAGCCCAATAACGCATCAGTTATCCATACAGTCATATAAGAAAAAGTAACCACTATGGTAAGACATTGTCAGGCACGAACAAACAGGAATAATAGGGATATCAGCTAATCATGAATGAAATTATCTCTGGGGCAGAAAATCACTAAAAATAGCGTTACCGGTTAGGAGTTGTAGCATCTGGTCAGTCACTGCCTGATAATGTCATCCTTGGTACCCAGATTTTCTGGCCAAAGTTTTTCGTCCTTTGCGCCTATCACAGGAGTGCACGCCGTGTTCAGTTATCCAGCCAGCTATGTTTTTGATGAAGCCAGTGGTGAATATCAAATCCATTTTCGTGATTTTCCCGAAGTACAGTCAGTCACCTATTCCGTGGAGGATGTGGAGCTTGAAGCACAAGATAGCGTGAAAAGTGCCATTGCAATGGAAATGGAAGAACGTCGTCCGATCCCGGAACCCTCGGTATTACAAGCTGACGAGTTTGCCGTACACCTGCCGATGTTAGTCACACTGAAAGCAGAATTGCATAATGCCATGATCGCAACCGGTACGCGCAAAGCCGATTTGGCGCGTAAACTGGGCCTGAACGCCGCACAAATGGATCGATTGTTGGATGTGGATTATGCGTCGAAAGTAGAAGCGTTGGAACAAACGCTATTCCTGCTGGGATATGAAGCGCATGCCGTCGTGCGTAAGATTGACGTAGAAAATTAAATTGTCGGAGAATTAGCAGTAAATATCCCAACAAATTGTTATTAAGCGATAATTTATAACACCGTGATTCCTGTCACATTTCAATCTATCGACTGAGATTGTAGGTATGATAAACGTACAAATGTGATCTGGTGCATAAAAACACAGTATTGAACTACACCCCGAGATAGGATTACATTAGCGCGATCCTGCCGTAGTCGAGATAACAGACCGGTATTTTAGATAGCTATCAGGCGGGTAAACAGATCTCATAACGCTGTATTACTGATGTCAAATAGCGCCTTATCTCCATTTAATACTCGGCGCAACAAGTTGGATCATTGCTGGCGAGGTCGCGCCAAGGGGAGTTGTTCAGTGAAATATTTCTTTATGGGTATCTCTATCATGTTGGTAGTTTGGGTTGGCACCTTCATGTTAATGGTAGAATAACCTCCGCGATATTATTCCAGCATTAGAGGGCGCAAATGCGCCCTTTGTCATTTTATTTCCCTGGCATCATTCTACGCAGCGTATCATCACGGCGAATATAATGGTGGAACAGCGCTGCAAATGCATGTGCACCGATAACAAAATAGCCCAATGTAGCGATCAGTTCGTGTGTCTGCTTAATCAGCGAACGCGCCTGCACATTCGGCGTAACCCATTGTGGCACCTGCCAACCAAGGAAATACCAAGTTTTTCCGCCGTAAGCCTGTGCTAATACGCCTAAAACAGGTAGCGAAAGAAACATCAGATAAATAACCCAATGCAAGGTATGCGCCCCCATTGCCTGCCATTGCGGTAACGGCGGAGTTATGGCTGGCGTGGGATTTCTTTGCCGCAGCCAAAGTCGCACTAACATTAATCCCCAAACACTAAGACCAAAATTGAAATGCAAATTTTTTACCAACGTCCGATATTCATCTGGCACCGCATCACTGAGTAGAATCGCGGAATAAGTCAATATCACCATCAATAGCGTAAGCCAGTGCAGCGTAATTTGAGACAGGGTATAACGATTCCTCATTGCAGTTCTCCAGACTTCATTTAGCAAAAGTGGTTTAATGCAAAGTATGGCTCAACTTTGATGAAGATATCCTTAAAATCAGCATTAAGATTATTGAGAGTATTTTATATTCGGGATGAGCAAGCGGGTTGACCAGGCACCAAAAGCAACCTGGTCAGGATAAGATAAAGACTACTCGTTGGTGGTCGTCTTGGCTGGTTTTAATAATCCATCAGCACGAAACAGACTTTTAATTCCACGTATCGCCTGACGAATACGATCCTGATTTTCAATCAAAGCGAAACGCACATGAGTGTCGCCGTAGTCACCAAAACCAATACCCGGTGACACACAGACTTTTGCCTCTGCCAGCAGCCGTTTTGCAAACTCTAGCGAACCAAGATGGGCATAAGGTTCCGGAATTTTCGCCCAGACATACATCGACGCTTTCGGGTTTTCGACCATCCAACCCGCTTCATGCAAGCCTTTTACCAAGGTATTGCGGCGTTGACGATATTGTTCGGCAATATCTTTGACGCACTGCTGATCCCCTTCCAAAGCCGCAATTGCCGCAACCTGCAACGGTGTGAAAGTACCGTAATCGTGATAGCTTTTAATCCGCGCCAGCGCGTTCACCAATTCGGAATTACCGACCATAAAGCCGATACGCCAACCGGCCATATTATAGCTTTTCGACAAGGTGAAAAACTCCACCGCAATGTCCTTGGCACCCGGCACCTGCATGATCGACGGCGCTTTCCAGCCATCATAAACAATATCAGCATAGGCCAGATCGTGTACGACCAGCACATCGTATTGTTTGGCTAACTTCACAACCCGCTCAAAAAAGTCTAATTCAACGCACTGCGCCGTCGGGTTAGACGGGAAACCCAAGATCATCATTTTAGGTTTGGGAATCGTTTCGCGAATGGCTCTTTCCAATTCACCAAAGAAATCGATGCCAGCAATCAACGGCACCGAGCGTACCTGCGCACCAGCAATCACTGCACCATAAATATGAATAGGATAACTAGGGTTAGGCACTAGAACGGTATCACCATGATCCAACGTTGCCAGCATCAGATGCGCTAACCCTTCTTTAGAACCGATAGTGACGATGGCTTCACTTTCTGGGTCAATATCAACCTGATAGCGATCGGCGTACCAATGGGAAATAGCACGACGCAAACGCGGGATACCGCGAGAAGTTGAATAGCCGTGAGTGTCTTCACGTTGGGCAACACTGCACATTTTCTCTACGATATGCGGCGGCGTTGGCCCATCAGGGTTACCCATACTGAAATCAATAATATCCTCACCGCGACGACGGGCAGCCATCTTCAATTCGGAAGTAATATTAAAAACATAGGGAGGAAGACGATCAATTCGAGTAAAACGACGTTTAGAAGGTAATTCAGCCATAATTTCCTCAAGACTACGTAAGCGCCCGGACCGTCCGAGCGACGCTGACCACCACGGGTCTATTTAAGAACATATCCCAGCGTTGAAAACCTGTCGAGAGGCTAACGATATTATTTTACCTCAAGATAACAACCCGCCATTTAACACCGCGAATTTATCAGCCTTTAAGTTGCCCGTGCCGTCACGTTATTTCCTGCTGCATGGCGTCATCTTTTCACCATTAAAGAGGAAATTTATCTCTTACTTCATCTCTTTATTATTCTCTATTTTGACGAAACAATACGTACATAATTTTAACAAAATCGACATATTTTAGTTCTTTATCAACGATCACGTGGCTTCAAGAAATACCTGGGGTCGGCGCGATCCTTTCTGTTCCCTACAATCTAATAGGCCGGAGAAATAGAATATGGTGTCATTACAAATAGATGATATTCCCGCCGCAATCAAGCAAGTCAAACGACAACTGCGCCAAGCATTGCCGAATTATCTGGAAGTTTTTCAGGATGTTGAAGAGAATATTCGCCAACAGGTTATCGTTATTCGCCAAAGTTTGGCGGCAGGAAAGAATCCAATTCCACAGTTATGTGCCGATGACATTATTAATGGCCGAGTGACTGAACAACAGAAAGCGCTGATTAGACAACGGGGTACTTGCACCATTCATGGCGTCTTTCCTCAGGCAAAAGCCGAGGGATGGAATCAGGAGATAGGTGATTATTTAGCAAGAAATAACTTTGTTGAAAGGCTGAAGAATGCCGCGGAAGACAATTATTTTGGGACTTTGGTCGCCAGCAAGCCACAGATTTACGGGATTTACTGGTCAAAACCGCAACTGGAAGCCCGGCAAGATCAGCGGATGCAAGCGGTACAAGTGTTTCTGAATAATCTGTGGCTGAGCGAAAACGCTGGCCAGCAGTACTTTGACGCCAATCGCGTGGTGACCTATGCCGATCGAACCCGCCGCCGCCCACCGCAATCCTCTTCATTAGGCTTATCACCTCACGTGGATGGCGGTTCTATTGAACGCTGGCTGGACGAGAATTTCCGCCATGTTTATCGTCATGTGTTCTCCGGCGACTGGCAAAAATACGATGCGTTCGCTGCCGAAGGCCGTCCGGAAGTGCGGGAATTCCCCTCACCCGCAGTCTGTTCCGTATTCCGTACCTTTCAGGGTTGGACTGCGCTAACACCGCAGCGATCCCATGCCGGAACGCTGAATGTTATCCCTATCGCCAATGCTATGGCCTATATTCTGCTGCGAGCGTTGCAGGATGACGTAGCTGATGACGACTTATGCGGCGCGGTGCCGGGGCGTGCTTTATCGGTTTCAGAACAATGGCATCCTCTTTTAATTGAAGCCATTTCCCCTATTCCCGATCTGGAAGCCGGTGACACGGTATTCTGGCACTGCGATGTGATTCATTCCGTAGAAAATGAACATCATGGCGAATTCGACAGTAACGTGATGTATATCGCCGCAGCGCCTTGGTGCGAAAAGAACGCCGCGTATTTGCCACAACAACGGGCCCGTTTCATCGACGGAAAATCACCACCGGACTTTGCCGCAGATGATTTTGAAGTTGATTTCATCGGCAGATCTACAGTGGCAGATTTGACGCCTTTAGGTAAACAACAGCTTGGTTTTGAACAATAGTTATTTCGTTCATCTTTCCCTGCCGGAATAGCTGTTTTTCCGGTAGCCTAATACCCAAGAACCGACAGCAACAGCACGGTTAAAGTAGCGATAAAAACCACTTTTCCTTATAGTGAGTCGATATTCATCGGAAAAATGGGTCTGTTGTGCACCAAATATTTGAAATGTTGCTGGCGGTATTCGATCGCGCCGCCCTAATGTTGATCTGCCTGTTTTTCCTGACCCGTACCCGTTTGTTCCGTCAGCTACTGCAAAAAGAGAAACATACGCCGCTGGAGTTAGCTGCGGTGACGGCTATTTTCTCACTGTTTGCTATTTTCGGTACCTACTCCGGAATTAATGTGGAAGGCTCGTTAGTTAACGTTCGGGTTATTGCCGTCATGTCAGGCGGTATTCTATTTGGCCCCTGGGTGGGAATCATCACCGGTATTATCGCCGGTAGCCATCGCTATTTAATTGATATTGATGGCATCACATCGGTGCCCTGCCTGATTACCAGTATTATTGCCGGATTAATGTCAGGCTATATTAATCTGAAGATAAAAAAAGAGCGCCAATGGAGTATGGGTATTCTTGGTGGCATGATTTGCGAATCCCTGACCATGTTATTAGTGGTGCTCTGGGCTAAACCAACTGCTCTCGGCATTGATATTGTCTCGAAGATCGCCATTCCAATGATTCTGGGTGCCGTTTGTATCGGCTTGATTGTGTTACTGGTGCAAAGCGTCGAAGATGAAAAAGAAGTGATCGCCGCTCGTCAGGCTAAACTGGCATTAGATATTGCCAATAAAACTCTGCCCTATTTTCGTAATATCAACGCTGAATCCCTGCGCACCGTATGTGAGATTATCCGCACCGATATTAAAGCTGATGCGGTCGCCATAACCAATACTCATAATATTTTGGCGTATGTGGGTGTCGGTGCCGGAACCTATGATATTGACCACGAAATTATCAGCGACATTACTAAAGAAAGTATTCAATGCGGTAAAATAACCATTCGTAATAATGATGAAGTCCATCGCACGCCGCAAATTCACTCGCTGATTATTATCCCCTTATGGGAGAAAGGCGAAGTTACCGGCTCACTGAAAATTTATTACTGCCATGCCCATAAAATCACCTATTCCCTGAAAGTCATGGCGATTGGGTTATCGCAGATAATCTCTACGCAAATGGAAGTTTCCCGAATTGAACAATTAAAGGAAATGGCCAATAAAGCCGAAATGCGCGCACTGCAAAGTAAAATCAATCCTCACTTTCTGTTTAATGCGCTGAATGCCATCTCATCATCGATCCGAATTAATCCGGACACCGCACGCCAGTTGATTATTAATCTGTCTCGCTATCTTCGTTATAACCTCGAATTGAATGACGAGCAGATCGATATTCGAAAAGAATTGCATCAAATTCAGGATTACATTGCTATTGAACAGGCTCGCTTCGGCAGTAAGCTGACGGTAATTTATGATATTGACGATGATATCTCGTTGAAAATCCCCAGTTTGCTTATTCAACCCTTGGTAGAGAATGCGATTGTTCACGGGATTCAGCCTTGTAAAGGCAAAGGCGTGGTAGTTATTGCGGTAAAAGATCATGGCGATCAAATCAAGATATCGGTGAAAGATACCGGAAACGGTATCAATCAGGAAACGATCGAACGCGTCGCCCGCAATGAAATGCCAGGCAACAAAATTGGCTTACTCAATGTGCATCATCGTGTCCAATTGCTATACGGCGCTGGCCTGCAAATTCGTCGTTTGGAGCCAGGTACCGAGATTTCATTCTTTATCAGCAAAAATGGTAGCAAAGTTCATGCATAATTTAACTTCCCCCGTTCAACCGGAGCGTTATCCATGAAAGCCATTATTGTTGAAGATGAATTTCTGGCGCAGGAGGAATTGAGTTATCTCATTCGTCAGCACAGTGGCATAACTATCGAGGCAACCTTTGACGATGGGCTGGATGTATTGAAATATCTGCAAAATCATCAGGTCGATGCCATTTTCCTCGATATCAACATCCCCTCACTGGATGGGGTACTGCTGGCGCAAAATATCAGTAAATTCACCCATAAACCGCATATTATCTTTATTACTGCCTATAAAGAGCATGCTGTTGAAGCCTTTGAAATCGAAGCTTTTGATTACATTTTGAAGCCTTATCACGAGTCACGTATTGTCACTATGCTGCAAAAACTGGAAGCACTGCACAAACGTAACCGTCAGGAAAGTGAGCAGCCTACCAGCCAGGTAGCACGCAGCGCCTACAGCATCAATCTGATGAAGGATGAGCGAATTATTGTTACTGATATCAATGATATCTATTATGCTGCGGCTCAGGAGAAAGTCACGCTGGTCTATACTCGTCGGGAAGAATTCATTATGCCGATGAATATTAGCGAGTTTTTTAGTCGACTGCCGGAAGAGCATTTTTTCCGCTGCCACCGTTCTTACTGCGTCAATCTGTCAAAAATTCGTGAAATTGTCCCTTGGTTCAATAACACCTATATCTTGCGTCTTAGCGATTTGGACTTTGAAGTCCCCGTTAGCCGCAGCAAGGTAAAAGAATTTCGGCAGTTGATGCGCCTGTAGATGCATTTCATTCCACACTGGGTGCAGCTCATTCCCTATTTGATCTTTCATGATAACCCCGCCCGTATACTGATTTCATTGGGCGGGCTGATAGCGACCTAACCTCTCAATCCTTCGTCAATCATCAGCTCGTAATTTTATGGCAGACCGAATTTTTCGGGCCAGATGCATTGATGTTAAGGAGTCCGGCATGAACAACAAACCGGTAAATCGTTGGTTAATCGTTGTAGGTACGATCATTGTTCAGATGGGCTTGGGGACGATTTATACCTGGAGTCTTTTCAATCAGCCGCTAGGTGAAAAATTCAGTTGGTCGCTGGGAGCCGTTGCCACCACTTTTTCTATTACCAGTTTTTCTCTCGCCATTGCCACTTTGTTCGCTGGCCGCTTACAGGAACGTTTTGGCATCCGCAATCTGACGCTGATTTCTGGCCTGATTCTCGGTTTAGGCCTGATTGCCAGCTCCTTCGCGACCTCCCTCGGCATGATTTATTTACTGGCCGGCGTCGTGGTTGGTTTTGCCGACGGTACCGCCTACATCAGCACGCTGTCTAACCTGATTAAATGGTTCCCTGAGCGTAAGGGTCTGATTGCCGGTATTTCTGTTGGCGCTTTCGGTACTGGCAGCCTGCTGTTCAAATACGTTAATGCCAGCCTGATTGTCAACGAGGGGGTTTCTCTGGCCTTTTTCTACTGGGGAATCATCGTAATGGTTCTGGTCAGTAGCGGTTCATTGTTGTTGAAAGAGAAAATCAGCACGCCACAGGCCGCCAATATGCCGCAAGACAGCCTGAATGGCCGTGATTTCAGCGTCAAAGAAATGCTTGCGGTCAAAGAGTCTTACTTCCTGTTTATTATCTTCTTCACTGCCTGTATGAGTGGGCTGTATCTGATTGGTATCGTGAAGGATTTAGGGGTTGAATTGGCAGGAATGGATCTGGAAACCGCCGCTAATACTGTTTCCGCCATCGCCATATTTAATACCGCAGGTCGTATTATTCTAGGTGCGCTGTCCGATAAAGTCGGTCGTTTACGGGTGATTACCTTTACTTTGCTCGTCACCACGCTGGCAGTCTGTGTGCTGAGTTTTGTTCCACTGACTCATTCCCTGTTCTTCCTGTGCGTCGGTGCCATTGCTTTCTGCTTTGGTGGCAACATTACGGTATTCCCGGCCATTGTCGGTGACTTCTTCGGCCTGAAAAATCACAGCAAAAACTACGGCGTTATCTATCAGGGCTTTGGTTTGGGTGCCTTAGCGGGTTCATTTATTGCCGCAAGCTTGGGTGGATTCCACGCCACCTTTATCGTCATTGCGGTGATGTCCGTGGTTTCATTGTTGTTAACCCTGATTATCAAACCACCGAAAGATACGGCTAAACGGGTAGAAACCACAGAAGAAAATACACCCAGCGGGATTGCTGCGGGTAGCCACGCTTAACCCCAAGGGTAAGACTGTGACATAAAAAACCACGTCGTTAATCTGACGTGGTTTTTTATTGCTCATGCTTAAATGAGAAAATTACAGTTCCATGCCTAAGGTCTGACGTAGGTAAGCTCCCGCTCCCAGTAATCCCGGCTGCTGATGGGTAATCATATACACTGGAATTTCGGTGAGAAAATCCTTGAAACGTCCTTTATCTTCAAAAGCCGTGCGGAAACCAGATGCTCTGAAAAACGCCATAAAGCGCGGAACAATGCCACCCGCAATATAAACACCGCCAAACGTGCTGAGATTAAGCGCCAGATTACCGCCAAAACGACCCATAATGACGCAAAACAGCGATAATGCGCGCCGGCAATCGGTGCAACTATCAGCCAATGCACGTTCAGTCACGTCTTTAGGTGCCAGATTTTCTGGTACCCGATGATCCGCAATCACAATCCCACGGTATAAATTCACCAACCCCGAACCAGATAGCACTCGCTCGACAGAGACATGCCCTAGTTCTTGACGCAGCACTGCCAAAATACGATCTTCCTCTTCGTTGTTAGGCGCAAAATCCACATGACCACCCTCTCCCGGTAAACTCAGCCAACGGCGATCGAAATGGACCAGATGGGCAACGCCCAGCCCCGTGCCCGCACCATATACCGCCACGGGTTTACCTGGCTGCGCCTTTCCGCCACCAAACTGGATAACATCCTGTTCAGAAAGCATCGGAACCGCCATAGAGACAGCGGTAAAATCGTTTATCACTTGCAACGTTTGTAAGCCGAGGTTCTTTTGCATTTCCACAATCGAAAATGCCCAGCTATGGTTAGTCATTGCCACCCAATCACCGGTAATCGGGCAGGCAATAGCAATACAGGCATCTTTAATCGCTACATCATGTTCAGCCAGATAATGGCGGATAACCGCTTCCAGACTGTCAAACTCAAGACCTGAATAAGTTTTCGCCTGAGATATTTCGCCCGTCGCAACAGCGCATAGCGCCAAACGGGCATTAGTCCCGCCAACATCACCCACCAGGGCATAGATCGTCATCAGATACTTCTCCGTTAAATGCAGATTTAACTCGCTGCATCCACTGTAAAATCCCGCTTGGAAAACAACAATCTTCAGAAGATAAACACCTTGTCTTTAGCGATATCGATCACAAAAAACGTTTCAGCCGTGGGAAAAAACGTTTGAGTTGCGTTTTCTCCTATTATTTTCTGGCCTTTAGTCCTGACTATTATTCTGATAAGCCGCCAGTTTTTCTTTTCTTTGATGGCGAGAAGCAATCACTCGCGCTCTCAGCGTGTCGTAAAGCCAGTTATACGCCATGGTATAGGGCAGGAAGAACAGGAAGAAACCGATCTCCAGCATAAAAGCCTGTCGCCATGAAATACCCAGCATCCAGGCTGCGATAGGCACACCGATCAGTACGAAGCCAGCTTCAAAACCAAATGCATGCCAGATACGTACCCTCAACGTCTTCGCCACACAACTTACCGGCCAGATGCGGTCAAATAGACTGTTATAAATAATGTTCCACAGCATAGCGACCGTAGACAACATCACCGCCAATGTCCCGATTTGTAGCACTGAGCGATTCAATAACCAGGCACCCAGCGGCGCACAAATGCCCACAGCGATAACTTCAAACCCCACAGCGTGGATAATACGTTCTATAAATGATTTGTGATGAACCGGCATAACATTGACCTGCTTTTTGATGAATTGATAATGGCCGGGTGATTATCATCGCTTTTTGGGATAGATTAAAAATAGAATCCATCGATTAAATAGATACATCATGAAATATTCTCCCGAGGCATTAATTGCGTTTGTCGAATCTGCCGCGCAGGGTTCTTTCTCTGCCGCCGCCCGCAAGCTGCGTAAAAGTCAGTCCACCATCAGTACCGCCATTGCCCATCTTGAGGCTGATCTCGGTTTGATACTGTTTGATCGTCAGGCTCGCCAACCAGTCTTAACCACTCACGGACGGAGAGTATTGGTGCATGTGCAAGAAATTCTGGCTGCCAGTGAGCGTTTGGATAAACTGTCGATTCGTCTTGCTGATCGTGTTGAACCACGCCTTAGTTTTGTATTGTCGGATATTTATCAACCTACCCATCACCAAGCCCTGCTGCAGCGCTTCGAGCAACGCTATCCAGATATTGAGTTTGAATGTATGATCGCGGAAGCCGATGATGTGATCGATTTACTGCACGCAGGTCGTGCCCACCTCGGCATGGTAGAAACGCAAAATAATTATCCACCAGATATTGGCGTGAGCCGGTTACCGGAGCAATCAGAAATGGCGTTATTTGCCCAACGCGGCCATCCATTGACACAATGCGAAAATATCCATCCAGAACAACTGGCCACCAGCCGACAACTTCGTTTGAACACTTACACACAAACTGAGGAAAATACCTCGCAAGGACCAGTATGGTCGGCACCCAGTTATTTGATGTTACTGGAAATGGCCGAACAGGGATTTGGCTGGGCCATTCTGCCCCGTTGGCTGGTACAACAGTTTAGCCACAACAAATTGGTAGAGTTATCCGCTGTTGGTTGGCCAAAAATGATTTCTCTGGATGCAGTATGGTCGAAAGAAAACCCACCGGGACCAGCCGGTTTCTGGTTATTGGAACAGCTTACCGCAGCACAATGACAGGCAGATAATTCCTAAAATATCATTTCCAAGTTTTATCCTAACGCCACCTACTATCGTGACTATTAATATGTTGAATATTGCGTGACTGAATGTCGGCTTAGGTTTAACTACTGCCGTCAGGTAAATAAAGGAATTCATTGTGTTCAAACCCTTATTGCTGATTACCGTGCTGGCGATACTACCGATGGCACCATCGGCGAAAGCTGTCAGTATTAATCTACTGCCTGGGATCTCTTTACAGATTGGCGAGCAGGATAAAAGTGGCAACTACTGGGATGGCTATGACTGGCGCGATCGTCAATGGTGGCAAGGGCATCAAGGTCAAGATTTAGGTGAGCGTAGCCAACGCGGTCATTACTGGGACGGTCATCGCTGGCAAGATAAAGTCTGGTGGAAGAAAAACTATTATTATCACGATGGGCGCTACTGGAAATACGATAAAAAAGCCTATAAAAAACACAAAAAATCACATCATAAACATCATCATGATCACGACGATTAAAACTGGCTCCGGCGGTGAGCTTCGCCGCCGGGCATCAGATTCTCGCTATATCAAATAATTCACCCTCGATGATGATTAATCATATCAACTAAATCAGACTAACCAATAAATATAGATTCAACCCGATCACTATCAGCACAATGAGTTTCCCTGCGTTCTGAATCAGCCGGGAGTTAACCATTTCACCCATCAATTCTTTGTTACCGGTAAAGGACAATAGCGGCACCAGTGCCAACGCAATACCAAAACTCAGCAATACCTGACTCATGACCAGTATCCGCGTGGCGTCCAGCCCCATCATAATCACCACAAATGACGGTAACATCGTGATACTCCGGCGTATCCAGATGGGAATATAAAAACGTACAAATCCCTGCATGACCACCTGCCCAGCCAATGTTCCCACCACGGTAGAAGACAGACCCGCTGCCAGCAGGCTCAAGCCAAAGATGGTGGCGGCGCTCTGTCCCAGTAGCGGTTGCAAGGTGAGATAAGCCTGTTCAATTTCGGCAATGCTGCCGTATCCATTGAAATGAAAGGCTGCCGCCGCCGTTGCCATCATCGCCAGATTGACAAACCCGGCAATGGTCATGGCGATGGCCACATCCAGTTTGGTCGATGCATAGCGATCAGCTTTTGACTCTTTACCTGCGTTTTGCGTCAGAGAAGAGTGCAGATAAATAACGTGAGGCATGATGGTGGCACCCAACACTCCAGCAGCCAAAAATACCGCGTCGCTGTTCGGCAGGTCGGGAATCAACATCCCTTTAGCCAATGCGGCAACCTGCGGCTGAGAAAAGACCAACTCCACGATATAAGCGGCTGCCACAAACACCAGTAGGCCGCCAATCACCCACTCCAGTGACTTCTGCCCACGATTTTGCAGCATCAATATCAAGAAGGTGGCAATACCAGTCAACACCGCCCCTTCCAGCAAAGTCACCCCAAGTAGCAATTTAAAGCCAATAGCCGCTCCGATGAACTCGGCCAGATCGGTTGCCATAGCAATGATTTCTGCCTGCACCCAATAGGCCCAAACGGCTGGACGGGGAAAACGATCGCGAATATGTTCAGCCAGATTTTTTCCGGTTGCAATACCGAGTTTAGCCGAAAGAAGTTGGATCAGCATCGCCATCACATTGGCCCAGACGACGACCCAAAGCAGCGTATAACCGAATGAGGCACCGGCCTGAATGTTGGTGGCAAAGTTACCGGGATCGATGTAGCCAATAGCCGCAATAAAAGCTGGCCCCATCAGAGAAAGTTTAACCTTTCTTGATGTTCGGCTGGGTAAGACAGAGGCGCGGCTGTTCAGCATATCAATTTTGCCCTTAGATATATTATGTCTATATAATACTATCTAAATGATAATAATTATCAAGCGCATTTATAGCGGTAAAACTTATCTCTTTGATAGCCAATATCAACGATTCCCGTTTTGATAACCGGGTTTTACTTTCTGTAAATTTGTGCTTGTATTCACTAACCAGCTTGCTGTTTATGCAAGATTTCTCAACAAATTAGCACAATTACGCTACTAATCGAGAAAATTATTAACACCGCTAGTTTTGTGACCAAACCCACTAATTTAACTGCAAACATTCAGGTGAGTTTTTATATTTGCAATATACATCTCGTTTTTAATGTAGCCGTTACATAAAATAGCCATCGAAATCTAGCCTGCCTCAAGTTTGGAGCACACATGTCCCATATTCTACAGTTTGCGTTGGCCTTGGTCGTCGTGGCCATTATGGCTCTGCTAATTTGTAAAGATCGCAAAAGCATTCGCATTCGATTCGTGATTCAGTTGTTGGTTATTGAAGTGCTTTTAGCCTACTTCTTCCTTCATTCAGAAATAGGCTTGGGTTTTGTGACAGGATTCGCCGCCTTCTTTGACAAGTTACTCGGGTTCGCTGCAACCGGCACCGATTTTGTCTTCGGGAATATGGGTGATAAAGGTCTGGCCTTCTTCTTCCTTAGAGTACTTTGCCCTATCGTCTTTATTTCTGCATTGATCGGTATTCTGCAACATATCAAAGTGTTGCCGGTGGTAATTCGCCTGATTGGTACCCTACTTTCCAAAGTGAACGGTATGGGTAAATTGGAGTCTTTCAACGCCGTCAGCTCACTAATTCTTGGTCAATCCGAAAACTTCATTGCCTATAAAGACATTTTAGGCAAGATGTCGGAAAAACGGATGTACACCATGGCAGCCACCGCGATGTCGACCGTTTCCATGTCGATCGTCGGTGCCTATATGTCGATGCTGGATGCCAAATTTGTTGTCGCCGCACTGGTTCTCAACATGTTCAGTACCTTTATCGTTCTGTCTCTGATCAACCCATACAAAGTGGGCGAAGAGGAAGAACTGCAATTGGGTACGCTGCATGAAGGACAAAGCTTCTTTGAAATGCTCGGTGAATATATTCTGGCTGGTTTCAAAGTAGCTATTATCGTTGCCGCGATGCTGATTGGTTTTATCGCGCTGATTGCCGCAGTTAACGCCCTGTTCACTTTTGCGTTTGGTATCAGCTTCCAGGGCATTCTCGGCTATGTGTTCTTCCCATTTGCCTGGGTTATGGGTGTGCCAACTCATGAAGCGCTGCAAGTCGGCAGCATCATGGCGACTAAATTGGTTTCCAACGAATTCGTTGCCATGATGGACTTACAGAAAGTGGCTTCCGAATTGTCTCCACGCAGCGTGGGTATCCTGTCTGTGTTCCTGGTGTCTTTCGCCAACTTCTCTTCTATCGGCATCGTAGCAGGTGCAATTAAGGGACTGAATGAGCATCAGGGCAACGTGGTTTCACGCTTCGGTCTGAAACTGCTATACGGTTCAACACTGGTTAGCATTCTGTCGGCTTCTATTGCAGGCCTAGTTCTCTAAATTACCGGTTTTGACTGTTGAAAAAAGGCGCTGCGGCGCCTTTTTTATCTCAACGACTTGTTGATACCGCACTTTTCCTCAGCGGCTTTTGACCAAAACGTATCAACATCAGTTGACGATTTTTAACCACGGCACTCCGAAGATAAGAAAGTCACGCTTTCACAAACAGCAATATCCCTTCTGATTATCATCTATATATCCGCACTTCCTATCACTGTTATGATTATTTGTGCCATAGCGCCTCAAGGTGGCATTTATTACTCTGATATTAATGCGTATCCAAGTTTACTTGCCCATGCCGTATGGGGCGTTACAGGCGTCATAATAAGACGGAAATCGAGTGCTCTAGGAACGGCGAATCAGCAGAAGGAATGGTTAACGAGGATAATCAACGATTGCCTTTCATGGTCGTGCGGGATGACTCGGCCGTTGGCCTCGCCCTTCGGGTCAACGCGTTCGCGTTGCTGTCTCGCTTCGCTCGGCTCGAACCTGAACGCAGGATCTCACCCACACGAATCGTGCAGTATGTGATTTATTTTTTCGCGGGAGGTATTTCGATACTGGATATAATGGTGGGTCGTGCGGGATTCGAACCTGCGACCAATTGATTAAAAGTCAACTGCTCTACCAACTGAGCTAACGACCCATTATATTTGATGACCTAAGAAGTGGTGGGCGATACCAGATTCGAACTGATGACCCCCTCCGTGTAAAGGAGATGCTCTACCAACTGAGCTAATCGCCCCCATCTATCTCATTTTACTTCTGACTACCAACACGTCGAGTKTGGTGGGCGATACCAGATTCGAACTGATGACCCCCTCCGTGTAAAGGAGATGCTCTACCAACTGAGCTAATCGCCCTCATCTATCTCATTTTACTTCTGACTACCAACACGTCGAGTTTGGTGGGCGATACCAGATTCGAACTGATGACCCCCTCCGTGTAAAGGAGATGCTCTACCAACTGAGCTAATCGCCCCGCCGTCTTGTTGGAGTCGCATTATAGGGATAGTTCGAAGTGAGTCAACGGTTTTTAAAACGAAAACAATCGTTCGCCGCAATTTTAAACAGGATGCGATATTTATCACCAGCGCTGACGGTTCTTTAGCCATAACAACTATGAATAACATCAGTCAAATCCGGAACGGCGTTGAGGAATTGGAGCAGAGTGATAGAATGTGGCTTACTTTTTTCAAATTTCGAGCAATCGTCGGCATCTGCCGACAGGCGTAGCGTAATAAGGCAATTGATCTCAATGAAAATCAAAACCCGTTTTGCACCTAGCCCAACCGGCTATCTTCATGTTGGTGGTGCCCGTACCGCCCTTTATTCATGGTTGTTCACCCGCCACCTCGGTGGTGAGTTCGTATTACGTATAGAAGATACCGATCTGGAACGTTCTACGCAGGAAGCCATCGATGCCATCATGGACGGGATGAATTGGTTGAATCTGGATTGGGATGAAGGCCCATACTTCCAAACCAAACGTTTTGACCGCTATAACGCGGTCATTGATCAAATGCTGGAAAATGGTACTGCCTATCGTTGCTACTGCTCCCGTGAACGCCTGGACGAACTGCGCGAAACTCAAATGGCCAACGGTGAGAAGCCGCGTTATGACGGTCACTGCCGTGATAGCCAATGCACCCACAGCGCTGATGAGCCATCCGTAGTGCGTTTCCGTAACCCGCAGGAAGGTTCTGTTATCTTTGATGACAAAATTCGTGGACCAATCGAATTCAGCAACCAAGAGCTGGATGATTTGATCATCCGCCGTACCGATGGCTCGCCAACCTATAACTTCTGCGTCGTCATTGATGACTGGGATATGGAAATCACTCACGTTATTCGGGGCGAAGACCATATCAATAACACACCACGTCAAATCAATATATTGAAAGCACTGGGCGCACCGGTACCGGTTTACGCTCATGTGTCCATGATTCTGGGCGACGACGGCAAGAAACTCTCTAAACGTCATGGCGCAGTAGGCGTAATGCAATACCGTGATGATGGCTATCTGCCAGAAGCGTTACTGAATTATTTGGTGCGATTAGGCTGGTCTCACGGCGATCAGGAAATCTTCTCTATTGAAGAGATGAAAGAACTGTTCACACTGGATGATATCAGTAAATCTGCCAGCGCCTTCAACACTGAGAAATTGCAGTGGCTGAACCATCACTACATCAATACCTTACCAGCAGAACAGGTTGCGGTTCATCTGGCATGGCATATTGAGCAGCAAGGTTTTGACACTCGCAATGGCCCTGAACTGGTCGAGATCGTTAAACTGCTCGGCGAGCGTTGCAAGACGCTGAAAGAAATGGCCGAGTCTTGCCGTTACTTCTATGAAGAATTTGACGAATTTGACGTTGATGCTGCTAAAAAACATCTGCGTCCGGTTGCACGCCAACCGTTGGAAGCCGTTCGTAGCAAACTGGCTGCGATTACCGACTGGACGGCAGAAAACGTTCACAATGCGATTCAGGGTACCGCAGACGAACTGGGCGTTGGCATGGGTAAAGTGGGTATGCCACTGCGCGTTGCTGTCACTGGTGCCGGCCAATCTCCAGGCATGGATGTGACTGTTTACGCTATTGGTCAGTCACGTTGTTTGTCGCGCATTGATAAAGCACTGGCATTTATTACCGAACGTGAAGCCCAACAGTAAATATTCTGTTTAGCTTAATATCCGAGCGGCTCCTGTAGCCGCTTTTTTCATACTACTTTTGGCAAAAACTGTGAACACGCCTCCAATATTTCGCAGTTTCATCGCTGATTTGGCGGCTTTTTCAGCGCTTAGCGTCAGAAATGGAATTAGCCGTTGACACTGTTTCTGCGGTTTCATATTATGCGCCCCGTTCACACGATTTATTATGTGTACATCGGGGCTATAGCTCAGCTGGGAGAGCGCTTGCATGGCATGCAAGAGGTCGACGGTTCGATCCCGTCTAGCTCCACCAAACTTCGCTTGATTGAATGCAGTCAAGGTTGATTGGCGGTACAGATAATTTTCAGTGCGAATTTCCAGTACTACACCACCTTTGTGGGGCTATAGCTCAGCTGGGAGAGCGCTTGCATGGCATGCAAGAGGTCGACGGTTCGATCCCGTCTAGCTCCACCAACTTTTAAAAAACCAGCCGATGGCTGGTTTTTTGCTTTCCTGCCCACGCATAAATAAAGTATGATCCCCCGCTGCTATGCTCTCCACGATTTATTCAACAAATTGGCCAGATTGGAATGAATATCGCTCAGCAACAGCAAGTTATTGAATGGATACAGGCAGATAATCAGCGCATGACGGCTCTGCGTTACGCCCGAAATCTCGGGCTTAATCAGTGGTGTCTGGCCGCTGGTTTTGTACGTAATCGGGTGTGGGATAGTCTTCACAACTATCATCAGGCCACGCCGCTGAACGATATCGATCTGGTCTATTTTGATCGCGAAAATTGCAGCGCTGAACGGGATAAATGGTTAGAGTCTCGCCTGTTAACGCAATCCCCTTTGCCGTGGTCAGTAAAAAATCAGGCGCGAATGCATTTACGCAGTGGTCGCCCGCCCTATGCCAGTACCCAAGACGCTATCAGCTATTGGGTTGAGATCGAAACGGCCATCGGTGTCAGGCTGGAACCGGATGATACGCTGACGCTAATTGCCCCCTTCGGTTTACACGCCCTGTTTGACTCAACCATTACCTTTAATCCAAAGAATGGTGATCTAGCGACGTTTCATCAGCGCGTTGCCGAAAAAGGCTGGTTAATACAGTGGCCTAATTTGTATTTAAGCCATGACGCTAAAGCCTGAGCGTTGAAATATGCAGCGATACAGCTAAAGATCCGCACTATTTTGCCGATAGGTTTGCTACAACCCAAATGTTAGGAGAAAAGGATGTCTAATACCATTACGGCTGCGCCAGTTTCACAGCAAGTCAGAAGCGAAAATAAAGCCAGCACCACCCCGACTGGCAGCGACGCTCAGGCGCAAATCAAGGCCCTTAGCCAGCAAATTAAAAACCTGACCGAAAAACTGAATTCCCTTAAAGATTCTGATCTTCCTATCAATGAAAAACAGAAACAGCAGCAACTAATCCAAAATCAAATCAAGACATTACAAGCAGAAATTGCCCGAATTCAAGCGAAGGAAGCGGAAAAATCGCAACAAAATGCGAGTACCACCAGCCAAATGGCAAAAAATGGTGACGGTATCAACCGCCCTTCGGAACAGAATAAAATTAACGTTTTTATCTAACCCATACAGATTAAATCAGGGTTAGGCCATGCTGATGCCCGCGTCAGAGAAACAACGCCATCATCATGTGTCAACCGCGTTTAAGCGGTTTGACCAGTCCTTCAAGCCCTTCCATCTTGATCGTCATGGTGAGAGCCATCAGCATGCCTAATTTACCGGGTGGGAACTCGCCTTTGCGAGCAAACCACAGTAAATACTCTTCCGGTAGATCAATTAACCTCCGGCCTTGGTATTTACCAAAAGGCATCCGGGTATTAGCGATTTCGATCAGACTTTCTTTTTCCATACCGTTTCCGCTATCAGATCAGATGCACGCCACCGCCGAAGCGGTGGATTTAGATTGATTCTGATTCGCCCAATAAGCGAATCATTTCAGCTTCGTCGATAACCTGAATGCCTAACTCTTGTGCCTTGGCCAGTTTCGAACCTGCGGCTTCACCGGCAATCACCAGATCGGTCTTTTTCGATACGCTACCGCTGACTTTCGCGCCCAACGCGGTTAAACGATCTTTGGCTTCATCCCGCGACAGAATGGTTAACGAACCGGTGAGTACCACGGTTTTTCCAGCAAACGGGCTGTCGATCTCTGTGGCGATAATCAACTGTGGTTCCGGCCAGCTAATCACTTGTTCAAGCTGTTGAATCACCTGCTGATTATGTTCTTCTGACAGGAAATTAAGCACATGTTTTGCCACCACTTCGCCCACATCCGGCACCGCTTTCAGTGCTTCCACATCGGCTGCACGCAGATTCTCCAGAGTGCGGAAATGTGCGGCCAGATGGGCTGCGGTAGCCTCGCCCACTTCACGGATACCCAGGGCATACAGGAAACGGGCAAAGGTCGTTTGTTTGGCTTTTTCCAACGCAGCCACCAGATTTTGTGCCGATTTCGGCCCCATGCGATCCAATCCGGTCAGTATTCCAGCGCTGAGATTAAAGAGATCGGCTGGATTGTGGACATACTCTTTTTCCACTAACTGTTCGATGATTTTATCGCCCATGCCATCAACATCCAGCGCACGACGAGAAACAAAATGCTTCAACGCTTCTTTCCGCTGTGCTGCGCAGAACAAGCCGCCGCTGCAACGAGCCACCGCCTCCCCTTCAATCCGCTCAATATCAGAACCACAAACCGGACAATGTTCGGGGAATATGATTTCCCGCGCATCCGCAGGACGTTCATCGATCACTACGCCAACAATCTGCGGGATAACATCACCGGCACGCCGCACCATCACCGTATCGCCAATCCGCAAACCAAGACGCTCTATTTCATCGGCATTATGCAAGGTCGCATTACTGACCATCACGCCGGCTACCAGCACTGGCTCCAAGCGTGCTACCGGTGTAATCGCACCAGTACGACCAACCTGAAACTCAACTTCTCGCACCTGAGTCATCTGTTCTTGCGCCGGGAACTTGAACGCCGTCGCCCAACGTGGCGCTCTGGCAACAAACCCTAATTGTTCCTGCAAATCCAGCGCATCAACCTTGATGACCACGCCATCGATATCAAAACCGAGATGAGCGCGATCTTGTTCAACCTGATGATAAAAAGCGATAACCTGATCTACGCCAGTACAGCGTTGAACACGTTCGCTAACCGGTAAGCCCCAGGCTTTAAACTGCTGTAAACGTTCAAAATGACTGCTGGGCAGTTCACCGCCATCCACTAAACCAACGCCATAGCAGAAGAATGTCAAAGGCCGTTTGGCCGTAATCCGCGGATCAAGCTGACGTAACGAACCCGCCGCTGCATTACGCGGGTTCGCAAAGATTTTTCCGCCTTTACGTCGTGCATCGTCATTGAGTTGCTCAAAACCGGCCTGCGGCATGAAAACTTCACCACGCACCTCCACCCGACGCGGAATATTGTCACCCTGCAAACGCAGGGGAATCGCGTGAATAGTACGAACGTTAGCCGTGATATTCTCGCCAGTGGTACCATCACCACGAGTCGCTGCACGTATCAACTCACCGTTTTCATACAGTAAACTAACGGCCAAACCATCTAATTTAAGCTCACAGCAAAAAGTCAGCGGTTCGGCAGTTTTCAACCTGTCATGAACCCGCTTATCGAAAGCCAGATAACTTTCTTCATCAAATACGTTATCCAGCGATAGCATCGGAACTTCATGACGCACCGGTTCGAAAGCATCCAAAGGTGCGGCACCCACCCGTTGGGTCGGCGAATCTGCGGTAATCAACTCAGGGTGTTGCGCTTCCAACTCGCGTAATTCGCCCATCAAACGATCATATTCTGCATCGGGAATTTCTGGTGCATCCAATACGTGGTATTGGTGCTCGTGATGGCGCAGTGAGGCTCGTAGTTGATTTATTTGTTGGATTATCGATTCCATGGCTCACCATCAAAGATAAAAAACCCCCGGCATGCGGGGGTTCGGGTTAATTCGTTTCGCTACCTGAGCGCACTATTCGGCGGTAGCATCCAACACTTCACGGATGCGTGCCTTATAGGTCTCCAGCTTCTGCGGAGTCATCATGCGGCGCTCATCATCCAGCACCACACCACCGACGTCATCAGCAATACGTTGAGCCGATTGCAGCATCAACTTAAAGTTTTGATTCGCATCGCCATAAGACGGCACCATCATAAACATTGAGATGCCAGGCGTTGAGAAATCAGACATGCTGTCAGGATCAAATGACCCTGGCTTGACCATATTCGCCAGACTGAACAGAACCGGGCCACTACCTGCCGGGCTGAGATGACGATGGAAAATACCCATTTCGCCAAACTGGAAACCAGACTGTAGTACGCTCTGCAACAGCACTTCGCCACCAATGGAACCACCATGATGTGCGGAAACATGCAGAACCAAAACCGTTTCTTTCAGCTTTTCTTTCTTCGCTTCCGGAGCCGGAGCAGCAACAGGTTCGTGCTGCGGTTCCATTCGTGGTGGTTCTGGAGCCGGTTCTGGCACTGAATAGTGTTCAGTTGCCGATCCCAACAACGGATCCCCCAACGAGACATGCGGTGGTTGTTCAGGCGAGAGTCCGCCCAGCAACGGATCGTCATATTCAGGCTGCACTGGTGTTGCCGCCATCTGACGAGACGCTACGTTTACCGAAGCCGGTTTCGGTTCAGTATGTTGGATGATCGGCACTTCATCGTTGTCATCAGCGTGACTGAACGAAGGCTTATCCTGTGGATGAGAAGTCCGTACCCGCACTTCTCCAACCCCTTCATCGAAAGTCTCGATCGGGGTTTCATCACGTTCTTGTTTCGGACGTTTAACTGGGCGATCGCGAAAAAGTGAAGAGCGCTCTTTACGGCTGGTCCATAAACCATGCAATAACAACGCTATTATGGCGATCGCGCCAACAACGATTAATATCAGACGCAAATCCTGCATCATTACTATCTCTGTTGTTCCAATACATTGCCACCGCGGCAAACATTCACCCTTTAACTCTATTTCTCAACGAACACAAGTGCAAGTCCGTGCTCGATTTTCTGTTAAGAAAGATGATTATGCTAGTTATTTCGCTTACTAATTGAACAATATGGTACTGGAAGACAACAATTGATAGCAATATGATAGTCTGGACAATTCAGTTATTGAGAAATGGAAGGCATGTTGCACTCGCAAAAAACTCCAAAAACCGTCAGCGGGTTTCACTATTTTGTGGAAGGCTGGCGATTAATGACCCGTCCGGGTATCCGACGCTTCGTTATTTTACCCTTGTTGGTAAATGTGCTGTTAATGGGTGCCGCGTTCTGGTGGCTGTTTAATCGTATTAGTGATTGGGTTCCCCAACTCATGAGTTATGTACCGAACTGGCTACAGTGGTTGAGTTATCTGCTGTGGCCGCTGATGCTGATTTCCGTATTATTGGTATTCAGCTATCTGTTCAGTACGCTGGCAAACTTTATTGCGGCACCGTTTAATGGATTATTAGCCGAACAGCTAGAAGCTGAACTGACAGGCAAGCCTTTGCCGGATACTGGCGTGCTCGGTCTGGTAAAAGATGTGCCACGCATCATGGCGCGGGAATGGCGTAAGCTGATGTACTACTTACCAAGAGCCTTGATGTTATTACTGCTCTACTTAGTACCCGGCATTGGTCAGACCGTTGCGCCGCTCTTATGGTTCCTGTTCAGCGCCTGGATGCTGTCAATTCAGTACTGTGATTATCCTTTTGATAATCACAAAGTGAGCTTCCACGCCATGCGTAGCACGCTACGGCAAAATAAGGTCGATAATATGCAGTTCGGTGCACTGGTCAGCGTATTTACCATGATTCCGTTTCTCAATCTGGTGATTATGCCCGTTGCCGTCTGCGGAGCTACCGCTATGTGGGTAGAGCGTTATCGTCATCAGTTTGTCCAATCATCACGCTAGTCCAGCCAGGGCGCGGCTTACGCGCCCTTCTTGTCAAGATGAAAACTTATTTCCTAATAACATATCGATATACCAATTCTTTACTTCCATAGCCAACCTGTTAGCGTATGCTTTGAACGTTTCCTACATTTTCATAGAGTTAAAGGACGGGCTATGAGCAAGATATATGAAGACAATTCTTTAACAATCGGCCATACGCCGTTGGTTAGACTGAACCGGATCGGCAACGGAAAAATTCTGGCCAAAGTAGAGTCACGCAATCCCAGCTTCAGCGTAAAATGCCGCATTGGTGCCAATATGATTTGGGACGCAGAAAAACGCGGCGTTCTAAAACCGGGCATTGAACTGATTGAACCCACCAGCGGCAACACCGGGGTTGCATTGGCGTTTGTCGCCGCCGCTCGCGGTTACAAACTGACATTGACGATGCCTGAAACCATGAGTATTGAACGGCGGAAGCTGCTGAAAGCCCTCGGTGCCAATCTGGTATTGACCGAAGGTGCCAAAGGCATGAAAGGCGCTATCGCCAAAGCTGAAGAGATTCAGGCTACCGATCCGGCTCGCTATCTGCTCCTGCAACAATTCAATAACCCTGCGAATCCGGAAATCCATGAAAAAACCACCGGCCCGGAAATCTGGGAAGATACCGATGGCGGTGTGGATGTGTTTATTGCCGGTGTCGGCACTGGCGGCACGCTAACTGGCGTTAGCCGCTATATCAAAAAAACCAAGGGTAAAGCTATCACCACGGTCGCGGTGGAACCGCTGGATTCTCCCGTTATTACCCAAGCGCTGGCTGGTGAAGCCATCAAGCCAGGTCCCCATAAGATTCAAGGGATCGGTGCAGGTTTTATTCCCGGTAATCTGGATTTAACATTGGTTGACCGCGTAGCGCTGGTTTCTAATGATGATGCCATTGCCATGGCACGCCGACTGATGGAAGAAGAAGGCATTCTGGCGGGTATTTCTTCCGGCGCAGCCGTCGCCGCAGCGCTGAAGCTTTCCGAAGAAGTCGGCTTTACTGATAAGGAAATTGTGGTTATTCTTCCTTCCTCGGGTGAACGTTATTTAAGCACCGCGTTGTTCGCAGATCTGTTCACAGAGCAAGAGCTGCAACAGTAACCACGCCGTCGCACTAAATGCTAAAAAAGCACCCTCTGTGGTGCTTTTTTTGTGGTGTGCATCAAATTTTTCACTACATAATGATTGATTTTACCCTCTGGGTTTAGTATTTAACCGGTCAATTATTTTGATGCACAAAATTAATCCCGCAGCGCTTATTACTTTTAGCTGAATCGATTTAATCCTTTCGCTGATTATAGAGTAGTATACGGCAGATAAAGTGCTGATTGGAGACACCACGCCAGTAGCAGGTTATCCTGCCAGGCGATGACTCTGGTTTCTTGTTGCATCAGAGCTTGTCTTTGCTCCATAGTCAGGCGCTAACCAATACAGGCTAAAGTTGGATAATTAAACTAGACTTTAGCTCCACAACATAAATCCAAAATAAGTTGGGGAAACACCATGTTCCAGCAAGAAGTTACTATTACCGCACCGAATGGCCTACACACTCGTCCTGCCGCACAGTTTGTAAAAGAAGCGAAAGCTTTCACTTCAGACATTACCGTGACTTCCAATGGCAAAAGCGCCAGCGCCAAGAGCCTGTTCAAACTGCAAACTCTGGGTCTGACCCAAGGCACCGTTGTCGTCATCTCTGCTGAAGGTGAAGACGAAAAGAAAGCCGTTGAACACCTGGTAAAACTGATGGCAGAGCTTGAGTAAAAGAAGCCCAGTCTTTTAAGTTAAACCAGTCAAGAGTAAGGTAGGGTTATGATTTCAGGCATTTTAGTTTCACCGGGTATCGCTTTTGGTAAAGCACTTTTACTGAAAGAAGATGAGATTGTTATCAACCGGAAAAAAATCTCTGCTGACCAAGTAGAGCAGGAAGTCGAACGTTTCAAATCTGGCAGGGCGAAAGCATCTGAACAGTTAGAAGCGATCAAGACCAAAGCTGGCGAGAGCCTTGGCGAAGAAAAAGCTGCCATCTTCGAAGGCCACATCATGCTGTTGGAAGACGAAGAGCTTGAGCAGGAAATCATAGCCCTAATCAAAGATGAGCATGCTTCGGCTGACGCAGCCGCTTACACCATTATTGAAGGCCAGGCGAAAGCACTGGAAGAACTGGATGACGAGTACCTGAAAGAACGCGCGGCTGACGTGCGTGATATCGGTAAGCGTCTGCTGAAAAATATTCTCGGCCTGACTATCGTCGATTTGGGTGCCATTTCAGAAGAAGTTATTCTGGTTGCAACGGATCTGACGCCATCTGAAACCGCGCAGTTAAACCTGGATAAAGTTCTGGGCTTCATTACTGACCTCGGTGGTCGTACTTCTCACACCTCGATTATGGCGCGCTCGCTGGAATTGCCAGCCATTGTTGGTACCAGCAATGTCACCAAACAGGTGAAGAACGGTGATTATCTGATCCTCGATGCGGTTAACAACAAGATTTACCTTAACCCAACCAGCGATGTGATCGACCAATTGAAAGCGGTGAATAACCAATATATCACCGAGAAAAATGATCTAGCCAAACTGAAAGATCTGCCAGCTATCACTTTAGATGGTCATCAGGTTGAAGTGGTTGCCAATATTGGTACCGTGCGCGATATCGCGGGTGCAGAACGTAATGGCGCTGAAGGCGTGGGTCTGTATCGTACCGAATTCCTGTTTATGGATCGCGACTCGCTGCCAACGGAAGAAGAACAATTCCAGGCCTACAAAGCGGTTGCGGAAGCCATGGGCTCTCAGGCAGTGATCGTTCGTACCATGGACATCGGCGGTGATAAAGACCTGCCGTACATGAATCTGCCAAAAGAAGAAAACCCGTTCCTGGGCTGGCGCGCCATCCGTATTGCTATGGATCGTAAAGAGATTCTACATGCGCAATTACGTGCCATTCTGCGTGCCTCTGCCTTCGGCAAACTGCGTATCATGTACCCGATGATCATTTCTGTTGAAGAAGTGCGGGCGCTGAAAGTCGAACTTGATATGCTGAAAGCCCAGTTACGTGAAGAAAATAAAGCCTTCGATGAGTCTATCGAAGTCGGTGTTATGGTGGAAACACCTGCGGCGGCAACCATCGCGCACCATCTGGCAAAAGAAGTTGACTTCTTTAGTATTGGGACAAACGATTTAACTCAGTATACTCTGGCAGTAGATCGTGGCAATGAGCTGATTTCTCATCTCTATAATCCAATGTCGCCTGCGGTATTGGGCCTAATCAAACAGGTTATTGATGCATCTCACGCTGAAGGTAAGTGGACCGGTATGTGCGGTGAACTTGCTGGTGATGAACGTGCTACACTGTTGTTATTGGGCATGGGGCTGGATGAATTCAGCATGAGTGCAATCTCGATCCCGCGCATCAAGAAAATTATCCGTAACACGAATTTCGAAGATGTGAAGGCGTTGGCAGCAGAAGCACTGTCTAAACCAACGGCGCAAGAATTGATGGATTTGGTTAACACATTCATCGAAGAGAAAACACTCTGCTAATTCCATGAGACTGGAACGCTGTCCAATATAAATACTTAGGAGAAGATCATGGGTTTGTTCGATAAACTGAAATCGCTGGTTTCAGATGATAAGAAAGACAGCGGCACTATCGAAATCGTTGCGCCGTTGTCTGGCGAAATCGTTAACATCGAAGATGTGCCAGATGTTGTTTTTGCCGAAAAAATCGTTGGTGATGGTATTGCCATCAAACCATCAGGCAGCAAAATGGTTGCTCCGGTTGACGGTACCATCGGTAAAATTTTCGAAACCAACCATGCATTCTCTATCGAATCAGATAGCGGCATCGAGTTGTTTGTCCACTTCGGTATTGATACCGTTGAACTGAAAGGCGAAGGCTTCAAACGTATCGCCGAAGAAGGTCAACGTGTCAAAAAAGGTGATGTGGTTATTGAGTTCGATCTGGCCCTGCTGGAAGAGAAAGCCAAGTCTACCCTGACTCCGGTGGTTATCTCCAACATGGATGAGATCAAAGAAATGATCAAACTCTCCGGCAGCGTTACCGTCGGTGAAACACCGATTATCCGTATCAAGAAGTAATGATATTGCGGATAAGAAAAACGACGCTTCGGCGTCGTTTTTTATTTATTAGATAACTCTTTCTCATCTGCTTGACCAAGCTGCCCTACTCAGCATTTTGGCATCTCCCGTGCGTGAGTAAATGATGAGTTAACCAAAAACACCCGTGGAAAGATAACGATCACCGCGATCGCAAATAATCGCCACGATCACCGCACCCGGATTGTCCGCCGCTATGCGCAAAGCGCCTGCTACCGCACCGCCGGAACTCACACCGCAGAAAATACCTTCCTGTTTGGCCAGTTGGCTCATGACTTTTTCTGCATCACGCTGCTGGATATCCAGCACTTGATCCACCAGCTCAGGGCGGAAAATTCCCGGTAAATACGCCGGAGACCAACGACGAATACCAGGAATGCTACTACCTTCCGCCGGTTGCAGACCAATAATTTCTACCGCAGGATTTTGACTTTTCAGATAGCGACTAACACCGGTAATGGTACCAGTGGTACCCATACTGGAAACAAAATGGCTGATTTTACCCGCCGTTTGCTGCCAGATTTCCGGACCGGTACCAGTAAAGTGCGCTAGTGGATTATCCTGATTATTAAACTGATCCAGTACCTTTCCCTGCCCTTGCTGAGCCATGGACCATGCCAGATCCCGCGCACCCTCCATTCCCTGCTCGCGACTAACCAGAATCAGTTCGGCACCGTAAGCCTTCATCGCTGCTTGGCGTTCCTGGCTCATGTTTTCCGGCATCAACAACTTCATCCGGTAACCTCTCATCGCGGCAATCATCGCCAACGCAATGCCGGTGTTCCCACTGGTGGCTTCAATCAATACATCGCCAGGATGAATCTCACCGCGTAATTCCGCCTGCTGAATCATAGCCAATGCTGCCCGATCCTTGACCGAACCGGCGGGATTGTTACCTTCCAACTTGACCCACACTTGCGCATTCAGACCTTGAGTCAAACGCTGTAATTTTACCAGCGGTGTATTACCGATGCATTGTTCCAAGGTTGTCACATTATTTACCTATTAAAAGTGTCCTGTTGCCTAATTTTTTGGACTGCGGTTGAAGCGAGTAAAAAAGTAAAAAGGCGGCCTGTAGGCCACCTCAGACTGCTGACAAACCTCGATTTTACCCTCTTTGGTGAGGACAGCTGGGTGAGAGTCAAGTCCCCGTGCCTACCAGGATATCTTGACGATCTGCCAGCTTTCACCACTGCGACTACATTGCCATTAACCGTACTTTTATGTCTGTGGTCAGCAAAAACTATCAGGCGCTTTGAGCCATAGCAATAGGCTGTAATAATTGATCGCCCGAATATAAACGCGCATTCAACCCACCGACAT
Organism: Yersinia ruckeri ATCC 29473; assembly: GCF_000754815.1. Lineage (GTDB taxonomy): Bacteria > Pseudomonadota > Gammaproteobacteria > Enterobacterales > Enterobacteriaceae > Yersinia > Yersinia ruckeri. The sequence goes on from NZ_KN150747.1 coordinate 3,252,615, forward strand.
AGTAGCGGCTACCACGGATTGGCGCAGCAGCAATACCGCTTTCCGATAACACCACGCTGATCGGTTCCTGATGCCAGCCAATCGGCTGCACAGTCAGTTGCCAGAAGTGGCCTCGAGGACTGACCTCCAGCACTTGTACCGGCAAAGGGCAACGAGCACTGGCCTGACTACTGATTTCCATTTCCCACGGACGCAGGAACAAATCAACGCTGCCCTGATGCATCGGCGTCAGTACCAGCGGCCAATGGTGCACACCAACAAATAACTGCGAGCCGCGAATTTCACCGCTCAGACGGTTAACTTCGCCGAGGAATTCCAACACAAAACGGGTTGCCGGTTCACGCCACACTTCATCCGGAGTCCCCACCTGCTCAATATTCCCCTGACTCATCACCACCACTCGATCCGCCACTTCCATCGCTTCTTCCTGATCGTGAGTGACGAAAACGCTGGTGAACTTCAGTTCTTCATGCAATTGACGCAACCAGCGGCGTAGTTCTTTACGGACCTGAGCATCCAGCGCACCAAAAGGTTCATCCAGCAACAGAATTTGTGGCTCTACCGCCAGCGCACGCGCCAAGGCGACTCGTTGTTTCTGCCCACCAGAAAGCTGGGAAGGAAAACGGGTCGCCAGATGCCCAAGTTGCACCATTTCCAGCAACTGTTCGACTTTTTGCCGGATCGCGGCGGCATTGGGTCGCTCCCGACGTGGTAATACCGTCAAGCCGAAAGCGATATTATCGAACACCGTCATATGGCGGAATAGCGCGTAATGCTGAAACACAAAACCCACCCGCCGATCTCGCGCGTGCAGTCGGCTGACATCGGTACCGTGGAAACTTAAATGCCCAGCATTCTGATTTTCCAGACCGGCAATAATCCGCAGCAGCGTGGTTTTTCCTGAACCGGAAGGTCCCAGTAGCGCGACCATTTGTCCCGAAGGTATGTCCAGCGTGATGTTGTTCAATACTTTGGTACGACCAAAATATTTGCTGATATTGTTAATTTCAATGCTCATGCTTTTCCTCCTGTTCGAGGCGAACAACCTGACGAGCCAAACGCCATTGCAGGCCGCTCTTCAGAAATAGGGTGACTATCGCCATCAGGGTAAGTAACGCCGCAGCAGTAAAGGCACCGGCGGTGTTGTAATCCTGATGCAGTAATTCGACTTGCAGTGGCAAGGTATATGTTTCGCCGCGAATGGAGCCGGATACCACCGAAACTGCGCCGAACTCACCAATGGCTCGGGCGTTGGTCAACACCACGCCGTATAACAGCGCCCAGCGGATATTCGGCAGAGTGACCCGACGAAACATCTGCCAACCGGATGCCCCGAGTAATACGGCGGCTTCGTCTTCTTGGCTGCCCTGACTCATCATCACTGGCACCAATTCCCGCACCACAAACGGGCAGGTAACAAACACCGTGACCAATACCATGCCCGGCCACGAGAACATCAGTTGGATATCGTGGGCATCCAGCCAGCCACCAACCACGCCGTTAGAGCCGTAAAACAGCAAATACATCAAACCGGCAACCACCGGTGAGACAGCAAAAGGAATATCAATCAACGTCATCAATAATTGGCGACCTGGGAACTGGAAGCGCGTCACCAGCCAAGCCATCACCACGCCGAACACCAGATTTACCGGCACGGTAATCAAAGCCACCAACACCGTTAGCCAAATAGCGTGCAACATATCTGGATCGGCCAGATTCTGCCCGACTATCTCAATGCCTTTGGAGAATGCAGTAATAAAAATCCAAATAATAGGTATCACCAGCAGTAACACTGAAAACAACGAACCAAGGGTAATCAGCGTCCATTTTCCCCAGTTGAATGGTGGGCGAGCTACGCCGTTAAACGTTGAAATATCCGCCATTAATGCCCTCCAATCCGCTGACCAAAGCGACTTTGTAACACATTGATACTGAAGAGTAATAAGAGTGATACGGCCAGAATGACCGAGGCAATGGCGCTGGCCGCTGGGTAGTCAAACTCCTGTAGACGGATAAAGATCATCAGCGAGGTGACTTCGGTTTTCCACGCGATATTACCGGCGATAAAAATCACTGCACCGAACTCGCCCAAACTGCGGGTGAAAGACAGCGCCGTTCCTGCCAACAGCGCCGGAGCCAATTCTGGCATCACCACCCGGCGGAAACTTTGCCAACGGCTGGCACCCAGCGTTTCAGCCGCCTCTTCGTATTCCGGCCCTAATTCTTCCAGCACCGGCTGCACGGTTCGCACCACAAACGGCAGGCTGGTAAAAGCCATCGCCACAGCAATGCCCAACCAGGTAAAGGAAACTTTAATATCAAACTGTGCCAGCCAACCGCCATACCAACCGGTGGTAGAAAATAACGTCGCCAGCGTTAAGCCAGCCACTGCCGTCGGCAAAGCAAAAGGCAAATCCATCAAACCATCGAGAATACTACGGCCTGGGAACTGATAACGGGTAAGAATCCACGCCATTAACATGCCGAATACCGCGTTAAACACGCTGGCTACGCCAGCAGCCAACACAGTCACCTTGTAGGCAGCAACCACTTGCGGGTTAGAAATCACTTCCCAGTATTGCGCCAAGCTCATCTGTGCCAACTGCATCACCAATGCGCTCAAGGGCAAAAGCAGGATCAGGCAGGTGTAAAGCAGGCTGCTGCCGAGACTGAGGGTAAATCCGGGCAAAACCCGCTTACTGGATGCCGATAACATTACTGATGCCCTTCCGCTAACAATTTATCCAGCACCCCACCGGTGACAAAATGCGTGCTCATCACTGTTGGCCAACTGCCAAACTGATCTTCTACGCGGAAAAGCTTGGTTTCCGGAAATTGGGATTGGGTTGCCGCCATTGCAGCTTTGTCATACACACGGTAGTTAAAGCCGGTAATAATCTGCTGGGCTGCTGGGCTGTAGAGATAGTTCAGGTAAGCTTTGGCTGCTTTTTCGCTGCCGTTTTTCTCAACATTTTTATCGACCCAGGTAACAGGAAATTCCGCCAAAATATCCACTGGAGGGACGATAACTTCATACTGATCGCTGCCGTATTCTTTACGGATATTATTCACTTCAGATTCGAAACTGATCAGCACATCACCCAAGCCACGTTCGACAAAAGTGGTGGTTGCGCCACGGCCACCGGTGTCAAACACCACCACATTTTTCAGGAAGCGTTTCATCCAGTCGCGCGTCTTGGCATCATCCCCACCGTCAGCCTGACTGGCCGCGCCCCAGGCGGCTAAATAAGTGTAACGACCATTACCGGAGGTTTTCGGATTCGGAAACACCAGTTTAACGTCTTCGCGAACCAGATCGTTCCAGTTGTGGATCCCTTTTGGATTATCCTTACGCACCAGAAATGCCATCGTGGAATAGAATGGCGAACTATTGTTTGGCAAGCGTGCCTGCCAATCGGCCGGAATCAGATTACCGCGATCGTGTAGGATTTGTACGTCAGTCACTTGGTTATAGGTGACAACATCCGCTTTTAATCCTTGTAAAATCGCCAATGCCTGTTTGGATGAGCCAGCATGAGACTGTTTAATCGTCAGCTTATCGCCGGGGTTCTGCGCTTCCCACTGTTTCTGAAAAGCCGGATTCAACGCCGAAAACAACTCGCGAGACACATCATAAGAACTGTTGAGTAATTCAGTGGCAGAAACGGCCACACTGCTCAAGACTAATGCGCTCAGAAGCGCCACTTTCGATAATCCGTTCAGTCTTCCTTTGTTCATCGAAATCTGTTTCATTCTGCACCTTAGTCACTGGATTCACCGGCTGCTAACGCCTTAATGATGATCAGTGTATTTATAACTGAGCGAATAGCTGTAACGCTTTTATATACCGTTTAGTGATGTGCAAGTATGAAATGCTCTAAGGCAGTAAAATGGCTGGTTTCCAGCGCTCGCCCCATAAGCAAAGCCCGGCTGAGATAAGCCGGGCGGGAAGAAACCGTATTTATTAGGTTAACTATTTTATGACTACCGCCGCTGGAGTATCCGCGCTTTTGGCTCCGCTAAACGCTTTGCCATCGATGGCATCGACCATTCTCAATCCTTTTGGTCGAATCCAGCGCTGAACGCGAGATGGCATATCAAAACCAATCAGTAAAATCACCACAAATGTCAGGCTGAAGGACAATGAACCTAATGCGGTACCCAGACTGAGGTGTTGAGCAATCGAAGCGCCGAGAATCGGTGCTAGTGCTCCGCCTAATGCACCAACGTTATAGGTGAACCCGAGTCCGGCGGCGCGCTGTTCGGTATCGAAATAACCGCCCAATAACTTAGGCAGTAACCCGGCGATCCCCTGCCCCAACATTTGCTGTAAGAATAGCACCGCTCCCAGCAACATGATGTTTCCACCACCGATAGCAAACAGTGGGATAATCAATAATTGCGAAACCAGCAGGCTGGCAACATAGGCTTTACGGGTGCCCAACCAATCACCGAGAAAACCACCAACACAGCAACCCACCGCCGCACCAAAGCCGCTAAAGAACAGCACATTTCCTACGGTGTGCGGATCGTAGCCTAACTCCAGCTTGAGATAGGTCGGCAATAACGCCTGAATCGGCCAGGAATACAGGAAGGCGCAGAATACCACCACCATTAGCATCACACCCGTAGGCCAACGATCACCGCTGGTTTGCACCATAAAGTAGACAAATATGGCAGCGCATAATATTCCCAACACCGCGATCATTGGCGCAGCGACCATACCGGTAAAGCAAAAATACAAGGCTGCGGCGGCAAATATCGTCAAAGCAATATTCAAGTAACTGAGGTGACTGCGATACAGAATATCCACCATATTGAGTGATTTGGCAGATTGTTTTTGAGTTGATTGAGTTTGTGCTTTTTCCCAATCTTCCGCTTCAGGTAGGTTTTTACGGAGCCACAGTGCAAAGATAATCGGCAGCAAACCAATATAAAACAGCATCCGCCAACCGAAAACCGGTACGACATAGCTATAGGCCTGTGCCGCTAATACAGCACCGATGGAGAAACCTGAAATTAAAAAACCACTGGCTTTATTGCGCATATTTTTAGGCCAGCTTTCCATCACATAAGTGGAGCTGGAACCATATTCTCCAGCCATACCTATACCGATAATTAATCGGGCAATAAATAAGGTGGTGTAACCCGGAGCCAAACCACAGGCCAGAGTACCAAAAGAGAACAGCACAATGCTGGTAATCATGGCTAATTTACGGCCATAACGATCGCCCATTGCACCTAATACCAAACCGCCAAACCAGCGGGAGATAAATGCGGCAGAAATTAAGCTGGTTGCCTGAATAAGGGATAAACCAAACTCCTGCTTTATATCTGTCAAAACCAGAGTGATCAGCACAAAGTCAAAACCATCCAGGGCATAACCGATCCATGCGGCAATAAATGCCTTCCATTGAGCTGGCGTGAGCTGTTTATACCAACGCTGCTGTACTGAAGTATTCATATAAAGGCGTTCTCCCCCGTCAGTGATATTCACTCTGACGGCAATCTATTATCCCGGCCACACGTAGAGGAATCAGCATCTCATTGTTTTTAAATATATTTAAACGACCAACGACACTGATAGCTACGCTTATGTTTTTTTGCAGTTAAACACCTAAAATCAACACAAAGAGGAGTAAAACTCCACTTGAGTGTATAAGATCACCTTGGCTTTTCAATCACAATATGTAAAAAACGTGACAAAGGTGGCGAAATGTTTGTATTACTGTGGGAAGTAGATAAGCCACCGAAGATATTACTCAGGGGTGGCAGATAACCGGGGAAAAGGTCATTACAAAAAGCAGCTATTTATTTTTGCAGCTTATCCGTTATGGCTAACGGCCTGGGTTGTTTTACGCTTGGTGCTTTCAGCCTGAGCAGGATCGGCTTTAACCAGTAAGGCATAAATCAGATCCAGTACAAATAACTGGGCAATTTTAGTGCCGATGGAGTCACCTTGTAATTTTCCCTGCCGATTCCCATTAATTAATACGTAATCGGCTAACTCGGTGATACGCGATCCCATATTATGGGTCAGAGCAACGGTAGTGGCACCGGCCAGCTTCGCCAGTCTCAACGCTTCTACGGTCTCCGCTGAGGTGCCTGAATGACTAATACCAATGGCCACATCGCCAGCTTTCATTAATGACGCCTGCATATACATAAAATGATTATTGGTCGCGGCATCCACCCGCAGACCGATACGCATTAATTTTGCTTTAGCATCTTCTGCCGTAATACCCGAAGAGCCTACACCAAAAATACAAATCCTCTCCGCAGGACGCAGTAACTTGACGACCTGTTCGACACATTCCAGCGAAAGTAAATTCAGGGTTTCTGACAGGACGTTATTGATCGCCGACTGTAACTTACTGCCAATAGTCAGAGTATCGTCGCTATCCTGAACGTCTGCATCCAGCAAACTATTTTCATCGGTCGTAATATTACTAGTGGCGATTTCAATTGCCAGATCCATTTTAAAATCATGGAATCCTTTATACCCCAGAGTCCGGCAGAAACGGATAATAGTAGCTTCACCGGCCTGAGTTAACGAAGACAGATCAGCAATAGAAAGCTGAGTCACCTTAGCAGGCTCAGTCAATATATAAGCGGCAATCCGCTGGGCGGAACGGGTCAGACTATTTTGCATCGCCCCTAAGGCATCAAGAATCTTTCCTGGCTGGAAACGTGGACGACCCGTTTTCATCGTGAACACCTCAGGGTGAGATTAATTTGGGGTGCATGATTACATAGTTGGCGGGTTTCGTGAAGATAAATGAGGCGACTGGGTAGCGGGAGCAACAATAAAAAACCCCGGGGGGCCGGGGAAAATGTCAAAGATAATCGAGCTTATTATTATAGATAAATCAGGCTACTGGCATATCGCTCAGTAAACGGCGGTGGACTTTCACCACCGCCTTTTTAATCGAACCGGAGCCTGCTAGTAAGCAGCCGGGTTTATGAGGCTCACCGGGGAAAAATACCGCGAACATACCCGGCAGCATGCACAATTGGCTTTTATCCGGTATAGCGGCCATAAGCTGGTAGTCATCTTCAGCATGATAAGGTTCCAAATGTTCTACCGGCGTCTGCGTCGAATATTCAATACCTTCGATACCTTCGATCAGTAATTGCACATCGGCATAAGTATGGTGCATCTCTGCTTTTTTGCTTTCCCCTGGCTGGGCTTCAAATGCCATTACATTCATAAAAATATCATCACCATCAATCTCATGACGGCCGCAGGATAGCGTTTCGAGCGGTATTTCAGACAGGTAAGCCAATACCCGTTGAATACTTTTTGGATAACTCCTAAAAAATTCCGTCTGTTTTAAATCACCGTTAATCATATCGTTGCCTTATATCCTTCCAGATAATACTAATCATTAGCCTATGACAGCACCGCTCGGCCCCACATCGCTGCACCGGATAAACCACTATCCTGCTGATAATAAGCCCGTAGCAGTGGAGCACGATAAATGGCTGGCAGTACCTGTTGAGCCTGCTGTACCTGCGCGAGATAACCGGTAGCCAGCCCTACGCTGCCACCGATAACCACCACTTCCAAATCCAATGCCATCGTCATATCGGCTATCATTTGTGCGATGGCATTCGCCGAGCTAGCAATGATTTTTTCTGCCTCAATATGTCCGTTTCTCGCCAGCTGGAAAACATCCACAGCCGCTACCGGTTGCTGCCAAGATGCTGTCGCCGCGCCTATTGCCGTGCCAGATGCCATACTTTCTACGCAGCCTTGGCGACCACAGCCACACCGTGGCCCACGAGGATCTGCCAAAGTATGACCAATATGTCCGGCCAGCCCCTGATTGCCGATATGCAGCTGTTTATTCAGCACGACACCACCACCAACGCCGGTTGAAACCGTAACATACATCATATTGTCGCGATCAACGGGCAAAGCCTGATACTCGGCCCAGGCCGCAGCCTGTCCATCATTGAGTAACACGCAAGGTAAATCGGCAATACTTTTAATACAGTCTTGCAACGGGAAATTTGCCAAGCCGCCAAGATTGGCAGGATTCAGCGCCGTCAGATTGCCGTTATTAATGATGCCGGTGGAAGCCACGGCAATAAAATCAGCCTGTTGACGATAAGATGAAATTAACGTTTCCAACGCCTGGCTCAGTTGCCCCGCATCGCCTCCGGGCGTTGAAATTTGCTGTCGTTGACTCAACTCACCCCGCTGATTCACCAGCGCGGCGGCGATTTTTGTTCCGCCAATATCCAGTGCCAAACCCTGTTCCATTCGACCCAGCCTCTTTACATCTTGTTATCTCTGCCCGGTATGAGCTTAAACAGACTCCAAACAATATCTACAAAATGGAGTTTTACTTCAATAGGAAATTAACTCAACTTTATTTATTAGGCAATCAGAAAAGCAATAACTTCCATAGGGGTATCCTCCATCATTATTCGCGTCACATTTTGTTCTTTCTCTCGTTGCGCCCATCGAATAAAAGATCTAACATGACCGGAGTTAAACTTCATTTAAAATTAAAATACGGAGTTAAAGACCGTGAGCAACTCAACCCTTCTCCGCCACCGGCTCCAAAATGGATTGATCGTTTCATGCCAGCCAGTTCCCAACGGTGCTATGGATAGACCTGAAATTATTGCGGCGATGGCTCAAGCCGCAATCGACGGCGGCGCTATCGGTTTACGCGTTGAAGGTGCCGCCAATGTCGCCGCGGTACGCCACGTCACCGATGCCCCGATTATTGGCATAGTCAAGCGGGATCTGCCGGATTCAGCCGTCAGAATCACCCCGTGGCTGGAAGATGTCGACGCGTTGGTCGCTGCGGGTGCCGATATTATTGCCTTTGATGTCACCCAACGAGAACGTCCGGTTCCGGTAAAAATGCTGTTTGAACGCATCAAAGCCGCAGGCCGCTTATCGATGGCAGATGCCTCCAATTATGATGATGCTATTAGCGCCTATCATCTGGGTATCGATTTTATCGGCACCACGCTATCCGGCTACACCACCGAACCAACGCCGACCGAACCGGATCTAGCGCTGGTTAGCCAACTGGCTCAGGCGGGTTGCCGGGTCATTGCTGAAGGTCGCTATAATTCACCATCGCTGGCAGCGGCAGCCATTGAGGCTGGTGCCTATGCCGTCACCGTCGGCTCCGCAATCACCCGAATCGAACATATTTGTGGTTGGTTTATTGATGCCATCAAACTGCGTTAATCAACCTGACAGACTTGATTTTAACGGCGGAGTTATCCTCCATATGGATACCCTACCCTGCTATCTCTTCGTTTTTAAGGATATGTATGAAAAAGTTAACCGGCCTTATCGCAGCACCACACACGCCTTTTGATGAGCAAGGCGCAGTCAATTATCCGGTCATTGATCAGATTGCCGAGCACCTCATTAATGATGGTGTACAGGGCGTTTACGTTTGTGGCACTACCGGGGAAGGTATTCACTGCTCCGTTGAAGAGCGTAAGAAAATTGCCGAACGCTGGGTGGCGGCGGCACAAGGCCAGCTCAGTATTACGCTGCATACTGGGGCACTCAGTATTAAAGACGCAGTAGATTTATCCCGCCATGCCGAAGAGTTGGATATTTTTGCCACCTCGGCCATCGGCCCCTGCTTCTTCAAACCGGGTAATCTGGATGATTTGATCGCCTATTGCCAGGCTATTGCCGCCGCCGCACCATCAAAAGGTTTCTATTATTACCACTCAGGTATGTCAGGCGTGAATCTGGATATGGAACAATTCCTGATTAAAGCCGAATCTAAAATTCCTAATCTGTCTGGAATTAAATTCAATAATGCCGATTTATATGAATTCCAACGCTGCCTGCGGGTAAGTGGCGGCAAATTCGATATTCCATTTGGTGTAGATGAACATTTACCGGGCGGTTTGGCGGTGGGCGCAATTGGTGCGGTAGGCAGCACTTATAACTATGCCGCTCCACTGTTCCATAAAATCATTGCAGACTTCAACGCAGGTAATCAGGCGGCAGTACAAAGAAGTATGGATCAGGTTATTGCATTAATTCGCGTACTGGTGGAGTTTGGTGGCGTCGCAGCAGGTAAAGCCGCAATGCAATTGCACGGTATTGATGCAGGTAATCCACGTCTACCATTGCGCGCTCTGACCAAAGAACAGAAACAGACGGTAGTTAACAGAATGCGTGATGCTATCAGACTGTAATTAACGCTCATTAGATTTAACGCTGAAAATAATAAAGGCCGGGTATGCTGAATAGCGACCCGGCCTGTTTTTTGCATAATAACGGGCAAAAAGTTAAGCGTTACAGTGACAGTAATTTCGTCAGCGATGGTGCAAAATAATAGCTGCCGGAAACGGCTTTAGTGAAGCGTAACAATTGATCGTGTTTTCCGTCCATCTCACCAAACATGCTCAGCAATTGCTGTTCGATATTATGCAAACGAGCGCAATAGGCGATGAAATACAGGCCATGCTTACCACTGGCAGTGCCATAGGGCAGACTTTGGCGCAGAATTTTCAATCCCTTACCATTTTCTTTCAAATCAACCCGGCTGACATGGGAAGTATCTGGACGCTGATCCGGCGATAACTCTTCACTATCAGGCTTGGTACGACCAATAACCTGCTCTTGTTTTTCCTGTGATTGGCGCTGCCAGGTATTCAGATTATGTTCATAACGCTGAACCAGAACATAGCTACCACCAGCATCTTCTTCACCGTCGGCAATCACAGCGACTTCTGGTCGGCTATCCCCTTGCGGGTTTTCAGTACCGTCAATAAAACCGGTAAGATCACGTTCATCAACCCAACGAAAACCATGAGTTTCTTCTTCAATAACAATAGCTTTTCCGAAAGCAGTTAGCGCAGCTTGTGCTAAAGAGAAATTCACGTCATGGCGTAAAGACTGAATGTGAATCAGCATATCCCGTTGAGTCGCCGGAGCCAAACCACCCCCAAGTGGCACAAAAGGCTTGAGTTCCGCCGCGCCTTGGCCGCCAGACAGGTCATGCCAGACGTCAGAACCGAAGGCAATGACCGCGCCTAAATGTGCATCCGGGTATTGCTGTTGCAGCTCGACCAGTGACTGGCAAAATGTTTTACAGCCAGTACGAATAGCATCGAATTCGCCCTGAATTTGCGCTTCCATAAAAATGGCAAAACGGCAATGCTCCAACAGAATACCGCTCTGAACTTGAGACATGGTTTCTTCCTCAATTAAAACTGGAAGTTGAGGTTATTCCCCAACTTTATTCTGTTTGACATCATACTCGACAAAGCAATTATTACATTGCGTCAGCGCAAAATAAAACCGGAATCAGTCATGTCCCTATATCCTCACCTTAATCACAACCATCAATAATAAAGGCTCCCAATAGGAGCCTAGGCAATGTGAGTCATCTTCAGAAAGTAATCAATTAATTGGCTTTTGCATGCCAGATGATTTTGCTGACCTTCCAGTTTTTGAGTGCATCATCTGATGGCATTAGTCCCTCTGGTCCATGCCATATGCCGCTAAATACATAGCTAACATGCTGACTTTCCGATGCCATACATTCTACGCCCTCGGCGTCATCGCCCGTTCCTTTCTGGCAGGCACCGTAAGCTTGCTTAAAGATATCGCTGAAAGGCGCGCCCAATTTAACGCCCCACTGACTGGCAATACTCGGATCCATAACTTCAATTTTTTCAACACTACCTTTAGGCTGACCCGAAATAATCAGTTTGACCTGATCGTCTTTCAGTGCCTGATAGAAGGAGACCAGTTGGCCACCGTTGCCTGCCATACCGCTACGCAGGCGATAATCACCGTTCAAACCCGCGTTGATATCCGTTTCATTCATGGCGGTGGTAGCCGTAATTCCCCCCACGCCTTGTTCGGTCACCTCAAGGCTACTGCCAAACCAATGAGTCGGAGAAAGACTCGACCAGGAAAAGTTTGAAAGAGCAGAACACCCCGTCAGTAATAGCGGTAACCCAAGTAATAACGGGCGTAACTTCATGGTAAAGCTCCTTAAAATTAACTGATAAACACTGTCGTACCGATAATCATCCGCTGCTCTATAGGCAAGAACGGTGTCAATCGCCACCCTCAATTATTCAGGGTTTGGAGTTCTCTTTATGAGAAAAGTGCCCTACCAAGCTGACGTAATGCAGATAATCGCATTTAACCGGCTCCAGTTTAACTGAAACCCAGTCGAGCGGTAGTCACTGGACATTTATCTGAACACCTGTTTTTTTTCGCTAGCTGCTCGATTATTGCTTACCCAGGCTCATTAACTATAATGTCCACTTGAGTCGCGATGTCTAAATATTTTCTTACGGTTTGATTGATTATCGATAATCAAATGGGTTCATTATACCCACTATCAAGCATAAATTTTCATTGATGGAAGGAACAATAACATGAAGAAATTAGTGACAGCAGCGGCACTATTGGCATTATGTAGTGCACCGGCATTAGCGCAGAAAACCGCAGCACCTGCTCAGGGTGGTTTTGACGGCCCGACGACGACTCAAACTCAAGCAGTCAATCAGGGCGGTTTCCAAGGGCCAAATGCCACCAGTACTACGGTTGATAAAGTCAAATCCATGCGTGACAATACCCGAGTAACATTACAGGGCAACATTGAAGAACGCTTAACGCATGATACTTATACTTTCCGTGATAGCACCGGTACCATCACCGTAGATATTGATGCCAAACGCTGGAATGGCCAGACTCTCACGCCAAAAGATAAAGTACAAATTGAAGGGAAAGTGGATAAAGACTGGAACTCTGTTGAAGTCGATGTGAAAAGCATTACCAAACTACCATAATTCCTAACGCCCTATCTCTGCGTTCATCACGGGGATAGGGCTATGTCTGCCAGCCTAAAAATAACCCGCAATCAATACTCCTGATCAACAATCAGCCGTTTGCCCAGCATGATGCTGTCCTGAATTTCGTAATCCAGCTTTTCATACATCCCCAGCACTGCGTCATTATCGTCGCGCACCATAATGTTTATTTTCGGGCAGCCCCGGGCGATGAGTTTCTTTTCCAGCCGGCTGATCAGCGCATTGGCAATGCCAATTTAAACTCTGGTGAGAACTGGGGTTAAGACTATATTCTCAATAAAAATCAAAATATTATATAAACAAAGAATTGCAGTATTGTGCGTTGTAGGTGTGGCATAAATAAAGAGAATCTTAATACTAATAAATCGAATATGCGGAAAAATTCTCACAATCACTTTGTATATCCAGAGTTTTCTCCTCTGAAAAATTAATCATTAATACACTAGCATCGTCTTCAAGTTCTTCCCAGATGACACACTCATCTATATGCTCAGCCCAGTAACCATCAGTAGATAAGACAAGTTTTTCTATATCTATTATAGGGAATTCATTCAGTTCTGGTGTATAGAAACGTTTGGCATTTAGATGGCGAGTAAGCGTAAAACGTGAATATGCATGAGAGTTGCACTGGCAATCAGCTGCCAGTAATTGCAGATGTTGTTGATATGTATTATGTGGTTTAATTAACCAGCGTATCGAAAGTGCATTTTTTTGTTTTCCAAATAAACAATCCCCACAATGTAGAGTCGTCACAACTTGGAGTTCTTTATCCCAAAAAACGACAGCATAGCTTGCAGTTTCATGTAAATAGCTATGGCGTAAGTTTTTTTGTTTCTCTCTCAATATAGCAACAATTTCATTTATATCGATCTTTAACATTGAAGTACTATCTATACGAAGTTTGCATTCGGCTATTACTGTATTTGCCCAATATTTTGCCAGGCCAGACTCATGCGATATATTATTTTTCTCCGCAGCATCTACTGCTATCGCAATAAATATTTCATCATTTTCATACAAAGCCACTGCGTCATTATTTTTCAACTTTTTCAAACCTTTGCGGCTAACCCATGTTATCAGCATAATTATTTACCAATCTCGATTATCTTCTCTAGCCTTTCATAGATCTCATCTTCTCGCGCTTTATCACCATATGTATGACTTTGAATTGCATAATCGAAATCATTCAATTTAAGAAGGGCTTCAATTTGTTGACTAATATATATTTTTAAATCATTTTCCGCTGTAGATATTTCATTTACAAGCTCTGATCGGCCATCAACTAAATTGAGAATATCTTCAATATCGCGACTTTCTAGAGGATCCCCCCTTCCACGGCCATTGTATGCTTCCAATTTAGTAGCAATAAAATAAACAGGACTTATCAAATTAATACTTAGCTCAGGTGCTAAGTTAAAATAGGTGCTTGTTTCCATTGCTTTCCTATACCATCGGTTAGTAAAACCTAATACACTTTCATCATCTGGCATAAAATCAACTCGCAAATCACCAAGCTTCATTGCACAAATAGGCGCACCATCGTCATCAGGCACCTCAATTTTAAATCCATGCGCTTGAAGCTCTTGCTGAAGTGCTGAATAATTTGTATAGCTCATGACATGCATAATGAGATCAACATCATCGGTGTGGCGTATTTGTTCCCGAGTAAACTCATCGGTGACTAAAAGACTTGTCGTACATCCCCCAACAAACGTCATTTTCTCACGTAAATCAGAGCCTAATGCTTCAGCAACACGCTGGAGCATATCTAATTGAATCTCACTATTAATCATTGAGTTACTTCCATCTGTTTCATCAACATACCTGATGCTAAATTACGTTCACGCGGTTGTCCAATACGTACAGCATCTATGAGCGCTAACAAAGCATACATTTCAGGATCTCGCCGAACCGCATAAGTTGCCGTTTTAAATAAAGGCTCAACCGATTGGCCCTTGGTATTACCTTTCGCATCAGGCCAAACAGGGATGACATCTCCCGCCCCCATCAGCTTTCCTTGCAGTACCGGAGCACCAATTGATGTTGCAATGCCTCGAGTCAATTCTCCTGATCTGGTTGGGAATATGTATCTCAATCCATATATAATGAGTTCGAAAAGTGCTTTGACATTGGTACGTGGTACACCTAATTTTCTGTCCCGCTTTACAAGACCTACTGAGATCATATCTTGCAGAGATAAACTTACCTGACTTTTACTTATTCCTGTTTCGGCAGCCAAAGCCCTAACGCTGTAACGCTCCACAAGCCAGTCATCAACAGACGTATCAGGCGTCAGTAGATTGGTTGTAGGCGTATACAAATCCTCCGCAGCTTCCCAATCCCACCAAATATTGGAAGCTAACGCGAACGAATTCCGCTGATTTTTTAGTCGACTTTCTTGCTTTTGCAAGCAAATGAGTTTTAGCATCAAACCAACATCTTGACTTTTCATTTTCACCACCCAATAATTGTCCCAAGTCCTAGGACTCAGGACAATGTACTTATTAATTTTCCATCTAGTCAAGCAATAAATTCACGCTCCACGAGTGAGAGATAGTGATGTGAATTAGTAGCCAAATTTAGTTTGGATCAAATAGTCGAATACGTGCCGTCTAAGCCTTCACAATTGCAAATACGAGTCACTAAATAAGCCCTATATTTTCAAGTCATTCAATAGGCCAAAAAACGCATAGCGTTCTAGAAATAATTAAGTTATTAGGTGTGAAAATTCTCTATTGCTCTACCGCGAGGTTTTTTCATCACCCTGCAAGTATTGCACTTAGCGCATGGCTGGTGCTGGTGCAGCGGCATTAGTTGCTATGTCGGCGGCAACCTACCGCTGGAGGTAAAATTGCTTCTTCTATTCGTGAAAATACGCAATCAAGAATGAATGCTGGAACATCTCAAGATACTTTCGAGAATGACAGCCTTGGTGCGGGGAAAAGCACTGCGACTGAACGCCCCAATGTAGAAAACCTTAGTGAACAAGAAATGATCGATAACTTCGTTAATAAAACGCCAAGGGATGATAGCTAATGGACAATTCACAACCCATCAAGCAGGTTGAAAATTTCATCCCCTTTTTAAATGAGTTAATAACAATTATCGCCACACCAGCTGAAAACACTCAGCCAAAAAGCCAAGCCATAGCTTTTGCAGACCTACTGATTGATATCAGTGTTATGTTGCACTGCCACCTTAGCGGTGGCCCTGTGATATCAGCACGACAAATTGACGAGCTAAAAGCTGATGCCAGGAAAATTATAAGATAGTCGAGTAAAAAGATTATTCAGCAAATCCAGCGTAGCAATCAGACGCTGGTTTTTTATTTCGTAATACCCACCGCTTATGGTTATCCTGGACGTTAAACCAAAACTCGGGATTAGTATCGAAGAATGCTGCTAGCAGTGATATTTCCTTAGCATTTATCTGTATTAGTTCAAACTCGACCTGACAGTTTTCTCGGAAAGAACACAATCAAGTCTGACTGTCGGTTGTGAGCGAGAAAGAGACATCTAACCTTCTTAACGAATGATTCGTGGTAGCACTACGAAAGTGCCTAGATTAGCCGCAGTAATCCAAGAAGAATAAGTCACGCGTCCATATTTTTATCAAAAAAATCCATGATGCAAAACAGCGCTTGTATCTTTCTTAATAAATAGTAGCATTACTTTTTCCCTGAAAATCATCAATCTAAAATGAATATTAGAAAAATAAAGCAGTCCAGATTTGATTCTCTAGCGGCGTATGCGAGGGACCCTCGGGCAAAAACCTTTGGCAGGGAGATCGCTTGGTATGAAACTGAAGACAAAAGTATTGTTTCATGCATCATACAAGATTACACAGATAAAGATTTTTTCGGGATATTAATGGCGCGTGATGAATCTGAACGATACCGTTTTATTGATAATTCCGAATGGAATGAAAATTTTGCTCTTTCTGAATCCGCCTTGTTGACCAAAATACTAGAAATACATGAAAATATTGATAAGGAAAGATTGCAAGGGGGGATTCATAAGGCCCCGGTTGATTTTTTTATTCCACTAATAAAAACAAAAAACAAACTATCTCCTCTTTTCAATGAGTTGGTATCTAATTCATTATTTGCTTCTGCAAAGAATATTATTGAACCCATGATGCGTTGGTATGAAGATACCGATGGTAATTTTGTAGAGCAATTTCAGACAACAGGTTTTAATCAACGAATATGGGAGCTGTATCTATTCGCTCTTTTGACTGAAAATGATATAACATTCAATCAGAAAGAAGCTATTCCTGACTTTATTTGTGATAGCTTCCATGGTGAATTTTGCATAGAAGCTACAACTGTCAACCCTTCAATAATAGAGGGTAAAGATGAAGAATTGCCACAATATCACAACTTAAAAGATTTGGAGGATATAAAGAATAACTATTATCCTATAAAATATGGAAGTGCTCTTTTTTCAAAACTTAAAAAAAAGTATTGGGAAAAGCCAGCTTGCAAAGATAAGCCTTTAGTTTTTGCTATCACAGACTGTCTCTGTCCTGCTTCCGGTAAAGATTCCAGGGCATCATTACCATATTATCTTTATGGGTACAGACATGAGGCCAAAGTAGACGATAGTGGGAGTGTGACAATAGTTCCTGTTAAGATCGAAGAGCATACTTGGGGAAAAAAAGTAATACCTTCAGGTTTTTTTAATCTTCCAGAAGCGGAAAATATTAGCGCTGTGATTTTCTCTAATGATGCATCATTTGGAAAGTTCAATCGTATGGGACTTCTAAATGAATTTGCACCTGAAGGTTCGGAGATGATTAGGACGGGACTTAGAATTAATCATGATGTCAATGCAATAAGGCCTCAATCATTTAGCCTGGAAGTCGACTCTCCTTCCTACCATGAGCAGTGGAGTGAAGGTCTTGAGGTTTACCATAACCCTAACGCTTTACATCCTCTATCTAGGAATGTATTTCAAGAGGCCGCGAATCATTATTTATTAGCTGATGGGCAAATTAAAACATATTTACCAGACTTTCATCCGCTTGGTTCAATTACTAAAGTAAAACATTTAGAGTAAGCGTTAGTATTTATTTTAAAAAGGCTATTATATACTATTTGATTATCGAAGGTGGGGCAACCCACCTTCGATATATGTCAGTAACGTCCGCTCCGTGCCAGAAACGGACTTAAGAATTACAGCGGACATGGTGGCTGAATAGTGAAAAATCAGTTGTTAGCTGTACTCAACTGATTTTTCTGTAATTATAATGCTATGTATTGACATACGTGAAGTGAATGAAATGTGAATCGAAAGAGCAGCACGTCATACTATTCTTTAACAGTATCATAATGGTTTATAACTTTTTCTAAACGTTCTAGAAGACTTGTAAATCCACTAAAATCAATATCATGCTTTTTGGCATGAACAATATGCGTCGCGAATGATTCCTTGCTTAAGTCATTATCAGGATCACGTTTTGAAGCGGTATTGAAAACTTTTCCTTTATGCGGCCTGAGTCTATCTGTATCTGTAAAAAAATGTTCTATATCAGTTTCCGCATATCCCTTAATCTGAGGTGTAAGCACTAAGTAGAGATTATGAAAAATATGTACAAATTCAGAAGACCGGATATCCATTAATCCTGTTGGGGAAATTTTGATATCATTAATCTTACTGACATAATTGATCAAGTCTTTTGGGCCGCTATCATTATCAACAAATATAATTACTGGATTAGATGGTTTTGGAGCTTTGTAGTAATTAAAGTTATTTTTATAATGAATAATAAAATCCTTTAAATAATCAGCGCCGCCATAGAGTTCCAGTAAATATTTTGTTCGCTCATTATAATCAATAAAATTTGTAAGTATTTTATACGGGGAACTTGCGCTTTTCACTACAGCCAGTTTGGGGAATAATGAGGCTAGTTTATGTATTGCTGCCTTTAAATAGACATTATCGGTTTTACCTTCCGTAAGGATTGTTGGTAAGTTGTTACCATAAAACAAACGATAGAATAGAAATTTACTAAATGTTTTTTCTCTTGAGTTATGTAAGCAACGCCTGCTTTTGGCTTGGCCTTTTTTAATGGCGTCTTTTTTTAAATGGTATTTTGGATTTAATTTTTCACCTTGGCGTAGTCGATTGTAGTGATCGATTTGATCTATGAAATTAAGCTTTCCTTCAAGGCGATTGATATTCCCTTTTGTTTCTTTACTATCAATTATTTCTACAAATTCACCGTTCTTAAATAAATGATTGCACTGAGCGCGTACAAGCCTCCAATATTCTTTTTTTGTATTAGGTTTTTTATTTACAACCAAACCTGTTACTTCTTGCCTTGAGTCTTTGTACTGATTTCTTGTTTTGCTTTCATTAATTATAAAGCCTGAAAGAATTATTTCATTTCTAACTCTCTTACTAATAACATACTTGTTATTTTGTTTTTTTGCTATAGAAGAAGAAAAGTCGCTCTTTCTTGTTGAAAATGTAATGTCATCAGCATATCTCGTATATGTAAATGAATTTTTTTTTGCTATTGCAGCTAGTTTAATATCTAAAGAATGAGTGATTAGATTGGTAATTACTGGGGAGCAAGGGCTACCTTGGGGGAGTTCATTATTGCAGCAAGCAATTTTAGCAATTACAGTGGCAATTTCTGGATCAAGTAAAAAATTTCTATTTTTTATGAAAAAGCCTCGAACTCTACCGAAGTTAAAACTCCCAAAAAAATCCTCTAAGTCTATGTTAAAAACATACTTCTTACCTAAATGCATCATTGCATTTGTTATAATCGAACGCTTTCTTTCAAATCCATGAGATAGCGAAGGTTGTTTTATTTCGGCACTAGAGCATTTTATCTTTAATATTTTTGAATTTTTTGCTTTCTGCCTTGCTAGTTCTGACTCTGGAAACTTATTATGAATAATTTCGTCTAAGCAATCGAGTAACAGTCCTGATAAAGATGACTGAATCATCTTCAATATTCCGTTAGGAGCGTTTATTATCCTTTCACCGCCATTTTTCTTTGATATTTTAAACTGAGTATATTGATTTTCAGGTTTTAATACATATAGGCTGTATGTGAACGCTGACGGCTTGATTCCTAATAGTTTAGCCAAATCAGGCTTTGTTTTTGCTTCTTTCAATGATTGTAGTCTTTTCACTATATCACCTTGAAAAATGGTTTATGGGCACTCTTACGCAAACTTGACAAGAACCTCGAGTAGCGCGGAGAACGTGAGACCCTGAAAGGCAATCCTATCGGACATTTTTTTCACTGATCGCGAAACGCGATCCAAAATCTGCCCATAAACCATCATTACCATAGCAAAACTTAAAGAATATACAATTAACAAATTCACCTTAATGTGTATGGTCTTTACTAGTGTGATTAATATCACGCTTAGCTGTGAACCTTAGATCTCAAACTTTGAGTAAATCCTGAAGGCGTTGAATTGCTTATACAGAAGTAGGATATTTTTGAGCAACATCCGCTTCTGGCACAGAGCAGCCTGTCAGATTAGGTATAGCTCTGTGATGTAATAGGGTCAGGTCGAGTTTGAGCTAATACAATTTTTTATCCGACCAGTTCCTTCACAGATCGCCCTAACCCGCTCAATAGAAAGTCCAAGCTCTTCAGCAAGCATAGGCTGACTAATATTGGTTGGGTTCATAAACTCCTCAACCAGCATGACAGCTACAGTTGTAGGCTCTCGTGAAATAGTATCCATGTCGCTCCTATCGGGTTGTATTTATACTAAACAGTGCTAGGTTAGTATCTATTAACCTTCAGGGGAGAACAATATGGCAAAGTCTATTATCGACCTAATTGGCAGAGAAGAAGCCAACAGGCTGATGGCCGCAGCAGTGGCCAAGGCAGCTCAAGAGAATAGAGATCTTGGATTGCCGGAACCAGTTAAGGTTAATGGGGTATGGGTTAAAAAATATCCAGATGGGGAGATTAAAAAAATGTAAACACTAAACTGATATACATTATATTTTGAAGTGATATATTAAGTATTTAATAATAGTTAAAACCTACTTAACAAACTGAAGTAGAATAATATTATATATTCAACAAAACCAACATATCAGTTGACTTAACATAACTTTAATATTAAAATTCGGCGTATAGAATAGAAGGTAATTTTAATGTTAAACGACTCTTTAATAAGAAAAAATTTAATAGATTTTCTTTCCAAAAAAAAACCATCTCCAACTAGCATTGTGGAAGAGTTGCATGTACATAACGGAAATGCGATTGCTGACGTTGTTGCCATTTATAGCCACTTACATTGCTTTGAAATAAAAGGAGAAACTGACTCAGTAAGTAGAGTATTGGTTCAATCTAATTTTTACAATACTTCTTTTGATAAAATAACCTTAGTAACTACAGCCAATCATATGCCTTGGGCATTAAAGAATACTCCTTCATTTTGGGGTATTATTGTTGCTGAAGAAATTTCAGATGTAGTAAAGCTAAGATATAAAAGAGGGGCAAGAAGCAATCCATTCTTCTGCAAAGAAAAAGCTCTTATGATGCTATGGAAAGATGAACTTAAAAATATAGCATATACATCTAAATTAAAAATAAAGTCTTCTGATACAAGAAATGACTTAGCTAACAAAATAGGCGATATTCTGCGAAAAGATGACGCTTTAAATGCTATTCAAAGCGCCATAATGAATAGAGAATCATCAAGGAAGACTTCGTACGATATAAGTAATATGTGATGTTAACATAGCTTTAATCCATGAGCCTGGACTACCAGCCTTAGCAGGTTTTTTAATTGAAAAGTCACTACGCTGATGAGTATATTTCTCACCATATGAATCAGTTATATTTCTAAAAAAACGCTGTTCAGCAATAGTAGTAGCTATTTTAAAATATTGTCCATTCCCGTCAGGATCATTTTGGAAAGAACCACCTCTTACACCTAGATAATTACCTTCAAAAGTATAGAATACCTTAGGCGTAGACACTTTTCTCATTAACTTAGGATCAATATCCAAGTCTGAATAATCAGGGCTAACAATACCATAATCGCCGTATACCATGAGAGGAGTTTCTTTATCCTTAATTAAGTTGCTCCATATTTTCCATTCACTTCTTGTAATAACTTTGCTTTCATATGTCGTTAATATTTCAGCTATATTTGCAGGAATAGTTGATCCCGTAACTGAAATCATTTCAAACGGATAATCTTTAGTAATACTTTTCAAGAAAGATGCCACTTTATGCGTCAACTTACTTACATCAGTAGGCAATATATATCTAAGGTCTATCAATAAATGGATTTCATTTACACTAAGATTTTTTAGTTTTCGCCAAATAGGACTAATTGACAACTTAGTTATAGTATAACTATCTATATCTTCATATGATAATCTGAACGCGACCTTACCACCGTGATTATGGATATATTCAAAAACAGCTTCATTGTGCTCTTCATTCCGGTCTAATCCAACAACCGGTATAATATTATATTCACCAAAAAAACCTAAAATATAACGGTACTGTTCATTTCCATTAATTAAAATATCTTCATCTAAATCATAATTATCAAGATAAAACTCAATAGGTTCTTTACAGTCATAAAATTTACTTAGACTCTTATTAAATGTATTTATTTTTCTTAAAATCACATCTTCACTTTGGTTTTTACTTTCTCTAGGTAAATCAAAAAAAGGCTTGACCTTATTTAATATATCACCAGATAATTCTGATAATGCTAATACCTCATTGCTTTTAGCTTTTAAAAACGGAATATATTTAGTCATCAATCCCTAATTCCTTTCGTATATTAATAGAGTTAACTAACTCAGAGAATATATAATAGTTTTTAAACTTATTCCTGATCGCACCAGCAACAATTATAGGATGTAGGTTTAAACTATTACTGACTGATAATAGATCACTAGGGGAGTCTTTTAGTCTATATACAGTTCGTGCATATTTTCTAGGTATTAAGCTATCAGCAGCAACTCTATTAGCTTCAACCTCTATTTCAGAGTCACATGTTATATCTAAATCATCAAGAATAGGTGTAGTCAATTGCTCATAGTGCAAACAAACATGAGATAATTCATGCATTAAAGTAAACCAAAAATTATCATACCTAGAGTATCTTAAGCTCAAGGCTACAACAGGTGTTCCATCAAGTAGACAAAAGCTGCATCCATCTAGTTTCATACCGGTAAATGCACGCTCTATTATTAATATAACTCCATAATTATTTAATAAGAAATCATCAATCCAATGAATTGAACTTTCGTCTAAACTTAATTTAGCAATATTACTTAAATCATCAAAACTGATATTTCCATTTTTTTTAAAATCACTATTAAATCGATAGTTAATAGCTTTATTTTCTATGATAGAAAACCAAGTATTTATAATATCAAAATTGGCATCATCTCTCTTCCGATACAGTTTTTTTGAATTATTACTTATATTGAGAGCTAATTTATAAAGAAAACCGGAATCCCCCTCATTAGAAGGCTTGTCGCTTAATATCCTTTTTAAATTTTTACTTTTCAACAATTTATCAAAATTTAGTATTACATCTTCTATTTTCGAACCACTTTGAGGTAATACCTTGAAATCGTCATCATTATTATGCATGAGCTATCCCCCCCAATTTGCAGGCAATTACCTCTGGAGCTTCAAAAATACGTAAGTTTTCTTTACTCGGATCGATTCCAAAGTCTTGCATTCCTAAATGAGAATAAAAACCTTCTGCGTCAGGAAGAGAATGAAGACAAAAACCTGGCCGATATCCCCAATTCTTATTTGCATACTTAATCGCATGCTCTATGAGTAAAGTACCCGTTCTCTTAAATTGTGCTGAGTAACCTGGACGTGACCTGTTCCAGTTAGCAGATGCTATATAATCTATATAGAAAATTGGCTTGTTATCAAAATGACTTTGTTTTGGATGATAAATTATACAAGCAGACTGAACTTTATTATCAGCAATCAAATAAAACCAAAGATAATCAATAGTATTGCAGAAAAAAATCTTACGATTCCAATCCCAGCCAAAATCACCGATGTTATAATCAGAAACAACTTGGTTCCGAATTGTTGGATCTTGGTTAAATGTTGGGAAGTTAGTAAGAATTTCTTGAGCTATAATCCCCTTATAACCAGACCATTCACTATTCATTTGTTGAGTTAAATTTAAATCAAAACCAGAAGTGATACTGTAGGGTACTGATTTTTGTGTATGGTTACATAGTAGCATTCATTCTGCCTCTACAACTTATATAGGTTTCTATACAACACCATGTTTAACCAAGTATACACATATTAACATTATTTAATACATGGAAATATTTAAACCAACTTCTTCGCCAAATCCTCTGCCCTAGGATGATAGTATCTCATCAGCATTCTAGGGTCTTTGTGGCCAGTTATTTTTGTGAGTTCGTGCATGGGAAAGATTTCAGCCAGGCGTGACGTGGCTTCATGGCGTAAATCGTGGAATCGCAAATCCAGTAAATAATCTGAGTTGGCTTTCTTTCCTGAAGCAGCACACTCTTGCTCATACAGTTTACGGGCACGCTTTCTGGCTCTATCGAATGCACAGCTTATTGCGTCTACTCGGGCTTTAAATACCCGGTCATCAGTTGAATTCTCGCCCTCTTCCCTGGCCTCCGCGATAATCTTTAACTTTTCTAATACTGCTACCGCTTTTGAAGAAAGCGGCACATCACGCGAATCGCCATTTTTTGTCTTAGGCAAGTGAGCGACACGCAGCTTTAAATCGACATATTTCCAGCGTAACCCAACAATCTCACCACGTCGCATGGCCGTTTCCAACGCCCGGCAAACCGCTGATGGCAATATCGGAGATTGAGTATTGGTAATAATCCGCTCGATTTCGTCCTGAGCGCTGTTTCTTGGCGTTTTAACCTCATTATCTGATTCGTCTACAGATAGCACAGCCTCGACCGCTATACACCGTGTAGGTGCATTATCGGGTTGGGGTTTGCGGATCAGGTGGATTAATCAGGCTTTCCATTCCCCACTCTTTGCGGGAAATATTAAATAAGTGAGAAAGCAGAGATAGGCGGCGTAGCACCGTGGCCGGCGCATAGTCTTTTAACCATTCGTCTCTTAATTTGGCAACATCGGCACTACGAGTACTGGCCATATAGCATCTGGCTAATGGTTGCCGTTTAAAGATACGGATAATAGACCTATCTTGCACCGCTCCCTTTTTATTGGCGACAATTTCATTTTCATAACCCACAAGCGAGTCATATAGCGTTGTCAATTCCGATTCGCTACGACTAAGCCACACGCCGCGAGCCATTTCCGACTCAACCATTTTTGCCCAGGCATCAGCCTCGCCTTTGGTATTAAACGTTTTAGTTTGTGACGGGAAGCCACGCTTGCGGATCGTCGCTATTCTGCACTCTATTTATTTCTAACTGTGGCAAGAGTGTGGAGAAAAATTTTATTGCTGCGTGTGGATAAGTTACGACCAATAAGATCTTTTTTAGGAGAGAAAAACAGCAGAAAACAGAAAAGTTGGCGGCTGAAATTTTTGAGATAAAGGCCAAAATCACCTTATCTATTGCTCGGTCATTTCGGCCAGTGGTGCTATTGAATTAAAAGTGAAATTAAAACCAATACTCTTTAAATCCAACAATATAAACCCTCAATACTCCTGATCAACAATCAGCCGTTTGCCCAGCATGATGCTGTCCTGAATTTCGTAATCCAGCTTTTCATACATCCCCAGCACTGCGTCATTATCGTCGCGCACCATAATGTTTATTTTCGGGCAGCCCCGGGCGATGAGTTTCTTTTCCAGCCGGCTGATCAGCGCATTGGCAATGCCTCGACCACGATAGTCGGGATGAACACCAAGATAATAAGCCGCACCGCGATGGCCATCATAGCCGCCCATCACTGAACCGACTACCTCACCATTAACCTCTGCCACCAAAAATAAATCGGGATCATGAGTGAGTTTCCGCTCAATATCCATCTCAGGATCATTCCATGGCCGCAATAAATCACAACGCTCCCACAGAGTGATCACTTCTTCAAAATCGTCTTGTCGAAATACGCGAATTTCCATCACTGTTCGCCGCTATGAATGTAAAGTTTATACTCTGATTATCGCGGGATTATCCGTACACGCAATATTAAATTGATGCCTTAGGACGTTATTGAAAAAATAGTGTCCAATTAGCGCGATGATTATCAATGTGCTAGAACCATAAGCCCCGCAGAGCCTAATACTGATTTGTATTTTTCCACCGACGAACGTTGATAACGGGAACCCACACTGACGGTACAACAATAGCGCCGAATCGAGGTATACTAGCGCCTGAAAAACTCCCAAACCAGTGAATATAATTTCGATGAATACACCTGATATCAACATTATAAAAACGTTTCTTTTATCCCTACAGGATGATATTTGCGCCAAGCTGGCACAGGCCGATGGGCAAGCCAGTTTTACCGAGCAGCAATGGGAACGGGAAGAAGGCGGTGGCGGCCGCAGTCGGGTGATGGTGAATGGTGCAGTATTTGAACAGGCGGGTGTCAATTTTTCCCATGTTTCCGGTGCCACCTTACCTGCGTCGGCCACCGCTCACCGCCCTGAACTCGCAGGGCGCAGTTTTCAGGCTCTGGGCGTTTCACTGGTTATCCATCCGCTTAACCCTTATATTCCCACCAGCCACGCCAATGTGCGTTTCTTTATCGCCGAAAAACCTGGGGAGCAACCGGTTTGGTGGTTTGGCGGCGGCTTTGATTTAACGCCTTACTATGGTTTTGAGGACGATGCCGTGCATTGGCATCAGACCGCTAAAAATCTTTGCCAGCCTTTTGGTGATGACCTGTACGACCAATATAAAAAATGGTGCGATGAGTATTTTTATATCAAACATCGACAAGAAGCTCGCGGCATCGGCGGCTTGTTTTTTGACGATTTGAACACACCCGATTTTGCGACCTGTTTTGCTTTCATCCAGGCGGTCGGCAAGGGGTTCTCAACCGCCTATCTGCCGATTGTCGAACGTCGTAAACAGCTCGCTTGGGGCGAACGGGAACGCCAATTCCAGCTTTATCGTCGCGGTCGCTATGTCGAGTTCAATCTGGTGTGGGATCGCGGGACGCTTTTCGGCCTGCAAACCGGTGGTCGAACCGAATCCATTTTAATGTCGCTGCCACCGCTAGTACGCTGGGAATATGATTATCAGCCTGAAGCTGGTAGCCCGGAAGCCGCGCTATACAGCGATTTTCTGCCGGTAAGAGAATGGGTCACAAATGACAATGGAGAGAACCGCTAATGCAAATCTGGGTCGATGCAGATGCCTGCCCCAACGTCATCAAAGAAGTGCTGTTTCGCGCCGCTGACCGCGTAGGCATGATGGTCACTTTAGTCGCCAATCAGCCGTTAAAAACGCCGCCATCGAAGTTTATCCGCACATTACAGGTTGCAGCGGGTTTTGATGTGGCAGATAACGAAATCGTGCTACGGGTTGAGATCGGTGATTTGGTGATTACCGCCGATATTCCATTAGCTGCTGAAGTGATTGAAAAAGGTGGTATTGCCTTGAATCCTCGCGGTGAACGCTATACGCCAGATACTATCCGTGAGCGCCTGAATATGCGTGACTTTATGGATACCATGCGTGCCAGCGGCATTCAAACCGGTGGCCCTAATACACTGCATCAGCGCGATCGTCAGCAATTTGCCAATGAACTGGATAAATGGTTACAACAGGCAAAGAAAAACACCGTCTAACTCGCCCCCTCGTTGCCCGATGCTGCCGAGCAGCGCAGGGCAATATTGATCAAAAAAGCCTCTGTCCCACGGAACAAAGGCTCAGACGGCTGACAAACCGCGATCCTGCGATCTCTGGTGGGGAAGACCGGTAGAAGAGTCAAGCGTCCGCGCCAGGGATGGCGTGGAACGAGCCGACAAGGACGTATTGACGGTGTCTTGACGATCTACCGGTTTTCACCGCAACGAGCACTTTGTCATTAACCCCAAGCCTCTACCCCAACGGGACAAAGGCTTGCACTTGATTCTGGTGATGTAGGAAAGATTACAGCGGCTGAGTTTGTGCCTCAACCACCGCTAACGCCACCATGTTGACAATACGGCGCACGGAAGCAATCGGCGTCAGAATATGCACCGGTTTCGCCACGCCCATCAATACCGGCCCGACGGTTACGCCTTCCGATGAAGTCACACGCAGCAGGTTGTAACTGATACGAGCGGCCTCCATATTCGGCATAATCAGCACATTGGCCGCACCTTTCAGCGGGCTGTCTGGCATTAAATCGTGACGAATACTTTCCACCAAGGCGGCATCGCCGTGCATCTCACCGTCGATTTCCAACTGTGGAGCCATTTGGTTGACTAACTCCAGCGTACGACGCATTTTGCGAGCAGACGGGCAATCCGATGTGCCGAAACTGGAATGAGAAACCAGCGCCACTTTTGGCTCAATACCGAAACGACGCACGGTTTCTGCCGCCATCAGGGTGATTTCCGCCAGTTCTTCCGGCGTAGGATCATCATTGACATAAGTATCGGCAATAAAAGTGTTACCCGTCGGCAATAGCAATGCGTTCATCGCACCCGCCACATGTACCTGATCACGGAAGCCAAATACTTTCTCAACCACCGCATAATGATCATGATAATTGCCGATAGTGCCACAAATCATGGCATCGGCCTCGCCACGGTGTACCATGATCGAACCAATTACCGTTGTATTGCTGATCACCGCCCGACGCGCCTGTTCCTGAGAAACACCACGACGTTTCATGATCTGATAATATTCCTGCCAGTATTCATTAAAGCGCGGATCGGATTCGTTATTGACCACTTCGAAATCGATACCAGCCACAATTTGTAGCCCCAATTTTTTCAACCGCATATCAATAACACTCGGGCGGCCAATCAGTATCGGGAAGGCCAATCCTTGAGAGATCAACTCCTGAGTAGCGTGTAATACCCGTTCTTCTTCCCCTTCCGCTAACACTACGCGTTTGATCTCTTTTTTGGCCTGAGAGAAGATCGGTTTCATAAACAGATTGGTTTTATAAACAAACTCTGACAGTTTCTCGACATAAGCATCGAAATCTTCGATAGGCCGAGTCGCGACACCGGACTCCATTGCCGCCCGGGCAACCGCTGGTGCGATCTTGACGATCAAACGTGGGTCGAAGGGTTTTGGAATGATGTATTCTGGTCCAAACGAAAGATCCTGCTCACCATAGGCAGAAGCCACAACGTCACTTTGTTCGGCCAATGCCAGATCGGCAATAGCGTGTACGCAGGCCAGTTTCATTTCTTCGTTAATGGTTGTTGCGCCAACATCCAGCGCGCCACGGAAGATGAACGGGAAACATAATACGTTGTTAACCTGATTCGGATAATCCGAACGCCCAGTACAGATAATTGCATCAGGACGCACGGCTTTGGCCAGCGGTGGCAGAATTTCCGGTTCCGGATTTGCCAGCGCCAGAATCAGCGGATTAGGTGCCATGGTTTTCACCATATCTGGCGTCAAGACACCCGGGCCGGAACAGCCGAGGAAAATATCTGCATCTGGAATCGCATCGCCTAAGGTGCGCTGGCCGTTATCGGCGATAGCATAGGCGGCTTTGGTTTCAGCCATATTGGCTTCACGGCCTTGATAAATCACGCCTTTGGAGTCACAAACCGTAATATTGTGATGTTTCAGCCCCAATGCAACCAATAAGTTCAGACAGGCAATGGAAGCGGCACCGGCACCGGAGACCACCAGACGAACATCGGAGATATTTTTCTCAACCACCCGCAGACCATTCAGTACCGCAGCGGTACAGATAATGGCCGTACCGTGCTGATCATCGTGGAATACCGGAATTTTCATCCGTTCACGGAGTTTTTTCTCAATATAAAAACACTCAGGCGCTTTGATGTCTTCCAGGTTGATACCGCCAAAAGTCGGTTCCAGTGAGGCAATGATGTCGATCAGTTTATCGGGATCATGTTCGTCTACTTCAATATCGAAAACATCAATACCCGAGAATTTTTTGAACAGGACGCCCTTGCCTTCCATGACCGGTTTACCGGCCAGCGCACCAATATTACCCAGCCCCAGCACCGCAGTGCCGTTGGAAATAACGGCGACCAGATTGCCGCGTGCCGTGTACTTATAGGCAGCCAAAGGATCGGCGGCAATTTCCAGACAAGGCGCCGCAACCCCCGGTGAATAGGCCAAGGCTAAATCCCGTTGCGTGGCCAGCGGTTTGGTTGGCGAAACCTGAATTTTCCCCGGCGTAGGAAATTGGTGAAAATCCAGAGCACTTTGTTTCAACTGTTCGTCCATTGTAGGATCCCTTTTGCTTTTATATGTTGAGAAGGTAAAACCAGGAACAGAACCAGTATAGTGAGTGATTTAGCTCAAACTATGAAGCAGGCCAAACTCTTCGCAACATTTTGCACTTAACTCACTTACATAACTTGGTTTACCCGTCAAACGCAGCAAAGATAACCTATTTGTTCAACCAGCCCTGAATTTGTGCATATTGCAACAGCATGATGGTCTTGCCATCTTTAATTCGCCCGTCGGCAATCATTGTGATGGCTTCACTGAACGGCAGCTCGATAACATCGATATCTTCGTCGTCAATACCGCCTCCGGCATTGATACGCTGTTCAGGCTGATATTCTGCGGCAAAGAAATGAACCAGCTCGGTAACCCCCCCTGGAGACATATAGGCCGCAAACAGTTTTTCCACGTCACCCACCTGATAACCGGTTTCTTCAACCGCTTCACGACGAATACATTCTTCAGGAGAATCAGCATCCAACAGGCCTGCGCATGTTTCTAATAACATGCCGCTTTCATTGCCATTAACATACGTTGGCATCCGGAATTGGTTAATTAAGATCACCGTGCCCTTGCGGCGGTTATATAACAAAATGGTGGCTCCGTCCCCCCGGTCGTACACTTCACGCTCTTGGTGTACCCACTCGCCATTGTTCCTTTCCAGGTCATAAGCGTACTTATTGAGTACATACCAATTATCCGATAACAGCTGTTTCTGAATATTCACGACCTTCACTGACATAAAATATTTCCATTTTATCTAAATAACGAGTTTCAATCCTGCTAGCTAACGTCAGTGACTAAAAATTTGCAAATAAAAAACACCCTGCCAGCCTACGCTCACAGGGTGTTTGCAAATAAATTACGACGCTTTCAGTCAATTAAAAACCGTTAGGAATTTCCCGCATATCCGGTAACTTATGCGCAATGCCTTTATGGCAATCGACGCAGGTTTTACCTTCGGTAATGGCCGTATTATGCATTTTCGCCGCCACGGTTTTTTGTGCGCTGAAATCCATATTGTCAAAATTATGGCAGTTACGACATTCTTGCGAGTTATTGGCTTTCATCCGCGCCCATTCACTTTTCGCCATCGTTAAGCGGTGTGCCTCGAATTTCTGCGGCGTATCGATCAAACCAAAAGTTTTCGCGTACAGCTCTTTACTGGCTTTGATTTTACGCAGCATTTTCGGGCCCCACTCATGTGGGACATGGCAATCCGGGCAAGTCGCTCGCACACCGCTACGGTTGCTGTAGTGGATGGTGCCCAGATACTCTTGATACACGTTGTCTTTCATTTCATGGCAACTCAGACAGAATTTTTCTGTATTGGCCATTTCCATACCAGTATTGAAACCACCCCAGAAAATAATTCCGCTGACAAAGCCGATCAGTAGCAAGGTTCCCAGTGCCAAGCGGCTCGGTCTACGCCACCACTGCCATAACCGCCGGATAACACCCGGTTTTTTCACGTCAGTCATAACTACCTCGGTTATTTGCCAAAGCCAGGAGCAGGCTGGAAGGTATTTTCCACAATCGGCGCAGCGTCCGTTTGTGGGACATGGCATTGCAGGCAGAAATAGCGACGCGGTGAAACATCACTGGAAACTTTGCCATCGCGGTCGGTAAAGTGCGTTGGGCTAACGCGCAGCGCACCGGTGGTACGGTAATGTTCCACACCGTGACATTGTAAGCAGCGGTTAGTATTTTTACTTACCTGATAGCCATCAACACTGTGCGGAATCATCGGTGGCTGGTTGACGTAATTTAATGCCATACGCTGTTGCTGCTTTGGCATTTTCACTTTCCCTTCCTGCGTGCCGGACACTTCCGGTGACTGGCTGAGATCCATTTCAACATTGCTGGCAGCATATGCCGCTCCGCACAAAATCAGTACTAACAGTACCAATCCACAATTAAACGACGTTACAATTTTATTTTTCATTATTTGGCTCCCGAAAGACACTTCATCGTACCCTTGGTTCGGCCTGCGCCCGCAGTATCAGAGCCTGCGGGCCACAAACCAGCAATCAGGGTTAAACCTTTTCCAGTTTCACCGCACATTTTTTGAAGTCGGTTTCTTTGGATAACGGATCGGTGGCATCCAGAGTCAGGTTATTGACCAACTGTGCCGCATCAAAGAACGGCATAAATACCAGCCCCTGCGGTGGGCGATTACGTCCACGAGTTTCTACCAGCGAAATCAGCTCACCACGGCGAGAAATCACTTTGACCTTATCGCCACGACGTAAATCTCGCGCTTTGGCATCCAGCGGGTGAATAAACAACACCGCCTCAGGGAAAGCACGATGCAATTCCGGAACTCGGCGCGTCATGGAACCCGTATGCCAATGCTCCAGCACCCGGCCAGTTGACAGCCACAGGTCATATTCCTGATCCGGACTTTCTGCCGCTGGCTCATAAGGCAGAGCAAAAATCACCGCTTTGCCGTCTGGCTTGCCATAAAAACGCACGCTCTCACCGGCTTTGACAAAAGGATCGAAACCTTCACGATAACGCCACAGGGTTTCTTTGCCGTCGACCACTGGCCAGCGCAGGCCACGTTCCTGATGGTAACGATCAAAAGGTGCCAAATCGTGACCGTGACCACGGCCAAAAGCGGCATACTCTTCGAATAACCCTTTCTGGATATAGAAGCCAAAATCGCGCGCTTCGTCATTAAGCTGGTCTGTCGGGATCTCGCTTAATGGATATTTATTCACTTCATTATTGGCATACAACACGTCGAACAGCGTTTTGCCACGGTATTCCGGTTTCTTGGCCAACAGTTCCGCTGGCCACACTTCTTCCACTTTGAAGCGCTTGGAAAATTCGACCATCTGCCACAAATCAGATTTAGCTTCACCCGGTGACGGTACTTGCTGACGCCAGAATTGGGTGCGGCGCTCGGCGTTACCGTAAGCCCCCTCTTTTTCCACCCACATGGAAGTCGGTAAAATCAGATCGGCGGCCAACGCACTGATAGTGGGATAAGGATCAGAAACCACAATAAAGTTGCGTGGATCACGCCAGCCTGGCATCCGCTCTTCATTGATATTCGGCCCAGCCTGCATATTGTTATTGCACATCACCCAATAAGCGTTAAGGGTGCCATCTTTCAGCGCACGATCTTGCGCTACAGCATGCAAACCGACTTTTTCTGGAATGGTTCCGGCGGGTAGCTGCCATTTGGTTTCAGCAATTTGGCGATGTTTTTCATTGGTCACCACCATGTCTGCTGGCAAGCGGTGGGAGAATGTCCCGACTTCACGGGCGGTGCCACAGGCAGAAGGCTGCCCAGTCAGGGAGAATGGGCCACTGCCCGGTTTGGAGATTTTGCCGGTTAACAGGTGCAGGTTGTAGCACATATTATTGGCCCAGACGCCGCGTGTGTGCTGGTTGAAGCCCATTGTCCAGTAGGACACCAGTTTCACTTTCGGATCGGCATACAGTTGCGCTAATGCTTCCAACTGATCTTCCGGCACGCCGCTCATTTTGGCAGTTTTTTCCAGCGTATATTCGGCGACAAAGGCTTTAAAATCGTCAAAGCTCATCGGTTCGGACGCATCACTGCCAGGGTTTTTCGCCGCTTTTTCCAACGGATGAGTCGGACGTAAACCATAGCCGATATCGGTCGCACCAAGGCGGAAATTAACGTGGCGATCCAAGAAATCCTGATCAACCGCGTTATTTTGAATAATATAATTGGCGATATAGTTCATCATCGCCAAATCGGTCTGCGGGGTGAAAACGATCGGGTTATCAGCTAATTCAAAACTGCGATGCTCAAAGGTCGATAAAACGGCGATCTTGACGTTGGGATCGGTCAAGCGGCGGCTGGTCATACGTGACCATAGAATAGGGTGCATTTCTGCCATATTGGAGCCCCACAGCACGAAAGCATCGGCCTGCTCAATATCATCGTAGCAACCCATTGGTTCATCCATACCAAAGGTACGCATAAAGCCAACAACCGATGATGCCATACAGTGACGAGCATTGGGATCGAGGTTATTCGATCGGAAACCCGCTTTCAGCAACTTAGACGCCGCATAGCCTTCCCAGATGGTCCACTGACCAGAGCCAAACATCCCG
Organism: Yersinia ruckeri ATCC 29473; assembly: GCF_000754815.1. Taxonomy (GTDB): domain Bacteria; phylum Pseudomonadota; class Gammaproteobacteria; order Enterobacterales; family Enterobacteriaceae; genus Yersinia; species Yersinia ruckeri. The sequence continues at coordinate 3,286,886 of NZ_KN150747.1, forward strand.
ACAGCGGTTGGGCCTTTTTCTTTCAGCGCTTTTTTGAATTTCAGCTCCATGATATCGAAGGCTTTTTCCCAGCTTACCGGGGTAAATTCGCCTTCTTTATCGTACTGACCGTCTTTCATGCGTAACAGCGGTTGAGTCAGGCGATCTTTCCCGTACATGATTTTCGGCAGGAAATAGCCTTTGATGCAATTCAACCCTCGGTTGACCGGCGACTCAGGATCGCCCTGCGATGCGACGATGCGACCATTTTGTGTCCCCACCAACACACCACAGCCGGTACCACAGAATCGGCAAGGTGCTTTATCCCATTTAATCGTTTCTGTTCCACCCACTACGGCCTGAGCCACAGTTGGAATGGTCAAACCCGCAGCGGCCGCAGCAGCGACTGCGGCATTGGCTTTCATGAAGTCTCGGCGACTGAGTTTCATGCTTGTTCCTCACCTTGCTCATCCTGCTGGTGATATACCAGCGATACCGCCAACACACCCTGTAGATTGCGTGCTGACTCAATTTGCTTCAGGAGCACGTCTGAGCGCGCTGCCTGCATTACCACCACCAATTTTCCCAATGGAATATCACTGGTTGGTATCTCGGTTCCCGGGATCGCAAGTAGATCGTCGATTAACTGCGGGATGCGTTCCGGTTTGGCTTGCACCACCAGACCACAAACATGCCACTCTTTATCTTCCATTTTCGCTCCGGGTAAGTGTCACCGCCTGCACCGGACAACCCGGTACACAGGCACCGCATCCGTTGCAGGCGATAACGTCTAATTCTGGTTGGGCAATGCCACTCAAACGCGGGGAGAATGCAATCGCCCGGCTTTCACAGTTGTCTTGGCAACTTCGGCATTCGATACCGTTAAACGGCAGGCAACTCGGCGAAAAAGTGGCTTTCCATTGCCAAGGTGCGTCATCCAATGAGGTAAAAACCGATGCCTCACAGGCGGTTACGCAACGGCGACAGAAAGTACACTCTGCACGTTGGAAATCTATCTCGGGGAAACCGCCACTTCCGACAATGAGTACGCCAGTTTCACAAGCGGTAACACAGGCATGGCAACGGGTGCAGCCAGCGGTAAAGTCAGCCTCATCAACCGACCAGGGCGGTCGGATAATAGAAGACGTATTGCCAGAATTGCGACGCCATTGCCCTGAAAGCAGTCGACGCCGTGACAAATTAGCCATGCTGATACCTTTGACATTGCGGACACCATTGCGTGCCGTATTGCAAAATACTTCCCCCACTCCCGCTTATTTATGCGGTTTAGCAGATAAAGTCCGGCTGCTCTTGCCGGGAAAATGAAATAGTGATAGTTATTATTCGTATTATCACTAAATGTTTTCCCTAATTTAGTGACATTAAATACTCAATAATGAGTAAAAACATAATTACCCATTAGAGTTAATCAGGGGGAAAGATTGCGCTAGATCAATTATTTCCACCGTTATTTTGGTTTTTGGCTCGGCTTAAAGCCACTTTCGTTATTTATTTTTTTATATAACGATTAAACTTACAGCTAATTTTGTCATAAATTTGATAAGTACTTTCGTGATGACTTTATTCATTAAATAGAATAATAAATCCGTATTTTATTTATTAACTAATTGAGGAAATATTAGTGATAAAACTAATCACTTTAAACCGAGATACATCGATTGATTTATAAAGAAATCATGATTGAGCCGAACAGATTTATAATAATCATGTCGATTGGGTTACACTAATTAGCGCTTCAATCCGTTATAATGCGACAAAGCAGCGTTTCGCGATAAAAGAATCCACTTTGGGTCGCCTAAATTTTCGCGCCGTTACTGCGTCATTTCATCAGAGTCTTGCTACCAGAACTGGTGCCACACTGGCCATCTGGGCGCGTTTTACTGCCTACAGGGAGCATTACCCATCATGACGAAAATTCACACCATTATGATTGTCGACGATCATCCTTTAATGCGTCGAGGAATCAGGCAGTTATTGGAACTGGAAGCCACATTCTCAGTGGTCGCTGAAGCCAATAACGGCAAAGAAGCCGTAACGCTGGCCAACCATACTTTACCTGATGTCATCCTGCTTGATTTGAATATGAAGGGAATGACCGGTCTGGATACTCTGAAAGCACTGCGTCACGAAGGCATTGCTGCCAAAATTATCGTTCTGACCGTTTCTGACGCCCGAAGCGACGTTTATGCCATGATTGACGCTGGAGCCGATGGTTACCTGTTAAAAGACAGCGAACCCGAGGTGTTGCTGGAACATCTCTGTCTGGCGGCCCAAGGCGAAAGCGTATTCAGCCGTGAAGTGACCGATTATCTCGCCTCTCGCCATGAACAAATTAACCCTTTTGCTGAATTAACCGAACGCGAACTGGATGTCTTGCAGGAGGTTGCGCGCGGCATGTCCAACAAACAAGTGGCTTTTGAACTGCATATATCCGAAGAAACAGTCAAAGTGCATATTCGCAATCTACTGCGTAAGCTGAACGTACGCTCGCGGGTCGCCGCCACTATTCTGTATCTGGAAAATAAACGTCACTGAGATTAACCCCGGAAAACCGGGGCTACTCAATGGCCGCTAAAATAGCCTGATGCTGTTCCAGCACCCATTTTTTATTCAACGGCCCCCAGCTTTCCAGGCAATAAAAACCATCATTATTTCTCACGCCGTCCTGAATAAAGCTCAGGGTTACCCCCAATCCCGGCAAAGCTTTAAGCACGTCTTGCAATGTACGACGCGGCCAGCCGGTTAACGCCATCAGGCGGGGGACATTAGGTTTGTCGCTGACGCTGATTAGCCAGCATAAATAGAGTCGTCGGGCGAATACCGGATTGAGTTCCATAACTGTACTCCATAAATAATCACTGAAAATCAGTCTATCTGATGGTGAAAAAGAGCGACCTTGTGTTTTTTTACACTATCTCCTTTTTTTCTCCACGTTTCATTAGTGATTCCCACGTAAAGTATCGATAGATTCACATAAATAATAATTTCCCCCATCCTGTGATACTGGTCACGGATCAACGAGGTTCTCGCTACATGGCAAATTTCTTCATCGACCGCCCGATTTTTGCATGGGTGTTAGCGATAATACTGTGCCTGACCGGAACACTGGCAATTTTCTCCTTACCCATAGAGCAGTACCCCAACCTGGCGCCGCCTAACGTACGGATTTCCGCCAACTACCCAGGTGCATCAGCGCAAACACTGGAAAACACCGTCACTCAGGTGATAGAGCAAAGCATGACCGGTTTGGATAACCTGCTGTATATGTCTTCGCAAAGCAGCAATACCGGTAGTGCCAGCGTAACCTTGACCTTCCAGGCCGGCACCAATCCCAACGAAGCGATGCAGCAAGTGCAGAACCAATTGCAGTCTGCCATTAAAAAGTTACCGCAGGATGTCCAACAACAAGGGGTTTCCGTCTCAAAATCCGGCGATAGTACGTTAATGATGTTGGCATTTGTCTCTACCGACGGCAGCATGGACAAGCAGGATATTGCCGATTATGTCGCCAGTAACCTGCAAGATCCTCTTAGTCGTATTGAAGGCGTGGGCAGCGTTGACGCCTTTGGTTCCCAATATGCGATGCGTATCTGGCTCGATCCATCCAAGCTGAACAATTACCGCTTAACCACGCAGGATGTGGTGACGGCCATTCGGTCACAGAACAGCCAGATTGCAGTGGGTCAGCTTGGTGGCACGCCGTCCGTGGATAATCAAGCATTAAATGCCACCATGAATGCCCAATCCCAACTACAAACGCCAGAACAGTTCCGCGATATTACCCTGCGGGTGAATCAGGATGGTTCACTGGTGACACTAGGTGACGTAGCAAAAATTGAATTGGGTGCAGAAAAATACGATTATCTGAGCCGCTTTAACGGGCAGCCCGCCTCAGGAATGGGTATCAAATTAGCCTCCGGGGCCAATGAATTACAAACCGATCAGCGGGTCAAAGCCCGTATTGCCGAATTGACGCCGTTTTTCCCTCATGGGCTGGAAGCCAAAATCGCCTATGAAACCACACCTTTTGTGCAGGCTTCGATTAAAGATGTCGTGAAAACCCTACTGGAAGCCGTGCTGCTGGTGTTTTTAGTGATGTATTTATTTTTGCAAAATTTCCGTGCCACACTGATTCCCACTATCGCGGTTCCGGTAGTGCTGCTGGGAACCTTTGCCATTCTGTCGGCTTTTGGTTTCAGTATTAACACCCTCACCTTGTTTGCCATAGTACTGGCTATCGGTCTGTTAGTGGATGACGCCATTGTCGTGGTGGAAAACGTTGAACGGGTGATGAGTGAAGAAGGCTTATCGCCGAGGGAAGCCACACGGAAATCGATGGGACAGATACAGGGAGCCTTGGTCGGAATTGCCTTGGTGTTGTCGGCAGTATTTATCCCGATGGCTTTCTTTGGCGGAACCACCGGTGCGATTTATCGCCAGTTCTCCATTACCATCGTCTCCGCGATGGTGTTATCGGTACTGGTGGCTCTCATTCTGACTCCCGCACTGTGCGCCACCTTACTCAAGCCGGTCACTGCCGGACATCATCACGGTAAACGCGGTTTCTTTGGCTGGTTTAACCGTATGTTCGACCGTAGTGCCAAACGCTATGAGAACGGCGTAGCACGCGTTCTGCATCACAGCGTACGTTATCTGGTGGTTTACTTGCTGCTACTCGCCGGCATGGCACTGTTATTTCTCAAATTGCCGACGTCATTTTTACCGCAGGAAGATCGCGGCGTATTTATGGCTCAAGTGCAGCTCCCGGTGGGTTCCACTCAGCAACAAACCCTGAAAGTAGTTGAAAAAGTTGAAAATTACTTCCTGACGGAAGAGAAAAATACCGTGGTTTCCGTCTTTTCCACTGTCGGAGCTGGCCCTGGGGGCAATGGGCAAAACGTCGCCCGCCTGTTTATTCGCCTGACAAATTGGGAGCAGCGAACCGATAGCCGAGACTCTTCTTTTGCCATTATTGAACGCGCTACAAAAGCATTTAATAAAATTACTGAGGCCAGGGTATCCGCCAGCAGCCCACCCGCTATTTCAGGTTTGGGCAACTCGTCCGGTTTCGATCTGGAATTGCAGGATCACGGCGGTCAAGGCCACGATAAACTGATGGCAGCGCGGGATAAATTACTACAGTTGGCAGCCAAACAGCCGGAGTTGGTTCGGGTACGTCACAACGGTCTGGATGACAGCCCACAACTGCAAATTGATATCGACCAGCGTAAGGCACAGGCGCTGGGCGTCTCAATAGATGATATCAATAACACGCTGAAAACCGCCTGGGGTTCGACCTACGTCAATGATTTTGTCGATCGCGGACGGGTCAAGAAAGTCTATGTGCAATCCGAGGCGACGGCGCGCATGTTGCCGGAAGACATTAACAAATGGTATGTCCGTAATAACAACGGTGGCATGGTACCATTCTCAGCCTTCTCAACCACCCGCTGGGAATACGGTTCGCCGCGTTTAGAGCGTTACAACGGTTATTCTGCACTGGAAATTGTCGGTGAGGCTGCCGAAGGGGTCAGTACCGGTACCGCCATGGATGTCATGGAAACACTGGTTAGCCAATTGCCTAACGGTTTTGGGTTGGAGTGGACGGGTATGTCATATCAGGAGCGGCTATCCGGCTCGCAGGCACCAGCACTTTACGCTATCTCGCTGTTGGTGGTATTCCTTTGCCTGGCGGCACTCTACGAGAGCTGGTCAATTCCCTTCTCCGTGATGTTGGTGGTGCCACTTGGGGTGATCGGTGCCGTTGCCGCAACCTGGATGCGTGGGCTGGAGAATGATGTTTATTTCCAGGTCGGGTTGCTAACCATCATCGGGCTTTCGGCGAAAAATGCCATTTTGATCGTCGAATTTGCCAATGAATTAAATCATAAAGGTAAGGATCTGGTTGAAGCCACGTTGGAAGCTTCACGTTTGCGTCTCAGACCCATCTTAATGACTTCGCTGGCCTTTATATTCGGCGTGTTACCGATGGCCATCAGTCAAGGGGCGGGATCAGGTAGCCAGCACGCAGTCGGTACTGGCGTGATGGGCGGCATGATATCTGCAACCGTGTTGGCGATCTTCTTTGTGCCATTATTCTTCGTTCTGGTACGTCGCCGTTTCCCCGGTAGAACGGTGATATCACAGCAAGATACCCGGACAAACAAGCCTTAGTCGGCTATTTGAATACAAAACACGCCGTTAAACCGCTCTGGCAGGTTTATCGGCGGCGTTTTATATCGTGAAAATATCGGCAAAAAAGAGAATTAACAGCTTAAATCATAAATAAAATTTAATAGTCATTGCATATTGATTGATGTGAATAATGCTATTGCAGATACTGTTATTAACATAAGCAGGGTGTGAGTTAACAATCAACCCGTTACATTTTTATTGACTGACTAAAAAAATAGGATTAACTCATACAAAAAGTAAATATTTCTTTTAATTCAATACATCAATAACCGGTAATAAAAAAGGCGGACTCACATTAGAATCCGCCTTTCTGCGAGCGAGTACCTCGCTCCCTGGGTAATTAAAAGTAAAATAACGAGCAATTGAACTACTGTGATTGATTTATCAAATTACGACTTACGTAACATCAATTCGATAAACTCTTTCCATGTATCTAATTCTACATCAACCATAACATCCTCTCTAATAACAGCGGATAATTGTACGCTTATTTTTTGAACAAATAAAAGAAAATAATACTCTCGCTTGTCGCTATATAGCGACAATATAGAGGCGAAATCCTACACACTGAATTAATTCAGATTATTCTGTCTGACTGAAAAATCTTAATGAGCTTGCCTGTTTAAACACGACGGAGTAGCGTGCTGGTTATTCTTAAGTCGCGGCGTCATATCATCATGAAACACACCATTGACTCACTCCAGGAACTTGGCCGTTATGATGATGCTATCAATATGGCATTCAAGCTGCTGGTCGTCGATCCGCTGAATGGCAGCCTGTTGCATAAAATTGCAGCGCTATATGATGTACAGGGATTAGAGCTACAGGCGATTCCCTTTTATCTGTCGGCACTCGAACAGCATTTACCGGCAGCAGAATTACAGCAGGTTTATCTGGGGTTAGGCAGTACCTATCGATCATTGGGACTGTTTAAAGAATCGCTGGATACCTTTCAATTGGCGCTCACGCAATTTCCTGATGCGAAGGAAATCACACTGTTTCGGGCGATGACGTTATATAACCTGGGTGAAACCAAGGATGCAGTGGCATCCTTGCTATTATTACTGGCAGAAACCTCCAATCATAAAGAGATCAGTCAGTACCAAAAAGCTATACGCCAGTATGCTGCGGATTTAGATCGTATTGGCTAATGGTTGGCTGGTTTATTATCAATCAAACGAATGGACTGTAGTGCAGCGAAAATATGTCTTTTATCGCCATCACTCAAGTTCAACTGATGGACAATATCCATAAAACGCACCTGCTCACTATTGTCAATTTTCGCCCCAGAAGCCAACAGTGCATAAATTTCCGCAATAAGCTGCTGACTCAAGCTGGCAATTTCGGGGCGGATCTTGTCCAAGCTGCGAGGTTCCCAGCCGGTTACCGGATTCGACAACCAATCAGCCAGATAGCGATACTGAATGGCTTTGGCGGCATTGATTGAGGCAATAAAGAAGGGTTTAATCGACTGTGGATCAATGCCTTTTTTTTCCGCCTCAGCCATGACCTGTTTTAACACCTGCTCTTCCTGAGCCAAATCCTCAATCGGTAGACGGTGAGCTGCTTTATAGCCCGCCACATCTTTCATGTAAGATAATCGCTGATCAATCAGTGAAAATACACCATTCGGTTCGGCCGCACTGGCAGTTAACATCGTCATACAACACCCTAAGAAAACACAGACACGTAATATCCCTTGCATGTTTATATTCCTGTCAGAACAAGTACCTTAATAAACGCTACGGTATCAGGACACAAACTGAAATGGCAACTTTATCCAGCGATGGAGGCGATTGGAAATAGCCGTCTGGATTCACCGGGCATTTTGCCGCATTATGTGGTGCATTCCGAACCTAAGGTTCTGCACAATTTTCTGTTTGTCAGCGTTAATTTGCCCATCTTGTAGAGGCCATTGTTATTTATGTCAGATAGCCCGGAAAAAAACACCTTCAGTCTCTATGGCATCAAAAATTGCGACACCATTAAAAAAGCCCGCCGCTGGCTGGAAGAGAATGGTGTTGCCTATCAGTTTCACGATTATCGCGTTGATGGCTTAACCGATGCTTGTTTGCAAGATTTTATCGAACGTCTGGGTTGGGAAGTGTTGCTGAATACCCGCGGCACCACCTGGCGTAAACTGGATGAAAACCAACGCGCCGCCGTTGTGGATGCCCAAAGCGCTAAAATGCTGATGCTGGAATATCCGGCCATCATTAAACGCCCGCTACTGGAAGCGGCTAACGGCGCAATTTTGCTGGGTTTCAAACCTGAGAGCTACCAACAATTTTTTGCTGAGGTACGTTAAGATGATCTGCCCTGTTATTGATCTGGCCCAACAGTTAATCAGACGCCCGTCCCTTAGCCCTGAAGATGCCGGTTGCCAGGACATTATGATCCAACGGCTACAGGCGATTGGCTTTACCATCGAACCGATGAATTTTGGCGATACGCTCAATTTCTGGGCATGGCGCGGCCAGGGTGAAACCCTGGCATTTGCTGGCCATACCGATGTGGTGCCAACCGGAGATGAAAACCTGTGGACCCATCCGCCGTTTGATCCGGTGATTCGTGACGGCCTGTTGTATGGACGTGGCGCGGCGGATATGAAAGGCTCGCTGGCCGCGATGGTCGTCGCCGCCGAGCGTTTTGTTACAGCTCACCCTGACCATAAAGGTCGCCTGGCCTTTATGATCACCTCAGATGAAGAAGCGAAAGCCATCAACGGTACGGTGAAAGTGGTCAACGCCCTCATGGCACGCAATGAAAGGCTGGATTATTGCCTGGTCGGTGAGCCATCCAGTACCCAACACGTCGGTGATGTGGTCAAAAATGGCCGACGTGGATCGATCACCGCCAATCTTCGTATCCACGGGATACAAGGCCACGTCGCTTATCCACATCTGGCGGATAATCCGGTGCATCGCAGCATGGCAGCGCTACAAGAACTGGTTACGACTCAATGGGATGAAGGCAACGAATTTTTCCCTGCCACCAGCATGCAAATCGCCAATGTACAAGCGGGTACCGGCAGCAACAACGTTATTCCTGGTGAATTTTATGTTCAGTTCAATTTTCGTTTTAGCACTGAATTGACTGATATAGTTATTAAACAACGGGTTAAGGAACTGCTGGATCGGCATCAATTAAATTACAGCATCGACTGGGTACTGTCTGGCCAACCGTTCCTGACGGCGCGTGGTGCTTTAGTGGATGCGGTAGTGAACGCCGTTGAGTTCTATAATGAAATAACGCCGCAGTTGCTCACTACCGGTGGCACCTCTGATGGACGTTTTATCGCACAAATGGGCGCACAGGTGGTTGAGCTTGGCCCGGTGAACGCCACCATTCATAAAGTGAATGAATGTGTTAACGCCGCCGACCTGCAACTGCTCAGCCTGATGTATCAACGTATTATGGAGCAACTGATTGCATGATCTCTCCCAAGATGCTGACTGGAAAAACCGGTGATCATTTGGTGACATTAAGCGGTAATCACCGTTTACAAGCTCCTGTTGTGGCAGCATTTCTGGCGATGCAGCAGGCAGCGAAGCAGGATGGATTGGATCTTCAGCCAGCCAGTACCTTTCGAGATTTTGAACGGCAATTGGCAATCTGGAACGGTAAATTTCGCGGTGAACGGCCGGTTTTGGATCGGAACAGCCAACCGCTGGATATGACGGCACTTAACGTAGCAGAACGTTGCGAAGCGATTCTGCGCTGGTCTGCGCTTCCGGGTGCCAGCCGCCATCACTGGGGCAGTGATTTGGATGTTTACGACCCGACATTGCTGCCCGCAGGTAAAAAATTACAGTTGGAGCCGTGGGAATATGAGGCAGGCGGTTATTTTTATCCGCTAACCCAATGGCTAACAAAGCATATGGCCGATTTTGGCTTTTATCGTCCTTTCACCGAAGATAACGGCGGTATTGCCGTAGAACCCTGGCATTTAAGCTATCGACCACTGGCGGAACAGGCAGAGCATCTACTGACACCCGAACTGCTACTGGCAGCCTGGCAACAACAAGACGTTGCCGGAATTGAGTGGTTAGCAAGCCACTTACCTCTGGTATTCATGCGTTTTATATCCACAACCAAAGGAGTGTAGCTATGCAATGGTTAGCAGATTACTGGTGGATTATACTGATCCTGTTGTTAGGGATTATTCTTAATGGTATCAAAGAGCTACGCCGTCTCGATCACAAAAAGTTTTTGAGCAATAAACCGGAGATACCGCCTCATCGCGACAATAATGCCCAATGGGATGACGATGATAGTTGGCCGGACAACAAGAAAAAGTAACAAAAATACGAACTAAATAGCCAATCCAGGCATCGTATTCTTCGCATATCAAAAGGGCAAAGACCGAGTTATCGCACCTTTGCCCTGCTTTGTTATCGGTATTTAACGAAACGCAACCCGCTCACCGCGTTGGCCTGACAGCGCCTCATCCCAATAATGTTGCGGAATATAGTAACGCAGGCGTTCTAATGCATATTCCCTCATACTCTGATTAATCGCATGGCCATTATCCGCTGCCAGATCCAATGTTACATCTGAGCCTAACGCAGCCAAACGGCTCGCTGCCGCTTTACTGTGTTCGACGCTGATAACGCCATCGTCTTCGCCGTGAATTAAATGAATCACCGTCTCTTTTAGCGGCTGCTCAGGCAAGGTGGCAAAGCGCCCACTAAACGCAATCACCCGCCCGGCAAGCTGAGGCTCAGCCTTGACCGCTTCGAGGGACATAATCGCCCCCTGAGAGAAACCGACCAAGGCGGTTGCCTGTGCACCCAAACCGCTTTGTTGTTGCCAATGGCGTACCACGGCGACAAAAGTCGGCATCACTTCATCAATACGGGACTGGCGATTCTCTTCCTTCACGCCTTGCACGGAAAACCACTGTCGTCCGCCAGCCGAGCCGCAGGCAAAAGGACCACCGATGCTGACGACCAACGCCTGCGAGAATTCTTTGGCAAAATAGCGAGCGATCTGCCCCATATTGACCGGATTATCTCCTACACCATGAAAGAGCAAAATCAACTGTTCAGCCGGTGTCACGGGGCTTTGTACAACGAAATGCTCATGTTTCATAAGATATTCCTTCAATTCAATACGTTTATCTATTGATACAAACCTGGCTCATGCACCCACATTCAGGTGACTATAACAATAACTATACGCCGCTGATTACTGATGAATATCGGGTTTTCTTGAATGAGTTATTCCATTTTTTTGGCATGAAGATAATTTATTACCCTCACTACACTGATGTCCCTTCGACCCTCTCCCGCCACCGGCAGGTCATTTCTGCATCTAATGCCTTCATCGCCTGTGCCGTTTCCTCCCGCCAGCAGGCAACCAGGGCTTTTCGACCGCTAAGTTGCAGGCGCTGACAAACCTCAGCAAGTGATAAATCATCTTGTAGATGGTACCGAAGTGCGGGAAGTGGTAGAGAACTTTGCAGTAATAAACGGTTCAGCGCCGCGGTACTGGCCTCTATCGAGCGGAAAGCAAAGGCAAAACCAGCCAGTTCCTGCCAATCATCGTCATTGAGCGCCGTATCACTGTGGTCGGGGATAGGTAGCCTTAAATCTATTTTTGGCCGTAACCAGCGCCAGTCACGAGCCAACTGCCGTGAAGCGGCCTGACACAAAGCCATCGCGGCGGATGTCAATGGCAAGATGCCCATCGCGGCATAGCAGCCGCTGCTGGCTTCTTTGTGGCTCCCCATCCGCACCAGTTCAAAGTCGCAAGCCTGCCAGAAGCGCCATAATTCCTCGGTAAAACCAAAGCTCACAGACAGAAAATCCACGCCTTGCTCCGCTGCTCGGCGAGTTTCTGCCTCGATCATTTGCTGCGCGATTCCCTGACGTCGCCATTCAGCAGCAATAGCGACCCGACTGATACGGCGAGAACGTAATGTCGGTGCCTGCCATTGTCCACCGTGCGCCGCCAATGATTGTGCCACCAGACTGCCTCGAGGTCGGCGTCGACCAGCCCATACCGCCCAGGCCAATGCGGGTTCTAACCCACCTTCGTCGACCAACCACAACGCACCTATGACCCGATTGACACAACTTACCGGGTTTACACAACTTACTGGGTTTACACAACAGGCGGCGGAAAAGCCCATGCCCGGCGCATCCATTAAACGGCGTAAATCCAGCGGAGAAGTGCGGTAATGCGCGCTGCACAGCAAGCCATAATACTCGCTGAGCAAATCAGGATCAGCCAACCAATCACGCTGCTGGCAATGGCGGATGGTTAACGGCCCGCTGATATTCGTCAGGATAGGATCGTTAAACAATAACGCCGCATCCAGCCAGTACTCCAACGGATCGCCACTGGCCCAGCGCATCGGCTCGGTTAATGCCAATCCCCGCCAACGGGGAAGAGAAGCACAGAATTTTAATAGGAACCCACGGCCAGTGCCTTCGTAACCCTGCACGGTGCTGACCAGTAATGTCCGTGGAAAATAAGCCAGTAACGCCAATAACTGTGGGGTGGGTATGGCGGCAGCTTCATCGACAATTAACCAATCAACATCGTTTATCGCTTGGGTTTCAAGATGTTGAAGCAGTGCATCCGGTGCCCAGAAAATGGCCTTTTGATCCGATGATTGGCTTAGTATTTCGGTAGCCGATTTACCTGGCCCGGTTATCCAGCAACTGCCGGGCCAGCGTTTAACCAGCATTCCCGCCAGCGTGGATTTGCCTCGCCCACGCGGCGCGGTCACCACCCAAACACCGGCGTCAGAACCCAGTAATTCGTTCAGAATGGCCTGCTGCTCAGCCGTAGGTTCACCCGTAGGCGGCAGCCAGAGACTGCGCGGTGGAAATGATGGCCAGTGGAGTGGTTGATTTTCCCGCCACACCACCACCTCATTATCCGCCAATAGATGCCGTTGGAGATGTTGAATAAAATTCGGTGTTGCAATCGGTTGTGGCTGTTCGCTCCAACGCAAACTGTCCCGATCAGGCTGTAGCGGCCAACACTCCCATTTGGGTACCCGGATAACCAACCAACTCCCCGCCTGCAAGCAACCCGCCAGAATCGCCAACGCTTCGATATTCAGTTCCTGAGTCGCATCAAAAAAACCGTGTAAGCGCTCTTGCCCCAGCAAGGTTTTCGCCGCAGAGAATGGAATAACTTCGGCCGCTGCCGGACTACTATCGCCTAGCCACAGGCCGCAGCCAAGAAGCGAGTAGATTGCCGACGCCTGCTGTTGGCTCCACTCGCTGCTACCGCTCAACACCAGTAAACGACGAATACCTTGCTGGGCCATCAGCGGTTGGAGTGCGGCCAAAGGTTGAAGTGCAGCAAGTGGTTGAATCACGTTATTGCTTACCGATAATTAAAGACAGTAAACCGGCCGCAATCAGTGGGCCAACCGGCACCCCTTTAAACAACGCAACCCCCAGTACCGTCCCAACCAGTAAACCAGCAACAACCGAAGGCTGGTGCGTCATCAGGGATACACCACGGCCACCCAGCCACGAAACCCCGATGCCGACGGCGATCGCCAGCAGCGATTTCCATTGAACAAAGGAATGTAACACTTCGCTGGCACTGATCTTCCCGCTGGCTATCGGCGCCATCACACCAATAGTCAAAATCAATATACCGATGGTTAAACCGTATTTTTCCACTAGCGGAAAATACTGACTCAATGGCGTAATGCGGATGGCAAGCAACGTCAGTATCGCCAACGTTACCGTCATATTGTGACTGATGATGCCCAACGCAGCCAATCCCAGCAGGATCAGCAATGTAGGATCGAGAGTAGCCATGGTAATCCCTGCCTTAGTGGTCAAAAAAATAAAATGATAAAAAAACAAATGCCGGTCGCAAAAGCCCCGGCAAGAATCGAAAGATTATACTGCAACCGCGATCGCGATGGGCTTTATCGGCTGGCAAAGGTGTTACTGCGGTTCGGTTCGGCTCACCGCCGCCCGATGCGTTTCCACAACGATGCTTAACATTGTCACTTTCTCGACGACCTTGCCAGCACATAGATTTATGCCAGAACAGGCTTTTCACTTATCGTAGAAAATCACATTGATGAATACCATTAAAAATAGTGTCAGAAGAGATAATTGGCAGGATTCAAATCAAATATTAAATAATAGGGGGGAGATACGGGTGATCTCCCCCTGCTGTTTAGCATCTCAATACAACGTAATCGATTGCGCGGTTAGTCTAATTTAACACCGATACGGTGTGCAACAGCCTCGTAAGCTTCAATCAAACCACCCAAACCTTGACGATAACGATCTTTGTCCATCTTGTTCAGCGTTTCCTTATCCCACAGACGGCTACCATCAGGAGAAAATTCATCGCCCAACACCACTTCACCATTGAACAAACCGAACTCAAGTTTGAAGTCCACCAGAATCAGGCCAGCGTCATCAAAAATTTTACTCAGTACGTCGTTGGCTTTGTAGCTCAGTTCTTTCATGCGCGCCAAATGGGTTTCGCTGGCCCAGCCAAAGGTTTTGCAATAGGACTCGTTGATCATTGGGTCATGCATGGCATCATTTTTCAAAAACAAATCGAACAATGGCGGATTCAGCACCAGACCTTCTTCGATACCCAGACGCTTGACCAGAGAACCGGCTGCACGGTTACGAATCACGCATTCCACGGGAATCATATCCAGTTTTTTCACCAACACTTCGGTATCAGAAAGCAGGCGTTCCATTTGAGTTGGGATACCAGCTTCTTCCAGTTTGGTCATAATAAAATGGTTAAACTTGTTGTTCACCATACCCTTACGATCAAACTGCTCAATGCGCTGACCATCCAGTGCTGACGTATCGTTACGGAACTCCAACACCAACAGGTCAGGATTTTCGGTGGTGTAGACGGTTTTAGCCTTTCCACGATACAACTCAGCTAGCTTTTGCATCTTATTACTCCAATGTATGTGACAATTTTTGATAGAAAGTGACGATGTTGACAAAAATGGATGTGAACAAAAGGGTCGCAAACCATCACCTCAATGCCACCCTTTTCCATATAAAAAGCACCATGACAAAAGGGGCCGAAGCCCCTTTATTTAGTTTGCGCTCGTCTGGCTGAACGCGGCCTGTAACACTGCCACCAGTGCGTCATTTTGCGACTGGGTCAATGTGTGTCCTTTCGGATCAATGAACTGCATGCTGCTGCGGTTATCAAGATCGCCGACCTGAAGTTTGTAATCGCCTTCCTTCAGCTCAGGATCTTTCGCACCCAACGCATCCCAGCTATTGCTGCTCATCGATTTGTAGGTCACGGCCACGGTACCCTGCGGACGGCTACGGTCGGTCACTTTCATGCCCATTTTTTCCAGCGCAGCGGGCAGACGTTCCCACAGTGTGGCATAAGGTGCGCGCACGATAAGGTTCGGCAAGCCGGTATCATCGCTGCCACTTTGAACATCCAGAGAACCCACTTTACGTGCGGCCTGATTGTTTTCGCTGTCAGTACGGATTTTATCCAGACCGTAGATGATGGTGTTCAGCATCGCACCGTTATAACGCTGAATAGCGCTGTATTCAGTGACGGGTTTACCTGCCTGTTGCAGCTCCAGTGATTTCACCACTAATGCCAGTTGGTAACCCTGTTCGATAACGCTAACCTGATAACGACCTTCGAACTGAACGTCTTCATCAGCACGGCTCCACTTGATCCAATCGGTCGTCAGCGTTTGATTGGCATCTTGGCGGCTGGCAATCGGCAGGTTTTTCTCTTGGATCACGCGGGTAACCTGAGTCCACAAGTTACGGTTCTGCGGGCTGCTTTCTAACAATAGCTTGCTGGTATCGCTAGTATATTCCGTACGTGAACCGCTCAACAGAGCCAGAGGTTGTACCGGAGGACGGATGTCCAAGGCTTTACCAACGCTGCCGTTGGTCTTCACATCACGAATATCAAAATCACCGTTTTGCAACGGCAGGATCATACCAGCTGGCGCGTTAAGCGGCTTCAGCGCCGGCGCGTCGAGATAGGATTCATCTCCGCTCACCTGACGTTTATAGCGTTGATCCGTTGAACAGGCTGCCAGCAGCATGACCAGCGAAATACCCACAACCTTTGCCACCATCGACTTTTGCAATGATATTGCCATCAAATTTCCCTAAGAGTTACAGCAAACCGGCGCTTTTCAACGCTTTTTCCACTACCAGTTTGGCAGGGTCAGTCAGCGGCGTCATTGGCAGACGCATAGCGTCATTTGCCATCAACCCCAGCGCCTTACAGGCCCATTTCACCGGAATTGGATTTGCTTCTACAAATAAATGCTGATGCAACGGCATCAAGCGTTGGTTTAACCGGCGCGCTTCGGCAAATTTGCCTTCAGCCGCTAAAGCACAAAGCTGTGCCATTTCACGGGCCGCAACGTTAGCGGTTACCGAAATAACACCTTTGCCACCCAGTTGCATAAAGTCCAGACCACTGGCATCGTCACCACCAAGCAGGATGAAATCTTCATCATCAACCAGCACTTGGATCTGACTTACCCGTGATAAGTTCCCTGTGGCTTCTTTTATCGCAACAATATTCTTGATCTTGGCTAAACGAGCCACCGTTTCCGGCAGCATATCGCAGCCGGTACGCGCTGGCACATTATAGAGAATTTGTGGCAATTCGGTACTTTCGGCGATCGCTTTAAAATGCTGGAACAGACCTTCCTGCATTGGACGGTTATAATACGGCGTGACGGTTAAACACCCCACCACTCCCGTATTGTCAAAACGTTTAGTGAGAGAAATCGCCTCCGCAGTCGCATTCGCACCGGTTCCTGCAATCACTGGAATGCGGCCATCAGCCAGTTCCAGCGTCATCATAACCACATCCGCATGTTCGTCATGATTCAGCGTGGCAGACTCACCCGTCGTACCAACGGAGACAATCGCGGCAGTGCCGCTGGCAACATGATAATCAATCAGTTTTTTAAGGCTCACACGATCGACAGCACCTTTGTCGTCCATCGGCGTTACCAGTGCAACAATACTTCCCGTAAACATTGGCCATCCCCTCCACAAACAAGTCCCTCATGGTACTTTTGACCTCTATCCAAAAGCAAGTAAACAACTGTGTTGTAAGCGCTTGGCAGCAGCTTTTTTTTATGTTTACCATGGTAACCCGACAGAACGAGACAGGAAGAGTGACTTTGCCGCAGCTTGATGAACATTATCTGGTCATTACCGCACTGGGTGCAGACCGCCCAGGTATCGTAAACACTATCACCCGCCACGTGAGCAGTTGCGGTTGTAATATTGAAGATAGCCGGTTGGCAATGTTCGGTGAAGAGTTCACATTCATCATGCTGCTTTCCGGAAGTTGGAATGCCATCACCCTGATTGAATCCACCTTGCCGCAAAAAGGGGCAGAGCTGGATTTATTGATCGTGATGAAACGAACCAATGCCCAGTATCAGCAAGCCATGCCTGCTACCGTTTGGGTGAAAGTCGAAGTAAAAGACTCCCCACACATCATTGAGCGCTTCACCAATCTGTTCCATTGCCACAATATGAATATTGCGGAACTGGTCTCAAAAACCCAACCAGCAAAGGACGACACACCGCCGATACTGCATATTCAGATCAGTGCACACAGTCCGGCCAGTCAAAACAGTTCTATTATCGAGCAAGCCTTTGCAAAGCTATGTACAGAACTGAACGCACAGGGCAGTATTAGCGTTGTGAATTACCCACAGCATGACGACCGAATGGAGAGTTAGTAATGAGCCCATTGAAAGCCGGTGATATTGCGCCAAAATTCAGTTTGCCCGATCAGGACGGTGAGCAAATTGCTTTGGCCGACTTCCTTGGACAACGCGTATTGGTCTATTTCTACCCGAAAGCGATGACACCAGGTTGTACCGTACAGGCCTGTGGTCTGCGCGATAACATGGATACATTGAAAAATGCCGGTGTAGAGGTTCTGGGAATCAGTACCGACAAACCCGAGAAGCTCTCTCGATTTGCCGAAAAAGAATTGCTGAACTTTACCCTGTTATCCGATGAAAACCATCAGGTGGCGGAGCAGTTTGGGGTTTGGGGCGAAAAGAGTTTTATGGGGAAAACCTATGATGGTATCCATCGCATCAGTTTCCTGATCGATGGTGAAGGTAAGATTGAACATGTGTTCGATAACTTCAAAACCACCAATCATCATGACATTGTGCTGGCGTACTTACAGCAAAATGCTTGATTCGCTTTTCTCTTGTAGCCGTCTTTAATCAGCAAAAAGAGCGCCAAAGCGCTCTTTTTTTATGGGTGGCGATCGAGTATCAGACGTAATGATTAATCTCCGTCACAGAATAGGCGTTTAATCGACGTCAGGAATAAACTCTTCCGGCCATGCATGAATCACCGCCTTGACCAGCGTGGCCAAGGGGATAGCAAAAAACACCCCCCAGAAGCCCCACATACCACCAAAAATAATCACCGATAGAATAATAACTAACGGATGCAGGTTTACCGCCTCCGAGAACAAAATAGGCACCAGCAGATTGCCATCCAGCGCTTGAACCACCAGATAAGCAACGATCAGCGTCCAGAAGTCTGCACCGATTCCCCACTGAAATAACGCCACCAATACCACGGGAATAGTCACTATCACCGCACCGATATAGGGAATCAGCACCGAGAATCCCACCAGCACTGATAACAACAACGCGTAGCGCATATCCAGAATAAAGAACACCAGATAAGTGACAATCCCGACAATCACCATTTCCATCACTTTACCGCGGATATAATTGGTAATTTGCTGGTTCATTTCCTTCCATACCTGCCCAGCCAAGCCACGGTTACGTGGCAGCACCCGCCGGACGGCGTTCAACATTTGATCTTTGTCTTTCAGCAGGAAGAACAGCATCAGTGGGACTAAAATCAGATAGATGGCCAATGTCAGCAAGCCCACTATCGAAGCCAGCGAGAATTTCACTACCGAATCGCCCATGCTGGAAAGCTTTCCACGCATATTTTCCGCCATCATATCAACAATGCCCGCATCGACCAGCGCGGGGTAACGACTGGGCAAAGTCTGAGCATACGCATTGAATTGGTTCAACATTTTTGGCATATCAGCAACCAGGTTAATCCCCTGTTGCCACGCTGTCGGAGCCACCACCAAAATCAGCAGCAGGGCAATTCCGCCAAACAAAATCAGTACAATACTGGCAGCCCATAGCCGCGAACACCCCATACGCTGTAATCGTGTCGTTGGCCATTCCAGTAAATAAGCCAGCACGATAGCCACCAATAAAGGTGCCAAAATGCCGCTAAAAAAATAGAGAATGCAAAATCCTGCGAGCAGAATAACCAGCAGTGCAATCACTTGCGGGTCGGTAAAACGTCGGCGATACCATTGTAATAACATCTCTAACATCAGAGATCGCTCCTTGAAAATCATGATGAACCTGACATACGCAGGCGTCTTTAGCGGCTCTGTAATGAAGCTCGATAACTAAACTTTATCTGTACAAGAGAGAGCATAAA
The DNA here is from genome assembly GCF_000754815.1 of Yersinia ruckeri ATCC 29473. Taxonomy (GTDB): domain Bacteria; phylum Pseudomonadota; class Gammaproteobacteria; order Enterobacterales; family Enterobacteriaceae; genus Yersinia; species Yersinia ruckeri. The sequence continues at coordinate 3,306,571 of NZ_KN150747.1, forward strand.
CCCATAAATCAAGAATATTGCTCGGCAAAAGTTCCATTGTGCTAATCGCCTAGCTAAGATAACAAGCCACCTCTAAACCAAATCAGGGATAGCGTTTTTGGGGTTTCTGATCGCTTATTTGTGATCCAACACGCTTTGATGATGATTGTACTGGAGAGCACGACAGGGAAGAAGAACTCTTACGCATCACCGGCGTCAAAACTGTTATTACTTCAGTAGGGGCAGTCTCGTTTATGATACGTCTGTTAAATAAAACAGTGATCGCCACATTACTCACTACCCTGCTTTACTCCGGGATGACACCCGTTTCTGCGGAAACGCCGCAGGATCTGTTGCCTGATATCGGCACTACCGCCGGTGGAACCTTGAGCATCAATCAAGAACTGGCAATGGGAGATTTTTATGTCCGCCAGATGCGTGCCAGTACCCCATTGATTAATGACCCATTATTGACACAATATATCAATCAGTTAGGTAATCGACTGGTCGCCAATGCCAACTCAGTCCGCACGCCTTTTCATTTTTATCTGGTTAATAATGATCAGTTGAACGCCTTTGCTTTCTTCGGTGGCAATGTGGTGCTGCACTCGGCGCTGTTCCGCTATACGGAAAACGAAAGCGAGCTGGCATCGGTCATGGCTCATGAAATCTCTCATGTCACTCAGCGGCATCTGGCTCGCTCAATGGAAGAACAGCAGCGTATGGCTCCGCTGACCTGGGTCGGCGTGTTAGGCTCAATCCTGCTGACCATGGCTAGCCCACAGGCTGGTATGGCCGGGTTGAGTGGAACTTTGGCCGGAGCTCAGCAAGGTATCATCAGTTTTACGCAAGGTAATGAGCAGGAAGCCGATCGTATCGGTATTGTCGTTTTACAACGTTCGGGTTTCGATCCGCAGGCGATGCCTAATTTTATGCAAAAACTGGCCGATCAATCACGCTACGCCTCAAAACCACCGGAAATGCTGCTGACTCACCCCTTGCCGGACAGTCGTTTGTCTGATGCGCGTAATCGTGCCAACCAGATGAAACCACATCCGGTCGCTTCTTCGCAGGATTACCTGTTTGCCAAGGTACGAATTCTGGGCATGTACGGCTCGACAGATCATAGCCTCAACCCTGATTTGCTGGATACTTTAAGCAAAGGGACGACCCGCGAGCAGTTGGCCGCCAAATACGGCCAAGCCATTCTGCTTTATCAGGCCAAAAAATATGACAGCGCGCGCAATCAGCTACAACCGCTGCTTGCCCAGCAACCTAATAATGTCTGGTTCCTCGATTTAATGACCGACATCGATTTGGGGCAAAATAAAAATGCGCAAGCCGTTACCCGGCTGGAAAAAGCCATCGTCAGCCAGAAAAATGATCCCGTACTGCAACTTAATCTGGCTAACGCCTATCTACAGGCAGGGCAAGCAGCAGACGCCGCCAAGCTGCTGTATCGCTATACTTTTGCCCATCCGAACGATCCCAATGGCTGGGATTTACTGGCGCAGGCGGTAGCGACACAAGGTCTACGGGATGAGGAATTATCAGCCCGGGCTGAAAGTCTGGCTCTGAGTGGCAAACTGCCACAGGCTATCGGCCTGTTGAGTGATGCCAGCTCGCTGGTTAAATTGGGCAGTCTGAAGCAGGCACGCTACGATGCCCGCATCGATCAGCTACGCCAATTGAACGAACGTTTCCGTAAATATCAGAAGTCTTGATGTGTTTAGGATAATTATTCAAGGAATGTAACGATGAAAAAGGCCGTGATTTACCATAATCCGCGTTGTTCCAAAAGCCGAGAAACCTTGGCTCTTCTGGAGCAGAAAGGCATTACGCCGCAGGTTGTGCTGTATTTGGAGACACCGCCCAGTGTGAGCTGTCTGAGCGAATTACTGCAACAATTGGCTTTCAACGATGCCCGTCAGTTAATGCGTACCAAGGACGAACTGTATACCCAATTGAATCTGGCCGATAACCACCTGACTCAAGCACAGTTGCTTCAGGCGATGGCCGATAACCCGAAACTGATCGAACGCCCGATCGTGGTTATTCAGGGGAAAGCGCGGCTTGGCCGCCCACCAGAGCAGGTTCTCGAGATTTTATAAAGCCTTCAGCGCCACGAATGGACTCTCATCGGGTCCATTCTGCATTTGGCGAGTTACAGGCCGAGAATATCTTTGACGAACGGGATCGTGAGTTTGCGCTGGGCGGTTATTGACGCGCGATCAAGTTGATCTAATGTCATGAACAAAGTGCGCATTTCCCGATCTAACCGCTTGAGTAGGAAGCGGCCAACGTCTTCCGGCAACTCAAAACCGCGTAGCTTGGCACGCAATTGCAAAGCTTGCAATTTTTCGTCGTCAGACAGTGGCTGAAGCTTGTAAATCTGCCCCCAGTCGAGACGGGAAGCCAAATCTGGCAAACGTAAATTAAGCTGACGAGGAGGTCGATCGCCGGTGATCAGCAAACGTGTGCGGCCGGTTTCAACAATACGATTATAGAGATTGAATATCGCCATTTCCCATTCTTCATCTCCGGCAATACATTCGATATTATCGATACAAACCAGTGCCAGTTGCTCCATGCCATCCAGAACTTCTGGCACAAAGTAAGCGCGTTTATCTAACGGCACATAGCCGACGGCTTCGCCCTGCTGGGATAACTCGGCGCAGGCGGCATGTAATAAGTGGCTACGCCCGCCCCCTTCCCGCGACCAGAAGTAAATATAACTACCATGAGACTGATGAACCGCAGCCTGGATCGCAGCTAATAGGGATGGATTCTCCCCCGGATAAAAACTGGCAAAAGTTTCATCATCGGGTAGATAAAGTGGCAGTGAAAGCTGTGCCGGCGTATTCAGAAGCACCTCAACCAAAACGGGCAGGAAAACCGGTAAAGCTTACCACAAAAATCAAAAGCTTCATAAAAACCATTTAGATCCTGAAAAATGGGTCAAAGGGATCAATTTACCCTTCCCGCTATACGCCAGCACCTGCCGTCAAGGATGATCCCTGACGGCACAATGCAGTAACGGGTTATTTGGTTGCTTGTTCTTCGGCAGATTCAATAATTTCTTCGTCTTTTTGTATCAAACTGAAGATTTTGAATAGCAGACTCAAACCAATCCCCACGACCGTGGCCAGTGCCATACCTTTCAATTCGGTTGCACCGATATGTACTTTCGCACCGCTGACGCCGATGATCAGAATAACCGAAGTCAGAATCAGGTTTTGCGCCTTGTTGTAATCCACTTTGGACTCAATCAATACACGAATCCCCGATGCGGCAATCACGCCGTACAATAACAGAGAAACCCCACCCATGACCGGGACAGGGACGGCCTGGATAGCTGCCGCCAATTTGCCCACGCAAGACAGCATAATCGCCAGAATTGCTGCACCGCCGATCACCCAAGTACTATAAACTTTGGTAATCGCCATCACGCCGATATTCTCACCGTAAGTGGTATTGGGCGTAGAACCGAAGAAGCCGGAAATCACGGTAGAAATGCCGTTAGCAAACATCGAACGATGCAAGCCCGGATCGCGAATCAAATCTTTCTTGACGATATTCGCCGTGACCACCAGATGACCGATATGTTCAGCAATTACCACCAATGCCGCAGGTAAGATGGTCAGGATGGCAAACCACTCAAAACGTGGTGTGTAGAATGTTGGTAGCGCAAACCAATGGGCGGCTAGAATCGGGGTGATATCCACCACACCCATAACAAACGACAGCGCATAACCCGCCAGCACACCAATCAGAATCGGGATAATGGCGAAGAAACCACGGAATAATACCGAACCGAGGATCGTCACACCGAGCGTTACCATCGAAATGATAATGGTGGTGGAATCTGGCATGCTACCTTCGGCAGGCAACAAACCGGCCATACCCGCAGCCACACCCGCCAGTTCCAACCCAATAACCGCAACGATCGCCCCCATCGCCGCTGGCGGGAATAATACGTTCAACCAGCCCGTACCCGCTTTCTTCACAATCAGCGCCACTAGGCAGAACAATACGCCACACACAATAAAACCGCCCAGCGCCACTTCATAACCCAATGGCAGCAACAGCAATACCGGTGAGATAAAAGCGAAGCTGGAGCCGAGATAAGCCGGAATTTTGCCTTTACAGATAAACAAATACAGCAGCGTCCCGATGCCATTAAACAACAAGACCGTCGCAGGGTTAATCTTGAACAGAATAGGGACTAAAACGGTAGCACCAAACATGGCGAACAAATGTTGAAAACTCAAGGGAATCGTTTGCAATAACGGCGGACGTTCACTGACCCCAATGGTGCGACGGCTCATCTTTTTCTATCCTCTAACTGGGTTATTTATCTTATTGAATTGCAGAGCAAAAAAAAGCCGACTTCTTAGTCGGCTATCAACATCATTTATTTGGTACCAAAAATCTTATCACCGGCATCACCCAATCCCGGAATGATATAACCGTGCTCGTTCAATCCCTGATCGATGGAAGCCGTGTACAGCTCAACGTCTGGATGGGCAGCTTCCAGTGCCGCAATACCTTCAGGTGCCGCAACCAGAACCAATACTTTGATACTTTGGCAGCCCGCTTTTTTCAGCAGATCGATGGTCGCAATCATTGAGCCACCGGTTGCCAGCATCGGATCAACCACCAGCGCCATACGTTCGTCGATATTGGAAACCAACTTTTGGAAATAAGGTACTGGCTTCAACGTTTCTTCGTCGCGGTAAACGCCAACGACGCTGATACGCGCGCTAGGTACATTTTCCAGCACGCCTTCCATCATGCCCAAACCGGCACGCAAAATGGGCACAACGGTAATTTTTTTCCCTTTAATCTGTTCAATTTCAACCGGGCCATTCCAGCCATCAATAGTGACCTTTTCGGTTTCCAGATCGGCGGTTGCCACATAGGTCAGCAAACTACCCACTTCAGAAGCCAGCTCACGAAAGCGTTTGGTGCTGATATCATTTTCACGCATCAGGCCAAGCTTATGTTTCACCAGCGGGTGTTTCACCTCAACGATCTTCATTATTTTTCTCCTATTAAGGCGGTTGACGGCCAAAAAAATCGCGAGATTATACCGCCTTTTTTTTTGAACGCCACGATCAATAGCCTGATTCAGATCAATAGAAATGGGATCTTAAGTTTAGAACACGAAAAACGATGACTCCATCACAAGCCACTCGCAAACGTTTGCCTGCGCTGTTAGAATTGCCGCGTTTTCTTCAAAATCTCAAACAGCCAACCGCCGTGGGGACCTCGCAGTGACCGACAAAACCGCTCTCAGCTATAAAGACGCAGGTGTAGATATTGATGCTGGCAACGATCTCGTTGATCGCATTAAAGGCGTAGTAAAACAGACTCGTCGTCCGGAAGTGATGGGTGGATTGGGCGGGTTTGGTGCCCTATGCGCATTACCGCAAAAATACCGCGAACCTATTTTAGTCTCAGGCACCGATGGCGTCGGCACCAAGCTGCGCCTGGCAATGGACCTGAAACGTCACGATACCATCGGTATCGATTTGGTGGCGATGTGTGTTAACGATCTGGTGGTTCAGGGTGCAGAACCGCTGTTTTTCCTCGATTATTTCGCCACCGGTAAACTGGATGTGGATACCGCGGCCAGTGTGATTACCGGCATTGCTGAAGGCTGTAAACAATCCGGCTGTGCGCTGGTTGGCGGGGAAACCGCGGAAATGCCAGGCATGTACCACGGCGAAGATTATGATGTTGCAGGTTTCTGTGTCGGCGTAGTCGAGAAGTCCGAAATTATTGATGGCACTAAAGTCGCCCCTGGTGATGCCTTGATTGCACTGGGTGCCAGCGGCCCGCACTCCAATGGTTATTCGTTGGTACGCAAAATCCTCGAAGTCAGCAAAACCGATCCAGAGCAGACTCAGTTGGCAGGGAAATCTCTGGCGGATCACTTGCTGGAACCGACCCGAATCTATGTGAAATCGATTCTGAGTCTGATTGAGCAACTGGAGATCCATGCCATTGCCCATCTGACCGGCGGTGGTTTCTGGGAAAACATTCCACGCGTATTGCCGGAAGGCACGCAGGCCGTGATCGATGAATCCAGTTGGCAGTGGCCGGCGGTGTTTAGTTGGTTACAGCAGGCGGGGAATGTTAGCCGTCACGAAATGTATCGTACTTTTAACTGCGGCGTGGGCATGGTTATCGCCTTACCGGCAGAATTGGCGGATAAAGCCGTTGAGCTGCTGACTGCTTCCGGCGAAAAAGCCTGGAAAATCGGTGCCATCGCGGCATTGCCTGAAGCCGCTGAACAGGTTGTGATTAATCCGTAATATTAGTGATGACTCATTCAGCCAGTTAAAATTTTTATATAGCGAACGAATCCCGATGAGCTTACTCAGGTAAGTGATTCGGGTGAGTCAGCGTCGCTAACAACCCTGCCGCTTCAAATCCCCTTGGTTACCCAAAGTAATTGGAGCGACAGGTAGGCAGCAAGCGAACGAATCCCAATGAGCTTACTCAGGTAAGTGATTCGGGTGAGTCAGCGTCGCTAACAACCCTGCCGCTTCAAGTACGAAGGGTATATGAAAAAAATAGTGATCTTAATCTCCGGCCAGGGAAGCAACCTACAAGCGCTGATAGATGCCCAACAACAAGGGCGCCTTTCCGGTACAATTTGTGCGGCATTCAGTAATCACTCGCAGGCTTACGGTCTGGAACGCGCGGCGCAAGCGGCGATTCCGGCTCATGCGCTGGATGCCAAATCCTTCCCTGACCGCGCCAGTTTTGATTTGGCGTTGGCGCAAGCTATTGATGCCTATCAACCGGATTTACTGGTGTTGGCTGGTTATATGCGGATCCTTAGCCCGGCATTTGTGCAACACTACGCTGGCCGAATGCTGAATATTCATCCATCGCTGCTGCCTAAATATCCGGGTTTGCATACTCATCGGCAGGCTATTGATAATGGTGATAGCGAACACGGAACCTCAGTGCATTTTGTCACTGAAGAACTGGATGGCGGCCCGGTTATTTTACAGGCGAAAGTCCCTATTTTTGCCGAAGATAGCGAAGATGAGGTGATCCAGCGGGTACAGGTGCAGGAACACAGTATCTATCCGCTAGTGGTCAGTTGGTTCAGTGAAGGACGGCTGGAAATGCGGGATAACGCCGCTTGGCTGGATGGTAACAAATTGCCATTACAGGGATATGCCACCGACGAATAAACGTGTTCCTAAACAGGCCAGCACAGGTACGTCTGGCCTGTTATCGATTTCTGCGCGGTGCAACCGGATCTATTGCCGTAAATTCCAAACCTAATACAAACAATTAAAGGAATTATTCCTCTCTATCCGCCTCTATGGCTATAATTTCTCTGCAGCGTCCGCTGCACTATTTGCACTATTCATTATTTTGAGGAATCAGCATGTCTAGCACTTCCAGCGTCAGATTACGCCCAATGGAAAGGGATGACCTGCCGTTTGTTCACCAGTTAGATAATAATGCCAGCGTAATGCGTTATTGGTTTGAAGAGCCTTATGAGGCTTTTGTTGAACTGTCCGACCTGTACGATAAACACATTCATGACCAAAGCGAACGGCGCTTTATTATCGAAAGTCAGGGGACTAAAGTCGGCTTGGTGGAACTGGTAGAGATAAACCATATCCACCGTCGGGCAGAATTTCAGATAATTATTGATCCTACTCATCAAGGTCAAGGCTTTGCTGGCATCGCCGCCAAACTGGCCATGGAATACGGTTTCTCCGTCTTGAACCTGTATAAGCTTTATCTGATTGTTGATAAAGAAAACGAAAAAGCCATTCACATCTACAGCAAGCTGGGATTCAAGAGTGAAGGTGAATTGATTGATGAGTTCTTTATCCATGGTGAATACCGTACCGTTATTCGTATGTGTATTTTCCAACCGCAATATTTGGCAAAATATAAAACGCCGTCGATAAAAAACGCTTAATTATTGCGCCGGAGACATCGGCTCCGGTTTCATCTGACCGCGCCCCGTCGATTAAACTGTCTGGCGGAATAGGCACTAGCCATAGCGCCCGGTAATATAATCCTCCGTACGCCGCATCTTCGGTGAGGTAAATAAGGCATCAGTATCATTATATTCCACCAAACTACCTTGATGGATAAAGGCTGTGTAATCGGAAACTCGCGCCGCCTGCTGCATGTTATGGGTCACTAATACCACGGTGTAATGTTGCTTTAACGAGGTAATCAACTCCTCGATAGTCAAAGTGGAAATAGGATCCAGCGCCGAGGTCGGCTCATCCAATAACAGAATTTCCGGTTCAATGGCGATAGCGCGCGCAATCACCAGACGTTGCTGCTGACCGCTGGAGAGGCGGAAGGCATTTTCCCGCAAGCGATCCTTCACTTCGTGCCAGAGTGCCGCTGCACGCAATGCGCGTTCCAGAGCATCATCCAACACCCGTCGATCACGAATCCCCTGTAGACGTAAGCCATAAACCACGTTGTCATAAATGGATTTAGGAAAAGGGTTCGGTCGCTGGAAAACCATCCCCACACGACGACGTAATGCCGCTACATCAATATTTTTCTCAACGATATTTTCAGTACCCAGCCTGATTTCACCATCGACGCGGCAGTGTTCCAGCAAGTCATTCATCCGGTTGAAACAGCGTAATAGCGTTGATTTCCCGCAGCCAGAAGGGCCAATCAGCGCGGTTACCCGATGCTTTGGAATGCGTAGGGAAATGTCGTGTAATATCTGTTTTTCACTGTAAAACAGGTCGAGATGCTCTACCGCCAGCGCAGTGTGTTCATCGCTCAGTTGCCGTATATCCAGCATCGGCAACGTATCCGGAGTCATCAATCCCATAAAATTTTCCACAGGTTAAAAAAGGTTATCACAGCATCAACCCGCGATATTTCTCACGCAGATGGTGACGCATTGCCATTGCCGCCAGGTTCAACCCAACCACAATCACCACCAGCAATAACGCCGTAGCGAACACCAACGGACGTACCGCTTCCACATTGGGGCTTTGGAAGGCCATATCGTAGATCTGAAAACTCAAGTGCATAAATTTTCGCTCAAGATGGAGGTAAGGAAAAACGCCATCGACCGGTAATACCGGGACTGATTTCACCACGCCAACCAACATCAGCGGTGCGGTTTCCCCCGCAGCGCGAGCCACCGCCAAAATCAGGCCGGTCATCATTGCCGGAGCCGCCATTGGCAACACAATATGCCATAAAGTTTCTGCTTTGCTGGCTCCCAGCGCCAATGATCCCTGACGCAAGCTGGCAGGAATTCGGGATAACCCTTCCTCGGTGGAGACAATCACGACTGGCAATGTCAGCAGCGCCAGCGTCAAGGCCGCCCACAGCACGCCCGGCGTACCAAAGGTCGGATTGGGCAGCGCCGCTGGATAAAACAGTTTATCCAGCGAGCCGCCAACAAAATAAACAAAAAAGCCCAGACCGAACACGCCATAAACAATGGATGGCACACCAGCAAGATTTACCACGGCAATGCGGATCACCCGCGTCAGCCAGTTACGTTTGGCGTACTCATGCAGATAAACCGCCGCGATAACCCCCAAAGGCATCACGATGATAGACATCAGTATCACCATCAGCACCGTACCAAAAATGGCCGGGAATACGCCGCCCTCACTGCTGGCGTTACGTGGGCTGTCGGTCAGAAATTTATGCCCTTGCGCCAACATATGCCTGACTTTCTGCGTCAAGGTCATATTATTGGGATACCAAGCCTGACTGATTTGGCTAAGTGATATCGGATGAACCTGCCCCAAACTATCGCGCAACAGTAAGGTATAGCGGTTTTGTTCCGCACGTAGATCTTGCAATGTTGCAGCCAGCGTATCGTAATGGCGCTGTAATTCGCCCCGCTCTGCATTTAAGTGATCCAGTGCACGGCCATCCAGTTTCCCTTTGGCTTTCAGGCTTTTTTCCTGCCATCTCAGAGATTCAACTTGTTGATTCAACACATTCATTTGGCGAAACTGAATATCATCACCCTGTTTGACCAACGCTTGGATCTGTGGGATCCGTTTTTGCAGCGCCAGCGGAATATTATCGCCGACCAGCGGCTGGCCGTTATCCTGCATCCCCGCCAGAAAACCGTAGGCAGTTCCGTGATTCAGGCGGCTCAACACCAGTAAATCCTTGGGCTGGCTACGTTGCACTATATCGCTGTCTAATAATGTCTGAAAATCATGCCCCTGAATTTCTCGATTGCCGGTTTTAATCAGGTAACGCGTCACGTCGTGATGCCCATCCGGCAAGCGAATGCCCGCCGCAGCCAGTTGTTCCGGCGGAATCTGTTGTTGCTGATAAATTTCGCCAATCAGACTCACCGATCCGGCACCACTTTGTTTCAGTTCAAATTGATACACCGGCTCAGGCCAGAAGTAGCGCATACCCTGCCCAGCCAGTAACAAAATAATCCCCAACAATGCCAGCAGGCTGATACTGACCGAACCGGCCGTCAGCCATATCCAGGGTGAGCCTGATTTAAACCAGCTTTTCATTACGCATCCCGTTCCATTTGATAACGCTCCCGCAGGCGTAGCCGAATGGCTTCTGCCACGGTATTCACCAGAAAAGTGAAACCAAACAGCACCAATGCCGTGAGGAACAACACGCGATAATGCCCACTGCCAACCACCGCTTCCGGCATCTCAATGGCAATGTTCGCCGCCAGCGCGCGCAACCCCTGAAAAAGACTGCCGTCAATAATCGGTGTATTGCCGGTGGCCATCAGAACAATCATGGTTTCGCCCACCGCACGCCCAAATCCAATCATCAACGCCGAAAAAATACCGGCAAATGCCGAAGGCAGAACCACGCTAACCACGGTTTGCCACGGCGTTGCGCCAAGAGCCAACGCACCTTGGGTCAATGACGGCGGCACGCTGAATAGTGCATCCTCTGCCAGTGAAAAAATAATCGGGATCAGAGCGAAGCCCATCGCTACGCCCACCACCAGCGCATTACGCTGATCATAATCATCGCCTAGCCATTCGTGCAACGGCAGGCCCAGTGTCCACAGAGCCAACGGCGGCCCCAAACGCAGTGCCAACCAAACGGTAACTACAATCACTGGCAACAAAATAATCACGTCCCAACCGGCGGACAAACGCCCGTTCATCCGTCCGGCCAGTTTGGCACCGCCCCAACCACACAATAAAATGATCAACGCCAACAGAACCGGTAGCAGTAAAATACCCGCCAGATAACGTTCAATCACCGGTGCCAGCCAAATACCGGCCACCAGCCCGATCACCACCGTCGGCAATGCACCCATCACTTCAATGGCCGGTTTTATCACCCGCCGCAGTGCAGCGGACATAAAGTACGCCGTGTAGATGGCACCGGCCAAGGCCAGCGGCACAGCAAATAACATGGCATAGCCCGCCGCTTTCAGCGTGCCGAAAATAATCGGTACCAAGCTGAATTTGGGCTGGTAATGATCGTCTGCGCCAGTGGATTGCCACACATAAGCCGGTTCAGGGTAATTTTCATACCACACCCGCTGCCATAAACTGTGCCAGTTGATATCGGGATAAGCATTATTCACTCGGTAATAAGCCCATCCGACCGCATTCTCTAGCAGCAAAGCGTTGCCCGCAGGCGCAAAAGCCGCATGTTTAACCGCGCTGGTCACCGTTTTACTCAGCAAAGGGGAAGATTGAATACTGGAGAACAGCGTCAGTTCCCCTTGCTGCGTCAAAGACGCAAATACCCGCCGGTGATTCTCGGTTAGCGGTAAACCTGCGGCTGACGGAAATTGACGAATTAGGGTGAGATGCGGCTGATTATCTTTGCTGTTTACACCGCCCTGAACATCAAACCACTGAGAAAAACTGCCCTGTGGCGACTGCACCAACAGTGACTTACCGCCCGCCAGCAGCGTCAAATGTAGCGGACCCTGCGGTGCCAACGGCACGATCTCCCTTAATACTGGCGCGCCCAAGCTGGAGGAAGTATTGAGCTGATAAATATAAAGTTGCGTGCTCGACAACAGATAAAGTAAGCGACCATCAGGCGTTAATAATAGTTGGTCGATGGTTGTCGGAGGATTCGCTAATGCCATGACCTGAGACTCACCGTCAGCAAAATGTCCGATTAGCAGGCGACCATCATCAGTAGCGGCAGCCAAGGTAAAACGTTGAGACTGTGGTTCGGCCACGGCGATGTGCCGCAGCGGACGCTGTTTATCATCCAAAATCCGTGGCTGATCGCCCAACGGAAAGCGCCAGTGAGCACCACCAGCAAAAACCGGTTCAACCAGTATCAGACGGCCATTGCTGAGTCCCAGTGCCTGCAATTCAGGTTCGCCGACGGCCTGACTCAACGACACCGGCGCGGCCGACAGTGCCTGCGAGAATACCGGGCTACCTGCGGGCTGATCCCCTTCGGCATGTAGGCGGATAAATTCGCCATTGCCCTGTGCATCAATACGCCAGGCCAGTTGTCCATGTGTATCGGTGCCCATCGTCAGCGTCGGTGCATGATGGTTGAGCGGAAATTGGCCTTGCAGACTGATGCTGGCCGGTTTGAACAACGGCAGCACCGCATAGAGCAGGTAAACAAAAATCAGCATCAAAGTGAGTAGCACCAACAGGCCACTGCTGGTCACCACCATGCTCGTCACGCGATCGATAATGGCCCGGCGGCGATCTCTGCCAGAAAGTGGTACTCCGCTGCTTTGCGCCATGCCCTACACTGTATCCTGTGAGTTATTGATATTAATAAGCGATGCCATTGAGGCGATATTAATCGGCTGTTTTAAACCCGCTGCGCCCTCAAAAATCTCAGCGATTTTGTGCGGATTCCGGTTCTTCCACCTCGCCCAGATCCAAATCGTGCGCAACAATTTACGCCGAATCAAAGCGCTTCGCCACGCGATGACCGAGCATCTTATGTCAGTTTTATTGCGTTTGCATGACAATGTTAACGAATGATATCTGTTGGACTTTCCTGCCAATCTCTCGCAATAATGACAACGGACACTAAATACTCCCACAAAAATCTGAATGGAGTTGCAATGGGTCAGGAAAAGCTCTACACCGAAAAAGAACTCAGTTGGTTATCCTTTAACGAACGGGTATTGCAGGAAGCTGCGGATAAGAGCAATCCGCTAATTGAGCGGATGCGCTTTCTTGGCATTTACTCCAATAATCTGGATGAGTTTTACAAAGTTCGTTTTGCCGATTTAAAACGGCGAATTTTGATTAGCGAAGAGCAAGGCTCTGCCGTGACGTCTCGGCATTTGCTAAAAAAAATTCAGGCTAAAGTGGTCAAGGCCGATCAGGAATTCGATAGCCTGTATAATGACCTGTTGTTGGAAATGGCGCGTAATCAAATTTTCCTGATTAATGAGCGACAAATTTCCGAAAACCAGCAAACCTGGCTAAAACTGTATTTCAAACAGCATTTGCGTCAACACATCACGCCGATTCTGATTAACCATGACACCAATCTGGTTCAGTTCCTGAAAGACGATTATACCTATCTGGCCGTGGAAATTATTCGCGGTCAGGAAATTGCCTACGCGCTACTGGAAATTCCATCCGACAAAGTACCCCGTTTCGTTAATTTACCGCCAGAAGCGCCACGCAGACGCAAGCCAATGATATTACTAGATAATATTTTGCGTTATTGTCTGGACGAAATTTTTAAGGGCTTTTTCGATTACGATGCGCTCAACGCTTATTCGATGAAAATGACTCGGGATGCGGAATACGATCTGGTGACAGAAATGGAATCCAGCCTGTTGGAGCTGATGTCTTCTAGCCTGAAACAGCGCCTGACGGCTGAGCCGGTGCGCTTTGTCTACCAGCGAGATATGCCGGATGAAATGGTGGAATTACTGCGGAATAAACTCGGAATATCCAACGATGACTCGGTCATTGCTGGTGGTCGCTATCATAATTTCAAAGACTTTATCAGCTTCCCCAATGTTGGCAAAAGTAATCTGGTGAATAAGCCGATGCCGCGCTTGCGTCATATTTGGTTCGATAAATTCCGCAACGGTTTTGACGCCATCCGCGAGCAAGATGTGCTGCTGTATTATCCGTACCATACTTTTGAGCATGTGCTGGAATTACTGCGTCAGGCGTCATTCGACCCCAGCGTGCTGGCGATTAAAATCAATATTTATCGCGTAGCCAAAGATTCACGCATTATTGAATCGATGATTCACGCTGCGCATAACGGCAAAAAAGTCACCGTGGTGGTGGAATTACAAGCGCGGTTCGATGAAGAGGCCAATATTCACTGGGCAAAAAGTCTGACCGCCGCCGGTGTACACGTAATCTTCTCGGCTCCAGGGCTGAAAATTCATGCCAAGCTGTTCCTGATCTCCCGTTTGGAAAGTGATCAAATCGTGCGTTATGCGCATATCGGCACTGGCAACTTTAACGAAAAAACCGCCCGAACTTATACTGACTATTCACTACTCACTGCCGACGCGCGTATTACCAATGAAGTCCGCCGGGTATTTAACTTTATCGAGAATCCGTATCGGCCGGTTAAATTCGACAACTTAATGGTTTCGCCACAAAACTCGCGTCTGATGCTGTATCAGTTGATCGATCAGGAAATTATTCATGCTCAGGCCGGAGAAAAGGCCGCAATTACCCTAAAAATAAATAATTTAGTGGATAAAGGCTTAGTTGATCGGTTATATAGCGCCTCCAGTGCCGGCGTCAAGATCCGCTTACTGGTGCGCGGAATGTGTTCCTTGATTCCAAATTTACCCGGTATCAGCGAAAATATTCAGGTAACCAGTATTGTTGACCGCTTCTTGGAGCACGATCGAGTTTATGTCTTCGAGAATAAAGGCGACAAGCTGGTTTATCTTTCCTCTGCCGATTGGATGACCCGCAATATCGATTACCGAATTGAAGTGGCCGTTTCCCTATTGGACCCGCGACTCAAACAGCGGGTACTGGATATTCTGGAACTGTTGTTCAACGACACGGTAAAAGCCCGTTATATTGATAAAGAACTGAGTAATCGTTATGTACCGCGTGGGAATAGGCGCAAAGTACGCGCACAGATTGCCATTTATGACTATTTAAAAGCGCTGGAACAACCAGAGCAATAGGCCTAAAACTATGCCGCTAACCACTAATTTAACTACTAAGCCGCAGGAAATTGCCGCCATTGACCTTGGCTCTAACAGTTTTCATATGGTGATTGCTCGCGTCGTTAACGGCGCGCTTCAGGTTTTAGGTCGCTTAAAACAGCGGGTTCATCTGGCTGATGGATTAGATAATAACAATATTCTTAACGAAGAAGCGATGGAGCGCGGTCTGGCCTGTCTGGCGCTGTTCGCCGAGCGATTACAGGGCTTCTCGCCAGATAACGTGTGTATTGTTGGTACTCACTCTCTGCGTCAGGCCACCAACGCGGAAGTCTTTCTAAAACGCGCCGCCGAGGTGATCCCTTATCCCATCGAGATCATTTCTGGGCAGGAAGAGGCGCGCCTGATTTTTATGGGCGTGGAGCACACTCAGCCGGAAAAAGGCCGCAAGCTGGTGATTGATATTGGTGGCGGTTCGACTGAACTGGTGATTGGTGAAGACTTTGAGCCGCTACTGGTAGAAAGTCGCCGTATGGGTTGCGTCAGTTTTGCCCAGCAGTTCTTCCCGAATGGGGAAATCAGCAAGGCCAATTTTAAACGCGCTCGATTAGCCGCCGCACAAAAGCTGGAAAATCTGGCTTGGCAGTACCGTATTCAAGGCTGGCAATATGCGCTGGGCGCATCCGGCACCATCAAAGCGGTGCATGAAGTTTTGGTGGAAATGGGTGAAAAAGACGGTTTGATCACCCCAGAACGGCTGGAAATGCTGGTGGATCAGGCGCTGCAATTCAAACAATTTAGTGCGCTCAGTCTGCCGGGGCTGTCGGAGGATCGTCAGTCGGTGTTTGTGCCGGGGCTAGCCATTATGTGTGGCGTGTTCGATGCATTGGCGATCAAAGACTTGCGCTTATCCGACGGCGCATTGCGTGAAGGCGTGCTATACGAGATGGAAGGCCGTTTTCGTCATCAAGATATTCGGCAAAGAACAGCCAAAAGTCTGGCTGACCACTATAATATCGACCGCGAACAGGCGCGTCGGGTATTGGAAACCACTGAACAACTGTATACCCAGTGGATGGAACAAAACCCCAAATGGGTACATCCACAGCTCGAAGCGCTGTTAAAGTGGGCCGCGATGTTGCATGAGGTCGGGCTAAGCATCAATCACAGTGGTATGCACCGCCATTCGGCCTATATTCTGCAAAACACCAATCTGCCGGGCTTTAATCAGGAACAGCAACTGTTGCTGGCGGCACTGGTGCGTTTCCATCGTAAAGCCATTAAGCTCGATGAGCTACCGCGCCTAAACCTGTTCAAGAAAAAATATTACCTTCCGCTCATTCAGTTATTGCGCTTGAGTGCCTTGCTCAATAATCAACGTCAATCCACCACCACGCCAGAAAGTCTGCGTTTAAGCACTGATGACAACCATTGGACGCTACATTTCCCTTGCGGTTATTTATCGCAAAATAGCTTGGTGCAACTTGATTTGGAACGTGAACAAGAATACTGGAATGATGTGATCGGCTGGAAACTGATCATTGAGGAAGAAGATGCGCCAAAGCCCGAAACCGAGAATCTCTCGAGCTAATACCGTCGCCATCGGCGTTCAGGGTCACATCCCCATCAGCCTGAACGCCGGTTAGTTATATTTAATCAACCCGGCACTGTGAAAATACCATGCGAAACAAGAAATCAACGCAATTGACCAAATTGATTTTACTGGTGAGTTTCATCATCTTGTTTGGCCGTTTGCTGTATGCCGGCATTGCTGCTATTCCTTATCATCAGGAGCGTAATCAATCGGATCAGATTGAACAACCGGTGGGTCAGGAATATATACCGCCACAGCCTGATCTGACGCCCTAATGACTCACACCCCAGAATCCGGTGTTCGATAGGTAAAAGGCTTGCCAATAGGCTGCCTACCGATCCGGTGAATGTCAGTGCGCATGACTAATGTGCATTATGAATCACTATGACAAAAAACGCGGTACGCACCCTTTTTATCAGGCGTATGCTGCCGCTACGGTAATGAAAACCGCAGTCACCCTGACATGACGCGATCAAATAAAAAACGGGGCTATGCCCTCATAATGCATTGAATTAAGGACGAGTATGTCAGCGCCGATTATTTCTGAGCCACAGCCAGCGACAGCCAAATTTAGCGTCAAAAAACTGGCGACCATCCGTCAGAGAATTCTCTCTTTATTGTTGAATAATAAAGCCCTGGTTGACGGTATTCTGGGCCGTTTGGGTGATCGGGAAAAGCTTAGCGACCAGCAGTTGCTGGATCAGACCGCCGAAATAAAAAGCCTACTGCAAGATCTTCACGCGGCGGATTTGGCCGACGTACTGGAAGCCTTACCTCAGGATGAGCGTTTGGCACTGTGGCGGCTGGTGGATAACAACACGCGCGGCCACACGTTGATTGAAGCCTCCGAAACGGTATGGGATAGCCTGATCGAAGAAATGAGCGATAAAGATCTGTTAAAAGCCATGCGCACTTTACATGTCGACGAACAGGCTTATCTGGCTGAATACCTGCCGCGCAATCTGATGGGACGTCTGCTCACTTCACTGGATCCCGATCAACGCGCCAGAGTGCGGGAAGTAATTCAGTATGGCCGTGATAGCGTCGGCCAAATGATGGACTTTGAGCTGGTAACAGTGCGTGCCGATGTGACGCTGGGCACCGTGCAACGTTACCTGCGCTATCGAAAAAGTATTCCTGATGCGACCGACAAAATTTTCGTGATCGATCGTAAAAACACCCTGCTGGGCGAACTCCCGTTAACCACTATTCTGTTGTACTCGCCGGATATACTGGTCGCCAATGTCATGAATAGCGAACCCACCACCTTCCAGCCCGAGGAAAAGGCTGAAGATGCTGCTGGGGCTTTCGAACGTTATGACCTGATCAGCGCCGCGGTGGTTGATGCCAAAGGTAAGCTGATGGGCCGTCTGACCATTGAAGAAATCGTTGATGTGGTCAATGAGGAAAGCGATACCAATTTGCGTCGGATCGGCGGGTTAAGCCCCGAAGAGGACGTATTCTCCCCGGTAGGTCGGGCGGTGCGTACGCGCTGGTCATGGCTGGCCATTAACCTGTGTACCGCATTTATCGCTTCACGGGTGATCGGCTTGTTTGAACACACCATCTCGCAACTGGTGGCGCTGGCAGCCCTGATGCCTATTGTCGCCGGCATCGGTGGCAATACCGGCAACCAGACCATCACCATGATTGTCCGCGCATTGGCGCTACATCATATTCAATTGGGCAACGGCAATCTGTCGTTCCTGATGATGCGAGAATTGGGCGTCGCCTTGATTAACGGCTTGGTCTGGGGCGGAATGATGGGCATTGTCACCTATCTGTTGTACGGCGATTTAGCGATGGGCGGCGTGATGACCTTGGCTATGATGCTGAATCTGGTGGTAGCCGCACTGATGGGCGTGGTGATCCCAATGACCATGGCGCGTCTGGGGCGCGATCCGGCCATCGGTTCCAGTGTAATGATTACCGCAATTACGGATACTGGCGGTTTCTTTATTTTCCTCGGTCTGGCCACCTTATTCCTGGTGTAAATGCCAAGCCGCCTGCGCGCACTCAACAGGGTAAATATTGAGGTTAATGACCCCGTGCTCGCCGCGGTGAAAACCGGCCGATCGGCAAGATGCCGTGAAGACGCCCAAGATTAAAAAAGACGGCCATGCTTAATCTAAACGGCTTTAAGAGCACCACGCTACTATTTGGGTAACATTGGGTAGCAGTGACTGATTTGCTGATTGCTCCTCCGCACACTCTAAGGTAAAGTCGCCCCCCTTTAAATCCTGTGTCCATCGACATCATGGTGATGTTCAACCTGAGTCTGCACCGCGCGAAAAACCGCAGACTCTCTGTATATCTGTCGGTAATCAGCACCGCGGCTATTTGTCATGGCACACCAGGATATTGATCGGATGGATGCTTATTTAGCTTAGGGAGCTCATATGTTTATTGGTTTTGACTACGGTACCGCGAACTGTTCTGTGGCCATAATGCGGGATGATGCTCCCGAACTGCTGGTTTTGGAAAATAACGACGTTTATTTGCCTTCCATGTTATGCGCCCCCACGCGAGAGGCGGTAAGTGAATGCTTGCATCGTCATTGGCAGGTGCCAACCGGCAGTGATGAAAATCAACAGCTGCTGCGCCGAGCCATCGCCTTCAACCGCGAAGAAGATATTTCAGTTAATCGCGACAGTTTACAGTTTGGCTTGTCCGCATTAGCTCAATACATTGAAGATCCAGAAGAAGTTTACTTCGTTAAATCACCAAAATCTTTCCTCGGCGCGACTGGGCTGAAACCACAGCAAATCGCCCTGTTTGAAGATTTGGTCTGCGCCATGATGTTCCATATTAAACGTCAGGCCGAATCTGCCGTACAAAGCGAAATCAGCCAAACGGTAATTGGTCGTCCGGTCAACTTCCAGGGTTCCGGTGGTGAAGAGGCTAACCGGCAGGCAGAAGGTATTTTGCTGCGTGCCGCCCAGCGGGCTGGTTTCCGTGATATCGCCTTCCAATTTGAACCGGTCGCGGCCGGGCTGGATTTTGAGGCTACGCTGACCGAAGAGAAAACCGTGCTGGTGGTGGATATCGGCGGCGGTACCACCGATTGTTCGGTATTACTCATGGGGCCAAACTGGCAAGGCAGAGCTGATCGTCAGCAAAGTCTGCTGGGTCACAGCGGTTGTCGGGTGGGCGGTAACGATCTGGATATTATGCTGGCTTTCAAGCAACTGATGCCATTATTCGGGATGGGCAGCGAAACAGAAAAAGGTATCGCGATGCCTGCCCTGCCATACTGGAATGCAGTGGCAACCAACGATGTTCCGGCGCAAAGTGACTTCTACAGCACGTTAAATGGGCGTTTCCTGCGCGATTTAATCCGCGATGCGGCTCATCCGCAACAGGTGGAAATGCTGCTGAAAGTGTATCAACAACGTTTGAGTTATCGTCTAGTACGGGCGGCGGAAGAGAGCAAAATTGCGCTATCCCATCAACTGCAGGTGACCACCGCGCTGGATTTCATCAAACCGCAACTTGGCCAGACCATCAGCCAGCAACAGTTGGCCGATGCCATTGGCCAACCGCTACAGCGCATTCAGGAACAGGTCAATTTGGCGCTGGCCACCAGCAATGTTACGCCAGAAGTGATCTTCCTGACCGGCGGCAGCGCCCGTTCACCACTGCTACGCAGCGCGTTACAACAGCAATTACCGGGTATTCCACTGGTCGGTGGCAATGATTTTGGCTCGGTGACCGCAGGGTTAGCACGCTGGGCGCAGACGCTGTACCGCTAAAATGCCATAACGGGCAGCAAAATACGGCTACTGACCTTAAAAGCGCTTATTTTGCCTGCCCTAATTAAAACAATGCCTGCCCTGACTCAAACAAACTGAGTGCCGTTAAGATCTGCCGAATTATCCTGCCGATTGATTTATCTTCTGGTTTCAATCTGTCTTTCCCCCTAACATCCAGCCCGCCAGCACTTTTTCATACATTTCCCTTTAAAAATAAAATCTCTTTTATTATTAGTTAGATATATTATTGATTCTGTTATTTTCCGATCTTTTCTCGGCCGATTATTCCGCTAGGCAGTCATTGCCGCGATATCAGTGCTGAAGTTTTAAGCCCCCATCGCGCGCACTAAGACACAGTAGAGCACCTTATTGGCAATGACTGCTTATTACTGCACATTAATTCCAAAACCTAATTGTTTTCATATTCATATCATTTATCTATATTAGTCGCCGAAGTGATTAGCACTATTTGATTTAATCCAATCTAAATAAAAGCCATCTACTAGTTGTCTGTAATATGGCAAGAGATTAATAGATCGATTAAATAGAAGTTAATTATCTGGATATATCAGCAAACTATTATTAAACAGATTCTCTGCGCAATAACAGAACAGCTAAATATCAATATCGGCCATTTGGCTATTTATTACTCATTCCCCGTTATATTATCGGGTCAGGAAAATTTCATGAAAAAGACACTGCTTGTTACTTCTCTGTTGGCTGCCTCTGTATTCGCTTCTGCGGCGAATGCCGGTGATATTAATATTACTGGTGCTATTGCACAAGCAGCTTGTGTTACAACGGCTACTGCACCAGATATTAAAATGCCATTAATAACCCACGCTAAATTAGGCACCGGTGTGGGTGATTTCGCCACTGATGCAGTAACAGACTTGACCATCAAACTGACTGGCTGCCCTGCAATAAAGCAAACAGCAACTGTAACCTTTAACGGCGCTGCAGATAAAAATACCCCAACAGCATTGGCACTGACTGGCGTGACAGGCGTCGCACTAGCCTTGTTTGAAGAAAACGGCACCGATCTAATCTCAATCAATGGTGATGCCAAGCCACAAAACATGACTGGCACTCCGACTAAGGAGCTAAAATACAAACTAAAGTATGTCACCACCAAAGATGTCTTCAAAGAAGGTAATGCTACTGCAGTACTAAATTTTGATGTTAAGTATAACTAATCCTCCCTTGCAGTCATTAGGTTAGCCGCCTTATGGCGGTGATACCTTTATCCCCTGTGTATTTATGGTGTATTCATCACCCCGATTTTATTTATCGGGGTGTAAATATTATTTTTTCATTGCCGATAGGCTAATGAATTATCAGAGAGAAAGACCATGCCGTGGTTAAAATCATTATTATTTATCGCCTGTTTAACCGGCGTGATTCATTCAGTTCAGGCCGGCGTGTTAGTCGGTGGCACCCGTGTTGTTTATGATGGAGCCAAAAAAGAAGCGTCCCTTTCCGTGACCAATCAGGATAAAGACATCCCCTATTTAATTCAAAGCTGGGTGGATAATATCGAGGCCGATAATAATAAAAAAGTGCCCTTTATAATCACCCCGCCTTTATTCCGTCTGGATGCCGGGCAGGAAAATAGCCTGCGGATTCTATTTACCGGCGGCACATTACCGCAGGATCGCGAATCGGTGTATTGGCTAAACGTGAAATCGATTCCGTCTAGTAAAAAAACCGACGGTAACCAGCTATTTATTTCGATTAAAAACCGCATCAAATTATTTTACCGCCCAGCCGGGTTACCGAACACTGTCGCCGATGCCTATAAAGCCCTGAGCTTCTCGCGTCAGGGCAAACAATTGCAAGTGAGCAACCCAACGCCTTATCACGTCTCTTTCAGTAGCCTGAAAGTCGGTAGCCACGACATCAAAGACGCGCTGATGGTTGCGCCAAAAAGCACCCTGCTGCTCGACCTTCCTGCGGGCGCATCAGGTACCGTGAGCTGGCAGGCGATTAATGACTACGGCGGCATTTCAGACCCCGCCACCGCTAACTTGTAAACCCTGAGTGACCACTATGACGCACATTGACTATTTGCCCTCGCCTGCGCGCCCAACGCGGCTGGCGCTGGGGCTAGCCATTCAGTTGGCCTTGGGGTTAACCGCCTGTTCTACGCCCGCCTGGGCAGAAGATTATTTCAACCCCAGTTCATTAGAAATGAAAGACGACAGCTACGCCGCCATCGATTTAAGCATTTTTGCTGAATCAGGCGCGCAGTTGCCCGGCATATATCGGGTGGATATTTACCTCAACGACCAACAGATAGAGACGCGCGACGTCAATTTCATTGAGGATAACGGTAACCTACTGGCGGAAATTACCCCACAGCAATTAATGGACTTAGGGGTGAAGGTGGCAGCCTTTCCAACCCTGCAACAGCAGCCGGTGGATCAGCCGCTAACCCGCTTAGGGGATTTTATCCCCGCCGCCGACAGTCGGTTCAATTTTAGTAAACAACGGCTGGATATCAGTATTCCGCAAGCAGCGCTGAACAATCAGGCGCGTGGCTATATTGATCCCAAACAGTGGGATCAGGGCATTCCGGCGCTGATGGTCAATTACAACCTGAGTGGTGCCAATAGCTGGCAAGATAATCAGCCCACCAGCAGCAGCCACTTCCTCAGCCTGCGCAGCGGCTTAAACTGGGGCGCATGGCGCTTGCGCAATTCTTCCACCTATAGCCAAAATAGCCACGGTGAGCGCCAGTGGAATAATCTTACCAATACCCTGCAACGAGATATTCATGCCATCAAAGGCCAGTTGACGCTGGGAGACAGCTACACCCCCGGCGATATCCTCAGTGGCGTGCCGTTCCGTGGAGTGCAGTTGGCCTCCGATGACAGTATGCTGCCCGACAGCCTGCGCGGTTTTGCACCTGTGGTGCGCGGAATTGCTGAAAGCAATGCTCAGATCACCATTCGCCAGAATAATAATGTGATTTACCAAAGTTATGTCCCGCCGGGTGCCTTTGTCATCAACGATCTCTACCCGACATCTTCCAGTGGGGATTTGGAAATCACGGTCAAAGAAGCCGATGGCCGGGAACACAGCTTTAAGCAGGCGTTTTCTGCGGCACCGGTTATGCAGCGCGAGGGCAGCCTGAAATATGCGGTGAGCGCCGGACGCTATCGCAGTGGCAACAACAGCCCGATGCCACATTTTGCACAAACCTCGCTCGCTTATGGTCTGCCTTATGGTTTTACCCTGTATAACGGCCTGTTATTGGCGTCAGATTATCAGGCCGGGGCACTGGGGGTCGGCATGGGTCTCGGCAGTCTGGGTTCCCTCTCGGCAGATGTTTCCCAAGCCAAAACCCGCGTTGCCGATCAGCGCACTCAGCAAGGGCAATCTTACCGGCTGCAATACGCCAAAAGCCTTGCCGAAACCGGTACCTATTTCTCCTTGGGTAGCCACCGTTATTCTACTGCGGGCTTCTATGATTTTAGCGAAGCCAATCAGCTAAGTGGCATTGGCTCAAGCAACCGATTAGGGCGAAATAATAATAAACGCAGCCGTACGCAAGTACATATCAGCCAATCCCTACGAGATTTTGGCAGCCTGTATTTTTCCGCCTATCAGCAGGATTACTGGCAGCATAAGGGCTATGAGCGTAATGCCTCGTTAGGCTACAACGTTAATCTTTACGGTATTAACTATGGCCTGAACTACAGCTATAGCCAGTCCCCGTATCAGTCGAATAGCGATCGGCGTGCCAGCCTGAGCGTCAGTATTCCTCTCAGTAAATGGTTGCCTAATAGCTGGGCCAATTACAGCGTCAATACCAGCAAAGGCAACACCACCCAACAGCAGCTTGGCTTGAGTGGCAGCGCCTTGAGCGATAACAGCCTCAGCTATAGCCTGCAACAAAGCCGTACCAACCACGGCGGTGGCACCCACGGTAGCCTGTACAGCAGCTATACCGGTGCTTATGGCCAACTGAATGGCGGCTACAGCTATGGCGATCGCAACCGTCAGTTGAACTATGCTCTGAGCGGCGGCGTGATGGCTCATCCTTATGGCGTGACCCTGTCCCAATCTCAGGGCGATACGCTGGTGTTGGTGCGCGCCCCCGGAGCCAACGATGTTGCCGTCGGCTACAACCGTGGGGTGAAAACCGACTGGCGCGGTTATGCGGTGATGCCTTATGCCACCCCTTATCGCCAAAATAGTGTGGCGCTGGATACCCAAAGCATGGGGGACAATATCGATATGGATATCACCAGCCAAAATGTGGTGCCAACACGCGGCGCGGTGGTGCTGGCAAACTTTAAACCTCGCTTGGGTAACCGAGTGTTGATCAACCTCACCCATCAGGGCAAGCCGGTGCCGTTCGGGGCGATGGTCAGTTTGGAAGATAACGAAACCGATAACGCCAATAGCAGCATCGTCGGTGATGGCGGCCAAGTCTATCTCAGCGGTGTGCCAGATAACGGTCAGTTGCAGGTGCAATGGGGCAATCAGGAAAAGCAGCAGTGCTCGGTGAAATTCACCTTACCTGCGGCAGAGGCGGAAAACACCTCGGCAGTGCGGATGCTGGATGCGGTTTGTCGGTAAATACCATTCAGGGAGATAACAGATTATTTATCTCCCACCTATTTTCAATAAAAAAATACACAGGTTTTTATGTTTAATCTAAAAAATAAACCTTTAGCCACCGGCTATTTCACTAAAAAATCTTTTTCGCTGCTCACCGTGGCGATAATCGGTTATCTGTTGACGCCAGCGGCCTCAGCGGCCATAGAAAATCAAGCCTGCCAGTTTTATAAAATAATGTCCTATACTTCTAATGAAACTTTTTTCTTTGATCGAAATAATCTATCCGAGGAGAAAAAATTAATTTCCAACGGAGCGATTTCTTTCAAGTGTACCGTTTATCGTAATGTGAAAAATGTACATTTTGAAGTAGAAGTTGAAAATTCAACCTTAGTTCCAGGTCATAATCATGTGTATACAACTAACGTACCAGGTTTGGGAATACGTTATACTCTTAGAATTAGTGAAAACTGCGTCAAGGATACTGCACAGCCACTAAAGTTTAGCTGTCCCTATAAGATATTATTTAATATGTTAATGATGACCCCACAAATCACTCTTGTTAGTTATGATAATAATCAAGGCAAACCAGTGGGTAGCGCCTCGATAACCCCACAGTTTAAATTAAAATATCGAATCGATAACGGTCCAGAAAAGATGGGTCTGCCAATAGCTTCTGATACTATAAACTTTGTCTATAAACGCCGCGGCTGCACCATGAATACCCCAAGTGTGAAGTTAAGTTTTGGAACGGTTCAAGCTAGTGAGTTTAGTGGCGTTAAGAGCACTAGCCAACCGAGTACAGTAAAGCAAATACACTTAAATTGTGATCCAGACACTAGCTATTTCCTGACTATTCAAGGGAAAAGTGTAGCTAGCCACCCTGACATATTAGAATTAGATCAAACATCAGGTCATGCCAGCGGTATTGGTGTTCAACTCGAGGCCGGAGACAGTAGCAAAGATTACCAAAATATGAAATTGAATGAAGAAACATATATGCATAAAACTGACGATAATGGTTCAGTTACAAATAAACATATTGATATTCGTGCCCGCTATTTCCAAACCGAAAATAAAATCACCCCCGGTACCGCCAATGCCAGTGCGACATTTACCATAACTTATAAGTAATATTATAGCGAGATAGGCGTTTGGTTAGGTTATTGGGGGTAATTTCAAGCTGGCAAAGGCTGATCCCCCCGGCAGTGCGGATGCTGGATGCGGTTTGTCGGTAAATACCATTCAGGGAGATAACAGATTATTTATCTCAGACTGCTGACAAACCTCGAACCAGCGATCTCCAGTGGGGAAAACAGGGTGAAGAGCCAAGCGTCCGCGCCAAGGATGGCGCGGAATGAGCCGACAAGGACGAATTCACGACGTCTTGACGATCTGCCGGTTTTCACCGCGGCGAACACTTTGTCATTAACCTCAGATAACAGATTATTTATCTCCCCTTATTTTCAATAAGAAAATCCTGACACCCTGACAATATCTTCATATTTCCTCCATTTTTTATCAGCAATCCCCCGCTAAACTAATAAGATGGCGGTAAGCTATTAATCATACAGTCAGTTTGTCGCCGCTAGCTGGCTTTCCGTATTCCCAGAGAGAAAATTCGTCACTATGAACACAGCTTCCAAACGCCCTTCCCGCTGGTTAATTCTGTTGGCGATAGCACTAGTCCTTCCGGCCGCCTTATTCTTCTGGCGACAGAGTCTTCCGACCCATGCATCTCCGGGAGTGAATGCTAGCCCGAAGACTGCAGCGGCCTCATCTCGCACTGGTGGTCGCCGTAATATGCCGATGTCACCGGTACAGGCAGCCTACGCCAGCGAACGCGCGGTGCCGCGTTATCTCTCTGGGCTGGGAACGGTTCAGGCCGCCAATACCGTGATGGTGACCAGCCGGGTGGATGGGCAGTTAATGGCGATCCATTTTACTGAAGGCCAGCAAGTACAAGCTGGGCAATTACTGGCAGAGATCGATCCGCGGCCTTATCAGGTGCAACTGACACAAGCGCAGGGTCAATTAGCCAAAGATCAGGCCACGCTGGCTAATGCCCGGCGGGATTTGGCTCGTTATCAGAAACTGGCGAAAACCGGTCTGATTTCTCAACAGGATTTAGATACTCAACTTTCGTTGGTGCAGCAGACTGAAGGCAGTGTCAAAGCCGATCAGGGCGCAATCGACAGCGCAGAATTGCAGCTAACCTACAGTCGTATTACCGCACCGATCGCCGGACGTATTGGTTTAAAACAGGTCGATGTAGGCAACTACATCACCAGCGGCACCACCACGCCGATGGTGGTGATTACCCAAACGCACCCAGTGGATGTGGTCTTTACCCTGCCGGAAGGGGATATTCCCGTAGTGATGCAGGCGCAGAAAAATGCGCTGCAAAACCAGACCCACGTACCGGTAGAAGCATGGGATCGTACCAATCAACAGAAACTGGCTCAGGGCGCACTGCTCAGTCTGGATAACCAGATCGATACCAGCACCGGCACCATCAAGCTGAAAGCTCGCTTTGAAAATCATGACGATGTGCTGTTCCCCAATCAGTTTGTCAATGCGCGGATTAAAGTCGACCTGCTGAAGAATGCCGTCGTGGTACCTACCGCAGCAGTGCAAATGGGTAACGAAGGCAGTTTTGTCTGGACGCTCAGCGACGACAATAAAGTAAGTAAGCACTTGGTCACCACCGGTATTCAAGATAGCCAACAGGTAGTGATTGAAGCGGGATTAAGTGCCGGTCAACGCGTGGTCACCGACGGCATTGACCGCCTGACCGAAGGTTTGCAGGTCGAGGTGGTGACGCCACGCAGCGCAATATCGGGAGATTCTGCCGCTAAAGAGGCGGTGCAGAAAACCCGTCGAACCGGTGCTGCGGCAGCGGAGAAATCCTGATGCAAGCGATGCCTCCAACGCCCGGCGGTGGCCCGTCGCGGCTGTTTATTTTGCGCCCCGTCGCCACCACGCTATTGATGGTGGCGATCCTGTTGGCCGGTATTATGGGTTATCGCGCGCTGCCGGTTTCTGCCTTGCCGGAAGTTGATTATCCGACAATTCAAGTGGTTACCTTATATCCAGGTGCCAGCCCGGACGTGGTGACATCGGCCATTACTGCGCCGCTTGAACGCCAGTTCGGGCAAATGTCCGGCCTGAAACAAATGGCGTCCCAAAGCTCTGGCGGCGCGTCGGTGATAACCTTGCAATTCCAACTGGCTTTGCCGCTGGATGTTGCCGAACAGGAAGTGCAGGCGGCAATCAATGCCGCAACCAACTTATTGCCCAACGACCTGCCGTACCCGCCGATTTACAGCAAAGTGAATCCAGCCGATCCACCAATTTTGACGCTGGCGGTCACCGCTACCGCCCTGCCGATGACGCAGGTTGAAGATATGGTGGAAACCCGTATTGCACAAAAAATCTCGCAGGTCAGCGGCGTTGGGCTAGTGACTATTTCTGGCGGGCAACGCCCAGCGGTACGCGTCAAACTGAATGCACCGGCCGTCGCCGCCGTCGGGCTGGATAGCGAAACCATTCGCACCGCAATCAGCAATGCCAACGTGAATTCGGCCAAAGGCAGTCTCGACGGGCCAACCCGCTCAGTCACTCTTTCTGCCAACGATCAGATGAAATCAGCCGAAGACTATCGCAACCTGATTGTGGCTTATCAACAGGGTGCGCCAGTTCGTTTACAAGACGTTGCCACCATTGAACAAGGGGCGGAAAACAACAAACTGGCGGCCTGGGCCAATAAACAGCCAGCGATTGTGCTGAATATTCAGCGTCAGCCGGGAGTCAATGTGATTGCCACGGCGGACAGCATCCGCGAAATGCTGCCGCAACTGGTGAAAAGTCTGCCGAAATCGGTGGACGTCCAAGTGCTGACCGACCGTACCACCACCATTCGCGCCTCGGTGAGTGACGTACAATTTGAGTTGTTGCTGGCAATTGTGCTGGTGGTGATGGTGATTTACCTGTTCCTGCGTAACGCCGCCGCCACGCTGATTCCCAGCATTGCCGTGCCGCTATCATTAATCGGCACCTTTGCCGCCATGTACTTTCTCGGTTTCTCCATCAATAACCTGACCCTGATGGCGCTGACCATCGCCACCGGTTTTGTGGTGGATGACGCCATTGTGGTGATCGAAAATATCTCGCGCTATATCGAAAAGGGCGAAAAACCGCTGACGGCAGCGTTGAAAGGCGCAGGAGAGATCGGTTTTACCATTATCTCCCTGACCTTCTCATTGATTGCAGTATTGATCCCGCTGGTATTTATGGGTGATATCGTTGGCCGTCTGTTCCGCGAATTCGCCATTACGCTGGCGATAGCCATTCTGATCTCGGCGGTGGTGTCCCTCACTCTGACGCCGATGATGTGCGCGCGTATGTTGAATTATGAATCCTTGCGCAAACAAAACCGGCTTTCTCGCGCCAGTGAGACATTCTTTAACTGGATCATTGCCCATTACGCGGCTGGCCTGAAAAAAGTCCTCCGTCACCAATGGCTTACCTTAGGTGTAGCGCTGGGGACGTTGGTACTAACGGTATTGTTGTATCTGATTATTCCGAAGGGATTTTTCCCGATACAAGATAACGGGCTGATTCAGGGCACGCTGGAAGCGCCACAGTCAGTGTCATTCAGCAATATGGCTGAACGACAGCAACAGGTGGCCGCCATCATTTTGCAGGATCCGGCGGTAGAAAGCCTGACGTCCTTTGTCGGCGTCGACGGCACTAACGCGACGCTGAATAATGGCCGCTTGCAGATCAACCTCAAACCGCTGAATCAGCGCGCCGAACGCGTACCCGAAATCATTGTGCGCTTACAGCAAAGCGTTGACGGCGTACCGGGCATCAAACTGTTCCTGCAACCAGTGCAAGATCTGACCATTGATACTCAAGTCAGTCGCACCCAGTACCAGTTCACGCTGCAAACGACCTCGCTGGAAGCATTGAGTACCTGGGTGCCGAAACTGGTGAATAGATTAGCGCAAAGTCCGGTGCTAGAGAGTGTCAGCAGCGACTGGCAAGATCAGGGATTAGTGGCCTTCGTTAATGTCGATCGAGACAGTGCCAGCCGTCTGGGCATGACCATGTCGGCGATCGACAGTGCCTTGTACAATGCTTTTGGCCAGCGTTTAATCTCAACGATTTATACCCAGGCCAACCAATATCGAGTGGTGCTGGAACATGATGTCAACGCCACGCCGGGGCTGGCGGCATTTAACGATATTCGCCTGACCGGCAGCGACGGCAAAACTATTCCGTTGAACAGCATTGCCCATATCGAAGAACGCCTTGGGCCACTGTCCATCAATCATCTGGATCAGTTCCCATCCGCCACCGTGTCATTCAATGTGGCTAACGGCTATTCATTGGGTGAAGCGGTAAAAACCATTACCCAAACCGAGCAGGAACTGAATATGCCTGCCGATATTACCACCCGCTTCCAGGGCGCAACGCTGGCGTTTCAGGCGGCACTGGGCAGTACGCTGTGGCTGATTGTTGCCGCTATCGTCGCGATGTATATCGTGCTCGGCGTGCTATATAAAAGTTTTATTCATCCGGTGACGATTTTGTCTACCCTGCCGAGTGCGGGCGTTGGCGCGCTGCTGGCGTTAATGCTGGCGGGCCATGAACTGGATGTGATTGCTATCATCGGTATTATTCTGCTAATCGGTATCGTAAAAAAGAACGCCATTATGATGATCGACTTTGCTCTGGCCGCTGAGCGGAAACAGGGAATGACGCCTTATGACGCGATTTATCAGGCCTGTCTATTGCGTTTTCGGCCCATACTGATGACCACATTGGCGGCATTATTCGGTGCTTTGCCGTTGATGCTCAGTAGCGGCGTTGGTGCAGAATTGCGGCAACCGCTGGGGATTTGCATGGTCGGCGGGTTGTTGGTCAGCCAGGTGTTGACCCTGTTTACCACCCCGGTTATCTATCTGCTGTTCGACCCACTGGCGCGAAATACCCGACGCAAGCCGCTACAAGATGCGCAGGATCCGTTGCCAACTGAACCGGAGCCAAAGTGAAATTCTTTGCGCTGTTTATCACCCGCCCTGTAGCGACCACTTTACTGACGCTGGCGATCACCTTAAGTGGCATCATCGGCTTCAGTTTGTTGCCAGTATCGCCGTTGCCGCAGGTGGATTTTCCGGTTATTTCCGTCAGTGCATCCCTGCCCGGTGCCGATCCGGAAACCATGGCCTCGTCGGTGGCAACGCCGTTGGAACGGGCGCTAGGACGTATTGCTGGCGTCAATGAAATGACCTCCAGCAGTTCACTCGGCAGCACCCGTATTATTTTGCAGTTTGACCTTAATCGGGATATCAACGGCGCGGCCAGAGATGTACAGGCGGCGCTGAATGCGGCTCAAAGTCTGCTGCCGTCGGGAATGCCCAACCGGCCAACCTACCGCAAGGTGAATCCTTCCGATGCGCCGATCATGATTCTGACCCTGACTTCAGACACCTACAATCAGGCACAATTGTATGACCTCGCCTCCACCAAACTGGCACAGAAAATTGCCCAAACCGCTGGTGTCAGCGATGTTTCCGTCGGTGGTAGTTCACTGCCCGCAGTGCGGATCGAATTAAATCCCAGCGCATTATTCAATCAGGGGGTGTCGCTGGATGCGGTGCGTCAATCCATTGCCGCCGCCAATGTCCGCCGTCCGCAGGGTTCGGTCGAGGCCGATCGGCAACGTTGGCAAGTGCAGGCCAATGATGAAATCAAAACTGCCGCAGGCTACCGCCCACTGATTATTCACTACAACAATGGATCGCCGGTGCGTCTTAGCGATGTCGCCAATGTGGTGGATTCGGTACAGGATGTGCGCAATGCCGGGATGTCCGATGGCAAACCGGCGATTTTGTTGGTGGTCAGCCGCGAACCGGGAGCCAATATTATCGCCACCGTTAACCGTATCCGCGCTGAACTACCAGCGCTGAGAGCCAGTATTCCGGCTGCGGTTCAGCTCAATATTGCTCAGGATCGCTCCCCGACCATTCGCGCCTCGCTGGATGAAGTGGAACAATCGCTGATCATCGCTATCACGCTGGTGATTCTGGTGGTGTTCCTGTTCCTGCGTTCTGGCCGCGCCACGTTGATTCCTGCCGTGGCGGTACCGGTTTCGCTGATTGGTACCTTTACCGCCATGTACTTGTGCGGTTTTAGCCTGAATAACCTGTCGCTGATGGCGCTGACCATCGCCACTGGCTTTGTGGTGGATGATGCCATTGTGGTGCTGGAAAACATTTCCCGCCACATTGACGCCGGTATGAAACCGCTGCCGGCCTCACTGCTGGGCGTTCGGGAAGTCGGTTTTACCGTGCTATCCATGAGCGTATCCCTGGTGGCAGTATTTATTCCGCTGCTGCTGATGGACGGCTTGCCTGGGCGGCTATTCCGCGAATTTGCCGTAACCCTTTCCGTCGCCATTGGGATTTCTCTACTGATCTCACTGACCCTGACACCGATGATGTGCGCCCATTTACTCAAGGCGCGCCCCGAGCGGGAACGCCCACGAATTCGCGGTTTCGGTAAGTTACTGCTGCGCATTCAGCAAGGCTATGGCCGTTCATTGAATTGGGTGTTGGATCATGCGCGCTGGGTGCTGGTAGTGCTGTTATCCACCATGGCGCTGAATGTGTGGCTGTATATCAGCATTCCCAAAACCTTCTTCCCAGAGCAGGATACAGGCCGGATGATGGGCTTTATTCAGGCCGATCAGCGCATTTCTTTTCAGGCGATGAAGCTGAAACTGCAAGATTTTATGAAGATTGTCAGTGCCGATCCGGCGGTAGATAACGTTACCGGTTTTACCGGCGGCTCGCGCACGAACAGCGGCTCAATGTTTATTTCGCTGAAACCGCTGGCGGAACGTACGGAAACCGCGCAGCAGGTGATCGCCCGTCTACGCGGCAAACTGGCTAAAGAGCCAGGAGCCAGTCTGTTTCTGGCGGCGGTGCAGGATATTCGCATCGGCGGTCGGCAATCCAATGCAGCCTATCAATATACATTGCAAGCCGACGACCTCAATGCGCTACGCAGTTGGGAACCTAAAATTCGCACGGCATTAGCCAAATTGCCACAATTGGCCGACGTGAACTCCGATCAACAGGACAAAGGCGCGGAATTAGGCCTGACTTATGATCGGGAAACTATGTCCCGTCTGGGAATCAGCGTTACCGATGCTAACGCCTTACTGAACAATGCCTTCGGTCAGCGGCAGATCTCCACCATTTACCAACCGCTTAACCAATATAAGGTAGTGATGGAAGTTGCACCGCAATACACCCAAGATGTCAGTTCGCTGGATAAAATGTTCGTGATTAACCCTGCTGGGCAAGCCATCCCGCTGTCTTATTTTGCCCGCTGGCAACCGGCCAATGCGCCGCTGGCGGTAAATCATCAAGGATTATCAGCGGCCTCAACCATCTCGTTTAACCTCTCGGATGGTTATAGTTTATCCGATGCTACTGCCGCAATTGAACGAACCATGACCGAACTGGGGGTGCCTTCTGAAGTACGCGGCTCCTTTGCCGGTACAGCGCAAGTGTTCCAAGATACGTTGAAATCTCAGCTATTGCTGATTTTGGCCGCCATTGCCACGGTATATATCGTACTGGGTATTCTGTATGAAAGTTATGTGCATCCGCTGACCATTCTCTCTACCCTGCCGTCTGCCGGTGTCGGTGCCTTGCTGGCGCTGGAACTGTTTGACGCACCGTTCAGCCTGATTGCACTAATCGGTATTATGTTACTGATTGGTATTGTAAAAAAGAATGCCATCATGATGGTGGACTTTGCTTTGGATGCCCAGCGGAACGGTCATCTCAGTGCCAGAGAGGCCATTTTCCAAGCCAGTCTGCTGCGTTTTCGCCCAATTATGATGACCACGCTGGCAGCACTGTTTGGTGCCCTGCCCTTGGTGCTGGGCAGCGGCGACGGTGCCGAACTGCGCCAACCACTGGGAATCACCATTGTCGGCGGCTTGATGGTCAGCCAGCTGCTGACCTTGTATACCACGCCCGTGGTCTACCTCTATTTCGACCGATTACGCCGCCGTTTTAGCCACCAACCACTAGCGAGGCTCGAATAATATGGCTCCCGCGCTACCGACACAATCCACTTCAGTTCGCTGGCAACTGTGGATCGTCGCTTTCGGTTTTTTTATGCAGGCGCTGGATACCACCATCGTGAATACCGCGTTGCCTTCTATGGCCGCCAGCCTGGGAGAAAATCCGCTGCGAATGCAGTCGGTGGTGGTTTCCTACATACTGACGGTGGCGGTAATGCTGCCCGCCAGCGGCTGGCTGGCGGATCGCATCGGCGTAAAATGGATCTTTTTCTCAGCCATTATTCTATTCACCTGCGGTTCCCTGATGTGTGCCCAAGCAGCATCCTTGAACGAACTGGTATTTTTCCGTGTCATTCAGGGAATTGGCGGTGCCATGATGGTACCGGTGGGGCGTTTGACGGTGATGAAAATTGTGCCGCGCGAGCAATATATGGCGGCCATGGCCTTTGTCACTCTGCCCGGCCAGATTGGGCCATTAATGGGACCAGCGCTGGGCGGATTGTTGGTTGAGTATGCCAGTTGGCATTGGATTTTCCTGATCAATCTGCCTGTCGGTCTGATAGGAGCGATAGCCACTCTGATGCTAATGCCGAACTACCGTATGCAAACCCGCCGTTTTGACATGAGCGGTTTTCTGATGCTGGCGGTCGGCATGGCCACGCTAACGCTGGCGCTTGATGGTCACAAAGGGCTAGGGTTGCCAGCCATTGCCATCGTCGGACTGATCGTCTGCGGATTGGCGGCACTAGCCGGTTACTGGTGGCATGCAAAGGGCAATAGTGCGGCGCTGTTTTCTCTGCATCTGTTAAAGCATAAAACCTATATGCTGGGCTTGGTTGGCAGCATGCTAGCGCGTATCGGCAGCGGAATGTTGCCGTTTATGACGCCGATTTTCCTGCAAATTGGCATGGGGTTTACGCCATTCCATGCCGGATTGATGATGATCCCGATGATTATCGGTAGCATGGGCATGAAACAGATTATCGTGCGGATACTCAACCGCTTGGGTTACCGTCAGGTGCTGGTTTCTGCCACTCTGCTCTTGGCCGTCGTCAGTCTGAGTTTCCCGCTGGTTGCCCTGATGGGCTGGCTATGGCTGATGCCGGTGGTGCTGTTTTTCCAGGGGATGCTCAACGCCTTGCGTTTCTCCACCATGAATACCTTCACACTGAAAGATTTACCCGATCGACTGGCCAGCAGCGGCAATAGTTTACTGTCGATGGTGATGCAATTGGCGATGAGTATCGGCGTCAGCACCGCAGGGATTTTGCTGGGTCTGTTTGCCCATAATCAGGTCACCACCAACAGCACCGCGACCCATAGCGCCTTCTTATACAGTTATCTCTGCATGGCAATACTGATTGCGTTACCGGCGCTGATTTTTGTCAAAGTGCCGCAGGATACCTTTAAAAACCGGAATCTGGGCCGTTAGCGCCGTAGTGAGGAAAGCATGAGAATTGGCATCACCGGAAAGTTATTTATGGCCATTTTAGCGACCTGCATGCTGGTGCTTATCACCATGCATTGGGGGGTGCGAGCCAGCTTTGAGCGCGGTTTTATTGATTATATCAAACAGACGAATGAGCAACGTATCACCATGTTGGGTGAAGCGCTGGAAGAACAATACAAACATTATGGAGACTGGGATTTCCTGCGTAACAACGATCGGATGGTGTATCAAATTATGCGCTCGTTCGAACAAAACAGTGATAACAGCCACAATCTGCCACCACGCGGCTGGCGCACTCAGTTTTGGGTCGTCGATAGCCATTTGAATCTGCTGGTGGGTCATACCGGCCTGGTGCCCACAGAAGGTACCCGATTACCCATCAAAGTCGATAACCAGATTGTCGGTTGGGTGATCGCTACCCCGCCTGAGAAACTGACCCGTAATGCGGATATCAATTTCGATCTGCAACAGCGGCGCACCAGTTGGATGATCGTCGCTCTTTCCACCTTATTGGCCGCGGTGGTGACCTGGATTCTATCCCGCAGCATGCTGGCACCGGTGAAACGATTGGTGGAAGGAACTCATCGGTTAGCCGCTGGAGATTTCAGCGCACGGGTTGCGGTCAGTAGTCGGGATGAACTGGGACGTTTGGCGCAAGATTTTAACCTCTTGGCCAGCGCATTGGAAAAGAACGAGCAAATGCGCCGCGACTTTATGGCCGATGTTTCCCACGAATTGCGTACGCCGCTGGCGGTACTGCGAGGTGAACTGGAGGCGTTGCAAGACGGCGTACGTCAGCCAACACCGGAGTCTCTCAGTTCATTGCAGGCCGAAGTCGCCATGCTGACAAAACTGGTGAACGACCTACACCAACTTTCTTTATCCGATCGCGGGGCATTGGCCTACCGCAAAACACGTATCGATCTGGTGCATTTATTGCAAGTGGCATTAGCCAGTTTCCGCGGCCGCACGGCGCAGAAACAACTGACAATCACCACTCATTTACCCGAACAGGCGACAATGTTTGGCGATCCTGATCGCCTGACCCAACTGATCCATAATCTGATGGAAAATAGCCTGCGCTACACCAATGACCGTGGGCAGTTGACTATCAGTATCCATGCTGACGAAAACCACCTTTCCCTGTACTGGCAAGACAGTGAACCGGGTATCAGCGACGAACAACTACAGCGGATTTTTGAGCGCTTTTATCGGACAGAAAGCTCGCGTAATCGCGCCAGTGGCGGTTCGGGGTTGGGATTGGCTATTTGCCACAATATCGTCGAAGCACACAATGGGAAGATCCAGGCCGCACATTCGCCTTTGGGCGGCATACTGATTAAGATAGACTTCCAGTTATCTCATTCAGTAGAGACATAAATAACCATGAATGATGCCATAATCGCCTCAGTTCAGCATGGGCCAGTACTGATCGTTGAGGATGAACCCAAACTGGGTCAATTGCTGGTGGATTACTTGCAGGCCGCGGGTTATCAAACGCAATGGCTGGTCAATGGTGCGGAAGTGGTCGCTTTGGTGCGTCAGTCGCCCCCAGCAATTATTCTGCTAGATTTGATGCTACCCGGCAGCAACGGCATCAGTATTTGTCGAGAAATTCGCCAATTTTCTGATGTCCCTATTGTGATGGTCACGGCCAAAACGGAAGAGATTGATCGGCTACTCGGGCTGGAAATCGGTGCTGACGACTACATCTGTAAGCCTTATAGCCCACGGGAGGTGGTCGCACGGGTGAAAACCATCCTGCGCCGCTGCTATCGACCGCGAGATGTTCCTACCGACAGAGCGCCATTGCAAATTGACGAATCCCGTTTTCACGCCAGTTATCATGGCAATACGCTGGATCTCACGCCCGCAGAGTTTCGCTTGTTAAAAACACTGGCAATGCAGCCGGGCCAGGTATTTACGCGCGAGCAGTTACTGAATAATTTATATGACGACTATCGCGTCGTCACCGATCGCACCATCGATAGCCACATTAAAAACCTGCGCCGCAAACTGGAATCCCTTGATGAAGAGAAAGCATTCATCCGTGCAGTGTATGGCATAGGCTACCGCTGGGAGGCCGAAATGGGGCGTTTACTCTAATATATTTTAGGCCAAAGGTGCGCTATGTTGACTGAGTCAAATACGCGACACACCATTATGGATAGCGTTGACTACACTCATTAGGAGACAGTGCAACCAACAGGAGAAACATTATGGCCATCGGTCACTACGAGCTTAAAAAAGCGAAGAACGGGCAATATTATTTCAATCTGAAAGCCAGCAACGGTGAAATTATTCTCTCCAGCGAAATGTATGCCAGCAAAGCATCGGCAGAAAATGGTATTGCATCGGTGCAAAGCAACTCGCCTCTCGAAACCCAATACGAATCCAAACAAAATGTTAAAAATGAACCTTACTTTGTGCTAAAAGCCAAGAATCACCAGATTATCGGGGTCAGTGAAGCCTACAGTTCAGAATCCGCCGCCAGAAATGGCATCGCCTCGGTCATGAAAAACGGCCCGACGACCTCAATCAAAGATCTCACGCTATAGCCTTTACCTGCCCGATAAAACCTTGCGCGGGGCCATTGACCGCGCACCCCGATCTGTTTTTTGATCCAGATCATTTAAACTCAACAAAAATTGTGCAAGGGCTGATTTTAGACGTTTCCGACGTTACAATCATCGGCTTTTGCCACCCCTTTGGGCGTGGTTCTGACTTGAACTCAGACTGAGAGCCTCCCATGTTTACACCTGAATTACTGTCTCCGGCCGGTACGCTGAAAAATATGCGTTACGCCTTCGCTTACGGTGCTGATGCCGTATATGCAGGTCAGCCGCGCTATAGCCTGCGTGTGCGCAATAACGAATTTAATCATGAAAATCTGGCTCTGGGGATTCAGGAAGCTCATGCCCTGGGCAAGCGCTTCTATGTGGTGGTGAATATCGCGCCACACAACTCCAAACTGAAAACCTTTCTGCGTGACTTGAAACCCGTGATTGATATGGAGCCAGATGCGCTGATTATGTCCGATCCTGGCTTGATTATGATGGTGCGCGAAGCATTCCCACAGATAGATATTCATCTGTCAGTTCAGGCCAATGCCGTTAACTGGGCAACGGTTAAATTTTGGCAACAAATGGGCCTGACGCGCGTGATACTATCCCGCGAACTTTCATTAGAAGAGATCGCCGAAATCCGTGAGCAAGTACCGGAAATGGAGTTGGAAGTCTTTGTTCACGGCGCATTGTGTATGGCCTATTCTGGCCGCTGCCTGCTTTCCGGCTATATCAATAAACGAGACCCGAATCAGGGCACCTGTACCAACGCCTGCCGCTGGGAATATAAAGTTGAAGAAGGCAAACAGGACGATATCGGCAATATCGTGCATATTCACCAGCCTATTCCGGTAAAAAACGTCGAACCGACGCTGGGCATTGGCGCACCAACAGATAAAGTATTTATGCTCGAAGAAGCCATGCGCCCAGGGGAATATATGACCGCCTCTGAAGATGAGCACGGTACTTATATCATGAACTCCAAAGACCTACGGGCGATTCAACACGTAGAACGCCTGACCCAACTCGGCGTCCATTCGTTAAAAATAGAAGGCCGTACCAAATCCTTCTACTATTGCGCCCGTACTGCTCAGGTTTACCGCCGAGCAATTAACGATGCCGTCGCTGGAAAACCGTTTGATCCGTCACTGCTTACCACACTGGAAGGTCTGGCACACCGCGGTTATACCGAAGGTTTCTTGCGCCGCCATGTCCATGAAGAGCAACAAACCTACGATTACGGTTACTCGGTTTCCGAGCGCCAGCAATTTGTCGGCGAATTTACCGGTGTACGTAAAGATGGGCTGGCCGAAGTGGTGGTCAAAAATAAATTCTCCGTCGGCGATAGTGTAGAATTAATGACGCCAACCGGTAATATTCAGTTTACGCTGGAAACCATGCTGGATAAAAAAGGGCAGCCAGCAGAAATTGCACCGGGAAATGGGCATATCATGTATTTACCTATTCCTGCGGAAATTGATGTGGAATATGCACTATTAATCCGTAATTTGAATGGAACTAATACGCGTAATCCACACGAAAAGCCGTAACCTAGACACTTAATATCAAATGCCACTGACTCTGTGGCATTTTGCCAAATATTAGAAACAGATCACATCTATTATTGTACCAACGGGGTATCATAGCTCGAGTACAATAAAGAACTAAAATAGCTAGACAACAAAACTAGGAACCACTTCCTTCGCTGGCCCAATCTCCCTTGGGCTGGCATTTTCTTTTTTAACCTAAATAACCAATTGATATTAATGGATTTTAAGCCATTAGAGTCATTAATTAACGACGTTAGTCGCACCTCTCATTATTACGTCAATTTGACGAAATTAATAATTAAAACAAAAATAGCAATAATCCCACTTTAAATTAAATTCTTTTTCATTTATTTATCTCTCAGTAACCCTACTATTTATATGATTCAGCAAGAGATTTTCACACTATATTCCAACTATTTTTATCAAATATTCTGATGGTCAGAGCAAAGTATTATGGTTTACTGTTAATCATATAACTTATCGTCCCCGGAGCATGTTATGACCCAAACGCCACTGAGCTTGCTGATCCTTAACGGTAAAGCTGGCGAAAACCCTGAAGTGCGCAGCGCCGTAAAAAACTTACGGGATGAAGGTTTCACCTTACATGTGCGCACTACCTGGGAACAGGGCGATGCTGCGCGGTATGTCAACGAAGCGTTAGCCCTTGGCGTTGATACCATCATTGCTGGCGGTGGTGACGGAACCATTAATGAGGTTGCTGGCGCACTGGCTGCATTATTATCCACATCGGCGCTTCCCTGCCTGGGCATTATTCCCCTCGGTACCGCCAATGATTTTGCCACCGCCTGTAATATTCCCTCACAGGTCGAGAATGCCTTACAGTTAGCGGTCAAAGGCCGTGCAGTGCCTATTGATATCGCCAAGGTCAATGATGATCGCTACTTTATCAATATGGCAACCGGCGGTTTTGGCACTCGCATCACCACTGAAACACCCGCCATGCTTAAATCAGCGCTGGGCGGAGCCTCATATTTTATTCACGGCTTAATGCGGATGGATGCTCTAAAAGCCGATCAATGCAACATTCGTGGCCCCAATTTTCATTGGTCTGGCGAAGCGCTGGTGATTGGCATTGGTAATGGCAAACAGGCGGGTGGTGGGCAGGAACTCTGTCCACATGCATTGATCAACGATGGTTTATTGCAGTTACGGATACTCACAGCCGATGAATTACTACCCGCTCTGCTAACCAGCATATTTAGCGATGAGGAAAATAAAAATATTATCGACACCACTCTACCGTGGCTAGAAATTGATGCGCCTCACGACGTCACCTTTAATCTGGATGGCGAACCCCTTTCAGGCCGCCATTTTCGTATTGAAGTCCTACCTGCGGCACTGTCATGCCGTTTACCCGCCAATTGTGGATTATTAAGTTAATTTATCGGGCGTAACCCGCGCCCAACACACCCTTTCTCCGTTGAGTGGCGATGGGTTTCTACGGTTCAATTTATCCTTCGCCAGCCAGCGTAAGAAACCGCTGAACCGGCTTATTTCAATCTGATGATCTTTAACGTGAAATGGCGCTTTATGCGCCATCAGGTTAAAGATCACAGAGTCCAAGATGCAAATTAGCGCGCCAGTCAAAGCTTCTGCTATTTCCAGTCTGGATCTTTTTCTAGTTGTGCTATCAATAAGGCTTTCATAGCTTCATCAGGTTGGCCTAACCACTGATATTGAGCAAACTGACTCGGTGTTTCCAGTGCTTCTGGCTTATCCTCAACACTGACCCGCACACCCCAAGCCTGCTTTTTATCGTCGCTAAAAGCCACTAGCAAGAAATGGTTTGCGCAATCATGAGGCTTACAAATACTCCCTATTTGGTACTTTTTGCCTGCCTGCTCCACCCATTCCGCCGGTGCGGAAGTCCCGGCACCTTTACGCGCCCATGCTGGCAGATTTTTCTGCCCTTTAATCATTTTTTGCCAACTGGTTTTATAAACCGGTTGCTGGATCAGTTCAGCGGTAGTGGGTACCTGCTGGGCAAAACTCCAAGTACTAACGCTTAATAACGCCCCTAGCAAAAGACAATGGAGGTTTTTTTTGCCTTTCATCATCGCCGTCCTTTTAGTGTAATTAAACCCTCAGCGGATAAGATTTCCGCTGGTGAACTCAGTTAATATGACCTTGTCAGACAGAAAAAGTTGATCCCTGACACGAATTCTCATGACAACTTCAGTTATTCAACAATCGGTATGACAGCTTGAGTTAAGATATAAACCAGATTATTAACCCAAGAAGATCTGTCTATGCCTAATCTCAAATTATCCCAACCAGCTGAAAAACTGTATTACTCCGCGGCGGATGCCCCTGCATTAGGTAAAGTGAATACCGATAAAATCCTACAGATGGTGGCTGATCTGGATGTCGCCAATTCAGATCTCGAACATTACGTTACCGGCTGGATGGGGCTGAATAGCGTGATTGTGGTACGTAATTATCAGGATAAACGCGGGACTGCAAATGGTTTTGTCCTTAACAAAGGCAATCGCCACCGATTAAGCGTGCAGTCTATCGAGTTCCGCATTCCTAAGGTGGTGCTGTGGATGAGTTTCCGCCGCCGTCCGCGTGTCATGGAGTTAATCACCTACGAAGCACTCGAAGGTGAACTTAACGGTATGCAGCAGTATCGTAATATTCTGGATAAAGACTTACTGCAACAACTGGAACAGGATTGGCTTGATCTGAATGATTATCTGGGAGAAGCCTGCTGGCAGTTGGAGAATGGCAGGCCACTATGGCAGCAACTTCATCAGAAAATCACACCAGAGGCGATTGAAAAACTGGCTAATGCCGCGGTCTTTCACCACAAGAATTTACAGTCTGACGGCGAGTTTTCTGGTTTTTGGGCCGGAAACTATTTCTTTGCTATTCGTTCGCCCAGCGCCAAAAACCCAAATCCTGCCATCATGATTTCATGGCGAGAAAATGAAACAGATATCGGCAGCTATGTATTTGATGTGGTTGAAGATATGCAAGGTGAGCGCCGTCTGTCACCTTGCATCAGGCCGCGTAAGGGAGCCGAACACTTTATTCTCAACCCATTTGATGCCGTCCATTTACAGCGGGCCATCGCACTTTTCGATATCACCCACATTTATCTGGCGGCTGACTAACCTCAAACGCACCACAAGGGCCGAGCTACCACCAACGGTAAA
The DNA here is from genome assembly GCF_000754815.1 of Yersinia ruckeri ATCC 29473. Taxonomy (GTDB): domain Bacteria; phylum Pseudomonadota; class Gammaproteobacteria; order Enterobacterales; family Enterobacteriaceae; genus Yersinia; species Yersinia ruckeri. Next base: position 3,349,402 of record NZ_KN150747.1, read on the forward strand.
AATGGTGTACCGGCCCAATGCCCTCTCCCACTTCCAGCGTATCTGCCTGTTGCAATGCGCCCTGTAGATAAGATTTGGCTGCCGATACGGTCTCAGCCCAGTGACTCTGCCGTGGACGTAATGCCGCCAGGGCAGCCGAAAGAGTACAACCGGTGCCATGAGTATGGCGGGTGGCGATGCGAGGCAGGCAAAAACGGTATTCTCCGCTGGGGGTAAATAACCAGTCGGGACTGTCATTACCGGTCAGATGTCCTCCTTTCATCAATACCGCCTGACATCCCATCGCCAATAAAGCACGCCCTTGATCGCACATTTGCTGCTCATTCGTTGCCGGTTGGCAGCCAAGTAATGCTGCTGCTTCCGGTAGGTTAGGCGTGATCAGCGATACCTGCGGCAGTAATTGCTCACGTAACGCCACTATCGCTTCTGGTGCCAATAAAGGATCGCCACTTTTGGCCAGCATCACGGTATCTAAAACAACAAACTCAATGGGATATTGCCGGATTTTCTCAGCCACCAGCTGTACGATATGCTGATTAGCCAACATGCCAATTTTGGCAGTATCAATACGGACATCATCAAGAACCGAATCTAATTGCGCCGCGACGAAGGTCGGATCTATCGGATAAACTGATTGCACGCCACGTGTATTTTGTGCCACCAACGCCGTCACGACGCTGGTTCCGTAAGCACCCAACGCTGAAAAGGTTTTCAAATCGGCCTGAATACCGGCCCCGCCGCTCGGATCGGTTCCGGCAATGGTCAATGCATTAAGACGTTTCATCAGTGTCTCTCCACGGAAAAAATGGCAGTTGGAGACAATAAAAAAACAGAGGTAACAACCGTGGGTAGAGCGGTAGGTCGAAGGTACATATTCCTCCCAACCGGCGGTCAAGAAGACGGTACCTGAAAGGCCCGAGACTTCCCTACGCTGGCATAATCCAGATCAGGTAATACGGGTAAAATCTCAGCCACCAAGTTAATCAACCGGTGGCACCCCGAGTCAGAGCGGACATTATCAAGGGTCAGTAGGATAAGATCAACTAAGGCTGACACCGGTCACCGAGAAAGGGATAACGACCCGTTTTTTCTCTACAAAAGAACGCGGGTACCACACAATAATTATCCATAATCATTCACAGATACGGGTTACTGTGGGTAAAATCCCCGCAGGTTCTCATTCAGTAGTAAATAATTTTTACAGAATCTCATCGATTAACTCGCCTTTGTGACGATGTGAATAATACGCTGCACGATGATAAACATTGAATCGACGTATCCCTATCCGTCACTATGTATTGATTTGCGAGTCATGGATAATAATTAATCTGCAGTGGTTTTGGATAGATCGATAAAATAGATAAAACCACCAACTACATAGGTTCCGCAGTAATAGCTCTGGGATCATTAGCAAAAACACGAATCAATGCGACAAGATCCCACTCATATTCATTAACCGGCATAAATACCTGTAGAAAATCATTCATTGCTTCTATTGCTCTTGCAATAGCCAAGTGATTAGCCAAACGATCTCGGTCAATAATGCTGGCGTCGCCAAAAATAGATTGTAATGTCACTATTTCATTTTGAAGCTGGGCAATATTGATATGAGCAGGCGCTGTAACTAAATCCCCATGACTTAAAACCTCCAACATGACTCTTAACGCAGCAGGAATATAATTCAATACCAATATATTAAATCTTACCTGTTGATCAATTGAATCCTGATTAAGCTCGCTTACTGGGCTGATATAACAAAAAACATTCTTATTGGTTTGCCCTCCTAAGTGGTATGAATTATTACCAGAATCGCCCCTTTCAACGCGGGAATAAACATCTTTATCCGTACAGTCCCCCTTATTCTCCCTAGACCAAACCAACAATGGGTTTAAAACCGAATTGTCTATTGTTAGGACATCACGACTATTTGTCATCGGTATATCGGCGACATCCCTTGGTACATAAGGCCCTAACTCAATAGGATTATCTTCATTGTAAAGCGTCACCCCGTCGCTATAACTAAAATGTAATGCCTTTTTCTCATGTAAATTAATCAAGTGATAATAGGTATTCCCATTTTCGTCAATTTTATCATAAGGCATAAAAACCCATTTCATGGTGGAATCATAATATATTACACCGTTATAACAGACGGGATTATAGACTTTATCCGTTACAAAGTAATTGGCAAAAAATCTCGCCATGATTTTATCGTCTTCATTAGAAACCCCTAAGCAATACCCATTCTTTAGTGATGAATCAGAAGTTTGTAAATTATATGACAACAGAGTTAGCGTCTCAAGATTATAAAACATTTCAGCATTTCGACTATAATCACTCAAAAATAGATAATTATAATTAGTTACATTCTCATTCATTTTATTAGAGATAAATACTATTCCTGTATCCATATCGCCAGCGATCATTCTTATTTTGTATTGTGGAAATGGCTTGACGACTTTTTTCCTTAAATCATCCACCATACTGCGACTTAGCTCGACCAAGTGATAATTATCTGTTCTGGAATCTTTGCTATAGATAAGAAAGCCCCCATTTTTAAATGATAAAGGAGTCTCAGTACCTCGATTAATAAATGTCATTTTTTTATTTTTTTCATCAAGAGTCCAACGCTGATATTTATCGCTCATATCACAATGGGTGAAATAAACGTCTCTCCGTGAAAATTCCTCACGAATAATTACATCCTTATTTTTACTTGCCGTAAGGCAATACAAAACGTTCTTTATATCATCACTAATAAATGCGGTCACCACCTGACCTGATGAAGTGTAATAAATAAAAGAGCTTACCATTGGATTTTCACTAAAAACATGATCTACCGAGAGTAAATTAAATCCATTCTCATATTTATTTATATTGTTATAATCATATTTCAAATACCTTTCATTACCATTCTCGTTTAAATAATTAAAGATTATTCGATTACTTTCCGGGTAAATGGCTTCGGGTAAAATACGAACCGAGCTAATATCATCATGTAAGTTACCCCCCATTAGCTCAATGGCATTTACGTTTCTTTTTAGTTTTTTTTTATGGCCAGAGAAGTCTTCCTCACTGTAAACAAAAACATTAACACCATAAGGTACTTTTATTGATGATATTTTATTATCCCAATAATTATTTAGACTATAAAATTGAGAGTACGTCCCTTGGCAATAAACCCCGCCATCATTACTATTAAAATCATTATTCTCGTAAAAACAGATATGTTCTTCATCCGCATATGAAAAAGAAGAGAAACATAATAGCAATGAAATTATTGGCAACAAATTTAATTTGCAAAAAAAACCTTCATTAATATACATAAGAACTCCATTTCTCTCATAAAATAAGGTCTATTAAGTATGAGGCATATAACTCCAGATTATTACAAATTACCGATCATGCATCTGTTGACTAATTCCATTTCACGCCCTCGAAAATAAGACCTTCAAATAAATCTGGTTACCGCCTCTTTATGTTTAGATATCAACCACATAAACCCATCGATAATGATTAAGTCTACAACTCGCCTGATTGATTTCAGCAAGATATTGCCAAAAATAACTGCTTTTTAGCCAGCCAGTAGTATTTATCATAACTTTTCTACGTATGTGTAAATTTTACCTAATCATCTTTTACGATAAATAAAATCATTTTAATCGCCTAACACCAAATAATCATGACACACAAGAAAACAACAAAGCACCGAAACATGCTTATTGAGCCTCCACTTTTATCAAGAAAACCATACATTCATTACCAAACAAAGCTAATCATTAATTTAAAAAAATAAAAAAGTAATTATATAATAGATATGAAATAGTCATTTACCAATTAATTGGTTTAGAAAAACATATTCATTTCAGCTTAATATTTAACGCCAAGCGTATAAGGTGAAATATTAAATAACAATCATTAGGCTAACAAATTTAAGAGCATTAAATAAAAAAAAGCCTTCAAATAATTTGAAGGCCTGATGCAGTAACTATTTATTTAATCACTAATAAATCGGTTATTCCCACTCAATGGTTGCCGGTGGTTTACCGCTAATGTCATACACTACGCGGGAAATACCATTAACTTCATTGATGATGCGGTTAGATACCCGACCCAAGAAATCATAAGGTAGATGCGCCCAATGAGCAGTCATGAAATCAATCGTTTCTACCGCGCGTAGGGAAACAACCCAATCATACTTACGGCCATCGCCCATTACGCCAACGGAACGAACGGGCAGGAAGACGGTAAATGCCTGGCTGACTTGGTTGTATAAATCAGCTTTATGCAATTCTTCAATAAAGATCGCATCGGCACGGCGCAACAGGTCACAATATTCTTTTTTCACTTCACCCAGCACACGTACACCTAAACCAGGTCCTGGGAACGGGTGGCGATACAGCATGTCATACGGCAGCCCCAATTCCAGCCCAATCTTGCGCACTTCATCTTTAAACAGCTCTTTCAACGGTTCAACCAGGCCCAGCTTCATCTCTTTCGGCAAACCACCAACATTGTGGTGAGATTTGATGACATGCGCTTTGCCTGTAGCTGACGCCGCAGATTCAATGACATCTGGATAAATGGTGCCTTGTGCCAACCATTTAACCTGTTCTTGTTTGCAGGCCTCTTCATCAAAGACTTCAACAAATACCCGGCCAATGGTTTTACGTTTAGCTTCTGGCTCATCAATACCCGCCAGTGCATTCAGGAAACGATCTTCCGCCGCAACGTGGACAATATTCAAACCGAATTTATCGCCAAACATTTCCAGCACCTGATCAGCTTCGTTCAAACGCAGCAAGCCGTTATCCACGAACACACAGGTCAGACGTTTGCCGATCGCCCGGTGCAATAACATCGCAGTCACCGAAGAGTCAACGCCGCCAGACAGACCGAGAATCACGTGGTCTTCACCAATTTGCTCACGCAGACGCGCTACCGCATCTTCAATGATGGTAGCCGGAGTCCATAAAGCTTCACATTGGCAAATATCCAAAACAAAGCGCTCTAATAAATGCTGACCTTGTTTGGTATGGGTCACTTCTGGGTGGAACTGTACGCCGTAAAAACGTTTTTCTTCATTGGCCATAATGGCAAACGGGCAAGTATCAGTGCTGGCAACCGTCACGAAGTCAGAAGGAATCGCGGTGACTTTATCGCCGTGACTCATCCACACGTCCAAAATAGGTTCATTGCTAGCATTCAGAGCGTCATTGATATCGCGAGTTAACGCGCAATCGATTTTGATTTCTACCTGCGCATAACCAAATTCACGCTCGGTAGAACCTTCAACATGACCACCCAGTTGCATTGCCATCGTTTGCATGCCGTAGCAGACGCCCAATACCGGTACACCAGCGGTAAAGACGTAGTCTGGCGCACGTGGGCTGCCATTTTCCGTGGTACTTTCTGGGCCACCAGAAAGGATAATACCGCTTGGATTAAACTCGCGAATCTGGGCTTCGGTAACGTCCCACGCCCACAGTTCACAGTAAACGCCAATCTCGCGAACGCGACGCGCCACCAGTTGGGTATATTGCGAGCCAAAATCGAGAATAAGGATGCGATGCTTATGGATATTTTTTGTCATGTGAGGCGTATTCCAGAAACAGGTCAAAATAAAAAAGAAAACTCAGTCATCCGGTAGTCGATACCCGATGACCTGCTAGTCAATTCGTTAACTCAAAAGATGGCGTAATGAGCTTGCAAGGCCAGATACCTGGCCGACGCCCGTAACACAACATGCGTGGTCGACATAATGTCAATGCGCCATGGTGAGCAACGGACAACGGCCGTGAATAAGCCAAGTTAGCCCATGCGGTAGTTTGGTGACTCTTTAGTAATTGTCACATCATGCACATGGCTTTCTTGGATACCCGCTCCGCTAATACGCACAAATTCAGCTTTGGTACGTAAGTCATCAATGGTCGGGCAACCGGTCAGCCCCATACATGAACGTAAACCACCCATTTGCTGATGAACGATTTCTTTCAGCAAACCTTTGTACGCTACACGCCCTTCGATACCTTCAGGCACCAATTTATCTGCGGCATTATCCGTTTGGAAATAACGGTCAGAGGAACCTTTAGACATCGCGCCCAATGAACCCATACCGCGGTAAGATTTGAATGAACGGCCTTGATACAGTTCGATTTCACCCGGAGATTCTTCTGTACCAGCCAGCATAGAACCGACCATCACGCAGGACGCGCCAGCAGCAATTGCTTTGGCAATATCACCGGAGAAACGGATACCGCCATCGGCAATCACCGGAATACCGGTACCTTCCAGCGCTTCGACTGCATCAGAAACCGCCGTGATTTGCGGAACACCGACGCCGGTAACAATACGGGTAGTACAAATAGACCCTGGACCAATGCCCACTTTAACCGCGCTAACACCGGCTTCAGCCAATGCTTTCGCACCAGAGCCTGTCGCGACGTTACCGCCAACAATTTGCAGGTCAGGATATTTGGCGCGCGTTTCACGAATGCGTTGTAAAACGCCTTCAGAATGGCCATGAGAGGAATCGATCAGCAAAACGTCAACGCCAGCAGCAACCAGCGCGTCGATACGCTCTTCGTTACCTGCACCGGCCCCAACGGCAGCACCAACACGTAAACGACCGTGCTCGTCTTTACAGGCGTTAGGTTTACGTTCTGCTTTCTGGAAATCTTTTACGGTAATCATACCGCGCAAATGGAAGTTATTATCCACGACCAGAACTTTCTCTACGCGGTTTTCATGCATTTTTTGCAGAACAACATCGCGAGCTTCGCCTTCTTTTACGGTAACCAAACGCGCTTTCGGCGTCATCACCGCAGTGACTGGCTGATCCAGATCAGTCACAAAGCGTACGTCACGCCCCGTAATGATACCGAGCAGTTCGTAATCCTCGGTCACCACCGGATAACCGGCAAAACCGTTGCGAGCGGTTAATTCTTTAACCTGACGCAAAGTGGTGATTGGCGTGACGGTTTGTGGTTCGGTTACCACACCGCTTTCATGCTTTTTCACGCGGCTAACTTCGTCAGCCTGACGCTCAATAGACATATTTTTATGGATGAAGCCCAAACCGCCTTCTTGTGCCAGCGCGATTGCCAGACTAGATTCGGTTACGGTATCCATGGCTGCGGACAGCATAGGAATATTCAGGCGGATAGTTGCGGTCAGTTGAGTACCAAGATCCGCAGTATTAGGCAGAACTGTGGAATGGGCTGGAACCAGGAGAACGTCGTCAAAGGTTAGTGCTTCTTTCGTGATACGTAGCATGGGCAATATCTCACCAGAGTGATTTGAGAAAAGATAAAATATTGCCGTGGCATTATACAGAGCGTAATCGGTTGCCTCCAGTACTTTCTGATAAATTTTCTTGCTTACCTCTCTAAGGCAGGTAATATCGATCAATTAAGTGCTTGTTTTAAACTTTGATCTGGGTCACATGCCATTCACTTCCGCCACCTCAATATTTACCGTTAGCCGCCTAAATCAGACGGTTCGGCAACTATTGGAAATGGAAATGGGCCAAATCTGGCTCACCGCCGAGATTTCCAACTTCTCACAGCCCGCCTCCGGCCACTGGTATTTTACGCTGAAAGACGATCGGGCGCAGGTGCGTTGTGCCATGTTCCGCAACAGTAACCGTCGTACCACCTTCAAACCACAAAATGGCCAGATGGTGTTGGTCAGAGCCAGTATCACGCTATACGAACCGCGCGGTGATTATCAGTTGATTGCCGAAAGTATGCAGCCTGCCGGTGACGGTCTGTTGCAACAACAATTCGAACAACTGAAGGCACGGTTGGCCGCTGAAGGGCTGTTTGACGCGCTCCACAAGCAACCGCTCCCTGCTCCAGCCAAACGGGTCGGCGTGATTACCTCCGCCAGTGGTGCGGCCTTACACGACGTTTTACAGGTTCTCCAACGTCGAGATCCTTCGCTACCCGTGGTGATTTATCCCACATCAGTCCAGGGTGCTGAAGCGCCGATGCAAATTGTTCGAGCCATTGAAATGGCCAACCAGCGTGCCGAATGTGATGTATTGATTGTCGGGCGTGGTGGCGGTTCGCTGGAAGACTTATGGAGTTTTAACGACGAACGGGTTGCTCGGGCGATTTTTGCCAGCCAAATTCCGATTGTTAGCGCCGTCGGCCATGAAACCGATGTCACCATTGCCGATTTTGTCGCCGACCTGCGCGCGCCAACCCCTTCTGCCGCCGCTGAAATGATCAGCCGTAATCAGGTGGAATTGGTACGTCAGATTCAGGCACAACAACAACGCATGGAAATGGCGATGGATTACTATTTGGCGCAACGTCATCAGCAATTCACCCGTCTTCATCATCGCTTGCAACAGCAACATCCGCATCTGCGTCTGGCCCGCCAGCAAACGTTGTTATTGAAGCTACAGCGCAGGCTGGAGGACGCAGCACAAAACCAGATTCGTCTGCTGGCGCGGCGCGGCGAACGGTTGCAGCAACGCCTAAATAACAGACAACCACTGGGTAAGATTCATCATTACCACCAGCGAGTACAGCAACAGGAATACCGCCTCAAGCAAGCGCTGGAGCGTCAGTTAAATGGCTATCGTCAGCGCTTTGGTATTGCCTGCTCGCAGCTAGAAACCGTCAGTCCACTAGCGACTCTCGCTCGCGGTTACAGCGTGACACAAACGCCAAGCGGTAGTTTGCTGAAAACCACTCAGCAGGTGCATATTGGCGACACATTGAAAACCCGCTTGCAGGACGGTTGGGTAGAAAGCGAAATCACGCGACTGACACCGGTAAAAAAAACGCTTAAACCCCGCTCGCGGGCGAAATAAGCGTAACCTGAACTAAAACTGTATCAATGCATTTAACACGGTGGAAAGGCTAACGGCGCTATAGCACTAAAGATGAAAGGTAAATTTCACGCGCTTTCTCGAAATTAATCCATCCCCATGCTGGCAAAAATAATCGACTGCGCCACAGGCGGTTAGCACCTGTAATGGCTTACCACAATCAGGGCAAATCGCCTGCGGCTGATAATCGCTATGGCAAACTGAACAATGAAAGTGACCGCTTACCTTATTCATTGGCACATGACACACCGGGCACATTGCTTCCATTATTTCCTCCTTAAATCACACTCAATCTCAATATTATCCGCAAGGGTATAAAATCAGTCTGGCTGAGAAGTGCCATATGACGCTAGGCAGCACCACTAAATTTGCTGTTACGCTAAACGCCGGGTTTCCCATCACATGGCCTTTTCCCCGACGTATGTTGCAAACCCGTATTGTTCAACCATCCGCCAGAAATGCGAAGGGCGCGGAATATCCGCGCCCCTCTAACTGACTTTCTTTATTTCTTTTTCAAATGTGACATCAAACGCTTACGCTTCCGCATCTGGTTTGGCGTCAAAGTATTACGCTTACCAGCAAACGGGTTCTCACCCTCTTTGAACTGAATACGGATTGGCGTTCCCATGACTTTTAATGAACGGCGGAAATAGTTCATCAAATAGCGTTTGTAGGAATCGGCCAAATCAGTCACCTGATTACCGTGGATCACTACGATTGGCGGGTTATAACCACCCGCATGAGCGTATTTCAGTTTCACTCGGCGGCCGCGTACTAATGGAGGTTGATGGTCTTCTTCCGCCATCTGCATAATACGGGTTAGCATGGAAGTACCGACGCGCTTGGTCGAACAATCATAAGCTTCCAAGATCGATTCAAACAGGTTGCCAACCCCACTACCATGCAAAGCAGAGATAAAGTGGATACGCGCGAAATCAACGAAGCCCAAGCGTAACTCAAGCATATCTTTCACTTGAGTCCGTGCTTCTTCGGTCATGCCATCCCATTTATTGACTGCAATAACAAGTGAGCGCCCACTATTGAGGATAAAGCCCAACAGTGACAAGTCCTGATCGGAGATACCATCACGGGCATCAATGACCAACAGCACCACGTTTGAATCTTCAATCGCCTGTAGCGTTTTGATAACCGAGAATTTCTCAACGGTTTCAGTAACTTTTCCGCGCTTACGCACACCGGCAGTATCGATCAAAATATATTCGCGCTCATCGCGTATCATCGGAATATAGATACTGTCGCGGGTGGTCCCCGGCATGTCATACACCACCACTCGCTCTTCACCCAGAATACGGTTGGTTAGTGTGGACTTACCTACGTTAGGACGCCCAACGATAGCCAACTTGATCGGCAAGCTCCGTGGATCGAAATCGTCTTCTTCTGGATCTTCGTATTCAGCAGGATCTTGACCTTCAGCTTCTTGCGCAGCCCAATAGGCGGCGTTCGCTTCTTCTTCAGTCAATTCAACTTCCGGCGCTTCTGGCTCCATGTACGGAGCCATAACTTCTTCAATTAATTGAGCTACACCGCGACCATGGGAAGCGGCAATCGGGTGAACTTCCCCCATACCCAGCGAATAAAAATCTGCCGCTGCGGCTTCCGGCTCCATACCGTCGGTTTTGTTCGCGACCAAAAAAGTGGCTTTCTGGCGGCTACGCAAATGCTGGGCGATACCCTGATCGGCAGGCATCAAGCCAGCGCGCGCATCTACCATGAATAACACAATATCGGCTTCTTCAATCGCCAGCAGCGACTGACCCGCCATCCGTGTTTCAACGCCATCTTCGGTGCCATCAATACCGCCGGTATCGATAACGATAAACTCATGTCCCTCAACTTCAGCACGACCATACTTACGGTCACGCGTCAGCCCAGGGAAATCCGCCACTAACGCATCTCGCGTGTGAGTCAAACGGTTAAATAAAGTGGATTTACCCACATTCGGCCGCCCAACCAGGGCGATGACAGGAATCATTTTTGAAGCCTCATTACTTATTTTTCAATTCGTTACAACGCTATCAGGTACGACCGACAGCGAAGTTTTTAGAATACGAAACGGCCCCTGAACTATTCAGGAGCCGTTTGGGGACTCATATCAAGAGCCAATGTGTTGAGCAATGACGCCACTTGACGCTCGCACTTCGCCCGGCGTATTACCCGATAATTAACGGGTGAAGGCGTAAACTGTGCCGCCTTTGGCCTGAATCATCAGTTTATCGCTGGCAACAGTCGGAGCACTCAGGAAACCGGAGCTGTCCACTTTTTGTTGCACCACGAAACGACCATCGTCAGTATTCACCCAATGCAGATAACCTTCGGCATCACCGACAACCAGATAACCATTATACATCACTGGCGCAGTCAAGTTACGATGCAATAAGTCGCTTTGACTCCAAAGCGTTATGCCGCCATCGGTTTTCAGTGCAGTAATACGGTCATTTTGATCAACCAGGAAGATGCGGCCTGCATCGACAATAAAATCATTGACGGAGCCTAATTCACGTTTCCACAAAATCTGGCCGGAACGCAGATCCAATGCGGTGAGGTTACCGTTATAAGCCAACGCATAAACCACCCCGTCGACCACAACTGGCGTCATATCTACGTCGTTCAAACGATCGATTTCGGTTGTACCGGTTACCTGCGAAATACGTTGCTGCCAGATTAACTGGCCCTGTTGCATCATCACCGCACTGACGCGACCGTTATCACCGCCAACGATAGCCGCACCAAAAGCCACTGTTGGCGAAGACTCACCACGCAGAGACAGAGATGGGACGTCCAGATTCAATGTCCACTTAATCGCACCGTCACTCTCGTTAAGCGCTTGTAACATGCCATTGGTAGTATGAACCAGCACCATGCCGTCACTCACTACCGGGCGAGACATCGCCTCACCTGCTACCGTGGTCTGCCAAGCAACTTTACCATCGTCAGCGTTTAGCGCATAAACTATCGCTTTCTCACTGCCGACAAAGACGTGAGAACCGGAAACCGTCAAACCACCGGACAGCATGGCTGATCGGTTGCTGGAATAGAAATTGGTTTTTTCAGACAGATTGGTCTGCCAAATTTCCTTCCCTGTCTCGATATCCATCGCCTTTACCAGACCTTTACGATCTGCGGCAAAGACCGAAGAACCTTGCCACGCTGGGCGCAGATGGGAATAGTAATCGCCTACACCACCGCCAACAGAGGTGCTCCACACTTTGGTGGGTGTGAACTGATTTTCAACCGTTGGTAGTGGCGACATGGTAACCACATCTTCCTCACTGTTAAACAGTGAACAGCCACTCAATAGGGCAACCGAGACCAGTCCTACCAAGAGTGTTTTACGCAGTTGCATGGGAATTCCCCTTAGCTGGACAAATTATTCAATTTCATGCGCAGCAATGACTGCAACGCCTGAGAAGCATTTGATTCGATACCTTTGGTGTAAGCTGCGCGTGCACCAGCAACATCGCCCTTACTTAATAATGCATCGCCACGTATATCTTGCGCCATTGCCGTCCAGCCATCCCCGTTCACTGCATCAAGGGTTTTCAGCGCATCTTCCGGCTTTTTCAATTGCAATTGAACTCGAGCCAAACGCAGATGGATCAATGACAGCAGATTTTCGTCTTTGGTATTGCCCTGAGCCAGGCTCAACTGCTGCGCAGCCTTGTCAAACTGGCCTTGTGCTACAAAGTGATGAGCCAGTTCCAACCCGGCAAGCACGCCGTAGTTATTGCTATTGTTCTGCGCAAATTTTTCTGCTGCGGCAACGCCTTCAGCGTTATTGGCAGCCAGTGCTTCACTGGCTTTCTGGAAGGAAGAAGATGCTTCCGTTAACGCAGTCACCTGATGGCTCTGCCAGTAACGCCAGCCCACCAAAGCACCAATTCCTAGCACCACACCCACGGCCAGCGCCTTCCCGTTCTCACTAAAGAAACGGCGCACTGCATCAACCTGGTCATTTTCAGTGGTATAGACTTCCACGGTGTCTCTCTCCTTAACCTAACATCGAAGCCAGACGCGCAGCTACATCAGCTTGCGCCAGCGTTTCTTGTTCACCCTTGCGTAGATCTTTTACTACAACCTGCTGCGCGGAGACTTCGTCTTCGCCCAATACCAAGGCGATGCGGGCTCCCCATTTATCAGCACGGGCAAACTGTTTCTTAAAATTACCACCGCCGTAGTTGGTCATTAACTTCAATGACGGCAAAGCATCACGTAAGGTTTCAGCGAGCTGCATTGCTGCGCTCTGTGTGCCCTGCCCGGAAGAAACCAGATAGATATCGACAGCTGGCTGCGGAGCGAATTCAGGATTAACTGCCTGAACCAGCAACACCAGACGCTCTAGCCCCATGGCAAAACCCACTGCTGGCGTCGCACGCCCCCCCAGTTGTTCAACCAGACCATCATAACGACCACCAGCACAGACTGTACCTTGAGAACCCAGACTTGTGGTAACCCATTCAAAAACAGTGCGGTTGTAGTAGTCCAGACCACGAACCAATCGCTCATTAACGCTATATGGGATACCGGCGTGATCCAAAAGTTCACACAAGCCGGAGAAATGCTGCTTGGAGTCTTCATCCAGATATTCGGAAAGACGTGGAGCCTCGTTCAACAACTGCTGAATTTCTGGGTTTTTGGAATCCAATACCCGCAGCGGATTGCTGTACATCCGGCGTTTGCAGTCTTCATCCAAAATATCCTGATGCTGCTCGAGGAAGGCGATCAAGGCTTCTCGATAGTCGGCACGAGCCGCCAGAGAACCAATAGAATTCAGTTCAAGATGAACGTGCTCGGAAATACCCAGCGCTTTCCACCAACGAGCCGTCAGCAAAATCAGTTCAGCATCAATATCGGGCCCTTGCAGACCAAAGACTTCAGCACCCAACTGATGAAATTGGCGATAGCGCCCTTTCTGAGGGCGCTCATAGCGGAACATCGGGCCGATGTACCACAGACGTTGTTCCTGATTGTACAGCAGACCATGCTCAATCCCGGCGCGTACACAACCCGCAGTGCCTTCAGGGCGCAGCGTCAGACTTTCGCCATTGCGATCGTCAAAGGTGTACATCTCTTTTTCCACGACATCAGTCACTTCACCGATAGCGCGTTTAAATAACGGGGTCTGCTCTACAATCGGCAAGCGGATTTCACTGTAACCGTAGCTGCCCAGCACCTGTTTCAATGTGCCTTCAATACGCTGCCACAAGGCTGTATCAGCCGGCAGGTAGTCGTTCATACCACGGATGGCTTGAATGTTCTTTGCCACGTCTTTTCTCTATAGTTTTAATGCAAAAATAAAGCCGATTATAGGGGCTAGCCGTCCCGGGATTCAATGGGGATGCGCATTGCCCCTATGGGCACAATATAAAGCGGGCCTCGCCCGCTTGCTCAATACCAGTCGCTTGTTGAATAATCAGACAGGAGCCTGATCTTCCAAGTGATTGATGTCAATTCTATTTTTTTCGTCAAGCATCGCTGCTTTGGCGCGAATTTTAGCTTCCAACTGATCGATCATCAGCTTATTGTCAAAACGTTCCCGCTGACGCACGCCGTCTTCATAGAAGCCGCTTTTATTATGCGCCCCCGTCACGCCAATAGTCGAAACCAATGCTTCGCCGGGGCCATTTACCACACAACCGATGATAGATACATCCATTGGCGTAATCAGATCTTCCAGACGTTCTTCCAGAGCATTTACCGTGCCGATTACGTCAAACTCCTGCCGAGAACAGGTAGGACAGGCGATAAAGTTAATGCCACGAGCGCGGATACGCAGAGATTTCAGAATATCGAAACCCACTTTGATTTCTTCAACAGGATCAGCCGCCAGCGAGATACGCAGCGTGTCACCGATACCTTCAGACAACAACAAACCCAAGCCGATAGCTGATTTAACCGAACCACTGCGCGCTCCGCCGGCCTCAGTAATACCCAAATGTAAAGGATTGGGAATTTCTTTAGCCAGCAAACGGTAAGCATTGACCGCCAGAAAAACATCTGAGGCTTTAACACTGACCTTGAACTGGTCAAAATTGAGACGATTAAGAATATCGACATGGCGCATAGCGGATTCAAGCAAAGCGGCTGGCGTAGGTTCGCCATACTTTTCCTGAATATCTTTTTCTAACGAGCCGCCATTTATCCCGATACGGATGGGGATATTTTTGTCCCGAGCGCAGGCAACCACTTCACGGATACGTGATTCGTTGCCGATGTTACCAGGGTTGATACGCAGACAATCCACACCGTACTCCGCGACTTTCAACGCGATACGATAATCAAAATGGATATCAGCGACCAAGGGGACATTGACACGCTGTTTAATCAGTTTAAACGCTTCGGCTGCATCCATTGTCGGGACAGAAACTCTGACAATATCAGCACCAACGCGTTCCAGAGACAGAATTTGATTCACCGTTGCATCTACATCAGTAGTGCGGGTATTGGTCATCGATTGCACTGCAATCGGAGCACCATCACCAATCGGCACCTTACCGACGTAAATACGCGTAGATTTACGTCGAATGATAGGGGATTCATTATGCATTACACGCTCTCCTTTACAGCCGTGTAGTCATTGATAACCACAACATCACTCCGCGCCGACGGTCAAACGAGCAACACGACTGGACTTAACAAACTTGCTTAAATCAACCGGGTTACCTTGATACTGAATTGTGACCGCACCTGGTGCACCTATCGTCAGTTTATAAGGTGCCTTGCCAGCCAGGCTCAGGGTCGCGCCCTTCTTCTGAATACCGCTAAACAAGGATTCTCCAGTTGCATCAATAACCTGTAACCAGCAATCTTCAGAGAAATTCATTGCCAGCCCGCCTGCTGGGGTAGCGGTACCACTCACCACAGCATCCGCCGTCGGTAGAGGGGCTGCAGGGGTTGACACTTCAGGTAATGAAGCCTGACTTGGAGAAACCACCTCTGACGGAGTTGGAGTTGGAGCTGAAGTCGAGGTCGGAGTCGCTTCCGTTACCACAGGTGCTGCTGCTACATGGCTGTCAGTCAGCGGCACCTCGGTATTGGTCATGTTATCGGTCAAAGCAGCTCCCTGGCTGCTATTTTCCGATTGCGATAATTGGGCAGAAGATTGATCGGCCATATTGGCGATCTCTGCCTGTTGTGCCTGATGATTTTGCCACCACCATGCCCCTGTCAAACCAAGAACAACAAATACGATCAACCAGGTGAAACTCATCAACCAGCCATCACGTTTTTTGCGTTTCTTGCCCAATGAAAAACTCTGCATCGGGGCGACTTTCGCCGCTCTAATCGGGGCCTGTTTTGCCAGCATCGGCAACAGTTCGTCTTCAGGCAGACGAACCAATTTGGCGTATGAGCGAATATAACCACGCAAAAACGTCGAAGCCAGATTGGCCTGCGCATTGTCTTCTTCAATATCCCGAATAGTCGACACTTTCAGGCACAGACGTTCTGCAATATTCTGTTGGGTTAGCCCTAGTGCTTCACGGGCTTGACGCAGGCGCACACCTGTCGTCACTGGAACATTTTGATCTTGGGGGGCTTCAGTATTCATTGGCTAGAAAGTGCTGGTATTGTTTGGATTGTGGAAAACTTCGCGCAAGCTGCTTGCCATAACGTTGAACGCTATCTTGGCGACCTGCCAGCGCGGCGAAACGAATTTGTAACCATAGGCTTTCGGCACTGGCCGGAAGAATATGTTGATAAACATCCAGTAATAGTTGCGCCTGAGCGCGTTTCCCTTCTCCAAATTGCCTTTCGGCCTCTGTGAGTAGCGGCTGACCTTTATCAGGATCATACTTTAATGCCCTGCTCAGCAAGACCTTCGCTTGGTCATTCTGATTGGCTCGGAGAAAACAATAACCGGCATTTTCCAGACTATCTGCAACCTGACCATAATCAGGTAACAAAACCGCAGCGCTAAACTGCTGTTGAGCCTCTACATACTGCCCTAAACTACACAGAAACGCACCGTAATTATTTAGTACGGTGCCATTTCCCGGAGCCAGTTGCATCGCCTGCCGATAGCGCTGTTCTGCAGCGCTGTTTTCGCCAACACGTTGTTCATACAACGCCATCGCCAATTGAGCCTGATAATCCTGTGGCGCGGCATTGACGGCTTTATCAAGATTCTGGCGCGCGGCAGGAAGATCACCCTGCGCCAAGTAAGCAAGACCAAGCTGTAAACGCGTTTGGCCCACTGCCGGCACAACGGTGTTATCCGGCGACGATCCCGAACATCCTGCCAATATGCCCACAGCCAGGCAGGCTCCCCACAGTGTTTTCAGCTTCATGCTTTCCCAATTGTCCAGTTGCGTTAAGGCAAGAACCTGAATAATTGACGACGCCTCAGGCTCTCGTATTGGTTTACCACCTATGCGCTACTACCTGACACCTTACGAATTAAAACTTAAATAACAGTCAGTTAAGACGATTTTTATCGTCCTGTAAGGTTCAGACTGTCTTAACAGCAATAGGTTCCCCGGCCATTTTCTTTTTCAGTGTACGCTTAGTGCGGTCAATAACCTCACCCGCCAACTGACCACAGGCAGCATCGATATCATCGCCACGGGTTTTACGAACAATAGTCGTAAATCCGTATTCCATCAATACCTTGGAGAAACGGTCTACCCGGCTGTTCGAACTGCGGCCATAAGGCGCACCCGGGAAGGGGTTCCACGGTATCAGGTTAATTTTACATGGCGTGTCTTTTAAACATTCCGCCAACTGATGAGCCTGTTCGGTGCTGTCATTAATGTGATCCAGCATAACGTACTCAACGGTAACCCGCCCACCATTGGCATTGGATTTTGCCAAATAACGGCGTACTGCAGCCAGGAAGGTTTCAATATTATATTTACGGTTGATCGGAACAATTTCGTCACGGATGTCATCCGTAGGAGCATGCAGGGAGATGGCCAAGGCCACATCAATCATATCGCCCAGTTTATCCAACGCCGGAACCACACCCGATGTTGACAAGGTGACGCGGCGTTTGGACAGACCAAAACCGAAATCATCCATCATGATATCCATCGCTGGCACCACGTTATTCAGGTTGAGCAAAGGTTCGCCCATCCCCATCATGACAACGTTGGTAATCGGCCGTGTACCGGTCGATTTCAGTGAGCCGATAATCTTGGCGGCACGCCATACCTGACCGATGATTTCTGAAACCCGCAGATTACGGTTGAAACCTTGCTGCGCGGTAGAACAGAATTTACATTCCAGCGCACAACCTACCTGCGAGGAAACACATAAAGTGGCACGGTCGCCTTCAGGGATATATACGGTTTCGACCTGTTGATCGCCAACTTTAATCGCCCATTTAATCGTGCCATCGGTTGAGCGCTGTTCTTCCGCTACTTCTGGCGCCCGAATTTCGGCCACACGCTGTAATTTAGCTCTCAGCACTTTATTGATGTCGGTCATTTGCTCGAAATCGTCGTAGCAATAGTGATACATCCACTTCATGACCTGATCTGCCCGGAAGGGTTTTTCGCCCATTTCCGCGAAAAATTCGCGCATTTGCTGGCGATTCAAATCGAGCAGGTTAATTTTGTTATTGGTCGGTGCAGCCATTTGAACGGTATTTTCAGCCGTTGAGGAAGCATCGGATTGAATAGGTGCAGATAACTGTTGTTCGGACATGAGTTGTCGTGGCCTCGTTGTTACACTTTGCGGCGCTGTGCTTTAAACCGATTGGCACTTAAAGAAACGGCGATGAATAAATAATGGAACGCCCCGGGGAGCAGGCTCATCCGGGGCGCGGCATTGTACAAATTTTAAAGCATGGATTCCACGGTTGAAAGGACGCAGTGGCACTTTTATTGTATCAGTGAATGAAAAACGCCCTTCCTCCTTTGAAATCAATTTATTACTAACGTGGGAAAATTTCGTTTTCGCCAAAGAAATAAGCGATTTCACGCTGGGCCGATTCAACGGCATCAGAACCGTGAACCGCGTTGGCGGTGAAACTGTCGGCAAAATCGGCACGCAGAGTACCGGCCAGTGCGTTGTCCGGGTTGGTCGCGCCCATAATGTCACGGTTACGCTGCACGGCATTTTCCGCTTCCAGAACCTGAACCATAATCGGGCCAGAGGTCATAAATTCAACCAAACCATCAAAGAAAGGACGGCCTTTGTGCTCGGCATAAAAGCCTTCAGCCTGTTCTTTTGTCAGGTGCAACATTTTTGCGGCAATAATTTTGAAACCCGCATTTTCGAAACGGGCATAGATAGCACCGATGTCGTTATTAGCGACTGCGTTTGGTTTGATAATGGAAAAAGTACGTTCTACCGTCATGACAACCTCTATTTGATTTCTAATATTGACCGGACTTGAATATCGCCCCGAATTAGCGTTACCGCTTGGTTTGCAGGCAGATTCTCTAAAGTAAAATTGCGCCGACCACGGTTAAGTGGTCGCAGATTATATGTGTGCTGTTAACGCTTGCCTATGGAAATCACAACAATTTATTAAAAATTTGTTATCTTAATTCCTCATTTTTATGCACAACTCACATTTTACATAAATAATGGGTTCGCTAAATGAAGCCACTGCGCAGTGAGATCCCGCCACACCAGCTTCATCTAATCAAAGGCTATCATTCATATCTTGCCGAATATTGTCAAAGTTCCTCAATAAATCTGAACCCGACTTTCTTTTTAACAATAGCGGATGGCTGACTGATCACACTGGATACCAAGGAACGCCTTCCTTTTTTACTATAATGTGCGGCTAACGCCCTGATGGCGGCAGTTCCCGCGCCTCTGACCGCCCCCTCAGATTGAGGATAAAGAACGTAAGCGGGATTAGTCAGTGAACCCGCAATACCGACGTCAGAATCATTAATATCCACCGCCATGGTAATACTGATTATTTGCCCCGACAAACGAACAATGACATAAGTATAATTGCCATGACTGCTTCTCAACCAGCTTTGCACGACTTCACTTACTAACCGTGAAGCTGAGAGTATTTGCCCACTATTCGTATGATCTGGCGCAGGTTCATCAATCTCCAGCGGCAGATCGGTAACCGCTGAAGAGCGCGGTTTAGCCTGCAAATATATTTGCCGCCATGTGTCAATTACCGGCGTAATACGCTGGCGTTCAACCAAGGTATCTTCAGTACTGCCACTGATAACTTGAATATCGAAATACCATTCAGGGTGTTCTACCCATTGACCGCCTTCTCTTATTCTGGGAGTGGTTTCCACAAACTGAAAGTTTGCCAGTGGCAGTTCATAGCGACCAAGAGGGAGTGACTGTACGGCCTGTGGCGATTGTGTAGCCAATCCCGGCGTATTATGGGATAAATAAGCCGCATAACTCAGTTGGGAAAACTCAAAAGCCGTTTTCAGACTAAATAGATTAATGGTTTCGGGCGTTGCCGAGTTTTCCCGAATATGAGCCGAAACACTTTCGATCAAGCGTTCTTCTGTCACCTTATCCATGACGGCATGTCCAGTATCACCATAACGAATGATGCGCTCGATTATCCGACCAAAATTTTCTGCATTCCAACTTTCCGTACTATCACCAAACAACAGGGTAAAATCAGTTAGAATATCCAATGTCCATTCAATACAACCAGGGTTCAAATCCCGACGATAGCGTAAATGAGGAAGTAATTGATCTTTCATTGAAACATGACAGGAAAGAGCCGTAGCCGGTATTGTTAAAGCTTTATCGTTCATATCGGTATGAATATGAGTCAATATACCTTTAGGTTCTGCCGCTTGCTCTGTCGCAGCAATTTTCTTATGTCGCACTTTATCAGAGGTGACTTTAGGTAAGGATTTGGAAGTGCCTACTATTTGCAATATATTATCGTTTTTACCATTAAAAAATGCCTTAGCATCATTGATAAACCTATCCGCTTGGTTACATTTCCCCTGAACGACATAGTTATAAATACTGAGAATCGGTAATGCCCAACAGGAAGCCACGCCTACAGGACTACGACGGTAACGGCCATCGCCCTGCTCTCCCGTTAAGACTATTTTATCAATTATAAGTGGTATTTCCAGATTGATATTCGTGATAACAAATTTAGCCTTCTCACCACCATAATTAAATAACGAGCCAAACAAAGGGGAACTGCGGACTATTTCTTGCTCTTTAGACTCAACAAACTGCATTTCAAAATACCCACCATTAAATCTGCTCAAAAATGAAACGCGATCGCTATCATCATTAAGCATATAATAGACACTCAGTCGGCCATCATGAGTGAAATACAGTTCCCTATTCGTCACCCTAACCGCATTCCCATCAAAAAAATTAATTGAGTAATCATTTTTATCATTTAATACAAAACTAACCAAAGCCTCTTTTGATTCTATTCTTTTGTCTGACCAATAAACGCCATACGCACTCTCTATAGGAAGTTCTGTAATATCTTTAACCACACAATATCGATCACAAATAAAGTCTTCCTGCTCAGTGACACGAAGACTGGTGATTTTATCATCCATTTTCAGGTATTTTAAATCACTTAAAAAAATATCATCGGTTAAAGTGAAACTTGTACCATTGAAATGGTCATCCTCATAAACGCTCACCTGAAACCCGAAAGGTATATTTATAGATTTTATCTCATCATTCATATAATTAATGATTGGATAGTTTTGATTAATGCCGTTGTGATCAACGTATAAATCAATTTCCTCTCCAGCAGAAATACAAAACGCTTCACCTGAAAAATAGTCATCATCATAGAAACAGGCTGCTTTTTTTATCTTAAATGAGCTAATTGCATCATTGAGTATCGATTTTTTATTATCTTTATTTTTCACCAAATCAATATTCTCTTTAACGCTCAAGCTGACGCCTGAATAGTTAATATCTTGATAAACAACAACCTCCATTCCGTGAGGGACGGAAATAGATGAAATCCTATCATTCCATCTATAATTAATATCACTATTATACTTTCCTTGTGTTGCACAAATAGATTCACCGTGATAATTATCATCCATAAAGAAACAAACCGCAGGTTCATCTGCTAATAGTTCAAAACAAAATGCATTAATAATAAAAAAAAGATAAATATTTTTTTTGAATCTCATCATAACAACCACCTTAACATAATAAGAATATACATATATTTGTTAGTAACAACGAACAAATGCAGGCCAGCCGAAATGAATAGTTAAATTACAACAGTCATAGGAAAAATAAATTAAAAGAAGGATTTATTCCCGACAATTATATATTGAAAATGGAATTTAAATTAATGTCTTTTTTATTACAACAACACTTTTTTCATTACAACAACTCTAGTTGTACATTATTTTAATAGTTGAAATTCGATCTTACTCACCTGCCCACTTTCATCCAAAACATTCAGTTGATAGCGGCCAGGGACTGTCAGGGTTTGCAGCCATGATTGATTGTTCTGGGTGGTGGCAATCTGCTCACCGTTAAGAAACCACCAACGCGCACCTTGCCCTCCCTGAGCCTCCAACCGTAAATCCAGGCTATTTTTCCCTGGTAGTCGCCGTACCGTCGTACCATTTCGAATACCCAGAATCAATAAAGGAGGGCTATCAGTTTCCGTCAGAGGCGGACAATCCTGACTGACCGGCGGCAAGCGCTGCGCCCGACGCTCGGCCAACGGTAACCAAGGTTCAAGCGGCAGCGGCCATAAAGAGAGTTTAACTGGCGTTGCATCCGGACAATCCGCCGCGACTCGCTGACCCTGTTTGTTCAACCATAAACTTAGCTGGTTGCCTTGAATATTCTCCTGCCCTGCAGCCGCTAATGTAGGCGGCAGAGTGCCATCCAACACCCAGCTTTGACGACGCTGACGACAATCCGTATCACCACTTGGCAGTGGCTGCCCACCCGGCCAACAAATTTCCTCCCGACTGACCGATGTAGGCCGAGGATCCGTCGGTAAAGCGTGATGCCCTTGATTCAAACGCGACATCAACAGGTTATTGACCTGATGAAGAATCGGTACCGCCGTAGCATAGCCAAACTGACCCGCAACCGGTGTGCCGTCAGGGCGTCCAACCCAGATGCCCAACGTATAGCGGGCATTCAGGCCAAGTGCCCAAGCATCGCGGTAACCGTAGCTGGTTCCGGTTTTCCACGCCAATGGAACGACGGCAGGGAGGACATCATCAGGAACCGGTCGCCCTTCCCCAGCCATGATTCGGCGGACGATCCACGCCGCTCCGGGGGAAAACAAGCGTCGCTGAGATAAAGGCTGTTCTGGCAAAAAACGCAATTGCCCGGCCATTCCGCCGCGCGCAAAGGCACTGAATGCCGCCACTAACTGATCCAGACGCGAACCGGTTCCTCCTAAAATCAACGCCAGATTAGGTTCACTGTGCGCAGGAAAACGCAGCCTGAGACCCACATTACGTAAATTGGCAGTCAATCGTTTGGCACCATACGCTTCCAGTAATTGCACCGCAGGCAAATTTAGGGAGCGAACCAAAGCCTCGCTGGCGCTGACAGGGCCATGAAATCCAGTGTCAAAATTGCCGGGCCGATAATCACCAAAACGCCGTGGCACATCCTGTAATAATGACTCGCCATGAATCAAGCCATCATCAAGCGCCAAAGCATACAAAAAGGGTTTGAGTGTCGAGCCGGGCGATCGCCAAGCACTAATCATATCGACATGGCCAAAACGGCTGTCATCACCAAAATCCACCGAACCGAGGTAAGCCTTCACTTCCATCGTGGTGTGGTCCACCACCAAAATCCCAAGTGAGGTCTTCTCCGGTAGTTGATGCCGCCATCCTTGCGCCATATCTTCCAGTTGGCGCTGTAAACCGGCATCCAGTGTCGTTCGGATTACGTCGCGTTTATTGCCAGTGATCAGGCGGCGGGCCAATAACGGTGCCAATTGCGGCACTTTTCGTGGCGCGAGCCAAATATCTTCCTGTTGAATTTCAGTAACCTGATCTACCGGCCAGACCTTATATTGAGCCAGGCGGGTTAATACTTTGTCACGGGCAGCTTTAGCACGTTGAGGATAGCGATCCGGCCGTAAATGGCTGGGTGACTGCGGTAGCACCGCCAATAGCGCGGCTTCGGCCTGAGTCAGATTGGTGGGTGATTTGCCCAGATAAGTCCAACTGGCGGCTCCAATTCCTTGCAATGTTCCGCCAAAAGGTGCGCGGTTTAAATAGATTTCTAAAATCTGGTCTTTGGATAAATGCCATTCCAGTTGAAAAGTACGCCATATTTGGCGCAATTTTCCGGTCAAAGTGCGCGAATGTGGTTCGATCAAGCGGGCAACCTGCATTGATAGTGTACTGCCGCCTGAGAGAATTTTCCCCGCCCGTAAATCTTGCCAGGCTGCTCGTGCCAAAGAGAATGGATTTACGCCAGGATGCTGATAAAACCAGCGATCTTCGTAGGTTAGCAACGCTTGTAAATAGTAGGGAGAAACGTGTTTAATACTGACGGAATAACGCCATACACCCTCATCATCGGCAAAGCGCCACAGAGGCGAACCGTCTTCTGCCACGACAATTCGCGCCATTTGCACCTCCGTCAGTGGCAACGGCCAGATGCGATCGGCCAGCCAAACAGCCGCCGGCAATAGCAGCGTAATAAACCCCAGAGCAAGCCATACACGGCGACGGCGCAGAAAAGGATTATTCATAAATAAAGGATAGAGGTGGCCTCTTGATCACTGAAAACAGCGAGAAAGAGGCCATACAGCATCTACTTAGTGACTTTCAACTGTTCCGCAGTGGCACCCACAGCACGCCACTCGGGTACGTACATGGATTCAACCTGCGGTGGTGGAATTCGGTAGCTGCCCGGCGTCACTGCCCGTGCCAGATACAATAAGGTTGTCGTGTCGTAGCTATCCACATCGACAGCGGCAACATAGCGGTCATCGCGGAATTCCTGATGCTTAATAGTGGCCTGCTGCATATTAAGCTGCAATTCCGGTAGTCCGCTGGCACTGTCACCCAAGCTAGCACTGCTATCGCCCAAGTTCTGGTTTTCCAGTTCCAGACCCGCCGGCAGCAAATCTACCACCAGCGCATCCGGTACCCGCTGGCTGGCACGAACTTTCAGGTAAACCACAATAAGCTGCCCACTCTTAACTTGATCCAGCTGCAGCGGATGGCCATTCAGATCCAGATACATCCGCTCAATACTGAGGTTATTACTGAAAGGTGCTGGCACCTGTTGTGGATATCCCACCACATCCAATCGACTGTAAAGGGTGGTAGCGCCAGGATTTTGCAGCGCCATACCGGCCGCCAATTGGGTCGCAGACCAATTCTGGTTCAGCGGCTTATGGTGCGTTTCCGCCGCAGCTTCCGAACCGATCACCACTTGCCACGGCATTTCCTCGGCGTTCATTAGGGTCCGCCCAGCCAGATATACTGCATTACTTTCCTGAGTGGAGAGATAACGTTTACCGATCAATTCATCAGATAATGCGAGTAGGCGGCTATCTCGTTGCTCCGGCAACAGATTATTTTCCGTCAACAGCGACAGGATCAGCGCATCATCACGAATATCACTACCATAATCGCCCAACCAACCATCATTTTTTGCCCGTTGGATCGTCATCCCCTGAGTGAGAAGCATCTCGGCACGTGGCATATCGCCCATCATTTTCAAGGCAATGCCTAATTGCACTAGCGGTAAACCGGTTCGAGAATCTTTGCTGCGATTAGCTAACTGACGCAATGCACCCAACGGCGCTTTTTGCTGGGAAGCCAATACCAGCCCAGCATAGGCCTGAACCGCGAAACGGGAGTGGGTATCATGGGTGCTATAACGCATTTCAATCTGGCTGGGATCCTGTAAATAACGCAGTAAGCGATTGTTTGCTAAAGTTAATGCAGCGGCAGGTACGCTATAACCTTGCTGAGTGGAACGGAACAGGAAATCGGCGGCATAGGCGGTTAACCAATACTCTTCCGCCCCCTGTTTATCCCACAGTGCAAAGCCACCGTTATCTTTCTGCATACCCAGCAGGTGTTCAATACCATCATCAATAGATTTCCGACGTTTTTCATCACTTTCCGCTTTAATTCCGATGGCGGTAAGTTGGGCATGATTGCTGTACAGCGATGGATATAAACCGCTAACCGTTTGCTCCAGACAACCGTAAGGATAGGCATACAGCTCACTGATATAACGTGCCACATTGAGCTGTGGGCGGCTGGTCAGTAACAGTTTGCCTTCGACCGTTTCAGGTGACAGGCCATCGGTCGCATCCGCAGGTAGCAGCCAACTGTTGCCACTGTGTAAAATATTGGCGAAATGGCGCGTTTGTGCCGGATAGGCCGGTCGAACGCCAATTTTCCAATGGTGTTGATAATCTGGCAAATTCTCGTTTGGCAAAGTGACGCCGCTGATAACCAACCCGATATCACCCTGACCAAAGCCATTGAGCGCTTGCACCGGAATCAGTAAGGTTTTACGTTCCCCCGTTGCCAATGAGACCTGCTGGTTTCCTTCACCTTGCAGCACAACCAGCCCAGTAGCCGTTAACTTCAGCTTCAGTGTTTGCGGATGGCCAGATAAATTGCTCAGATCCAGTGCCAGTTGGCTATCATCGCCCCCGGCAAGAAAACGTGGCATCGCCATTTGCGCGATTAATGGCGCAGCCACCACCACTTTGCTTTCAGCTTTACCAAAGTCCTCATCACTCCAGGCCTGCGCCATCAAACGCAACTCGCCATTAAAATCAGGAATGGCTAACTGCACTGTGCCTTCCCCTTTTTCGTTCAGCGTTACCGGCTGTGCCTGCTGGGCGACAATGGTGACGTCGGTAATCGGTTTTTTACCGCCACGCGAAAGCGCATCTTCCTCATCGCCATCACCACCGAAACGCAGGCTGCCCAAGCGTCCTTTCCCTTCGATCAATTGGCCATAAACATCATATTGATCAACACTATAACGCTTACGACCAAAAAATGTTTCGTAAGGATCGGGGGTGACATAATCGGTGATACTGAGAATACCGCTGTCCACTGCGGATAACAGCACCTGCACTTGTTTCGGCAGTTTGCCATCAACCGGGTTGGCGGTTACTTTTACCGTCAGGGTTTCATTCGGCCGCATACGCGCCGGAGCCTCCAACGTCAGCCCAATCTTGCGCCCTTCATCAACCAATGGCAGGTGCAAAATACCCACCGCACGCTTAGGCGTTGATTGCGCGGTTTTATCACCCGGACGAATGACAGTCGCGCTCAGATACAAATCGTGGCGATTCCACTCTTTATTGATCGGTACATCAACCTCGGTACCGCCAATGGGTACGGATATTTCCTGCCACCACAGTGGGCCATCACTGGATTCCACCAATAGATACCCGGTACCCGCCGCAGGAGCTTCAAGGTGCAACTTCACTTTTTCACCGGGACGATATGCCGGTTTATCCAATTTGAGTTTGACCTGATCGGGACGAACCGCACCACTACCGCCGGTATTATCCTGCCAGTCATAACCGGCCCAAAAACGGCTACTGCTGATTAAATCGTTTTTATCGTTAGCCACTTCAACCCGATAAGCGCCCCATTCCACCGGGAAGCTGACTTTGCCGGTACTGCCGGCAACAATATTCAGCTCTTTTTCATCCAGCATCAGGTCTTTTTTGTCGTATTGAGACATCCAGCCGTCGCTTTCTGACCACTGCCAATAATAATCACGACGCTCACGAATCAGACGAACTTTCAGGCCTTGTGCTGCCAGTTTTTCACCACTGGCATTGGTATAAACCACTTCAAATTCCGCCAGACTGTCGACGTCAACCATCGCCTGTGAACGATATTTATCAGTGACATAATCGTATACATTACGTTTATTGAATAACGGACGGATACCCGTCAGCACTTTTGCTGGCCAGATAGCCTGCTCTGCCCGACGGGTGACGGGACGGCCACCCGATTCCATCAAACTGGCCTGTAAAATCACTTTCAGCGGCGATTTTACCTCTTTCCAACTGTTATCAATCTGTACCGCCAGCTTGCCGTTCTTGTCTAACGTAGCGTCGAATTCATCCAGCGTGCGGGACAGGTTTTCTTCTATCACAGAGCCAAATTCAAAGCCGGGCAATGCGGGCACCGCCTCACGCAGCGGGCGCAGGAATGTCTGACCTTGCAGGCGGTTATCCGCCGCCGGTGCGCCATAAAGGTAACGGCCAGTCACATCAAAGGTTAATTCGTCATGGGTACTGAGTGGCGCTTGACTGCTGGTGATATCCAGCGCCATACGCTCCGGCAGAAAATCTTCAACATTGAATTTATAGAGACGTGACTGATTATCACCCAAATCAAAACGCAGCGCCCAGCCACCGGTCAAAGCATTTTCAGGGATCGGATACTGGTATTGATACAGGCCATTCTGCGGCTGCCAGACAAAGCTGCGCGCCACCTGATTATCAGGTTTGACGATATCCACTTTTACCGGTTGAGTGGTCAAAGGTTTGCCATCAGCATCGCGCAGCAAAGCATTCACGATCAGCGTTTCACCTGGCCGATAGAGATCCCGCGGCCCAAAAGCAAAGAATTGTTTTTGATAACCCTCTGGGCCAGCAATTTCGAATTCGGCCAAATCCAACGCCGGAGCGACCAAATCAATCAAGCTGGTTTGCCCGTCTTTGCTGGCCAGTAGCAGTTTGCCAGCGGCCTTTTTCTCTAATTGAGCATGACCCTGCCCGTCGGTTTTCCCTTCAGCCAGAACCTGACCTTTCTCGTCCAGCAGTTGCAATGCAACATCTTTTAACGCCGTACCGCCTGCCAAGCCTTGGGCGAACACATCCAGACGATCGCGATAGCGGTGAACCGAAACACCAATATCACTGAGCGTAAACAGGGTGGCCGCATTACTGTAGCTATACTGTCCCGCCTGTTGCATCACTGCCAGATAAACACCGGTTTCTTGCAGTGGTTTGATTTCACCCAGTGGCAGCAGAATTCTTTCCCGAGTATTAGGCTGCGGATTCAGATCGAAACGGCCGGTGTAAACCAAATCCGCCATTTTAAGCAGATCTTCCGATTCCCAAGTGCTAAGGGAATTACGGTATTGCCAAGTGGCAATAAAGTTGGCCAAATTCGCCGGTTTGATACGGAAGAAGTTAACATCGGCGTGATCGACGTTAAGCGCCATCACGGGTAATCCCTGGGCTAGTTTGGTCGGTAATAGCGAACCTTTACTGGCAAAACCTACGCTAGGTTTAATACTGCGGGTGGTGATTTTTTGCGGCTCGGGTACGGTCAGCATTTGGCCGTTAATCCCTTTTAAACTGTCGTCCAGCGTCAATAATAGCTTACGTTCCGGCGCTAAATGGCGTAAACGCAGCTCAGTCAGATTATCGGACAATTCCCAGGCTCCATCGATTTTGCCACTTTGGGTATCGACTAAATGCACCTGTGAGGAAAAATCCTGGTTGGGATCGAGGGGAATCGAGAATGTCAGTACCATGCCGCTGGCACCATCAAGCTGAAGCTCGGAGGCATCCAACAATGTGAGCGACTTGCCAGCATAGCGCCCGGCCATTTCCGCCAATGAAGCCGCATCGATTTTTTTCGCCGGCGCTGCCTGTAGTGCGCTGTTCACTTGCTCGGTATCAGGCGCACTGGTTTTTTTCTCACCTTCATCACAAGCCGCGAGCAATAATACTGCGCTGGCCAATATCATTCCCTGACAAATGTTCTTGCCTGACTGAAATACCTTCTTCCGGTATGAATTCATCCTGTTTTTCCTTGGCTGAGAGATCGGATTGGCCGTCGCATATCAGCGCTATTATCTTATTAACGCAAAAAAATGAAAGGAATGATTACTGGATTGGCTCACGCAAAAGACGGGGAAGAGATAAAAATCGTATGAATTATTAATTAGATATCATTAAAAATAAGAATAGGACGGAAACAGTAGCCGTTTCCGTCTATAACGCAGCTTATGCCTGACCCGAAGAAGGGATACTATTACGCAACCAACTGCCCCATTTTCGCTGGTAAAATGGCTGGGTATGTGTGGTTAAATAGTGGCTAACGCCACGTTCTTTTTCCGAGACAATGCAGAAATCCACCGGGCCATCGTCTGGTGCATTCTCGCTAGCGATATGGCCCGCCTCTTGAATCAGGATATCAATTTCATCTTCGCTGCCATCCACTTCCAATCCGATCAGTAAATTGGGTTTTTCATCGACGCTTTTATCATGCATCAGCGCCAGAAAAGCACGGCGTACCGGTTTTCGTTGACTGAACAGCTTCGTCAGCGCATCAACAATCGCTGACGGATATTCTTCCGGTTGCCCCAGTAGAATTTGCGTTTCTTTATCCACGACCATTTCGGTTGGCCTGGCAACACCACCGTTCGCCAGCAACATCGCCACCTCTTCTGGATAAAACTCTTTGCCGTATTCGGTTTTCGGGTTAAGGAATAAGCAGGCTCCCTGTGTTATTTCAAATAACACCCGTACCGGCATGGCAACAAAAGGCTGTTCTTTGTCACCCGCTTGCGGGTTAAGCGCCTGTTGCAGCACATCCAATGACGAGAAGAAGGGAATAGTGGTTTCACCATCCTGCTTTTCCCAATGTTGGATACTCACCCCATTACTGGCGGAAAAAGTCATTTCACCGTCCTGACTTCCCTGTCCTGAATCGCCTAATACTAATACCGTGGCGTCCAGTAAGGTACGGAAAAAGGCCGGTCGGTGAATAGACTCGCTCGCCGCTAGCCTTAGCAGCTTTTCCAGCTCATTCTCAGCGGTGTTTTCTTCATGGTCATGGTCATGGTCATGGTCATGGTCATGATCGTGGTCATGCCCAGATGAAGGAAGATGCGGAAAACTCATTTCATGCTCCAAAACAACAATCAGTTCGCAATAATAGCGAACGATAAAGGGGCACCTACAGGTGCCCCAGAATAGGCGAGAATACTGGGTAAAAACGCTTATTATGCAGTAGACTATCAGTGGACACCAATAGTCATTTAGCCTTTGATAACAATAGGTTGGCTACAGTACGCACGCCTAGACCCGTTGCACCGGCAGACCATTGGTCTACAGCACCTTTACGGTAGGTTGCAGAGCAATCAATGTGCAGCCAGCCTTTCTGATAGTTCTTCACAAAATGAGACAGGAAGCCCGCAGCCGTACTCGCACCGGCTGGATAAGACGGCGCGGCCACGTTATTCAATTCAGCGAAGTTGGATGGCAACTGGCTACGGTGGAATTCTGCCAACGGCAGACGCCAGAACGGTTCATTCTCGCTTTTAGCGCTAGCCAGCAGTTCTTGCGCCAGTTCATCATCAAAGCTAAACACCGCGTGATAATCGTTGCCCAAAGCGGTTTTCGCCGCACCGGTCAATGTCGCGGCATCAATGATCAGCGGAGCATGCTGTTCGGATGCATCGATCAGACCATCGGCCAAGACCAAACGCCCTTCGGCATCGGTATTCATTATTTCAACGGTTTTACCATTACGATAGCGAATGATATCACCCAGTTTGAACGCATTACCGCTAACCATGTTATCCGCACAACACAGATACAGTTTCACGCGCTGATTCAAACCGCGAGTCGCTGCCAGTGCCAGTGCGCCAGTCAAGGTTGCAGCGCCGCCCATATCGGATTTCATTGAATCCATAAATGCGCTTTGTTTTAAGCTGTAGCCGCCAGAATCGAAGGTAATGCCTTTGCCGACCAGACAAGCCATCACTGGTGCATCTGGGTTGCCGGTTGGGTTAAAATCCAACGCCAACAACACCGGGGCGCGATCAGAGCCACGACCTACGGTATAGATACCAGCATAATTTTGCTCACGCAGATCTTCACCTTCGGTAATGCGGTAGCTGATCGCGTCACAAGCCACGCTGCACATCAGGTCAATGGCATTTTTAGCCAGTTGTTTCGGCCCTAACTCTTCTGCTGGCGTATTGATCGTATGGCGTACCCAATCAACAATTTTTAGGCGCTGTGTCAGTTCCTGATGCTCATTTTCTGACAACTCTGCCCATTCAACGCTGCGTTCACCTTTTGGTCCACGGAAGCCTTGCCAGAATGCCCAACTTTGTTCCAGACCCCAGCCGTCACCCGCCAGTTTGATTTTCTTGATCCCCTGACCGTCAATTTTGCGACCTGCAC
The DNA here is from genome assembly GCF_000754815.1 of Yersinia ruckeri ATCC 29473. Lineage (GTDB taxonomy): Bacteria > Pseudomonadota > Gammaproteobacteria > Enterobacterales > Enterobacteriaceae > Yersinia > Yersinia ruckeri. The sequence continues at coordinate 3,381,348 of NZ_KN150747.1, forward strand.
GCTGAATTGCATCCAGAGCATCTTTGCTCGTCAAATGGATAATCATGCCTTGGTCGTGGGTACTTAGCAGGGCTTTCTCGCCCCAGCGGGCATCTGCCGGATCAGATGATAGGGATACTTGCATAATGTCTGTAGTCATAGCTTTCCTCGTCGTTATTCTTTTGTTGCTGTATTTCAGCTACTTAGTCACTGGTCAGCAAAACCAGTCTCGAATACAAAGCGATTGATACGAAACAATTTATAAAAAATTTGTATGTAAAACAGTTTAGATAGAAAAGAAACGGGGCCGCTATCAGCGACCCCAGAGATATTTACTCGAACTCATCTAACCAGACTAGTAAGATCGCTTCCAGCACTTTTTCATTTGATCGCGCTGGATCGTCGTCAAAATCTTCCAGATCACAGATCCATTGATGCATATCGGTGAATCTGACTGTTTTTGGATCGGTATCTGGGAATTGATCATACAGCGCTTCACCAATTTCCCGCGTATCCTGCCATGTTAAGCTCATTTAATTATCCTCGACCCCGCCACCTTAGCAGTAGCTGGACATCATTATCTTAATGCTCACGGGCATGGTTGACGGTATAGCGTGGAATTTCAACCACCAAGTCTTCATCAGCCACTCGAGCCTGACAACTCAAACGACTTTCCGGCTCCAGCCCCCAGGCCTTGTCCAACATATCATCTTCCAGTTCCGTACTTTCATTCAGTGAATCAAAGCCTTCGCGCACCACACAGTGGCAGGTAGTACAAGCGCAGGACATTTCACAGGCGTGTTCGATATCAATACCGTTACGCAGAGCGACATCCAGGATAGTTTCACCTTGACGCGCTTCAAATACCGCACCCTCCGGGCAATGGTCTTTATTCGGAAGAAATACTATTTTAGGCATGATTAAACCTCATCCACAGAATGGCCAGCCAAAGCACGACGGATAGAGGCATCCATCCGGCGCGCGGCAAAGTCTTGCGTTTGTGCATCTAACGATTTAACAGCGGTTTCGATCGCTACCGGGTCACTACCCAGCATACTTTGTTGTAATACCGCTACCGCCGCCGCAATGGCCACACTTTCCTGCTCGCTCAGTAACGCGGCATCTTGCGCCAGCGCCCCCTGCAAACTTTCCAGTACCCGTGATGCATCGACTTGTTGTTCCGCCAGCTTGCGCGCAGTAATGTCTTCTTTTGCGTTCGCCATCGAGTCCTTGATCATCGTTGCAATTTCATCATCAGACAGGCCGTAAGATGGTTTCACCTGAATCGATGCTTCAACACCGGTGGATTTCTCCATCGCGCTAACGCTCAGTAAACCATCGGCATCCACTTGGAAGGTCACACGGATATGCGCGCCACCAGCAGGCAACGGCGGTAAGCCACGCAGTGTAAAACGAGCCAGTGAACGGCAATCCTGCACCAATTCACGCTCACCTTGCAGCACGTGAATCATCATCGCGCTTTGACCATCTTTAAAGGTGGTAAACTCCTGGGCGCGAGCGACGGGAATGGTGGTGTTGCGTGGAATCAGTTTTTCCACCAGCCCACCCATGGTTTCCAGCCCCAATGATAGCGGAATGACATCCAGCAGCAACATATCGCTATCCGGTTTGTTTCCAACCAGAATATCAGCCTGAATGGCTGCGCCGATCGCCACGACTTTATCGGGATCGATCGATGTTAACGGCGTACGGCCAAAGAAATTCCCCACTTGCTCGCGAACCAAAGGCACACGGGTAGAACCGCCAACCATCACCACTTCCAGCACTTCATCGGTACTGACGCCAGCATCTTTTAAAGTACGACGACAAGCCATCAGGGTACGTTTAATCAACGGAGCAATCAGATCTTCGAACTGTTGTCGGGTAATCGCCCCTTTCCAGCCAGCCACGTTCACTTCCGCTACCTCGGCATCGCTCAAGGCAATTTTTGCGGCAATCGCTGCATCCAGCAACTGACGCTGAACGCCATGATCATCACGGTTCGCAATAGCGGCCTGTTCGCGCAACCAGTCAGCCAACAAATGGTCGAAATCATCACCGCCCAGCGCAGAATCACCGCCCGTGGCCAACACTTCAAACACCCCACGACTTAAACGCAGAATGGATATGTCAAAGGTACCCCCACCCAAATCATAAACTGCAATCACCCCTTCCTGGCCAGAATCCAGACCATAGGCAATCGCCGCAGCAGTGGGTTCGTTAAGTAAACGCAAAACGTGTAAACCGGCAAGACGAGCCGCATCTTTGGTACCTTGCCGTTGCGCATCGTCAAAATAAGCAGGAACGGTAATCACCACGCCGTCGAGTTCACCTGCCAGTGCGATCTGTGCGCGTTGTAACAATGCTTTGAGGATATCGGCAGAAACCTGAACCGGATTGACCAATCCTGCCGCGGTTAGCATCATTGGCAAACCATTTTCACTCGGCTGGAATTGATAAGGCAGATTGGGATAACGCTGCTGAATATCAGCCAGCGAACGCCCCATCATACGTTTGACCGAGCTGATAGTATTGACCGGATCTTGCGCTGCTTGTTGCCGTGCATCCCAACCGACATTGATAGCGCCGCTTTGATAATGCACGACCGATGGCAATAAATCGCGGTTCTGGTTATCGACCAGCGTCTGCGCCTTACCGCTGCGCACCGTAGCAACCAGAGAATGGGTGGTTCCCAAATCAATACCTGCAGCCAGTCGACGTTGGTGTGGTGCCGCAGTTAAACCAGGCTCACTAATTTGTAATAAGGCCATGTTGAGCTTCCATCAATCATTATACTTTTCGTCTTTCATGCTGCCACCATTCTGGCGGTAACATAAAATCCACTGGGTATAAATGGCAAAAATTTATTTAACGATACGCCAACGCCCTGCTGTATTGTCAGGCATGCTCAGCCCATTCAGGAATTTTTAAAAGATGCGTTTGGCCAATCGCTATCATTAGCATTCTAGGAACAGAGTCTGGGTGCAACCATTGTGCCAACCTTTACCCTCAGGCAAAATCGTCAAATAGTCGCTCTTCCAATTGTTCAACCTGCTGTTGCAGCTTATCGAGAAAACGCAGCTTACGCACAGTATCTGCCGCGTCTATCCAGTGTTGGTTATCCAACTCTTGAACCATTTTTTCGCTGCGTTTTCGGGTCATCAACGCCAGACGATCAGCAAAGGCCGCCAGAGCACTTTTGGCATCCACTGTGCACTCAATAGCTTCAAGCTCTTCACGCAATTCCAATTGTTCCATCAGAAACGCGGTGTCACGCAAAGTGTGTTGTTCATTACCCAAATCAAAACCCTGCAAAGATAACATATACTCTGCGCGTTTTAACGGATGCTTGAGGGTTTGATAAGCGTCATTGATGGTTGCGGCTTGCTGTAATGCCATCAGACGCTCGCGTTCTGGTTGGCTGGCAAAGCGATCCGGATGGAATTGGCGTTGCAATTCCTGATAGCGGGAAGTGAGTTGGCTGGCGTCTACGCGATAACGAGCCGGCAGCCCGAATAAAGTAAAATAATCCATAGCATGCTCTGGAAGTTGTCGTGTGGCTGAGTGAGGAGTTTATGCGGCTCTCCCCAACCAGTAGGCGAAAGAGAGCCAGATAAATCAGCAAATGTCAGCAAGGTGCAAAGCGGTTAATACTAAATCAAGAGGAAAAAACGCCCGTTAGACGTTAAAACTCTCGCCACAACCGCATTCACCGGAGACATTTGGATTGTTGAATTTAAAGCCTTCGTTCAGCCCTTCTTTGACGAAATCCAGTTCGGTACCATCAAGATAGACTATGCTTTTACCGTCGATGATCACCTTCACGCCTTTGTCTTCAAAAACGATGTCGTCATCGTTCATTTCGTCAACAAATTCCAGCACATACGCCATACCGGAGCAACCTGATGTTCTCACGCCCAGGCGCAAACCCAGACCTTTACCACGGTGTTCCAAAAAGGCGCTGACGCGCTGCGCAGCACTGTCGCTGATAGATATCGACATACAACAACCTCAACTCTGAGAACCCACCTGAAGCTCAGGCAGGTTATTTATACTGATTTACAACTACTTAGCGCTACGTTTGCTTTTGTAGTCGGCGATCGCTGCTTTAATGGCATCTTCAGCCAAAATAGAGCAGTGGATTTTTACTGGCGGTAACTCTAGTTCCTCGGCGATTTGGGTGTTTTTAATCGCTTCAGCCTGATCGAGAGACTTGCCTTTCATCCATTCGGTTACCAGAGAACTGGAAGCAATGGCGGAACCGCAGCCGTAAGTTTTAAAGCGAGCATCTTCAATGATGCCAGCCTCATTCACTTTGATCTGCAATTTCATCACATCGCCACAGGCTGGCGCACCGACCATGCCGCTACCAATGGTTGGGTCTTCGCTGTCGAAAGAGCCTACGTTACGTGGATTTTCGTAGTGATCGATTACTTTTTCGCTATAAGCCATTTGAGTGCTCCTGAATCTGACAGTCTGGAATTAATGATGTGACCATTCGATGCTGTTGATATCCACGCCCTGCTTGAACATATCCCACAGTGGAGACAGTTCACGCAAACGACCAATGGATTTACGCACCAGCGCAATGGTGTAGTCGATTTCGGCTTCAGTCGTGAAACGGCCCAGAGAGAAACGGATAGAACTGTGTGCCAGTTCGTCGCTCATGCCGAGTGCACGCAACACGTATGAAGGTTCCAGACTTGCCGAAGTGCAGGCCGAACCGGAAGAAACAGCCAAGTCTTTCAACGCCATAATCAGCGACTCACCTTCAACATAGTTGAAGCTGACGTTAAGAATGTTAGGCGCACCATGCTCAAGATCGCCATTCAAATAAACTTCTTCGATATCTTTCAGACCATCCCACAGGCGTTTACGCAGTGAGGACAGACGCTGAGACTCGCTTTCCATCTCTTCTTTGGCAATGCGGTAAGCTTCCCCCATGCCAACGATCTGATGCACCGGCAAGGTACCGGAACGCATACCGCGTTCATGACCGCCACCGTGTTGCTGCGCTTCCAGACGGATACGAGGTTTGCGGCGAACAAACAGCGCACCAATGCCCATCGGACCATAGATTTTATGGGCAGAGAAAGACATCAGATCCACTTTTAATGTACCCAGGTCGATAGGCAGTTTGCCTACGCTTTGGGTTGCATCGACGTGGAAAATGATACCGCGGCGACGACACATTTCGCCGATAGTGGCGATATCCTGTACCACACCGATTTCATTATTCACATGCATGATGGAAACCAGAATGGTGTCTTCACGCATAGTAGCTTCAAGCTGTTTGAGATCGATAATACCGTTGCTTTGCGGTGCCAGATAGGTGACTTCGAAGCCTTCGCGCTCCAATTGACGACAGGTATCCAGTACGGCTTTATGTTCGGTTTTGCAGGTAATGATGTGCTTGCCTTTCTTCTGATAGAAGTTGGCTGCACCTTTAATGGCAAGGTTGTTTGATTCGGTTGCACCCGAGGTGAAAACAATTTCACGCGGGTCGGCACCAACCAGTGCGGCGATGTCGTTGCGAGCGATATCTACGGCTTCCTCAGCCTGCCACCCAAAACGGTGGGAACGCGAGGCCGGGTTGCCGAAAATACCGTCCAAAGTCAAATACTGCATCATTTTTTCAGCAACACGCGGATCCACTGGAGTCGTCGCTGAATAATCCAGATAGATTGGCGTTTTTACTTTTGATTCGGTCATTGCTTTTATGCTCCGTACATCACTTCCAAAACTGAAGATCCCGCAGACTCTGCTTATGCGCGCAGATTGACGTTAATCGTCTCCTGCGGTCGGCCATTGGCCGTACGACGCGTATCGTTGTTCTGACGATCCGCTACTTCTAAAATATCTTGGTTGTTAACCAGCTCTGCCAGCGTAATGTTGTTCAGGAAGCTGCTGATGCGTTCACTGAGATCACGCCATAAAGTGTGGGTCAGGCAACGATCGCCGCCCTGACAGCCTTCTTTACCCTGACAACGGGTGGCGTCGACAGATTCGTCTACCGCAGTAATGACTGCGCCTACCGCGATCTGAGCTGCATCTTTACCCAGCAGGTAACCGCCACCTGGACCACGAACGCTAGCTACCAGGCCATTTTTGCGTAAACGAGAAAACAGTTGTTCCAGATAAGATAACGAGATTCCCTGACGTTCAGAAATATCTGCCAGAGGCACTGGCCCGTTCTGGGAATGTAATGCCACATCAAGCATGGCGGTTACCGCATAACGACCTTTGGATGTCAGTCTCATAGCTTAAAATTACCTGTTGGTGAAACGAGCTAGAATTCTGCCATTCTTGAGTGTTTCAGTCAACTATTTAACCTAGTAATTTACTCAGGTATTTTATATCCTGACATCTCTTTATATTTAGGCCATAGACAGATATATCAATATGATATATCTGTCTATTCTTTATCTTTCTTCATGTGCGCATTATTGGCACTTTTCTGATATTTATCCTGCTTTTCGATCGAAGTCAGCATTCCACGTAGGATATTCAGCTCTTGGGCTTCCGGCCGGGCACGGGTAAACAGACGGCGCAACTTGCTCATAATCTGCCCTGGATGAGCCTGACGAATAAAGCCGGTTTGGGACAGAACCTGCTCCAGATGTTGGTAAAATCTTTCCAAATCATCGATCAACGGATAAGGCGCTTCTTCCTCCTCCGACAGCGGCGTGATTGCCGCCTGACGATCGAGGAACGCCACCCGCACTTCATATGCCAGAATCTGCACGGCCATGGCCAGATTCAATGAACTGTATTCTGGGTTGGCTGGAATCGCGACATGATAATGGCACTTTTGCAGCTCATCGTTGGTCAGACCCACGCGCTCACGGCCAAATACCAGCGCAACCGGCGCGTGTTCGGCTTCGCGCGCGCTGCGAACACCACACTCACGCGGCTCCAGCATCGGCCACGGCAAAGTGCGTGAGCGGGCGCTGGTTCCGATAACCAGGTTGCAACCAGCCAGCGCCTCATCCAGGGTATCGACGATAGTGGCATTACCGATAACATCGCTGGCACCGGCAGAAAGCGCAATGGCCTGAGAATCAGGTTTTACCAGTGGGTTGACCAGATATAGGTTAGTTAGACCCATAGTTTTCATGGCTCTGGCGGTGGAGCCCATGTTTCCGGTGTGAGAGGTTTCAACCAAAACAATGCGAATATTGTGCAACATACAAACTCTGAGGATAACGGGGAATCGCAGCATCTTAACACAAGCGTAGGCATTTTTCAGATCCCCTGCTATACTATGCGCCGTTTCTCGTTCTTTAACATCCTAGTTGGAAGATACCCATGCATCCGATGCTGACTATCGCCATACGCGCTGCGCGTAAGGCCGGTAACCTGATTGCCAAAAATTATGAAACCCCGGACGCTGTCGAAGCGAGCCAGAAAGGCAGTAATGACTTTGTTACTAACGTTGATCGTGACGCAGAACATCTAATCATTGACGTTATCCGTAAATCCTATCCAAAACACACCATTATTAGTGAAGAATGTGGTGAGTTACTGGGTGAAGAATACGAAACTCAATGGGTTATCGATCCACTGGATGGCACCTCAAACTTCATCAAACGTTTCCCACACTTCGCTGTATCCATCGCTGTGCGCATTAAAGGCCGCACTGAAGTGGCTGTGGTTTACGATCCCATGCGCAACGAATTGTTCACCGCCACTCGTGGTCAAGGCGCTCAGCTGAATGGCTACCGTCTGCGTGGAACCAACGCAAAAGATTTGGATGGCACCATCCTGGCGACCGGTTTCCCGTTCAAAGTAAAACAACATGCTCCAGCTTACATCAATGTGTTAGGTAAACTGTTTACCCAGTGCGCTGACGTGCGTCGTACCGGTTCTGCGGCACTGGATCTGGCTTACGTTGCCGCTGGTCGCGTTGACGGGTTCTTTGAAATCGGCTTGAAACCGTGGGATTTCGCCGGTGGCGAACTGCTGGTGCGTGAAGCTGGTGGGATTGTGACCGACTTTGTTGGCGGCCATAATCACTTTAGTTCAGGCAACATCGTGGCCGGTAACCCGCGCGTAGTAAAATCGATGTTACAAGCGATGAACGAAGAATTGAGCGAAGCTCTGAAGCGTTAATATTCCCGCTCTTAGCCTCAAAAATTGCGATGCCAGTCCGTTAATTCTGACTGGCATTTTTTATGGCTGAGATCAGCGTCCAAATGGACGGATGCCGCCCATCATGGCTGGCTGGCTCGAAAGATAAAGCAGCACACCCGCAAAGAGTAAAATAACGCCGCCGGCCAATGCCAAGGTGGCCCAGGCAATGCTTCCCCACGCCGTCGGTGCCCGATGCTGGCTCAAACGTATCGCTAACTGACGGGCGTAGTGAACAAACAGCGCTAATAACGAAATAGTTAACGAAGTTCCTAACGCCATCGCCAGCGCCGAGGCGATTCCCCACGCATAAACACCAATGACTTTGGCAAACAACAGCACCATAATCGCCCCCGAACACGGGCGCATTCCCATCGCTAATATCACCGCCAAACGAGTTCGCCAATCATCACTGGCCTGCAATTCTTCATCATTAGGTAAATGCCGATGACTACAGCCGCAGCTTTCACTATGAACATGATCGGCAGCCAGGGGTTGTAGCCGTTGCACCGTGATTTTTTGCGGCCTCAAGGCTTTTATCTGCCAGTACAAGCGTTTCAAGGCGCGAAAACACAAGAGTAATCCCAGCAGAATGACCAGAATAAAGCTGCCTTTTTCCAACCAAAAACTGCTTTGATGCAAATAGCGAGAAGAAAGCTGAAATACACTCAGCACTAGCGTAACCAGCACGATAGCCACGCCGCCTTGCAGCAGCGAAGCCAAAAATGTCAGCTTCAGGCTGCTTTTCAAACGTGCAGGATGCGTGGCCAGATAGGTAACAATAACGACCTTGCCATGGCCGGGGCCGACCGCATGCAATACCCCGTAGATCACACTGAAAAACATCAGCCCCAGCCCCATCTGATGTGGATTGGCTTTTACCTGCTGGAGAAGCTGCGCCATTTGCTGATGCATGGTTTTCTGCCACGCCACGCTTTTAAACAGCAATTCCGGCCAGTAAGACCAAGCAATCAGGGCACTGACCGTCAAACACAGCAGAAAAAACCCAAGCGGCCACAGGTTCAGCAATCCCTGTTTTTGGCGACGGGTTGTCGGGGAGAAACTTACTGACATTGTAGCGTTATCCGTTGAGCAAATTGTTGTCCTAAAGCCATATCTTCTCCAGGGGAGTCATTTTTATCCAATGACAAGGCATAAGCCTGCAAGGAGGCATCCGGGTTGGGAGTGAATAGCGTTGACGTACAACGTTTCTTCATATCGGCAGGCAATTGAACCGCCGCATCGTTTGGGTAACTCATGTCGACAAAATAGGTCGGATCATAGGTCGAAATGATGAAGGGTTTACCGACCAACGGCTGCGATTGGGCTAACGGTAAAACAAACGCCAATACCGCCTGATGTCCTTGGCGCGATAAATGGTATTCCGTGGGCAAATTTTTGTATTTCACTGGCTTACCGTCACGATAAATATCCGTGAAATAATGTTGCCCTAATACGTTAGCCATCACTTCAGCCGCCAGTTTTTTCCAGATTTCTGTATCTGATTTAGCATTTTCCGCATCATAAAGTAGATCGGCAGACGTGATTTCATCCATCGTCCACACCATTTTTAGTCCGGTTAACTCCTGTTTTTCCATGATAAAAGTGGTATTCATTTCGATAAAACTGTGTGGATGTGCCTGCCCCAGCGAGCTATACAGCGTGATAATTAGGCCCAACAGCCGTATTGTTCCCTTGCTAAAACTGTTATAATGTAACATAAAAAGCATCAATTAACCTTTGGATATACAGCAATATTTGTGATGTAAGTTATAAGCCCAAGTAAAAGCCGTGGGTGCTAGCACGCTGATTTTTGCTCTTTTGCTATGCTTAAAACTAATCGATTAAACAAAACATATCTAGGGCGGTTATATGAGCCTGGACACGTCCCCAGAGCCTGAGCTCTCAGGTCAACAGCGCCGCTGCCATGCTTTATTGCTGCTGTTTACTCCAACATTGCCGGTAAAACTGGAGATAATCAGCCAATTAAATGGCGTTGGGCTTCCAACTACCCGGCAAGATATAGCTGAGGTAGCCAGCGAAATCCAGCGTTTCTACCATCTGGATATCCATGCCAATGCTGTTGATGAGTGTCAATTGCACGGAAGTTCACTTAATAAGCGACTCTGTCTGATTCATTGGCTAAGGCGCGGATTACGTTATTGTCCAGAATTTATTGATAACGGCTTTATACCTGCGCTATATCAAGCGCTACCGTGGTCGGAACAGGCGTTATTGCCGCCGTTACAACAGGTTATTGGTGAATGTGAACGCCACCTACCTCGCCCACTGGATATCCGCGACAGATATTTTTTACAAATCTACCTGACTTACGCAATTTGGCAGACTCAGCAGCAAAACCTGCCACAACTAGAAAGCCGGCAAATTACCTGGCTAAATCAGAAAGCAGAATCAACTGCGGCCGATCACCTCTTTCACGGCATTAATAGCTTGTTGCCCCAAGCACTTGCGGCCATTGAGCGAGATGTTTTTATTCTGATGCTGACGATGATTAAGGCTCACAGCTATAGCAGTAACCATTCCCGCGAGGATATCCGCTTGATGAGTTCGATCAATCGTTTGATCGCCCGCTTCCAACAGCTTTCAGGCATGACGTTCAGCTGTGACAATGCCTTAATTAGCCAACTTTTTGCCCATTTAGCTCCAGCTATTGAGCGCTGTCACTTCGATATTGGTGTGGATAATATGTTGTTGGATGAAATCAGTAACAAATATCCACGGTTGTTAGATACTACCCATACGGCATTGGCAGAACTCGAACGGGAATATCAGATTGAATTTTCCGAGGAGGAAGTTGGGCTGATTGCCATCAGTTTTGGTGCCTGGTTGATGCAGGGCAATGCCTTGCAGGAAAAGCAGATTTTACTACTGACCCAGCAGAATCGGCGTCTGGAAAGTGACGTCGAGCGACAACTGCGGGAAATGACACTATTGCCGCTACATATCAAATATTTACCTTATGCTGACTATCTAAAATCTGGCGCACCTGCGGGGGTTGGTTTGGTTATTTCCGCCTATCCGATCGTCATACCTGAATCAACGCCGCCATTGATTCAGGTATTTTTACCGCTGACTGAAGCCGATAAAACCGCGATTCGGACGCAATTGGAAGCGCCTTAAAGAACACAATCCTTCGGGGTTGCGACGACCTGAGGACGAATAAACAACGCCGGTGTGGCAACCAGCGCCATCACCCAGAACACCCCACCTTGAAGATGTTCAAACAGGAAGCCGGAAATCACCGTCATGACCGCAATCCCACCGCCCATGGCTAAAGCGGAGTAAACCGATTGCAAACGGATAATATCCGCGCCTCTACGAGAGGCAATAAAGCGCATCGCCGCCAGATGGCAGACAGTAAATGACCCGCAATGCAACACCTGAATCAAGATCAACCAATGTAATTCGGTCGTCGAGGCCATTAAACTCCAGCGGACAATTCCGCTGATGGCGGAAAGTAACAGTAGGCTACGGGCAGTCCAGCGACGGAATAAAATATGACTGAAAGCGAAGACCAGAATTTCTGCCACCACCCCCAGCGCCCACAGATATCCAATCGTCGCGGCAGAGTAACCGGCCTCGTTCCAGTAAATGGAACTGAAACTGTAATAGCCAGCATGCGCTCCCTGTAGCAACGTCACGCAAAGTAAAAATCGCCAAACTGGTCGTTCACTCAGCAAACTTTTCCAGTTGGTCGCCGGTAAGGCATGATGGCGCACCTCCCCTTTGGGCATCACGCTCGGACGTAATAAGACCCCCAATAACATGGCGGCTACTGCGGCAGTGAGACTATAGAGAATAACATTGTGCCCCCAGACCGATACCAGTTTGCCGGTCAATGCCGAACCAATCACGAACGCCAGCGATCCCCACAAACGTACCTTACCGTAATCCAGGGTGATTTGTTTTTGCCAGGTGCCTGCCAGTGCGTCGGTCAGCGGCACCAAAGGGCCAAAGAACAGGTTAAATCCGGCGATCACCAACATGAGCCAAGCCCAACCGCTGCCAAACCAAAAACCGATGGCGAATGCCAGCGTCAGTAACGCCAGAATGCGTAATGCGGTGACCAGATGGGTGGGATTTTTAACGCTGGGAGCGATAATCAAACTGCCGAGGAAACGAGAAATCAGGCCAGCGCCTAATAAAATACCGATGGTTTCCGGTGCAATTCCCTCGCCTTGTAACCAAACACTCCAAAAAGGCAAGAAAATGCCATAAGCAAAGAAATACGTGAAATAGCTGAGCGCCAGCCAGCGTGTTGATTGCAAAACCATAATTCCTCCGGAGTCAGCCAGATACTGTGACAGAGCACACCTCGGCTAGCAACTGAGTAATCATTCAAACAAAGAGTTTGCAAGCTGTCTCACATCATTTCAGTCATTTTTCCCGCGTTCAGGAATCCCCTACGTTATGCATTACCGAACGTTCAGTCGACATAAAAAAACCCACGTTAAACGTGGGTTCTTGTGACATCAAAACAACTTTACTGAATTTATGCGTAAACCGGGAAACGGGCGCAAATTTCCAGAACTTTCTGTTTGATACGTTCGATAGTCGCTTCGTCGTTGATGTTATCCAACACATCACACATCCAGCCAGCCAGTTCGATGGATTCTGCTTCTTTGAAACCACGACGGGTAATAGCCGGAGAACCGATACGCACACCGGAAGTCACAAACGGGCTCTTAGGATCGTTAGGTACGCTGTTTTTATTCACGGTGATATTGGCACGACCCAAGGCTGCATCCGCATCTTTACCGGTGATGTCTTTATCGACCAGATCCAGCAAGAACAAGTGGTTTTCCGTACCGCCGGACACCACTTTGTAACCACGCGCCAAGAAGACCGACACCATTGCTTTGGCGTTTTTGGCTACTTGCTGCTGGTAAATCTTGAACTCAGGCTCCATCGCTTCTTTCAACGCCACCGCTTTACCCGCGATAACGTGCATCAGTGGGCCACCCTGGTTAGCCGGGAATACAGAAGAGTTCAGTTTCTTATACAGCTCTTCGTCGCCACCTTTCGCCAAAATCAGACCACCACGTGGGCCAGCCAGCGTTTTGTGAGTCGTGGTGGTCACAATATGTGCGTGAGGAACGGGGTTCGGATAAACATCCGCAGCCACCAAACCGGCCACGTGAGCCATATCGACAAACAACCATGCACCGATACTGTCGGCGATTTCACGCATTTTTGCCCAGTCAACGATGCCGGAATAGGCCGAGAAGCCACCGATGATCATTTTTGGTTTATGCAGTTCTGCCTGACGCGCCATATCGTCATAATCGATCTTGCCAGACTCATCGATACCGTAAGGTACGATGTTATACAGTTTACCGGAGAAGTTTACCGGAGAGCCGTGTGTCAAATGGCCGCCATGTGCCAGATTCATGCCCAATACGGTATCGCCCGGCTTCAACAATGCGGAATAAACAGCCACGTTAGCCTGCGAACCGGAGTGCGGCTGCACGTTGGCATAATCGGCACCGAACAGTTCTTTCGCACGGTCGATGGCCAATTGCTCAACCACATCAACATACTCACAGCCACCGTAGTAACGCTTGCCCGGATAACCTTCAGCATATTTGTTCGTCAACTGAGAACCTTGCGCCTGCATAACACGCGGGCTGGTATAGTTCTCAGACGCAATCAGTTCGATGTGCTCTTCCTGGCGCACCACTTCTTGCTCCATTGCACGCCATAAATCTGCATCATAATCGGCAATGTTCATTTCACGCTTTAACATCCGGCTCTCCTGACTCAGCTAACTTAATACACCCAGTGGACCACCCGTTCGGGCTCTAGCCCACAGTGTAAACTGTTTTTGCCTCGTTAAGATAGGTCTTAACCGAGGTTTTTACGCAAACGATTGGCATTAGGCCACATAAGGCTTTTCACCGCTCAGCGTTCATACCATTCACTGGATTTCTGTTCATATTGAGTATGCGGTTTTTTCATAACTGTGAACTGGCGCGTGAGGATAATCGCCCTAATTGGCGGATGTGTATTTACAAGCCAGATTGCATTTTATAAGATGCATTTAAAATACATGTATTAATTAGCACATTATTCAAAAAATTATAGGAGCCTCACTATGCTGGATAGCCAAACCATCGCCACCGTCAAATCAACCATTCCGTTGCTTGTTGAAACCGGACCAAAACTCACTGCGCATTTTTATGATCGTATGTTCACTCATAACCCTGAGTTGAAAGATACCTTTAATATGAGCAATCAGTTCAGCGGCGATCAGCGTGAAGCGCTGTTTAACGCGATTTGCGCCTATGCCGCCAACATCGAGAACCTTGCAGCGCTGTTACCGGCGGTAGAACGCATTGCCCAGAAACACACTAGCCTTAATATTCAACCAGAGGATTATCAAACCGTAGGTAAGCATCTGATTGCCACGCTGGACGAATTATTCAGCCCCGGTCAGGAAATTCTCGATGCTTGGGCCAAAGCCTATGGTGTGCTGGCGCAGGTGTTTATTCAGCGCGAAGAGCAGATCTACCGCGAAGCAGAAGAAAACATTGGCGGATGGCGTACCCTGCGTCGCTTCCGCATCGCGAAAAAAGAAAAACAAAGTGATGTGATTTGCAGCTTCCTGTTGGAACCGGAAGACGGTGGCTCAGTGGTTAATTTCAAACCAGGCCAATATCTGGGAGTTTATATTGAAGATAACCGTCTGGAAAACCGTCAGATTCGCCAATACTCGCTCACCGCAGCACCTAACGGTAAATCCTACCGCATTGCGGTGAAACGCGAAGAACAAGGCACGGTGTCCAATTTCCTGCATAACCAGGCACAGGAAGGCGATATCGTGCGCATTGCGCCGCCACGCGGCGATTTCTTCCTGGATATTACGCCAGACACGCCGGTTGCGCTGATCTCCGCCGGTGTGGGTCAGACGCCAATGTTGAGTATGTTACACACGCTGCACGCCCAACAGCATGCTGCGCCTATTCATTGGTGCCACGCCGCCGATAATGGTCGAGTGCATGCCTTTGCCAATGAAGTGGCCATCATCGCAGAAAACATGCCCAATCTTAGTCAGCATGTTTGGTATCGCCAGCCAGAAGAGCAAGATATTCACGGCCAACATTATGATAGTGAAGGCTTGATGAATCTAAGCCAATTGCCGACCACGATTACCGCACCGGACACTCACTATTATTTCTGTGGACCATTGGTGTTTATGCAATTTGCTGGCAAGCAATTATTGGAGATGGGCATTCCTTCAGAACAGATACACTATGAATGTTTCGGCCCGCATAAAGTGATTTAATTGTCCTGATAACATCACCTACACCACTGGTCAGCCTCCTCGCTGGCCAGATTTCATTACCTTTTCTTCTACTTTTTCGCTTACATCATTCCTTTTATTATTACAGTTAGTACCTCAGCTGCTCGCTTTTATGTTTGCAACCATCTATTATTTAAATAAATATTTATATATTCACATAAATAAGAATTAATATCGTTGCATTCGATAGCATTAAAATTTTTATCCATTCCCGAATTACATAAGGCTAAACATACCCAGCATGAGTAGAAAATTTATAAAAAAAGAAGGGTTGGCTCTGGTCTCCATGGCACGCTATTTGATTGGCGAACGTCCGGGAAATCGGCTGAAAACCATTGATGAATTATCTGATGACTTCGGTATTTCCGTCGGTGTAGTACAACATGCCTTAAAAGTATTAGAGCAGGAGGGGGCGATCGCCGTTGAACGGCGCGGGAGAAATGGTACGCAATTGATCGATCTTAATCTTCCCAGCCTGCTGCAACAGGCCGATTTAGGCAATATGGTGTGCGCTATGCCGCTCCCTTACACTAAATTATACGAAGGACTGGCCAGCGGATTGAAAGAGCAATTCACTATCTTACCGCTATATTTTGCTCATATGCGTGGAGCAGAAGTGCGAATTGAATGCCTTATCAATGGTATTTACGATATGGCGGTAGTCTCACATTTGGCTGCACAACATTATGTTGAGCAAGGAAAAGTGGCTATCGCGCTGAATCTGGGTAAGGGTTCCTACGTTGATGGTCACCAGCTTATTTGCCGTCAGGGCGAAGAACATCATATCCATCGGGTCGGATTGGATCCGCGCTCACCGGATCAATGTCTGCTGACAGAAACCAAGTTCGCCGGCCAAGATATCGAACGAGTTGATGTGCCTTACAGCGACTGCGTGGCGCAAATTATTCGTGGTGAAATCGATGCGGCAATCTGGAACCTGACAGACGCAGTTTCTCATGAGAATTTACTGGCGGTTAAACTACGTGGAAACGAGCAGTATATTCAGGCATCACAAGCGGTAATTTTAATCCGCCCAGATAATCACCTAATTAAACTATTATTGGAAAATGGGATTAATTCACAGCAATTACTCCAACATCAACAAAATGTTCAACAAGGAATAATTGACCCACGTTATTAATTTCAACTTTGGGAGATGCTATGGATCCGCGTCTTAATCTTCTTTGTCAGGCAGGCCTGATAGATGAAGACATTGGTATTGGGATGAATCTGGTTATCGATAGATTAGCCCATTTTTGGCGGTTACCTGTTGACAGTCTTCAAGGGGAAATGGCGATCACGCATATGGCTAACGCTTTAATGCGAACTCGCCGTGGTGAACAGATAAATGGCATGGATGCGGCACTGCTCACTGAAATCATGCAGAGTGCAGATATTCTATATATCCAAAAGATTAATCAGGATGTCTTGGCTTATTTTGATCAGAAGCCAGATCAAAACGAGATGGGTTATTTACTGTCAAATATTTATAGCCTTTACCTTGCCAGTCGCCAATGAGATAAAGACAGCTAGCAAATAATCTTTGGCGTGAATTAGAAATACCATAAATATTCAAAAAAATAATAATTTAAATTAATATAATGACGCTGAATGCGTCTGGAACAGACCATGTTTTTACATGCTTTAAGAAAACAGAATCCTGTACTGATCGAAGCCGTTATCCTGCTGTGGCAACAGGGAAAAATTGGCCCGGACACCTATATCATCGATGTGGATCAAACCCTGTCCAACGCCAGAAAATTATTGGCTGAAGCCACACGTTTTAACATCAAGTTGTACTTGATGAGCAAGCAATTTGGCCGCAATCCCGAGCTGTGTAAACAGATATTAGCCTGCGGTTATCAGGGTGTAGTGGCGGTGGATTTTAAAGAAGTGCAGCAGTTGTATCGATATGGAATTCCAGTGGCGCATATCGGGCATTTGGTGCAGCCACCTTCAGGTATGCTGGACGAAATAATCAGCCAGCAGCCTGAAGTTATTACCGTTTTCTCACTGGAGAAAGCGCAGCAAATTGCCGTAGCAGCCCATAAACAAAATAAAATCCAGCCAATTTTGCTCAAAGTCGGCCAGACTAACGACCTACTCTACGCCGGGCAGGAAGGTGGATTCGAGCTGCAACAACTGCCTGATATCATTCAAGCTATTGCTGCCATGCCATCCATCAAATTGGTCGGAGTGACTCACTTCCCTTGTATGCTGTTCGATCCCCAGTTACAACGCACCCGGCCAACGACCAATATGCATACCTTGCTGGCTGCGCGGGATATCATGATAAAACAAGGTATTAACGTCGAGCAGATCAATGCCCCCTCCGCCGCCTGCGTACAAATAATGCCGGAGTTGGCACGATTGGGAATCACCCACACCGAGCCAGGTCATGCACTGACCGGTACCCTACCGGCGAATCAAAACGGCGATCAGGTTGAAAAAATATCGCTGCTTTATCTATCTGAAATATCACATCATTTTATGGGAACTAGTTATTGTTTCGGTGGCGGTTATTATCGCCGCGGTCATCTACGCCATGCGCTGGTGTGGCATAAGCAGCAGTACAGCACCACTCAGGTATTGCCGGTTGATGACAGCAGCATCGATTATTATCTGCGCCTGGATGGACAGTTTCCTATTGGCAGCCCGGTTATCATGAGTTTTCGTACTCAAATATTTGTCACCCGCAGCAGCGTTGCACTGGTTGAAGGTGTTCAGTGTGGCAAGCCTCGGCTACTTGGCCACTATGATAGCCAAGGAAATATATTGAATTAAGCAGATAGCTATATTCCCACTGTACTGATCGGCTCGATTACCGATATAGTAAGCCACGCTTATGGAATCTGCACGCGGGGATGATTCTCAGATCATTCTCAATATTAGGCCGGATGAATTGCCAAGACCCCCGGAGACACATTTTCTTCGCTCCCATTGCATTCTGCCGTTGCCTGGAGTTATTCCCATGATTAATCCCAATGGCTATACCTATGCTCATGAACATCTGCATATTGATTTATCCCGCTTTAAAAACAATATCGATTGTCGCCTGGATCAATATAAACCAATCTGCGAGGAAATGCGGGAACTGGTAAGCCAGGGCGTCATGAATATTGTTGAAGTCACCAATAAATATATGGGCCGAAATCCGCAATTTTTATTGGATTTGATGCGAGACAGCGGCATCAATATTATTGCTTCCACCGGTTATTACACCGATCATTTCTATCCCCAACAGGTTCGAGATTGCTCAGCCAGGCAACTGGCGCAAATCATGATCGATGAAATCGAAATCGGTATTGATGGCACCGACCTTAAAGCTGGCGTAATTGCCGAAATTGGCACTAGTGAAAATCATATTACTGCTGATGAAGCCAAAGTATTCCACGCTGCTGCATTGGCTCACCACGCAACCGGTCTGAGCATTTCAACCCATACCAGTTTCAGCACTATGGGTTTACAGCAAATCGCACTATTGGAACAACACGGTGTGCCACCAGAGCGTGTCGTTATCGGTCACTGCGATTTGAAAGAGCAACCGGACTTGCTATTGCAGATGCTCGACAAAGGCGTTTACATCCAGTTCGATACCATCGGTAAAAACAGCTATTTCCCGGATGAACGCCGAGTCGCCATGCTGGTCAATCTGGCTAAACGTGATTTATTGGATCGCGTCATGCTATCGATGGATATTACCCGCCGTTCTCATTTAAAAACCAACGGCGGCATAGGTTTCAGTTATCTGATCGACTCATTTATTCCCATGCTGTTAAACGCTGGAATATCCCACACAGAGGTAGAGATGATGCTGCGCCATAACCCAAATAAATTTTTTTCTACGCAAGGACAGTGACTATGAAGAAGATCGGCATCGTCGGGCTACAACGTGAGTTAATCAGAGAGTTTATTGATAAAACCGCTCCCGACTGCTTTGAAACTTTTATTCTCAGCGATATGGATGCAGCAATCAAAGTGAAAGATGGCCTGTTGGATTACTATATTGGTGCCTGTAATACTGGTGCAGGAGCGGCATTATCAATGGCTATTGCCATTATTGGTTACAACAAAAGTGCCACCATTGCCAAGCCTGGCATTAAAGCCAAGCCCGATCAAATTGAGAGGTTTATTTCTGAAGGCAAAGTGGCTTTTGGCCTATCAGTGGAACATATCGAGCACGCCATTCCATTACTGATAACGCAATTACGCTAAGGGGAAGCACGTGGAATATATTCATATTATTGTCGTTGCCCTGCTAACCGGCATGACTGCCCTGCTTTCCCACCGCTCGGTGGCGGTCTTCCATGATGGCCTTCGCCCTATTTTGCCGCAACTGGTCGAAGGCAATATGAGCCGCAGAGAAGCGGGTAGTATTGCCTTCGGCCTGAGCGTTGGTTTTATTGCATCAGTCGGGATTTCCTTTACTCTTTCCACTGGGTTACTTAACTCTTGGTTACTGTTCCTGCCGACCGATATCATCGGCGTGTTAGCGATTAACAGCTATCTGGCTTTTGCTCTGGGTGCCGCCTGGGGCATTCTGGCGCTAACCTCTTTACCGGCGGTGAATACCGCCCTGACCTCGCTGCCAGTTAACTTTATCGGTTCGCTCGGTGAATTAAGCAGCCCGGTCATTTCGGCTTTCGCCCTGTTCCCACTGGTCGCGATTTTCTATCAGTTTGGCTGGAAAACGGCGGTAATCTCAGCGGTTATCGTCTTGATGACCCGTTTACTGATCACTCGCTTCACCGGTCTATTTCCTGAATCCATTGAAATTTTTGTCGGTATGATATTGTTGATCGGCATTGCCATTGTTCAGGATCTGCGTGCCAAAACCCATCTTGGCGGTGGTGGCGGGCATTCTGTGTTTGAAGAACGAACCCAGAGAATCATCAGGAACTTGCCGCTATTGGCCATTGTTGGCGGGCTAATTTCCGCTGTCGCCAGCATGAAATTGTTTGCCGGTAGTGAAGTCTCTATTTATACGCTGGCAAAAGCCTATGCTCCGGGTATTACGCCAGAAGAATCACTTTCACTGATTCATCAGGCCTCGCTGGCCGAGTTTATGCGAGGGTTGGGTTTTGTGCCTTTGATTGCGACGACCGCATTGGCTACCGGCGTGTATGCCGTTGCCGGTTTTACTTTTGTGTTTGTGGTTGGCTATCTGATTCCCAATCCGCTGGTGGCCGCACTGGTCGGGGCAATGGTTATTTCTGTGGAAGTGTTGTTATTGCGTAGTATCGGTAAATGGCTAGGGCGTTTCCCATCAGTGCGTAATGCGTCGGACAACATCCGTAACGCGATGAACTTGTTGATGGAATATGCATTATTAATCGGTGCTATTTTCGCCTCGATCAAAATGGCGGGTTACACCGGTTTTACTATTACCACCGCGCTGTATTTCCTCAACGAAGCTATTGGTCGACCAGTAATGAAAATTGCCGCACCGGTGGTCGCTGTCATTCTAGCAGGCATTGTACTTAACCTATTCTATTGGCTTGGGTTATTTGTACCAGCCGGATAACCAAACCCTATTAGCGACACAATCAGGATAAGAAAAAGCCCGTTTCATCTTTTGACGAACGGGCTTTTTAGTCGGCAACCGCAATCGCGTCACCGCGAGGATCAGATCGCTTCTTCGTCCTGCTCACCGGTACGAATACGCACCACACGCGCAACATCAAAGACAAAAATCTTACCGTCACCGATCTTGCCGGTTTGAGCCGTTTGCATAATGGCTTCAACACAGGTATCTACGATATCGTCAGCAACCACGATTTCGATTTTAACCTTAGGTAAAAAATCCACCATATATTCAGCACCGCGATACAATTCGGTATGACCTTTCTGGCGACCAAAACCTTTCACTTCGGTCACTGTCATACCAGTGATACCCACTTCAGCCAAGGCTTCGCGGACGTCATCCAGTTTGAACGGCTTAATAATCGCGTCAATTTTCTTCATGGTGAATTCCTGTGTTACCAATTTTTACGGCCAAAGCCGGAGGTGATCGGATAGCGTCGATCCTTACCAAAACTGCGAGCAGTAATGCGTGGCCCAACAGCTGACTGACGCCGTTTATATTCGTTAATGTCTACCAGACGAATGACCTTGCGCACTATGGATTCGTCGAAGCCATTGGCGACTAAATCAGCCACCGACTCATCGTGTTCAACGTAGCCTTCCAGAATGGCATCCAGAATATCGTAAGGTGGCAAACTGTCTTGATCCAACTGATCGGGGGCTAGCTCAGCAGACGGCGGGCGATCGATAACCCGTTGAGGAATCACGTAAGAAACCGTGTTACGGTATTCACACAACTGGAATACCAGTGTTTTTGGCACATCTTTCAATACATCAAAACCGCCTGCCATATCACCGTACAACGTGGCATAGCCTACGGCCATTTCGCTTTTATTCCCGGTGGTCAGAACAATACTGCGGCGTTTATTCGACAACGCCATCAACACGACACCACGACAGCGAGCCTGTAGATTCTCTTCGGTCGTATCTTTCTCAGTACCGGCGAACATCGGTGCCAATTGCCCCATAAAGGCGTCAAACATCGGTTCGATAGACAAAAGGTCAAATTCGATACCGAGGATCTCCGCTTCTTCCTTCGCATCAGCAATACTGATGTCGGCGGTATAGCGAAATGGCATCATTAAAGCCTGAACTTTTTCTTTACCCAGTGCATCGACAGCAATCGCCAGAGTCAGCGCCGAATCAATCCCTCCGGAAAGGCCGAGCACCGCGCCTTTGAAACCATTTTTGGTCACGTAATCGCGAACCGCCAGCACCAGAGCTTCGTACACTTCCGCCAGAGGCGACAAATCAGCCGCAGGAGCCGCCATCGGCTCCACGACCAAATCCTGCAACTGGCAAAGGGTTGTCTGTTCAGCAAATGCCGCCAAACGGTGGGTCATATTACCTTTTGAATCAAATACTTTTGAACAACCGTCAAAAATCAGCTCATCTTGACCACCAACCTGATTCAGGTAAACCAGCGGCATCTGAGTACGCTGACAGTGGCTTGCCATCAGAGTCTTACGAATATAAGGTTTTTCACGGTTATACGGCGAAGCATTAATGGACAGTAAAAGCTCGGCACCTGCAGCTTTGGCGGCATCCACTGGCTCGCTAAACCACAGGTCTTCACAAATCAGTAATCCTAAACGATAACCTTTCAACTCGACGACGCAGCTTTTATCACCAGGCGTGAAATAGCGTTTTTCATCAAACACACCGTAATTTGGCAACTGCTGTTTGAAATAACGACCCAACAATTTTCCAGCGGAAAATAATGACAGGGCATTATAGAGCTTGTCACCCTCACGCCACGGGTGGCCAACCAGCACCGCTACTGTCTGTGAGGCTGCGCGTAGGCGCTCCAACTGAGCTTCACAGCGCAGGTAGAAATCACTGCGATACAGTAAGTCTTCCGGTGGATAGCCAGACAGCGATAACTCGGAAAACATAACAAGATCAGCCCCCGCCTTCTGCTGCTCATGTAAGGTTTGCAACATACGTTCGGTGTTGCCTTCAATATCGCCAACCAGCAAATTCAGCTGGGCTAACGCAATGGAAAGTGATCTGCTCATATTGGTTTCAATTCTGCCATGCCACAACAAAGACCGAAGTGTAAATCATTCCTGGTCATTTGTTTAGAACCCGACGAACAGCCTTTTTCTCTCGGGTTCAAAGGAAAGAAAGCACTACTCTTTAAAATCGTTAGCGTCCAATTCGTGGCGCGATAACAACTTGTAGAACTCAGTGCGATTACGACCGGCCATACGTGCCGCCTGCGTCACATTACCCTTGGTGATTTGTAACAGCTTACGCAAATAATTCAGTTCAAACTGATTACGCGCCTCAACAAATGTCGGTAATGCGGTGTTTTCACCTTCCAGAGCCTGCTCAACCAACGCCTCGCTAATGACCGGAGCCGAAGTCAGGGCGACACATTGCTCAATCACATTCACCAATTGTCGAACGTTACCCGGCCAACTGGCGGTCATCAAACGCTTCATTGCATCGGTCGAAAAACTGCGAACAAAAGGCTTATGTCGTTTAGCCGACTCGCGTAACAGGTGGTTGGCTAGCAATGGGATATCTTCCGCACGCTCATTCAACGCTGGAATTTTTAGATTTACTACATTTAAGCGGTAGTAAAGGTCTTCACGAAATTCATTTTTGGCCATCGCTTTCGGCAAATCTCTGTGGGTTGCCGAAATAATACGCACATTAATATCCAAATCCCGATTGCTACCCAGCGGCCGAACTTTACGTTCCTGCAATACCCGTAGCAGTTTTACCTGCAATGATAGCGGCATATCACCGATTTCATCGAGGAACAGAGTGCCACCTTCTGCCGCCTGAAATAGCCCTTCCCGACTGCTCACCGCACCGGTAAATGCCCCTTTGGCATGCCCAAAAAGCTCGGATTCCAGTAGCTGTTCCGGTAGTGCTCCGCAGTTAATGGCGATGAAGGCTTTCTTGCCGCGGGGACTGGCTCCGTGAATAGCCTGAGCCAAAACTTCTTTACCCGTACCACTTTGGCCGTTGATTAGCACGCTGACATCAGATTGGGCGACCATTTTGGCCTGCTCCAATAAACGTAGCATTAGTGGGCTACGCGTGACAATAGCGGCCCGCCAGCTATCATCTCCAGCGGGAATGGACAGCTCAAGAGCCGCATCAATGGCTTTGTACAACGCATCGCGATCCACCGGTTTAGTCAGGAAACTAAACACGCCCTGTTGGGTGGCGGCAACCGCATCGGGAATAGAACCGTGGGCGGTGAGAATAATCACCGGCATGCCCGGTTGATACTTCTGGATTTCGACAAACAGCGCCATGCCATCCATTTCATCCATGCGTAGGTCACTGATGACCAGATCGATTTTCTCACGCATCAGCAAGCGCAAAGCTTCCTGCCCGCTTTCTGCCGTAGTGACATGAAAACCTTCGCTCGTCAAACGCATTCCCAGCAGTTTAAGCAGGCTGGGATCATCATCAACCAGCAGTAGATTGGCCGGTTTGCGTGCTGTCATTGGGCTTAGACTCCTTATTGGAAACAGGTGGCGCAGTTTGCGGCGAGGCGGCTGGCACCGCTTGGGTTTCTACCGGCTTGGCCTCCGGCAGTTTTGCCGGTGCTGTCGGTGTCACACTTTGCTCGGGAACCGGTGCTGCTGGTTTCTCTTCGGCCTTTTTTTCCGGAGCTGGCTTGGTTTGCATGCTACTTTCCGCTGATTTGGCCGCCGCAGAGGCTGCTTTGTTATCGGCGTCAGGAATCTCATTTTGCATTTGCTTGCGCGAAGATAGTTGGCGCTCGATATCAGTCAGGTTTTCCAATTTACGCGTCGTATCCTGCAAGTGGTATTGCAGGCGTACCTGGTTTTCCCGCAGGCGGTCAATCTGGCTATCTGACTCGTCTTGTAACCGTTGATAACGAGAACGCTCTTCAGCCAGTGAAATACGTAATACCTGCTGCTCGCGCCACAATTGAATCAATGGTCGTAACGAACCGGGGAAAGTCTGGCTATAACTGTTAAGACGTTCAACAATCTGGCGACGCTCTGCCATTGACGGATCGGCACTGCCAATCAGAATACCTTGCTTAAATGCGGTCGACCAGGACAGTGTCTGCACTGATTTAGCTAACCCGCGCGCCTGCGCAGAGCTGAGACGTTCGGCGCAATCCATCGCTCTTAGCCAATACAGCGAGTTTTCCAGCACCTCTTTTTCTGCGATATCCCACAAGGTGTCACACTGGGCCGTGCGATAATCCACAATTTTACTTTCTGGTATAACAAGCTGTACTGCCTGAGAAAAACGCCCATTAGCGGTATGATCAATACATCCGGTCAGTAGCAGTGGGGCAAGAAATAGCGCCCCCCAAAAAGTACCTTGGAAACGAGATGGTGATGCCTTGGTTTGTACGTCAGTATCGACGCACAAAGATTCGGTCTTTTTGAAAAAACAACTAACAGACCACTTATACATTATTTATTCATTCTCGGCGGTTAATGGCAATTCAATGCGGAAGCAGACGGCGGCATCTGCAAGTTTGACCAAATGCAGTTCACCCTGCATACGTCTGATGCAATCCTGGGCAATACTCAGCCCCAGTCCACTTCCCTTAACAGCCCCTTTTCGCTGATGACTTCCTTGGAAAAAAGGCTCAAATATCATGGTTTCTTCTGCGATAGGGATCGGCGTCCCAGTATTTGCAACATCAATCTGTACCCGATTATCAACCTGACGACTGCGGATCCAAATGGTACCGGATTCCTCGCCATAGTGCACCGCATTGGAGTAGAGATTATCAAGTACTCGCATTAATAGTGTTGGTTCAGCCCAGCACATGTCGGCCTGTAGATCGACTTCGGTACGAATCTGCTTCGCCCTGGCGGGCAAACTGTGGGCGGAAATGACACCATCGATCATTTCAACCAACTCAACATTTTCATGTTCGCCGGAACCATCAGCCAGTTTACGGTTGTAATCCAGCAGTTGCTCGATCAGTTGTTGCAAGTGACGGCTGCTATTATCCAGTATTGCCACCACTTCTTTTTGATCCTGCGTCAAGGGTCCAGCCACTTCATCAGCCAACAGTTCCGTACCTTCTCTCATGCTGGCTAACGGGGTTTTCAGTTCGTGGGAAATATGACGTAAGAATTCGTGTCGCTGAGATTCCAGCCAAGCCAAGCGTTCACTCAACCAAATGATTCTTTGTGCCAGTGAGCGTAATTCCCGTGGCCCTTTGAATAAAGCGGTATTACCCAGCCCGCGCCCTTCTCCCAGCCGATTAATCATACGCTCGATCCCTTTTACCGGACCGATAATCATACGGGTAAAAAGCACGACCAAAAGCACACTGACCAAAAACAGCAACAGCGTCTGCCACCCAAAGAATTGGCCGCGCTCGGCAATATCTTGCTGCAATTGCTGCCCCCGGGAGAAAATCACATCGCGGGTCGCCTGCACCATTTCAGCATTCGAGCGGGAAAACCCTTCCAGAAGCGATGATGACTGCCCATTTGGGCCACTATTTTGGCATTGGATCTCGGCCAATTGGTTCAGAAAACCACGTAAAGTTTGGTAATAGCGGGCGTCGGGCAAAATGCCAGCGTGGCTATCCAGCATCTGGGCATATTGTTTGCGTTGATACTGATACAGCTTAGCCAGCGACGGGTCACCCAGCACGCAATATTGGCGGTAGCTCCGCTCCATTTCCAACGCGACGCTGGTCATGGCCTCACTACGACGCGCATCGACCAGCGTGGTTCGGTTAATGTCTGCGGCCTGTGAACTCAGGTGATCCAGACTCTGGTAGGCCTGATAAGCCAACACCAACAGAGGGAGTAACACCAACAGAAACGCCATCAGTACTAACTGACGTAACGAACGAGGAAATAAACGCCATCTTTTCAACGAAATCATCTCACTACCTATTATTCTGTTTGATGCTAACCGAGTCGCAAAAAATTACAAAGCCTAGCGCTAGAGAAGTCCCGCAATATCTCGTAAAAACCGGCAGTTGTAACCGATTTTTGAATAAAAAAAAGCACTTGCCAGTAGCGAAGTGCTTTATTTTGATAAGAGATTTATTTCTGAAATGATTAGATTCATCAGTGTGTTCAACTTGTGTGAAAAAAGTAAAACAGGATAAATATTAAAGTGATATTAGTCTTTGACGAGAGCGTACAAGAGCGAGTGCGTTTTACATAATAGGGGTAATCAAACGATTACCCCTATCAGCAATAATATGTGGATGCCCTGAAAATCGCCTCCAGTTTGATGAAGCCGAGGCTATCATCGGGGGATGAGACGAATAGCATCCAGATATGTCCAAGATTGATGAACCATTCATCACAGTAGGACATAGGCGGTGCCTCACTCAACGTGTCGTCCGATGCTTGATAAAGCGCTTGCGCAGCAATTATCGGTTTCGGTGGACGATAGGCACCATTCTTAGGCATCATTCGATGGTTTATGAAGTGCATATTCCGCTTAAACGCGGGACTATCATAAAAAGGTGAATGAGCAACTGAATAAGATAATGCAGTTGCCGTGCCAACTTTAAAAAATAAAACACAACACACTAATAAATAACAAAAATAAATATTTAAAACGGAAAATAAATCATCCTAAAGAAAAAGGTTAGGGTGATTTACCGCCACTCTGTCGCTAATTTACGACAGTCTGAATGATTAAAAATAAAATCCATATTAATCAATTAATTAAATGTCTCCAATTAGAGACACAAATTAGATACGTTGTCTCAACTTACCGACAAAAAATATCAAATCATTATAATTCAATCAGTTAAAAACAAGCCTCTAGTGCAAATTCATCAGTCATCCTTACCAATCTGATTTTTGATATTTCATAGCTACATCAAATGAGTAAATATCGTGATCTGACCTCTGAGTCACTTTCTGCTTGGTTGTCAGAACAACAGAGATACCGGATGCACCATGCCGGCAGAATCTGTTTCGGTGCCATAAGTTTGAGGGCAAGAATATGAAAATAAACTGTCTCATCATCTCCTGCGCCATATTGATAACGTCATCAGGTATGACAAAAAATCACCTGGCTCCGCCGCTTTCTCCCGCTTACTTGCTGAATCAATGTACCCTTCCTTTCTTCTGTCATGAACAAGACCGCCCCGCTGCACCACTGTTTATTCCGCCGCTCTTGGCATCTAACAACGGAAAACTGGAAATTCAACGTCAGAATCCCGCCTGGATCAATAAAAACCTGTCCGACCTTTACTCTGTTCAGGGCATAAAAAGCGAATATTTTCTAGTCAACGGACGCGGTCAGATTAAGGTGGAAATCACCACGCTCGCTCCTTTGCTGATAACGGCTTACTTGTTTGATATTAACGGCAAAGAACAGGCGCAGACCGAGGAGTGGGTGAATAATCAGTCAAAAGAATTGATGCTGGCGTTAGAGAATCTCAGTCATGGTCGTTATCGATTAGTCATTAAGGCATTGGATGCCGATGGTCGCAGTGCAATTAAAGTTCATCATATTTCCCTGATTAACCGATCGATGACTACGCCAAGCTAGAAAATATTATGATTTAAGATAATCCAAAATAAGGGGGCATCAGCCCCCTCTATCGGTTAACCCAATTGTTTACGCGCATTACGGAACAGTCGCATCCAAGGGCTGTCTTCGCCCCACTCTTCTGGATGCCAGGAATGACTAACGGTCCGGAAAACGCGCTCAGGGTGAGGCATCATCACCGTTGCGCGCCCACTGGTGCTGGTAACGGCAGTAATGCCGTGAACAGAACCGTTAGGGTTAGCCGGATATTGATCCGTCACTTCTCCACGATTGTTGACAAAACGCAGTGCCACCAGATTCTGCTGTTCCAGCGCCGCAAGGTGCTGCTGATCGCGAACTTCGACCCGCCCTTCACCGTGAGAAACCGCAATCGGCATCTGCGAGCCAACCATATCCTGCATAAACAACGATGGGCTATTGGCCACCTCAACCAAGCTGAAACGTGCTTCAAAGCGATCGGACAGGTTACGCACGAAGCGCGGCCAATGTTCGGCTCCCGGAATCAGTTCCCGCAGATTGGACATCATCTGACAGCCATTACACACGCCCAGCGCCAACGTGTCTGGCCGCAGGAAGAACTCGGCAAACTCATCACGCACACGATCATTGAACAGAATGGATTTCGCCCAACCTTCACCGGCACCCAACACATCACCGTAAGAAAAACCGCCGCAAGCCACCAGCGTTTGGAACTGTTGCAAATCGGTGCGTCCAGCCAGCAAATCGCTCATATGCACGTCGACCGCATCAAAACCAGCACGATGGAAAGCCGCCGCCATTTCAACGTGGGAGTTAACACCCTGCTCACGCAATACCGCCACTTTTGGTCGCGCCTGCTTGAGAATATAAGGCGCAGCAATATCCATCTGCGGATCAAAGGTCAGTTTTACCTTCAGGCCAGGATCCTGCTCATCTTGCTTAGCCTGATGTTCCTGATCGGCGCAATCTGGGTTATCACGCAGGCGCTGCATTTGCCAGGTCGTTTCTGCCCACCACAAGCGCAGCGTGCTGCGTTTTTCGCTGTAGACCTTTTCGCTACCACGACGGATAACAAAATCATCCCCAGCCGTCGCCTGCCCCAGATAATGCACACAACCGGCCAGCCCCTGCTCGGCAAATAATTGCTCTACGGCAGCGCGCTGTTCTGCACGAATCTGAATGACCGCACCCAGTTCTTCGTTAAACAAGGCAGCCAGTGCATCATCACCCAACGCGCGGATATCGATATCCGCACCACAGTGACCGGCAAAGGCCATTTCTGCCAACGTGACCAACAGGCCACCGTCGGAACGGTCATGGTAAGCCAGCAAGGTCTGAGTGGCGACCAGTGACTGCATGGCGTTAAAGAAGCCAGCCAATTGCTGTACATTACGCACATCGGCAGGTTTATCACCCAATTGACGGTAAACCTGCGCCAATGCCGTGGCACCTAGCGCATTGTGACCTGCGCCCAGATCGATCAGTAACAGCGCCGTGTCGCCTTTATCAGTACGCAATTGCGGTGTGACCGTATGGCGCACATCTTCAACACGAGCAAAGGCGGTAATCACCAACGACAGTGGCGAGGTGATTTCACGCTGCTCGCCGTCTTGCTGCCAGCGGGTTTTCATCGACATGGAATCTTTGCCCACCGGGATAGTGATCCCCAGTGCCGGACAAAGTTCTTCACCGACGGCTCGCACCGCGTCATACAGACCGGCATCTTCGCCGGGATGACCGGCAGCAGACATCCAGTTAGCTGACAGTTTGATTCGTTTCATTTCGCCGATTTGCGTCGCGGCAATATTGGTTAACGCTTCCCCCACCGCCAAACGGGCTGAGGCGGCAAAATCCAGTAAGGCGACCGGCGCACGCTCGCCAATCGACATCGCTTCACCGTAGTAGCTATCAAGGCTGGCACTGGTTACCGCACAGTCAGCAACCGGAATCTGCCACGGCCCAACCATCTGATCGCGGGTCACCATACCGCTGACACTGCGGTCACCAATGGTAATCAAGAAGGTTTTTTCTGCCACCGCAGGCAAGTGCATCACTCGCTTAACGGCATCAGCAATGCTGATTTCACTGCGATCCCAATCTTCACCCTGCGCCTGTTGGCGCGTCACATCGCGCAGCATTTTCGGGGTTTTACCCAGTAATACATCCAACGGCATATCAATAGGCTGGTTGTCAAAATGGCGGTCGTTCAGCGTCAAATGCAACTCTTCCGTTGCCTCACCGATCACCGCGTAAGGTGCGCGTTCACGGCGACAAATTTCGTCAAACTGTGCCATTTGCGCTGGCGCTACCGCCATCACATAGCGTTCTTGCGATTCGTTACACCAAACTTCCAGCGGGCTCATACCCGGTTCATCGTTCAGAATGTCTCGTAGTTCGAAACGCCCACCGCGCCCACCGTCACTCACCAACTCCGGCATGGCATTGGAAAGGCCACCGGCACCCACGTCATGAATAAACAAAATGGGGTTTTGTTCACCCAACTGCCAGCAACGGTCGATCACTTCCTGGCAACGGCGCTCCATTTCTGGATTATCGCGCTGCACAGAAGCAAAATCCAAATCTGCATCAGACTGGCCCGATGCCATCGAAGAGGCTGCGCCGCCGCCCAGACCGATATTCATCGATGGCCCGCCCAACACCACCAACTTGGCACCGACGGTAATCTCGCCTTTCTGCACATGGTCAGCACGGATATTTCCGATCCCTCCCGCCAGCATAATCGGCTTATGATAACCGCGCAGTTCACTACCGTTGTGGCTATTAACCCGCTCTTCATAGGTACGGAAGTACCCCAGCAGAGCCGGACGCCCAAATTCATTGTTAAATGCGGCCCCCCCCAACGGACCTTCGGTCATAATATCTAGCGCAGTCACAATGCGTTCTGGCTTACCGAAATCCTCTTCCCAGGGTTGTTCAAAGCCAGGAATACGCAGGTTGGAAACGGAAAAACCGACCAATCCGGCTTTCGGTTTCGCACCGCGTCCAGTCGCACCTTCATCGCGGATTTCACCGCCAGACCCCGTTGCGGCACCCGGCCACGGCGAAATAGCCGTTGGGTGGTTATGGGTTTCGACTTTCATCAGGATATGTGCCGCTTCCTGATGGTAGTCATAAACACCGCTCTCCGGTGCAGGGAAGAAGCGCCCTACCTGTGAACCTTCCATTACGGCTGCATTGTCTTTATAAGCTGACAGCACGTAATCCGGCGTTTGCTCAAAGGTATTTTTGATCATTTTGAACAGCGTCTTAGGCTGGACTACGCCATCAATCACCCAATCGGCGTTAAATATTTTATGGCGACAATGTTCGGAGTTAGCCTGCGCAAACATATAAAGCTCGATATCCGTTGGGTTGCGCCCCAAACCGGTAAAGGCCGTCAGCAGGTAATCGATCTCATCTTCAGCCAGCGCCAAACCCAAGCGGGTGTTGGCCTGCTCCAGCGCGACACGACCTTCTCCCAGAATATCCACCCGTTGAACCGGGGCTGGCTGGTGATGGGCAAACAGTTGCGCCGCCTGCTGCAAATCGGTAAATACCGTTTCCATCATGCGGTCATGCAGTAAAATGCCCAGTTGCTGCCACTGAGCCTCCGTCAGTTCAGCCGCATCAATATAGAAGGCTAAACCACGCTCCAGACGTAGTACCTGAGAAAGGCCACAATTGTGTGCAATATCAGTCGCCTTGGAAGACCAAGGGGAAATCGTACCTGGCCGTGGTGTTACCAGCAGTAAGCGCCCTTGAGGAGCATGTTCAGGGAGAGAAGGGCCATATTTGAGCAGTCGTTGGAGTTTGGCGTGTTCATCAGCGCCAAGAGGCGCGCTAACATCGGCAAAATGGGTATATTCGGCGTAGATATCACTCACCGGCAGATGAGCATCCTGACAACGGGACAGCAGTTTGTTAATACGAAAAGCCGACAAAGCGGGCGAACCACGCAGTATTTCCATAATCAAAGTTTCTCTCGTCTTCGAAGCAGCTGGTACAGCACTTCATTGGGCGCAACAGGGGAAAACGCGCGCCATTATAGTGAATCTAAGTCGCCGACGAAACCGTTTGCGTGACTATTATTGATAATAGCCTGCCAAGTCGTCGAATTATCATAAAGTGTCAATAAAGTTGCACACTGGCGTTTTGTTGCGCAAAATGCCTCCGCACTGGGGACTTAACCCTATTAAGTTCGCCGTTACATTCCACATAAAAATAGCGCTGCCGAGAGATAACTATTTGACGCGCCTTAAATTAAATTATTTTTTTATCGGTGTTGTTACCTTGCTTCTGGCTCTTGCGCTATGGCCGAATATTCCCTGGCGCAATGGTCAAGAGGGGCAACTCGAGCAAATCAAAGCCCGCGGAGAGCTGCGTATCAGTACGATGAACTCACCGTTGGTTTTCACTACCGGTGAAAATGGTCCTTCCGGCCTGGATTATGAACTGGCTAAACGCTTTGCCGACTACTTGGGTGTTAAGTTGGTGGTCAAAACACGTCATAATATTGACGACTTATTCGATGATTTGGATAACAACGATGCCGACCTGCTAGCTGCGGGCCTCATTTATAATACTGAACGCCTGAATCGGACGCGAACGGGTCCGGCCTACTATTCAGTCTCTCAGCAATTGGTCTATCGATTGGGTACCACTCGACCAAAAACCTTTAACGATCTACGCGGACAGCTCACCGTAGCCTCGGGGTCAGCACACATGACAACCCTGAAACAGTTAAAGCTGAGCAAATATCCCAATCTAAGTTGGGAATCGTCCACCGACCGTTCCGGCAAAGAACTACTGGAACAAGTGGCCGATGGCAAGCTGGATTACACCTTGGGTGATTCTATTACCATTGCGCTAATGCAACGGATTTATCCGCAGTTAGCGGTAGCTTTTGACGTGACCGATGAAGAACCGGTCACTTGGTATTTTAAACGTAGTGCTGACGATAGCTTGTATGCCGCCATGCTGGATTTCTATAGCCAGATGATTGAAGACGGCAGCCTAGCGCGTCTGGAAGAGAAATATCTCGGCCATGTCGGCAGTTTTGACTACGTGGATACCAAGACCTTCCTGAAAGCGATAGATACGGTATTACCGACCTTCCAGCCGTTGTTTGAAAAACATGCGGACGAAATTGACTGGAAGCTGCTGGCCGCTATTGCCTATCAGGAATCACACTGGAACCCAGAAGCCACCTCACCGACTGGCGTCCGAGGCCTTATGATGCTAACCCGTGCAACAGCCGATGGGCTAGGAGTCAAAGATCGCTTGGATCCAGAGGAAAGTATCCGTGGCGGTGCGGTCTATTTGCAGCGGCTGATGAAGAAAATCCCAGACACGGTGCCAGAAGACGAACGAATCTGGTTTGCATTGGCAGCGTATAATATGGGTTATGGTCACATGCTGGATGCCCGTAAGCTGACCAAAAACCAGAACGGTAATCCTGACAGTTGGGTTGACGTGAAAATGCGTCTGCCAATGCTTAGCCAAAAACGTTATTACCCCAGTACCACTTACGGTTACGCTCGCGGTCACGAAGCCTATAACTATGTGGAGAACATCCGCCGTTATCAGGTCAGTATTGTCGGATATTTACAGGATAAAGAGAAAAAAGCCGCACAACATGCGGCGATTGAATCTGAATTAGGTAAAGCCTATCCCGTGGTTGGTCCCGGCTGGTCGATTGAGAAATAATCCAGTAGGTGAGTTTATTCTGGCTCGTTTTGCGCTGCGATGCGGCGAGCCAATTTCAGCGTTTTTTGCTGCTCCCGCCGCTGGCGAAAAAAGGTGCTCAAGGTTTGTGAACATTCTTCAGCCAGCACACCTGCCGTAATTTCCACCTGATGATTCATTCCGGGATGACGCAGAATATCCAGCAGCGAGCCTGCGGCACCGGTTTTGATATCATTGGCACCGTATACCAAACGGCGAATACGGCTGTGTACCATTGCTCCGGCGCACATGACACAAGGTTCCAGCGTCACATACAGGGTAGCATTCAGCAGCCGATAGTTTTGCAGCGCCTGCCCACCCTGTCTCAACGCCATCATTTCAGCGTGAGCAGTAGGATCGTGATGCACAATGGGGCGATTCCAGCCAATGCCAATCGCCTGATTATCCAATACCAGCACTGCGCCAACCGGCACCTCGCCCTCTTCCTGCGCACGCTGTGCCAGTTCTAATGCCTGACGCATCCAGTATTCATCATTATATTCAGTAGACACCTTAACCTCTCAGGCACTTTTTGCGGCGGACATTATACACAGCATGCCGCCGAAACAAGGATTTTGTCACCCCGACCCGCTATATGAAAAATAAATGATTTCATACCAAATAGACTCAATCTGGCCACTCCGCGAGCGAATTAAGCCGGCAACCAACACTGCGGTGGCGTTCAGGGTGAAGCGGGTATTATTCTAACTGCTGTAACTCCCCATCCTTGCTCACTCTCCAGCGATGCTCACAAAAAAATAGCAACGGGTTATCTTGCCGACTGTCGCTATAGCCACTGTAGAGTTTTAGTGGAGAACCTAACCTTTGTTCCAACTGCACGACTTTTTCCGCCCCCAGGCAGCGCAATGGCAGTATCCAACCCCCGTTACGCCGCGCCATCTGGCTGCCGACCAGATGCAGACGGTGTCTATAAGGTGAATCATGGTAGACCTGTTCCACCAACCGCTGCGGCGAACCGGTAATCAGCCAAACTTGCGTATTTTCTTGTTCCAGATATTGCCGTAGCCGCATTTTTACTACCGGGAAACCCACCACTTTCTGGCGGAAAATCTTCACAAAACGCCGTTCGAGATCGTTTAAATCCGACTCCCTCCGCCCGAAAGTCATCCCCCAAAGTAAAAGGCTAATTGGCCAGCGGGCGCAGCGTCCGTTCACCAAGAGGCCAAAACCCACTATTGGTAATAATGGCAATACCAATAATAAGTTAAGCGGCAGATGACGAATAAGGAAACGTAAAAAACTGCCAAACATATCTTGCTGATGCAACGTGCCATCCAGATCAAAAAAAATGATGCGCTTACCGTCAGAAGGCGATTCATCAGCACCATTGATGACCGTATTATCCTGATCTGTCGACAGGTACGGTTGCCGACCCGTATTAGCTTGGTTTTGCTCTAGGTTCAACCTATCACTCCTCGGATATTCCTCACGCCCTACGTTTCATACTCAGGTAAAGCCGCTCAATCAGCGCACATGATGACTCTGTTGCCATGCAACCATCAGGTTACACCATTATTGCACCCAGCCGGGCCAGCAATCAGGAGAAGTGGACGTTATTCTTCTGGATCGTTGAAGCCCATAATCCAGGTAAAGATGAATCCCGCCAGAATAGTGACGACCATCCCCAACAGATACAACATCACTTTTCCCGAGATGATGGTCAGTGCCAGCGGTAAACCGGAAATGCCAAAGGTGATGACCGTCGCGACCTTCCAATAGCTGATCAATGCGCCACCTATCGCGCCGCCGAGACAAGCACCGATAAAAGGTTTGCCCAATGGCAGCGTAACCCCAAAGATCAGTGGTTCGCCAATGCCTAAGATCCCTACAGGAAGTGCGCCTTTGATGACTTTTTTCAAGCGCGCATTGCGG
Organism: Yersinia ruckeri ATCC 29473; assembly: GCF_000754815.1. Taxonomy (GTDB): domain Bacteria; phylum Pseudomonadota; class Gammaproteobacteria; order Enterobacterales; family Enterobacteriaceae; genus Yersinia; species Yersinia ruckeri. The sequence goes on from NZ_KN150747.1 coordinate 3,417,457, forward strand.
GTTTTCATGAGTACAGCCAGTGCCGCGCCGATTTGCCCAACGCCAGCCATTGCCAATATTGGCAGCAAGGGATTAGAACCGTGCGCCTGTACCAATTCAACGTGGATCGGTACTAATCCTTGATGTAAACCCGATAACACCAAAGGTAAAAATAGCCCGGAAAGTATCGCTCCTACCAGTAATCCACCACGGTCGATAGCCAGATTGACCCCGTGAGTAATCACTTCCGATATATATCCCCCCAATGGTTGCAATAATAAAATTGCCAATGACGCGGTAATCAAAGTGGTTAATAACGGATTAACGATCAATTCAATGGATTCCGGCAGGCGATTACGCAGTATTTTCTCAATCCAACACATCAATGCCACCACGAGCAAAACCGCAATGACACCACCCCGTCCCGGCTGTAACGCCTCACCAAATAGCGTAATTTGTGCCAATGCTGGGCTGGAAAGAATACCGGCCATCACGCCGCCCATCGCCTGCGAACCACCGAATACTCTGGCGGCATTCACACCGACCAGAATATTCATAATGGCAAATACCGCGCTGCCAAAGATCGCCAATAATCCCAGAACATTAGGATATTGCAGAGCTAAATCACCGGAAATATCGGGCCGCTTCAAAATATTCACTATCCCCATAATTAAGCCTGAAGCAATAAAGGCTGGAATTAAGGGGATAAATACATCGGCCAGTTTTTTCAGCGCACCACTCATCGGGGCGGCATATTTGACCTTAGCCTGAGCTTTATTCCGCTTGATCGTATCGGCTTCACCGGTGTGATCCTGTGGCTCCGTCAACAAGCTTCGCATCCGTTCAACCACTTTAGAGGCCGCACCGGGGCCGACAATAAACTGATGCTGATCTCCTTGCTTGATATAGCCTTTCACGCCGGGTAACTGTTTGAGTTGATGCAGGTCAAGCTGATCTTCATCCTTAACCTCAATCCGCACCCGAGTCATACAGTTCTCAAGTTTGATTATATTGGTTTCACCACCAATACCCGCCAGAATTTGTTGCGCTAAAACCGTTGATTTATCCATTGCCCGACATCCTTACAGTGAGCGCTATAAGGCGGCGCGTAGATAACCATTATGTAGCACCAAATCCTGACGAGCCTGCTCAGCGCTTACGCCTTTCAAAATCATCAAAATGGCCGGTTTAACCTCAAAATCCGTCTGTTTCAATGCATTTTCTGCTTCTGCTCTCGCAGCGCCGGTGGCTTCAACCACAATGCGGCAAGCGCGATCTACCAACTTCACATTGGTCGCTTTGACGTCCACCATCAGGTTTTGGTATACCTTTCCCAACTTCACCATTGCTCCGGTAGACAACATATTCAGCACCAGTTTTTGTGCTGTGCCAGACTTCATGCGGGTTGAACCCGTCAGCGCCTCTGGCCCCACCAGCGGAGAAATGGCCACCTGTGCCTCTCGGGCAATCGGGGAGTCTGGATTACATGAAATGGCAGCCGTTGGGCAACCTCGCTCACGGGCATAGCGTAATGCGCCAATCACATAAGGCGTTCTCCCGGAAGCCGCCAATCCCACCACCATATCCGTGGAGGTTAGTTGTAATGCCTGCAAATCCTCAGCGCCTAACGTCAGACTGTCTTCTGCGCCTTCGACTGCTTTTAGCAAGGCTCCCGGCCCACCGGCAATCAGGCCGATCACCATACCGTGAGGCACGCCAAAGGTCGGTGGACATTCGGACGCATCCAGTACGCCAAGCCGTCCGCTGGTGCCTGCGCCCAAATAAATTAAGCGGCCTCCTGCCTTTAATGCTTCCGCCGCCAGATCTACCGCTTGGGCAATCGCAGGTAAAACCTGACTAATAGCTTCGGGAACCTTACGATCTTCATGGTTAAAACAGGTCAGCATATCTAGCGTAGATAGCTTATCCAACTCCATAGTCGCCGGATTACGGCTTTCTGATATTAGGGCACCTAAATTCATCACATCACCTCATTTGAATTTTTAATTCAATAAACATAAACTATAGTTGAATATTATATTCATGCAGGGAACTGTTTTTGGCTGGCTTTAGGAGAGAGATCACAAAAAAACGGATGTTGGCCTTATCCATGCGCCCGATCTGATTTTTTCTCGCTAAACATGGCAGAATGGCCTCCCACTTTCAGGAATGGTTTTATGAGCAGTCTTCTTCGTATCCGACAGATTTACCCTACACTGGCGCAAAACGACCGCAAGCTGGCCGATTTTCTGCTGCTTAACCCCGAGCAGGCTCGACACCTCAGTTCGCAGAAATTGGCGCAACTGGCTGGCGTCAGTCAATCTGGCGTGGTGAAGTTTGCGCAGAAGCTGGGATACAAAGGCTTTCCTGCATTGAAACTGGCGCTGAGTGAAGTGATTGCTACGCCGCAAACCGCCCTGACGGTACACAACCAGATTCTCAGTACTGATTACCTGAAAATCGTCGGCGAGAAGCTATTGGCTGAGAAAAACGCCGCGCTGCGTGCGACACTGGATATCAATAGCGAACAACGGCTTGAACAAGCCTTGAATATGCTGAAAAATGCCCGCCGGGTGATATTGCTGGGCATCGGTGCTTCGGGATTGGTGGCAAAAGATCTGTCCTATAAGCTGCTAAAAATCGGCATTATGGCGGTATCTGAAGCCGATATGCATGTTCAGTTAGCTGCCGTTCAAGCGATGGGGCCGCAAGATTTACTGCTGGCAATTTCCTTTAGTGGCGAGCGGCGGGAGGTCAATCTGGCGGCAGAAGAAGCACGAACCGCCGGTGCGAAAGTACTGGCTCTAACCAGTTTCTCACCCAACGGATTGCAACAGCGTGCAGATCATTGCTTGTACACTATTGCCGAAGAACCGGCGATTCGCAGTGCCGCCATCTCCTCTAGCACCGCCCAATTCGCGCTCACCGATTTACTTTTCATGGCCATCATTCAGCAGGATTTTGATCACGCGCAAGACCATATCAGACACAGTGCAAATCTGGTGAAAAAACTGGTCTGAGGCGGTGATAGCGGTATAATCGCCGGCTATTTTATCGTCCGACATGAAAGGTAACCAAGCCATGGCTCTGTTAATCACGCGTAAATGCATTAATTGCGACATGTGCGAACCGGAGTGCCCAAATCAGGCGATAACGATGGGTGCGGAGATCTACCAGATCGACCCGATGCGCTGTACCGAATGTGTGGGCCATTACGAAACGCCAACCTGCCAGTTGGTCTGCCCTATCGATAACACCATCATCACCGATCCAGCCTGCGCCGAAACTAACGAGCAACTGTGGGATAAGTTTGTCCAGTTACACCACGCAGACCGTCTCTAGTACGGCGATAAAAACAATAAAGAGCGGATCAATACGCCCGCCCGATCGCCAGTAAAGCCCGGTGTAGATCAACTAGCGCTCAATAATCACCGTGGCACAGGCATAGCGCCGTTCATCGGCCAAAGAAACATGCAGCGAAGCGACCCCCAACTCCTGCGCCAATTCCGCCGCCCGACCATGCAAACATAACGTAGGTTTGCCCAAAGCATCGTTGACGACCTCGAACTGATTAAACGCCAGACCATGACGAATACCGGTACCAAAAGCTTTTGCCGCGGCTTCTTTAACCGCAAAGCGTTTAGCCAGAAAGCGTACCGGTTGCTGATGTTTCTGGTACTGCTGCCATTCTGATGGGCTGAGAATCCGTTTGGCCAGCAGCTCACCACTACGGTTTACTACCGCCTCGATACGGGAGATTTCGACAATATCGGTGCCCAACCCTAGAATAGCCATTAGCGACGCGCTTCCCGCATCAACATTTTCATTTCAGATACCGCTACCGCAAGGCCGGTCATCACCGCCTGGCCGATAATCGCATGACCGATATTTAGCTCGTGTATTTCAGGCAATGCGGCAATAGGTTGGACATTATGGTACGTCAGCCCGTGACCTGCGTTGACTTTTAGGCCTTTCTCCGCCGCATAACTTGCGGCATTGGCAATCCGCAACAACTCGGCCTGACGGCTCAAGTGAGTTTGCGCATCGGCGTAAGCACCAGTATGAATTTCGATATAAGGCGCACCGGCGGCAACAGCCGCATCAATCTGGCGTTTATCCGCATCGATAAATAAGGAAACCAGAATGCCGGCATCGGTTAATTGCTCTACTGCGAAGGTCATTTTATCGAGCTGACCGGCAACATCCAATCCACCTTCAGTGGTCACTTCCTCACGTTTTTCTGGCACCAGACAGCAAAAGTGGGGCTTTAGCTCACAGGCAATCGCCAGCATTTCATCCGTTACGGCCATTTCCAGATTCATTCGTGTCTGGATGGTTTCGCGCAAAATACGCACGTCACGATCGGTAATATGGCGGCGATCTTCGCGTAAATGAACGGTGATACCCTCTGCGCCGTTTTGCTCAGCAATAAAAGCGGCCTGCACCGGATCAGGATATTGGGTTCCACGTGCATTTCGTAACGTAGCAATATGATCGATATTAACGCCTAGCAACAAATCAGCCATGATAGCCCTCCAGATAAGCCCGAAAAAATAGGTCAACGGCTTGCAGTTTACACCGAGTCGGCGCGCAACGGATAGGCCGCTATCATGAAAAATAGCCCTAGAATAGATTAAAAATCAGTGAATTCAGGAAGTTTGCGTTGGATCTGTGGGAGATTTGATGACAAATTGACGGAATAGCTCGCGACTCTTCAGTGGTTTACCGCCCAGATAAGGCCTTAGTGCCATCCGAGTAAAACGTTTTGCCGCCCGTAACGTGTCGCTATCGGGAAACTCGCGGTTGGCCAATGCCTGCAATTGTCGTCCAGTAAAGCTGTAATGGTCTACCACCAAGCTGGCAATAAAGCCTTTCTCTTCACGATAACGATAAGTCATGCTATCGGCTACTGGCTGCCCGCTGCCTGCACAGTGCAGAAAATCTACGCCATAGCCCAAACTGGCCAACATCGCCAATTCGAATTGACGCAGCACGCACTCAGGTGAGCCATCAGTCGCGGCCAGGGCTTGTAAACAATGAAGGTAATCGAAAAATAGGGCAGAATAGTTGGTACCGTGCTCCAGTACGCGGGACAGTAGCTCATTAACATACAAACCACTATAAAGCATCGTTCCACTGAGCGGCAGTGCCAGAGAAACCGGCTCCGCACTACGCAATGTCTTGACCTCACCACGCCCGGCCCAGCGAACCAGTAATGGTGTAAAAGGCTGTAAACAGCCTTTTAAATTGGAACGTCGACTGCGCGCACCTTTAGCTAGAACCCGCATCCGCCCTTCCCCTTCAGTAAACAAATCCAGCATTAAACTGGTTTCACTGTAAGGGCGACTATGCAGGACAAATGCGCGCTGCCAACCTTCCATTGACGAGCCTTATTTCAGATCGTCGGTATAGCCTAAGCTACGCAGCGCACGTTCGTCATCTGCCCAGCCTGATTTCACTTTAACCCACAGTTCAAGATGCACTTTGGCATCAAACATCTGTTCCATATCATGGCGAGCTTCGATACCGATCGTCTTAATCTTGCTACCTTTATTACCGATCACCATTTTTTTCTGGCCTTCGCGCTCAACCAGAATCAGGCCGTGGATGTTGTAACCACCACGTTCATTCGGCACAAACTGCTCGATTTCCACGGTAACTGAGTAAGGAAGTTCCTCACCGAGGAAACGCATCAGTTTTTCACGAATAATTTCCGACGCCATAAAGCGCTGGGAGCGGTCAGTAATGTAATCCTCCGGGAAATGATGCCCAGCTTCCGGCATATGCTTGCGCACGATGCTGGCGATGGTATCCACATTCATCCCTTTCTCCGCAGAAATAGGCACTACGTCGAGAAACTTCATCTGCTGGCTCAAGAACTGGATGTGCGGCAACAGCTTGGTTTTATCCGTGACGTTATCAACTTTATTAATCGCCAATAACACTGGGCAGTTCAGACTACGCAGCTTATTCACGACCATTTCATCATCGGCGGTCCAGTTGGTTCCTTCGACAACGAAAATGACTAATTCCACATCACCAATCGAGCTGCTGGCCGCGCGGTTCATTAAACGGTTAATGGCGCGTTTTTCTTCAATATGCAGCCCTGGGGTATCCACGTAGATAGCCTGATAAGGCCCTTCGGTATGGATGCCCATAATACGGTGGCGTGTTGTTTGTGGTTTACGCGAGGTAATGGAAATTTTCTGCCCCAATAGCTCATTTAGCAAGGTTGATTTACCAACGTTCGGACGACCAACAATTGCAATAAAACCGCAATACGTTTTTTCTACTTCGCTCATTCAAGCTCCAACTGTTTCAGCGCTTGTTCCGCTGCTGCCTGCTCAGCTTTACGGCGACTTGATCCGGTACCGACGACCGGTTCGCCCAAGCCACTGACCTGGCAGTGGATAGTAAATTCCTGATCGTGTGCTTCTCCGCGAACCTGCACAACCAGGTAAGAAGGTAACGGCAGATGACGACCCTGCAAGTATTCTTGCAAACGTGTTTTTGGGTCTTTCTGCTTATCACCGGGGCTGATTTCGTCCAACCGGCTACGATACCAATCAAGAATCAGCCGTTCTACCGTTTGAATACCACTATCGAGGAATACGCCACCGATAAGGGCTTCTACCGTATCTGCCAAAATAGATTCACGGCGGAAACCGCCGCTCTTCAGCTCACCCGGGCCGAGGCGTAAACACTCGCCAAGGTCAAATTCACGGGCCATTTCGGCAAGTGTATTGCCTCTTACCAATGTGGCTCGCATCCGACTCATATCGCCCTCGTCAACGCGAGGGAAACGGTGGTACAGCTCATTGGCGATAACAAAACTCAGAATTGAGTCACCCAGGAACTCTAAACGCTCATTGTGTTTACTGCTGGCGCTACGATGAGTCAGTGCTTGCAGCAAGAGTTCCTGCTGTTGAAAAGTATAGCCCAGCTTCCGCTGTAGCCTGGTTATTACGATGGGGTTCATGAGTTACCAATAGATCAAGAATGCGTCAAAAACTACAGCATACGGAACAGGTCTGCTTCGCCCAAAGCCAATACAAAGCGGTTTCGTTTGCAGTGGCTCCCAACAGAGAGCCAACTTTTATCGCTCGAAAGTTTATTCTACAACGAGTGGAAATATAATGCTGCGTTTATATATCCTTGTCACCTGAAGTTATTACGCTATCAGCGGATTTTACTCACCCGAATAACCGACTTGGGTCAGTTATTCGGGATTGCTATTTTGAACCGCAATAATAACGTCAATAACGTTGGCTATCGTCGAATTAGTGAATGCCACCAATTCGACTTAAACGAACACCCGTTGGCCATTCACCTTCCTGCTTTTCAAAACTCATCCAGATAGCCGTGGCTTTCCCTACCAGATTACGCTCAGGAACAAAGCCCCAGAAACGGCTATCGGCACTATTATCCCGATTGTCACCCATCATAAAGTAGTGACCTTGCGGAACCACCCAGACCCCAAGAGGCTGATCGGGTTGCTGATAATAAGCACCAATCTGATCGTTACGCCCTGGAACCATCAGAATTTGATGGGAAACCGGCCCCAGACTTTCACTGCGCTGGCGTAAACGCACGCCGTCACCTGGCACCGGTTTATTGGTTGGAATCTGGAGGAATCCCGCCGATGACTCGCCCATGCCACTAAAACGGAAAGTCTGCACAAATTCGCTTGGCACCGACTCACTGTAAGTCACGGCTAACGCACTGTCACAAGATTGGCCGCTATGACACGCTGGTTGAATCATTACCTGTTTGCTGATCGGATCGTAACTGACACGATCGCCCGGTAATCCAACCACGCGCTTGATGTAGTCAACTCGAGGATCCAACGGGTATTTAAATACCACAATGTCACCACGTTTCGGATGCCCCGTTGGGATCAGCGTTGTCTGGGTAATAGGATCTTTAATACCGTAGGCAAATTTCTCCACCAGAATAAAATCGCCGATCAGCATCGTTGGCATCATCGAACCAGACGGTATCTGGAAAGGTTCATAAATAAATGAACGAACGATAAACACCAGAGCCAGTACCGGAAATACCGATGCACAAGTCTCGATCCAGCCGGGTTGACGAGCCACCTTCGTCAAGGTTTTCTCATCGACCGAACCGGCCATTTGCGCGTTAATCGCAGCAATTTTTGCCTCGCGCGCGGGCGCCCATTTAAACCGTTCGAAACACCAGATAATACCCGTCACCAGCGTAGCTACCGCTAGAATCAAGGCGAACATGTTAGCCATGCAAACTCCTTACAACTTATTTGCCGTCTTTGCCTACGTGCAGAATCGCCAGGAAAGCCTCTTGAGGTAACTCGACGTTACCCACTTGCTTCATTCGTTTCTTACCGTCTTTCTGCTTTTGCAACAGCTTTTTCTTACGGCTAACATCGCCACCGTAACATTTCGCCAATACGTTTTTACGTAATTGTTTGACGGTAGAACGTGCGATGATGTGGTTACCGATCGCAGCCTGAATCGCAATATCGAATTGCTGACGCGGGATCAGTTCCTTCATTTTCTCAACCAGATCACGACCACGGTATTGTGCGTTCTCGCGATGGGTGATCAGCGCCAACGCATCAACACGTTCGTTGTTGATCAATACATCAACACGAACCATGTCAGATGTCTGGAAACGCTTGAAGTTATAGTCGAGAGACGCATAACCACGTGAGGTTGATTTCAAACGATCAAAGAAGTCCAGCACCACTTCTGCCATTGGAATTTCGTAAGTCAGCGCAACCTGGTTACCGTGGTAAACCATATTGGTCTGCATACCGCGTTTCTCAATGCACAGCGTAATAACGTTACCCAGATATTCTTGGGGCAGCAGCATATGACATTCGGCGATAGGCTCACGCAGCTCTTCAATGTTGTTGAGCGCCGGCAATTTTGACGGGCTATCAACATAGACGGTTTCCTGGCTGGTAGTAATCACTTCATAAACAACCGTCGGAGCCGTGGTAATCAGTTCCAGATCATATTCACGCTCCAGACGTTCCTGAATGATTTCCATGTGTAGCAACCCGAGGAAACCACAGCGGAAGCCAAAGCCTAACGCGGTAGAACTTTCTGGCTCATAGAACAAAGAGGCATCGTTCAGGCTCAGTTTACCCAGTGCATCACGGAAGCTTTCATAGTCATCAGAACTGATTGGGAACAGACCCGCATAAACCTGCGGCTTGACTTTTTTAAAGCCCGGCAAGGAGTTCTCTGCTGGTTGACGCGCCAATGTCAGCGTATCGCCGACCGGAGCCCCAAGAATGTCTTTAATCGCGCAAACCAACCAGCCAACTTCACCACAGCTCAACACATCGCGGTCGATACGTTTTGGAGTAAAGATACCCAGGCGGTCAGCGTTATAAGTCTGTCCGGTGCTCATTACCTTGACCTTGTCGCCCTTGCGTAACGTACCGTTTTTAATACGAATTAAGGAAACAACGCCCAGATAGTTATCGAACCAGGAATCGATGATCAACGCCTGCAACGGTGCTTCCGGATCGCCGCCAGGCGGTGGAATATCACGTACCAAACGCTCAAGCACCTCAGGTACGCCTATGCCGGTTTTCGCCGAGCAACGCACTGCATCGGCGGCATCAATGCCCACGATGTCTTCAATTTCTTCCGCGACGCGGTCAGGATCGGCTGCCGGTAAGTCGATTTTGTTCAGTACCGGAACCACTTCCAGATCCATTTCCATCGCGGTATAACAGTTTGCCAGCGTCTGGGCTTCAACACCCTGCCCGGCATCAACGACCAGCAGAGCACCTTCGCAGGCGGCCAGAGAACGGGAGACTTCATAAGAGAAATCAACATGTCCCGGCGTATCAATAAAATTGAGCTGATAGGTTTGGCCATCCTGGGCATGGTAGTCCAAGGTCACGCTTTGTGCCTTGATCGTAATACCACGCTCACGCTCAAGATCCATCGAATCCAGAACCTGTGCGGCCATCTCGCGCTCACTTAAACCGCCACAAATCTGGATAATACGGTCAGACAGGGTCGACTTGCCGTGGTCAATATGGGCAATAATGGAGAAATTTCGTATATGCTTCATTATAAAAGTTTTTCTGCCTTGGTATTTCTGAATCATTCGCCTATGGACACACGTATGGACATAAAGCGACAGTCAGTATTGATTAGTTGTCAGGTTGGCTGTCTTTCGCCTAAGTCGCGGTATTCTACATGTCAAGACAATGAAAACCTAGTCATCCTCATGCCATTCCTCACTATTATCCTTGCTTTCAGATGAAATCAAGCACATCGGTCAAGTCAGTGATAACGGCCTATTGTCATAGATTATAATGTCTCAAATTAATAGTGCCGTAGTCATATTCTTCAGCGGAAGAATAAAGGCTCATCCACTTTGAGTAACGTGGATTTATCTTACTGATTATTATTAATTTTAACTTGAGTGCAATGAAAAACTGGCGTCAAATCTCTGAAATGAATAAAGAGAATTGATCGAGAAATTAAAGACGGTAACGATTCAGTACGTCGTTATTAACGATGAGGGAGGATTTTATATTCAATTAGCTATTCAGATCTGATCAGCGCTGATTTGTTTATTACATTGATTAATTAAATGATCTATGGCCTATCACAGCCCAAAAATCCCGTCAATCCAATCAATCCTGCTGAATACGAAGTGACGTCGGTGGCAAACCTATTTGCAAAACGACGGGCTGATAATCACTCCGCCCTTCCAGTTTTGTTGCCAGTTTACGTGCCAGTAAAAAACCGCCAACACCACCGATAACGGCACCCATGGCCGTCATCAATTCCGTCACAAAGAAGGCCTGAGACACGGCTCCGCCAAGAATCAAACCGCCCAGTGGCGTCAAATAAACCAGTACTGCTGAACGCAATAAGCTGCCTTCACTGATACCCACTTCGATGCGTTGTCCTGGCTCTAATGGCTGATCAATAGCAACCTGAAGTTGATGTTGGGAATCGGGACCAAGTTTATTTAGCAAGTCACTGCCGCAGCCACCACGAGCATGGCAGCTACCGCAACCAGCACGAGGCTCACAACGTAACAATGCGATACCTTGTTGCCACGAAATAACCGTGGCCCATTCCTTGATCATTATTTTTTAGCCTTTAATACAACACTGCTGACAATGCGTTTCGCGGTAGCTGGCGGTATTTCACCTACCACCGTAATTTCAACATTATTACGCACTTCACTTTGTACGGTACGACGCCCCTGACGTAAAGATTGCCCGGTTACAGCATTTTTATCCGCTGGATTTACGTTGAGGGTAAAACTGAATAAACCGTCAGTATACAACCGGGTTTCCGTCGGCGAATCGAGATTAGGCAAAATACGACGACTGCGAGAAACTTCAACCATGCCACTCGGGAGCCAAGCGGGAGCCCAACTGAAATCGACCTTTTGCTTGGCGGGTAAAGCCAGCAATGGCGGAAACTCCAGCGCTTTCATTCCTTGCAACACGGTTTGTACCGGTGTGCCGACGCCCATAGAGATCACCCTGAATTGCTCCAGCGTTTCACCATCACGATCCAGTAAATCAACCCGCATCGGCAACTTCGTCGTTTCATCCAGCCAAATGATATAGCTATAGCGCGTGCCATCTTTTGCCACCACACGAATAACCTGACAAGGACGATCGGCTATACGCGCCTGACCGACAGCAATATAGTCGTAATATTTAGCCAGACGTTTAAAATCAGAGAAGATAATAGAAGGCAAGGCATCAACAATATGCTCTCCAGCCAATGTAAATGGCTCAAAACCAGGCTCAAAATAGCTGACCTCCGTGCCACGCTGAAGAACTTCGGCGCGTGGGCCATCCATGCGTAATAGCTGGGCTAATGGCTTTCCATCAGATATTGCATGACGATAGCGAAGAGAATCAATTCCCTGCTTGCTGACGTTAATATAGGCGAGCTCATAATTGAGCGACTGACTGGCGCTACCCATTTCCTGCAATATTGCCTCTGGCTCGATTTGAGCAGAGGCAATTATTGGCACAAACAGGCCGCCCGTAAATAAACAGACGGATAACCAAATTTGCTTCATTACTGCTGTTGTATTCCTAAGGACTGAGTTCCAGGTACCTGAATAGCAGCTTGCGGCGATACAGATTGTTCTTGTTGCAGCAGATCGGTATGTGGTAAGCGGCGTTGTAATTCAAAATCCTGGCTCAACATATCTACACGTCTGCGTTGCTCTTGCACTTGCTTCTGTTGGCTGTTGCCAAAAGAACCGTCTGCCGGGACACCAAAACTGACTGGCGATGCCTTGCCCATCATTGGCAGTGTATTAAATGCCGGAGATTCGGATTGCAAGTTATTGGTTTCAGGCTGGTTATATTGCTGAACGCCGACAATAACGGCCAAAGAAACGCAGGCAGCCATACCTACCTGAGTGATCTGGCTAGCCCAAGGGCGCACTTTGTGCCAAAACGGCATTTTCTGCCAGGTATGCGGCTGAGGTTGGGATTCAGGCACAGCAATCGGAATCATACGGATAGGCTCATCTTTCAGAGCAGCGGCTACCCGGCTGGCGATATCCAGATGTACAACTTCGCCCACATCACCACGTAGGGTGTCTCGGATTAAATGGTAACTCTGCCAGCTTTGTTGCAGCGCTTTATCTTTTGATAAAAAGCCGAACAGCTCGCTATCAAGAGTTTCCCCATCCATCAGAGCGGAAAGCTTTTCTTTCTGCATGCCTAAATACCCTTTGTTTGTCCACTATCGCTGAATTAGCGGCTGAACTTTGTTATCGATAGCTTCACGAGCACGGAAGATTCGGGAACGAACAGTACCTACCGGGCAATCCATGATGGCAGCTATTTCTTCATAGCTTAGCCCATCCAACTCACGCAAAGTGATCGCCATACGGAGATCCTCTGGAAGCGATTCAATGGTACGGAAAACTATCTGCCTCAATTCTTCAGACAACATTAAGTTCTCAGGGTTCGAAATTTCTTTTAATGCACCTGCATTTTCGTAATTTTCAGCATCATTTGCATCAACATCACTGGATGGAGGGCGCCGCCCCTGAGCGACCAAGTAGTTTTTCGCCGTATTAACCGCGATACGATACAACCATGTATAAAAAGCACTGTCGCCACGGAATGACTCCAGCGCGCGATAAGCTTTGATGAAGGACTCCTGCACCACATCAGGGACATCACCCTGAGGTACATATCGGGATACGAGACTCGCAACTTTATGCTGGTAACGAATAACCAGTAAATTGAACGACTGTTGATCTCCCTTTTGGACCCGCTCAACCAGCATTTGATCCGTTAACTGCTCGCTCATCCGAGGTAAACTCTCCCGAAATCTATCCCCACGCTAAAAATCGTACTGCCAGTCATATCATTACCTTCCTGAGCAAGCACTTGCTTGGAGTTTATATAAAAAGCAAAGTTCCCTAATGCCGCTGTTTTTCTTTCGATATCCTTTCAATATCCAATACCCGTAGCTTTTGCTCGGGCAGATAGGCTACCATGAAAACCACCCTTCTTCTGCACACATCATACGTTATGCCATCATCATCTGAACATGTCAGCGATGTATTGATCATCGGAAGTGGCGCGGCCGGTTTGTCATTGGCTCTGCGCCTTGCATCACACTGTAAAGTCACCATTTTGAGTAAAGGGCCGCTGAATGAAGGCGCGACCTTTTACGCACAAGGCGGTATCGCCGCCGTTTTTGACGAAACCGACAGTATCAGCTCCCATGTTGACGACACGCTGATTGCCGGAGCCGGTCTTTGTGATAAAGAGGCCGTCGAGTTTATCGCCAGTAATGCGCGCAACTGTGTGCAGTGGCTTATCGATCAAGGCGTGCTATTTGACACTGAAACCAGCGCCAGCGGTGAGGAACGTTACCACCTGACTCGTGAGGGAGGCCACAGCCACCGCCGAATCCTGCATAGTGCAGATGCCACAGGTAAAGAAGTAGAAACTACCCTCGTAGGTAAAGCAAGCACCCATCCTAATATTTTGGTGAAAGAACGCTGTAATGCCGTGGATTTGATTACCTCGAATAAAATTGGTTTACCTGGTACTAAACGCGTGGTCGGAGCCTATGTCTGGAACCGTGGGCTGGAAAAGGTCGAAACCTTCCGTGCCAAAGCCGTGGTGCTGGCTACCGGTGGGGCAGCAAAAGTCTATCAATATACAACCAATCCGGATATTTCCTCTGGCGATGGTATTGCCATGGCCTGGCGTGCAGGTTGTCGTGTGGCAAACCTGGAATTTAACCAATTTCACCCCACCTGCCTGTTCCATCCACAAGCGCGCAATTTTTTACTGACGGAAGCACTGCGCGGTGAAGGGGCCTATTTAAAACGCCCTGATGGCAGCCGCTTTATGCCTGATTTCGATCCCCGTGGTGAATTAGCGCCCAGGGATATTGTGGCACGGGCTATTGATCACGAAATGAAACGCTTGGGTGCCGATTGCATGTATCTGGATATCAGTCATAAACCGACTGATTTTGTGATGCAGCATTTTCCGATGATCTACGAGAAACTGCTTTCTCTGGGGATTGACCTGACGAAAGAAGCGATCCCGATCGTTCCGGCTGCACACTATACCTGCGGCGGCGTCATGGTAGATCAACACGGACGTACCGATCTCGACGGTTTGTATGCCATTGGTGAAGTTAGCTACACCGGCCTGCATGGCGCAAACCGTATGGCATCAAACTCCTTGCTGGAATGTTTGGTTTACGGCTGGTCAGCTTCTGAAGATATCTTAATGCGGCTTCCTCATGCCAAGCTGGCCAAACAAGTGCCGGAGTGGGATGAAAGCCGAGTTGATAATTCAGATGAACGCGTAGTTATTCAGCATAATTGGCATGAACTAAGATTATTCATGTGGGATTATGTCGGCATCGTGCGCACCACAAAAAGGTTAGAACGGGCGCTACGCCGGATTAATACCTTGCAGCAGGAAATCGACGAGTACTACGCCAATTTTCGTATTTCCAACAACCTGCTGGAATTACGCAATTTAGTACAAGTTGCCGAACTTATCGTTCGCTGTGCCATGGACAGAAAGGAAAGCCGAGGCCTGCATTACACCCTTGATTATCCTGAACAGCTAGCCGAGCCTCATCCGACCATTCTGCAACCGTAATTTATCCCTATCACTGCAAGGGCACACACTTGGCCCTTGTAGTGATAAGGTCAGTAATGAAGATAAAAATCACTAATCAGTTGGCAGAATACATCGGAATAAACATCTTCCGCTTTGCGCAACGGCAAATGCTGATGCAGCATTTCTCCGTCCTGACGAGCTAAAACCAGCAACATCCGATGCAAAGGTTTACCCGGGCGATCTCGCACATCGACCTGCTGGCGTACAAACCAGCCTTGCTGACGGGCTAATGCCGCCAAATCCTCGCCGATAGCATGAGGAAGCACGACACAAAACCGCCCTTCCGGCGTCATCAACCGCTCAGCACAATCCAATAAGGCTCCGTGAGTCAAGGAACCGGTATAGCGAGCCGTATTTCTGGCCGCATCGCGACAGGCTACCGCTGGGGCAAAATAAGGGGGATTACTGACAATCAGGTCATACTGATGAACATGCGTTTTGGCAAATTCATGAACGTCAGTTGCATAGATTTGAATGCGATCGCGCCACGGCGAAGCTTGAGCATTCTCACTGGCCTGTGCCGCCGCATCATTTTCCAGCTCAACGCCATCGATTTGCACTTGTGGAGAAGAGCGCTGGGCAATCATTAGTGCAATCAATCCGCTACCACAGCCAATATCCAGCACACGTCGTGCCTGCTGTAAAGGAACCCAAGCTCCCAGTAACACGCCGTCGGTGCCCACCTTCATGGCACAACGATCATGAGCCACAAAAAATTGCTTAAAAGTAAAACCGCCCCGACGTAAAGTCGGTTTTTTTTCCAATTGTTCGCTCACATTAATCACCAGAATCTTTAACTGGCGTAGCATAGGGCAATATGATTGTAGGGAAAAGACATCATTACCGCTTAAACAGGTGAAGAATTCGGCTAACCCGTCTATAATCGGCGGCCCAAGTAGAGGAAGACCATGACTGTAACCAATTTTTCCGAACTCGATCTCGATGACCGCCTGATTGACGCACTCCGCGACAAGGGCTACGAACGTCCTACCGCTATTCAGGCTGCGGCTATTCCGCCAGCTATGGATGGCCGCGACGTATTGGGTTCGGCTCCCACAGGTACGGGCAAAACTGCCGCCTTTTTGCTGCCAGCCTTGCAGCATCTGCTGGATTTTCCACGCAAAAAATCTGGGCCACCGCGCATCCTGATTCTGACGCCAACCCGTGAACTGGCAATGCAGGTTGCCGATCAAGCACGTGAATTGGCCAAGCATACTCAGTTAGATATCGCCACCATTACCGGTGGTGTTGCCTATATGAACCATGCTGAAGTGTTCAGTGAAAATCAGGATATCGTGGTTGCGACCACTGGCCGCCTGCTGCAATACATCAAAGAAGAGAACTTTGACTGTCGTGCAGTAGAAACGCTGATTCTTGATGAAGCTGATCGCATGCTAGACATGGGTTTTGCTCAGGATATCGAAACTATCGCCGCAGAAACCCGCTGGCGTAAGCAGACCTTGCTGTTCTCAGCCACACTGGAAGGCGAAGCCATTCGTGAATTTGCGGAGCGAATTCTCGAAGAGCCAGTAGAGCTGGAAGCCGATCCATCTCGACGCGAACGCAAGAAAATCCAGCAATGGTATTATCGTGCGGACGATATCGAACACAAGACTGCCTTGCTGGTCCACCTGCTGAAACAACCCGACGTACAGAAATCCATTATTTTTGTGCGTACCCGGGAAAAGGTACACCAATTAGTGAGCTGGCTGCGCGAAGCTGGGATCAACGCCTGGTTCCTCGAAGGCGAAATGGTGCAAGCCAAACGTACCGAAGCAGTTATTCGTTTAAGCGATGGTCGGGTCAATGTATTGGTAGCAACCGATATTGCTTCTCGCGGTTTGGATATCGACGATATCAGCCACGTATTCAATTTTGATTTGCCGCTAACCGCAGACGTCTATCTGCACCGAATTGGCCGTACTGGGCGTGCTGGGCGTAAAGGCGTAGCAATTTCACTGGTTGAAGCACATGACCATTTACTGCTGGGCAGAATTGGCCGTTATCTGAAAGAGCCGTTGAAACCTCGCGTCATTGATGAACTGCGCCCAACCAGCAAAGAGCCAAGTGCAAAATCTACCGGCAAACCGTCGAAAAAGGTTTTGGCCAAGCGTAAAGAGCTAAAAGAAGCCAGCAAAGAAAAAACCAAGGTCAAGGTTCGTCACCGCGATGCCAAAAACGTCGGTAAGCGCCGTAAACCAAAAGATAAAGCAACAAACTAAAAGTGCAGACTAATTAAGCACTCATGCAAAAAGCCGCTGAATTCACACTCAAGCGGCTTTTTTTATGGTGAAAACAGGGAGTTTTATCACTTTCGTCCACATTATTTCAAACATTAGCTATTTTAATGGAAAAGGGGTGATGACATCTAAATACCAAGGAGAATAATCAATATAAATTTCATTTAAAAACAGTCAATTAAGAGAGTTATTATCCTAAAAATCTGTGATGGTGTTTTAATCTTCTAGCCTATTTTCCAGAGCGCTATCTAATCTTCTCATGGCTGTTTTTGATATAACTCAACCAACTGGTGGGATCGTAGCCATTCATTAAGCTGCTGATACTTACTCTGCATCTCACTGGTCTGCAAATGAACGGGCGTCATAGCAAAATACTGCTGGAATGTCGCTTTCTGCTTATTACGTAACGCGGGATTAGCGCCAGCGCGCAACAATAATAGCGCCAGCTCAGGCGCATTAATCTTACCGGCCAGATGCAACGGTGTATCACCCAAACGATCCGGTAGATTAGGATCAGCTCCGGCCGCCAACAGCATCATAACCTGATCCTGACGCCCGGCCATGACCGCCGCAGCCAAAGGTGTGGCCGATGTAATACTATTACGCACATCCGGTTTTAAATGCCGATCCAGCAATATCTGTAAATAACGCGGATCTTTAACGCTGGCCGCAGTATGCAACGCACTGTTCCCCTGTAAACCGGGCTGGAGAGGATCGGCATTTTTATCCAACAAAGCCAGCAGGCTTTTAGGTTGCTGATTCAGGATCGCCCACTGCAATAAAGTGATCGATTGATCGCCCCGCTGCTC
The DNA here is from genome assembly GCF_000754815.1 of Yersinia ruckeri ATCC 29473. Classification (GTDB taxonomy): domain Bacteria; phylum Pseudomonadota; class Gammaproteobacteria; order Enterobacterales; family Enterobacteriaceae; genus Yersinia; species Yersinia ruckeri. The sequence goes on from NZ_KN150747.1 coordinate 3,435,648, forward strand.
CAACAATTTTTCCGTCGCCAATTGGTGAATCTGTGCCACATCACCACGAATTATCGCTTCTGCCATTGGCATAACTTGTGGATCAATGAATACGCTTTTGCTCTCGATCATTGCCAATCCCTCAAAACTTATTAACGGCATCAATACACCACAGATAGCGTAGCGAAGACAACGCAAGCATCTATCTATCCGTGTGTTATCAGGCATTTTTCAACTCCCAAGGTTTTTGTTCACTCATGGAGGACAAGACCTTATCGATTCCGTGAGCGGTCAAACGACGTTCAAGATGCTTACTTGGTCGCCAATCATTCAACCCAGTCAGTTTTTCATCATTTGCCAGAGTAATCTTATGACCAATGGCATCAGGAATCAGCGGAGTCGATTCCTGAGTGTCCGTCAGCATATCGTATTGTTCGCTATAACGGCGAATAGCACCACTTTCAGCTTCTTTTTTAGCTGCTACGGGATTGATCCCCAAGCGATTCATGGTGTGATCTGACACGCCAGCCGCATTAAAAGTAACAGCAAAAGTTGCCGTTGCTAACGCAGCCGTTGCCGCTAATCCACCGCCCAGAGAATGTCCGGTGATAACCAATGAATCACCAAAAGCCATTTTAGCGGTTTTCCCTAAAGCGACGGCCTGATTATATTGAATATCATCATAACCCGTTGCCTGACGAATATTGCTCAACCAATCCTGCATATCATTGGTGCCGGCGAAAGCTAAAACATATTGTTGCTGATTCGAGTAAATCCCTGCTTGGAAACCAGAAGCACGGTCAGACAGGCTGGCCGGGTCAATGCCTACCTTTAGCAGGGCTTCATCGCTTACGCGCTGAAAACCATCCAGATTAGCCCCGCTGGGCGCATATACATCTTTAGCCATTAGCGCTAATGAGTAATCACTTTGCTGGGATGCTTTTCCTTTCCCAATCATTTCAGCGGATTTTACCGCCGCCAGCTCGCCTCGAGATAGACTGAGATCGCCCATCATCGACTGATAAAGGTCGTTTGCTCCTTGAGTCGCCGCCGTAAGAATCATCTGTGGTGCAGGGCTGGAAGTAACAGGCAACGTTTCACTTAACGTGCTTGCCACCTTAATCGAAGGGGATGGAATCATCGGATTGGAGATAACATTCGCAGATGAAGCTATGGAAAAGCTTAATGGCATACTCATAACAACTCCTGATCGATGGCAAAATTAAGTGAACACCTAACGGGTGTAATCTGGCTATCGGCAGGTCGGATGAGTTCTTTATGATAAATGATAAGAATAGCTAATTGAATTTGTAAAATGTGAGCAGAATCAGACTTTATAACGCAGGAAAAAGACAGTAAAAAGGGGAACCGAAGCTCCCCTTGACGTGATTAACGTTGATAACCCGATTAATTACAGGCTTTCGGTGAAAGTACGAGTAATCACATCACGTTGCTGCTCTGGAGTCAGTGCGTTGAAACGAACCGCATAACCAGAAACACGAATGGTCAGTTGTGGATATTTTTCTGGATTCTTAACGGCATCTTCCAGCGTTTCACGGCGCAGAACGTTTACGTTCAGATGCTGACCACCTTCCACGCGAACGGTAGATTCAACCTCCAATGGAACTTCACGATATTCGATCTGGCCCAATTCACTGGCCGGTACAACTTGATCTTCGGCATAGCCAGCTTTAGCACAAACGCAACGCATCTCTGCTTTTTCATCGTCTAACAGCCAGAAAGAGTTCAGTAAGGCTTCATTGTTAGCTTTAGTAATTTGAATACCAGTAATCATTTGGTGCCTCCGTAATACGGCTAAAATTCCAGGAATGGAAAAAGTCACGCTGGTTATTTGGTAAAACCATTGTTGTCTTATTGTTCTGTATACCAGTCAAACCACTGTTATTCTTTGACTTAAATCAACTTTTTTGCCCAACCAATCACCGGCAGGATGGCAAATTTATGTTTTATATCAATTTTCTCAATGAGTGACCTGACAATTTTTTTTGTAAATTTTCAACAAAAATTGCATTTTATGGCGATTATTTAACCTAATGTCAATTAGGCCGCTTTTAACAGTTTCACTCCCGAAAACTAACCGGTAAGCTGACTTCATTAATTTCTAACAAAAACAAAGGAGAGTCTGATGACCACCTCCCTCACTTGGCACGATGTTATTGGCCAAGAAAAAGAACAACCCTATTTCCAACAAACGCTAGCACGGGTTGCTGCTGAACGTAACGCGGGGAAAACTGTTTATCCGCCGCAAAAAGACGTATTCAACGCATTTCGTTTAACCGAACTGGATCAGGTGAAAGTGGTCATTCTCGGCCAGGATCCTTATCACGGCCCGAATCAAGCTCACGGGCTGTCCTTCTCGGTTTTACCTGGAGTACCAGCACCGCCTTCACTGGTTAATATGTACAAGGAGCTGGTGTCTGATATTCCTGGCTTCGAACGACCAAACCATGGTTTTTTACAAAGTTGGGCGACGCAAGGCGTACTATTACTTAATACCGTTCTGACCGTTGAAGGTGGCAAGGCTCACTCCCACGCCAACTTTGGTTGGGAAGCCTTTACCGATCGGGTTATTTCGGCGCTGAACACACACCGAGAAGACATTGTATTTTTACTCTGGGGCGCACATGCTCAGAAGAAAGGCCAGATTATTGATCCTCAACGGCACCATATCCTGAAAGCGCCACATCCTTCCCCGCTTTCGGCTCACCGTGGTTTCTTGGGTTGCAAGCACTTCTCATTGACTAATCAGCTACTTGAGAAACAAGGTTTGACGCCAATCGACTGGCAACCTCGCTTGCCAGCAGCCTGATGACACAGAGAAAAAAGGCACCATAAAGGTGCCTTCAGACTCGCTGGATAGCCTTAAGCTTTCGCTTTAGACACCACCACCATCGCCGGGCGTAACAAACGGCCATTCAGCGTATAACCTTTTTGCATCACATTCATTACGTGATTAGGTTCATGATCGGCAGACTCAATCATGGTCATCGCCTGGTGAACTTCAGGGTTAAATGGCACATTTGATTCCGCAACCACTTCGATACCGAATTTTTCCACAGCATCCAATAAGGATTTCCGTGTTAACTCAACACCCTCGATCATGACAGCCAGTTCAGTATTAGAGTGATCTGCTGAATCCAGCGCTCGCTCCAAGTTATCAATCACTGGCAACAGAGACGATGAGAATTTCTCTAAAGCAAATTTATGTGCCTTCTCGATATCTAATTCGGTACGGCGGCGAATATTTTCAACTTCGGCTTTCGCGCGTAACAGGCTATCGCGCTCACGCTGTAAGGCGTCAGCCAATTGGGTTTCCAGCTCAGCAATCCGCGGATCGACACCGTCACTCATCTCTTGTGCGGCTCCCGCTTGTTGCTCTACTGCTTGTTCCATTTCTTCCGAGACTTGCTCGTTAGGCGCTTTCTGTTCTTTACTACTCATGGATATCTCCGCGTTTTAGCATTAATCTCGCTACTTGGCTTATTATGGGGATCAAAACCGGGGATTCAAGGGAACCGGTCACAATGTGGGGCACAAAGACGCTCCAGTGAGGAAAACCACGGCAATGAATAAAAGATTCAACTGTATTGGTATTGTCGGTCACCCACGTCACCCGGCCGCACTTGCTACCCATGAAATGCTCTACCACTGGTTAAAATCCAAAGGTTATGCCGTGATGGTTGAACGGCAAATTGCCCGTGATCTTAATTTGAGCGATGCCGTGACTGGCAGTTTGGCAGACATAGGCCAAAAAGCCGATCTGGCGGTGGTGGTCGGCGGTGATGGCAATATGCTGGGGGCCGCCAGAGTTCTGGCTCGATATAATATCAAAGTGATCGGCGTCAACCGAGGAAATCTGGGCTTTTTAACCGATTTGGATCCAGATAACGCGCAACAACAACTTTCAGACGTTCTGGAAGGCGAATATTTGAGCGAGCAGCGTTTTCTACTGGAAACTCAGGTGCGTAGAGCCAATCAACAATGCCGAATGAGCACCGCCATCAATGAGGTAGTACTCCATCCGGGTAAAGTGGCGCATATGATTGAGTTCGAAGTGTATATCGATGATCGCTTCGCATTTTCTCAGCGTTCCGATGGCTTGATTATTGCCACGCCGACCGGTTCGACGGCCTACTCTCTCTCTGCGGGTGGGCCAATTCTTACCCCAACGCTGGACGCCATTGTTTTAGTACCCATGTTCCCGCATACCCTTTCTGCTCGGCCATTGGTGATAAATAGCAGCAGCACTATTCGCCTGAAGTTTTCCCAAATAAGCAGCGATCTCGAAGTGAGCTGCGATAGCCAGATTGCCCTGCCGATCCAGGATGGCGAGGAAGTATTGATTCGCCGCAGTGATTTCCACCTCAATCTAATTCACCCAAAGGACTACAGTTATTTCAATACGTTAAGTACCAAGCTCGGCTGGTCAAAAAAATTATTCTAAAAAGTGCGCCAATCACTTTACTGTATATAAAACCAGTTTATACTGTATTCAAATACAGCCATGTGTTTATGTACAGGAGATTTACCATGCTGGCGCAACTTACCATCAGTAATTTTGCTATTGTGCGAGAGTTAGAAATTGATTTTCAACCCGGATTAACCACAATTACTGGCGAGACAGGCGCAGGTAAATCCATTGCCATTGACGCCCTCGGCCTGTGCCTGGGCAGTCGAGCAGATGGTAGCATGGTGCGCCTCGGCGCTACTCGGGCAGATATCTGCGCCCGTTTCTCTTTGGCTGATACGCCAACAGCGCGTGCATGGCTGGAGCAACATCAGCTTGATGACAGCAATGAATGCCTGCTGCGCCGCGCGATTGGTTCTGATGGCCGCTCGCGAGGCTTTATCAATGGCACCGCAGTTCCACTTTCCCAACTACGTGAACTCGGCCAGCATCTTATCCAGATTCATGGCCAGCATGCTCACCAGCTATTATTAAAACCAGACCACCAGAAACAACTACTGGATGCTTATGCCGATCAGCCTGCACTATTAGCCGAAATGAAAGCGGCTTATCAGGCTTGGCATAAAAGCTGTCGAGCACTGGCTTTGCATCAGCAACAGTCTTTGGAACGAGACGCTCGGCACCAACTGCTACAGTATCATCTAAAAGAATTAAATGCCTTTGCGCCCATACAGGGCGAATATGAACAAATCGATGCTGAATACAAACGATTAGCCAATAGTGGTCAGTTGATATCGATCAGCCAACAGGCTCTTCAACTACTTGCTGATGACGAGCAACAAAATATTCTGAGCCAGCTTTACTCGGTCAAGGAACTGATTACTGAATTGGCGGGTATGGATGAACAATTCCACAATCTGCTGAATATGCTGGAAGAAGCGTCGATCCAAATTAGTGAAACCAGTGATGAACTACGTCACTACGGTGAAAAGCTGGATATGGATCCGAATCGCCTCTATGAACTGGAGCAACGCCTGTCACGTCAGCTGAATCTGGCACGTAAACATCACATTGCACCAGAAGAATTACCGGCCCTCCATCAACAGTTGCTGGAAGAACAACAAGCGCTCTCGCAGCAGGAAAGTGACCATGAACAATTGAGTGAAACGGTCAATATTCACTATCAGCACGCACTGGTGCTCGCCAATCAATTACATCAGAAACGCCAATATTATGCTGAAGAACTTTCTACGCTGATCACTGAGAGCATGCATCAACTCTCTATGCCGCACGGGCAACTTGCCATTGATGTGCATTTCGCACCCGAGCATCTTAGTGCCGAAGGTGCTAGCCGCATCGAATTTGGTGTCACAACCAATCCAGGGCAACCTTTGCAGCCGTTGGCGAAAGTCGCTTCAGGCGGTGAATTATCACGTATCGCACTCGCGATTCAGGTGATTACGGCACGTAAAATGGATACACCCGCACTGATTTTTGATGAAGTCGATGTGGGAATCAGCGGGCCAACAGCCGCTATTGTTGGTCGTCTGCTACGCCAACTCGGTGAATCAACGCAGGTAATGTGTGTCACCCACCTTCCGCAAGTTGCTGGGTGCGGTCACCAACATTTATTTGTTAGTAAACAAACAGACGGTGGCGAAACCGAAACACAGATGCACAAACTGGATAAAAAAGCCCGGCTGCAAGAGTTGGCGCGACTTTTAGGCGGTAGTGAAGTCACAAAAAATACGCTGGCAAATGCAAAAGAATTGCTGGCAGCATAAAAAAGCTCAACTTTTTTGCATTATGGGGGTCATACTGAAGCCCTGTAAAGGTTCCCAACTGCTGCAAGGTCTATTATCATCGTCATCCTATGCCCGAAAAGGAATGTGATTACTATGCGCTGTAAAATGCTGACTGCCGCCGCTGTAATGCTCGTAATGCTTACTGCGGGATGCTCTACGCTAGAAAAGGTGGTCTATCGGCCTGATATTAATCAGGGTAACTACCTGTCGCCTAATGATGTATCAAAAATTCATAAAGGTATGACTCAGCAACAGGTGGCATACACACTTGGCACCCCGATGCTTGAGGATCCGTTTGGTACTCAGACCTGGTTCTACGTATTCCGTCAACAGCCGGGACACGAAAAAGTGACTCAGCAGACTCTAACGCTGACCTTCGATAACAGTGGCGTTCTGACTGATATTAAAAACGTGCCATCGCTGACCGGGAATTAACTTTCTCGGCAGTAGTCGTGAAGATGGGGAGTCACCTAAGTCATAGCGCTATAGAATCAATGCCTGTGATACCGGTTGTTTCATCAGGCTGACTTTCCCCGTAACACTGACGGTTGATAAAAATATGGCGCGTAATGCGCCTTATTTTTTGGTTTTTTCCGCGCGAATACGACGTAACTCTTTTGGATCGGCAATTAATGGCCGATAGATCTCAACCCGATCACCGTCATGTACTCTGTCTCCCAATTTTACTGGGCGGCTGTATATCCCTACTTTGTTTTTCTTCAGGTCAATATCTGTTCGTAACTCTAGAATCCCCGAAGCCTCAATCGCTTGCTCTACCGTGCAGCCTTCGGCAAGATAAACCTTGCGTACATACTGACGTTCCGGCAAGGCATACACGACCTCAACGCAAAACTCCGACACTGTAGACCTCTTTGGCTCGTTGAGTGAATGCTTGCACCATATTTCCGGCCAGTTCTTTAAAAACCTTACCAAAAGCCAGTTCAATCAACTTATTAGTAAACTCGAAGTCGAGATGCAACTCCACCTTACAGGCATCAGCACTCAATGGCGTAAAATGCCAACCGCCCATCAGTTTGCGGAATGGCCCATCAACCAGTTGCATATTAATGCTCTGGTTATCCGTCAGAATATTGCGAGTGGTAAACGTCTTGCTAATACCCGCTTTTGCAACATCAACCGCTGCGGTCATTTCATTATCACAAGTCTCAATGACTCGACTGCCCGTGCAACCAGGCAAAAATTCCGGATAAGATTTGACATCATTAACCAGTTGATACATTTGTTCTGCACTGAACGGAACTAATGCAGAGCGACTAATCTGTGGCATAACATTTCCTGAGAGACATAAAACGCATGGATAATACCATTTATCTACCCACTGACAAAAAATCAACCGTACATAAACGGCAATAAATTCGACAAAATACACCAGCATCTCGCGGGAAAGGATTTCATTCGCCAACGCTTACAGTATAATGATCAACACTATGACAAAGAAAAAAGCATACAAACCCGGTTCCGCAACCATTGCGCAAAATAAACGTGCTCGCCACGAATACTTCATTGAGCAAGAATTCGAAGCAGGCCTTTCGCTGCAAGGTTGGGAAGTAAAATCTCTGCGTGCAGGTAAAGCCAACATCAGTGATAGCTACGTAACCTTTAGAAACGGTGAGGCTTTCCTGTTTGGGGCGACTATTACGCCGCTTAACGTCGCTTCAACGCATGTTGTCTGCGAACCTATGCGCACACGCAAATTATTACTGAACAAACGCGAGTTGGACTCATTAATCGGCAAAGTGAATCGCGACGGTTTTACCGTAGTTGCCCTTTCCGTATATTGGAAAAATGCTTGGGTTAAAGTTAAAATCGGCGTCGCAAAAGGTAAAAGAGATCACGATAAACGCGATGATATCAAAGATCGTGAATGGCAGGTTGATAAAGCCAGAATTATGAAACATGCTAATCGTTAAGTCACTGGCTTAATAGGTTATAGTTCTGGTATACTACAGAAGTTCTTTGGGGCTGATTCTGGATTCGACGGGATTCGCGAAACCCAAGGTGCATGCCGAGGTGCGGAGGCCTCGTAAAAAACCGCAAAAAAAATAATTGCAAACGACTCGCAATACGAATCTGCTGCTTTAGCAGCTTAATCAGCCTAAGAAACTGAAGATTCCCTCTCTCCCTAGCCTCCGCTCTTAGGACGGGGATAAAGAGAGGTCAAACCCAAAAGAGATCGCGTGGACACCTTGCCTGGGGTGAAAGCGTTAAACCCAATCAGGATAGTTTGTTAGTAGCGTGTCCGTCCGCAGCTAACCGGCGAATGTAATGACTGGACTAAGCATGTAGTGCCGACGGCGTAGTAATTTCGGACGGGGGTTCAAATCCCCCCAGCTCCACCAAATAATGATCCGGGTATTACCAGATAAGTCCGGAGAAGTACGGAAAGCCCTCATCCCACCTAGGTTTGCGGGCTTTTTTGTGTCTGTAGCTATCCGAGCATATCCGGCTAAATCCAGTAAACATTGGTACACGTTTAGGTACACGCTATAATGTGTACCATTAAACGTGTACCAATTATGGAAAAAGGCTAACTATGGCGCGAATGACACGCCCTTTATCCCACAATGAAATTTTGAAAGCTAAACCTCAAGATAAAGACTTCACTCTGCATGATGGCAATGGTCTATTCCTGCTTGTTAAAACGAGTGGCAAGAAGTTATGGCGTTTACGCTATCAACGCCCAACCAGTAACAAACGTACAAATGTTAGTCTTGGAACATACCCCACACTCTCATTAGCCGATGCACGACAAATACGAGATGATAAACTAGCCCTACTCGCTCGTGGTATTGATCCCCAAGAGAAAGAAGAGCAACGAGCTGAAGAACGCCAAATAGCCCAAGAGAGTATTTTTCTGAATGTTGCACAAAAATGGTTTAGCCTAAAAAAAACACATGTTAGCAAAGACCACGCGCAAGATATTTGGCGATCCATAGAGAAAGATGTTTTGCCATCCATCGGAAATATCCCGGTGCAGGATATCAAAGCGAGAACGTTGATACAGGCATTAGAACCAATCAAAGCGCGTGGCGCATTAGAAACGGTTCGGAGGCTGGTACAACGTATAAATGAGATAATGATTTATGCGGTCAATGTAGGTTTGATTGATGCCAATCCAGCATCAGGCATTAGCAACGCTTTTGAACGTCCCAAAAAACAGCATATGCCAACGATACGCCCCGAAGAACTACCTAAACTAATGTACACGATCTCCATGAGCAACTTATCTATACCAACCCGTTGCCTTCTTCAATGGCAATTACTCACGCTAATACGTCCAGTTGAAGCTTCTGCAACGGCTTGGGCTGAGATTGATATTGAAAAGCGTGAGTGGCGTATTCCGGCGGAACGAATGAAGGCTAAGCGTGACCATATAGTTCCACTCTCTGACCAAGCATTAGAGATACTTGAGCTTATGAGCCCTATCAGTGGTGGCCGTGAACATGTATTCCCTAGCCGTAATAATCCGAGTAAGCCGATGAACAGTCAAACCGCTAATGCTGCGCTTAAACGTATAGGCTATGGTGGAAGGCTTGTTGCACATGGCATGCGCTCTATTGCGAGTACAGCTATGAATGAAGCCGAGTTTAATGCCGATGTGATAGAGGCTGCATTAGCTCACAGTGACAAGAATGAAGTTAGAAAAGCTTATAATCATGCTACATATATGGCTCAACGAGTTGATCTAATGTCGTGGTGGGGTAAATTTGTTTACTCTAGTCGGAGCATTAAAAGTAGTTTCATTTAAAATGAAATTATAACCTCATAAAAATTTATTAGGAGATTATTGTGGCAAATAAAGACAGGGAAGCAGTACAAAATAGAATAGCTTTAAAGCGTTGGCTCAATGTACTTAAGAGGAAAGACCTCACCTATCATTCATATAGACCAAGAAAAAAAGGAAACCAAAAGAGTGATTACGAATATATAAAGTTTCCTAAAAACTTCTGTATTTACTCACCAGAAAAAGGAAAAGACTATCAAGAAACTTTAAGTATAATTACTGATATAGATAATATAAATAAAAATAGCACTACAAGAGTACTACTTGACTTTTCACACACAGAACATTTAAAAGTGGCCTCCATGCTTATTTTATATGCTGCTGTAGAGGATTCCATTTCAAATGGTAAAACATATAAAATTGTATCTTTGTCAAAAGAATTAAAAGTAAATAGAATTATAAAAAAATCAGGTTTCATTAGACTTTGTAAAAGAAATATAATCCCCCCTAACTTTGATGGTGAATATATACCTGTCATTGCTAGTACTGGCGGAGAGTTCAGAGACGAAATTGTTGACTTCATACAGCAAAAAATTTACAAAAACAAAATGTCTGCTATAAAAGAGAGTATATACGGAGGAGCAATACATGAAGCGATAAATAATGTAGCATATCATGCATACCCTAGTTTAAATGAAGGTAATAAAAATAAAAAATGGTGGATGAAATGTGACTTAGCTGATGACCAACTATTTTTAGCAATATATGACAAAGGTGTTGGTATTCCTGAAACTGTTTTAAATAAATCATGGTTTGGTGACACGTTAAAAACCACATACCCAGAGTTAGAAGCTAAAGTTATTAATGAGCTTAAAGGTGAAGGTATTGCAGCAGTTGATATAATTCGTTACAAATTTGGGCGAGTAAGTGATGCTATGAAAATAGCTATTTCTATGGCTGGAGATGTTACAGGAACAGCTGCGAGTAAACATGGTCAAGGTAGTAAGAGCATTAAAGCGCTGGTAAGTAGCAACGAAAAAGGTACGCTTTGGATCTATAGCAATAACGGTTTGTACAAGCTCAAAAATGGAAAAGTTGATACAATCGAGCTTCCCAAACTACTACCGGGTACTTTGATACAGTGGAACATAAAGGTTGAGTATGATGAATCTTAAGAAAATAAACATTATCAATGATTTCAATAAAAAACCATATGGTAGATATCCCTCTGATGGTGCAGGTAATGGGGAAAAATTTAGGCAAGAGCATCTTGCCCCTGCACTCAGAGCTTTTGACTTCGTCGATGTGGATCTTACAGGTTACAACCGTTATGGGCGTTCATTCATTGATGAAGCCTTTGGGGGCTTAATTAGAGAAGAGGGATTTACAAAGCAAGAAATTGATAAAAAACTCAAGTACCACCATAACGACTTAGAAAGCATAGAATTACTGATAAAAGAACGTATTGAGGCTGCGGATAATGATACTAGACGCTAAATATGTGGCTGTTATTATATCGTCACTAATAGCTGCTCTTGGGTGGCTTATTTCTTCATATATAAACACAAGAGCATTTAGACGAGCCGAAGCATCTAAATTAAAGGATAAGATATCTAGCCAGATGGAAGTTTTTTTTGACCAATTAGAAGAAAAAATAAGAATAAGAAGTTTAAAAGAAACTGAATTAGATGATTTTATAACCGGAAAACTAGCTATTATTGAGCTTCAAATAAAACATTTAGAAATGAAGATACAAATATCCTTAATTTCAGCTGCCACTTTAGCCATTATAAGAGACAAACCTTACGACTTCATGTCTAGCAATGATGGTGAATATAAAAAACAATTGCATGACTTAAAGATAAACACTCTTGAGGAAATTGAAGAGAAGTATACCAATTGGTATTTCCAACAGGATAAATTAGATATCGTTAGTGCATTCCAAAGGGTAAAATGGTGAGTTTGGTCTAAATCAATCTTACTCTAATAATTTAGGGGGAATCGCTGATTTGCCTATGCGCGCAATGGTCCCCCGCCTACGCGCTCTGACTTTATCATGCACTTTTCATGCATGACATAGAGAGCCTACAAGCCCTTGTAGCGCGGTGTTTCAGATGTTTTGATGCTAAGGCGCTGCATGCAAATTCATGCACTATATGCATGCAGTGCTCATTTTAGCAGGCTAGCCAGAAAAAAAGCCCTTAAACGGCAAGGGCGAAGTGGTGAGAGTCGGAGAAAAGTCCCCGCCTTGAGAGGTTACAGGCGGAGTGGGATTATTAATGAATTCGTGCGTTAGAACCGTAGCGATTTAATACTTTTCGCTCTGGTAGAATAACATCAGGTATTATTTCAGGCTCTTTAACCGGAGGGCGAGTAATTATTTTATCCACACTCTCAATCGATTTAAAGGTACAAGAACATTCTATATTCTGGCACTGATAATACGCCTCTTTGGTCTGCTCGGATAAATAGCGACTGGCGCGAGTATGAGATGTATGTTTACACACAGGACAACGCATCATAATTATTGCTCCCCGGCTGGGTTGAGTTTTTTGCGTTTTTCTTTTATTTCATTGAATAACCGCCCACGTTTGATTGGGCTATTGTTCAGAGTCGAGTCCACATAACCCGGTTCTGGCCGTTGTAAACTCAGTTCTGCCAGAACAGTCTCTTTTTCTATATTGAAGGGAGACAGGGCGGCAGCCCTGATGAGTGTAGTAATAAGCATACCCAATGCGCGCGCCGGTGATTCATCACCGTAAACATTGTTAACAGCCATTTTGATTTTTACCGCCCGAATGAGTTCCGGTGGTAAAGTGTACAACGCCGCCACTATTTCCATGTCTGCATAAGCCGTTAGAGCTTCGCGATGCGTGTCTTTATAGGGCTTTGCTGACGCGCACAGTTCCAGCAGGACGGCACTCTTATCCAACTCCAGTTCTTCAATCAGATGCCCGAATTCTTGTGCCAGCTCCCGCTGTGAAATCCGGCGGATATGTTCAGTTTGTAGTTCATCCGTCATTTCACCGCGCAAACTCCGAAACAGTTTGCGCCAACTGCCGTCAGCCTGTTGGCTCTGGTTTTCGGCGTCGCGCTGCTTTTGCTGGCTACGGGCAATGGAGGCCATAATTTCTTTGTAGGTTTCTTCATTTTTCAGGTGTTGCGCTTTCGCTGCTTTAAATCTTTCAAGGGCGGGCGTAATCGAGTGTGGTTTTTTCTGGTTCATAGGGGGATAACTCCGTCTCAGTCAATGTGGAGTCATTTTGCAAGCTCTCACACAACGTCTCAATCAATGCCCGTTGTGCCATTTCCCATACAACACACTCTCAAATCAAACTAAAAGGGCTATAAAAATAATAGTTTTATAAAAACTGTTCACTACTCTTCACTTTAGGAGAAAAGTATTAATAATCAATAAATAAAAGGGTGAACAGTTCATTTGAAACTATTCACCAAGTGTTCACTACTGTTCACTGGGTTAAAAAGAGCTTTTTCTCTGGCTAGCTTAAAAAGCAGGCAAAACCCTCACTGTTGTGCTCAACCACCACCACTCTTTTTAGAGCATTTTAATATCAATAAATATCTTTTAATTCTTTTTGGCTTTAACGACTCAGTACAAAAAAACACCCCTTCCACACATATACCCGAATACACCCACATAGACCCAGAGAGTCAAATACCGTCATTTTTACGTGCGTTTGTTGTGGTAAATCACACAACAACGGCTTGTTGCATCAGGTAAAAATATTCTCACAATAGGGGGCTACCCAACTGAATCCCAGCAAACCCGGCGGTATATGGCCGGACAACCAATAAGGTAGCTTTTCATGCTTGCAATGACACAACAGGCTTTATCCAATACGCCACCACCAATGGCAACACACTACCCGCGTGACCGCTTTATGCGTCTACCTGAAGTGATTAACACCACCGCCTTATCCCGCTCGACCATTTATGAACTGATTAGCCGTGACCACTTCCCCGCACAAATTTCCCTTGGCGGTAAGAACGTCGCATGGCTGGCCTCTGAGATTGAGGGCTGGATGGCAGAGCGCATTGCTAACCGTCAGGGGGTATCAGCATGATCACCCTAAAAATCGGCGAGCAATTCTTCACTCTGAATGATGGAGACGTGCAATACATCGCTGAGGCGTTCCAGATTGCGCAGCAACAACCCGGCCTTGCTTTACCCAAGTACCGCAGCCAGCTAAACGGCGTGGTGCAAGTGATGTCGGGCAATGCGGCAGGCACGCCAGCACAGGCCAATTTCTACGCCCGTACCCCCGTACAGCCCAAGCCTGATATTCAGACTGATTGCTAAACCGATGACCCTCATCCCGCAAAAAGGGCTTTTCTCTGGCTTGCATTTTTTGCAGGCCTTGCGTTATAGTCGCCGTGCTGTCGCAAAATCGGCAGCCGGGCGTGGAAACCCGAGTTACTTATTGGCGACACAACACGCGCCAGGCGTGTTTTTTTATGTCGTGGCCTCGGCCTACCAGTTTTTTGCACAGTGGTTTCTACACCGCTGTCGCTATCAAGCAATGGTGGCTCAGGCGGGGCAGCCTTCGGGCTGGCCGGTTTCCAATAAGGCCGGTATTTCCACCCCCGTCTGGGCTACCACCCATAAGCGTGGAAACTTCGGTGGTAGCAATAACCAATACTTATTGGAGGCTGCCACTATGGCTACATCCCTCACCCCGTTACACCCGCAATTTATCTATCTATTCGCTGCTGTTCGTCGTACTGAATTAATGGCGCGTCCCTGCATGTTGCGTACCACCGCCAGCAGTGAGAAGAATGCCCGCCTGCGTTTAACCCGTGACTACATCCTGTCGTTTGCTGGCCGTCTGCCACTGGGGGCGGTCGCATGAATACCCTTGCCGCCCGTTATGACTGTGATACGCAGTACAGTATCCCTCACGCTGATTTTTTACGCCTCCAGCACGCACACAATGTCGGCGTGACGTTCCTCGATATGCTGGAAACGCAAAGCAGTCTGTTGCACGGCATTACCCCGCCGTCGCCTGAATCGTTCGCCTCAATGGTGGCGTTACTGACTGACCAGCTCGGACAGGTGATGAACACCTGCGAATCTCAAATTTTATCCCGCATGGAGGCACCTATCGTATGAATACCCTGAATCAATCCTGTCTGCCCGTTGAAGTCCGTACCGCTGTTTATCGCCGTGCGTTAGCCCATGCCTATCTGGATACCTGCGTATCTCACGGGGTGAGCCTTGGTTACTCGCTGGATGAATTACAAATGACCATTGCGATGGATATTGAGGGCTACTTTGTGCGCCAGCACGGGCCAGAAGCCGGTATGGATATGGCCTGTACCATGCTCAGTGACATGGTGCAGCCGGATATTTTGCTGGCTCCGCCGCGCCTGACAGTATTAGGGCAAAAAATGATGGATGAGCTGTGCCAAGCGCAGATAGCCACAACCAGTCAAACTACCCTGCACTGAGGAGAAACAGAGAATGACACTATTAAGCGTTTCAAAAACCTCACATGCAGCCACCGGCCAGTGGCCGGTATTGCTCCCCGCTCTTGGTATTCATATCGCCGCCGGAGGCCGGGCGCAGCCCTGCCCGATGTGTGGCGGTAAAGACCGTTTTCGCTTTGATAATTTGCAAGGGCGTGGCACATGGTTTTGTAACCAGTGCGGCGGCGGCGATGGTCTGAATCTGGTTGAAAAGGCGCTGGCGGTCACGACCAAGGAAGCCGCCTGCAAAGTGGCCGAGGTGTTAGGAGAACCATCGAACCCGCCATTACCGGCACACAATGCCGGGCAGGAAGCGCAGGAGAAAGCGCAAGCACGGCAGCGGGCCGCAGAACAGGCTAAACAACTGCTGACTGTCGCCCGACCACAGACCGGGAATGCCTATCTGACCGCCAAAGGCTGGCCAGAGCTGGAGACGCTGACATTACACGGTAAACCGTTGTGTGTTGGGGGTATTACCTATCAACCCGGCGACCTGTTATTCCCCCTTACCGACAGTGCCGGTGAAGTGGTTAATGTTCAGTTGATTAACGCCAACGGTGACAAGCGCACGCTGGCCGGGGGGCAGGTGAAAGCAGCCTGTCATTTTTTTGCCGGACAGAATAACGCCGTTATCTGGCTGACCGAGGGCTATGCTACCGGGCTAACGGTACATCATCTGACCGGGGAAACGGTGTGTGTCGCGCTCAGCGCTAACAATCTGCCCGCACTGGCGCAACAGTTGCGTACCCACTACCCGGATGCATTGCTATTGTTGGCCGCCGATAATGACGAGAACGGCACCGGCCAGAGCCGCGCAACAGAGGCCGCCCAATTGAGCGGCGGTAAGCTGGCGTTGCCGTCGGTTGTGGGCGACTGGAACGACGTTTATCAGCAGCAAGGTAAACTGGCCGCCCTGACCCAGTTACAGGCATTCAATCAGCCGCAACAGCCCAGCCCGTTTGATACGCTCAGTGACGCCGACCTGAAAGCCATGAGCGCCAGTGAAAAGGCCGAACTATTAGCAGAGCACTATCAGCACTTATTGGCGGTGCCACAGGTGGGTGAAGACCTGTGCCGCTATGAAAAAGGGGCGTGGCAGGTGTTACCATATCGGGTACTCAGCCGGGAGATTGCCGCCCTGTTCCAGAAAATCCGCGCCCCGTTCTCAGCATCAGGGATAAACAGCGTACTTGATACGCTCAAGCTGATGGTGCCACAAATGGGAACACCCGCCCGGCACTTAATAGGTTTTCGTAACGGGGTATTTGATACCACTACCGGCCAGTTCAGTGCACACCAAAAAACGCACTGGTTGCGTACCGTGAACAGTGTGGATTACACCCCGCCCAAAGCCGGGGAAAATCTGTCCGACCATGCCCCGCACTTTTGGCGCTGGTTAACGCGGGCCGCCGGGCAACAACACGAGAAACAGGAGCGTATTCTCGCGGCGCTTTATATGGTGTTGGCGAACCGCTATGACTGGCAACTGTTCCTTGAGGTGACCGGGCCGGGTGGCAGTGGTAAAAGCGTGATGGCCTCTATCGCCAGCTTGCTGGCCGGGAAAGACAATACCACCTCGGCCACCATCGATACGCTGGAATCGTCGCGGGAACGTGCTTCTGTGGTGGGGTTCTCACTGATTATCCTGCCAGACCAAGAGCGCTGGAGCGGTGACGGTGCCGGCATTAAAGCCATCACTGGCGGTGATGCTGTCGCCATAGACCCGAAATACCGTGATGCCTATTCCACTCATATTCCGGCGGTGATTCTGGCCGTCAATAACAACCCGATGCAGTTCAGTGACCGCAGCGGCGGTGTCTCCCGTCGCCGGGTTATTCTGCCGTTCCCGGAAGTCATCCCGGCTAACGAGCGTGATCCGCAGTTGTTGGCAAAAATTACCGGTGAGCTGGCGGTGATGGTGCGGCACCTGATGCAGCGTTTTATTGCTCCCAATGATGCCCGTGCGCTACTCGAAGCGCAGCAGAACTCGGATGAAGCGCTAGAGATTAAACGCGGTGCTGACCCTCTGGTTGATTTTTGTGGTTATCTGCTGGCGGTTAATACGCCCAATGGCCTGTATATGGGGAATGCCAATATTATCCCGGCTAATCCGCGTAAATACCTGTATCACGCTTACCTGTCGTTTATGGAGGCGCGCGGCCACCAACGGCCAATGAGCCTGACCGCATTCGGGCGCGCTGTGCCGCAAACCCTGAGTGAATATGAAATAGCCTTGTTGAAGCGAAAGACGAACCAAGGGATGCAAACAAATCTGATATTAAGTGAAGACTGCGAGGCCGACTGGTTGCCTAAATGTGAAGCACATTGAATAAACAACATCACGATCGTTTCTACCGATCAATATGGCGTTATTGATCTGCCTAACCCATTGGACGCTATCAGTTATGACACTTATAGTTGCGTTGTACAAACCTCATACATCCAACACCGGGGAGCAATGTATCAGTGTGTACTTAGGCCTGCTTGCAGGCCTTTCTTTTATCCCCAATTCTGTCCCACCTATCTTGGCACCTCAAAAATAATCACACCGGCCTAGGCCGGTGTTTTTGTATTCAATGGCGACTGTTCACAGCAAGTGACTAGTTAGGATAAACTCGTCACTAACTCATCACCATCTAACATATTGTATTTTAATAATTAAATTCAAAAGTGAACAGTGTGAACAGTTTTTCTATAAATCTTTTTTTTCCGTAAATTACCTTACAAACACATAAACTAGCAGCAGAGAAATCCATTAATAAACACAGCCTACTTCATTGTCAGTTTAAATAATTGGTACACGTTTAGGTACACACAGAAAGTTTGAAATAAATTTTTATCAATGAATACAATGTATTGATCAACCTATTCAGCGTCCCCCAGCTCCACCACTTTTTAGTTGTTTGAAGTATACTGAAGTCTACTAAGCCCGCATGGAACCAGCCTTGCGGGCTTTTTTACGTCTATAGAAGTCTACTGAGATTTGCTAGAAGCTACTCGTTATGGCACCCTTTTTGGGACCCAACACAAAGGGTCCCATAATCGAGGGTCCTAAAATGGCAAAGATCGCTAAGAAACTCACTGACACTGAAATCAAAAATAGCAAGCCAGCAGAAAAGGAGATCAACCTTTTTGATGGTGACGGCTTGATGCTACGAATCGCTCCCCTATCAAAGGGTGGTAAGAAAAATTGGTATTTCAGGTATGCAGTGCCAATAACTAAAAAGCGAACAAAGATAAGCCTCGGAACCTACCCCCACCTCACGTTAGCAAGAGCAAGAGTTTTGCGGGATGAATACCTATCTTTACTTGCCAATGGCATCGATCCACAAGTCCATAACAACGATAAAGCTAATGCATTGAAGGATGCTACTGAGCACACGCTCCAAGCCGTTGCTCGAAAGTGGTTAGATGAGAAGGTAAAGACATCTGGTATATCCAAAGACCATGCAGAAGACATTTGGCGCAGTCTTGAAAGAAATATCTTCCCCGGATTAGGCAATGTCCCTATCAAAGAGATCCGGCCTAAGTTATTGAAGCAGCATCTTGACCCAATTGAACAACGCGGTGTATTGGAAACCCTGCGCCGAATCATTTCCCGCCTGAATGAAATCTTCCGCTGGGCAGCGACAGAAGAACTTATTGAGTTTAATCCTGCTGATAACCTTGGTCAGCGTTTTAGTAAACCTAAAAAGCAAAATATGCCCGCCCTTCCCCCCAGCGAACTACCAAGATTTATGGCTGCACTGGCGAATGCTTCCATACGGCTGGAAACACGTATGCTGATTGAATGGCAATTGCTTACTTGGGTTCGCCCCGGAGAGGCTGTTCGTGCGCGTTGGGCTGACATCGATACAGAGAAAAAAATCTGGAACATTCCCCCCGAATTTATGAAGATGAAACGTCCTCATAAGGTGCCGCTCAGCAAAGAAGCTCTTCGTATACTAGAAAATATGCAGCCTATCAGCAGCCATCGTGAATGGGTATTTCCCAGCATAAAAACTCCATTGACCCATATGCATGAGCAAACAGCCAATGCAGCGTTAATCCGTATGGGTTTAGGTGGTGAATTGGTTGCCCACGGTATGCGATCTATCGCAAGAACAGCAGCAGAGGAATGCGGTAAATTCAGGACGGAAGTTCTTGAATCAACTTTGGCTCATACCAAAAGCACTGAGATTATAGCCGCTTACAATCGTGCTGAATATCTCGTCGAAAGAGCAGATCTTATGCAATGGTGGGGGGATTATAGTGGCATTCGTCAATGGATTGCAGAGATTGGGCGTGATGGGATGAAAGCCTACCAACCATATGCAAACAACATGACTCCACAGGCAATGATTCCTACAGCAAGCAGCCTTCAGCCAACACCATATCAAGCTAGTAGTCAGTACCAAGCACCAGTAAACCATATTACTGTAAAACCTGCGGATGTTAAATTGAACATAGATTCAGGAAAGCTTGAGGGGGTGTTTAGTGTGATAGCTTCAGAGCATGTTAGTAACTACAACGAGCAGGTACTTAACGATATCAACACTAGCTACCTTAATCGTTAAAAACGAAGGGACAAGGCTGTATTATGGCTGCACTTGCTGGATGATTTATGTGCAGTCATGTTGACGACTCGGTCAATTAGGGTAGAATGTTTACATAGGTAAAGAAAATTGTTTTTGATTTTATCTATATTGGCTGTATTAGCTTTAACTAAAATCCCGCGCCTTTCTATAGCGGAGGGAGGATTCATATGAACTTTGATATGCAAGTTACTCAAAATTGTGCATCGTTTTATAACCCAACAACAAGACTTTTTGTTGTTGTAGATTCTTTTGATAATCGTGAGTTTGACGTGAGAGTTGGTTCGTTATCAAAAACTGAACTCGTAGGCACAGTCTGCGCTTCTAATAGCGTAGAATTAAACGAAAAATTAGCCGAAATGACAGCATCTTATCTATGATCACTCAACAGCAGCTAGATGACCTTGAAGCAGACATTAATGATGTATTACAGGAAGATAGTGCTAAGTTAAAGTTTTCGCTCCATTTCGCTGCTGATCGTCTAAATGATCCTCGTAATGTTCCTCCAATAACGCTTGAGGAACTAAGAGTTATCTTTGATGTTTTTATCAAATCTCATCTACAGACAATTTTGAAAGAAAATGACGGCTTCTCTTTCACAATTCAATGTGAGAAATCATTTATTTCAATACCTTGCATCATTGAGCATGATTTTGATATTGGGAAGAAATGGGTTATCCAGCAAGTTCTAACTATAATGCGAAACCCCAAATTTACTGCTTATCATAAAGATATGATTTTTAAAGTATAAATTACAAAAACTTCCAATAATAGTCATTTCTTTTTAAGAAACCGCCATTAATAGGCGGTTTTTTTGTTTATAAACTTAGTACGTTACTGATTCGATATATCCCGCTAAATCCTTCAAATCAGAGCCTTGAGAGTAAGTTTTAAAGCTCTCCGTTCTGCCTCTGCCATGGCCTACTGTAGTGGATCAATAATTCAGGACACCTCGAAATCCTGTTAATGTTAAAACAGTGAACGTGAGGTGATGCATGATCAAAAATCGTCGGATTAAACGCACATTTTCCCCAGAGTTCAAACTCGAAGCTATCGAACAGGTTGTTGAATACCAGCGAGATGTACGGGAAGTCGCTCAGGCGCTCGAACTCAACCCTGACCATTTGCGCAAATGGATACGGCTGTATAAGCAGGAAATTCAAGGTATTGAGCCCGTTGGCAATGCCATTACTCCTGAACAACGCGAAATTCAGCAGCTTAAAGCACAGATAAAGCGTCTTGAGATGGAAAAAGAAATACTAAAGCAGGCTGCCGTGCTGATGAGCGAAGCCCCCGGAAAGTTATCGCGCTAATCACACGGCTAAAAGCAAAGTGCCCTGTGCAGATCCTTTGTCATTTATTCGGTATTCACCGTAGCGTTTATTACGCGCAGGTAAAGCGTCCTGTTAATGCACAAAGAATTGAAAATGCACAAAGAATTGAATTACGAAGTCGGGTGAGAGAATTCCATGACTCTCAGTCGTGGTGCTGCAGGTAGTCGGGCAATCAGTCAGATATTGCGCCAGAGTGGCGTTAATGCAGGTCGATGGCTGGCGCGACGACTGATGCAGGAATGCGGGCTGACTAGTCGCCAGCCTGTTAAACATCGCTACCGGGTAAATGAAGACAACAGTCCGGCATTACCAAACTTATTGAACCGGCAGTTTAACCCCGCCACACCAAACCGCGTCTGGTGTGGTGATATCAGTTTATTCGCCTGCAGGACAGATGGTGCTATCTCGCGCTTGTTATTGATTTATATTCACGCCGGATTATCGGTTCAGCCCTCTCATTAACCGCTGATGCTGATGTGGTGTGCCGGGCTTTGCGTAACGCTCTGGAAACACGACCTCGTGATGGCCGTCTGCTGTTTCATTCAGATCAAGGGGGTCAATATAAAAGCAATAAATACAGGAAATTACTCTGGCGTGATGGGGTAATGCAAAGTATGAGTCGCAGAGGGAATTGCCTGGATAATTCGCCGATAGAAAGAGTCTTTCGCAGCCTTAAAAGTGAATGGCTTCCGAAAGGTGGTTATAGTGATTTTAGCCATGCAGTACGCGATATAAACCAGTGGATAAATGGTTATTACAACGTTTATCGCCCTCATACGAACAACGGTGGTTTACCGCCTTGCCTGCATGAAGAAAAGTGGAGACAGGTTATTCCGGTGTCCTGATTTTGTGATCCACTACAACCTCTTTGACAGTACGTCCGGCTTCGACAGACTTCAGAACGGCGATAATCTGGTGCTCGGTGAATCGTGCTTTGCGCATACCGATCTCCTCAAAGGGACATAGTCAGTATGTCGGAAGATCTCTAAAAGTGAATGGTTCTTTTAAGTGGGATACTTACAAACACACCAATGTATTATCTCTTTCTGAGCGTTATGACATACGAAAAGTATGTCGGCAATGGCAACATGTAACTCTATGACCCCACTATATAATTTTAGCGTTTAAAGCTTACATGTAAGCGTCAACTCAGTACCGTCTGGCTTAACTCGTCAGGCTCTGTAGTTTAGGCTGTGTCACTCAGAACTCATCATGTATGCCATAAACCATTTATGATTGTTTGCGTAATTCAACTCCCACATCCCCGCCGGGATGTACCGCCAGTAATCTTTCTTTGCTAAAACCACCGCGTGCCATTAGGCAGACACAAATGGCATCAAACAGTGCCAGCACTAAAACAATGGATGTCGTCGCTAACATATTTAGCGGGTCAATCTCTTGCTGTACATGTGTTTTTAGTACTAAAGCAGAAACCTGCGCGATAGCCGACTGCTCATTCTCCGTCACACTGATAATCTTCACCTGCTTACGTTGCAGCGTCGGCAACAAACGGGTCAGTTCGTCAGAATTACCGCCACGGGAGATCAGGATAATAATGTCCTGTGGCCCCAGAAACCCCAAGTCGCCGTGGGCAGCATCGGTCGCATTCAGGTAAATCGCTGGCTGTTCGACACATGCCAGCATATGAGCCACTTTTCGCGCCGCAATACCTGATGTACCTACGCCCGTTACCGCAATTTTTCCACGACATCCAGCCAGCATATCCAGGACTTGTAGCCACACCCGTTGGTCGACATTCTCCTTTAACACTGCCAGCTCGCGGCTGTAAGTCATCCAGGCATCGTTGGCCACCAACCATTCATCACTTTGGCTCATGCCTCCTCCTGCATCAATTCCTGATAGCGCATATGATCGTGATACATCTGATGGAATACCCGATATTTGCGATCGTAATAGGCTTTGATTTTATTGGTTTGCGGTGTGACGGTTTTGCCGATTCGACTCATGGCCGTCATTGCCTCTGGCAGCGACTCAAATACGCCAGCGGCCACTGTGCCCATCATGGCGCTGCCTAACAGCATGGCTTCGCTCTCTTCGGGTAAAAGCATGGCGCAGCCGGTGGCATTGGCATGCTCTTGGACAAAGATCGGGTTCTTGGTACCGCCGCCGCTAGCCATCATGGTATCAATGCTATATCCATGCTGATTCATGGTTTCGATGATATGCCGCGTACCTAACGCCAGTGCCTGAATGGTCGCCAGATAGCGCAGCGCCATGTCCTCAAAGGTTATCGAGAGCTTTAACCCGGTAATCATACCGGTTAGATTCGGGTTAGCCCGCGGCGAACGGTTGCCGTGGAAATACGGTAAAATATGAATGTCCTTGGTCAGGAAGGCGATATTCTCCGGCTCCCCGGCTAGCTGGCGCAAAATATGATTCAATGCCTCATAGATGGTTTCCCCTTTGCTTTTGGCTTGTGCCAGCAGCTCGGGATAGCACGGATGGGTTTGAATAATATGGTCAATCAAAGCCCCGGTTGCCGACTGTCCGCCCTCATTCAACCAGTATTCTGGCAAAATGGCAGAGTAATATGGCCCCCAGATGCCGCCAATGAAATGCGCTGAGCGGGACATCGCCATATGCGCCGTTGAGGTACCGCCAATCAGCGCAATTCGCCGATCAAAGTTGGCATTTTCGCCAGTCACCCCACTCGCACCTAAAATACCTATCGTACCGGCATGAGCATCAATAATGGAAACGCTAACCGCAGTGCCAGGGATCAGGCCCATTTCTGACGCCGCCCGTTGGCTTAATCCACGTCCCAATGGCTCACCCATCGGTTTCACCGTGGCACCGATTTTCGCCGCGTTGTTATCCAGTAAATCAGCTAGCCCGATCAATTTGAAATAGGATGGGTCCCAACGGTCTTCATGGCCCAGATAGGTCCATTTACAGACCGTGGAACAGAGCGAGCGGGTTTCATCTTTCGTTGCACGCCAGGTCAAAAAATCTGGCAAATCAAATAGATGACCAACATTACTCCACGTGGTTGGCATATGTTGTTTCAGCCATAGCAGCTTTGGCGTTTGCATTTCCGGTGAAATCACCCCACCAACAAACTCCAGCACTGGATGTTTGGTGGCATTAATCCGCTCCGCCTGCGTAATCGCACGGTGATCCATCCAGACAATCACGTTTTGCTCACTGCGCCCCGATGGGCTGACCGTCAGCGGATTCCCTTCTTTGTCCAGTACCACCAGCGAGCAGGTGGCATCAAACCCCAATCCTTTCACCTGAATCGGATTGATATCGGCCTGATTAACCGCATCACGCACCGCATTACACACCGCCTGCCAGATATTATCGGATGACTGCTCCACAAAATCGGCCTTGGGTTTAAACATGGTGATTTCACGGCTGGCCTGCCCGACCATACGGCCCTGCAAATCGAATACTCCGGCTCTTGCGCTGCCGGTTCCTACGTCTACGCCGATAAAGTAACTTGCCATTGTTTTATCCCTCAATTCTTAAGCCTTACGATTCTGTAATGCAATAAAGAGGATCAGCACCCCACCCCATAACGCCATCGTCAGGTAGCTACTCACCCCCAGCAAATTCAGGCCACTTTCCAATAATTGCAGTACCACTAGCGCCAAAATCAGGCCGATAATGCGGCCAAAGCCACCATCCGGGTTAATCCCACCCAGCACCGATGCCAGAATAGTCACCAACAGATAGGACTCGCCATAACCGGCTTTGGCGGAGTTAAATTTTGCCATCATCAGGATGGCCGCCCCCCAACCTAATAAGGCCGATAGGATATAGACCGCAATTTGAACCCGATGGGTATTCACGCCGCTGAAGCGGGTCGCTTGCTCATTGGAGCCAACCAGATAGATGCTGCGCCCCAATGTGGTATGTTCGAGCAGCACCCATAATCCTGCTGACACTAGCAAGAACAGGATCATCGCGACCGGAATACCGGCAATATCACCACTACCAATGTATTGAATCACTGGCGGGAATCCGGAGATCACATCACCGTTAGACAATAAAATATTCAAGCCGGTAATCAGTGTCATGGTACCCAGCGTGGCCAGAATCGGTGATACACCAATCACCGAAATCAACATACCGTTTAAGGTGCCAATCGCCACCGCCACCAGCAATCCGGCGACTAAAGCCAGCAGTAGGAACAGCGGTTGATCTGGATGGCTAACAATGATGGCCGCCATAACTAATGAGCAAGCATTGGCTCCGGCAATAATCGATAAATTAATGCCGCCAGTCAGCATGGTCAGCCCCATTCCCAGTGCCAGCATGCCTAAAATCGGTAACTGTGAGGAAATAGACTGGAAATTACCCAAGCTGAAAAAACGTTGCCCCAAGGTCAAAGAGAAGGCCAACATGACCGCCACCAGAATCAACAATTGCAGGCGGATGATACGGTCGTCAGGAATAATTCGGTTTAGCCAGGTCATATCAGTGCTCCCTCAGCAATTTGCGTTTTTCATTCCATGCGGTGCTACTGATACTCACCAAAATGATTGCGCCACTGAAAACCGTATGCCAGTAAGAAGAAACGCTCAGTAGCGTCAGGCCATTTTGCAAAAATGCCAGCAACATGACACCGAGCACCGTGCCAGTTAATGTACCGCGGCCACCGCTCATACTGGTGCCACCGAGCACCACGGCTGCCAATACCGTCAGCTCAAATCCCATCAATGAATTAGGTGCAACCGATTGAGAAATTTGCGCCTGAACGACCGCCGCAACTCCCGCTAGCAACCCCATGTAGCCATAGACATACAGATGCAAGCGCAGGATGTTAATCCCCAAACGGGAAGCCGCATCTTTGTTGCTGCCCATCGCGAATATCTGCCGCCCAAGGCGGGTGTAATTCATCAGCACACCGGTAAAGATAATGGTGGCCGCCAGACAAAATAGCGGTAATGTCAGGCCATAGTCATAACCGTCGTTGCCAGTAAACGAGAACCAGTTAATACCCGTCATAAACCAGTCTGGAAAGCCGTACAGCCAGGTGCCGTTAGTGAAATAAACCAGTAAGCCGTAAAACAGATTCAATGTGGCAATCGTAATAATGATCGCCGGAACTTTCAGCCAATACACCAGCAATCCATTCACCAGACCAAGCACCAAACCCACAGTCATAGCCAGAACGAAAGCAAGCGGGAAGCTGCCACCGTGGGTAATCACCCATGATGCCATCACGTATTGCGCAATTGCCGTTACTGCCGGGAATGAGATATCGATGCCACCGGCGATCAGGACGACAAACAGCCCGCAAGCCAGAATCCCCAAAATGGCATAACTGGTCGCAACATCGGTTAGATTGCCTAATGTCAGGAACTCTGGGCTTTTCAAGCTCAGGCCAATAGCCAGTAGCAATACCAGCAGGCCGAGATAAAACTCATGCCGCCCCGTCAGTTGACGCAGTTTTAGCTTATCCATTGACCACCTCGGCTACCTGTTGTTCGGTACACTGATGAGGGCAAAACTCAGCGACCAGTTCACCTTTGCGCATCACCAGCACCCGATGGCTGTTGTAATAAGCCTCCGAGATCTCGTCACAAATCATCAAGACGGCCATCCCCTGCTCTGCCAGAGCCTTGGCTATGTGGTAAATCCCTTCTTTGTTGGCAATATCCACCCCCACAGTCGGGGAGTCGAGGATCAAAATACGCGGTTGCGTTGCTACCCATTTGGCAATGGCAATACGTTGCGCATTACCGCCTGACAGTGTTTTTACTGGTAGCGCGGTATCCGATACTTTGATGTTCAGATCCTGCACCAACTGTTTCACCAGCGCAGCGGCTTTAGCGTGATCCAGCAATCCACTGCGAGTCTGTAATTTGTCAAAAACCGAAACGATAGTGTTGTCATAGATCGACTGTTCCATGATCAACCCCTGCGTTAGACGATCCTCAGAGACATAGCCTATCCCATGGCGGATCGCGTCACGGTTATGACGAAAATGTACAGGTTCACCGGCTACCCATACCTCACCACTATCGGGTTGGGTCATGCCAAATAGGCTCAGACACAACTCAGTGCGACCCGCACCTAACAGACCCGTAATAGAAACAATTTCGCCCTGATGCAGGGTTAAATCGATATTACGGAACTGCGTACCACGGCTGAGTTTTCTGACTTCCAGCAATGGCTCAGCCTTGGCAGCCAACGGGGGTAGTTGGCTGTAAGTAAAGCGTTGACCCGTCATCAGGAACGCCAGCTCATGACTATCTAATTCGCTGGCAGGCCAAGTGCCAATCAACTTACCATCGCGCATCACACTGATACGGTCGGCCACTTCCATCACTTCATCCAACCGGTGGCTGACAAACACCACGCAGATACCTTGTGATTTGAGATCGCGTACCACATTCAGCAAACCTTTCACTTCCTGACTGGCCAGCGAGGCGGTAGGTTCATCCATAATGACCAAGCGAGCATCGGCGGCGATAGCGCGACAAATCGCCACCAACTGGCGGTCAGCAATAGACAGTTGTTCAACTTTTTTATCTGGATCAAGAGTGACGCCCACTCGCTGCATGGCGGCTAATGCACGCTCACGCATACTTTTGCGTTTTACCCAAAAATCGCCGCCAGGCAGATAACGATGAACAGCAATATTCTCGGATACGGTTAAATTGGGGAATAATGACAGGTCTTGATAAATCACCTGTACACCATAGAAGAATGAGAGTTGCGGCGTAAACTGATGAAACAGCTTGCCGTCTATCAGGATACTTGCGCCTTTCTCTGGCTGATAAACTCCTGAAATCACTTTGATAATGGTGCTCTTGCCGCAGCCATTCTGGCCGGCCAGGCAGTGCACTTCTCCTTTATTCAGCGTGAGATTCACATTATCCAGCGCCAGCACGCCGGGAAATCGCTTACTGATATGTTCAAGAGTGATAAATGCGTTAGCCTGAGTCATGACAATACCTTCCCTAACGCCGTAATGATGGCGCTATTTTTTGCAGCCATTTGGTGGTGGTCAGGGCGGCAGGGCTATTCTCCCGCCGCCTGCTTCACTGATAACTTATTTTTACCAATGACTTATGTTTACTGCTATCCCTGGTGTGGCGACTGAAAATCAGAAGCCTAATGTTTTCGCATTATCTTTGGTGACTTCGAGAATTTTGTTAAAACGAATCACACCTTTTTCGCTATCGACATCAGCTTTACCCAAACCATCAATAGTCAGTTCCGGCGTGATTTTTTGCCCTTTCAGCAGTTGATCAGCAATAACCACTACCGCAAAACCGGCGTCTTTCGGATCCCACAGCAATGCTTTCTTGATATCACCGCGCATCAGATAAGGTGCAGCCTGTGCTGGCATCGCAATACCGACAACGGCAATTTGATCTTTAGCCCGCTTCTTGGCAACCGCCTGACCGGCACCGATTGGTCCCAGTGAACCAAATCCAATGATCCCTTTCATTTGCGGATAGGTTTTCATCAGATCCAGCGTGGTGGAGTAAGACTTATCAATGTTCTCGGCCACCGGCAGACGTGGGGTCACTTCGAACATATCAGGGTATTTTTCTTTCTGGTATTTAATGGCGTAATCAGCCCAAGCGTTGTGCAGCGGTACAGTTAGAGAGCCAACATAAATGGCATAGCCGCCTTTGCCACCCATCGCTTTTGCCAACTCATCCATATTGGCCTGAGCATATTTCTCACTATCGATAGTCTCAACATCCCACTGGCCGATACGCTGATCCGGCGATTCATGAGTTAACACCACGATGCCTTTCTGCTGTGCTTTTTTCAGTACCGGTTCCAGCACTTTGGCATCATTTGGAACCACAATAATGGCATCCACATTTTTGGCGATAAGGTCTTCAATAACTTTAACTTGTTGTGCTGGATCGGGTGTTGCTGGCCCAACCTGATAAGCATTAACATCCAATTTTTTTGCCGCTTCATTTACGCCAACTTCCATGCGGGTAAACCAAGGAATACCGGTAACTTTCGCGACAACAGCAATTTCATGTTTTTTCTCTGCCATCGTTTGCGTGGTGAATAGCATGCATGCAGAAACAACACATGCATTCAGTAATGCGAGATTAAGTTTCATAGCAATACCTTCTTGTTTTCGTTCAGGTAACGGGTTGATTGCAAGGTGAAGAGTCCGTGGTGTTGTACCGTGACAGTATTATTTTCATGTGACTATTTTTCACATGATGAAGATTAACAAAGGAACACAAGAGGCCGCGAGACGGGTCAGATTGAAATGTGATACAAGCCCATAAATGTTAAATTACATGATTTATTTGGTTAAATAATGGTTAATTAAATATCCGAATGAATGATAACGATCAAAACAATAGTTATAAAACACAAAATAAAAACAATCAAATAACATAAATACAACAATATTGGCGTTTTGATATTCTTGTAGCACATCATTTAATCCAAAACACTTATATCCACGATAACAATTAGCGAGAACTGCGATGAGGTTCTCATTTCTTTATTGACCCAGAAATCCTAAGCGGGCTTTCTACCCTCAATCTCTGTCTTTACCGTGATAAAACGTGTGATGTGCATTGAGATAAATTTTCAGGTTCCTCACTAAAGCACCTTGGTACTCACAGACAATTCAGTCCTCTATTTGGATTAACAGCCAATGAATCAGGGCGATAACTTTGGGGAAATGCTAAAGTCGTGGCCAACTTTTGTCTGCCACGTCACAATGTCTTCTAATATTGCGTATTGCTCTTATATTTCCACATAAAAATAGGTTTTTAGGATGAAAACAGCTACATATCAGTTGCCGAATGGTATCTCTCTGACCCTGCGTTCCGCTGAACATCAGCACAACAACGCGGTCGTGGTTTTATGTCATGGTTTTTGTGGTATTCAGGAAATTCTGTTACCTGCATTTGCAGAGGCATTTACGTTAGCAGGATTTAATACAGTCACCTTCGATTACCGTGGTTTTGGTTCAAGTTTAGGTGAACGTGGTCGCCTGGTTCCTGCCATGCAAATTGAAGATATTCTCAGCGTTGTAGAATGGGTAAAAAATCAGCCTGAGATGAATGAGAGCCGTATTGGTTTATGGGGTACCTCATTTGGTGGTTGTCATGTGTTTGCCGCAGCAGCAGATAATACAGATATTTCATGTGTAGTCAGTCAACTCGCCTTTGCTGATGGTGAAGATATCGTTACTGGGAAAATGTCTGAAGAAGAAAAACAGGGTTTTATTGCCACATTAAATAAAATGGTCGAGAAGCAGCAAGTCACTGGCAAAGAAATGTTTGTGGGGGTAACCCGAGTATTGAGCGACACCGAATCAAAGGAATTCTTTGAAACAAACAAAAAACTTTATCCCGCGATGGATATTAAAATTCCTTTCCTGACCGTGCGTGAAACCCTGCTATATAGACCCAAGGATAATGCTGCACATGTCAGCTGCCCAGCACTAGTAGTTTTAGCTGGTGCTGATACAGTGAATCCTCCTGAACAAGGGAAAGCTTTGTATCATGCGGTGGGTTCATTGAATAAAATGTTGCATGTGGAAGACGATGCCAAACATTACGATATGTACAGTGGTAAACATTTTGACAATATAATTACGCTTCAGACCGACTGGTTCCGGCAACATCTTTAATGACACCTTATTAGTGATGAGCAAAGCGGTTGGTTTTATTTAACCGCTTTTCCCTCTGGAACGCTGCCAAGTATGATACGTTACCTTGGGTTATTGAGCTGATTATTCATTAATGGATATCGTTCTGGTGCCCGTGTTTTCTCACTTATCGACACAATCGGCCAAATAAAAATACATTTAAGGATTTAATAAATATCTACCTGTGAGGTATTCAGATATTAGACGGAACAGCAAGCTGGCGATAAAAATTAATTTTACTCACAAATAATTCAATTAATATAATTAATAATGCATCTATATTAATAACGATCACACCTAAGTATTAGCTCATCTTTAGTCTCATAGACATCGCCGAATCATGGTAAATCCTCATTAATACAATCAACTATACGAATAACTGACCACCATAGCGCCAAATACATTAGAAATACAAATGTATATCATAATAGTCATTTTAAAAATTAATAAAAAAAGAATGAATTTACTGAATTAATTGATATAATCATTGCCGGTGCGATATAAATCACATTAATTATTTTAATCAAATATATAATCGAACAGATAGTTTCAATTTTCCCTGGTGTTGGCCGATTGGCAGCCCTTACCCCATGTAAGGGTATTTTTTTCCCCCCTAGCACAACACCTGTATTTTCTAGTCAGGCCTTGAATTTTTCGCATCCAAAATACTTTCACCTAAGTTAACAACCCTTCACGATTGAGCATGAGTTCAACGGTTCCCGGTGCTGTAAGATGAGTTTGACGTTGCGGATCGCGATGAGACGTCAGAAGGCTCTGGCGAGTAGCGGTACTTTTTTGTATGAAAGCCTTGCCGATCACGACAACCTCCGGCATCAGTGATGTGCAGCACGATGATCCGAGTGCCACCATGTGGCATAGTCCGGCAATTCATCCAGCGATGAACACAGATATTACCCCCAGCGAGTCATCACGCACTGTTTGGTTATATCGCTCAATATAGGCATTTTTCTGGGGATTGCTGGGCTGAATGAAGTTAAGTGTTTATTCTGCTGATTATTGCTTCCTGCCTAGGAGGACTTACACTGGGACACTCCGTCGAGCCACAGAAAATAGGACGTTATGTTACCCACTCACGAATATGCCAACGATCTGATCCTTTTTGCCTTGATTGTCGACTGCGGCTCATTCAGCAAAGCTGCCGAAGCGGCGGGCATGACCAGCTCGGTAGTGAGTAAACGCATCGGACGCCTTGAGAAATCACTGGGCGCTCGCCTGCTTTACCGCACGACGCGCAGCTTACGGCTCACCGAAAATGGCGAGGTTCTTTATCGCCATGCGCGGGAAATCAGCGCCAATATTCAGGCAGCACTTTATGCGGTCAGCGAAAGAAGCGATGAATTAACCGGTGCGATCCGTATGTCAGTTCCGACGATTTCAGGAGAGCTGCTGTTGAGCGAGTGTGTCGCCGAATTCTGTGCTCAACACCCGAATTTGAAAATTGAAATGCGGCTGGAAAACCGTTTTGTCGATTTAGTCAATGAAGGGATCGATCTGGCGATCCGCACCGGAACCATGCCCGATTCGAGTCTGATTGCACGCCCGATTCTCGACTCGCGCTGGGTCATCGTCTGCTCGCCCGGTTATCTGGAGCAGCAGCCAGAACCGACGTCGGCCAAAGATTTGCTCAACCACAATTGCCTGACTTACACCTACCAGGAAAGCGGCACGGCAAATTGGTTAATGAAGCAGCCCGGCAGCAATGAAATTTATGAATTGCAGGTTAACGGCAATTTGTCAGTCAATAATGCCCGTGCGATCCGTAAAGCCGTTATCAGCGGTCACGGCATCGCGATGGTGCCGCGTTGTATGGTGTACGAAGATATACAGGATGGCAAGCTAGTAGAAATTCTGGCAGGTCACTGTAGCAAAGTTCTGGGTGTGTACGCGGTGTATCCCTATACCCGTAACTTGCCGTTAAAAACCCGGCTATTGATAGAGCACATCATTACCTCCTATAAAAACATCAGCCACTATTTTTGAATCTTTTTGATTAATACGGTCTTTTCGTCACCAAACTGGCTGTGAGGATTAGGCCGTTTTTGAATATGGTCTATGGCTGATTTCTGCCTAATTAATGTGACCTAACACATTAATCATACAAAATAAAAACTTAATCCTCTGATTTTAAACAACTATATAAAATTCATTTTTTTTAAAAATACATCTCTATCCCTGCAAATTATCTCGCCAATCAATTGTTGCGAAAATGCAACGTAGTATATGAATTAAGGTTGTGATTAGAATAACAATGTTGTGCTAATTAACCATTTTGCTACATCTCTATCCATACAAAAAAAATAATAACCCTGAGGATGATATGTCACTATTTTTCAGTATTGCTCCAATTGTTCTATTGATTTGGATGATGACAAAACGCAACGGCATTCCATCCTACATTGCCTTACCTATCACCGCCGTCACCGTTTACTGCGTACAATTTTTCTGGTTCGACAGCGCCCTTCGGTTATTAAACGCCAACATCATTACCGCGCTGGTTTCAGTGTTTACGCCTATCACCATTATTGCCGGTGCAATTTTGCTCAATAAATTGATGCAGGTGAGCGGTGCAGAAAATGTGGTACGCAGTTGGTTGGAAAATATCAGTCCCAATCCAGTAGCCCAGTTAATGATTATCGGCTGGGCATTCGCTTTTATGATTGAAGGTGCCAGTGGATTTGGTACACCAGCAGCCATCGCCGCACCGATCCTAGTCGGACTAGGCTTTAATCCGCTACGGGTGGCGCTATTAACACTGGTGATGAACTCGGTGCCAGTCTCTTTCGGTGCTGTGGGTACGCCCACCTGGTTTGGCTTTGCCAATTTGGGTTTGTCAGATGACAGCCTGCTGGAAATCGGTCGCCAAACTGCGCTCATTCATTTTGTCGCTGCCTTTGTTATACCGCTGCTGGCGCTGCGGTTTATCGTTTCTTGGCAGCAAATTCGCGGCAATCTGCTGTTTATTTATCTCAGCGTTCTGAGCTGTACTATTCCCTATTTACTGCTGGCACAGATTAACTATGAATTCCCTGCATTACTCGGCGGTGCAATCGGCTTAACGTTATCAGTACTGCTGGCTCGAATGAACATCGGTCTGACTCGTACGGAAAAGAAAGCCAATATCACGGCGGTTCCTTTCTGTCAGGTGCTCAAGGCCATGACCCCCACTTTACTGCTGATCGCCATTTTGATTGTTACCCGTATTCATCAGTTGGGGTTGAAAGCACTACTCAATAATACCGCTACACTATGGCAAGGTAGTTTGGGATGGCTGGGTGAATGGAATATCAGTAAGGCTCTGATTATCAATATCCAACAGGTTTTGGGTACCTCGGCAACCGCCAGTTATAAAACCCTGTATGTTCCGGCGCTGATTCCATTCTTCGTGGTCGTGCTGCTATGCATTCCGCTATTCCGTTTAAACGCTACTCAGGTGAAACAGATGTTCAGCGAAACCGGGTTACGAATATCCAAACCCTTTATCGCCCTGCTTGGTGCACTGGTCATGGTCAATATGATGATGCTCGGAGGCAACAATGCACCGGTGATCCTGATTGGCAAAGAGCTGGCGTCTGTTACTGGGGAAAGCTGGCTGCTGTTCTCCTCATTCCTCGGCGCTTTGGGATCGTTCTTCTCCGGTTCCAATACCGTTTTCAACCTGACCTTCGGCGGAATTCAGCATTCCATCGCTCTAAGTAGCGGCCTAAACGTCAATTTGACGCTGGCACTGCAATCCGTTGGCGGCGCAATGGGCAATATGGTGTGTCTGAATAATATTATCGCTGTTTGTTCCATTTTAGGTCTGAGTCATGCCGAAGGAAAAATCATCAAGAAAACCCTATTGCCAATGCTGGTGTACGGTGGAATTACGGCTGGAATGGCACTAATTCTGGCGTCCTGAGCGTAAAAATACGTTAACGTTTTAAACTAAGGTACAGATTATGATTATCTCCGCTTCAACCGATTATCGGGCCGCAGCACAGGCTAAACTTCCGCCTTTTCTGTTCCATTATATTGACGGTGGAGCCAACGCGGAGCATACGCTAAGGCGTAATACCGAAGATCTGTCAGGTATTGCACTGCGTCAACGCGTGCTAAAAAACATGTCTGAGCTGAGCCTGGAAACCAAACTGTTCGATGAAATCCTGTCGATGCCCGTGGTTTTGGCTCCGGTTGGTTTAACCGGCATGTACGCTCGCCGTGGTGAAGTCCAGGCCGCACGCGCGGCGGCTAAAAAAGGCATTCCCTTTACCTTATCAACGGTATCGGTATGCCCAATAGAAGAAGTGGCTCCGGCCATTGACAGACCCATGTGGTTCCAACTCTATGTGCTAAAAGACCGTGGTTTTATGCGCAATGCGCTGGAACGAGCCAAGGCTGCTGGCGTGAAAACCCTGGTGTTTACCGTTGACATGCCGGTTCCCGGCTCCCGTTATCGCGATGCTCACTCTGGGATGAGTGGCCCAAATGCAGCAATCCGTCGTGTTTTACAAGCCATGACACATCCACAATGGGCCTGGGACGTCGGAATATGCGGTAAACCTCACGATTTGGGCAATGTCTCGGCCTACCGTGGCAAACCGACCAGCCTGGAAGATTATATTGGCTGGTTGGGTAATAACTTCGATCCATCCATTTCCTGGAAAGATCTGGAGTGGATTCGTGAATTTTGGCAAGGCCCGATGATCATCAAAGGCATTCTCGATCCAGAAGATGCCAAAGATGCCGTCAGGTTTGGTGCCGATGGCATTGTGGTCTCCAACCACGGTGGCCGCCAGCTCGATGGCGTGCCTTCGACCGCTCACGCATTACCCGCGATTGCCGACGCGGTAAAAGGCGATCTCAAGATATTTGCCGATTCCGGCATTCGTAGCGGTTTGGACGTCGTGCGAATGATTGCGCTAGGAGCTGATAGTGTGTTGTTGGGTCGCGCCTTTATCTATGCGCTGGCTACCGCCGGTGAAGCTGGTGTAGCCAATCTGCTGGAACTGTTTGACAAAGAAATGCGTGTAGCCATGACGCTGACTGGCGCGAAGAGCATCTCAGAGATCGGCGCAGGCTCTTTAGTCAAAAACGGTGTCTTATGAAATAACTCTGAACAATATGTCAGGCTGACCGATAACTCATGCGCAGCACATATAAAAGCCGGAGAAACATTTCTCCGGCTCGTTACTCAGATATTGTTGAAACCGTGATCAGTGAACAGCATCTGCTACGGGTTCCAGTTTCATTTCGGTTTCAACCCCCCTATCCGCGGCTGGCGCTGACACTAAATTCTCCAACTGTAGTACGCTACTGGTGTACCTGAGTATATGATTGGCCATTTCCACATTACCATTCAATTTCTGACCATAAGACGGAATGATTTCTTTTAATTTAGCCTGCCATTCTGCCGATGCCACTTTATCTTTAAAGGCATTTTCCAACAGGTTCAGCATAATTAGCGCGGCAGTTGAAGCGCCGGGAGAGGCACCTAACAATGCGGCGATAGTCCCATCCTGAGACATCACAACTTCGGTTCCGAAACGGAGAACACCACCTTTATCCGCGTCTTTCTTGATAATTTGCACTCGTTGACCCGCAATCCACAGCTTCCAATCGTTTTTATTGGCTCTCGGGAAATATTCTTTCAACGCGTCAAAACGCTCTTCATCATTCAACATAACTTGGTTGATCAGATACTTGACCAGATCAAAATTATCAATGCCCACCAGGGTCATGGGTATGATATTGGAAAAAGTCACAGTACCAAACAAATCCCATAGCGAGCCGTTTTTCAGGAACTTACTGGAAAATGTGGCAAATGGCCCGAACAGCAGCACACGTTTCCCATCCAGCATACGGGTATCTAAATGCGGTACTGACATTGGCGGTGAACCCACCGCGGCTTTACCGTATACCTTCGCCAAATGACGCTGCACAATTTCTGGATTATCCGTCACCAGGAACTCACCTCCAACCGGGAAACCACCGTAATTCGCTGCTTCTGGGATTCCCGATTTTTGCAATAATGGTAGGGATGCGCCACCAGCACCGATAAATACAAATCTGGCTTTTACCGAGCGCTCTTTACCACCCTGTTTCAAATCAGCAACGATAATATTCCAGGTATTATCCGGGTTACGTTTAATATCACGAACTTCGTGGCTCAGACTCAGAGAGAAATTATCCTTCTTTGACAAGGCATCAATCAATTGGTGAGTAATTGCCCCAAAATTCACGTCAGTACCAATAGGCATACGGGTTGCAGCGTTCTTTTGCTTAGGATCGCGCCCTTCCATCACCAAAGGTATCCATTTCTTGATTTGCTCTGCGTCTTCTGAATATTCCATACCGTGGAATAAAGTACTTTGTTGCAGCGCAGCATGACGTTTACGCAGGAAATTAACGTTATCCTCCCCCCATACAAAACTCATATGCGGCACACTATTAATAAATGAACGGGGATTGTGCAGAACATTATTTTTCACTTGATAGGTCCAGAACTGACGGGAAATTTGGAAGGCTTCGTTAATCTCGATGGCTTTGACGATTTCGATTGAACCGTCGGCTTTTTCTGGCGTGTAATTCATTTCGGCAAGAGCTGAGTGGCCGGTTCCGGCATTATTCCAGCCGTTGGAGCTTTCACTGGCTACACGATCCAATCGCTCGAACATATCTATTGACCAATGGGGTTCAAGTTGCTGAATATATGTACCCAGTGTCGCACTCATAATACCTCCACCGATCAACACTATATCTACAGTTTTCCCACTTTCTGCGGCGACTTGTTTAGTGACGACAAACACATTCAGACAGAAAATTATGATAAGTAGTTTTCTCATTGATTTACATCTCTATTTGTTTGTTTTTAATTTATGCAGGTGAAAAGCCAAATTCTGCGATCTATTGGTGATTTTATTTGCATCCTACCAGCTAACGATAAAATGAGAGATAATCTTTGCTAAATAAAAAAAGTGATAACAAAAATAATATACACATTCTTAGCGTGGAATAAACCCAACATCAACCTTCCTTGATTAATATAACATTAATGTTGTTAGCCATAGAAAGTTTTTTAATTATAGAAAACCGTGTCGCATTGCAAATAAATATAAAAAAAACAAATAAAAAGACAAGATGACGATGGATAATAATAGCGGAATTGATGATATTATAAATTAACTCTCCATTGACAGAAAGCATGATGGCAGGATAAATATAATCAATCTATTTTTTTACTTTTAAATAATAGTAACTTAACGCAAGTGAGACAGCGTGTAGATAACTATAATTGGTAATCCGAGTTTAAATAGCGATAGTATCCATATTCATTATCATCTTTCTCCCAGCGCAGTCGCCACTCCCTTATTTGGAAGATATAGAACCAGTGAATTCTATTTCGATATGCGACAATAGAATAATCAAGAGTCTAGCTGGAGTATAACGGATGAGAGCAAAAAAATTTCATTAGCCAAAGATCAAGATAATATTTAACCATTTTCAGATGTAATACTTTTTTACATCTCTACCAATATACTGGGACTAAAATTTTTTTCAGGAAATGATAAAAACAAAAACCCCGCCGTAGCGAGGTTTTATGGTCGTTGGTTTTCTCATTGAGAACTAAATTGTCTGCTCCGGCTTCGCCATCATCGCTATCGCAATTTTCCAACGGTAAACGCAGCGTTAGCTGGGTTTAATTACAGCGCAACAACGTTGACAGCTGAAGGGCCTTTCTGGCCTTGTTCGATGCTGAACTCAACATTTTGGCCTTCGTCCAGAGTTTTAAAATCGCTGCTCTGGATTGCAGAGAAATGTACGAATACATCTTTGCTACCGTCAGCAGGAGAGATAAAACCAAAACCTTTACCAGCATCAAACCATTTAACTAAACCAGTCATTTTAGTAGACATAGGGATATTTCCTTCATTATTTTTTGAGCCAACATATGGCGAAGAGGTCTGCTTATCAGTAATTACTTATGGGGGCACTAAAGAAGGAAATTCGTCGGAGAAGTGATGTCTAAAAAATATCGCTTTAACTAGGAACTGCTTTACTTAAATGGCTTACATAAATAGGTCTGTGCTACAAACCGATGCGCTTATTAACGCATGATAAACATTTTATAGCAAGGCTTATTTCTAATAATCAGAATGCTGACACTAAAAAGTAAAGCATCTCCATGTCGCTATATGTCGCCATTTTGTGATACATGTCTATACCTGCTGGTTCTGAGTAACCTGTTCAGTCAATGATATGGTTGGATAAATTCTAGCGGATGAGGTTAGAGAGAGATTTAGTTATACTGCCAATGACAATCGGGATAAGCCAAGGGAGAAACAATGACAATGCGCGAGCTGGAAGTAAAGTTTCTTAGTGCAATGAATGAGTTGCAATCAACATTTGAGAAACAACATCAAGTATGGCAAGAAAGCTATGAAGCGTTGCAACACGCATTGGAACAATCGCTAGCCCGCGAGGCAACCTTGAAAGCACAGAATGATCTGCTACAGAAAAAGTTGAGCAACGCCAACTCGCTACCCGAACAACATCAGTTGGTAAAGCAAATTAAAATGTTAGGTGCGCACCTTGATGCTCTGGCAAAAGACGCAGCCTCTTTTAACCGTCACCTGAACACTACGCAGCAAACTCCGGGCAATTTTGGTGGCGATCATCACTGATTCTAGGCTGTAGGTGATGTTTCTTGCGAGATTGTCGTCCGATTAATTCTTCTAATTTGATGAAATATATAATAATGACATGGATAATCATTGCTGCACTCATTGTGGTTTTTATTTTGGGTTACCGAATTTTAACCTCTGATACCCGTAAAGCCGTCGATACCTTAGCGACATTATTGAAGATAAAACCGATATATATCGAATCCATGCTACAAGAAATGGGCAATCGCCAAACGCAAATGTTTATCCGTTCAACCAGTAATGGTTATGCTGAGGATGTGCGTAAAGCGGCTTATCTTATTTTTATTTATCAAACATTTATTAAAGATGCGACCGATGAGAATATCGCACAATGGCGCAATATTCTGCTACGGGCGCACATTCCGCCGACATTGACCGCTGAGCATACGGAAGCCGCATTATTTTATTTTGCTGAACTGGATCTCGATGCCTTTGAACTCGCACAATTTCGCCGTTCATACAACATGAATTTTAATCCGGAGTCTGACGCCACATTGCATTAAGTGACTGAATGCGACGCCTCGGAATGGATTTTTGATGGGCTGCATCCCAAATTTAGCGGGAAAATTATTCGAATATGCTATGCAAATAACGCTGTAAAAGCATCCGGGAACTGAAACCGTGGCAAATGCCATAGTGTCCCTCGACTTCGCCAGCGAGATAAAGTGGAAATTCGAGGTATTTGTCGCTAACGCGAATAACGGCGGTCGGTGTAGCGAACAGCAAACTCTTATCTTTCAGCTCAGGATGGATTACCAGAGCCGTTCTTCCCATACGAGCTTCACGATTAACATAAACATAGTGGACGTCTTTTCGATAGCCATAGGCTTGATCAACCACATAATCTCGCTCAAACCCATAATTCTCCAAGACTTTAGCCACTTCATCCGGCCTTAAATACATTGATTATCCCTCTTTCCGACTACCATTGAGCGACATTACCGTAATAAATAAGGGAAACCACCAACTTATTGTCTCAAATGACTTATTTAAGAATAGTCTTGACGATAAGCAATGACAGTCTGACGATGCGCGATACCCTGCCACTGAGAAAGTGTCCACGTAGGCGCAGACACTCACCATTGAAGCCAGCGATATATCGACAGCGTATTGGATGAGCTGGTTAACGGAAAAATATCATAGCAATATTGGTATGAAACGTGGGCGGAAGATAATAGGTGGATTAATTCCGTTCAGGATAGCACCGAAAAACCAGACACCAACCAGCCTGCGACGATGACCAAGCGGTCACATTAAAAAAACACCCGGTAAAAACCGGGTGTTGAGGTTTGGCAAACCTGGAGATAATGCTTAATCAGATCTGATTATGCAGCTGGAGTTGCTGCTGGAGCAACAGCGGCTTTCTTAGCTGATTTGTGGTGTTTTTTAGCGGCTTGGGCTTTCTGTGCCGGCGCTTTTTTCTCGTGTTTTTTAGCAGCCTGGGCTTTCTGTGCCGGCGCTTTTTTCTCGTGTTTTTTAGCAGCCTGGGCTTTCTGTGCCGGCGCTTTTTTCTCGTGTTTTTTAGCAGCCTGGGCTTTCTGTGCCGGTGCTTTTTTCTCGTGTTTTTTAGCAGCCTGGGCTTTCTGTTCGGTAGTTTTCTTGGTCGCTTTGTGTGTTTTGTGGCTGGTTGCTTTAACCGGTGCCGCTTTCTCGACAGCAGGAGCAGCAGCCGCGGTTCCAGCGGCAACCGGTGCAGGAGCAGCGGTTGTTTCAGCAGCGAAAGCAGCAGAAGACAGACCCATGGTTGCAGCAACAATCAGCGCTAATACTTTTTTCATTTGTAATTCCTCAGAGTTTGTTTCGCTAAGCCCTATCGGGCCGTTGGAAGAATCATAGAGGAAGGTATTTTTCCTTTCAGTGAGTGATTGGTTTCGCTAAGTAACCAAATGTACATCAATACGTGCTAATAGCATTTTTCCTGCCTTTTTCCAGCAATTATTTAGAAAATTATTTTTTCTCTTCATGATTTTACTGTCAGCCCAAGCGGGACGGCTCTTATCAATCTAATTATTCCCAAGATAGCAAATCAACTACATATGGTGTGGTTGAAATATAAAAACACTACATATAGTATCAATCTATCACTCAGGCAACTTATCTGAGGGATGCACAGGGCGTCAGACTCGGTGAACTCACCGCCCCACTGACGATGTTCGACTTACCTCAAAATAAAAGGTAAATACGAATCATGAGTATTATTATTTACAGCAAACCAGATTGTGTCCAGTGTAATGCAACCTATCGCGCCTTGGATAAGCATGGCATTTCATATCAAACCATTGATATAACGAATGATATCCAGGCGTTAAATCATGTTAAATCCCTCGGTTATCAACAAGTCCCCGTCATTGTCGTTGGTCATGATCACTGGTCAGGTTTTCGGCCAGATAAAATCAACGCCCTGAGTCAAAACATTACAGCCTGATAGGGGCAATGATGATGAATCCACTGGTTTATTTTTCCAGTTCATCGGAGAACTCCCACCGATTTGTGGGGAAATTGGGTCTACCAGCCATGCGGATCCCGATTGCCGAGACTCAGGAAAAACTCAAGGTCGAGCAGCCTTATATTTTGCTAGTGCCCAGTTATGGTGGTGGTGGCACAACTGGGGCGGTACCCGTTCAGGTCATCCGCTTCCTGAATGATCCCCATAACCGCACATTAATCCGTGGCGTTATTGCGGCTGGAAATACTAACTTTGGCACAGCCTATTGCCTGGCTGGTGAGATTATCAGCCGTAAATGCCAGGTTCCTTTTCTGTACCGCTTCGAACTACTGGGTACCGAAGAAGATGTGATAAATGTTCGCAAGGGAGTAACCGAATTTTGGCAACAACAGAACTGACAATGACCTCTGAGTTGGATTACCACTCACTGAATGCCATGCTTAATCTCTACGACGCCGATGGGCAGATTCAATTTGATAAAGATCGTCTGGCAGCGCGGCAATATTTTTTGCAGCACGTTAACCAGAACACCGTTTTCTTTCATAGCCTTCAGGAAAAAATCGATTATCTGACCGAGGAAGGCTATTACGAAACCGAGGTGCTGGCTCAGTACGATTTCAGTTTTATTAAAAGTTTATTCCAACAGGCTTACGCTAAAAAATTCCGTTTTCCAACCTTCCTTGGCGCATTCAAGTATTACACCAGCTATACGCTGAAAACCTTTGACGGTCAGCGTTATCTGGAACGTTATGAAGACCGTATTTGTATGGTTGCTCTGACGCTAGCGGCAGGAGATCAAACGCTGGCACACCATTTGGTTGAAGAAATGATTTCTGGTCGCTTTCAACCGGCGACACCGACTTTTCTCAACTGTGGGAAAAAACAACGAGGCGAACTGGTTTCCTGCTTCCTGTTG
Source organism: Yersinia ruckeri ATCC 29473 (assembly GCF_000754815.1). Taxonomy (GTDB): domain Bacteria; phylum Pseudomonadota; class Gammaproteobacteria; order Enterobacterales; family Enterobacteriaceae; genus Yersinia; species Yersinia ruckeri. The sequence goes on from NZ_KN150747.1 coordinate 3,478,687, forward strand.
CGTATTGAAGATAATATGGAGTCGATCGGCAGAGCGGTAAACTCGGCCTTGCAATTATCCAAACGCGGCGGTGGCGTGGCATTTCTGCTCAGCAATATCCGCGAAGTCGGCGCACCGATTAAACGGATTGAAAACCAGTCATCTGGCGTTATTCCTATTATGAAAATGCTGGAGGATGCCTTTTCTTATGCTAATCAGTTGGGCGCTCGTCAGGGCGCAGGGGCGGTTTATCTTCACGCCCATCATCCAGATATTTTGCGTTTTCTGGATACCAAACGGGAAAATGCCGATGAGAAAGTGCGAATTAAAACCCTGTCGCTGGGCGTTGTCATTCCAGATATCACCTTCGAACTGGCAAAAAATAATGAAGAAATGTATCTGTTCTCTCCTTATGACATTGAGTTGGTTTATGGCGTGCCAATGTCGGAGATCAGCGTCAGCGAAAAATACCGTGAAATGGTGGGTAACAAGCGTATCCGTAAAAGTAAAATCCGCGCCCGTGAATTCTTCCAGCTACTGGCCGAGATTCAATTTGAATCCGGTTATCCCTATCTAATGTTTGAAGATACGGTGAACAAGGCAAATCCAATCAAAGGTCGGATCAACATGAGTAACCTGTGCTCCGAAATTCTACAGGTTAACCAGCCAACGGAATATCACGAAGACTTGAGCTATAAACATATCGGCAAAGATATTTCCTGCAATTTAGGTTCACTGAATATTGCCCGAACCATGGACTCACCGAATTTTGCCCAAACCATTGAGACCGCTATTCGTGGGTTAACCGCCGTTTCCGATATGAGCCATATCCGCTCCGTGCCTTCAATCGATAAAGGCAATCAGGAATCTCATGCTATTGGGTTAGGCCAGATGAATTTGCACGGTTATCTGGCCAGAGAACGGATCTATTACGGTTCCGAAGAAGCGCTGGATTTTACCAATATCTATTTCTATACCGTGGCCTATCACGCTATGCGCGCATCCAACCAATTAGCCATTGAGCGTGCCAGCCGTTTTAAAGGTTTTGATGAATCGCACTACGCATCAGGAAGTTATTTTAGCAAATATATTGAACAAGTCTGGCTACCAAAAACACCACGGGTACAGACCTTATTCACAGATGCATGTATTCCTATTCCCACACAGCAAGACTGGGCAGCGCTACGGCATTCGGTAATGGAACACGGTTTGTATAACCAAAATCTACAAGCGGTGCCGCCAACAGGTTCCATTTCTTATATCAATCATGCCACATCCAGCATTCATCCTATTGTGTCGCAGATTGAAATACGCAAAGAAGGAAAGATTGGCCGGGTGTATTACCCTGCCCCCTATATGACCAATGAGAATCTTGATTATTATCAGGATGCCTATCAGATCGGGCCAGAGAAAATGATTGATACCTATGCCGCAGCAACCCAACATGTGGATCAAGGCCTTTCTCTAACACTATTTTTCCGCGATACCGCGACCACCCGAGATATTAACAAAGCCCAGATTTACGCCTGGAAGAAAGGCATCAAAACCCTCTACTACATCCGGTTGCGCCAAATGGCGCTGCAAGGCACCGAGATTGAAGGCTGCGTATCCTGCTCTCTGTAATTTTATACTTTAAAAGGAGTCGATAATATGATTGCTACGCAACCTTTATCCCGGGTGAAAGCCATCAATTGGAACCGAGTGGAAGATGAGAAGGATTTGGAAGTTTGGAATCGTCTGACGTCCAATTTCTGGCTACCAGAAAAAGTCCCGCTATCCAATGATATTCCGTCTTGGGCCATGCTGACAGCGCAGGAGAAACAGTTAACTATCCGTGTATTTACCGGTCTGACGCTGTTAGATACCATCCAAAATACTGTGGGTGCACCGACGCTGTTACAGGATGCCATCACGCCCCACGAAGAGGCTGTTTTCTCCAATATCAGCTTTATGGAAGCCGTACACGCGCGCTCTTATAGCTCGATATTTTCCACATTATGCATGACGTCTGATGTCGATGATGCTTATCGTTGGAGTGAGGAAAATACGACATTACAGAAGAAAGCACAGATTATCCTAAACCACTATCATCATGACGATCCGTTGAAGAAAAAGATTGCTAGCGTATTCTTGGAGTCCTTCCTTTTTTACTCCGGTTTTTATCTGCCAATGTATTTCTCTAGCCGAGCAAAACTGACTAATACCGCCGATCTGATCCGATTAATTATCCGAGATGAGGCGGTACACGGTTACTATATCGGCTACAAATTCCAAAAAGGGCTGGAAAAAGTTGACGCAGTACGTCGTCAGGAAATAAAGAATTTCACTTTTGAACTGCTACAAGATTTATACGATAACGAAGTACGTTATACCGAAGAACTTTACGACGGCGTGGGCTGGAGTGAGGATGTGAAAAAATTCCTTCATTATAATGCCAACAAGGCATTGATGAATTTAGGCTACGAAGCGCTGTTTCCAGCCAATGAAGTGACCGTCAGTGCAGCAATTTTGTCTGCATTATCGCCAAACGCAGATGAGAATCACGATTTCTTCTCCGGTTCAGGTTCGTCCTATGTGATCGGAAAAGCCGTCAACACAGAGGATGATGATTGGGATTTTTGATTATCCAACGCTAAAACGATCGAGGGTCTTTCAGACTGGCAGAAAGACCCTGCTTTGCTCACTTCTCAACGCCAATATTCTTCGCTCGATCCATTTAGTGCTTTCTGACTAACACAACGGCAAGCCAAGCGCCCATCGCAATACTGAATTGACGGGTTAAATTCGATAAATTATGCCCGTAATCGAAGAATCGCCATCGGGCTGATCGCCAGAGCACAAGGGGGATTCCGGCAATTTACCCCTCGCTAATCGGCTATTGATTAATCGCACCAATATATATTAATTACTGGAACCAATATGATTACATATAACACCCTAATATCCGCCGATATTAGCATCAAGGAAACATCATTATATAGATGACATATCTGCAATGTTCACCCCGCTATTACACATTGTCACACAACCTATTTCCCAATGAATATGAGCAAAAACAACCACAGTATTAATGTAGATAAATCAAATATTGACGTTCATATATATAGGTATAATTAACAACAATGAATCAATTATCAGAATATTGAGGGTTGCCTCAGAGTGTCAGTGTGTTAGGGTATATGGCGCTCTATTTTTTCATCAGGATAAAATATAATTTAAAAATTGACAGAGGAACATACCCGCTGCATGGCAATTAAACTTGAAGTAAAGAATTTATATAAAATATTTGGCGAGCACCCGGAACGGGCCTTTAAACTGATCGACTCTGGCATGAATAAAGACCAGATTTTTAGTAAAACAGGACTGTCCGTTGGCGTTAAAGATGCCAGTCTGGCCATTGAAGAAGGCGAGATTTTCGTCATCATGGGGTTATCAGGTTCAGGTAAATCTACCTTGGTACGCCTTCTCAATCGTCTGATAGAACCCACTCGTGGTGAAGTCCTTATTGATGGCGAAGATATTGCAAAAATATCTGACGGCGCACTGCGTGCTGTACGCCGAAATAAAATCAGTATGGTATTCCAATCCTTCGCGTTAATGCCTCATTTGAATGTAATAGACAATACGGCATTTGGCATGGAATTAGCGGGCGTTCCATTGAAAGAACGTCACGAAAAAGCATTAGAAGCATTGCGTCAGGTCAGCCTGGATAATTATGCCTATTCTTATCCCGATGAACTTTCTGGTGGTATGCGTCAGAGGGTTGGATTAGCTCGAGCAATGGCGAATAATCCGGACATATTATTGATGGATGAGGCCTTCTCTGCACTGGATCCATTAATACGTACAGAGATGCAGGATGAGTTGGTTAAATTACAGGCCAAACATCAACGTACCATCATTTTTATATCCCATGATTTAGATGAAGCCATGCGTATTGGTGATCGTATTGCCATTATGCAAGGGGGGGAAGTCGTACAGGTTGGTACGCCGGATGAAATATTAAATAATCCAGCCAACGAATATGTACGAACCTTCTTCCGTGGTGTCGATATTAGCCATGTCTTCAGCGCCAAAGATATTGCTCGCCGCCGTCCGGTGGCATTAATCCGCAAGACCCCAGGTTTTGGTCCGCGTTCAGCGTTAAAACTACTTCAGGATGAAGACCGTGATTATGGTTATGTGCTGGAACGCGGTCAGAAGTTTATTGGCGTGGTATCGATAGATTCATTGAAACAGGCTCTTTCCGCAAACCAATCTCTGGATCATGCCTTGTTGGCAGAACCGGCACCGGTTCCGGCTGATATGCCGCTCAATGAGTTGATTTCACTGGTTGCACAAGCTCCCTGCGCCGTTCCGGTGGTAGGTGAAGACAGCAACTATATCGGTATTATTTCCAAGGCCATGTTATTGCAGGCTTTAGATAAGGAGACGCCAAATGAGTAACGCAAGCCAGATTAACGAACCGGTTATTAGTGATCCGTGGGCGACGGCGTCTACCACCGTGACTGATCAGGCACCGCAGGGACTTTCTGCCGCCGCCGATCCTTGGGGTGCCAGTATGGCTCAGGGCAGTGAAACTGCTCATGCGTCAGATGCGGCAACCCAAACCGCACAACAGGGCGCCGATTGGTTGAATAGTGCCCCAGCTGCCGCCCCCGAGCATTTCAGCCTGATGGATCCGTTCCATAATACTTGGGTACCACTGGATTCCTGGGTGACTCACGGTATTGATTGGGTTGTTCTGCATTTTCGCCCGGTGTTTCAAGGGATTCGCGTACCGGTTGATTTCATTCTGAGCGGCTTTCAGCACATGCTGCTGGGAATGCCTGCGCCGATTGCCATTCTAGTTTTCGCTTTGATCGCTTGGCAATTCTCCACGCTTGGCATGGGCGTAGCAACGCTGGTTTCTCTGGTTGCCATTGGCGCCATTGGTGCCTGGTCGCAGGCGATGGTCACTTTAGCGCTGGTTTTAACCTCGCTATTTTTCTGTATTTTGATCGGATTACCTCTCGGTATTTGGCTGGCGCGTAGCAATAACGCCGCCAAAATCATCCGACCGTTGTTGGATGCAATGCAAACCACACCGGCGTTCGTGTATTTAGTGCCGATCGTCATGTTGTTCGGTATCGGTAACGTACCCGGTGTCGTGGTCACTATTATCTTTGCCTTGCCGCCGATTGTGCGTCTAACCATTTTAGGCATCAAGCAGGTACCGGCAGATCTGATCGAAGCTGCCGAGTCCTTTGGTGCCAATCCGCGTCAATTACTGTTTAAAGTGCAGTTGCCGTTGGCCATGCCAACCATCATGGCCGGTGTAAACCAAACCCTGATGCTGGCGCTGTCGATGGTCGTTATCGCCTCAATGATCGCCGTAGGTGGTTTGGGTCAAATGGTTCTACGCGGTATTGGTCGTCTGGATATGGGTTTGGCCGCCGTTGGTGGCGTTGGGATCGTGATTCTGGCCATTATCCTCGACCGTCTGACTCAGTCTCTGGGTCGAGATCGCCGCAGCAAAGGCGTAGCTCACTGGTATACCACCGGGCCGCTGGGCTTGATCACCAAGGCTTTTATCAAGAAAGCCTGATAACCATCGCCCTGCGGGTTGATAGCCCGTTGCTCTCAAGCTGCGACGATGACCATCACCGCCGTCGCAGTGTTTAAAAAATCGATATGTACACCCAATAGATTTCACATTGCCGCCGCCTGTCCGATGAGTTTCGTATGGTAACAAGCGGAACTCAGACTGGGCTGGACAAACCCACCAACGCCGCTGCAACGTGCAAGATAACGGGTTAAATATGAGGAACAACATATGCGCACCACAAAACTCTGGGCCTTGGCCCTAACGACGCTGATCAGCGCTCAATTATCCGCCGCCGAATTACCTGGCAAAGGTGTGAGCGTGTTACCGATTCAAAGCACCATTTCCGAGGAAACCTTCCAGACCGAGTTGGTGAACAAAGCGTTAGAAAAACTGGGCTACGAGGTACAACCAACCAAAGAAGTCGATTATAACGTGGCCTATTCCACTATCGCTGCCGGAGACGCCACTTTTCTGGCGGTAAACTGGGAACCACTGCATGACGATCAATATAAAGCTGCGGGTGGCGACGCCAAATTCTACCGCCAGGGCAACTATATTGAAGGTTTGGCGCAGGGTTATTTGATCGACAAGAAAACGGCGGATCAATACCACATCACCAATATCGAACAGCTCAAAGATCCGAAAATTGCCAAGCTGTTTGACGCCAACAATGATGGCAAAGCCGATTTGACCGGCTGTAATCCAGGTTGGGGCTGTGAAGCGCCGATTAATCATCAGCTTGATGCCTATGGTTTGAGTCACACCGTAACCCATAATCAGGGTAACTATGCGGCCATGATTGCCGATACCATTACGCGCTATAAAGAAGGCCAGCCTATCTTGTATTACACTTGGACGCCTTACTGGGTCAGCGATATCCTGGTGCCTGGTCGCGATGTTATCTGGTTACAGGTGCCCTTCTCTTCCCTGCCGGACAAAAGCATCAATACCCAACTGGCTAACGGTGCTAACTATGGTTTTCCACCTAGCGTAATGCACATCATCGCCAACAAAAAATGGGCCGAAGCCAACCCTGCGGCTGCCAAACTGTTTTCTATAATGAAATTACCCATTTCTGATGTGAATGCGCAAAACATGCGAATGCATGCGGGTGAATCATCCGATGCGGACATCGAACGTCATGTCAATGGCTGGATCGCTGCGCATCAGGCGACCTTTGACGGCTGGGTAAAAACTGCCGCTGAAGCCGCCAACAATCACGCCCAGTAATTTTTTAATGTTGTGACGAAAACAAACCTCGATCCTGCGATCTCTGATGGGGAAAACAGCGAGAAGAGTCAAGCGTCCGCACCAGGGATGGCGCGGAATCAGCCTCACCAGGTTTTCCAACCATTCGATATGATCAATCTCAAAATTGACGTGACGTTTGATCCCTGCGGTCTGGAAAGCGCGATCAGTTTGACAACGTGCGCTAAAGCCGCTGTAGAAGTCCACCAGCGGTACGTCAGCCGGTTGTTGTCAGTTAACATGAGTCTTATGGCAAGAACATGTTCCTTCGCCACCAGTGCCACCAGAGGCTCATCTGTCAGCTGACAATGAGAAAACGGCAGCATATTTCTATCTCCCAGCCAGATCCCGACAAGCGCAACATCGGCTTTTTACTGACGCGTATCTTCCAGCAAGGGTTCGCTCATACCCACATATAGGCGAATATTCACCGCCGGATAGCAAAGATTAAACTCCCCCAGTTTTTCCGTCAGATCAAAACCCATTCAGGGTGAAGATAGTATCGCAGATGAAAATTATACCTTGGTTTATCAATATCATTTATCCAATACTATCGCTCTATATAATATTAAGCAGACTTTCCCATGAACCAAACTACTGAACGCGTCGGCCTAAGCCCCGCCCTGATCGTTGTGATGTCTATTGCTACCGGCCTGGCGGTTGCCAGTAACTATTACGCCCAGCCGCTATTGGACACCATTGCCCAATCCTTCAATCTATCGGTTAATCAAGCTGGATTTATTGTTACCGCCGCCCAATTGGGTTATGCCGTCGGGTTGATGTTTTTGGTGCCCTTGGGGGATATGTTTGAACGCCGGGGTTTGATTGTCGCTATGACGTTGTTGGCCGCTGGTGGGATGCTGATCACCGCGATGTCGCAAAATCTGACCATGATGATTATTGGTACCGCCCTCACCGGCTTATTTTCCGTAGTAGCGCAATTGCTGGTTCCACTGGCGGCAACATTGGCGGCACCGGAAAAACGCGGTCAGGTGGTTGGTACTATTATGAGTGGCCTGCTACTGGGCATTTTGTTGGCTCGTACCGTCGCTGGCGCATTGGCGGTTGGCGTACCATTTTCTGGGTTGCTAGCGTATTGATGGCAGTGATGGCTCTGGTGCTATGGCGCTCTTTACCGCATTACAAGCAAAAAGCCGGTTTGAACTATGGCCAATTACTCGGATCCATTGTTTCACTGTATATCCGTGTGCCGGTATTGCGTACCCGAGCCTTATTAGGCGCACTCTCTTTCGCCAACTTCAGTGTGTTATGGACATCAATGGCATTTTTGCTGGCATCACCGCCTTTCGGCTATTCCGAAGTGACTATCGGACTGTTCGGTCTGGTTGGGGCTGCTGGTGCCTTAATGGCTAACAAAGCGGGTCGTCTCGCCGATCAGGGTAAAGCACGCCTGACTACCAGCGCAGGCCTCGGGTTGCTACTGCTTTCCTGGGTTCCTATTGCCTGGGGGCAACATTCATTAATATCGCTTATCATTGGAATTGTGGTGCTGGATTTGGCGGTTCAGGCAGTGCATGTCACGAACCAAAGTGTGATTTACCGTATGATGCCCGAAGCCAGAAATCGCTTAACCGCAGGTTACATGACGACCTATTTTATCGGCGGTGCATTCGGTTCTCTGATTTCAGCTGCGGCATACCAGCATGCTGGTTGGTATGCCGTTGCCAGTGCCGGTTTTGGTTTATGCTTGCTAAATATTCTGGTGTGGTTGATGGGGAAGAAATTTGACTCAGTAACCGACAAATAAATTAGATAAGCTAAACAATTAGCTTGAGAATAATAAATTATTCTATAAATTCCGGTTACGGAGTACAAAGAGCTTAGGCACTCTGCTAATGTTGCTTATTGTTTAAATTCCCTTTTCACTCCGTAACCGAGTCACGATACCACCAACATGCAAAAGCCCATTAAATCACGACCCAATGATAAAAGCCGCGTTATCCTTGTTTGATGCCCTGAGCTGCAGATTACCCTTCAACCTGTTGATGATATTGGGATAACACCAACAAAATGTGAGCAACTTCACGATACCTCCATAACCATTGGCGCTAATCACAAATCTAACTCGGCAAAACAACACTAATTGCTAAAGTTTTACCGTATTATACCATTTACATTATTAGTAACTATCGTTACTGTATCGTCTGAAATTAATGAGGCTCTATATAATGGAAAGTTCATTTACTCCCATTGAACAAATGCTTAATTTTCGCGCTAAACGTCAAAAGGACTTCCCGTATCAGGAAATACTACTGACTCGTTTGTGCATGCATATGCATAGTAAATTGCTCGAAAATCGCAATAAAATGCTAAAAGCTCAAGGGATTAATGAAACCCTATTTATGGCATTAATCACATTGGATGCACAGGAAAGCCACAGCATCCAACCTTCTGAGTTGAGCGCAGCATTGGGTTCCTCCCGTACCAACGCAACCCGGATTGCTGACGAACTAGAAAAAAAAGGCTGGATTGAACGACGCGAAAGCCATAATGACCGCCGTTGCCTTTACCTACACTTAACCAAAGCAGGTGAAGAATTTCTGAATCAGCTTCTGCCACCCCAACATAAATGTCTGCATTTTCTTTGGTCTACACTGGATGCTGATGAGCAGCAACAACTTGAAAAACTGACTCGTAAGCTATTAACCCGGTTGGATCAAATGGACGTGCCCGAACTGTAATTCCAACATTTTTGTCCAGGTAACATAACTATGTCATCCCTACATAGCTGAAGAGTCACGCCCTTGTGGTACAGGAAACCGCTGATGCCATCACTATTCAGCAATAGCTGCGACAATAGGCGACCTCAGCAACTCGCTCAATGAAACAGGTCTATCGCATTGCCAATGCACGTTATCAGTCCGGGGTTATTGGCCGTGGCGATCTGCTGACTAGCCAGTCGCAATGCTTGCAGTAACAACAACAGGCAGAAGTTAGCGCCAGCAATCACTTATTGCAGGCGAAGATCGGACTGATCCGTTCACTGGACGGTGGCTATCAAGCTCCGACCGCGATGGTTCAAACAACAAAAATAATATAAAGCGTGGAGAACACCATGAGTGCAAGCGAGGAAATACAAACCCCGCAGCAACCGCGAAACAAAAAGAAACAGCGCAAAAACGTGCTGCTTTTGTTAACGGTTATTTTCATCATTATTGGGGTGGCTTACTTAATTTACTGGTTCCTGGTACTGCGTCATCATCAGGAAACCGATAACGCCTATGTTTCAGGTAATCAGGTACAGATCATGTCCCAGGTACCCGGCAGTGTCGTTAGCGTTAACTTTGAAAATACCGATTTGGTGAAAAGTGGCGATGTACTCATCACTCTCGATCCGACCGATGCCGAACAGGCTTTCGAACGGGCAAAAACCGCACTGGCAAATAGCGTGCGTCAAACCCACCAGCTGGTGATTAACGGTAAGCAGTATCAAGCCAATATCGAGCTGAGAAAAACTGAACTAAATAAAGCCCAAAACGACCTGAAACGCCGAGAAATATTGGGAGCAGTCGATGCGATTGGCCGTGAAGAAGTGCAACACGCCCGCGATGCTGTCGATGCAGCCAAAGCAACACTGGATGTGGCTATTCAACAATATAATGCCAATCAGGCATTGGTATTAACGACGCCGCTGGAGAAACAGCCCGCCATTGAACAAGCCGCCGCGCAAATGCGTGATGCCTGGCTGGCTCTACAACGAACAAAGATTCTCAGCCCGATGACTGGCTATGTTTCCCGCCGCAGTGTGCAAGTTGGCGCTGAGATCTCTAGCGGTACTCCGTTAATGGCTGTGGTTCCGGCAAACCAATTATGGGTCGATGCCAACTTTAAAGAAACTCAGTTGGCCAATATGCGCATCGGCCAACCGGCCACTATTGTAACTGACTTCTACGGCGACGATGTCGTTTATCAGGGCAAAGTCGTCGGTCTAGATATGGGGACCGGCAGCGCCTTCTCACTATTACCAGCCCAGAATGCCTCCGGTAACTGGATCAAAGTGGTACAGCGCCTGCCCGTGCGTATCGAACTGGATGCCAAACAACTGGCGGAGCACCCGCTGCGTATCGGTCTGTCTTCCGTAGTCCGCGTGGATACCGCAAATCTGGATGGATTGGTACTGGCCGAAAGCGTGCGTAAAAAACCGGCCTTCGAAAGTAATGCGCTTTCTCTGGATTTGGCACCGGTTAATCAGATGATTACCGATGTGATCCAAGCGAATGCCAGTTAAGCCCATCGGAGGCGAATGTGGTACAAAAACCCCTTGAGGGATCCAGACTAGCCTGGATGACAGTGGCGCTATCGCTGGCGACTTTCATGCAGGTGCTGGATTCCACTATTGCCAACGTGGCGATTCCGACTATCGCAGGCGACCTGGGGTCCTCGAATTCACAGGGCACCTGGGTTATTACCTCTTTTGGCGTAGCAAACGCCATTTCGATTCCGATCACCGGCTGGCTGGCGAAGCGGATCGGCGAGGTGCGCCTGTTCCTGTGGTCAACGGCTCTATTTGCGCTGGCTTCCTGGCTATGTGGGATCTCCAACAGTTTAGGCATGCTGATCTTCTTCCGCGTGATTCAAGGACTGGTTGCTGGCCCGCTGATTCCGCTGTCGCAAAGTCTGCTACTCAATAACTACCCTCCCGCCAAACGAGGAATGGCATTGGCTCTGTGGTCGATGACCATTGTTATCGCACCGATATTTGGCCCGATTCTGGGCGGTTATATCAGTGATAACTATCATTGGGGCTGGATCTTCTTTATCAACATTCCCATCGGCCTTGCCGTTATTCTGGTGGCCATGCAAACCCTGAAAGGGCGGGAAACCAAAACCGAGATCAAACCGATCGATACTATGGGATTGGTACTGTTAGTGGTGGGAATCGGTGCCTTACAGATCATGCTAGATCAGGGTAAGGAACTGGACTGGTTTAACTCCACGGAAATCATCATGCTGGCGGTGGTCGCGGTGGTGGCAATCTCATTCTTGATTGTTTGGGAGCTGACCGACGATCATCCGGTTATCGACCTGTCGCTGTTTAAATCGAGAAACTTTACCATTGGCTGCCTATGTATCAGCCTGGCCTATATGTTGTATTTCGGTGCTATCGTACTGCTGCCGCAATTACTGCAAGAGGTCTATGGCTATACCGCAACCTGGGCGGGATTGGCATCGGCACCGGTTGGAATTCTACCGGTGATTCTATCGCCAATTATCGGTCGTTTTTCTCATCGTATCGATATGCGCCAGCTAGTGACATTCAGCTTTATTATGTATGCAGTGTGTTTCTACTGGCGAGCCTATACCTTCGAACCGGGAATGGATTTTGGTGCCTCGGCGTGGCCGCAATTTGTTCAGGGCTTTGCCATTGCCTGCTTCTTTATGCCGCTGACAACGATAACCTTGTCTGGTTTAGCGCCGGAACGCATGGCGGCAGCCTCCAGTTTATCCAACTTTTTGCGCACCTTGGCAGGATCGATTGGCACATCGATAACGACGACCCTGTGGACGCAGCGCGAGTCTCTGCATCATTCGCAGTTAACGGAGTTTGTTAATCCATATAACCCGAATGCGGTACAGACCTATCAGGAATTGGAAAAATTAGGCATGAGCCACCAGCAGGCCTCGGCCTATCTGGCGCGGGAAATCACCAATCAGGGGCTGATTATTTCGGCTAACGAGATCTTCTGGCTATCGGCGGGCGTATTCCTGGTACTGCTGGCGTTAGTGTGGTTTGCTCGACCGCCGTTCACCTCAGGCGGTGGCGGTGGCGGCGGTGCGCACTAGCGGCGCCACCATCGGATAAAATAAAAGGGACGCTGACATATCATCAGCGTCCCTTTTATATCGAACAAAGGTTATTATTGCGCGCTATTCTGCCGCCACCATTCGGCCAGCAAAATACCGGTCGCAACGGAAACATTCAGGCTTTCTACCCGACCTGTTCCGCCAATAGACACGCTCAAATCACCTTGCTGCCACGCACTATCCGTCAGGCCATCACTCTCCTGCCCCAGCACCAGCACCATTTTGGCAGGTAATTCCGCTTTCGACAGGCTGGTACCTTTATGGCTGGAAGTAGTAACAATGGTGTAACCCGCGTTACGGAAGGTATCCAGTACCGACAGGAAATCATCGGCATTAATCGCTTTGATGTGTTCCGCACCACCTTCAGCAGTACGTACTGCCGCACCGGATTCCAACATTGCCGGATCCTGCAACAATACGCCGTTGATACCAAAGTGCGCACAAGTACGCATAATCGCACCCAGGTTATGCGGATTGCCCACTTCTTCCAGTGCCAACACGCAATCTTGTTTTGGTGCCTGTTGCAGATAAGTTTCCGCATCCAGACCCTGACGTTTTTTGATCAGGAAGCAGACACCGCCATGATGTTCAGTACCGGACGCTTTCGCCAGTTCTTCTTCATCAACCACGTGATAGGCTTTGCGGTTCGCCGCCATCCATTTCAATGCGTCGCGGAAACGAGGCGTAACGGATTGCACAAACCAGGCGCGAACAATCGCATCAGGACGGCTGTTAAACAGCGCCTTACAAGCATTCTCGCCATAAACTCGGGTTTCTTCCGCACGTTGACGACGCAACTGTGCCGGATCGATATGACTCTTACCGCCGATACCGCCGTGATCAAACTCAGGTTCCTCGGACGGTGCCCGGGAAACCGTTTTCCACGGTGAATCGTATGGGCCACTTTCTTCAGAACGTGCCGGACGGCGAGGACGATCGCTTTCATTGCGGCCTGAATCATTACGACGAGAGTCACCACGACGTGAGCTGTCCTGACGTGGATTACCCTGAGACGAACCGCCTTGACGTGCATTATCCCCCGGACGCCCTTTGCCTGCTGGTCGCGGGTTTTTACCACGGTTATTGCTATTACGGTCGTCACTGCTGTTTTCGTCACTACGGACGTACATCACTTTAACTTTGCCGTTTTTGCCACTAAATGAATCGTTCATTGTCTTCTCCACCAACGCGCAGGGCGCGAAGATTACCTGATGTCCGCCCGGTAAGCCATAAGCTAGCGTCAAAAGCCAGCAACTATCGTATTTATCGAATAAACCTTTTTGGCGATAACAGCATTTATCATCATAATGGATAACATAAACGAAACAACATCGTGGTTAGAGCCGCGTTTCGCCCACGCTAAAACCACTAATCTTGTTGTTTCCTACTCTCTACATCCAAGAATTGAGGCTTAATAATGAATACGGTATGCACAGCTTGTATGGCGACTAATCGCCTGCCGGAAGAACGTATTGATGATGGCGCTAAATGCGGACGCTGTGGTCACTCGCTGTTTGACGGCGAAGTGGTCAATGCGACTGCTGAAACGCTGGATAAACTGCTTCAGGATGACCTGCCGATTGTTATCGACTTTTGGGCACCTTGGTGTGGGCCGTGTCGCAGCTTTGCGCCAATTTTCGAAGATGTTGCCGGAGAACGCGCTGGCAAGATTCGCTTCGTGAAAGTGAATACAGAGGCCGAACCGGCTCTCAGTACGCGTTTCCGTATCCGCAGCATCCCCACCATTATGTTGTATAAAAATGGCAAAATGGTCGATATGCTCAGTGGCGCGCTACCTAAAGCGCAATTTGATAGCTGGCTGGATGAAAAACAGCCCCACAACACCTAATGACTTAATGCTAGTTTAACCCATTTCAGGCTAATCATCGCGGCTAACACCGCCGCTCTTACCGAGTATTTATCGGTAGGGGCGTTTATTCTGTCACTTCCAGCGCAGGTTGAATAGAATAGCCTTTTTCTTAGGAGTCAGTCGTGACTGATACACCGCCTGCAACTCGAGTTATGACTGACATCGTGATGACTGAAAATGCGGTTCTTCGCCTACGTAAACAACGCCTGGCAGCGTCCACCCGTCCTTATCGCGCTCGCGGTTGCCGTGCTATTCGCTGCCAAAACTGTTTGCTGACCGAACATTTGTGTCTGTGCGATACCATCAGCCCCCAGCAGGCCACTAGCCGTTTTTGTCTGGTAATGTTTGATACTGAACCGCTAAAACCCAGTAATACAGGCCGATTAATCGCCGATATCCTGCCAGATACTCAGGCATTCCTCTGGGCGAGAACCGCAATGGAACCAGCGTTATTGGCCGCAATTGCCGATCCTCATCGTCAGCCATACGTGGTATTTCCCGCCGCCTACGCCGAACCAGAGCGGCAGGTATTCAGCCAATTACCGGTCAGCAGTAAACCACCACTGTTTATTTTACTCGATGGCACCTGGACCGAAGCAAAGAAAATGTTTCGCAAAAGCCCTTATCTGGCCGGTTTACCGATGCTTTCACTGGATGTGACCACCGCCTCCAACTACCTGCTGCGAGAAGCCCAACGCCCAGAACAGCATTGTACCGTTGAAGTGGCTATTGCGTTACTGGAGCAAGCCGGCGATTTACGGGCAGCAGAAGGTCTTGGTACGCATTTCAGTTATTTCAGGCAGCAATACTTAGCTGGCAAACCTCATCATCCAGTGCCACGGGTCACAGCAATTCCATCAGAAAACGGCTAAAGTCTGTCAGGCTACTCTTAGCAGGGTTAATCAACAGGAGCCGTCATGAGCCAACGAGGATTAGAAGCACTGTTACGCCCCAAATCGATTGCGGTTATCGGTGCCTCTGAAAAAACTGACCGGGCGGGCTTTCTGATGATGCGTAACCTGCTGGACGGCGGATTCAGCGGGCCAATTCTGCCAGTGACTCCAAGCCATAAAGCGGTCTGTGGCGTATTAGCCTACCCCAATATTGCCTCACTCCCCCTGACTCCTGATTTAGCTATTCTCTGTACTAACGCCAGCCGCAATCTACATCTATTGAATGATCTGGGCACTCGGGGATGCAAAACCGTCATTATTCTCTCCGCCCCACCGGAACAATTTGCTGAGCTAAAAGCCTGCGCTCAAGGCTATAACATGCGTTTACTTGGGCCAAACAGTTTAGGATTACTGGCACCTTGGCAAGGCCTGAATGCCAGTTTTTCTCCAGTTCCGATCCTGAAAGGCAAACTGGCGTTTATTTCGCAGTCTGCCGCCGTCGCAAATACGGTACTGGACTGGGCGCAACAGCGGGAAGTCGGATTTTCCTACTTTATTGCTTTAGGCGACAGCCTGGATATTGATGTGGATGACCTACTGGATTTTCTGTCACGCGACAGCAAAACCAGCGCTATCATGCTGTATATCGAACATATCAGCGATGCCCGCCGCTTTTTATCCGCCTCTCGCAGCGCATCGCGTAATAAACCCATTCTGGTGGTAAAAAGTGGCCGTTCACAACGGGCGCAGCAGCTTTTAGGTGGCCAGCAAGGGCTAGATGCCGCTTATGATGCCGCAATTCAGCGAGCCGGTCTGTTACGCGTACAAGATACGCACGAATTGTTCTCGGCAGTGGAAACCCTCAGCCATATGCGTCCCCTACGCGGTGAACGCATATTGATCGTCAGTAACGGCTCTGCGCCAGCGGCAATGGCGCTGGATGAATTGATCAGCCGCAACGGCAAGCTGGCAACCTTATCGACAGAGACACGTAACGCACTGAGTCAGGTTTTGCCGCCATTTGTCGCTATCCGTAATCCGATCGACCTGCGAGACGATGCAACCGCTGAGCGCTATCTGGCGGCGGTTATTCCCCTACTGGATAGCACCGATTATGATGCACTGTTATTTATTCACTCCCCCAGCGCCGCCGCGCCTGGTAATAAAACCGCAGAACTGCTGATTTCCACCATTCGACAACATCCCCGTGGTAAGCGAATCACCCTGTTAACCAACTGGTGCGGCGAATATTCCTCGCAAGATGCCCGCCGTATGTTTACCGAAGCAGGAATTCCAACCTATCGTACCCCCGAAGGGGCGATCACTGCCTTTATGCATATGGTGGAATATCGCCGTAACCAGAAACAGCTAAAAGAAACGCCAGCGCTACCAGTAGGATTAACTGCCAATACCGCGCATGTGCATCAACTGATTCATCAAGCTCTGGCTGAAGGTACCACTCAGTTGGATACCCACGAAGTTCAGCCCATTCTGCAAGCCTATGGCCTGAGCACGCTGCCAACCTGGATTGCCAGTGATAGCGCCGAAGCGGTACATATCGCTGAAAAAATTGGTTATCCGGTGGCGCTGAAACTACGCTCTCCGGATATTTCCCATAAATCTGAAGTTCAGGGCGTCATGCTGTATTTGCGCACTGCACTCGAAGTTCAACGAGCTGCCGACGATATTCTGGATCGGGTTAAACGTACCTATCCACAGGCTCGCATTCATGGTCTGCTGGTACAAAGCATGGCTCACCGCGCCGGCGCCCAAGAACTGCGGATTGCAGTGGAACAAGATGCCATCTTCGGCCCATTGATTATGCTGGGAGAAGGCGGTGTAGAATGGCACTATGAAACTCAGGCAGCAGTAGCACTACCACCGCTGAATATGGCCTTGGCGCGCTATCTGATATTACAGGCGGTTAAAGGTGGTAAAATTCGTCGCAGCGGGGCAATTCAACCACTTGATATTCAAGGGTTAAGTAATTTACTGGTACAGGTTTCCAACCTAATTTTAGATTGTCCTGAAATTATTCGTCTAGACATACATCCGGTATTGGCCTCTGGCAGTGAATTCACCCTGTTGGATATTTCCATGCAATTGGCTCCGGTGAGCGGAGATCCGCAGGCACGCTTGGCTATTCGCCCTTACCCACAGGAGTTGGAAGAACATATCCGACTAAAAGACGGCTCTGACTGCTTGTTCCGCCCGATTTTGCCGGAAGATGAACCACTGCTAAAAGATTTTATCGACAAGGTAACAAAAGAAGATCTTTATTATCGCTATTTCAGTGAGATCAACGAGTTTAGCCACGATGACTTGGCGAATATGACGCAGATCGACTACGATCGAGAAATGGCCTTTGTTGCTGTACGCCAGCAGCATGACGAGACAGAAATTATTGGTGTCACCCGAGCATTGAGCGATCCCGATAATATTGATGCCGAATTTGCGGTACTGGTTCGATCAGACCTGAAAGGATTGGGCCTGGGTAGCAAATTATTGGAGAAAATGATCCACTACACTCGTGGTCACGGTCTCACCCGTTTAACCGCCATCACTATGCCGAATAACCGTGGCATGATTGGTCTGGCGCAAAAATTGGGGTTCAGCATAGATGTGCAAATAGAGGATGGGATCGTTAATCTCGAACTGACGCTGTAAGAAGATGACTAACTGATATGCCTAGTCGATTTCACGTTACAGTAAAAGCGGTCAATGCCGCTGTAACATGAAAGATGAAGGCTATCCCATTGTGACCAAGGCCACAGAGCCAGGCGATTCGCCACCCCGTAGGCAAAACTTACGCACAATACGGTTAACTAGTGGTATTATCGCCGGATTCTATGGAATATTTTTCTAAGCTATGGCGGTTTTGCCATCAAATAACGAGAGAAGAAGCGCACTGTGATGTTGTCAAAATACAAACGCAGCAAACATCAACAACACCTTGCACAACTGCCCAAACTCCCCCAGTCAGTTGATGATGTACAAACGCTTTACTGCCCAAAGGTTTTCCGCGCTACCTTGCTGGAATTAATTGCTCAGGCAACCCAGCGCATCTATCTGGTCGCTCTTTACCTCGAACAAGATGATGCTGGCCGCGACGTGATGGCAGCACTTTATCAGGCTAAGCAACAGCGTCCTGAGCTGGAAATTTGCGTATTGGTTGATTGGCACCGTGCCCAGCGTGGCCGGATTGGTGCTGAGGCAGTGAACACCAATGCCGATTGGTATTGTGATATGGCAGAGCAGCATTCTGGTGTTGCGGTTCCCATCTATGGCGTGCCGGTTAATACCCGGGAAGCCCTTGGTGTCCTGCACCTGAAAGGTTTTATTATTGATGACAGGGTTATTTACAGCGGTGCCAGTATTAACGATGTTTACCTCCATCAGCATGATAAATATCGTTATGATCGCTATCAGTTAATCAAGAATCCGTTGATGGCTTCGACGATGGTCGATTTTATCAGGCAACAGATCCTCAGCGCCGGTGCAGTTCAACGCCTGGATCGCAGAGATCGACCGACAAATCCCGAAATTAAAAATGAAACCCGCCAGTTCCGTTTGTCATTGCGGGATGCGAGTTACCATCTCAACGAACAAGCTAGTCACGAAGAGTTTGCCGTTACACCGCTGGTTGGTTTAGGCAAAAAGAGCCTACTAAACAAAACAATCCATCATCTGATGTCTTCAGCTGATGAAAAGCTGACGATTTGTACTCCTTACTTCAACCTACCAGCACTGCTGGTGCGTAATATCATCTATTTACTACGAGAAGGTAAACAGGTTGAAATTATTGTTGGAGACAAAACGGCTAACGATTTTTATATTCCAGAAGATCAGCCATTTAAGATTATCGGTGCCTTACCCTATTTGTACGAAATCAACCTACGTCGTTTTATTAGCCGCTTACAGCGCTATGTCGATAGCGGTCAGTTAATTGTACGCTTATGGAAAGATGATGATAATACTTACCATCTGAAAGGGATGTGGGTGGATGATACTTGGCAACTGATAACCGGCAATAACCTTAATCCACGTGCTTGGCGTTTAGATCTAGAGAATGCGATTCTAATCCACGATCCTAAACATGAAATGAGCGAACAACGTGCAAAAGAGCTGGAATGTATTCGGACACATACCAAAGTCGTATCTCATTACCTTGAGTTAGAAAATATTCAGCAATATCCGGTAAAAGTCCGCAAGCTAATTCGACGCTTACGACGAATTCGTATCGATCGACTGATTAGTCGCATTCTATAGCCAACTAAAGCCAGATATTTTGAACTATCCAAAAAAATTGGGCAGTTTAAATCAAGCGGTACAAGGCCTGAGTTCTGTATTCCACGGAACTCAGGCTTTTTAGTTTTAACTTAACTCAGTGGCGATGGTAATAATATATATACTTTTTCCAGCACTATTCGCAATATGCTCCACACAGCTAACTATTTCTAAATAAAAAATTCCAATTTCACATGACTAAAGACGCGTTTCATCACCGTGTCCGGCACCTTTTCTAGATTATTTGAGTCTCACGTAACCACCGCTGATAAATTTTCATTTAATGTTTCCAGCCTTGGTTTTTATATATAATTATCCTCAGGTACCACTTTATCACTTCAGTACACCGCTTAAATAGCCCCTATCTGTAACCTCTTTTTATTTAAAATTCCGGTTGGCACTTTAGCATTTCTGATTTAATCCGATAAAATATTAGACATACTGCCTTCAGTAGCGTGAATAGGTACATTGTTAAATCTGTATTCAGGAGATCGGCAATGAATTGGCTACCCAGTCTTCAGCGATGGTTTATCTTTCCACTGATTCTACTATCCTCAGCTTGTACACATACAGCCAACGACAGCTGGACAGGTAAGGATAAAGCTCAACATTTCTTCGCTTCAGCCGTATTTGCTGCTGCTGGCACCGCGTATGGCGATCATCAGAATTGGCCCGATACGCGTAGCCGCAGTTTTGGGTTATTATTTTCCATTGGTATTGGTGCTGGGAAGGAATTTTACGATAGCCGTGAGAGTGGCAGCGGTTGGAGCTGGAAGGACTTTGCTTGGGATGTTGCAGGTGCAATTACGGGTTATGGAATTTATCAGGCAGCGAATTGACAACATATTGACACGGAAAAATGTAAAAAATGAGTCATTGATTCCGATAAAACCGGCCAGCAATGCGCCCTGAGTGAGGCAAAAGGGCGGTCTTTCGCTCCGTGCATCTTGCCTTGCCCCTGAAAACGCCAAAAGCCCCCGGCGCAAGCAGGGGGCTTCTTCATCTCTGTCCGGTATGTCTGTGCGCCCGGTGTATTTGACACCCTCACCGCATCTCGCTTTCCGCACATAGC
>NZ_KN150747.1:3499548-3672847 GCF_000754815.1 Yersinia ruckeri ATCC 29473
CAGTAGTTATCCCCCTCCATCAGGCAGATCCCCAGACATTACTCACCCGTCCGCCGCTCGCCGGCAAAGTAGCAAGCTACTTTCCGCTGCCGCTCGACTTGCATGTGTTAGGCCTGCCGCCAGCGTTCAATCTGAGCCATGATCAAACTCTTCAATTTAAGATTTGTTTGATTTGCTACCCAAGGGTAGCGATGCTCAAAGATTACTTTCTGCAAATATGCATTCGAACCGAAGTTCAAATGTGTACTGCTTTGGTCACTCTTCAAGACTTTGATATTTCTTCTGCCTGCCGAAACAGGCTAGATATCGTCTTGCGAGTGCCCACACAGATTGTCTGATAAATTGTTAAAGAGCGTTCGTTACCTGTTCGCTTGCGGCGAATCTTACGGTAACGCGGGAGGTGCACATTACGCTTTCCCGCTACAGAGTCAACAACTTAATTCGTTAATTTTCTCTGCTCTCCCCGGCCACTCTGTGAAGTTGCTCACAGCGCCGTGTCGATGGATGCGCATTATAGGGAGCTGCTTCAGAATGGCAAGGGTTTATCGTAAACTTTATTCTGTTTGCTGATTATTTACGCTTTACGTTTATTTAATCCGCATTTTGATGGTTTTGGGTAGCTCTACAAGGCTATTCAGGACGATATCCGCCGCAGCTTCACCTTCTTCCGTTACCGGTTTACCGCTTCTGACCAATACCTTGGTACCCACATTGGCAGCCAGAGCAGCCTGCATATCTTCTATTTTGTCACCGACCATATAAGAAGCAGCCATATCAATGTTCAATTCTTGCTGTGCTTCTATTAGCATACCCGGTAATGGCTTGCGGCATTCGCAGATTTGGCGGAACGCCTCAACGCTACCTTCCGGGTGATGGGGGCAAAAATAGATACCGTCCAAATCAACACCACGATCGGCTAACGACCAATCCATCCACTCCGTCAGGCTAATAAACTGTGCTTCGGTGAATTTGCCACGAGCAATGCCAGACTGGTTCGTCACCAGCACCAAAGCAAATCCCATTTCCTTTAATTCGCGGCAGGCGTCAATCACGCCGTCTATAAACTGAAAGTTATCTATTTCGTGGACATAACCGTGGTCGATATTAAGGGTACCGTCACGATCTAAAAATATTGCGGGAACTGGCTGTGTCACTTATCTGCTCCTGAGGACTGTTAACCACGTTAGTATTGCATGTTTCACCCATCATTGAGAACGAAGAGAAATAACCTTCCCAGTTGACTTGGACGTCTAGACGCCTTAACATCCGATACATGCTTTGGTTTCACTAAAGTTTACTTTTTATCTAGCCACGGAAACTGACGATAAAATAAGAATAATATGATTAAACTCTCGAATATCAGCAAAGTGTTTCAGCAAGGTACGCGTGTTATTACCGCCTTATCTGACGTGACTCTCCACGTTCCTGCTGGGCAGATTTATGGCGTTATCGGCGCATCAGGCGCAGGTAAAAGCACCCTGATTCGTTGCGCCAACATGTTAGAACGCCCAACCAGTGGTCAGGTTCTGGTTGACGGTCAGGATCTGACATTATTATCAGAAAGCCAACTGACTCGTGCACGCCGTCAGATCGGTATGATTTTTCAGCACTTCAATCTGCTCTCTTCCCGTACTGTTTACGGTAATATCGCCCTGCCTTTAGAGCTGGATAATATGTCACGAGCAGAGATAAAGAAGAGAGTGCTCGAATTATTGGATCTGGTTGGGTTGACTGACAAGCAAGATGCCTATCCGGCAAATCTGTCCGGTGGACAGAAACAACGTGTAGCAATCGCCCGGGCGCTGGCCAGCAACCCCAAAGTGTTACTCTGTGATGAAGCTACCAGCGCACTGGATCCGGCAACCACTCGCTCGATTCTGGAATTGCTGAAAGATATTAACCGTCGTTTAGGTTTGACCATTTTGTTGATTACTCATGAGATGGATGTGGTAAAGCGCATTTGCGATCAGGTTGCCGTGATCAGCGAAGGTCAATTGATTGAAAAAGATAGCGTAAGCGAAGTGTTCTCTCATCCAAAGACACCGTTGGCGCAACAGTTTATTCAATCGACTCTGCATCTGGATATCCCAGAAGACTACGCCCAGCGCATGACTGCGGAACCGACATCCGATCGCGTACCACTTTTGAAACTGGAGTT
The DNA here is from genome assembly GCF_000754815.1 of Yersinia ruckeri ATCC 29473. GTDB lineage: Bacteria > Pseudomonadota > Gammaproteobacteria > Enterobacterales > Enterobacteriaceae > Yersinia > Yersinia ruckeri. The sequence goes on from NZ_KN150747.1 coordinate 3,501,707, forward strand.
CACGGGTCAATCGGTCGATGCGCCGCTGATTTCACAGGCTGTACGTCGCTTCAATATTGATATTGGGATTCTTAGTTCACAAATGGATTATGCCGGTGGCGTTAAATTCGGCGTTATGTTGGCGGAATTGCACGGCGATAATGAAAATGCATTATCTGCCATTAAGTTCCTGCAGGATCATCATGTAAAAGTAGAGGTTCTGGGTTATGTCTGAGGCAATGATGTGGTTAATGGGCCGGGGCATCTGGGAAACTATTATGATGACCTTCGTTTCCGGTTTCTTCGGTTTCGTGATTGGGTTACCGATTGGCGTACTGCTATACATTACGCGTCCGGGTCAAATCAGCGCCAATAATAAGCTGTACAATTGCTTGTCGGCACTGGTTAATATCTTCCGTTCTATTCCTTTTATTATTTTACTGGTTTGGATGATTCCATTTACCCGCATGATCGTGGGTACATCTATTGGTTTACAGGCCGCTATTGTGCCGCTAACCGTCGGTGCTGCGCCCTTTATTGCGCGGATGGTTGAAAATGCTTTGCTGGAGATTCCTTCTGGCCTGGTGGAAGCCGCTCGAGCCATGGGTGCTACGCCATTCCAGATCATCAAAAAAGTATTACTGCCAGAAGCTTTGCCTGGTCTGGTTAACGCTGCAACCATCACGCTGATTACTCTGGTTGGTTATTCTGCCATGGGTGGTGCGGTGGGAGCCGGTGGTTTAGGTCAAATTGGTTACCAGTACGGTTACATTGGCTATAACGCAACCGTTATGAATACTGTATTAGTGTTGTTAGTTATTTTGGTGTATCTGATTCAGTTCTGTGGTGATCGGATCGTTAGAACCGTGACTCATAAGTAATAATCAGCCTGCGATAGCGCTCACAACAGCGCATATTAAAATGAATGTCTATAGAGGAAAGGATATGTCTTTTAAATTGAAATCCATCGCGGCAGTCGGCGCGCTGATTGGTACTCTGGTTCTGACCGGTTGTGGCCAGGAAGAAAAAGATCCAAACCACATTAAAGTTGGTGTAATTGTGGGCACCGAGCAACAAGTGGCCGAAGTGGCTCAAAAAGTTGCAAAAGAGAAATATGGCTTAAACGTTGAGCTGGTTACGTTCAACGATTACGTATTGCCAAACGAAGCGCTGAGTAAAGGTGATATCGACCTTAACGCCTTCCAGCATAAACCTTATCTGGATCAGCAAATCAAAGACCGTGGCTATAAACTGGTGTCTGTCGGTAACTCGTTTGTTTATCCAATTGCTGGCTATTCCAAGAAGATCAAATCATTGGATGAACTGCAACCGGGTTCTCAGGTTGCTCTGCCCAACGATCCAACGAACCTTGGTCGCTCATTGTTGCTGTTACAGCAGCAAGGTCTGATCACTCTGAAAGATGGCGTTGGCTTGCTGCCAACCGTGCTGGATGTAACCGGCAATCCGAAAAACCTGAAGTTGGTTGAGCTGGAAGCACCTCAGTTGCCACGTTCACTGGACGATCAACAAATCGCACTGGCGGTCATCAACACCACTTATGCCAGCCAGATTGGTTTAACTCCGGCCAAAGACGGTTTATTTGTTGAAGGCAAGGATTCACCTTACGTTAATCTGATCGTGGCGCGTGAAGACAATAAAGATGCGGAAAATGTGAAGAAATTCGTGCAGGCATACCAGTCTGACGAAGTTAACGAAGCGGCGAATAAAGCCTTCAATGGCGGTGCAGTGAAAGGTTGGTAATTTTTTATTACCTATTTTAGTCACTATATCTGCAAGACGGGCTTCGGCCCGTCTTGTTATTTGTGAGATAGATTGCTTCAATAGCGCAACTTAAATATAAAGCAAAGGAATTTCTATGCGTGCGTTACCTCTTTGTTTGTTAGCTCTTTCGCTAACGGGATGTTCTATGTTGCAAAACGGTTCATCCACCAACGAAAGAATGTTGCCCAACAAACCACAGCCAACAATAAAAAATACTCAAGCTTCGGCACCGCGCCCTGCTCCGGTCAAACTGTACAAAACGGCTGAAGAATTGGTCGGCAAACCTTTCCGTGATTTAGGTGAAGTGTCAGGTGAATCCTGCCAGACCAGCGCCCAAGATTCACCACCGAATATCGCAACTGCACGCAAGAGAATGCAAATCAAAGCCTCTTATATGAAAGCGAATGCGGTATTACTCCATGAGTGCCAGATTCTCAGCGGCGTTCCAGGTTGTTACCAACAAGCTATCTGCCAAGGTTCCGCGCTAAACGTATCGTCAAAATGACCACATTTACCTTTGAGCAGATCGGTGTTATCCGCTCACCTTATAAAGAGAAGTTTGCGGTTCCCCGGCAGCCTGGGCTGATTGAAGATGGCGGCGGCGAGCTACAGCTTCTCGCGCCTTATAATCAGCCAGAAGCGGTTCGCGGATTAACCGATTTCAGCCATCTGTGGATCATGTTTGTTTTTCACCAGACCATGGATGGCGGCTGGCGGCCAACGGTGCGTCCGCCAAGACTTGGCGGTAATGCCCGCATGGGCGTATTTGCCACTCGTTCGACGTTTCGCCCCAACCCTATCGGCATGTCGCTGATTGAGTTAAAAGGCGTTCGCACCAAAGGTTCTGACGTCATCCTCGAACTCGGTAGCCTGGATCTGGTTGATGGCACGCCAGTTATCGATATCAAGCCCTATTTGCCGTTCGCCGAAAGTCAGCCGCAAGCCCGAGCCGGTTTTGCTCAATCGGCACCGGATGCTGATATGCCCGTCTCTTTTTCAGCTTATGCTCAGCAGCAATTGATTGAGCATCAGACCCGCTACCCGAATTTACAGCGTTTTATCCAGCAGGTTCTGGCGCAAGATCCTCGCCCGGCTTACCGCAAAAATGATGAAGAGTCGCGCGAATATGCCGTATTATTATTGGAATTTAACGTTCGTTGGCGAGTTATTGGGCAACAAACCGAAGTGTTATCCCTCGAACCACGCTAAATTTCATGCTGTTCTCTTTTGACAACCGGTTCTCACTGGTAAACTAAACTACTTTTATTGTTTTTGACTGCCTGACTACACGGCAGCCTGTTGCAATTTGCAGTTCTAATGGAACCAAAACATCATGCGCACTAGCCAATATCTGCTCTCCACTCTGAAAGAGACGCCTGCCGACGCGGAAGTCATTAGCCATCAACTGATGCTGCGTGCCGGCATGGTTCGTAAACTGGCCTCTGGTCTTTATACTTGGTTGCCCACCGGTATTCGCGTTCTGAAAAAAGTTGAAAATATCGTTCGTGAAGAGATGAACAACGCGGGTGCTATTGAAGTGTCGATGCCAGTGGTTCAGCCGGCAGACTTATGGCAGGAAAGTGGTCGCTGGGAGCAATATGGCCCAGAACTGCTGCGTTTTGTTGATCGTGGCGAACGTCCTTTTGTTCTCGGCCCGACTCACGAAGAAGTGATTACCGATCTGGTTCGTGGCGAAATCAACTCTTACAAACAGTTGCCGCTGAATTTCTTCCAGATTCAAACCAAATTTCGTGACGAAGTGCGTCCGCGCTTTGGTGTGATGCGTGCCCGTGAGTTTTTGATGAAAGATGCTTATTCTTTCCATACTACTCAGGAATCTCTGCAAGAAACCTACGATGCGATGTATGAAGCGTACAACCGTATCTTCAGTCGTATGGGGCTGGATTTCCGTCCTGTGCTGGCTGATACCGGTTCTATCGGTGGCGATGCTTCACATGAGTTCCAGGTTCTGGCTGACAGCGGTGAAGACGATATCGTGTTCTCAACGGGTTCTGACTACGCGGCTAATATTGAATTTGCCGAAGCCATGGCGCCTACCGAACCACGCGCCGCAGCAACAGAAGCGTTGCGTATTATCGATACGCCAAATGCTAAAACCATCGCAGAATTGGTTGAGCAGTTCCAGATGCCTATCGAGAAAACCGTCAAAACGCTGATGGTTCACGCTCACGAAGAAAGTGGCCATAAATTGGTTGCCTTGCTGGTACGTGGCGATCACGAACTGAATGAAATCAAGGCGGAGAAACTACCACAGGTAGCCAAACCTCTGACTTTCGCTACCGAAGAGGAAATTCGCGCTATCGTCGGTGCAGGTCCAGGTTCTCTTGGCCCAGTCAACCTGCCGATGCCTGTTGTGGTTGATCGCAGCGTAGCTGTCATGAGTGATTTTGGTGCCGGTGCCAATATTGATGGTAAACATTACTTCGGTATTAACTGGGAGCGCGATTTACCGCTGCCACCGGTTGCCGACCTGCGGAATGTCGTTGAGGGTGATATTAGCCCTGACGGCAAAGGTACGCTGCTGATCAAACGTGGCATCGAAGTCGGTCATATCTTCCAGTTAGGCACCAAGTACTCCGAAGCGATGAAAGCAACGGTTCAGGGCGAAGATGGCCGTAATCAGGTGATGGCCATGGGTTGTTACGGTATCGGGGTTTCCCGTGTGGTAGCAGCAGCGATTGAACAAAATCATGATGACCGTGGAATTATCTGGCCAGACGCTATCGCACCCTTCCAGGTGGCTATTCTGCCAATGAATATGCACAAGTCATTCCGCGTAAAAGAACTGGCGGAAGAACTGTATGCCACCCTGCGAACTAAAGGCATTGAGGTGATTCTGGATGACCGTAAAGAACGTCCAGGCGTCATGTTTGCCGATATGGAACTGATTGGTGTACCACATAACATCGTTATTGGTGATCGCAATCTGGATAGCGAAGAAGTCGAATACAAAAATCGCCGAACCGGTGAAAAGCAAATGATCAAAACCAGCGAAATCATTGAATTCCTGCTGAGTCAGATCAAAGGCTAATTCGCTAAAGTCAGCGACAAAAAAGCCCTATTTAAAATAGGGCTTTTTATTGCATCGTTCTCAATCATCGACTCACTGCAAATCAGCGATAATTTCCTCGCTACTCTTTGCTATCACAGGTTTTACCCGCAACAAACTGAATATCACCGTCTGGAATCATTGATTTATCCCATCGTCCCTCTTCCATAGAAGGACGCATGCCGAAATGTCCGTTTAGCATCAGAAATACCGGTTCGCCCGCTTTTCTCCGCACACTCAGGTAACCTTTTTCCAGCTCGATATTATTGTTTACGGCATAGCTTTGACCTGTCGTACAATCGGTAAACCGCGCCGCGTCAGCCATATAAACATACATGCCACGCAATGGTATCGACGTCGTTGGCAACGCTTCGCTTGCCGTTAACCGATAATTGAGTGACGACTGAATCGGCTGGCCAGTTTGATCGAGCATTTCCAGATCCTTACCAACCGGATGGAAGTAACGCTTTTCCCCCTTAGCATTGGTCAGCACTAGTTTATCGGCGGTTCGCGCCCAGGTTCCCTGCTCTGAAAAGACTTGATCGCCATCTTTGGTATCGCGATAGGTTTCCTGCAATACAAAAGTGCCATCATCATCTAAAAATAAAGAGGTATCCAACGCACTGCAATCGGCACAAGGCAATACACCCTGATAGCTTTGCAACATCGGTTGTAAAGTCTGTTCCGTGGGCTGATAACGATGATTACACCCAAGCAGCGACAACGCGCTAACCGCCAATAACAACGTAATACTGAGTTTACTCACAGTTTATCTCCTACTGCGTACCAATCCTATGGACCCACACCCCTCGCAGGCATCAATCCTGATGTATTTTACCGCGCAGTGCCTTAGTTGCGCCCTTGCGAACTTTGCCCTCAACCCGACGAATTTTAGAGCCTTTGGTCGGTTTGGTTGGCCGTCGGGTCTTTTCAACTACCATTGCCTGTCTGATCAACGCAACCAAGCGGGCTAGCGCGGCCTCCCGATTCATATCCTGACTACGGTATTCCTGTGCTTTGATGATCACAATACCGTCCGCCGTCACCAAATGATGATTCAATGCCAATAAACGTAGCTTATAGTACTCTGGCAGGCTGGAGGCCTTGATGTCAAAGCGCAAATGTATCGCCGTTGAGGATTTGTTAACATGTTGACCGCCCGCACCCTGAGCGCGGATGGCCGTCAACTCAATCTCACTGTCAGCCAGCATTAGGTTGTTGGAAATATTTAACACTGCTATTGCCCGTTGTCCTGCCACTCGGAAAAAGTAATTTCCAGATTATTCTGAGCGTCGGAAAGCCAAATAGTTCCCTCTTGCAGCGTAGCCTGCAACGTCATATTGCGTGTAGACAGTGCTGCCAGTTTGGCCATTTGCTCATCCTCCAGAAAACGCACCCGCAGATTGGCGTGGCCGGACAGCTTCTCTTTCACCTGCGGCCACCATACTTTTGCCGCACGTTCGCCATAGGCATACAACACAACCTGCTGTGATTGATTACAGGCTTTGCGTAACCGCTTTTCATCCGGTAAACCTAGCTCGACCCAAAGCTCAATACCATTATGGTCGTTATGCTGCCAGATTTCCGGCTCATCATCGGCACTTAACCCTTTAGTAAAGAATAAACGGTCGTCTGCATGACAAATCCACGCCAGTAGGCGCAACATCATGCGCTGGTCAGTTTCAGACGGATGTTGAGCAACCGTCAGGCTGGTATCCTGAAAGACATTGCGATCCATATCAGCAATATTAACGGTGGCTTTGTGAATGGTTGCTTTTAGTGCCATGGTGACCTCTTGGTTTTAAGGGGGACAGTGTACTTGATCGGCGATTAATGCGCTCAGTTAACCCATGAGAAAACCGATCATTAGTGCCTTTCGCTCCGCGAATAAACCTTGCGCCGAACGCTAATATCTCCCTAACTCCTGTGCTATAGTCCTTATAAGTTCAGAGTTTATCTTTGTGAATTTATGATGTGGTTTACCATTGAAAATCCACCGGGTTAAACTTTTCCAGGAGGATTACCGTGCAACAATACTGTGAATTAGTACGTCGTTTTTATGCCGAGATTGGCAGTGGCGATCTTGGTTATGTGCCTGATGCGCTGGGCTGTGTATTGAAAGCATTGGACGAAGTTGCGGCAAACAATGCGCTACCGTCCTCCGTTAGGGAACAGGCGGCTTATGCCGCCGCTAACTTATTGGTGAGCGATTATGTCGATGAGTGAAGAGTATCAACCCATCAATTGCGATGATTACGATAATCTGGAACTCGCCTGCCAGCATCACCTGGTACTGACGTTGAAGTTGAGAGGCGGCGAGATCGTAGAAGGTAAGGCCAGTGACCTGCTGTTAAGAAAACACGTTGAGTATCTGATTATCGAAGAATCAGGGAAAATACGCGAGTTACGTCTGGATCATATTGCCAGCTTCAGCCATCCAGAAATCGGAACTGTCGTCGTGAGTGCATCTTGACATTTCCAGCATAAAAAAGGGCCGCAATTTAAAAAACGGCCCATTTTTATTGGCTCCCGACAAAGCTAAGGTTTCAAACTGGCATAATAAGCGGCCAAATCGGACATATCCTCCTCGGTCAAACCTGATACATAGGCGCGCATGACTTCGGCCTGACCACCGGAACGCCCACCGGTTTTATAAGCCTTTAAGGATTGCTCCAGATAAAGCGCATTTTGCCCAGCGAGATTAGGATACATGGGAACAGATACTTTACCGTTCATGCCATGACAAGCAATACAGGTTGCCGATTTGGCTTTGCCTGCTGCGATATCGCTTTTTGCTAGCGCAGAAAAACTACTCAAACTCAACATCATTGCCACCAAAAGTACTGATCTCATCACCACTCCTCAATATCACTCTTTATTATTCTTTACTGTCCGTATCGCCGGTTTTCAGCCACTGTACTCGCCAATAAGGTCGGTTTTCTTCTGCTGCGCCCTGCGTCGTAACAAAAATGCCAATAGCCGCGATCAACTGCTCACCAAAATACAGGAGCGGAATACGTTCCCGTTCCCACGGAGGTATCCCTAGTTCTTGCCATAACTTTTTGGCACGACGAGAATGTAGACGCCCCACTATTTTAATTTCGCCTTGCAAGCCAAAACGGATACTGACGACCTCTTCAGCGGCTGGCGTTCTAATTTTTTGCCCGTTCTTATCGGATAATATCAAGGTGCCCATACCGGCAGGTAACACCAGCGGACTCGGGACTGACCAAGACACCACGGTTGGAAAAATTGCTTCCCTTATCGGCAACAGATAAAGATGCTGGCGAAAGCGTCGAATCTGATGATTTGACAGTTGTAGAATCGGTTCTGCATCGAGCCGTGCTAGCGCAATCTCATCCCATAATCGTTGTAATTGCTCTCTCGACGGCATCATGACACCTTGCCCGGCAAGCCAGCGTCGCAACAAAGCTGCGCGCTTGATATCTGACATTGCTTTCAGCCCGCTAATGGACAACGAACCATCGGGTTGCTGCAACTGCTGTAGTGGCTCAGCCAGCAGCTCATCCAGCAATTGTTCCTGCTCGGCACACAGTTCGGCACTGCGCGCCGTAGCGCGACTAAAATGTGGCCAACGCTCGGACAAAGTTGGCAGGACTTTCAGACGCAAGAAATTGCGATCAAAGCGATCGTCTTGATTACTGTCATCCTCGATCCAGGTTAGTTGGTAGTCATCCGCGTAACGCTCTAATTCCTGACGAGAAAGAGCCAGCAGCGGACGGATAATATAGCTATGGGCAAAAGGCATCAATGCCGCCATTGCAGATAGCCCCGCAGGGCCGCTACCGCGTTTTAAGGCTAACAGAAAGGTTTCGCACTGATCGTCGAGATGTTGAGCTGTCAGCAGAACTTCATCGCTGGCCAGCCTGGTTTTGAATGCCTGATAGCGCGCCGTTCGTGCCGCAGCCTCAATGCCAGTGTCGCTAGGGTCAATCTGGACTCGCACCATCTCCAATGCAATATTCCAACGCTGACACTGATGTTGACAATGCTCGCCCCAAGAATCCGCCAATGGGTTCAGACCGTGATGCACATAAATTGCCCGAATAACCAGATCGGGTAGCAGCCTGTCGCGTAACATCATCAGCGCGTGGAGTAACACGCTAGAATCCACCCCGCCGCTAAAACCAACCAGCAGGTGACGAGCGCCCTGCAACTGACTGGCTATATGTTTTATGATCGGATGCGGATCATGGTTCATCAATATGTCACTGTTTCGATTTGATTTCATACAATTCCAAAGGCAATCCATCCGGATCTTGGAAGAAAGTAAAACGTGAGTGGGTATAGGGATCAAGGCGAAGAGGTTCGCAGGTTACGCCTGCTGATTTAAGCTGTTGAATGCTTAATTCAATATCATCGACCTGAAAAGCCAAATGCCGTAAACCACAGGCTTCTGGGCGACTCGGGCGAGGTGCCGGTTCAGGGAAAGAAAATAACTCAATCGTATAATGGCCATTCAGTGCCAGATCGGCTTTCCAGGAATCACGCTCCTGACGATAAACCTCACTCAGCAAAGTAAAACCCAATACATCACAGTAAAAGTCTTTACTGGCCTGATAATTTGAGCCAATTATCGCAATGTGGTGAATCTGACGAATGCCTAACATCCTTTACTCCATATGATATCAATCCGCTTAAATATCGCGACCTCAGCGGATATTGGCGACCACTTTGCCAACCAGGTCCGCCATCTGACATTTTTCTATAATACCGCGAATCTGCGGCCAAAACATATCGTAAGGCGCCAGTTTCATCTCCGACAACCTATTCTTGATGTGCAAATTCAGATCAAAAGCTCGCTTAAACTCCATCGTTCGGCAGAGTAAACTCATTGTCGCCGCGTGTTGTGAAGTTCAGGGTTCAGTTAATTCTTATAGTATCCCTATTTAGCTAATAATCGTGATAATATTCTGCTGCATCTCCTCAAACCTCACATGATTGGCTATTCGCTTATAATAATATGAAAAAATATCACTAAACACCTAATTAGACAATGATATTGAGAGAGTTCATATCTAGCCAAATAAAAAACAAAACTAACAAAACTCATTCGCCCCCATCACCTAAACTTCAATGCAACATACCCAAAAAAACAAAGACAATAACATTAATAAAAAAATATAACGTTAACTTTTCTCACACCTCTATCTTTATTTTTATTTTTAATATTTTTTTATAAAGTTATAGTATTTTATTTAAATTTATAAAGGAGGTGTTATGCAGGAGAATTTCTTCTCTCTATTATTTAATCTATCATTTCTTATCGTTTTCTTATTTTTTTATATTCCGCCCAGCTACGCTATTCACCCCGTTAACATCGTATATCGAGCAGATACCAGAAACTTAGCAGAGATATATGCGGTCAACGGAATGCGACCTTGGGAAAATCAGCGTGTTGACTATGATCTGATTCATCATTTTGACGGCGAATCTGTGGATGATTACACCAGCGCTTTTGTCTCTACTAGCTCTTCATTAAGCCAAAGCGTTGAACATGCGGCATCACTTGCCAGAGCCAATAGCGAGGAACCTTTTGATGATGACTTTCGTATTTTTATCTACGCAATAAGACCCGGGTTAAATTTCTATAACGTCGAAGGCTCCATTGCTCATGCCAGAGATAATAGTGTAGAAAATTCACCACGACGATTAGGATTATCAGCTATATTACAAACTTATGGCGCAATGGAAGAATGGGTTGCGCTTGAAGGCATCGCGACAGATCGTATTATCTCTTTTATCGAACTAACCGGAGAAATGCTGCAACGTTATTATCAATCCGACCAGTTAGTTTCACATACATTTTGGGCTAATCGCTGGCAACCAAACTCAGGTTATAACGTAGCGAACGATCATGATATCAGTACCGTAGAGTTTTATACGAATATTGGTGATCCCCGCGGCTATCGTAATGTAATACAAATTGACACACAACATCAATTACCTACTTCGTTTATTTGTATAACACCCAACAGTGAATCGGCCAAGAAAAGGCAGGTGAAAAATAATATCTGTCAATTTAGGAAAGGCCGGCACTTCTATTTAATCAACAGACTAGTAGCAGCATTAGATAATAATTTTAAATAAAATATAAATTCATCATAATGAACTTTATACATGGAGGTTTCTTTGAATAAACCAATGATCTTTTCCATTTTAATATTATTAACTCCAGCCGTCTTTGCCGATAATACTCCCGGTAGTAGTTATGTAATAGACGGAACCGTCGCAGCTATTCGTATGTCTGATCAAGGATGTCGAATTTCATTTAGCGAAAAAACCGTGCCAAGAGAAAATAGGGTCTGGCATTTCAGTAACACCCCCATGATCTGCAATCTGGCAAAAACAGCTTACATACTGCGGGAAACAGTCAGGGTAAATGTGGATGTAGATCAGAACAAAGAATACGTTAACACCATTTCCAGCATTATTATTGGCGATACAAATTCAAAGTGGTTACCCAATAGTCTCTGATCAAATCGTTCGTATTTGCCAATAAAAAACCCGGAGCCAAATTTTGACTCCGGGTTTTTAACTGAAAGATTAAATCAGCAGTAGCCGTAATTCATCAAGCGCTGATAACGACGATTCAACAACTCTTCGTTGTTCAATACGTCCAGATCGCTAAGATCGGCCAGCAACTGCGCTTTCAGTGAAGCAGCAATGGCTTGATAATTACGATGCGCACCGCCTAATGGCTCAGGGATCACAGAATCGATCATTTTGAGTTCTTTCAGGCGCGGCGCAGTAATGCCCATAGCTTCAGCAGCCAACGGCGCTTTATCTGCACTTTTCCACAGAATTGATGCACAACCTTCCGGAGAAATAACCGAATAGGTACTGTATTGCAGCATATTCACTTTATCGCCCACACCAATGGCCAATGCGCCACCAGAACCACCCTCACCGATAACGGTACAGATGATTGGAACATTCAAGCGAGACATTTCACGCAAATTACGAGCGATGGCTTCAGATTGGCCTCGCTCTTCTGCACCAACGCCAGGATAAGCACCTGGAGTATCGATGAAAGTAATGATCGGCAGCTTAAAGCGCTCAGCCATTTCCATCAACCGCAGCGCTTTACGGTAACCTTCCGGTGCTGGCATACCAAAGTTACGACGAATCTTTTCTTTGGTTTCGCGGCCTTTCTGATGACCAATGATCATCACCGGACGACCTTCCAGACGAGCAATCCCACCGACGATAGCTTTATCATCAGCGTAAGCACGGTCACCCGCCAGCTCTTCGAAATCCGTAAAGATATTAGCGATATAATCCAGAGAATAAGGGCGTCGTGGATGGCGCGCTAATTGTGCGATCTGCCAGGCCCCGAGGTCCGAAAAAATCTTCCGCGTCAGCTCAACACTTTTCTCACGCAGACGCTGGACCTCTTCATCCAGATTAATATCTAATTTTTCGTCTTGACGGCTGACTGCAGTCAGCGAGTCAATTTTCGCTTCCAGCTCTGCAATCGGCTGTTCAAAATCAAGAAAATTCAGACTCATAGCATTCCTATTTTAGTCAAATTCCAGTTCCACCTGCTCATTACCCACCAACGTCCGCAAATCAATCAATAAGCGATCTGTTGGTGTCACACGCCATGTGGCACCAAACCGCAGCCTGGCACGCGCATCTTCCCGTTGGTAATAAAGATGGACTGGGATCGTCCCCGAACGATGGGGTTCCAACGATTGGCGGAGACGGTTCAAAAGCTGGTCATCAATTTGCCTGTCAGTCAGCGAGATAGCAAGCCCACGGGCATATTTTTCACGAGCTTCACTGATATCCATTAATTCGCGGGCGGTCATTTTAAGCCCACCGCTAAAGTCATCAAAGCTGACCTGTCCACTGGCTATCAGGATACGGTCTTTTTCCAATAAATGCTGATATTTTTCCAACGCATCCGTGAACAACATCACTTCAAGTCGTCCAGAACGGTCATCCAGGGTACAAATCCCGATGCGATTTCCGCGTTTCGTCACCATAACACGCGCAGCAGTGACCAGCCCTACCGCCGTCGTCATTTTGCCCCGATCCGTCGGGTGCATATCTTTCAAACGCAATCCACCAGTATAGCGTTCGATTTCCTTCAGATACTGCGTAATTGGGTGACCGGTCAAATACAGCCCCAGCGTCTCCCGTTCACCGTCTAGGACCACCTGTTCCTGCCAATGCGGGACATTGGCATAAGACTGCTCGACCTGTTCCGGCGCATCAGCCAATACGCCAAACATATCCGCCTGACCGATAGCTTCGGCTTTGGCATGTTGGTCAGCCGCTTTCAGCGCTTCTCCGAGTGAACTCATCAACGCGGCTCGGTGTGGTCCAAGCCGGTCGAAAGCACCAGACATGACCAGTTTTTCCAGAATCCGCCGGTTCAGTTTCTTGGTGTCCACCCGCGCGCACAGGTCAAACAGATCTTTAAAGTAGCCACCTTCGTTACGGGCTTCCAGCATCGCTTCGATTGGGCCTTCGCCCACACCTTTAATGGCACCGATACCGTAAACGATCTCACCTTCATCATTTACATGGAAATGATAAAGACCACTGTTAATATCTGGCGGCAGGATTTTCAACCCCATGCGCCAGCACTCATCCACCAGACCGACGACTTTCTCGGTATTATCCATATCGGCTGTCATGACAGCCGCCATAAATTCAGCGGGATAATGAGCCTTCAGCCATAGCGTCTGATAGGAAACCAAGGCATAGGCCGCTGAGTGGGATTTGTTAAAACCGTAACCTGCAAATTTTTCTACCAGATCGAAGATTTTAATCGCCAGTTCGCCGTCGATACCCTGACTTTTCGCACCATCTTCAAATACCGAACGTTGTTTAGCCATCTCGGCCGGATTTTTCTTACCCATTGCACGGCGTAGCATATCCGCCCCACCAAGCGAGTAGCCTGATAGTACCTGGGCAATCTGCATAACCTGCTCCTGGTACAGGATAATGCCATAGGTGGGTTCCAGAACCGGTTTAAGAGATTCATGCTGCCATTGGATATCCGGATAGGATAACGCTTCGCGACCGTGCTTACGGTCAATAAAGTTGTCTACCATGCCAGATTGCAGCGGCCCAGGACGAAACAGAGCCACCAGTGCGATCATGTCTTCGAAGCAGTCAGGCTTCAAACGTTTGATCAAATCTTTCATCCCGCGGGATTCAAGCTGAAATACTGCCGTCGTTTCCGAGCGTTGCAGCATATCGAAGCTTTTTTTGTCCTCCAGCGGAATAGAGGCGATATCAATAGGTTCCAGCCCGGTTTTGGCACGGCGGGCATTGATCATCTCCAGCGCCCAGTTAATGATGGTCAGAGTGCGCAAGCCAAGGAAGTCAAACTTCACCAGACCGGCATATTCCACATCATTTTTATCGAACTGAGTAACCGGGTTCTTCCCTTCGGCATCACAATATAGCGGGGCAAAATCAGTAATTTTAGTCGGGGCAATAACCACCCCACCGGCATGTTTACCGGCGTTACGGGTGACGCCTTCCAGTTTACGCGCCATATCGATCAAGGCTCTGACTTCTTCGTCAGCTTCGTAAATTTCAGCTAATTGCGGCTCAGCCTCAAAGGCTTTTTCCAACGTCATGCCCGGTTCAGGCGGAACCAATTTGGAAATACGATCCACAAAGCCATACGGATGACCGAGCACTCGTCCCACATCGCGGATAACCGCTTTGGCCGCCATCGTACCGAAGGTAATAATTTGTGAAACGGCATCTCGACCGTACATTTCCGCAACGTGCTCAATCACCAGATCGCGCTTTTCCATACAGAAATCGACGTCGAAATCGGGCATGGATACACGTTCCGGGTTCAGGAAACGTTCGAAAAGCAGGTCAAACTCCAAGGGATCAAGATCGGTAATCTTCAGGGCATAAGCCACGAGAGAACCGGCGCCCGAACCACGTCCTGGCCCAACAGGAACGCCATTATCTTTTGACCACTGGATAAATTCCATCACGATCAGGAAGTAACCGGGGAAGCCCATCTGGTTGATAACTTTAAGTTCAATATCCAGACGTTCATCATATTCAGGCCGTTTTTGCGCCCTGACTTCTGGGTCGGGGAATAAAAATTCCAATCGCTCTTCCAGGCCCTGTCTGGATTTCTCCACCAGAAAATCTTCCGTGCTCATATCACCGGTAGGGAATTGAGGCAGAAAGTATTCACCCAGACGGATAGTGACGTTACAGCGTTTGGCGATTTCTACGCTGTTAATCAGCGCCTCGGGGATATCCGCAAACAGTTCACACATCTGCTCTTCGTCGCGCATAAACTGCTGAGGGCTGTAATTCTTCGGTCGCTTGGGATCAACCAGCGTGAAGCCATCATGAATCGCTACGCGAATTTCATGGGCATCAAAATCAGATTCATCAATAAAACGAACATCATTGGTCGCAACAACGGGCAAACTGCGCGCGGTAGCCAGCGCCACCGCAGCATGCAGGTAATTTTCTTCATCCGGTCGTCCGGTACGGATTAATTCCAGATAATAGCTATCAGGGAAATATTCTTGATAAAAATCAAGGCACTGATCAACCTGAGACTGATTACCACGTACCAAGAACTTGCCCACGTCCCCCATCCGACCACCGGATAGCAAGATCAGCCCTTCGCGGTGCTTTATCAGCCAATCACGATCGATAGTGGGCCCGGCGGGGCCATAGCCACGCTGGTACGCTTCAGAAATAAGTAGGGTAAGATTTTGATAGCCTTGATTATTTTTAGCCAGAACTGTCAATTGTGCCAGCTCATCGCCCAGCATATCGCTTTGCACACAGAAATCAGCGCCGATGATTGGTTTGATTCCTGCGCCATGGGCACTACCGTAAAACTTCACTAAACCGCACAGGTTAGTAAAGTCAGTCACGGCCAAAGCTGGCATACCTAAAGCAGCAGCCCTTTTCACCAAGGGTCCAATCTTGGCTAATCCATCGATCATGGAGTAATCGCTGTGAACACGCAGGTGGACAAAACGAGGTTCGGCCATATCCAGATACCAGAAATTAGTGGATTGAATCACGCCCACAGGACAGGGCGTCCGAGGGCATCATAGCTAAGTGTGTCTAGCAGCAATACCGGCTTATATCAGCCCTAACACGTTTTTGACCGGTGAAAAGCTGCGACGATGATGTTCAGTTGCACCCAGTGCAGCCAGCCGCTCCAGATGGAGTGCTGTCGGGTAGCCTTTGTGTTGTGCGAAACCATAACCGGGGAAATAGCTATCCAGCTCAGCCATTTCTCTATCACGGGTGACTTTCGCCACAATAGACGCCGCGCTGATTTCGGCAACCCGGCTATCTCCTTTGACCACGGCTAAAGATGGCATTGGCAAGGCTGGGCAGCGATTACCGTCGATTAATACGTAATCCGGTGCAATATGCAGCCCGGCGACGGCTCTTTGCATTGCCAGCATGGTGGCATGCAAGATATTCAGTTCATCAATTTCTGCCGGTTCTGCACGACCAAGACTCCATGATAATGCTTTCTCGATAATCTCATCGTAAAGAGATAAACGGCGCTTTTCGCTCAGTTTTTTCGAATCTGCCAAACCGACTATCGGTCGTTTGGGATCAAGAATTACCGCCGCAGTGACAACCGCCCCGACCAACGGGCCACGGCCCACTTCATCCACGCCAGCAATCAAATTTGCCTGTGGGTAAATAAAGATATCAGTCATTGTCCTGCCAACTCCAATACGGCCTGTGCCGCTTGCTGATCCGCACCACAGCGGATGCTCTGATGTAAAATCTGGAAGCGTTCTTTTAAGGCCTCAACTGCTGCACCACCCTGCAACAATGGCAATAATGCGTCAGCCAATTTTTGCGGTTGGCATTCTTGCTGCAATAATTCAGTGACCAGTTCTTCTCCCGCCAGCAGATTAGGCAAAGAAACATAAGGTGTTTTTACCAGACGCTCGGCCAACCAGAAGGTGAAGGGCTTCATGCGGTAACCCACGACCATCGGCGAGCGAGCCAACATGCACTCCAACGCCGCAGTACCCGATGCCAGCAACGTCGCATCGCTAGCGACCATTGCAGCACGGGCTTGCCCATTGAGTAAATGCACGGGTAAATCCGGTGCAACTTCCATTTTGATGCGTTCGAACTGCTCCCGCCGTTGGCTATTGACCAACGGCACCAACACTTCTAAATCAGGGAATTTTTGTCGCAAAATCTCGGCAGTACGCAAGAAATCAGCGCTCAACATTTCGACTTCAGAATGGCGACTTCCCGGCAACAGAGCCAGGCAATGAGCATCAAGTGGAATACCCAATTCAGCACGAGCAGCGGCGCGATCGGCAACCAATGGCATTGCATCGGCCATGGTATGGCCAATAAAACGGCAGGGTACATTGAAACGATCGTAAAACGCTTTTTCGAAAGGCAGAAAAGCCAATACCATATCGGTAGCTTTGCCGATTTTGAAAACACGCTTTTGACGCCAGGCCCAAACAGAGGGGCTGACGTAATGAATAGTGCGAATTCCGTTCTGTTTTAAGCGCCCCTCAAGCGTGAGGTTAAAGTCTGGGGCATCGATGCCCACAAACACATCAGGAGACAGCTCGCTAAAGCGGCGCGTGAGGTCTTTACGAATTTTGAGTAAACGTGGCAGCCGCTCAAGAACCTCGACAATGCCCATCACTGCCAACTCTTCCATTTCATACCAGGCTTCGCAACCTTCGGCTTGCATCAATGGTCCAGCCACACCGACAAAGCGAGCGTTAGGTACCTGTTCTTTAAGTGCCCGAATTAACCCGGCACCTAAAATATCGCCGGAGGTTTCTCCGGCAACTAATCCGATAGTCAATGGACGATCTGCGATCATTACACGTTTTTGCATAAATTAACGGATAATGCCGCGGGTTGAACGAGCGAAGAAATCGCTGAATGGCTTAACCGCCGGATGCTGCTCGGCTATTTCGGCAATTTCAGGCTTCACTTCATCCAAGGTTCGACCACTGCGATACAACAGCTTGTAGGCATTGCGGATCGCATGCAGAGATTCTTTATCAAAACCACGGCGTTTTAACCCTTCGATATTAATACCGAACGGTGTCGCATGGTTTCCTTGCGCGATGACAAAAGGAGGTACGTCCTGCGCAACCCCGGAACAACCGCCAACCATCACATGCGCACCGATCACGCAAAATTGATGAATTGCTGTCATTCCGCCAATAATGGCATAATCATCCACTTCAACGTGGCCGCCCAAGGTCGCATTGTTGGCAAAGATACAGCGGTCGCCAATAATACAATCATGAGCAATATGAGCATTAATCATCAGTAGATTATCGCTACCCACTTTTGTCAGCCCAGTACCTTGAACAGTACCACGGTGGATAGTCACACTCTCACGGATACGGTTACGATCGCCAATTTCCACCCGTGTAGGCTCGCCCGCATACTTCAGATCCTGGTTCGCTTCACCAATGGAGGCAAACTGGTATATCTCATTATCGCGGCCAATTTTAGTGACACCATTGACGACTATATGGGATTTCAGTACCGTGCCCTCGCCGATCTCCACTTGGGAACCAACGTAGCAAAATGGACCAATATGTACATTGGCACCAATAACAGCACCTTCTTCAATAATGGCACTTGGATGGATAAAGGCGGTTTTGTCAATCACGTATCAAGACTCCTTGGATGCGGATACGGCTGGTGTTGCTGGTTTGCTTCGAGCACACATCATCGTTGCCGTACAAACAATTTCACCATCAACTTTAGCAACACCAGTAAAGCGTGTTAAGCCACGACGTTCTTTGACGAATTCAACTTCCATAATCATCTGATCGCCAGGAACGACCGGACGTTTAAAACGAGCGTCATCAATACCGGCAAAGTAGTAAAGTTCGCCTGGTTCAAGTTTACCCCGGCTTTTAAATGCCAGAATACCCGTAGCCTGCGCCATGGCTTCCAGAATCAATACGCCTGGGAAGATTGGCTTGCCCGGGAAATGACCTTGGAAGAAAGGCTCGTTGAAAGAGACGTTCTTCACTGCACGCAGAAATTTCCCTTCCTCAAAATCGAGGACGCGATCTACCAGCAAAAAAGGAAAACGGTGCGGGAGTAGATCCAAAATCTCTTCAATATGCAGAGTATGAGTGTCAGTAGTCAAAATACTCTTCCTGTCTAAAAAATTAATGCTATCAACGACACGGCCTGCTTTGACCCCAAAAGGAGATCATCATGCAGGCCGCAAATTAGGAACTCTGTACGCTTTGGGCGGTAGCGCCAATAGGTTTTGTTTATTGACTCAGAGCATCGTGCAGTGGCAACTATTCTTTATCGAATTTGCGCTCAACAGCTTTCAAACGCTTATTAATTTCATCGATATTCATCACCAATGCTGCGGTTTTGCGCCACACTTTATTCGGCTGTAACGGAATTCCGGAAGAGTATACCCCAGGTTCAGTGATTGGACGCATCACCATTCCCATCCCGGTTACCACAACCTTATCAGTTATCTCCATGTGACCATTGATCACACTGGCACCGCCAATCTGGCAGTAACGCCCAATTTTAAGGCTACCAGCCATGACCACACCGCCCGCAACTGCGGTATTGTCGCCAATAGTAACGTTATGCGCAATCTGACATTGGTTATCGATGATGACACCATTGCCAATAACCGTGTTATCCAACGCACCACGGTCAATGGTGGTACAGGCACCAATCTCCACACGGTCACCAATTATAACGGTACCAAGCTGCGGGATTTTGATCCAATTACCTCGATCATTCGCATAACCAAAGCCATCTGCACCAATGACCGTACCGGATTGAATCAGGCAATACTGCCCAATTTCAACTTCATGATAAACGGAGACATTGGCCCACAAACGGCTACCGGCACCTAGACGCGCATTTTTACCAATAAAGCATCCCGCACCGATAACAACGTTATCACCGAGAACAACACCGGACTCAATAACCGCATTAGCGCCAATTGAAACCTGACTGCCCAAGGTTGCTTCAGGAGAAATCACTGCACTGGGTGCAATATCCTGAGCCGGTTGTGGCGTCGTATCCATAATCTGAGCCATGCGAGCATAAGTCAGATACGGATTCTTAACGACCAACGCTGCTACTTTACAGTAAGGTCGGTCTTCCTCGGTCAATACCACGGCACTAGCCTGGCAAGTCGCAAGTTGTTCCCGATAGCGGCTGTTAGACAAAAATGTGATTTGCTTAGGCTGGGCAGAATGCATTGAAGCTATGCCGGTGATGACGATATCGCCATCACCGTACACTTGTGCATCCAACTGCTGGGCTAAATCAGCTAGTCGAATTGAACGCATGTTGTTATTTAACCTGTTTCAGCACTTCAGCAGTGATGTCTTTAGATGAGTCTGCGTATGCAACTGCATTCGCATCGATAACCACATCATATCCGCCTTTGCTTGCAACAGACTTAACAGCATCCTGAATACGGCTCAGAATTTTGTTACGCTCTTCCATCTGACGACGACGATTGTCTTGCTCAAACGCTTGAGCCTTCTGCGAGAAGGTTTCACGCTGTTTCATGACATCGCTTTCCAGTTTGGTACGATCGCTGGCTTTCATGGTAGAACCGTCACGCTGAAGCTTCTGCATTTTAGTTTGCAGATCGCGTTCCATTCCTTGCAGTTCGGTTGCTCGGCCTTTGAATTCATTCTCCAGCTGCTTAGCCACGGTTTCACGCGCAGGTAATTGTTGGAAAATGCTGGAAACATTCACAATAGCAATCTTGTCAGCGGCTTGAACGCTGGCTGAAGCAGCCAATGCTAAACCAAGACCTGCGGCACACAACCACTTTTTCACTATAAACTCCTTACCATTACCCGTTTGTGTCAGAGACACCCTGAAATGCACTTAACAGCTGATTGTCCACCCAGACAAACGTCACTTATTGGTCACGTCTGCCTGGGGGAGATCGGCGTCAGCGCGATCTTTACTATCTGTTTATAACGTCGTATTTATAACTTCGGCGACCTGTTACCAGGTTTTACCAATGTTAAACTGGAACTGTTCGGATTTATCACCCGGATAATCCTTGACTGGTTTGGCGTAAGAGAACACCAATGGCCCCAGCGGTGACATCCACTGTAGTGCCACACCCGCAGAAACGCGAATGTTGCTCGGGTCATTGTAGTCAGGAATACCGGCCGTTTGAGACATTGCGGTATTTTCCCAATGAGTATCCCAAACCGTACCGGAATCGATAAACACCGATGTACGCACCGAGTTGGAGTATTTCTCACTGATAAACGGTGTTGGTGTAATCAACTCAATACTCGCCACCGCCATGGCGTTACCGCCCACAGCATCGGTAGATTTGTTAATCTTAGTGCCGTTATCGGCATAATATGCAGCTTTCGGCCCGATGTTATTCGAACGGAAGCCACGTACGGTGCTGGAACCACCGGCATAGAAGTTCTCGTAGAACGGCATTTCTTTACCGCCGAGACCATCGCCATAGCCCAAACGACCACGACCTAACAGAACCCAAGAGCGATCCTGATCCAACGGCAGATAAGCTGAAGTATCAAAGGTGACTTTGTAGAACTCGTTATCGGAGCCTGGCACCGTAACTTTACTGTTCACTGAAGATTTCACCCCGGAAGTCGGGAAGAAGCCGCGGTCAAGGTTGTTATATGTCCAACCCAGGTTCAGCGTAAAGTCATCAGCGGTAAACTCAGCCCGATCCGTATAGTTAGGTTTTTGACCTACTGACTCGAGATAACGCCACATGGCAACCTGCGGCAACATGTCGGACAGGCTGTTATGTACATAGCCAACGCCAACACGCAGCGAGTTGTTTTCATTGATTGGGAACCCAAGGGTGCCGTCAACGCCATAACTGCTATTGGTATAACCGGACAGGTCGGCGTTATCTGCTTTAAAGTCGTTATAGAAGATACGGCCACCCAGACTCACACCATCAACGGTGAAGTAAGGGTCGGTCATCGTGAACTCTGCGTAGGTCTGGTAATCGTTTTTGGTACCGTTGATACCTACGGTGTTACCTGTACCCAACCAGTTATCCTGTTGGACACCTACCTGGAAACTCACACCGCTTTCAGTACCGTAACCGATACCAAAGTTCAGGCTACCGGTATTACGTTCTTTAACTTTGTAAGTCACGTCGACCTGATCGGCAGTCCCCGGAACACGCTGTGTTTCCACATCAACGGTTTCGAAGTATCCCAGACGGTTCAGACGATCTTTACCTTGTTCAACCTGATCGTTACCCAGCCAAGCGCCTTCCATCTGGCGCATTTCGCGACGCAGAACGGAGTCTTTACTGGTGTCGTTACCTTCGAAGCGAACTTTGCGTACATAGAAACGGTTACCCGCATCTACGTTAACACGCAGTTTTACCGTCTTGTTCGCGTCGTTGATTTCCGGTTGAATTTGCACCCGCGGATAAGCATAGCCATAACGACCCAGCATCTTTTTGATGTCGTCTTCCATGCGAGTCACTTTACCGCCATTGAACAATTCACCCGGTTCAATTTTAGTCAACTTTTCCGCTTCGGACTGATGACCAGCCAAGTTGCCGCTGACAATCACGCTATCCAGTTTGTACTGTTCGCCTTCGGTCAGGTTAATCGTGATGTAAATGCCTTTTTTATCCGGCGTCAAACTCACCTGAGTCGAATCAATATTGAAACGGGCATAGCCACGATCCAGATAGAAGCTACGCAGGGTTTCAAGATCGCCCGCCAGTTTCTGTTTCTGATATTTACGATCGCCAACCACGTTCCACCAAGGCACTTCATCGCGCAGTTGGAAACGGGAAATCAGTTCGTCGGTACTGAAGGCATGATTACCTACAATGTTAATCTGCTGGATTTTGGCAGACACACCCTCGGTAAAGACCAGTTTCAGATCGACACGGTTACGCGGCAAAGGCGTCACAACGGCTTTCACCGAGGCGCTGTATTTACCGACGCTGTAATAGAAATCCTCCAGACCTTTTTCAATGCTGGAGATCGTGGTGCGGTCTAATGCCTCGCCAACCCGAACGCCAGAGGCTTCCAGGTTCTGTTTAAGCATATCCTCTTTCACCGCTTTGTTACCGGAGAAAGTGATACTGGCGATCGTTGGGCGTTCTTTGACTTGGACAATCAGTGTGTCACCATCACGCAAGACGCGAACGTCTTCGAAGTTGCCTGTGGCAAACAACGCACGGATAGTATTACTGATGTCATCATCACTGACGGTATCGCCTACGCGAACCGGCATGTTAAGTAACGCCGCACCGACGGCGACTCGCTGCAGGCCCTCGAAATGAATGTCTTTCACTACGAACCCGTCTGCACCGTATACGGTGGCGCTGCCAAACAGCAGCGACGCTATGAGCAACTTTTTCATCGCCATCGTTGTTATGCGTTCTTCCTAACCTATCCCCAGCCGTTAAAAGCGGGAGAAATCATTGAAAAGTGCAAGTCCCATCAACAGCATCAGTAGTATTGAGCCAATGCGGTAGCTGAAATCTTGAACTCGCTCAGAAACCGGCCCCCCCTTAAGCTTTTCTATCGCCAGGAAGAGCAGATGTCCACCATCTAATACCGGTAACGGGAACAGGTTGATAATCCCCAAGTTGACACTAATCAGTGCCAGAAACATCAGGTAATACACCAACCCAAACTCAGCTGAAACTCCGGCGCCTTGTGCAATAGAAATCGGGCCACTCAGATTATTCAGCTTAACATCACCGGTAATCAGTTTACCCAACATGTTGACCGTCAACCGCATCAGTTGCCAGGTTTTATCCCCAGCCTGATAGAGTGCCGTAAAAGGTCCATATTGGCGAATCGTTTTATACTCGTCCGGAAGTGGGATAACTTTCGGAACTACGCCTGCAAAGCCTTCGGTTCTGTCTTTACCCACTGATTTTGTATCTGGAATCAACGTTAAAGACAAGGGAGAACCACCCCTTTCAATATCAACTATTAACGGCTTACCCGGATTTTCACGCACTCGGGTAGCAAATGCCTGCCAACCATTCAACAGCTGGCCGTCAACTTTAACGATCCTATCCCCTGCTTGTAAACCTGCCTTTTTCGCCGCCGACTCTGGTTGCACCTCTTGCAGTATCGATTCGATCTGCGGCCCACGGGGAATAATCCCCAGAGCAACCACCGGATCCTGCTTATCGGGTTCAAAACTCCATTGATGTAAATCCAGAGTTTTCTGTACGACCCGATCAGTACCAAAGGGAGCCACACCCACTTGGACTTGGGTATCGCCGAGCTTGCCGACTAATGCCAAACGCACGGCAGACCAGTCAGGCGTTTCGATACCGTCGATAGACTTAAGTTCCATTCCCGGCGAAATATTGGCTTGAGCAGCAATGGATTGCGGTGATATATCACCCACAACCGGACGAAAACTCGGTACACCGATGATAAACACCAGCCAATAGGCGAAAATAGCAAAGAGGAAGTTGGCAATGGGACCCGCGCTGATGATCGCCGCGCGTTGCAAGATGGTTTTGTTGTTAAACGCTTGGTGGCGAAGTTCTGGGGCAACCGCATCGACACGTTCGTCCAGCATTTTAACATAGCCGCCGAGCGGAATAAGGGCGATGACATACTCGGTGCCTTGACGGTCGGTACGGTGCCATAAGGCTTTGCCAAAACCGATAGAAAAGCGCTCAACACGAACACCACAGCGACGTGCCACCCAGAAGTGACCAAATTCGTGGACCGTAATCAAGATGCCTAGCGCGACGATAAACGCCGCCAGGTTCCAGAGTATGCTCATCATAATCCCTAAACTCCCCGTCAGTGACGGATTAAAACACTAACAGCATCAGGCAGGCAAATACCGGCACGGCTGCGGTCAGGCTATCGATACGATCCAGTATCCCGCCATGACCAGGAATCAAATGACCACTGTCTTTGATTCCCGCTTCACGTTTGAACATACTCTCGGTCAAATCGCCGAGCACTGAGGCCAAGGCTGCAACCACAGAGCACACTAACAATTTTTCTGGAATGATATCCAAAGGCGCATAACGCCCAAACAACCAGGCGATCAACGCTGAGGTCAGCAAACCACCAATCAGTCCTTCCCAGGTTTTCCCCGGAGACACCTTGGGAGCCAGCTTATGTTTGCCGAACATTTTTCCAAACATATAAGCGCCGGAATCCGCGCCCCAGACCAGCAACATAACGTAAAGTAGCCACCAAGAGCCGGTTGAATGATCCTGCTCATAGCCGTATTGGCGTAACGCAAACATGCCCCAGAAGAATGGCACGATGGTCAAAACACCGAAAACAATACGCAGTATTCGGGAGTGACGCCAAAAGCTAGCCGAGCGTGGGTAGGTCAATACCAGCAGTAGCGCCGCTATCCACCATCCAATCGAAGCCCAGAGCGGTCCGCTCACCTGCGGTAAATGCGCTGAATGCTGATAAGCAGGAATACTTAACAGCATGGATACCAGAAGGAAACCACAGAGTATGGCAAGCCAAATACGCTGTGAACGAGCTGCGAAGCCCGCCAGTTGCCCCCATTCCCACGCAGCCAACATGCAAACAACCAATGTCACGATGGCAAAACCGACCGGAGGAAGCAAAAACAACGCCCCGATGACGATAGGGATTAAAATCAAAGCAGTAATGAGACGATACTTCAGCAAAAGTTCCCCCTAAGATGCAGCAACATCGTTAGGTGTAGTTCCACCGAAGCGGCGCTCGCGTTGTGCAAATGCATTCAGCGCACCTTCAAAGACAAGTTCATCAAAATCAGGCCAGAGTACATCAGTAAAGTAAAGTTCAGCATAGGCGATTTGCCACAACAAGAAATTACTGATGCGATGTTCACCACCGGTTCTGATCACTAGATCTACCTCAGATTGTTCATGTAGGCAGATATGAGAATTTAATAGCTCTTCAGTGATATCTTCAGGCTGTAATAATCCTTTTTGCACCTGTCCAGCCAATTGACGCATTCCCTGAATAATATCCCAACGACCACCATAATTGGCAGCAATGTTAAGTTTCAGGCCGTCATTATTTGCAGTCAGCTCTTCAGAACGACGGATTCGATCCTGCAAACGCTTGCTAAAGCGGCTGATGTCACCAATAACACTTAAACGTACATTATGTTTATGCAGACTTTTTACTTCGCTGTCCAGCGCTCGAACAAAAAGCTCCATCAATGCGGTCACTTCTTGAGCAGGGCGATTCCAGTTTTCACTACTAAAAGCATAAAGCGTGAGTGCATCAAGATGATGAGTTGCAGCAAAACTGACTGCACGACGAACCGATTTCACTCCCGCTTTATGCCCGAAGATCCTTAGTTTACCCTGACGTTTAGCCCAACGCCCATTGCCATCCATAATAATAGCGACATGACGCGGACCCGGGAGGGACAAGTTAGCCCTATCTGTATTTGCGAACGACATAGCTCGAACTTTATTCCTCAATAAAAACGACGGCGCTTTCCAAACATTAGGCCGCAAACGCACAAAAAAAGCCGTGTACTAAATCACGGCTTCTTATATGACAGCCAAATTAGACGGTCTAAATACCTATTGGGCCATTAATCAAGGGGCTATCAATCCATTGACGGCGCAGACTATACCATCTCAGTCCGACACGAACAAATTCACCAATCAATAACCAGCGACTCACCGTTTCAATGCACCCAGCGCACGATTGGCAGCCTGACGCGCTAAACGATCAATATCTAAGACTTCATCTACCGTATTCGGTTCCTGCACTGACATGGATTCAACTACATTACGGTTTAATTTTGCAATATCAGTGAAACGAATCTGCGATTGCAAAAATGCCATCACCGAAACCTCATTCGCCGCATTCAATATGGTTGTCGCCGCCTGCCCAGCATTAAACGCGTCCATTGCCAGTTGCAAGCACGGATAACGGGCATAATCTGGCTCGGCAAAAGTCAATGCTCCCATCCGACAGAAATCCAGCGCCTCAACGCCAGATTCAACCCGATTCGGGTAAGCCATCGCAT
Source organism: Yersinia ruckeri ATCC 29473 (assembly GCF_000754815.1). Taxonomy (GTDB): domain Bacteria; phylum Pseudomonadota; class Gammaproteobacteria; order Enterobacterales; family Enterobacteriaceae; genus Yersinia; species Yersinia ruckeri. Next base: position 3,528,561 of record NZ_KN150747.1, read on the forward strand.
GAGCAATCGGCGTACGCATATCTGGCGTACCTAATTGTGCCAATACGCTCCCATCTTGATATCTCACCATCGAATGAATGACCGACTGCGGATGCAGGATGACTTCAATCTGTTCAGCCGAGGCATTAAATAACCAGCGGGCCTCAATGTATTCCAAACCCTTATTCATCATGGTGGCGGAATCGACGGATATCTTGCGTCCCATTGACCAGTTAGGATGAGCGCAGGCCTGATCGGGCGTCATCGCTTCGAACTGATCTAGCGGCGTCTCACGGAAAGGTCCGCCAGAACCGGTCAGAATAATCCGCGACACCCCGTTTTCGATCAATGAAGAATAGCCTAATTGCTGCTGAATGCGCTCGGGCAGGCTTTGAAAAATAGCATTATGTTCACTATCAATAGGGAGTAACTGCGCGCGACTTTCTCTCACCGCATCCATAAACAGGCGCCCACAGGTAATCAGCGACTCTTTGTTGGCCAATAACACCGTTTTCCCGGCTCGAATCGCAGCCAGCGTCGGCAAAAGCCCGGCGACACCAACAATAGCGGCCATAACCTGATCCACATCGTTCAGGGCCGCAAGCTCACAGGCCGCATTCTCGCCGGAGAACACTTCCGTTTTGCAGCCTTGTTCAGACAACCGTTGGCGAAGGGATTGTGCAGAATCTTCATCTGCCATCGCGGCATAACGCGGAGCAAATTCGAGACATTGTTCTGTCATTAATGTGACATTACGCCCCGCAACCAATGCGGTTACAGCGAATAAATCGGGGTTAGCCCGCACGACGGCCAAAGTGCTACAGCCCACGGAACCGGTAGAACCAAGAATAGTCAGTTGCTTCATGAGGGTGCTCTGAATAACTGTTTTTACCCTTTTATCTTTCAAATTGCTGCAGTATTGACCGCGACTCGAAATCTATTGGGTACATGATAAGAAGATGCATCAGTATGAAACATCTGCGTCCACAAGACTAAGATATTTAGCCTGGAATAACCGGCCATCTGTCATTGATAGAACCGCATAACGGTAAAAAAAACAAAGCGCCGCCTAAGCGACGCCCTGGAACATCTGACCAAAGCTTAGAAGTTCATCAACTCAGCTTCTTTCTCGGCCAATGCCGTATCAATTTTCTTGATATAGCTATCAGTCATTTTCTGAACGTCATCCTGACAACGACGGTCATCATCTTCACTGATCGCTTTATCTTTCAATAAGGCTTTAACCTTATCGTTGGTATCGCGACGCACGTTACGTACAGAGACACGACCCTGCTCAGCTTCACCACGGGCAACCTTAATCAGGTCTTTACGACGTTCTTCCGTCAGCGGAGGCAATGGCACGCGAATGACAGAACCCGCAGAAGAAGGGTTCAGACCCAAATCAGAGGACATGATCGCTTTTTCAACTGCAGCATTCAGGCTACGGTCAAACACGGTAATAGCCAGAGTACGAGAATCTTCAACCACCACGTTAGCCAGTTGACGCAGCGGTGTTGCACTGCCGTAATAGTCAACCTGAATGCCATCAAGAATACTCGGTGAAGCACGGCCGGTGCGGATTTTACTGATATGGTTTTGGAATGCATCTACGCACTTACCCATGCGGACTTCTGCATCTTTTTTAATTTCGTTAATCACGTTGCAAACCCTTGTAAACTGGTTACTTGGCAGGCTATACCTTGCAGCATAGCCGGTGAATATGTAAACCAACAATTGCTGGTTAAAGGCGACTCAGCGCACATTACGCCAAGTTCACCCTGATTAGAACGGCGCTTATTTAGCGATCAACGTCCCTTCGTTCTCACCCATCACCACGCGACGCAGCGCGCCAGGTTTATTCATGTTAAACACACGAATCGGCAAGTTATGGTCACGAGCCAACGTAAAGGCGGCTAGATCCATCACTTTCAACTCACGTTCCAACACATCTTGATAGGTTAACTGTTCATAAAGCGTAGCATCAGGATCTTTCACCGGATCGGCAGAGTATACGCCGTCAACTTTGGTCGCTTTTAACACCACATCGGCTTCGATCTCAATACCGCGTAAACATGCCGCTGAATCGGTAGTAAAGAATGGATTACCGGTACCGGCAGCAAAAATAACTACGCGGTTGTGACGCAGCAGGCTGATCGCTTCAGCCCAGCTATAGTTGTCACAGACACCATTCAACGGAATAGCTGACATCAGGCGGGCGTTCACATAGGCACGGTGCAGTGCATCTCGCATTGCCAGGCCGTTCATTACGGTAGCCAGCATTCCCATGTGGTCGCCCACTACGCGGTTCATCCCAGCCTGTGCCAAACCGGCACCGCGGAATAAGTTACCACCGCCAATGACCACACCGACCTGAATACCCAGTTCGACCAGCTCTTTGACTTCCTGAGCCATACGATCCAAAACGCTAGCGTCGATACCAAAACCTTCTGCGCCTTGCAGGGCTTCGCCACTCAGCTTAAGCAGGATACGCTGATATACGGGTTTTGCATTGGTTGCCATGGTGTTCTGTCCTAAGCAGCAGTAATAGTATTGGGGATCTGACCGTCAAATATTCAAGGCACTTGAGGCGTTGAAAGTTCACGGACTGAATTCTTGATTGGATGAAATGGAACCGCCTGTTGGCGGCTCCATTTTTAAGCATTAAGACTGTTTGCTCATCGCTGCAACTTCTGCAGCAAAGTCAGTCTCAACTTTCTCGATACCTTCGCCCACTTCAAAGCGGATGAAGTTAATTACGTCGGCTTTATGCTCTTTCAGCAGATCGCCAACGGTTTTGCTTGGGTCCATGACGAAGTGCTGACCAGTTAAAGAAACTTCACCGGTGAACTTACGCATACGGCCTTCAACCATTTTCTCGGCAATTTCGCGTGGCTTGCCAGATTCCATAGCGATGTCCAACTGGATTTGATGCTCGCGAGCAACAACTTCAGCTGGGACGTCTTCTGGTTTAACGTATTCTGGCTTGCTTGCAGCGATATGCATGGCAATATGCTTAACCAGTTCTTCATCAGCACCGGTAGCAGCGACCATAACACCGATACGTGCGCCGTGCAGGTAAGTACCCAGAATGTCGCCTTCCAGAGCAGCAACACGACGGATATTGATGTTTTCGCCGATTTTAGCTACCAGGTTAGCACGTTGCTCTTCGAACTGTGCTTTCAGCACTTCGATATCAACGATTTTACCAGCCAGTGCTGCATCGATAACTTCGTCGCCGAATGCTTTGAAGCCAGCATCTTTAGCAACAAAGTCAGTTTCGCAGTTCAATTCCAGCATCACACCGAATTTACCGTCGGCAGAAACTTTAGCCAGGATGATACCTTCAGCAGCGATACGACCTGCTTTCTTGGCAGCTTTAGCCTGACCGGATTTACGCATGTTATCGATCGCCAGCTCAATGTCGCCATCAGCTTCAACCAGCGCTTTCTTACATTCCATCATGCCTGCGGCAGTACGCTCACGCAGTTCTTTTACCAAAGCAGCGGTAATAACAGCCATTTCAATTTTCCTCGGTTCTCTCGTGAAGATAGTTCTCACTGTAGATAAGCAAAGGGGGCCTATAAAAGGCCCCCTAACCAACATATTTCAATACCTGGTTAATAAGGGCTCAGTGACGAGCCAGTCTTATTATTCAGCTTCTACGAAGCTTTCTTCCGCTTGAACGGCCAGATCTTGAGAACGACCTTCACGGACGGCGGTAGCAACAGCGCCCAGATACAGTTTAATTGCACGGATTGCGTCATCGTTACCAGGGATAATGAAGTCAACGCCATCTGGATCAGAGTTGGTATCAACGATAGAGAATACCGGGATACCCAGGTTGTTAGCTTCTTTGATAGCGATGTGTTCGTGATCGGCGTCAACAACAAACAGCGCGTCAGGTAAACCGCCCATGTCCTTGATACCGCCCAAGCTGTTTTCCAACTTGTTCAGTTCACGAGTACGCATCAGCGCTTCTTTTTTGGTCAGCTTGTCAAAGGTGCCGTCTTGAGACTGGATTTCCAGATCTTTCAAACGTTTGATGGACTGACGAACGGTTTTCCAGTTAGTCAACATGCCGCCCAACCAGCGATGGTTCACGAAGAACTGGTCGCAGTTGTTAGCAGATTCTTTTACCGCTTCGCTTGCTGCGCGTTTAGTACCAACGAACAGGATCTTACCTTTACGGGAAGAAATCTTGGTCAACTCAGCCAGAGCTTGGTTGAACATTGGTACAGTTTTTTCCAGGTTGATGATGTGAACTTTGTTACGTGCGCCGAAGATGAAAGGCTTCATTTTCGGGTTCCAGTAACGAGTTTGGTGACCAAAGTGAACACCAGCCTGAAGCATGTCGCGCATGGAAACAGTTGCCATGATTAAAACCTCTATATTTAACGATTGGGGTTATGCCTCCACGTGTCCCATAACACCGACCCCACAAGCCTCCGCAATAAGACAGTGGCTTTAGGGCACCCCGGTGAATGTGCCGACACGTGTGTGTTATTTACACATATGAGTGCGAGTAGTACTACTTGGCTAAACGCGCATTGCCGCCGAGATAACCCGATGACGCAGAGCGGATCTGCCGGCGCGCTTTATACCATAAACCAGAGCCACACACCAACTTTTGTTGCATTTCGTGGCACCCGGTAAAGGAAAGTTTGGCAGCAATTTGTTGGGCTGGTACCATATACGACAGCATTTTTTACTTATTTAATCATAACAGCGGCCACATTCTGGCCCCTGTGGACCCTCTTGAATGGCTATCACAATTAAAACACCTGCAGATATTGAAAAAATGCGCGTTGCTGGCCGCTTGGCCGCCGAAGTGCTGGAAATCATCGAACCCTACGTTAAACCAGGGGTAACAACCGGTGAACTGGATCGCATCTGCCATGACTACATCACCAATGAGCAGCAGGCTATCTCAGCCTGTCTGGGCTACCACGGTTTCCCGAAATCCGTCTGTATTTCAGTGAACGAAGTCATCTGCCACGGTATTCCAAGCGATGACAAGGTGCTGAAAGACGGCGATATCGTTAACATCGATGTCACCGTAATCAAAGACGGTTTCCACGGCGATACTTCTAAAATGTTTATCGTAGGTAAACCGACCATTCTGGGTGAGCGCTTGTGTCGCGTCACGCAGGAAAGTCTGTATCTGGCGATTAAAATGGTCAAGCCAGGTATTCGTCTGCGTACGCTGGGTAAAGAAATCCAAAAATTTGTCGAAGCAGAAAATTTCTCTGTTGTTCGTGAGTACTGCGGCCACGGCATCGGCGAAGGTTTCCATGAAGAGCCTCAGGTTCTGCATTACGATGCAGACGACAATGGCGTGGTACTGCAACCCGGTATGGCTTTCACGATCGAACCTATGGTTAACGCCGGAGATTACCGCATCCGCACCATGAAAGACGGTTGGACGGTAAAAACCAAGGATCGCAGCTTGTCTGCGCAGTATGAGCATACTATTGTGGTGACTGATAACGGCTGCGAAATAATGACGTTGCGTAAGGATGACACCATCCCCAACATCATAACGCACGAGTAATCACGACCAGCCGGCGATCGCCGGCTTTTTTATGGGCTGCGTTTTATATCAGGGAAATCTATGTCTGATAACAACACTGAAAACCACCTCCCGCAGGCATCTGTGGTTACTATCCCTGAGCAGCCCGCGTTTCCCGGAACTTACCTTGATAACGAACTGAATTGCCAAATACTGAAACAGCGTCTGGAAATCTTCCAGAAGTGGTTAGCTGACGCCTTTAATACCGGAGCCAGCGCTGAAAATTTGGTCGCTGCACGCAGCCATTACATTGATAGCCTGCTACATCGTCTGTGGTCGTTCTACGGTTTCGATAGCGTGACTGAAACGGCGCTGGTCGCAGTCGGAGGCTACGGGCGTGCCGAGCTCCACCCACTTTCCGATATTGATCTACTGGTACTGAGCAAACGACCTCTAAACGACGATCAGGCGCAGCGGATAGGCCAGCTCATTACTTTACTGTGGGATCTAAAACTGGAAGTCGGCCACAGCGTTCGTACGCTGGAAGAATGTTTGCTGGAAGGGCTGGCCGACTTAACCGTTGCCACCAACTTAATCGAATCCCGCATGATTTGCGGCGATGTCGCGCTGTTTCTGCAAATGCAAAAACATATCTTTAGCGACAGTTTCTGGCCTTCACCTGAATTCTTCGATGCCAAAATAGCCGAGCAGCGAGAACGGCATAAACGCTATCACGGCACCAGCTACAATCTGGAACCCGATATTAAAAGCAGCCCGGGTGGGCTACGCGATATACATACTCTAATGTGGGTTGCACGCCGCCATTTTGGAGCCACCTCGTTGAGTGAAATGGTTGAATTCGGTTTTCTGACCAAGGCTGAAAGTAACGAACTTCTTGAATGCCAAAGCTTTTTATGGCGGATTCGCTTTGCCCTGCATCTGGTGTTGAATCGCTACGATAACCGCCTGCTGTTTGATCGCCAGCTCAGCGTCGCCCAACTCCTGCGTTATCAGGGAGAAGGAAACGAGCCGGTTGAACACATGATGAAAGATTTTTACCGTATGACTCGTCGCGTCAGCGAATTGAACAACATGCTGCTACAACTGTTCGACGAAGCCATACTGGCGCTGGATACCAATGAAAAGCCACGACCGTTGGATGATGATTTCCAACTGCGCGGCAATCTGATTGATCTGCGAGATGAAAAACTGTTTATCCAGCAGCCAGAAGCCATCATGCGGATGTTTTATTTGATGGTGCGTAACCAAGATATCACCGGCATTTACTCCACCACCGTTCGCCAACTACGCCATGCCCGGCGTCATCTAAAACAGCCACTGTGTACCATTTCAGAGGCTCGTAAGTTGTTTATGGCTATTCTGCGCCATCCCGGTGCGGTTTCCCGCGCATTACTGCCGATGCACCGCCATAGCGTTCTCTGGGCCTATATGCCCCAATGGGGGAGCATTGTCGGTCAAATGCAGTTTGATCTGTTCCACGCCTATACCGTCGATGAACATACGATTCGGGTGTTACAAAAACTGGAAAGTTTCGCCGATGAATCGACGCGTTCACGCCATCCATTGTGCGTCGAACTGTATCCACGGCTGCCGCAGCCGGAATTATTATTTTTGGCGGCACTCTTCCACGATATCGCCAAAGGACGTGGTGGAGACCACTCTACTCTCGGCGCTCAGGATGTACTGGAATTTGCCGAACTGCACGGTTTGAATTCGCGGGAAGCTCAACTGGTGGCCTGGCTGGTGCGTTGCCATCTGCTGATGTCAGTGACGGCTCAACGCCGCGATATACAAGATCCGGCGGTAATCCAGCAGTTCTCCGCCGAAGTGCAGAGTGAAACCCGTTTACGTTATCTGATCAGCCTGACCGTAGCCGATATTTGTGCCACCAATGAAAACCTATGGAATAGCTGGAAGCAGAGCTTGTTACGTGAGCTGTATTTCGCCACAGAGAAGCAATTACGCCGTGGCATGGAAAACAGCCCAGACCTGCGTGAACGTGTGCGCCATCACCGCTTACAGGCGTTGGCCTTGTTACGAATGGATAATATTAACGAAGAAGCGCTCCATCATATTTGGAGCCGCTGCCGCGCTGACTACTTCCTGCGCCATTCACCCAATCAATTAGCCTGGCATGCTCGCCACCTGCTGAAGCATGATTCGACCAACCCCTTGGTGCTGGTTAGTCGTCAGGCTACGCGGGGCGGGACAGAAATCTTTATCTGGAGTCCGGATCGCCCTTCCCTCTTCGCCGCCGTCGTTGGTGAATTGGATCGGCGTAACCTGAGCGTACACGATGCCCAGATTTTCACCAATCGTGATGGCATGGCCATGGATACCTTTATCGTGCTGGAACCGGATGGCAGTCCGCTGGCGCAGGATCGGCACTCAGTCATTCGTCACGCACTGGAACAGGCAATGACGCAACCGAACTATCAACATCCGCGGGTCAGACGGTTATCCCCCAAACTACGCCACTTTAGCGTACCTACTGAGGTCAACTTCCTGCCAACCCATACCGAACGCCGCAGTTATCTGGAACTGATCGCACTGGATCAACCGGGATTATTGGCACGCGTCGGGGAAATTTTTGCTGATTTAGGGCTATCGCTTCACAGCGCTCGTATCACGACTATTGGCGAAAGGGTTGAGGATTTATTCGTATTAGCAGATAAAGATCGTCAGGCATTGAGTGCTGAAATACGAAAGGAATTAGCACAACGGTTGACAGACACCCTCAATCCGAACGATAAACTGTGATACAAATAACTTTTTAACGACTATTTTTTCTTACAACCTTTCAACTTCAGGAAAGAGAACCGGATGCAGCAATTACAGACCGTTATTGAAAACGCCTTCGAACGCCGTGCAGAGATGACTCCGGCTAACGTAGACACCATAACGCGCGAAGCCATCAACCACGTTATTAATCTATTAGACAGCGGCGCACTGCGCGTGGCGGAAAAGATTGACGGGCAGTGGGTAACGCATCAGTGGCTGAAGAAAGCCGTATTACTCTCTTTCCGCATTAATGACAATAAAGTCATGGAAGGAGCCGAAACCCGCTATTACGACAAAGTTCCGATGAAATTTGCCGATTACGACGAAGCGCGCTTCCAGCGTGAAGGTTTCCGCGTAGTCGCACCGGCCACTGTTCGCAAAGGTGCATTTATTGCTCGCAACACCGTATTGATGCCGTCCTACGTCAATATCGGTGCTTATGTCGACGAAGGCACCATGGTTGATACTTGGGCGACCGTAGGCTCTTGCGCTCAGATCGGTAAAAACGTTCATCTGTCTGGCGGCGTGGGCATCGGTGGCGTATTGGAGCCATTGCAGGCCAACCCAACCATTATTGAAGACAACTGCTTTGTTGGCGCGCGTTCAGAAGTGGTTGAAGGGGTTATCGTTGAAGAAGGTTCCGTCATTTCCATGGGCGTATTTATTGGTCAAAGCACTCGTATCTACGATCGCGAAACCGGCGAAATCCATTATGGCCGCGTACCTGCTGGTTCGGTTGTGGTTTCCGGTAACCTGCCATCAAAAGACGGGAGCTACAGTCTATATTGTGCGGTGATCGTGAAGAAAGTGGATGCCAAAACGCTGGGTAAAGTCGGCATCAACGAATTGTTACGCACCATTGACTAACATTCAATTGGCGGGCTAATTACCCGCTATTTTTTTGTCTTGTAAGCAGTTATCGCCTGCAATCACATATTACGATGGGATTTACTGTCATAATAAAAACTGTGGAATATAAAACCAAAAAGGTGGCGCTATGTATGACAACCTGAAAAGCTTAGGAATCACTCAACCGGAAGATGTCGATCGCTACAGCCTGCGTCAGGAGGCCAATAACGACATTTTGAAGATTTATTTCCGCAAAGATAAAGGCGAGTTTTTTGCCAAAAGCGTAAAATTCAAATATCCGCGCCAGCGTAAAACCGTCGTAGCCGATAACGCCGGACATGGTTACAAAGAGATTCACGAAATCAACCCGAATCTGCGTTACGTTATTGATGAGCTGGATCAGCTTTGCAAACGCGATCAGGTTGAAGTGGATCTTAAACGCAAGATTCTGGATGATCTGCGCCACTTGGAAAACGTGGTAGCTCACAAGATTTCTGAAATTGAGTCCGATCTGGAAAAACTGACTAAAAGTGGTCGTTAAGTTTTAACTCATGAACTATCGGATCAAAAAAGTGGCGACAAGGATATTGTTCGCCACTTTTTTATTTTCACTTCAGCAACTGACCCCATTGCTCAACCCAGGGACATGAAGCAGCTTCCGGTTCCGGTTGTTCGATAGCATCGATTTCCAGCATTTCGCCAATACGTGTAGCACCCTGCTCTTGTAATAAGGCATCAAAAGCACGCCCTGCACCGCAGTAGTTATCGTAGCTACTATCACCCAATGCGATGATGCCATAACGCAACTCCGGCTGAAAACCGACCTGATCGCGTACTGCCTGAAACAGTGGAGCAATACTATCCGGGAAATCGCCTTGCCCGGTGGTCGAAGTGATCACCAGAGCATAGTGCTGACGATAATATTGCCAGGCTTCCAACGTACCTTCGTCGAATAATTTAACTTCGTGGCCTTGCTCGTTCAGTATGTTTTCCGCTTCTTCTGCTACCAATAACGCATTACCATAAACCGTACCGACAAAAATACCCACCTGAGCCATAGAATACCTTCTTTAAATTACCGATTGGTTACTCGCTATCCTGACCTTCGTCAGCGGGAAACTCAACTCTTTCAAGCTCGGGGAGAAGACCCGTCCAGCCAAAAGATGACATTATCCCCTGCCAGGAGCAATCCCAACGAGCCGATAAATTCAGCGGTTCGCCAGTCACCGGATGATTCAAGGATAGATGGCTGGCATGCAGCATTAAACGTGAACAATCAAAATGTTGAGCCACGCCGCGATTCTGGCGTAAATCACCATGGGTGCTATCACCAATAATCGGATGACGAATATGAGCCATATGACGGCGTAATTGGTGCTTACGCCCGGTTTCTGGTGTTAACTCCATCAAGCTGTAACGGGCAGTTTCATAGCGACCGATAGCCACTGGCATCTCTGCCTGAGCCATTGCTCGGTAATGGGTGACTGCGGATTTCGGTGCTTTATCCTGACTGGAGAATTTATCGGCAATTTTGTCCAACTCTTCGGTTAGAGCATAGTCGAGAGTGTCATCTTCCAATACATAACCCCGCACAACCGCATGATAAACCTTCCTGACTTCATGCTGCTCAAACTGTTGCGAGAGCAACCGTGCCACATCGCTGGATAATGCCATCAGCAACACGCCAGACGTCGGGCGATCCAAACGATGTACGGTATACACATGCTGATCGATCTGGTCACGCACCGTTTGCATCACAAAAACCGTTTCATTACGGTCAAGCCAGCTACGATGAACCAGCCAACCAGCAGGCTTGTTCACTGCAACCATATGTTCATCTTGATAAAGTATTTCGAGCATTATTCACTTTCTATATTTAACAGGTCATCAAGACGCTGCAATTGTGCCAAAAGCAGACTGCAATCCGCCTTATGATCCTTTAACGCCACCTCAAAATAAGGCGCAACGGCAAAGCGAGTTGGTAACGGAGAATGACCATCCAACAACGCATACATTCGCGGCAACAACACCCATTGCAACCATTGTTCTGCGGCCATGGTATCAACACAGAAAGGTTCTGTGCTATCAAAGGCTGAGATTTCAGGCGGTGTTTCCTGCCAAAGTTCAACCACATGCAATGCCCGATCGATATCCTGTAAAATCTGACGTACCTGATTGTTTAAACTCATATTTAACTCTAGAACAAGAGCCGGCCAGGGCGAACATCCAGCCCCAACACGCCAATGACGCTAAAAAGCAGGCAAGCATACCATCGAATCGTATGGTGCCCAACTATGTGGGGTCAGTTCACATTGGGCGAGGGTTTACGGAGTTTTTGCTAAATATCAGGGGGAAATCATGCAGAATGTTATCGAATGAAAATACAAAAAAAAGGGGTACTGTTTAACCAGTACCCCTCTATTCGTTTTATAGCAATCCAGCTAAATTGATGCTCCCTGCTCAATCCTTGAAAACTTTTCCTGCGGTTATCCTAACCAGCAATCCTTCGCATTTTCCTACACCATCCAAGTGTTAATCCTTAGGTCTTCCTAACCCACCAATAATCCGTTACTGGCTCCCTGTCTCCATCCTGGAGGTGTCCCTTGTTTCATCCTAAAACGTCCCTTCACTCATCCTGAGCAATCCCTGATTCTTCATCCTGAAGCCACATCATCCCGATGCTGTTCCTTTCCAACCGGCTCCTATCCGGTTAAGAAAGGATCGCTTAATTGGCGAACAGAGACAAGATACTGTAAAGACTCTTATCTATACGATTTAATAGATAAAAAAATGAATGTTTATAACAAAGTGATTTTATTGAGAATAATTTTCATCCGAGAATTTTACATTTTAGAAATAGGAGCTATATCTTACAGCCCGTGTGAGAGATCTCTCACACGACAACAACAAGTAACCCATTAAATAATAGGGTTTAAGTCAGAAAAAACTGGGCGCAACGCGTCAAGGAAATGACTCAGATTGGAAGCTAAAATCGTTCGTTTATTACTGCCAAAGTGTTCAAGAACCACATTCCCGGTGATATTACATAGTGAAACCATGGTCATTTCCGACTCGGTGGTCGCCAAGAATAAAGTCGGTGACAATTTAAGGCGTTTTTGCGTCACCAGATGACCAATAAGATTTTCTTGTAAGCGGGTAAAATCATCTTCGCTCCATACCTGTAGCAAGGTAAGGCGATGATCGCCTAATTCCGCAGCCATATCCCCGGCATATTGTTGGGTATAAAAGGTGTGAATATCATCATGTAACTGAATTTCTAATGCCCGAGCCACATTTTCCAGTGTCGCTACAGGCAAAAATGGCTGTGGTAACCAATAAATCTGATCCTGCCGAGTTTCTATAATGCACGGGGAAGCCACGCCGTACAATTCTTCACTGGCGGGTGGATGGCCAGTCTGCTGCTGCCAAAGATCAACATAACGTTGAGTAAAATTTTGTAGAGCACTTGAAACATTCTGGTCCATATTTTTCTCTCAACATCCGCTAAGCCTGCGCTAAACTGGGAAAATGAAGCCTCGTCTCCCAGCACACAGCCAGACGCGGCATAAATGGTAAACTGTCGGCTATTGTACCGATCTCTCATCAAGGGAACAGCATGTCTTCATATCAAGATCATCAAGCTTTGGCCAAACTCACCCTAGGCAAACCTACGGATTATCGTGACCACTATGATGCAACACTGTTACAGGCGGTTCCCCGCAGTATGAACCGCGAACCTTTGGGTTTGTATCCTGATAATCTGCCGTTCCACGGCGCTGATATCTGGACACTGTATGAACTATCCTGGCTCAATGCCAATGGCTTACCACAGGTTGCGGTCGGGGAAATCAGCCTTAATGCCGACAGCATTAATCTGATCGAATCCAAAAGCTTCAAATTATACCTCAACAGCTTTAACCAAACCCAATTCAGTGATTGGGAAAGCGTCCGTCAAACCTTACAGCAGGATCTTGCCCACTGTGCCCAAGGCGAAGTCAACGTCAGTCTCTATACGTTGGATCAGATTGCAGGGCAACCTATCGCCAACTTCACGGGTCACTGTCTGGATGAACAAGATATTCGCATTGATCATTATGAATTCAGTACAGATTACCTGAAAAACGCCGTCGGTAACCAAATCGTAGAAGAAACACTGGTCAGCCACCTGTTGAAATCCAACTGCTTGATCACCCATCAACCTGACTGGGGTTCCGTACAAATCTGCTACCGGGGTCCACAAATTAACCCTGAAGCACTACTGCGCTATCTCATTTCCTTCCGTCATCATAATGAATTTCATGAGCAATGCGTAGAACGTATTTTCAATGACTTAATGCGTTTTTGTCATCCCGAAACCTTGTCAGTTTACGCTCGTTATACTCGTCGCGGTGGACTCGATATTAACCCTTGGCGTAGTAATACCACGTTCAATCCATCAACTGGCCGTCTGGCTCGTCAATAATGCGTGCCGCTACGCAACATCCGCATTGAAAGTCTCTTTAGTGTTGGTAAAAAGCTGGGGACAACGTTAAGGTAAATTGAAGTGTGTTAGCGGTACGAATAACAGATAGACATCGCCGAAACTCAGTTAACAATCAATTCGATATTCCTATAACAAAACAGAGAGCAGAATTCTGGTACGCAAAAAAGCGAGATCAAAAAAAGAATACTCGGCTCTCTGACGCAACCTGGTTACTAGCGCCTCCCAAGGAGGTGTAAAGGAGTAATTTTGATTACACATATTAGCCCACTAGGCTCAATGGATCTGTTGTCGCAGTTCGAAGTTGATATGCTAAAACGCACGGCCAGCAGCGACTTATATCGTCTATTCCGTAACTGTTCGCTTGCAGTATTGAATTCTGGTAGTCAGACCGATAACAGTAAAGAACTTTTATCTCGTTATGGAACATTTGATATCAATGTGTTGCGTCGAGAACGCGGCGTTAAACTAGAATTGATCAATCCGCCGGAACATGCCTTTGTTGATGGCCGAATTATTCGGGCATTGCAGGCTAACCTATTTGCCGTTCTGCGGGATATTCTGTTTGTTAACGGGCAAATTGCCAACGCTGGTCATTTTCAGCATCTTAATATGGAAAACTCCAGCCATTTGACCAATCTGGTATTTTCCATCCTGCGTAATGCACGAGCACTACACATTGATGAAGATCCCAATATGATTGTGTGCTGGGGGGGGCATTCAATAAACGAAACCGAATATCTTTATGCTCGAAAAGTCGGCAGCCAGCTTGGTTTGCGCGAACTGAATATTTGCACCGGTTGCGGGCCGGGAGCCATGGAAGCTCCGATGAAAGGTGCCGCTGTCGGTCATGCGCAACAACGCTACAGACAAGGCCGTTTTATTGGCATGACTGAGCCATCGATTATTGCCGCAGAACCACCAAATCCGCTGGTAAATGAGCTGGTTATCATGCCGGATATCGAGAAACGGCTGGAGGCCTTTGTGCGAATCGCCCACGGTATCATCATCTTCCCAGGCGGCGTCGGTACCGCCGAAGAGTTGCTCTATCTTCTGGGTATTTTAATGAATCCGCAAAATAGCGATCAGGTGCTGCCGCTGATTCTGACTGGCCCCAAAGAAAGTGCTGATTACTTCTTGGTATTGGATGAATTCATCATGAATACTTTGGGGGAAGAAGCACGTAAATATTACGAAATCATCATTGATGATCCCGATGCAGTGGCTCGTAAAATGAAGAAATCTATGCCACTGGTGAAGGAAAATCGGCGTAATACCGGCGATGCATATAGCTTTAACTGGTCTATGCGAATCGAACCTGACCTGCAATTGCCTTTTGAACCGACGCACGAAAATATGGCCGCACTTAACTTGCATCCAGATCAACCAGCTGAACAACTAGCGGCGGCGCTTCGTCGAGCATTTTCAGGTATCGTCGCGGGTAATGTAAAAGAAGTCGGAATTCATGCCATAGAAACACGCGGCCCTTACAAGTTACATGGCGATCAGCAGATGATGAAGCAAATGGACAGGTTATTGCAGGGCTTTATCGCGCAACATCGGATGAAACTACCAGGCAGTGCCTATACTCCATGCTATGAAATTTGTCCATAAAACGCAGGCGATCTTGATGACTCAGATCATATCCGTCATTTCCAAGTTGTAGCGGTGTTGGCTGCAGCTTGAAAGATGCACACTAAGGATTCCCCAATAGATTTCGAGTTGCAGCAAGGCGGCAAGCGAGCAAATCCTCAGGAGCTTAGCCCACTAAGTGACTGGGGTGAGTGAGAGCAGCCAACACCGCTGCAGCTTGAAAGATGAAGGGGAATATTATTTTTAATAATCAGGATAATGCACACAGTCCATGGACATACACCTTCTTATCGTCGACGCCCTCAATCTTATTCGCCGCATCCATGCTGTGCAAGGCTCACCTTGTGTGAATACCTGTAGCAATGCTTTACAAACGCTAATTTCGCACAGCCAGCCGACTCATGCCGTTGCGGTTTTTGATGAGGATGATCGCTCCGATAGTTGGCGTCATCGGTGTTTACCGGACTACAAAGCTGGGCGCTCGCCAATGCCTGACAATTTGCAGCAGGAAATGCCACAACTGCGGCAGGCTTTCGCTGATCTTGGTGTGTGTTGCTGGCATTCGCCAGGTAATGAAGCTGACGATCTTGCGGCGACATTAGTGGCAAAAATTGCTGGGGCTGGTCACCAGGTCACTATTGTTTCTACTGATAAAGGTTACTGCCAGTTGTTGGCTCCCCGAGTTCAAATCCGTGATTATTTTCAGAAACGTTGGCTGGATTTACCCTTCGTTCAGCAAGAATTTGGCGTTGCACCTCACCAGTTACCCGATTATTGGGGATTAGCTGGAATTAGCAGTAGCAAAATACCCGGCGTTGCCGGTATTGGGGCAAAAACGGCGGCGTTACTATTACAGCAGGCGGGCAGCCTAGAGGCTATCTATCAGGATTTGGAACAAATACCGGAAAAATGGCGTAAGAAGCTGCAACAACATCAAGCAATGGCATTTATCTGTAAACAGGTTGCCACGCTTAAAACAGATCTGTCGCTGAGTGGAAATTTACAGCAGCTTCGATTGAGCCAATAGCTAGCTAAGTCCTTCAGACGGCTGATAAACCTCGATTCTGCGATTTCTGGTAGCGAAGACCGGGTGAAGAATCCACGCTTGGGAGATCGCGGAATGAGACTATCAGGACGTAGTCACGGCGTCTTGACGATCTGCCTGTTTTCACACCACTGTGCTCACTTTGTCATTAACCTCAAGGGAGCCGAAAGCCCCCTTATATTATGCAAATCATCACGCTTGGCTGATTAAGCCCACTGCCGACTAGTCGCGTTCATCCCGACGACCCGGAGCTCCAGACCAGATGCGGCGCACGTGAACAGTGACTTCTTCACGATCGTGATACAACTGTTTGACCTGGATATGCGCGTTAATATTATTTTCCTTCAACTGATTATCCATTAACGCCAGATTTTGCAGCACTTCTTCATAACGCTTTTTCATTGGCAACTTAAGGTTAAAAATTGCCTCTCGGCACCAGCCGTTAACCAACCAATCGGTTATTAACTGGGTGACACGAGCCGGTTTCTCAACCATGTCACATACCAGCCAATAAATATTGCTGCGAGTTGGTTCATATTTGAAACCATCAACGCGGTGATGAGTGACCTGTCCAGTATCCATTAGGCTTTGCGCCATAGTACCGTTATCCACCGCTTGCACCATCATGCTGCGTTGAACCAACTGATAAGTCCAACCACCTGGGCAAGCCCCGAGATCCACCGCATGCATGCCGCTGGCCAAACGTTCTTCCCACTCATCTGCCGGGATAAAGACATGGAAAGCCTCTTCCAACTTGAGCGTTGAACGGCTTGGCGCATCCGAAGGGAATTTCAGACGTGGAATCCCCATATAGAATGGCGAGTTATTATTGCTGTAGGAATAACCGACGTAACAACAACCCGAGGCAATGAAGAATACGTGTACCACTGGGCGATGGGGGTTTTCACGCGCCTGCAAAATTTTCTGCTCACGCATACCGGCACGCAATGGAACCGTCAGTTTTCGGCAAAATTTCAGCAGTTCTTTACTTTCATTGGTGTCTGGTACTTCAACCCGCAGTTCACCGGCCTTTTCGACGACACCAACCAACATACCGACGATCGGTGAAACCCGATCTTCCGGTGGTAAATCTTTCAGCAATTCGCCAACAACCATCATTTGACGAGCAAAAATAAGCTCTTTAAACGGCAGCTCGCGAATTAGCCGATCGGCATCTTCGTGCTGGTGGCATTCAAACAGCACATAGCCACTATTGTCTTTTACCCGTGCAAAACCGAAAACTTCATGTTCCGCAGCCTTGGCGGTAATCTCTGCCGCACACTCTTTTTCAAATCCTTGACGGCAATATAAAGCAATTCTATTCATGGCGTTCTGCCCTTTTCCGTAGACGCAGCGCGCCAATCAACATCAAAATCCATCCCGCCAGAAAGCATACTCCGCCAATTGGCGTGATATATACCCAAAGTTTCAGGTGCGATAGAGCCAGGCAGTAGAGACTGCCACTAAATAACAAGATCCCGAGGGCCAGCAGAGCGCCACTCCAGTAAAACCAAATAATTACCTGTCGTTGCATCGCAACGGCCAATGCCAGAATAGCCAAGGTGTGAAATCCCTGATATTCCAAACCAGTGCGAACCCAAGCCATCTCATTGACGCCGAGGGTTCCATTCAAAACATGTGCGCCAAAAGCGCCAAAAGCGACATAGAAAAAACCGCTGATAGCGGCAAATATCAGCATCAAACGACCACTCATCGTTATTTACCTTATTTTATAAATAATTACTGTTGAAAAATTCAGCAACTTAGCATTTTTCACGATCAATTTTCGTAGCGGAATCGTAATTTCTCTTGCTCGCTGGCCGCCCGTGCCAAAATCCATTGGCGAAAGGCGGCTATTTTACCCAGTTCTGCCTGACTGTCATGACAAACCAGATAAAAAGCATTTTTACTGACCAAAACGTCATTGAATGGACACACCAAACGGCCTGCTTCAATTTCTGTTTGAGCCATCACGTTATTTACCAAGGCAATACCCTGACCATGCACCGCCGCCTGAACCACCATGGCGCTGTGACTAAAAATTGGCCCTTGTTGCACATTAATTTGTGGAACGCCCAATTGGCGAGTATAGGCTAGCCAGTCTCGACGTGAAGTATCATGCAACAGAGTATGATAGGCCAAATCAGTGGGAACTTTCAGCGGATGCTCCCCCATTAATAGGCCAGGCGCACAGACTGGCAGCAAAAATTCGGCATATAACCTTTCGGTACGTAATCCCGTCCAGTTACCACGACCATAGAAAATGGCCACATCTACATCATCTGCCAACTTATCTTCTTCGCGATCCACGGCCTGAATTCTGACATCAATTCCCGGATAAGCTGAGTTAAAGCTGGATAAGCGAGGAACCAGCCATTGAATGGCAAAGCTCGGCGGTAAACTAACCGTCAATGCCCCTTTAGCGCTACGCGCTTGCAACTTACGCGTTGCTTCGTTGATCGACGTAAAAATTTCTTTGATGTCGAGGTAATAACTCTGTCCCTCTTCGGTCAGCAACAAAGATCGATTGCGGCGACGGAACAATTTCAGGCCAAGGAAGTCCTCCAGCGATTTAATCTGGTGGCTAACAGCAGCCTGAGTGACAAACAATTCATCAGCCGCCTTGGTAAAACTAAGCTGGCGTGCAGCCGCATCAAACACGCGGAGAGCATTCAGGGGTGGCAATCGTTTTGACATGAGTTAGATACTTTTTTTTAACGGCTCATCCGTAGATGAAACCCTTTGTTTACTTATTAGTTTTTATAATGCGAGCCATTATAAATTGTCCGTTGATGATGCGCCAGCAAATACCTATAGTGACGACACTTCCCAAGCCGGAACGAAAAGCAGGTTTAGTCTCCAGGTACTAAAGTGCTTTTGGCTTTGTGGGTGTGATGTTGTGTTTGCAAATGGTCTGGTATGCCAGACATAGTAGCTAAGCTACTGTTTTTTCACTTCCTGTACATTTACCCTGTCTGTCCATAGTGATTTTATGCAGCACCGCCTGATAGCGGTGCTTTTTTTTGTTTTAAATTTAAGCTTTACTCAGCATGAGGTAATAGAAATCTTAAATTTAATCAATGAATTAAGATTCGCCACATGACTGGTTACTTCCCTTCTGCCATTTCTTTTACTTATGAATGATTAATCTGCTGTTCGGTTCCACGAGCACCAAGATCGCTGATCATCCCAGAATCATTATCGACTTTAGGTTTACCATCAGCGACGATGGTGCGACCATTATTAGCATGCATAATATAGTTGCCAGAACGGGTCACGAGAATAAAAGTCAGTATCAAAGCAGAAACTGTGGCGGCTATTTTTTTGATAGACAGCGTCTTGTAGGTAAAGCGCCAAGAAATTTACTTAAACTATTCAATTAGTTAATCCGACATGGTTATTTAGAGTAACAATCTAATTATCATTTTCCCATGTTCTATGTAATTAGCAGGCTAGTTACCAATTAGATAACTAACAACAAGAAAAATCTTAGGTTTTCAGAGGATGCGTGCATTGTATGAAGTCTTTTAACCCTGCTGTTTTTCGTGCAGAATTTCCTGCTGTCAATCATTCGGGGATTTACCTGGATAGCGCTGCCACGGCGCTAAAGCCTCGTGCGGTTATTGATGCGACTCAGCAGTTTTATGCACAGGATGCCGCAACAGTGCATCGTAGCCAGCATCAGGCCGCTCGTTCCCTGACGCTGCGTTTTGAACAAACCCGGCAGCAAGTTGCTGATTTTATTAATGCTCCAACGGCAGACTGTATCGTTTGGACGAAAGGCACCACCGAAGCCATCAATCTGATCGCCCAAAGCTATGCCCGCCCACGATTACAGCCGGGTGACGAGATTCTTGTTAGCGAAGCAGAACACCATGCCAATCTCATTCCTTGGCTTATGGTGGCAGAACAAACTGGCGCTACCTTGGTAAAACTACCGCTTGGCGACGATTTTCTCCCTGACTTACAGCAGCTACCAATCTTATTAACGGATAAAACCCGTATATTGGCATTAGGGCAAATGTCCAATGTCACTGGTGGTATTCCCGATTTGTCTTTAGCAATTGAGGTTGCTCACCGCAATAATTGCGTGGTGGTGATTGATGGCGCACAGGGTGTGGCGCACTGCCCAGCAGATGTTCAGGCTCTTGATATTGATTTTTATGCTTTTTCTGCCCACAAACTGTATGGTCCAACCGGTATTGGCATTTTGTACGGTAAACCTGAATTACTGGATACCATGCCTGCTTGGCAAGGAGGAGGGAAAATGCTCACTCAGGCATCATTTGCTGGCTTCACTCCGCAAGATGCTCCTTACCGCTTTGAAGCCGGAACGCCTAATATTGCAGGTGTTATTGGCCTGTCCGCGGCACTTGACTGGCTCGAAGGGGTTGATATGGCAGCCGCAGAAGAATACAGCAGCAGTCTGGCGACTCTGGCAGAAGAAAAACTGGCTGAGTTGAGTGGATTTCGCAGCTATCGCGCGTCAAATTCCAGCCTGCTAGCCTTTAATTTTGATGGCGTGCATCACAGCGATTTGGTCGCACTATTGGCAGAACAAGATATTGCTTTACGAGCCGGTCAACATTGTGCGCAACCGCTTATTCATGCTTTAGGCATCAGCGGAAGTTTGCGCGCCTCATTTGCACCCTACAATACCCGCGAAGAGGTAGAAAGCCTCTACTCTGCCATTGCTTTCGCGCTAACATTGTTACAAGACTGATGAATGCCCCAGGAAAACTTGTGACTCACTGAATAATATAGAAGAGAAGATAATGATCGCCCCACACCCTTTTGGCCACGAAATAACCTGCGATGACCTGATCAAGATATTCAGCACACAAAAACAGTGGGAAGATCGTTATCGCCAACTGATTTTATTAGCTAAACAGCTACCGCAGCTAGACGAATCGTTAAAATATTCCGAGATTGAGCTATCAGGCTGTGAAAACCGAGTCTGGTTAGGTCACGAGCTTTTGGCTGATGGTCGCCTGCATTTTTATGGTGATAGCGAAGGTCGCATCGTTCGTGGATTGTTGGCGGTGCTACTCACCCATATCGAAGGAAAAACAGCGAAAGAATTGCTGGCGATCGATCCTTTAGCTTTATTTGATCAACTGGGGCTTCGCCAGCAACTCAGTAGTTCCCGCACCAGTGGATTACAAGCACTGGCGCAGGGCGTAAAAATCATTGCCGCATGCTATCAGGGCTAAATACTTACTCAAGCTGATTCTGGCGCGCCGCTTTCGCCAACATTTTTTTCAGCACATGCGACACCGCAACAAAACCAAAGGTTGCGGTGACCATAGTAGCAGAGCCAAATCCAGCAGCACAGTCCATCTTTTTAGGGCCTTCCGCCGTGCTACGTGAAGCACAGACTGAACCGTCGGGTTGTGGATACACTAACGGTTCGGTAGAAAACACACAGTCGATACCCAACTTCCCTTTACTGTTCTTCACTACGTTGTAATCGTTTTTTAGCCTTTCCCTCAATTTGGCCGCCAGCGGATCTTGAATCGTTTTGGCCAAATCAACAACCTCAATGCGGGTAGGATCTATCTGTCCGCCAGCACCACCGGTAGCAATCACCGGAATTTTATAGCGACGGCAATACGCCAATAGCGCCGCTTTTGGTCGGACACTATCAATAGCATCAATGACATAGCTAAAATTACGATCCAGCATTTCTACTACATTTTCTGGCGTAATAAAATCATCAATGCAGGTAACCTGGCATTCAGGGTTAATCGCCCGAATACGCTCAGCCATAACTTCGGTTTTAGCCTGCCCGACATTTTGTCGTAATGCATGCACCTGTCTGTTGGTATTAGTGACACAGACATCATCCATATCAATTAGCGTTATGGTACCGATACCGGTTCTGGCCAGTGCCTCCGCTGCCCATGAACCCACGCCACCAATACCAATCACACAAATATGAGCCTGTGAAAACAGCGCCAAAGCCTGCTGACCATAAAGGCGAGCTATACCACCAAATCGCTGTTGATAAGCCTCAGAATAGAGTGCGCTCATAACCTTTTTACCTTCGAATAGAGAAATAACGTCAGTGACTCAGCATTACGAATACAAAAGCGGCCCGGCGGCCGCTTGGAGTCATCTGACGATGAAATAAAGCAACTGTGATTATTCGCCCTGGTTCTTTACCAGAAACGAGGAATCTGAGGCGGTGTGGGTCTGATTACCTTTATAGGCGGTAAACAAAGGACCGCCGCTTCGCGCATTCTTCAACACCCAAACCCGACCATAATGGTTATAAAAACCGGCCGCCTGACCAGCATCATGGCCAATGCCCTGATAAATATCAAAATGCTGCCCTTTTATTGCACCACCGACGTCCAATGCAACCATCAGACGCATTTGATATTGCCCGGTGAATTTACCCTGATTATCCAACAGTGGCACTTCGGCCAGTAAGGTCGTTCCCGCAGGGATTAACGAACGATCCGAAGCTACCGAGGCTTTAGCAATTAACGGAACTGCACTCGCGCCTTTTACTGGGGCATACATTTCCGGTTTGAAGAACACAAATGACGGATTCTGCTCTAATAATTCTCTGACTTCGGCTTCACTGTGTGTTTCCGCCCATTTACGGATGGCCTGCATCGACATATCGGCTTTTGCTACTTCGCCACGGTCGATCAGCACTTTCCCGATACTGCGGTACGCATGACCATTCTTACCTGCATAACCGAAGAAGGTCAGCGGCCGACCGTCACCAAAATCAACATAGCCGCTGCCCTGCACTTCCATCATAAAGTTATCCATCAACGAATTGGTGTAGGCGATAATTAAATTACGATTATCTAGCGCTCCCGCATAAATTCCGGCGCGATCTGGCAGACGGCCTTTGCCTTTTTTAGACGGCATACGATACAAAGGATGACGAAACTCCCCTTGCGGCGTATAGCGAGCTTGTAAAACGGGAGTGTAATAACCGGTAAACTGCACGTTACCGAAGTTATCCACGCCTTCCATCTGATAAGCGTTCAAACCAAATTGGCTAAGTTTGCTGGTATCCGCGCCTGCCAGCATCCAGTTCTGAACGGCCTCAAAAGTATGACTTTGGCGGTTGTAGAGATTAGGTGAAGCCTGATTAATCACTTTCACCTGATCCGAATAATCTTTTGCGTTAACCGGCTTACCCGTGGCGCTGGGCTCATTCACCAGTTCCATAGGATGATTCAGGCGACCATCTTTATATTGTTGACCACGATCGGTCGGCCGTGACTGACAACCAGCCAATACAGCAATCATTAATCCGCTCAGTAAGTATTTGCCCCAACGTCCTTTCATTACACGCCTTCTTATACCTATTTATCTTCTGGCAGAACGATAACAAAGGCCTATGGATAAAGGAATCAATAGCCACAAAAAATCATATTACCGAACCATATTGCCCATAACGTAGAAAAACAAACCACATAGTGCAGAAATTAGTCAGTTGGCTATCTTTATGCAGTTTAAATGCCAAAAGCACTTGCAAGAAATGTGATCCAGAGTATAGTGCGCTGAATCGGACGCGGGGTGGAGCAGCCTGGTAGCTCGTCGGGCTCATAACCCGAAGGTCGTCGGTTCAAATCCGGCCCCCGCAACCAACCGATACTGATTACCAGCAGTATCAAATAGTCGTCCGATGTTGTTGAAGTAAAAGTGAAAAAGTTGTTAGACGGACGCGGGGTGGAGCAGCCTGGTAGCTCGTCGGGCTCATAACCCGAAGGTCGTCGGTTCAAATCCGGCCCCCGCAACCAACAACTTGGCACTAAGTAGAAAATAAGCATTAAGACGGACGCGGGGTGGAGCAGCCTGGTAGCTCGTCGGGCTCATAACCCGAAGGTCGTCGGTTCAAATCCGGCCCCCGCAACCAATTCTTAATGATAACTTTCTTACTCAAGACACCCATATGGGTGTTTTTTTGTTTCTGGCGTCCAATCATCTCCAGTAGTATTCTTTTTGCCCTTCCTTCTCTGGCTAGCCATCCAGCTGTTTTTCACAAAAATCTAAAAGCAGCTAAAAAACTATAAGCGAGCCACTACATCACTGTGGGAAAAATACGCTTTGATGCCAGCAAACACCGACTCAGCTATTTGCTGTTGAAAATGGCTGCTGCGTAATTTCCGTTCTTCTTCAACATTACTAATAAAAGCCGTCTCAACCAGAATCGATGGAATATCTGGCGCCTTCAACACGGCAAAGCCCGCCTGATCAACCCGGTTTTTATGCAATTTATTAATCTTGCCTAAACGATGTAACACTTCTTTACCAAAGATCAGACTGTCATTTATCGTTGCCGTTTGCAGCAAATCGATCATCGTATGATCAAGATAGCGATCGCCACTCTTACTGACGCCACCAATCAAATCCGCTTCGTTCTGCGTTTGTGCCAGAAATTTCGCAGCCGTACTGGTTGCGCCTTTCGTCGATAAAGCGAATACCGAAGAACCACGAGCGGCACGATTGGTAAAAGCATCAGCATGAATGGAAATAAACAGGTCAGCTCGCTGTTTACGCGCTTTAGCCACCCTAACTTTCAGTGGAATAAAGACATCTTCATTACGCGTCATATAAACCCGCATATTAGGCTCACGTTGAATCAGCGCACGTAAACGACGAGCGATTTGTAGCACGATATCCTTTTCGCGGGTTTTATTTTTGCCAATAGCGCCAGGATCTTCACCACCATGGCCTGGGTCCAACATAATAACGATCGGACGATCTCGCCCAGCCTTACCTGCCCGTGCGGTTTCCGCTGGCAGCGATCGCTCCACATTGCCTTTGTTGTAGTCTTCAAGTAATGCCAGTAGCGGGTCATCTTCTGCGGTGTCCCCCCCTTTTTCTGGATAGAGATCAACCACCAACCGGTTATGAAACTTGGAAACCGGCTTCAGTGTAAATAGCTGAGGGCTAATGCTTTGCTTGAGTTCCAATACCAGGCGCACGGTGTTTTTATCAAACTGTCCAACTCTAGCCTGCTTCAGATAAGGATCGCCAGACTGAATCTGGTTGCCGATATCTTTCAGCGCACTGTTCAAATGGACGCCCTCAATATCCACCACAATCCTGTCCGGGCTGGTTAACGTAAATTGACGATATTTCAACGGCGAATTGGACTCCAGTGTCACCCGGGTATAGGTTGATGAAGGCCAGATACGTACGGCAATCACTTGAGTCGATGCGGCAAATCCAACCGGACTGACACTGAGCAGCCAGGTTGCAGCTACGCCTTGTAATAAACGACGACGCTCAGGATTATGATCTGAATTTGCCATGGAACTCCAAAGTAACCACCAATAAACGATGAAAAAACAAACAAAAAAGATAACAGTGGCAAAACTTTAGCGAATCACTCCGCCTCTGTCATCAGAAAACATTTTTATGTTATTCAATTTATTACTCTCACCAAGCCATATACATGCATTTAATAGCAATTTCTTACTTGCTATCACGGCAATAAAAGAATAAAAATACAAAAATAGCGAATAAAAATTCAATGAGGGTCTGCCGTGAAGGAACGTAGTACTGAACTGGTCCAAGGGTTTCGCCACTCGGTTCCCTATATTAATGCACATCGTGGCAAGACATTTGCCATCATGCTTGGTGGAGAAGCGATTGAGCACGAAAACTTCTCTAACATCGTCAATGATATCGGGTTATTACATAGTCTCGGAATTCGTCTGGTGGTGGTTTACGGTGCTCGTCCGCAAATCGACAATAACCTCGCTCAGCATAACTATGAACCTATTTATCATAAGCATACCCGCGTAACAGATTCCCGAACCTTGGAATTGGTTAAGCAAGCTGCCGGTTTATTACAGCTAGATATCACCGCTCGATTATCTATGAGCTTGAATAATACTCCGCTGCAAGGCGCACATATCAACGTCGTCAGCGGCAACTTCATTATTGCTCAGCCGCTGGGCGTGGATGACGGTGTCGATTATTGCCATAGTGGACGAATTCGTCGTATTGATGAGGAAGCGATTCATCGTCAGTTGGACAATGGTGCGATTGTTTTAATGGGACCGGTCGCCGTTTCTGTCACTGGTGAAAGCTTTAATCTGACCTCTGAGGAAGTTGCGACACAACTGGCAATCAAGCTAAAAGCAGAAAAAATGATTGGTTTTTGTTCATCTCAAGGGGTAACCGACCAGGAAGGGAATATTATTTCCGAGCTATTCCCGAGTGATGCCCAAAAACGCATCGAGGAACTCGAGCAGGAAGGTGACTACCATTCCGGTACCGTACGTTTCCTCCGTGGAGCCTTGAAAGCCTGCCGTAGCGGCGTTCGCCGTAGCCATTTATTGAGCTACCAGGAAGACGGCACATTAGTACAAGAGCTATTTTCACGCGATGGGATCGGTACCCAAATCGTGATGGAAAGTGCCGAGCAGGTAAGGCGTGCCACCATCAACGATATTGGCGGTATTTTGGAACTGATTCGTCCATTAGAACAGCAAGGCATACTAGTACGCCGCTCCCGTGAGCAGCTAGAAATGGAGATCGATAAATTTACGATTATTGAGCGCGATAATTTAACCATTGCCTGTGCAGCACTCTACCCGTTCCCAGAGGAACAGATAGGAGAAATGGCCTGCGTAGCCGTTCATCCTGACTATCGCAGTTCATCCCGTGGTGAGATGTTGTTGAAACGGGTGGCTAATCAGGCTCGTCAAATGGGATTAAAGAAACTGTTTGTATTAACGACGCGCAGTATTCACTGGTTCCAAGAACGTGGTTTTACACCGGCTGAAGTTGAAGTTTTACCGATTCAAAAGCAGGAGCTTTATAACTATCAGCGACGTTCAAAAATATTGCTGGCAGACCTTTAATTGCACCACAAACTGATTTAAACATGAAGGACGTCAAGCTCCGGAGGTAATTGACAAAGTGCCGTAGCGGAGGTAACAGGCTGTTTGTAAAAATACCGTAAATCCGTCCATATAGGCTCGAGCGAGCCGTCCGTGGCACCGATGCTTGACTCTTTTGCCCGCTATCACTACCAGAGATCGAGCCATTGGGTGGGTCAGTGACCTGAAGGAGCCTCTGCTCCTTTTTCTGATTAGCAGGCAACAAACGGATCGCAGCCCATTACTGCATTAAACGCTCAACCAAACCGCTTCGTCTCTGAGTCGGCGTCCGTATTGCACTGGTCAATACCGAGTCGGAGCAATAGAGCGTCAACCGCTTACGTGCACGGGTTATCGCGGTATAGACCAGTTCCCGGGTCACTACAGGTAAGAAATAGTTTGGCAATATCAGTGCGGTATGTTCAAACTCAGATCCTTGAGACTTATGTACCGTCATTACATACGCAGTTTCATGGCTTGGCAAACGGCTCGGTTGAACTGATTTTATACTGCCGTCAGGCAGGTGGAAGTGGACTCGAAGCTCACCGTCTGCGTCATACAATGCAATACCGATATCACCGTTAAATAACCCCAGTGCACTATCATTTCGGTCAATCATAATCGGCCTACCGGGATACCATCGACCCGATGGACCTGGTATCCGGCGTATCAAACCTTTCTTATTCAGCATCTGTTCAATACGTTCATTAAGACCACCCACACCAAATGGCCCAGTTCGTAGCGCACAAAGTAGTTGATAGCGACTAAACTCCGTCAATATGGCAACAGGATTCGCCTCTTCGGCAACCCGTTGCAGATAGTGTTGATAACCAGCGACGCTGTCCTGTAACAATCTCTGATAATCTTCGGTATCTGATAAAGGGAAACGTTCGATATCAGCATAATTCCCCTGAAACACAGACAATGCTTGTTTCGGGTTCCCTGCGTTAACTGCCAGAGCCAACTGACCAATACCAGATTGCTCATCAAAGCGGTAACTTTTACGCAGTAGACATAAGCTATCGCGAATTGTGGCTGTTTTCTCCGCCACCTTTCCTTGAAGCGAGCAGCCGGTTAGCTCGCTTAATTCTTCAGCTCGAGTGGGGCTGTAACCCGACTCAACCAACCGGCAGATATCACCCAATACTGCGCCAGCTTCAACTGATGCTAATTGATCCCGATCACCGAGAAAAATCACTTGAGCCTTCGCTGGCAATGCCGCAATGAGTTTCGCCATCATTGGTAAATCAACCATTGAGGCTTCATCAACTACCAGTACATCCAGATTTAACGGATTTCCCTGATGATAACGTAAACGCTGGCTATTTGGCTGAGCACCGAGTAGACGATGTAACGTAGAGGCCTGATCTGGAAAAAGTTTCCGCTCGCTCTCACTCAACGGTAATTGACGACTGGCTTTGCCTAATGATTCAGTTAATCGCGCAGCCGCTTTACCCGTCGGAGCAGCAAGTTGAATTCGCAGTCGTCGACCTTCATTTAATTGAACCAAAGCCGTGAGCAATTTGGCTACCGTCGTCGTTTTACCGGTTCCCGGCCCACCAGAAATAACTGAAATGCGCCGAGTAACCGCAACGGCTGCCGCGACTTTTTGCCAGTCAATTTCAGTGGATGATGCGCCAAAAAGGTTATTCAAAATATCTTTTAACTTTTCTTTATCAATAACTTCATTGGCTTCAGCGTGAGAAATAAACTCGGCAACCTCACCCTCGCACTGCCACATTCGCTGTAAATACAGGCGATCCTGCTGCAACACAAGTGGAGTCGGCAAGGAACCGTCGCTGACTGCATCCGATGCCCTTAGACCTGCCTGCCACTGGACTAATTCTGGTTTTCCTGCTGCTTGCCATAAAGATTGTGCCAATAGAGGCTGGCGGCCACCAAAGAGCCGATCCGGATGTAACCGGTCTAAAGATAGACAAACATGCCCTGCCCCAGTCTCCGCACTTAAATATGCCGCTGCCAGTTGCATTAACGGTTCGTCATCTCTGGCTATCATGCGGGCAAACTGAACATCTAAAGGTCGCAGCAGTTTGTCACTAACCGCTTGTTCCAAAAGTCTTATCATACAGCCACCTCTTCTGCGGCCAGCGGTTTCCCACTAAATAACCGATCCAACCCTTCAACAAGTGCAAACTCAGGCTGGCAGTCAAAAAGACCATTCCCTGGGTTATCTCCATCCACCCCCCGTAAAAAGAGATAGATAACGCCGCCAAAGTGTTGGTGATAATCGTAATCCGTCAGGCGGTGGCGGAGATATCGGTGTAAGGCCAGAGTATAGAGCTGGTACTGTAGATCATAACGATGTTCAGCCATCGCTTGCGCCATCGCCTCTCGGGTATAGGCGTGACTATCCTCACCCAGCCAGTTGGATTTGTAGTCCAGCAGGTAATATTTGCCCTGCCAGCAGAATACTAGGTCGATAAATCCTTTCAGCATCCCTCTAACCTGTT
This sequence comes from Yersinia ruckeri ATCC 29473, assembly GCF_000754815.1. Taxonomy (GTDB): domain Bacteria; phylum Pseudomonadota; class Gammaproteobacteria; order Enterobacterales; family Enterobacteriaceae; genus Yersinia; species Yersinia ruckeri. Next base: position 3,558,154 of record NZ_KN150747.1, read on the forward strand.
TGAAATCCAATTTTGGACAGCGTGTGGATAGGGGATCATATTTTTTAACCAAAAGATCCAGTTCTTCCGCCTGCAATAAACCATCAATTGGCAGGTAAAACTGAAGCTCGGCCTGTTTGTCTTTTGGAGGCAAGCTCCCTAATGTGACGCCACTCTGATTAAGCGGTACAGAAGCAATATCGGTTAACCACTGCCGTAAAACCGGGCACCATTCTTCATCCAGTCCATACTGAAGTAATTGCTCAGCCAGCCAAAGTTCATCAAGAGGCTGGCTGAAATCAATCTGTTCCAAGAGATCGTGTAGAAACGTACCGGGCGCAGCACCACGAGGGAAAGTATGTGGTGTCAATATCCGCTCATCAGAAAGCCCCTGTTCACCCGCAGCATCGGTATCTAATCTCGGTAATAGTTCCAGAGGTAATAGCTCGTCTCCCGGTATATTGATCGATCTCGATGAGCCATGCTGTTGCAAACCCGAATAGCTGGTAACCCGCCAGTAATCAAAGATCTGCCGGGTAAACTGGCGGGCTGATAATTCGGGAATCAGCTCATTATGAGGTTGCCAGACCTTATCATCCAGTCTGTCCACCAGCGAAACCGCAATATCTTTATCTGATAATTCAGCCAACTTTTCGGCCAAATATGCTGCATCACCAGCTTGTGAACACTGCACCAGATAACCTAAGGCACTGAGATGCATATCGCTATCTCCCTGCTTTTTGCGCCCGCCTTTGATTAACGGAGCAATACCCAGGCTACAGTGATATATCGATCGCGTCAGTGCTACATACAGCAAACGAAGATCCTCAGCTAGCCGTTCTTCCTCAGCTAACTGTTTACTTTCATCGCTGGCATTCAAGTCCAGTAAAGCCTCAAAACTCTGCCGGTCGTGGTAAATCACATCCTGCTGTTGCCTGAAGTTACCCACAAACGGTAACCAAACCAGCGGATATTCCAACCCTTTGGATTTATGAATAGTAATGACCTGAACCAGATGACGGTCACTTTCAAGCCTGAGCCGCTGATTTTCTGATTGATGATTCGGTTGAGCAATCTGCTGAGCTAACCAGCGAACCAAGCCGTGCTCACTTTCCAACTGAGACTCTTCTTCTTGCAAGAGTTCTCCCAAGTGAAGCACATCGGTCAGACGCCGTTCACCCCCCTCGCTGGCCAATAAATTTTCGGCCAAACCTCGACAAGCAAGCAGTTCACGTAACATTGGCAGGACACCACGTTTCTGCCAATGTTGTCGATAGCGGTCAAACTCATTCACCAATGCATCCCAAGCTTTTTCATCATGGTTTAAAGCATCCAGCATTTGTGCGTCCAAGCCAAGCAAGCTGGTAGCCATCGCGCTACGCAGCGCTCTTTCTTGTTCTGGTGCCAGTACCGCTTGCAACAGCCACAATAAATCTTTCGCTTCCGGCGTATCAAAAACACTGTCGCGGTTAGACAGATATACCGAAGGGATAGACAATGAGCTTAATGCCTCCCTGATCAAGGCAGCTTCGGCTCGGCTACGAACCAAAATGGTGATATCCGATGCCTGCACCGAACTTGGGCCTTTAGCAGTATGCAGTATGGCCTTTCCCTGCTGCCCCGCCGTTAGCCAATCACGGATTTGCATCGCACATTGCCGGGACATTAGCTGCTGATACTCGGTGACACCAACGCCTTCTCCCTGCTGTAGCCAAAAGTGCAGTGCAGGCTGAGTTTCCCCGTCGATTTGAAAGTCCAGAACCCGGTTTTTTTCCGCAGCATTCACTTCGATAAAAGGAATTTGCTCAAACAAGAACGGTACTTTTACTCGGCTAAATAATCGGTTTACTGAGCGAACCATCGGTAAAGAAGAACGCCAGTTGGTCTCTAGTGTGTAGTGAGCACTGACTTCAGAACGAGCCTTGATATAGGTGAAGATATCCGCGCCGCGAAAGGCGTAGATAGCCTGTTTAGGATCGCCAATAAGTAATAGACCGCAATCTTTTTGACCACCATATACTGCATTAAAAATACGATATTGCTGCGGATCGGTATCCTGAAATTCATCGATCATCGCTACCGGGTAGCGGTGGCGAATAGCTTCGGACAAGGCATCCCCCTCCGGCGGCTGCAAGGCTATATCCAAACGACTCAGTAAATCATCAAAGCCTAACTCGGCACGATGTTGTTTTTCCTGTTGAACAGAAGCCCTGATTTCACGAATAGCACGAGCTAATAGCAAATCCCGCAAGGTCAATGACTGTTCAAACAGAACATCAACTGCCATAAATACAGGATGTTCCGGAGCTACACCTTTCTTGGTTTTTTCAAACAGTACCGATTGGCGGAATTTTTCCAATTCTTTGGGCAAGGTGTAATCAACGGTTTCCTGCCCTGCCCATTCCCCAACTTTTGCCAACCAATTAGGTAAGTGCTTACTACTATAACTACGTTTATCCACGCCAGAGTTGCTAATAAGCGCAGCAAAGTTTGGAGCGTTCTCACACCAAAAATCTTTCAGGGCATCAATCTTGGCAATAATCTGCTGATGTCGTTCAAGGATAGTCTCATCTTCTTCTGGAGCCTGGCGGAGTTTGGGAGCCTCGCCTTGCAGGTATGCGGATATCTCTTTTAATAATGCCTCCGGGCCACTCCACTCCTGACTGATCACCCTCGCTATAGTCAATGGTAAAGGGTAACAATGCCGACGCCAGAAGTCGGCACAAGCCTGGCGGCGTAACGGTAATTCATCCAGTATCAGTTTCTGTTCAAACAAGATGCCTGACTCAAATGCATTATTCGCTAGCATTCTTTGGCAGAAACCGTGAATGGTATAAATTGCCGCCTCGTCCATCTGCCGCTCCGCGGCAAGCAATGTTGCTGCCGCAGAAGACAGGTCAGGAATCTCCTTTAACAAAATTGCATACATCGGATCAGCACTTTCTCCCCGAACACATGCGATGCGTAACCCATGAATATTGTTGCGAATCCTCCCCCTCAACTCTTCTGTCGCCGCCTCGGTAAAGGTAACAACCAGAATCTCTTCCACCGTCAATGGTCGTAGATAAGCAGCGTTCCCACCAAGCCCGAGCAATAAGCGTAAATAAAGCACGCCGATAGTAAAGGTTTTACCAGTACCAGCAGATGCCTCAATCAAACGCTCGCCAAACAGTGGTAACGTTAATGGATCCAGACGTTGAGGAGAGTTTTTCATCATGGCGTTACTACCTTATGCGGCCAGGTCTTCTGCAATGTTGATACATTAGGGTAGGTTTTCCAGCCAGTTGGTTTCGCATAGCCCCCAGCCTCCTGCCCATTGCCTTTAACCTGAGAAAGTAATGCCAACCCCTGTGGTTTAATTACCGCCCGTAGGAAATAATCTGCCAGTTCGGCACTGTTAATTAACCGAACTTGAGCAACCAGTTTATCTCGACTATCGAAAGCAGAATTATTGCGGTTAAAATCATTACTGAAGCGAGCCGCTTCTTCGTCCAGTGTCTGTGGGCGTTGTAATAATTGGTTAATCAGCCCCTGTTTGTATTGTTCAAAATCTGCCACATTCATTTCGCGTAAACGTTTCTCAGCCTTAGGATAGAAAGCCAAATAACGCTGGTAGAGATAATCCGGCTGTTTACTATTGCTTTGCAGTAAGAAACTGACGCCCCACTGACGACCAACTGACATCGGGAATGCAAAAACAGCATAACCAAGCTGCTCTTCGGTACGCAGTTGGTCATAGAACCACGGCTGAATAATTTGACCCAGTAAACTGCTATAGGCCATCCCCTCTACTTCGCTGTAACCCGTGGGAATATAAACCGCAGCTAATGCAGCATCGGTGCTGCTACCAACCCGTTGTAAATTAGCCAATCGCCTCTCATTGACAATAATGTCTTCACCCGCCCACCAAATCGTCCCGGAAAAACCGAGTTGTTTTTTCAACGATTCTGCCAAAATGCTAACCTGCTTCGGAGTAACATTACCAATAGCCAACAACTCAACTGCAGACTCTTTCAGTAAACTATTCCGATACTTAATAACATCTTGCACACTGATGGTATTGAGAACTTTACTACGCTCACTGCGTTCGGTGTAGGGAACTCGGGATAACATTTTGACGGGCTGAATGGCTAGCTCAAAGGCCCTACCTTTATCCGCTATCGCCAGTTGCTCGCGATACCAGGATTTAGCCTGATTCAGTTGATCTTCAGTCGGAGTGAAACTGGAGTACCCTTCGAGCAAAGACGTCAATAACTGCGGCAGGCGCTGGGTGAAACCATTCGCGTTAATATACAGGCCGTTATTTGCACCGGTAGAGAAACTGATGCCGCCGACCGATGCCTGATAGCTAAGCTGGTCGAGAGAAAGCGAAGCTAGGTAATCGGTTAAAGCAAACAGCACCTGATGGCGAGCATCATTCAAAGCATGTTGATTACGGAATGCTACCGAAATATCCGCTTTAGGTTCATCCGCAAAATACTGGCTAGGCATATAAAATACGCGTAGCCCAGCTTGGTCGACTATTTTCTCTGGTCGAGTCATTCTTTTATCGATTTTGATCAGCGAAAAATCATCGGGAATGTATGGATTTAATGTAGGCAAAGACAGTGTTATTTCTTTCCCTAAGCGTTGCCAATCTTGCATTCGTTGAGAACTGATTTTATTTACCTGATAAGGCGCATCAACGAAATAAGCGACTTTGTTATGTGGCTCGTTAGGAGCAATAAACCAGATTCGGGCATTTTCTGGGGTCATCTCAGCCAGTCGCGCGGCGATCGCCTTAGGATCAAAACGATCGGCAAGATACGGGGCATCAAGGACGTGATCTACGGGTACCCTCAGCATCATATCCACCAGCCATTCGATATAATCCATATCGCGGGTAATCGATGGGTATCGGAAATCCAGATTCAAGACATGGGCAATCTCATCAAAATAACTTTGATTAATACCTTCTTTTTTTAGCATCGTCAGATAATCAAAAATAGCGGCAACCACCACATCTCTCTGCGCCAAGCCTTTATCTGTCAAAGAAACCGAAATTGAAAATATACCGCCATTACGATCAACCATAGGGTCAGCACCCGCACTGATTGAATCAGCAAGCCCTTGTTTTTGCAGCCAATCTGAAAGAGTATTTTTACTGCGGTTACCAATCAGATAGCCAATATAGGTATCTGTTTTACTACGAAACTCTGCACTGTTGTTGTTAATACGAAATTCAACATTCAACTGTTTACGCGGCTGAGCGGGTACATAGTGAATAATAATGCCAGTCTGTTCTGCGGTAACAACCGGTACGGTAATCGCAGGCACAGTAGCATCATGATTGGTAATTTTACCGAATGTGTCTGCCGCCAATTGTGCCAATTGATCCAACGGTTGGTTGCTGTAAATCACTCCAACCATCAAATTGGCTGAGTAGTAACGGTGATAAAATGCCAGCAACTCATCCTGCAATTTGCTATCAGGTTTATCTTTCAAGGTTTCAAGATTACCACCTGAGAACCGGGATCTTGGGTGAGCCGGATTAAGAGTTTCAGCAGTCACTTGCCCGATACGCATGCCATCTCTCGAGCGAGCCATGGTGAGTTCGGCATTAACAGCATTTCGTTCCCGGTCAGCGTTTAGTGGGTCAAGCAGAGGCTGCGCTATGGCATCAGCCAAGCGTTCAACTGCGGGAGTCAACGCATCATTTTCTACTTCGAGGTAGAAGGCGGTACGGTAAGAAGCTGTGCTGGCATTATGACTGCCACCGTGTTTTTTTAGAAACTCAGCAAGATTTCCCGGTTCAGGGAAGCGCTTCGAACCCATCAATACCATATGTTCCAAGTAATGAGCCAAGCCCAATTGATTATTAGGATCTTCCAACGTTCCTACGGGTAGAGCCAGTGCTGCCAACAATTTAGGTGCTTCACTATCCGAGACCAAGAGTACCGTCATCCCGTTAGCCAGTTTTATTGCCTGATATTTTCGTAGGTCATGCTCACTCTTATGGATGGTCTCCTCCAATGGTTGCCAACCTTGTGCTGCCCAACTCCCTGGCATCCACAACCCCAATAGTAAGACCACACCCGCAAGACGGGTAAGCTGTTTACGCATTCGTTTCTCCCTTAACCCTCAGAATTTGATACCAAATAATTTATATTGCTCTTAAGCTCGGTTATGGCGCATAACGGGTAATAAGTAACGCTCCGTTTCCTGTAAGATCACGGCCAATCGATCATTATCCATACACCGGAAAACCCGTTGGATATAAGGATCTTCACCTTCACCTGAAATTTGCTGTGACCCTTGCCAGGCTAACAGCAATTTCCCTCGGGCTTTATCTTGAGTCTCGTCATCCCAAAGAATTTCCCCACTCTCTGAGTCAAAGCACTGGCTCAACCAGGCCCAGCCCGTTTTACTCAATAACATTAACGGCTGGCTCATACCTCCCTGATAGCCCTCCACCAATGTTTGCAAATAAGCTCTGGCTTTCGACTCATCTAATGGGCCAAAACGCCATACGGTTCCCTTTCTACCATAAATTCGGCTCTCACCACTTCCACCGGCGGCACAATAGACTACATGTTCGACCCAGAGTAGTAAGGCATCAACGACCGTCAGTGCCGCAGGACGCCAACGCATCAAGCCATCGGTCTGAACCTGGTGCATCCAACCGGTTATGGTTATATTTTCCAGAACAATGTTTAGTTCCAGGCTATCGGCATCGCCCTGTTCGTTACGAATCTGTTCCGCAAGCAATGCCATCTCCTCTACCTGCCCTTGCCAGTAAATCTCGCCAAAAGCACCGAATGGTAATTCGCCGCTGGCTCTCGCTCTGGCAAAAACTTTATTTGCATCCCCATCATCAATTAAGGCATTCAATAACTGGGTATTGAGTTGATAGCGGCTAAGGTTGTCCACGGTAAAGGGCTCTTCATCTGGCAATTCGGTTTCTTCTATCACAAAGTTGACACCAAGCCGCCGCTGGAAAAAAGCTCGGACGGGGTGACGATAAAAGCGGATTAAATCGTCCAGTAATATCTCGCTGATCGGTTCAGGCAATAGCGGCTGATTAAAATCAGGATGAGCTTGCCCTTTCGCTGCAGCGGCAGGTAACCACTCGGCCGCATAGCTTTGTATTGCACTATCTCGTTCAAAGTTTTCTGCCGCGAATGGCACTCTAGGATGCCAGTTTAGTAAGTGAGCAGTAACACGCTGCTCACTTTCATCCACGCTTGCGGCTTCATCGCCGGGTAAATGGAAACTCTGCCCAATATATTCGATCAATTCACTGACTAAAACCGAAGGGTAGCGCGTGCTGTTATCCTGAATAGAACGGCCGATATAACTGATATAGAGGCGTTGTTGTGCAGATAAAAGTGCTTCAAGGAAAAGGTAGCGGTCATCATCACGTCGGCTACGGTCACCACGCTGGATCTGCCTGGCCATTAAGTCGAATCCTAAAGGCGGTAATGTGCGTGGATAAATGCCATCATTCATACCCAACAGGCAAACCACTTTAAACGGTATAGAGCGCATGGGCATCAATGTACAAAAGTTAATTGGTCCAGCTAAGAATCGCTGACTAATCCTTTCGTTATCAAGACGTGCGGCCAATTCGTCCCTTAATAACGTTAGCGGGACGACATCTGGATATTGGGCACTTATGCCATAGCTGATCACTTTCAGCCATTGTTGTTCTATAAGCGCGAGTACCGCCTCGGTTTCGTTGTCTTGTTCGAAAAAGGCATCAAGCATTTGGCGACATAGCGGTGACCACGCCACCAGAGTTCGTGCCTCAGCAAGTTGTGCTCTCCAGTGACTGAGTTGCATTAGCATATCAGCCAGTTGCCCAACCAACTCCGCAGCTAATCCACTGGATTCATCATACGGCAGAACGTCATGCCAGTTACCTGCATCACTACTCATCGCATAGCCCAATAGCATCCTCGTTAATCCGAAGCGCCAAGTGTGTTGACCGGTGGCGGGTAGCGACAGTTCACGTACGTTATCATCATCCAGCCCCCAACGAATACCCGACTCTCCGACCCACTGACGTAGTCGCCGCAACCCATGCTCATCAATGCCAAATCTGTTCGCCAGCGCTGGCACTTCTAAAAGGGCGAGTACTTGCTCGGAGGTAAAGCGGCTTTGCGGCAAATCCAATAGTGTAATAAAAGCCTGAAGAGCAGGATGTGCCTGGCTGGCCTTGCGGTCCGAAATCGCAAAAGGTAAATGGCGTTCAAATGGAGCATTAGCAAAAACCGCATGAATATAAGGCGTATAGCTATCGATATCCGCCACCATCACAATAATATCTCTTGGCGTGAGTTCAGGATCGGCCTCCAACATGGCCAATAGTTGATCCTGTAGGACTTCAACTTCACGCTGCGGGCTATGGCATACATGAAGGCTGATCGAACGATCTTTTGGATCTAACCGTCGTTTTTTGTTACTGGAGGACAATGTCTCCTGTGTGGTTCCAATAATGGCATGATCTTCCAGCTCCAGCATATCGTGCTGGATTGCATGTAAAAGGTTATCCGGCTCAATATCAACGAAAGCTTGAACTTCCTGAATTTCATCCACCTGGGACAGCAAATACATATGGTCACGCCCCAAGCGTCCCCATGAGGCCAAGAGAGGATTACTCAGGTTTTGTTCCCCATCATCATTAAATAGCCGTGCCGCCTGTTCGGGTTCACGAAATAAACTCAGCTCTGTTTTCTCTCGATAATGACGACGCTTACGACTCTGTAATTTGGCCAAGAAAGCATAATTTTGGATATCCCCCCAAAAATAGCGACATGGGTTGGTAAACATCAGATGGATATCAATATGTTTACCCAGCGCTTGAAGCGCTGACAGATAAATCGGCGGTAACGCGGATACACCGCAAATAAACACCCGCTTGGGTAAACCGGGAGGACAAATATCGCTTTCGTGGAGAGCATAGATAAAACGCTGGTAAAGGTTGGCTCGGTGCCATTCCGGTTGTTGCAGTTGGCGGGTATATTCGGTTAAGGCTTTCCAAAGAGGAGCCTGCCAATGCTGAGCCTCATCCAACCCCTCGATTTCATGCCCCTGCTCCCAGGTTTCCAGCCACTTAGGCCGATATACCAAGTACTGGTCAAAGAGGTCGGCAACTCGTGCAGCCAATTGATAAATCTTGCGTTTATCACCATCATCGCTCAGATAACGCTGTAATGACGAAAATACGGGTTCATTAAGCAGATCGGGTAATAACCACATCAGCTTCCATGTCATGGCATCTTTGCTGAAGGCGCTTTCCTTGGGAATTCCGGGTAGTACTTTGGTAAACATATCCCAGATAAAGGTTGCAGGTAGCGGAAACTCGATATTAGCAGCAATGCTGAATTGTTGAGCCAGTTGCATCTGTAGCCACTGCGCCATTCCTGGGCTTTGAACCAGAATAACCTCAGGCTCAAATGGATTATCCAGCGGATCTCGTTCTATCAACGCAGTGGTAATTGCTTTAAGTAAATCCAATTGATTAGAATGATAAACCGTGAACATCGTTGCTCCCAAATAGCGCATATAATCTACTGGTTAATCAGGAGAATCCTGATTAACCCCTTTTAGCACGCAGTACTCTAGTCTGACATCGCTCAATGTAACAGGTTCTAAAACTCATAACAGAGTCATTGCTTTTCACTTTCTATAACAATAGATCCTATGAATCTCAGCCCGCCGTTTTTCTGGCGTCACTATTTCAACACTTAATCGATCACAGAACTCATCAAGCCGATTTATAGCACTGTTTTGTTGCCATTCTATCGAAGGAATAGATATGGCTGTCGAGTGCCGCCGACCCGCGGTGAAAGACTCAGCCTCTTGTTGAGCAATTCTCCAAGCTTGTCGCCAGTGCCATTCTTGATAAAAACTCGATAATAATGCTTGATGATACTGCAATAATCCTAACAGAGAGATGGACAATAATAAGGTTCCAATCATCACCTCGGGTAAGCTAAATCCTTGCTGGTTAACTTTTATCTGTTTATTTTTCATCGATAATATTTTGCCACCGGTTCTGGCTTTAATGTTAATCAGCACAAAACCCCGCATCCTTTTCCGGACAAAAATCCAACCATCCCTGAGCCAAGCTGGCAACCTTGATTCCAGCTTGAGTTAATGACTCAAAATCAATTCTTACTCTTTGATAGAGCGCCATTTTTTGCGTATAGCGACTCGCTAATCCTTCACCTTTCAGCACGAAAGTATTCTGCAACGTTCCCGGCTTAATACAGGCTGTTAAAGACTCTTCCGTATGGTGTTGGCAGAACCACTGTTTGCTATGAGTAAATAGCGAGCCATTAATTTGAGATACAGGCCATGCTTGGTTTAATCCCCAATTCAGAGATGATGCAGCCAGATTGTAGCTACGTAAGTAGTGCTGCTCATTACGAGTAATCAGTAGCATCTTATCCAGATGCTGATGCATGGCCTGAAGTAATAGCAGGCTTAGGGCAAATATCGCAGTAATGGTTACCAAAATGCCGCTGCCCTGCTGTCTGGCTGGGATCATAGATTGTAGCCATTCACCGTGTGTTGTAGCCGCTGTTCTATTTCGGGTGCCTGCTTGATATGTCCAAACAGTCTCAGTGTCAAAAGCGTACTATTCAACGTGGGTTTCTCTCGCTGGATTCCAAAATCGGTGATGGAAATCTTTTGTGTCTCAAACAACCCTTCCCAGCCACGGCTCTGACAATCTCTTTCCCCCCGGGCGGCTTCTAATTGATTTTTGCGTAACCGATAGCCGAAATACTCAGATTTTTGATGTTTTATGCCTTCCCAATGCCCATTGCGATTAAGATCGTAGGCAACTATAACGCAAGAGTCTGCCTTCTCTCCTTTATACTGGCTTAGGTAAAATCTCGTTCCCTGACATTGGCCATTGCAAAACCCAGCCCGCCGCAGATCCTTTTCAATCGATGAGATGACCCGCTGCATTGATAACTCCAAGCTGTGATGCTGATAGACGACAGCAAGCCGCTGTCGTAATTGTGGGTAAACTTTCACTGCACTCAGTACCATTACGCTGCCAAACATCATCGCCAACATCATCTCCGGTAAACCAAATCCGCGATGACAACGACGAGTAGGCCAATCAAAGTGTATTGCTGAGAGGTGATCATTCAATGACATAAAGGTATCCTTCCCTGAGAGTGCTGTTCACTGCACAATCTCATTCTTCCCTGATTAGAAATAACCAATCGTATGCGGCCTGCTGAGTTAGCTAGAGTTATATGACCCGGTTGCGCCGTATTTCTCAGCCCATAGAACCCCATATTCTCCGGCATATATTCCGCCAAAGTAATATCAGGATATTCAGGAGAAAATAGCCAACCATCTTGTTGAGAGCAGCCATTGGTCGGTTGAATCCCACTCCCAATGCACCAGTGTTCTGAATGGCTCTGCCATAGCAATGCCGAGCGATTCAACCAAAAAGCATCTGTCTGCACGTGGGTCAAAAAAATCAGTAGCTGTCGGGCCGTTATCAGCAACTTTTCCCGTTGTTGATAATGATTCCAACTCTGCGTGCCAATGCTGCCAATCACACCGATAAGCGCTATTACCATTAGCCATTCAACTAAACTAAACCCCTGTTGTGCTGTCTGTATTCTGTTTTTCATGGAGTCAGTTTATGGTCGCAGACAGAAGAGTCCAGCGGTCAGATTGAGAGGCTGAAATAGCTTCGCAGCAAATTTGTCAGTGATACAGCGGTTACATTTAACCTGCGAAGATATGCGCATTTTTATCGATAACATTGCAGGCAGGGAAGCAGTGATACAGAAAACAAAAACCGGAGCGTTTAGGCTCCGGTTTGGGGTTAATAACAATGTGGTCGCAGTGGTGAAAGCCAGTGGATCGTCAATATGCCGTCAATACATCCTGACAAGCTCCGGTTTCCTGAATAGCGCAGTCGGCGTGTTTAGCGCTGATCAGATCGCTACAGGAGCTTTAATCGCAGGATGCGGATCGTAACCTTCAATTTCAAAATCTTCAAAATGATAATCAAATAATGACTCTGGTTTACGTTTGATGACCAACTTAGGCAAGGCTCGCGGCTCGCGGCTCAGTTGCAATTGGGTTTGTTCCATATGGTTGTTATAGAGATGAGTATCACCTCCCGTCCAAACAAAATCACCCACTTCCAAATGACATTGCTGTGCCATCATATGAACTAACAACGCGTAGCTGGCAATATTGAACGGCAGGCCAAGGAATATGTCGCAAGAGCGTTGATAAAGCTGACATGAAAGCTTGCCATCAGCCACGTAGAACTGGAAGAATGCGTGGCAAGGAGCCAGTGCCATTTGATCCAGTTCACCAACATTCCAGGCAGATACAATAATCCGTCGTGAATCAGGATCTTGTTTTAGCTGTTCAACCACCTTGGATAACTGATCGATCTGACGACCATCAGCAGCACCCCAAGCTCGCCACTGTTTGCCATAAACCGGCCCTAAATCACCGTTTTCATCCGCCCATTCATCCCAGATAGAAACATTATTTTCTTTCAGGTAACCAATGTTGGTATCCCCGTTAAGGAACCATAACAGTTCATGAATAATGGAACGTAGATGGCAGCGTTTTGTCGTCACCAGCGGAAAACCGTCCTGCAAATTGAAACGCATCTGATGCCCGAAAATCGACAGAGTACCGGTTCCCGTGCGGTCAGCTTTTGGGGTACCCTCATCGAGCACTTTTTTCATCAAATCCAGATACTGTTTCATGTTACCTCACGAAAGTTGTTGCTGAGGGCGGCGGTACGCCCAAATCATCATAATTATACCGGCAACAATCATTGGAACAGAAAGAATCTGCCCCATGCTGATCACGCCGTCGAACAAACCAAGCTGCGCATCTGGCTGACGGAAGCACTCCACCACAATACGGAAGAAGCCATAACCAATCAGGAACAGGCCGGATACACTACCCATTGGGCGAGGCTTGCGGATAAACAGGTTGAGGATGATAAACAGCACCACGCCTTCCAAAATCATTTCATAGAGCTGCGATGGATGACGTGGCAAAACACCATACTGGAACAGAATGCTTTGTAACTGAGGATCGGCTGCCGCCAGTGCGATATCTTCGCTGCGCGAGGCAGGGAACAACATCGCCCAAGGCGTGTCTGTTGTCACCCGCCCCCACAGTTCTCCATTAATGAAATTACCTAAACGGCCGGCACCCAAGCCAAATGGGATCAGTGGTGCCATGAAATCGGCAACCTGGAAAAAATGACGTTTGGTGCGATGGGCAAACCACAACATGACGCAGATAACCCCCACCAAGCCACCGTGGAACGACATGCCGCCATCCCAGACTTTGAAGAGATACAGCGGGTTATCGAGGAACATCGGCAGGTTGTAAAACAGAACATAACCGAGACGCCCGCCGACGAATACGCCAACAAAACCGGCATATAACAAATTCTCGACTTCATCTTTAGTCCAGCCACTGCCAGGCTTGTTCGCACGGCGAACCGCCAGCCACATAGCAAAAACAAAGCCCACCAGATACATCAAGCCGTACCAATGGAGGGAGACTGGGCCAATGGAGAAAATGATCGGATCTATATTAGGAAACGCCAGATAGCTATTGCTCATCTATCACCACAATATGTCTAGGATTCTCCCCCTTATTGGGGGCTGCAGGGAGCGCATGATAGCATAGGCGGGCAGCATTCTGGGAAACCGCGAAGGGAAAAGTTCTGTAAACAATAGCGACGAATATTTCCGCCGCCCGATGACTATTAAGCTATTTTCCGCCCCGAATTAGGCCGCCCAAACCACGACGCTCCATAAATGCAGCAGTCAAATGACGAACATCCGTCGTCATTTGCGCCGTTAACACGCGCTCAGCCAACGCTTCGGCCTCAACCAAATCAACATTCCGCAGTAAATATTTGATTCGCGCGACGCTGCGACCATTCATACTCAACTGACGATAACCCAATCCAACCAGCAGCAGCGCCCCCATTGGATCGCCAGCCATTTCACCACACAAACTCACCTGTAAACCGGAATCCGTAGCCTGTACCAGAATTTGCCGTAACACTTGCAACATGGCCGGATGCAAGCTGTCATACAAAGATGCAACCCGCGTATTATTGCGGTCTACCGCCAGTAAGTATTGGGTCAGGTCGTTAGTGCCTACCGAGATAAAATCTACCCGAGATTTCAGATAAGGCAGCATAAAGATCATTGCAGGCACTTCAATCATCACGCCCAAGCGCGGTTTAGGCAATTCATAACCCAGCACTTCTTGCACTTCTCGCCCGGCACGATCAATCAGGCGTTTAGCCTCATCGACTTCTTCCAGGCTGGTAATCATCGGCAATAAGATCCCGAGATTGCCGGTACCGGCATTCGCCCTTAACATCGCGCGAACCTGGATCAAAAAGATCTCTGGTTGATCCAGCGTAACTCGAATACCGCGCCATCCCAAACAGGGATTTTCTTCACTGATTGGCATATAAGGTAGCTGTTTGTCAGCACCGATATCCAGAGTCCGTAGCGTGACCGGTTTTTGCGGGTACAACTGCAACATACCTTGATACTGCGCAACCTGTTCATCCTCGGAGGGAAAACCGCTTTGCAACATAAAAGGTATTTCGGTGCGATAGAGGCCTACGCCATCGACGCGCCCGCCGAGAAGCTGTTCATGTTCGGGACTAAGACCGGCATTGAGCAACACCTGGATGCGTTCACCGCTTTTCAGCTCCGCTGGTTGCTCGACATCATCCTCAGCCAGCTTGCTCAGCTCAATTTCTTCGGTGATCAGGCGTTGATATTCCTGCACCAACACCGGTTCAGGATCAACCAGGATTTCCCCGCGGTAACCATCAACAATCAGCAATCGCTGACTCAACAATGAAGGCTGGATATCCGCCCCCATCACGGTGGGAATGCCCATAGCGCGAACCAAAATCGCCGCGTGAGAGTTGGCAGCACCGTCGCGAACGACCACACCCGCCAAGCGATCCTGTGGAACTTCCGCCAAGAGTGTTGCAGTCAGTTCATCCGCGACCAGGATAAAGCGCTCAGGCCACTGGCTGGTACCCGAGGTGCTATCATCGAGATGAAACAGTAAACGCTGCCCCAACGCGCGCAAATCGCCAGCTCTCTCCCGCATGTAGGTATCTTGCAGGCTGGCAAACTGCGCCGCAAACTGCTCAACGACCTGCTTAACCGCCCATTCAGCGACGGAACCTGCGTCAATTTCTGCAAACAATTCCCGTTTCAGGCGAGCATCGTTCAATAAATGAGAATAGAGATCAAATATTGCCGCACTCTCTTTCTGAGAACTGGCGGTAAAACGTTTGCTAAAGCGCCGAAATTCGGCGGCCGCTTCTTCCAGAGCCTGAGTCAGACGCTCACGTTCGCGAACGCTATCCAGGGTGGAGGCTTTGTAAACCAGATCCAGCGATGGTTGACTGGTATCTTGCCAACCTTCGGCGACAGCGACACCCGGAGCCGCGGCCAGCGCACGAATACGAGTTTGACGATATTGACCAAAGATGGCGTTGAGTTGAGATTGGGACAAAATGGCAGCCAGCTGTGTTGCCAGCGTAACCATAAATGACTCTTCGCTTTCGTCGAATTGACGATGTTCTCGCTGTTGCACCACCAGCACACCAAGCAATTGACGGCGATAGATAATGGGCACACCGAGAAACGCACGAAAGCGATCTTCTTTTACCTGCGGGACATATTTAAAACTTGGGTGGCTTTGTGCATCGGCAAGGTTGATGGGCTCGGCCAGACGCCCGACCAAACCGACAACACCCTCATCAAAAGCCAGCGTGATCGTGCGTCCCCGGGGTTTCTTCAAACCCCGGGTTGCCATCAGATAGTAACAACGGCGGTCATTATCTGCCAGATAGATAGAGCAAACTTCCGTGTTCATCGCCAGACAGGTTTCATTGACCAACAGCTCCAACGCATCCGTCAGGCTGGCAGCCATCGCAACTTTCTCTACGACTTCTCGTAAACGCGTGAGCATGATTGAATTAACTTAACCTCTTTTCCGGCGATAAGCGGGTGGTGTCCGAGGCAGCGTCACCTCCTGCATGGGCATCACTGTAGCAGCAAACTCCTTCATCACCCGACGATAGACATCCCGTTTGAATGACACCACCTGACGCACCGGATACCAGTAGCTGACCCAGCGCCAGCCATCAAATTCCGGCGTGCTACTGCGTTGCATATTGATATCGGCATCGTTACACATTAATTGCAGCAAAAACCATCTCTGCTTTTGGCCGATGCAAACCGGCTTTGTATCCCAACGCACCAAACGTTTTGGTAATTTATAACGCAACCAGTTACGGGTTGAAGCCAGTATTCGGACATCTTTCTTATTCAGTCCTACCTCTTCAAACAGTTCGCGGTACATCGCCTGCTCTGGCGTCTCACCAGGATTGATTCCCCCTTGAGGAAACTGCCAGGAATGCTGACCGTAACGTCTTGCCCACAACACCTGCCCCTGCCGATTACAAATTACAATACCCACATTCGGGCGGTAGCCATCATCATCGATCACCGGACTACCTCGATAAGCTTAATACTCAAAGATGCTCTGATTGTTTCACACTACCAACAGGCGGTAAACCACTGGTTATCAGTGATTGAAACACTCTGCGTTTGGGATAACTCACAGATATTAGCAAAGTTATAAACACCCAAGAGCAGGTCAGGCTAATTTTATTCACTTTTTCTGTGGATATATATGTGCAGAACTCAAGGGTAATACGGGTACAACTCATTTTCAGCCGTTGACAGATGAAAAATGAAAAATTAAATAATTTATATTTTTCATGAAATTACATGATTAGAGTACAACAATAAAAGTACAAAAATGTGATCTGTATCCGTTTGCGATCCTTGCCTGCTCAAAGATCCATCAATGAGGTTTTTATCCACAGATTATGCGGTGAAGTTACACAATAAATGGCTAAACTCGCAAAAAAACCCTGCGTCAAGGCTGTAAATTGAACCAGTATTTGATTTTCAACCGGGTTATCCCATAAATCTGTGGATAAATAGGTATAAGATCCTGTTCATTGTGACTGGCAGCTAGTGCACAAATCGGTAGAAATAAAATCATGCTCCATTATCAATGGTAAAAAAGACAGTTAAATCATGCTATTATTAACTTTCATTTGCAGCTTTGATGAGAGGCTGTCGAATACTGCAAAAGAAGTCTATTTTTTAACCTACTTTGGTGGTTTTTTTCTATGTCCGCTTATTCGCAGTCTCCGGCTCCACCCGTTGATGAACATCAGCTTTTTGAACGGGCGCAAAGACTGGCTGGATTCACGCTGGGTGAATTAGCTACCCGTGCAGGCTGGCCGATTCCGGTAGATTTGAAACGGGATAAGGGATGGGTGGGCATGCTGTTAGAGTTTTATCTCGGTGCCAACGCAGGCAGTAAGCCTGAACAAGATTTTGCCAATATCGGCATTGAATTGAAAACCATCCCGATCAACGGGCAAGGCAAACCGTTGGAAACCACCTTTGTTTGCGTGGCACCGTTAACCGGAAACAGTGGCGTCACCTGGGAGAGCAGTCATGTGCGCCACAAGCTTGCCCGGGTACTGTGGATACCTGTTGAAGGCGAACGTCAGATTCCTCTAGCGGAACGACGCATCGGTGCTCCACTGCTTTGGAGCCCGAATACTGAAGAAGAAGAACGGCTTCGCCGTGATTGGGAAGAACTGATGGATTTGATCGTCCTGGGAAAGGTTGAAAGTATTACTGCCCGTCACGGCGAAGTACTGCAATTGCGCCCCAAAGCGGCCAATAGCCGCGCCTTGACCGAAGCCGTAGGCGAAAAAGGTCAACCCATCATGACATTACCGCGCGGATTCTATTTAAAGAAAACCTTCACCGGCCCATTGCTGGCTCGACACTTTCTGCTTTAGCGCCATCTGCTTTAGCCTCACTTCGCTGTCAACCCGCTACCCGTGATGAACTTCCCGCAAAAGTTGGATAAGCAATATCATACGGGGGGAGATAAGAAGCGGTTCTTAACGAAGCTTTCATTCCGATTAATTAATAAAAGCGTATAATTGCATTTTTGTGTTTCTTTAAGGTGTGTAGGCGCAATGTTTGAATGGATTGCCGATCCAAATGCCTGGTTGGCGCTAGGCACGTTGACGATTCTGGAAATTGTTCTGGGTATCGACAATATTATCTTCCTTTCTCTGGTGGTATCTAAATTACCCAAAGCCCAACAAAACAAGGCTCGACGCATTGGTCTTGCTGGTGCGATGTTAATGCGTTTGGCCTTACTGGCTTCTATCGCCTGGGTTATTCGCCTGACCAATCCATTATTTGAAGTCATGGAACATGGAGTTTCTGCGCGGGATCTTATTTTGCTACTGGGTGGGTTATTCCTGATTTGGAAAGCCAGCAAAGAAATTCACGAAACCATTGAAGGTGGTGATAGCGATCACAACAGCAATGTTAGCTCGTTTATCGGAGCCATCGTTCAGATAATGCTGCTGGATATCATCTTCAGCCTGGATTCGGTGATTACCGCCGTCGGGCTGTCCGATCATCTGTTTATCATGATGGCTGCCGTGGTTATTGCCGTCGGGGTCATGATGTTTGCTGCCAGACCTATTGGCGAATTTGTTAACCGTCATCCTTCCGTCAAAATGTTGGCACTTGCGTTTTTGATTTTGGTTGGTTTCACGCTGATGCTTGAAAGTTTCCAAGTCCACATACCTAAAGGTTACATTTATTTCGCCATGTTCTTCTCAATGGGCGTTGAAACACTGAACCTGATGCGTGGCAAAAAAAACAAAGCTGATAAGATATAAGCAAAAATACCTACGGGTGCGACCTCTCGCACCCGTCTCACTCTTTTTTACTCACTTTCATCTCATCCACTTCCCCCCTCTCCACGGCTTCGATATAGTCAGACAAGGCCATTTGATCTTAGCCTGATAATTTCGAACATTAAGGAAGGTCGGCAATGCAATATCACCGTATACCCCACAGTTCTTTAGAAGTTAGCATGCTGGGTCTGGGTACCATGACTTTTGGTGAGCAAAACAGCGAAGCCGATGCCCATGCTCAGTTGGATTACGCTATTGCAGCTGGCGTTAATCTGATCGATACCGCAGAAATGTATCCAGTGCCACCCAGACCGGAAACTCAGGGGCTGACCGAACAATATATTGGCAGTTGGTTAAAAGCTCGTGGTTGCCGCGAGAAAATCATTCTGGCGAGTAAAGTTTCCGGCCCCAGCCGTGGTAATGATCAGCCAATTCGTCCCGGTATGGCTTTGGATCGTAAAAATATTCGCGCCGCATTGGATGCCAGCCTGAAACGCCTCAATACCGATTATCTCGATCTTTACCAGCTACACTGGCCGCAGCGTGAAACCAATTGCTTCGGTAAACTGAATTATCGTTACAGCAACGATACTGCAACGGTTACGCTGCTGGAAACATTGGAAGCGCTAAATGAACAAGTGCGCGCCGGTAAAATTCGCTATATCGGCGTATCGAATGAGACACCTTGGGGTGTGATGCGTTATCTGCAACTGGCAGAAAAACATGACCTTCCGCGTATCGTTTCCATACAAAATCCGTATAGTCTGCTCAATCGTAGTTTTGAAGTGGGTTTAGCGGAGATCAGTCAGCACGAGGGCATCGAATTACTGGCTTATTCCAGCTTGGCATTTGGTACGCTGAGCGGAAAATACTTGAATGGAGCTAAACCTGCTGATGCGAGAAATACCTTATTCAGCCGTTTTACCCGCTATTCTTCACCACAGGCACAATTAGCTATTGCCGAATATGTTGTTCTGGCTCAAAAACACGGTCTGGATCCCGCGCAAATGGCATTGGCTTTTGTACGTCAGCAGCCTTTTGTTGCCAGTACTCTGTTGGGTGCGACCACCTTGCCACAGTTGCAGAGCAATTTAGATAGCCTGAATATTGTATTGGATGAAGAGATATTAAACGAGTTGGAGGAGATTCATACCCGTTATACCTTCCCGGCACCTTAATAGACTTATCTCGTTCTCCAACGCCAAAAGGCCGTTGATATTAAACGGCCTTTTGGTTAAAAAATCAGAAAATCAAGATATTTTTCGTTCTTGCTCCCACTGCCAAATCCACAGGACGGTAATGGCCAAAGCAAAAATCACACCAAAACCAACGCCGACAGCGACGACTGGGGCACCCAGTTTGATCACCACAGAATATAAGCCCAACATCAGTAACATAGCCGTATTTTCGCCCAGATTCTGCACCGCAATAGCATTACCTGCGCCAACGCTCTTCTTACCCCGCTCTTGCAATAACGCATTCAGCGGTACCACAAAGAAGCCCCCAAGAATACCGATACTGACCAGAAATAAATAAGCCATTGGCATCGTATATTGAAGCGAGAAAATCGCTACGGCCACACCGATGAGAATACCAGCGGGCATACAACGTTTAACTGTTTTCAATGTCACAAAGCGAGCGGCTGCGGCGGCACCAATAACAATGCCAATTGCAACTGTGGCGTTTAATACTGTCGGGGTCGCATTATCAATAATTCCCAGAGCTACCGGCACCCAGAGAACCAATAGGAAACGTAAGGTAACACCCGCCCCCCAGAACAAACTGGTACCCACCAGCGAGAAACGTGTTTCGCCGTTTCGCCACAACGTTTTACTGGCGGCAAAAAAACTACGGCTCATGGTCGTTGGCCACCATGACAATCCACCACGAGCGGCTGATAGGCGAGGAATAAACAGGTTAGCCACAACTGCCGCTGAGTAAACCAACACACACAAGCCCAATGCAACACTGAGATTCCAGTCAGCTAACACCCCGCCAGCCACCGATCCCATTAAAATTGCAGCAATGGTTGACGCCTCCATTAATCCATTAGCCTTGACCAGTTTATCCCCGCTCGTCATTTCACCAAGAATGCCATATTTTGCTGGTGAATAAGCGGCAGCGCCAATACCGACCAAGGTATAGCCTAAAAAGGGATTGAAACCGAAAAAGATCACCAAAGCACCGGCCAATTTAAGGCCGTTGGCCGTCATCATGACACGCCCTTTGGCAAAACTATCGGCGAACTGGCCGACAAACGGAGCCAAAACAATATAAGTCGCGACAAACGCCATTTGTAAAATCGGCTGGCTCCAATCAGGGTAAAGCTGCTGTTTAATCACGGCCAAGGTGACAAACAGCAAGGCGTTATCACCGAAAGCAGAGAAGAACTGCGCGCCCAATACAGCCATCATCCCACGTGATAACAATGGCTTATTAATAGCTACTGCTGGCTGGTTCATCTATCTATCTCCGGATGCGCTGCCATTTGAGTCAGAGTGACAAAATCGGGTTTACCGCTGCCAAGCAAAGGCAAGGCTTTGACAATACGGATGTCTTTTGGCACCGCCAGCTCCGGTACACCATTCTCCCTCGCCGCTTTCAATAAACGCTCGCGTGTTATTTCGCTGTCAGTGGTAAAGAGCACTAGCGCTTCACCTTTGCTACTATCAGCCTTAGCCGCTACGCCATGTTGATGTTCAGCAGAAATGCCCAGCACCAGTTGCTCCACGCTTTCCAGCGATACCATTTCACCAGCCAGCTTGGCAAAGCGCTTCATGCGGCCACGAATCGTACAGAAACCTTTCTCGTCGATTGAAACAATATCTCCGGTGTCATACCAACCAGGCTGTAACTCTCCCTCGGCATTCTCAGCCATGGGAGGCTCCAATACCTCGGGATGTTCAACACGTAGATAACCTTTCATGATATTTGGGCCACGCAGTTGTAAACGCCCACCTTTTTCAATGCCGGGAACGTTGACTAACCTCGCTTCCATCGTCGGCAAAATACGCCCAACGGTGCCAACCTTTGTCGCCATAGGCACATTAATCGCAACCACCGGCGCACATTCCGTCACACCATAGCCTTCCAGAACTCTGATCCCAAATTTATCCTGCCAAATCTGTTTGGTCCCTTCAGCCAGTTTTTCTGCACCAGCAACCACATAACGCAGTCGAGCAAAATCATACGGATGAGCAAAGCGCGCATAGTTACCGAGGAAAGTTGAGGTGCCAAAAAGTACGGTACAGTTTCGATCATAGACCAATTCTGGCACGGCCCGATAATGTAGCGGACTAGGATAAAGGAAGACTCGGCTCCCGGTCATTAACGGGGTCAACAATCCCACAGTTAAACCAAATGCGTGGAACAGCGGCAGTGACGACATAAAACGATCGCTCGGAGTAAAATCGGCAATGGTGCGTATTTGTTCTACATTAGCCAACAGACTGCGGTGGGAATGAACCACACCTTTGGGATAACCTTCCGAACCCGACGTAAATAAAATCAATGCGGCATCATCTGGCTGTTGTGCAACCATCGCACGTCGTGGGTAGAAAAGGTGGAATAAAATCCACATCTTATCTTTTACGCTGACGGTATCTTTCAGATCTTCCAAATACACCCAATTAGCCTCAGCGACCTGTTCAGACAAATGGGTTAACTTACCTTTTTCAAGAAACTGGCGTGAAGTCACAATAGTTTTTAAACTGGCCGCTGTCATGGCACTTTTCAGCCCTTTGCTCCCAGCAGTGTAGTTTAAAAGCGCCGGAATTCGCCCGCTCAGAGATGCGCCGAAAATCGCTGCCGCAGTAATGGTTGCATTGGGCAGCAACATTCCCACTCGCTCTCCCGATACAGTAAAACGTTGCAGTATCCGACTCACACCGAGAGCCTTCTTCAATAACGTTTGATAGCTGTCTTCTTTAAAAGAGATATCTTCAATACAAGGCTTGCCGCGACCATAACGCTGACGGGCAGAAAGCAGCGCTTCAAACAGTGTCTCATCGGGTACGGCAGCCATACGAGCAGCCATCATAATGCCATGGAGACGTTCCCCAGCCAGAACCCGACGCTCTCGGGCACGTAATGCTTCAGGCATCGGCAGTTGAGTAGCGGGTAACACATGAATGCTTATTTTAGGGAACCATTGCAGCTTGAATAGGCCTCCTAAGCGACCAAAGTAGCTCAACTCTGGCCCTTCTATGCGAACAGGAATAACGGTAGCGCCCGATTTAGCCGCAATAAATGCCGCTCCATCGTAAATTTTCATCAAAGACCCGGTAACAGTAATCCGCCCCTCGGGGAAGATAACGACAGGCCTTCCCTGCTCAACCATTCGCACCAAATGTTTGATTGCCATCGGCTTCGTCGGGTCCAGCGGCACAAAATCCACAAACTGCTTTAACCAACGCATATACCCGTTTTCCGTAATACTGGAATAAATGGCGAAAACCGGTTTTATCGGTAAAAAAAGCGCTAATAATATGCCATCAAGGAAGGAGACATGATTGGGGGTAATCAGAATTTTTTTGTGCGTAAACTGGTCGTGAACCCCATCAATAGTGACGCGGAAAAGCCTACGGAATAGGAGACGTAGCAAGCGAAAAATCATGTCCATTTCTCTATAATCAAAAAGCTGGAGAAATGCAGAATACTATAATCACAGCATTTATTCCGCTAACTAGGTAGGAGAATCAGCCGAAGAAAGCGAGAAGAAAACAAAAAAAAACCTACGCATCTGCGTAGGTCGGTGTAAATAAAAAACTGGCTCAAACACAGCGTATGTTGATTACTCACCCATTAATACCTCTGGGATATTGACTTTAACGGCTTAGGTTAAGTCGCATCCAGCAAGTAATCGCAACATTTACAGCTAAAATGTAACCAGCAATGAACTTTATCAGATACAGGAAATATCCTGCTAATTCAGCTGACTATCTGTCTGGTACCTCTCATTACACGATGTTGTTCGATTTGGCCTCACTCTCCCAAGCCATTCTGAACCACAACAAGAAACAGTCTCTGTTTGAGGTTAATGACAAAGTGCTCGCTGCGGTGAAAACCGGCAGATCGTCAAGATGCCGTGAATACGTCCTTGTCGGCTCGTTCCGCGCCATCCCTGACGCGGACGCTTAACTCTTCTACCGGTCTTCCCCACCAGAGATCGCAGGATCGAAGTTTGTCAGCAGTCTGAGTCTCTGTTTTATTTGTTTTTTCTCGCCAAGTTGCGATCCCTCCCCCTTGTGGTAAGACTCGTTTTCCGCAAAACTGGAGAATGTAAGCGATTACCCTAAAAGCTTGTGGAAAAAAAATGGCTACTATTAAGGATGTTGCCAAACTGGCAGGTGTGTCTGTTGCAACAGTTTCACGCGTAATCAATCAATCACCCAAAACCAGTGAAAACTCACGTATTGCCGTCACCAATGCCATGGAACAACTGCAATACCACCCAAATGCCAATGCCCGAGCGCTGGCACAGCAATCAACAGAAACCGTAGGACTCATTGTTGCCGATGTTTCCGATCCCTTTTTTGGTGCCATGGTCAAAGCTGTAGAACAGGTAGCCTATGCGACAGGAAATTTTCTGCTGATTGGTAACGGTTACCATGACGTAGAAAAAGAACGTCAGGCTATCGAGCAACTCATTCGTCACCGTTGTGCTGCACTGGTTGTGCATGCCAAAAAACTGCCCGACGAAGAATTGGTTTCATTAATGAAACAAATTCCCGGTATGGTATTGATAAATAGAACCTTACCTGGCTATGAAACGCGCTGCGTTGCACTCGATGATCGCTACGGTGCTTGGCTTGCAACACGTCATTTAATTCAGCAAGGACATAAACACATTGGTGTTATCTGCTCCAATCATCAGATCTCCGATGCAACTGACCGCCTTCAAGGGTATCTTGAGGCATTGAAAGAGCACGATATTCTCATTGATGAGAAACTCATTGCCTACGCTTCCCCGGACGAACTCGGTGGCGAACATGCCATGACCGAGTTACTTGGTCGAGGTAAGCAAATTACCGCCATTACCTGTTATAACGATTCGATGGCTGCGGGTGCGCTATCGGTATTGAGTGATAATAGTATTGATGTCCCGCAGGAAATCTCGCTGATTGGATTCGATGATGTACTTATCTCTCGCTATTTACGCCCTCGATTAACCACCATTCGTTATCCTGTCGTCGCAATGGCAACTCAGGCCGCAAAGCTGGCATTAGCGCTGGCAAACCACACTCCTTTGCCCGAAATTACAAATATGTTCAGCCCGACATTAGTACGCCGACACTCAGTCACTAATCCATCAAACCGTTTGGAAAACAATGAGTAATCTGAATCAATATTGATAGATAAAAGACGCGTGATACGGAATGCAAAGCTGTAAACCAACAGGCGGCAGAGGCAGAACGAGAGTGGAGTTTTAACATCAGGTAGCAGGCTACCGTTCGCAGCCTGCTGATAATCATGAATATCATATTCTGTATTAAAACATTTCCAATGCGACCAACTCTTCAATGGTCTGACGGCGGCGAATCAGTCGCGGATGACCATTTTCGAATAGAACCTCTGGCAGAAGTGGGCGGCTATTGTAATTGGAGGACATTGATGCGCCATAAGCCCCTGTATCATGGAAAACCAGATAATCGCCAATTACCGGCCGAGGCAACGTTCTGGTCTCCAAGCCACCGCCAGCCTGCTGGGTAAAGATATCCCCAGATTCGCATAAGGGTCCAGCAATGACGGAATCAATCAGCGGCTCATGGGAAAGATCCCTTCCATCCGCAGGCAATACAGAAATATGGTGATAGCTGCCATACATCGCAGGACGCATTAGATCATTGAAACCAGCGTCAACCAGCACATAGTGACGGCTACCCATATTTTTCACTGCGCGAACCTGTGCGACCAATACGCCTGACTCGGCAACCAGAAAACGACCTGGCTCAATCTCAAGACTGACCGGGTGGCCTAAATGCATCGCTATCTGCTGTCTAGCCTTATTCCACAGACCATAATAATGCTCGGTATCAATGATATCCTCATCATTTTGATACGGAATAGATAAACCGCCGCCTGCAGATATAGCACTGATATCCTGCCCTAATGTTATAACCTGGCGCACCATCGCATCACAAACCTGTTCCAGGTGCTGGTAATCAACCCCTGAGCCAATATGCATATGAATCCCAACCAGTTTTAGCGAGTATTTTCCAATCTCGGTAATTGCCGCAGCTAAATCATGATGCCAGATACCGTGTTTGCTATTTTCCCCACCAGTATTTGTTTTCTGACTGTGGCCATGGCCAAAACCAGGATTGACGCGCAACCAGACCGGATGGCCAGGTGCCTGCTCACCAAGCTGTGTCAGCATATCAATTGAACCAGCGTTAACAGGAATACCCAATTCGACAACGCGCTCCAGCGTCGCCTGATCCAGTACATCTGCCGTGAAGACAATTTCCGCAGGCTCTTTTCCCGGTTGATAACCAGCCAGCAGAGCACGCTCGATTTCACCGAGAGAAACGGAATCAACTTTCACACCCTGCTCGCGCATTAAACGTAAAATATGAATATTTGAGCAAGCTTTCTGCGCAAAGCGAATGACGTCAAAATGACGCAATTGATTAATACGCTCCGCAATAATATCACCATCATAAGCCCAGACCGGGCAGCCAAAACGAGCGGGTAAAGCGCGTAAATTATCAGCATTCAGGGCAAAAGAGCGATCGTTTAAAGGACGCGGCATCGGGATTCCTTATGGGTAAAACCATGCTTACAACGCAAATTGATGGCACATTATCTATAATTCATATCGGGATAGAAAATATCTATTTACCCAAAGTCTATTCACTTATGATATAGGTTCATCTCGATAAATCGCTTACATCAGTCAGCATCAGAGGCACTCAATGCCAGCCATTTCATTAAGACAAATAGAAATTTTTCATGCCGTAATGACCACGGGTAACTTAACCGAAGCCGCCGTCTTGCTGCAAACCTCGCAACCGACGGTCAGTCGCGAATTGGCTCGCTTTGAACAACTCATTCAACTTAACCTATTTGATCGTTTGCGCGGACGCTTGTATCCCACAGCACAAGGGCTCCGGCTATTTGAAGAAGTTCAGCGCTCTTATTACGGCTTAGATCGTATTGTGCAAGCCGCAGAGAGCATTCGGCAATTCCAGCAGGCGCAGCTTTCTATCGCCTGTTTGCCGGTATTCTCACAATCTCTGTTACCGGCCGTGTGTAAAACCTTCATCGACAGTTATCCCGAAGTCAGTCTGAATGTCATACCGCAGGAATCTCCGTTGTTGGAGGAATGGTTATCTGCTCAACATCACGATTTAGGAATAACCGAAAATTTACAAACACCGGCGGGAACAGAACGGCAAACCTTGATGACATTAAATGAAGTCTGCGTCTTACCTGCTGAACACCCATTGACCAAGAAAATGGTACTGACGCCGCAAGATTTTTCCGGCGAGAACTTTATTAGCCTGTCAGTCACCGACAGCTATCGCCAGCTATTGGATAACCTGTTCAATGAGAAAGGCATTAACCGCCGTTTGGTGATGGAAACTCATAGCGCCGCATCAGTTTGCGCTATGGTCAGAGAGGGGGTGGGTGTCTCTATTGTCAATCCGCTTACTGCATTAGATTACGCAGAAAATAATCATGAAAAAGGTATTTGCGTGCGTCGATTCAGCATCAATGTTCCCTTTACTGTTAGCTTGATTCAGCCTCTCCACCGCCCTTCCTCAATGCTGGTCGATACCTTTATCTCTCATTTAAAACAACAGGTAACCACTCTCCAAACCCGATTGACCGCTATAATTACCGGCTAATGTAAACGAGCGAGCAATTCCGATACGGGAACACCTGAACCGCTACAAACACCAGAATAATCTGGGCACAACCAGCTATGCTGGCAACCAAAGACAGCAATATCAAAAAATCATCGTGGTATACGCAGCTAAAGTGCAACGCAATATCACTTTGTATTTCATGGCATTATTTTCGCATACCACCAGTTAGCGATAGCATTGAAATAGCCACAGCATTAAAGAGACACTAATCACTAGCATGACGTCGAGAATAGGATCCAGTTTTATCTGAAGACACTAAAAATATTTGGCTGAGAATATATTTGGAGATATTTTGTCAAAAATATCATGCTATTTCATCATCACGCGCCATTGCTCATTGGTGGCAAACCATTCGATTAAATAATCAAGCAGCGTCCTCAAGGTTGCAGGCATCTGACGCCGTGAAGTATAAATGCCATATATACCCATTGCCTGTGGGTGGAAATCGGGCAATAGCTGAACCAACTCACCGGAAATAAGGTAAGGCATAGCGGAATAACGAGGTTGAAGCGCAATACCCGCGCCTTCCAGAGCGCCACTGAGTAACACCACCGACTCATTGGCACTCAGGTTACCACTGACGGCGACCGAAGATTTAACCCCATGATGATCGAAGTGCCACAGACTTTTGCCAAAATAGGAATAAGTCAGGCAATTATGCAATGCTAAATCCTGCGGATTCTGCGGCATTCCTTTGTTTTTCAGATAGGACGGCGACGCACACACCACTGAGTGACAGGTAGATAGCGGACGAGCAATCAGATTAGGATCTAATTCATTTGTAATACGGATAGCCAAGTCTATTCGTTCTTCGACCAAATTAATGGCACGGTTATTCATTTGCAGATCAATAGCCACTTGTGGATAACGAAGCAAAAATGCAGTGACTGCAACCGCCAAAGCGGTTTGCGCCAACGATTGGGAACAACTGATTCTGAGTAACCCACGCAACTCATCGTTTTCCAGCCCATCAACCAGATCCATATCCTGCGCGAATGCCAGCATCTTGCGGCAACGCTCCAGCGTAGTTTCACCGGCATGAGTTAAACTCAGTTTACGCGTAGTGCGATGCAATAATCTCGCCCCAGCCCACTGCTCCATTTGAGCCAGATAACGAGTCACCATCGCCCTGGACATCCCCATGGCATCTGCGGCAGCAATCATGCTCCCTCGATCAACAATGGTAACAAAAACTTCAGCCGCCGTGACTCTATCCATAATTAGACCGATTTACGCAACAAATAATTGCTTATTATCCGGTTTTTATTGCGCGTTATGCAATCTATTATCTCTTCCGTACCCAACACCCATAGGATGACCAACATGTTTACTAAAACTCTGTTACAGATGACCCTCGCCAGCGTTGCTACCTTCGGCGCCGTATCCACAGCCATCGCGGCCGAGCCGTTGAAAATGGAAGTTTATAATCCAGGAGAGAAAAGTATTTTCCCTGTCTCTTCCGAAATCATCAGTGGTAAATCTGAAGTTGTTTTAATCGATGCACAGTTCCAGCGTAATGATGCAGAGGCTCTAGTTAAGAAAATAAAAGACAGTGGTAAAAAGTTGACCACTATTTATATCAGTCAGGCAGATCCGGATTTTTATTTTGGACTTGATACGATAACTAAAGCCTTCCCTCAAGCAAAAGTGATCGCCACACCACAAACTATCAAAGAAATTAAAGAAACCAAAGATGGGAAAATGACTTACTGGGGTGGCATTTTGAAGGAAAATGCGCCTAAATCCGTAGTTGTTCCACAACCATTACAAGGTAACAGCTTTACTGTTGATGGTGAAAAAATCAATATTGAAGGATTAGATGGCCCATCACCTGAGCGTACATTTGTCTGGATTCCAGCGCTAAAAGCCGTTGTGGGCGGAGTCGCCGTTTCTGGTGATATTCACTTATGGGCAGCCGATACCCAAACAGTAGAGTCACGAGAAAATTGGTTAATAACATTGGATGCCATCAAGGCATTAAAACCAGAAATTGTAGTGCCTGGCCATTTTTTGGATAATGCACCACAAACATTGGAGTCAGTTACTTTCACTCAAAAATACCTGACCACTCTAAATGCGGTAATTCCCAAAACAAAAGATTCAGCAGAACTGATTTCAGAAATGAAAAAACATTATCCAAACCTGAAAGACGAATCCAGCTTGGAATTAAGCGCAAAAGTGCTGAAAGGCGAAATGAAGTGGCCACAGTAATTACCATCACTGGCTATATAACCTCTGAATAACTGATAAGGAAAGAAATATGTCCGGCGCAACACTACACTACATTTTTGATCCGCTTTGCGGCTGGTGCTATGGCGCGGCACCATTATTAAAAGCAGCTCAAAATATAGCCGGACTAACCATCAGCCTCCATGCAGGAGGGATGATGACGGGTCCAAATCGTCGACAGATCAATAGAGAATGGCGTAATTATGTCATGCCTCACGACAAACGTATTGAGGAACTCACCGGGCAACCTTTTGGAGAGGATTACTTCAATGGATTACTCAGAGATACATCAGCAATCGTTGATTCAGCACCACCTATCACAGCGATTCTCGTGGCTGAAACTCTGACAGGCCGTGGATTAGATATGTTGCACCGCATCCAGCACGCCCACTATTTCGAAGGTCAGCGTATTTCTGACACTCCGATTCTGGTGGAGCTTGCGGGGAATATAGGTTTGGATAAAGATACATTTAGTCAAACATTGCAGAAAATGCAGGGCGTGGCAACAGCACAGCATATAGCTGAAAGTCGGGCATTACTGGAAAAATTACAGAGTAAGGGTTTTCCTACTTTTGCCCTACAAAATGAAACAGGGGAAGTAGAAATAATCCCTGCAGGGAAATACTTAGGTGACCAAGCTGCCTGGATTAAAATATTAAACAGCGCCATATCATGATCGTTACAAAGAGGGCTAATGACCTTAATTGTGGGTGATTAGCCTCTTTTCAGAGAGTCGCAAGTATCCTCATATTTAATTACTCTACAGATTGAAATTTATTTATCCTTAAATTACCTCGTACTAAATTTCACCTGAATTTAACACTGATAATATTTAATCAATATGACTATTTACACTCAATTTTCTGAACTCGCTCCATTAACCTGGCAGTACCTAACGGATGGCCTTGAGACTGTTCCATTAGCACAGTATTACAATCTAAAAAATAGAATATAGGATAACTTATTTCATAAGGAGCCTTAAGTAAGCTATTAAGTACCTCATCATTGGTATGACTCGGAATCATAGAAATAACTTTCCCATTAAAGACATTCATTTTTATATCGACAACACTAAATAACATCGAGCGATTAGCTTTAAAATTTGCATAATCGTCATACAGGTCAGCAGAAGTTTTTATTTCTCGGCCACGAACACTCACCCGAGCATTAACATGATACTTATCTATTCCGGTTTTTATCAGTTGGTTAACTTCCCAATATCCCTCTATTTTTTTCATAGGATGATAATAAGCATAAAAAAAACCGGCAGCCCCTCCAAAAGTACCACCTAACACAATGATAAATAAGATAAGCCAGATCATTCTCTTGTGCATAAAAACTCATCCTTTACGCGCTTGCAAATATTATAACTTCCGTCACTATTTTTCTTCAAAAGAATAGAAGGTTTTTTACGGTATTTATCTAAAAAAACCTTATCTTTCTTAAGATCCAAATTAATGATAACTGGCAAATCATGTGGGTTTAAATTAACAATATCAATTTGGTATTTATTAAAAAAATACTCAAATAAAAACAGAAAGGAGATAAAAAATAAAACCAAAAGCATAACAATATAATTAAAAGAGAATCGTCCAGATAAGTAGACCTGAGCATTTTCATTCTCTATATTTGTAACGCTCTTGATTTCTGATAAGCTTGAATGATTATCATCATTACATAGAAGAAATTTAGGTTCAAATCCAAGACAGTAACCTTTTTTGGGAATGGTGATAATTAGCTCATGTTTTTTATCATTCAAGGCATTGCGTAAGTTACTGATAGTTTGCGTCAAGGTATTATCTGTCACATAACTATCTGTCCATATTGAATTTTCTATCTTGTCACGCGAAACGGGATCAGGATAACACTCACACAAAAGCGCAAGTACTTCAGACTCTTTATTCCTTAGTTTTACCTCAATACCATTGAGTTCAAGGCTACGTATCTTTGGAATAAAAGATACATCACCTATATATATTTTTTCCATAAATTCTCCTTTTACTAGAAATACGACATCATTAACAACTAAAAATAAACAAAATTTGGCAATAGAAAAAACCATAAAAAATATACATATACACATCAATAAAATTAATAGCATTCGAAATAATACATTAAATAAATAACCAATATAACAAACAAAAGCAATGCATTACACAATTATAACAATAAATTATAGAACAATAATAATTTAATTAATAACGCAATAATATAAAAATTAACTATAACAATGAATCCAATAAAATACTTAAAAGTCAAATTAAAAAAAACCAAAAATCATTATAAAAACAATACATAGATATAGTGAATTATAAAAAATACATAGCCACACCAAAAATGCAATAAAAACAAATTAAATAGGGTTAAATAATTAAAGTACAACATTATAAACAGTTATTCATTGTGTGCCCGGAAGCAATAACAATACATTCAGTAATTTAAAATAAGACAAATAGATGAGCTTATGTCGTAGTAAGACCAAGATAAAAAATAGAAAAATTATTTTAACTGACACAAGATAAATGCCAAAGTATATGGCTACATTTTTAAATAGTCAAAAAATATACTTAAAGTAATGAGTGAGGAGTAATGAGTGAGGAGTCGAGTTTGTTTGCAGAGGAATAACTACATCTGTAGGATGATATGGAAAAACACCTTAATAAATAGAAAGAGGATAGTCAGTTAACATTGAAAATTGACATATAACCCGTTTAAAACATTTAGAGATAAATATTATTTATATAAAAAATCGGATTGTAAATAAAAAAAACCATAAAAACCTATTTTCCTCAGTTTAAGATAATAGATATTTCTCTAACATTAGTGATAACCTTTATCAACGAGTTATTATTTTAGCAGAAGCCACCATGCCATTTTTACTCTCAGCACTTTCAATTTCCACGATAGATATCGGCATCCCAATTTGGTTGTTAAGATCAAGAATGAAATCTAATAAAGTATCGAAATTTATATTGGTAGAGATTATAACCACTCCACCACCTTGCATAAAATAAGTCTCAATATGAATAGATTTTCTCTCTGCCAACAGATGAATTAATGAATTTAATCTCTCTATCTCCAGTGGGGCATCATCGTTAACCTTTCTTAATTTCTTTATATTTCCCACAACCTCATTCAGTTGCCTAAATTTAATTTCGCCTGCCGAAACGGAAGCATTTAAATCATTCAAAAATACATTTGAAATATATAAAAAAACAGACAAAATCAAAATAAAAAAACATAGAACAATAGTAAGCTTGGAATATGAACTGGGTAACAATCTAATTATCTTCTCTACGAACAAGATATCCCCTCATTAAT
Organism: Yersinia ruckeri ATCC 29473; assembly: GCF_000754815.1. Lineage (GTDB taxonomy): Bacteria > Pseudomonadota > Gammaproteobacteria > Enterobacterales > Enterobacteriaceae > Yersinia > Yersinia ruckeri. Next base: position 3,591,418 of record NZ_KN150747.1, read on the forward strand.
AAAAATAAAAACCAATCTAGCCAAGTTCTCCACAACTAGTCACTTCACTTTCATATAAATAATCTAAATCATCAATATACTTTATCGCCATAATTTTATTTTCAAAGTCATATTTGAAGCTTTTTATTTTACCTTTTATATTTAAATTCGATAAGCAAAAGAAGAAATCATGATTGTAATATTTATCTTTCATCAGCACATAAGCATCATTTAATGAGCTAAATTCCTTAGATTCTAGTGGTATAATATTTTTTGCATTTACAATAGTCTGATTGGTTAACTCAACCAACTCATCATAATTAATCGACTTATAGTAAATAGAATATAATTTGCTTGACGTTGTTAATAAAATAAAAAAAGAAAATGAAAGCAAAAATACATTTATCATACCTAATTTAAATACACCACGTTTAAATACATACAGACTATTTCCCTGTCGTGTTTTACTAATAATGCTATGTTTGATATCAAAGTTATTTGAAAATAATAACATTGCAGAGTAAGTACATAAGCGCTCACAACTAACTAAGTCATTATAAACAAAACCATCTAAATCATTTAGATTAATATTACTTTCGATGATATTTTTAATTTTACCAAGGTCTTCTTTATCGATAGAAAAACCACTACATTTACCCGTTCTAACTAGCAGATTCCCTTCCAGTTCAATGGCACTCCATTGATCCTTTAAATATGGCAAACATAATACATCTGGGATAACGAAGTCAGGATTGATATCTAACTCATAAAACCACCGTAGCCAATATTTAATCACATCCTTATTAATAGCCGCAATAGAATAAAGACCATCATCATAGTTAATCACACTCACTTCCATATCATCGATATCAGTCGCGGTATAATCCTCCAAGGCATATTTAATAACATCAGTGCTGTTGATTATCTTTTTAAAATTAAACTCAAACGTGTGGAAAAGTATCTTTCTTGATGAGATTAAAATAATTATTCTAACATCCCAACCCACTCTTAAATCACGAATTAATTCGAGTAGTTCTAATTGACTATGGATAGTACCATTTTTATATTCGGCCAATTCTTGCCTTTGATACTGAAAAAGCCAGTCCATATATTCAGGCCTATCAATTGGGATTTTTATTAACAGTGTACCTGGATTTATTTTCCCCTCAGCCATTTCCCCACCCTTTCATCTCATATCTACGCTGTGTTATATTTAAGGACTTCCCATCCAGCCTGAATAAAGTTACCAATCTATACTGCCCAGAGTCACTCACTAATGATGAGCCAGCTTTGATATAATTATATTCAGTTGATAATAGCATTCTTGCATAAGATAATAATTCTTTTCTTACCTCTAAAGGAGTTCCTTTCAATAAAAAACCCATAAAATCACTCACACTTTTCCATCCATTAACCGGAATGGCATTTACTGTTTTAACGATGTTATCCTTCGGTATTTTACCTAGCATAATGGCTGATAAAAAATCAACATGATTTTCATTAAGGGAATTTATATTAATCAGACTTCTGTCATCTGGTAATATACATATCACCTCCTTGATCTTATTAAATACCTCCTCCGTCACACCAGGAATAAGTAAAATATCATTATTAGATTGAAACCTATAACTATCATTCAGAGGCAGTGAAGACAGTGCAATATTATAATTCGCATCATCTCTCATAACAGCATGATTAGTTAATTGATTAATGCCATCTAATACGTTTTTTTATCATACTGATCTATTCCAACATCATCTAGAATTTTACCAATTGCAGCATAATAGTACTTTTCTTTTATCTTAACCGCAGTTGAATCTGTAAAAGATAGCAAAGCATTTAAATTTAGACATTCAGTGATAGAATATAAATCAACATTGATATGTTTTTCATCCAAAATTATCAACTCATCTTTAAACAGTTTAATATCATTAGAATGATTATATATCTTTCTTAACACTATATTCTCAGCATTCAAAAGTAATTCTTTCTCTCGCTGAAGTGAGATAGTCAACTGAGTTAGGCTATATACATTAAACCAATATTCCTTTACTGATAAGGCGATCATACTGAGTAAAGATGTAATCAGAATAACAAATAGCAATGCAACGCCTGATTGGTTTACTTCCATAATTAATCTCAATTAGCCATATTTAACCTTATTAACTTACTAACCCGACCTATATCTTCAATATATAATATAATCAAAATAGCTTCAGGGACTTTACCATCATCACTCCATGCTGACGTCCACACGCCATCATGGTATAACTCAATATTAAACGTACTTACTCGATGAATAATAGGAACTACTGAATTTTTTTTTGATGCCTCTGTTATATATATAGGTTTATTTGATTTTTCACCACGAACTCTCTCAAGAACATTATCCTTTAACCGATATCCCACTCTTTCTAGCTCTGGTCTTCGGAAAAAACCATCATAATTAAACCAATTATTACGAATAAACTCTACCCCATGACTATCGCTATCAATAACACCTTCACCTGCGGAAAAGTTTTTAATCATTTCATTATTGCCACCATCTTTTTTTAATATAATTGCATGACTTAAATCTCTTTCTAACATATAAAATACATATTTTATCTCCGCTATCCTTTCAGTCTGGAGCTTGAAATTTATTTCTGTATTCAAAGAATTCTGTAAAACGAAATATGCAGTCAAGCTCAGTAGCGAAAAAATACTTATCGTCAGCAACACTTCTATTAATGTAAAACCAGCAGAGTCGTATTTTTTCATTATCTTACAATATAGTACCTAGAGTAAAAATATTCATTACCTTTCATCTCGTTGCTTCTCAGGTTAATTTCAAGGATATGAATATCATAGCCATTGTCGTAATTAATATTTAAGTTCCAGTTCCATTTTTGCCCAGCCATTTCAGTAGTTCCAGAATCAACGTAACTATTTAATTCCGGTTTTATTATTAATATTTCATTCACAATATTTTCAGCCACCAACGTCATAAATACACTATCTTTGATACTATAAAGAGAAAGTAAATTTTGACCAAGAAAACCCAACAAGGACAGTGCAGCCATTGAGAATATAGCTGAAGCGATCATAACTTCCAATAATGTCATACCATTACTCTTCTTTAATATCGTCACTAAAACCATCAGATGTTTTGATTAGGTAAATGTCATCACCAAAATAATTAACTCTAAAACTAGAATGTTCATCAAATATAATTATTGATAACAATCCAATATTATCATCAGGAAAGAATATAAATGATAAAATTTCCTCTTCCCTAGTAACTGAATCAATATTTATATTATCCCAGTATTTTTTTTCCACTTTAAAATTAGAGTATTTCAGTTTGCCTGCTAGTTTATTAATACCATTATATTCCTGGACCCAATATTTCCCTTTCCAGATATTACTTTCTTTTACCACCTCTGAACTCACACACTCAATTAAACATAACCGTAATATCATCCACTCATCATCCTTTATAGAAATCCCATATACATCGTGAGAATAATATAGTTTATCTTTCATTTTCTTTAATGAGTAAAATAATTTTTCAGCATCTTTTAATGCACCTTGCGATGCATGGGGTATATTAATCATGGCTAACGATGACAAATATGACAATACTAACACAATCAAAATAACTTCTAATAAAGTAAAACCATGAGAATGGGTGAAGTTAACGCTCACTTTTGATCAACTCTTCTGATATCCAATTACCTATATCATCAGATGTATTTATTTCGCCATCAGGCCCTTTAGAAAAGACATCTATTACATTATGGACGCCAGGATTTTTAATTAAATACTCATTACCCCAAGGGTCTTTAGGCAATCTACGCAAGTAACCATTACTTCTATAGTTAACAGGTAATGGCGACTCAATAGGCCTAGTTACTAATGAAATAATCCCTTGTTCGTCTGATGGATAAATACCATTATCCAATTTATACATATCCAAAGCATTTTCTAATGTTGATATATCACTTATTACCTTCTGTATATCAACTTTATCTTTGTTAGCCATCAAATTTGGTATAGTCAAACTCGCTAACAATCCGAGTATCACTATAACTATCATAACCTCTAGTAACGTAAAACCGTTAAATTTAACACTTACAACTGACATATCTATGCCTATATTTTGAAATTTAAATGGAGTTATTTAGCAAAAAAATAGGTTGTAGGATTGATAACACAATAAAAAAAACAAATGATGCCATTATAACTATAACTGTCGGTTCAATTATATTGATAACAACTGAAATTAGTTGAATGAGTTCTTCCTCTTGGATTTCTGCCGTTTTTTCCAACATAGCGTTTAATTCACCACTTTTTTCTCCTGCCGAAATCATATGCCGCGTTAGTGGTGAAAATATATCAACCTGCGCTAATGCAAATGAGAGACTGCGGCCTTCACTGACTAACTCAGTTGCACATTCAACTTTATATTTTAGATGGTTATTGGTTAATACTGATAAGCTAATTATCATAGACTGTAATAATGGAACTCCACTTGAGTTGAGTGTTGACAACGTTCTGGCATAACGGGCTGAATTTACCCCGCTGATCACTCCTCCTATGATAGGTAGCGATAAAATTAATTTATGCATTTTTATTTTAACTTCTTTATTTTTAAAACAAAACACACTAAAAATGAAAGTTAACAAAATAGAAAATAACAATAATAATCCATAATTTTTAATAAAATCACTTATTGATAATAATAATTTAGTGGAAAATGGAAGTTCCTGCCCCATATAAATAAACTGTTCTAATACTTTCGGTACGACAACAGAAAGCAATATAGATATTACACCGATAGACACGAGTAGTAATGCACATGGATAGATTAATGACTGGACTAATTTATTTTTTACTCTTTGTGTTTCCTCTATATTATCAGCGAGACGATGAAGAGTTACACCCAAGTGTCCAGATGTTTCTCCAGCGGTTATCATCGAATGATAAAGAATATTGAAAGCTCTAGGGAACAACATAATTGATTCAGATAAAGAATGGCCTGATGTTATTTTTTCTTTTATCTTAAATATTATATTTAATACTGACTTGTTATCGGTTTGATTGGCGATAGTGTCTAAAGCTTCATCAATGGCAATAGAAGATGAAATTAAAGTAGCTAATTGCCTAGTGAAGGTGATTAATTCACTTTTACTTATTCTTTTGTTGTTTTTGTTTTTTTTAACCATGTGAATCTTCAACAAAATTAAATTCATTACCCTAATTTCTCTTCTGGCATTAACTATATTTTCAGCTTTTATCATTCCATTATACTTTTTACCCTCTTTGGTTAACGCGCGATATCTAAATGTAGCCATTGACATCCTCCCGCGTAACTCTAAGTACCTCCTCTACTGAGGTAATACCTTGAATGATTTTATCTATACCATCATTCTTAATATCTTTTACTAATTCTCTCGCCAATCGTTCCAGCTCTATTTCACCATTGCCTTTATAAATTGACTTCCTCATCTTATCATCAAGGATAACTAATTCATGGATGACCGTTCTCCCTCGGTATCCGATATAATTACATTTTTCACAACCCTTACTTTTATACCCAGACATTTTCTCTAATTTATTTTTATCTGACTGTTTTATTTCCAGGTCCAACGGTGAGAAAACGTATGGCACTCTACAATAGACACACAGTTTTCGAACCAAGCGCTGAGATAAAACAGCCAGTAATGAACTGGATAACATATAAGCCTCTACACCCATATCTTTTAAACGTGTTATCGTTCCTGCCGCGGTATTAGTATGCAGTGTAGATAATACAAGGTGTCCGGTTAGAGAGGCTTGCGTAGCAATTCTTGCCGTTTCTGAATCTCGTATTTCACCAATAAGAATAACATCAGGATCTTGACGTAAAATAGCACGAAGTCCTTTAGAGAAGGTCATGCCCGCTTTAGCATTTACTTGGGTTTGTGCTATCCCATCTAAATCAAACTCAATAGGATCCTCTATCGTCATAATGTTCCTAACACTACGATCTATTTCCATCAAGGCTGCATATAATGTGGTACTTTTACCTGATCCAGTTGGCCCGGTAACCAGTATTATTCCATGAGGTTGCTGAACCAACCTCTTGATTAATTTATAGCTTTTCTGGTTAATCCCCAGAGTTTCAAGATCTAACTTCACACTATTCTTGTCCAGTATACGCAGTACAGCACGTTCACCGTGACTGGAAGGCAATGTTGACACTCTGATATCTAAAGCTCTCCCCCCCATTCGTAGTGCAATGCGCCCATCCTGTGGAACCCGTTTTTCAGCAATATCCAGTTTTGCCATGACCTTTATCCTAGATATAAGCAAGGATGCTAGCCTCGGAGGTGGCTCAAGGACTTTACTTAACACACCGTCAATCCGAAAACGAATTATTAGCCTCCGTTCAAAAGGTTCAATATGAATATCTGAAGCAACTTCTTTTATCGCTTGAGAAATCATTACGTTGATAAGACGTATAATAGGAGCCTCATCTACCGTGTTTAAAAGATCTTCATCTTTAGGCAATTGTTCGATCAGTGTTCCAAGATCTAGCTCATTACCAATATCATCCATAATCTGCTGGGCTTGTTGAGTATCATTCTGATAGAAATCAACTAAGTTCTGTTCAAACTCTTCATCCGGTAACAGAGTTAACTCAATTTTTCCTGAAGCAACCCTATAAGCCTCTAAAAAATCGTCAAATATCACAGAACTACGGCAAATTAGATTACATCCTATGGGAGTAGGAATAATTAAAGCCCCATGCTCCTTTGCCCAACTAAATGGCAATACTTTGTATTTTGATGCAGGAAGTAACTCATTCAATTCCACCTCCTTATTTTTTGTAAAAATCTCTCATATCATTTATGATACTTATTAACTCTTTACTTGTTTTTTTGTCTAAATTAAATAAAATATTATTTCCATTGCATCTACTACTCATGTCGTTCTCGCTAATACATAAATTCCAATCATTATTTTTTTCATTAAAAGTTTTAGACTTTTCCGATGTGGTAGAAAGGTAATCATCTGACTCTCTAATTATTGTCGGCTTAATGAAAAGTATTAGATTTCTTTTTTCAATCTTCTCTTTTTTTTGTCTAAATAAATTACCAATAATAGGAATGTCGCCTAATAATGGGATCTTATTTATAACATTAGATACCTTCTTATCTAGCAAACCACCAACGACAACTGTTTCTCCACTTTTAACCAATACCGCATTATTTACCACCCTTTTATTGAATGTAGAACCTATGTTATCTTTATCTACATTCGAGTTTTCGGCAACGCTAGATACTTCCTGTCTAATTTCCAATAAAACAGAGTCACCTTTATTTATCTGAGGTTTTACCTTTAGCATAATACCAACTGACTGCCTGGATATTGTATTGTATACCTTATCAGTAGATGTAGTTTGCTGAGATGATAAAACAGGGACTTCCTGCCCTACACTAAATTCAGCATCCATATTATCCAGAGTAACGATACTCGGTGTTGCCAGTATTTCGTTGCTTGAATTTGTTGCAAGGGCAGTAAATAAACCAGACCAATTCCCTCTATAGAACCCCGTTGTGAGCCCACTGATCCCATTTGCGATAGAGGTAACACCATTTTGAATATTACCCAAGTTGGACTTGTTATAACTAATAAAACCACCCACTTTTTTCTGCTTAGTATCCCATTGAATACCAAGATTAATACCTTCCCCATCTTGGGCTTCAACAATAATAGCTTCAACCAATACCTGTGCACGTCTGATATCTAACTTCTCTATTACTTTCTCAAGATCATACATCACATTCGGAGAGGCTGTTATTATCAATGAATTTGTTTGATCATCAGCTTTTATCATTGATTTTTTTATAGTATTACTTATATGTGATACTTTTTTCTTTTCATCCTTAATGCTCACACTGACACCATTTAAAACATCTAATAGCTTCTCTGCTTTTGCATACTTCAGATAAATAACCTTAGTATTACCATGTGATATCTGCTCTTTATCCAGTTTCTTTATCATAGATTCAGCACTTTTACGTGAGGCCGGATCACCACTGATAAGGATTGAATTAGTTCTTTCATCAGCGACTACTTTTACCATCTGTGCAGTATCTTGCTTTCCTGCCACATTTGGTCTCAGAAGCTCAGTAACCAGTTTTGTTACTTCAGTAGCAGAAGCATAAGCCAGTTTATACATATCGACCGAAGACTCTCCCTCACGATCAAATTCACTGATGATCTCCACCAGACGTTTAACTGTACCCGCTCGTCCTGTGATGAGTAATGAGTTTGTTGGTTCATAATGTGCAACACTGCCAGAATCTGTATTATCATTTAACTGCCGTAATAATGGAGTTACATTCTTAGCTGAGATATATTTCAATGGGATTATTCTATTTATTAACTCATCACCATTAAAGATATCATCTTTCATTAAAATAGGCGGCGCTGAACTTTTAGCCCTTTTGGATGGGATGACTTTTAATATATTGTTTGGCATCTCCAACACAGTGAATCCGTGAACATCAAGTACATTCAAAAAGAATTGATAGTACTTTTCTTTATCCAACCTTTCGTAACTTCTGACTGATATGAGACCTTGCACCTTTGGATCTATTATTATAGTTTTATTTAGACTTTTACTGACTGTATTTATAAACTCCTTTATATCCGCATCATTAAATTTAACAGAAAAATCTGATGAATAAGCATTAGATGTATATATTACAAAAACTAGAGTTACAAGTACTCTGCCACTTTTACCTCCCCCCCCATTGATAAAAATGCAAATAAAATAAAAAAGAAATGAATTATAATAGTAGAATATTATATTTGAACGCCCCGCAAAATCAGCCATATCCTCACCAAAAAAAATATAATTGCATTTATTAGTTTATATTCATAGAGAAATATCCATCTTTGTTTTTTACCACTATCCCATTATCGAATATCCGGATGACTTTCGAATCACCATCATCAAATACATCGTTAGTTAAATATGTTTTATGCCCTCTATTGGTCGATACTATCGATATTGACATTCTTGGGTCGGAACTTACGAGTATCCCGACCAGACTCTCTTTCCCTGTATATGCTGGTGATAAAAGAAGGGTTTCATCATCAATGTTCTCATCAGAGTTCTTAGCACCGAGATAATCATGATTTTCTTTTCTTTGCCCAAACAGATTCATGTTTTTTATCTTATTCATGGTGAGTTTTATATTATCAATTTCATTATCCCCATCATTTCCAACTTTTGTATATTCATTTACAAATAATGAATGCACCTCAGAATATTCACTATTATGATGGAGTACTACCTCCTCTATTAATTCATATCCTTTATGTAAAGACAAAAAAAATAATGCTGCTGAAAAAATCAATAAATAAGAGTCTACTGATAATAAGAAGGTGGTCATGCTTACTTTAATTTTTAAAAAGTCAAACATCACCACACCCTCATAAATATTATATAATTATACTTTCTATTTTATTACACACTCAACAATACCCATAAAATCTATCATCATAATTATCACTACCAGATGTACATAATAGACTCGTATCTAAACGCAAACCATATCTATTTATAGTCTTTATAATATCTGCTGGTATTTCAAATTCTGTTAATAACATTCTAAATTTATGTATCAGCTGATGATAATTATTATCTGATATACCTTTATGGTTTTCATACCAAACTACTTTAATGATATCTTGCTTTCTATTTACATCATTAAACAAGCACATTACAAGCCTTTTTTGCTTTTCATTTATGTTTATCGTCAACTTTCTACTGTGAAAATGGATCTTATTCATGCAACAATCAACTGAGACCTCAGAGCCGTAGTCGATAATTCCTTTACCATTGATATCGATAAACTTACTTTCGGTAACTACAGAAACTGTATTAACATACATAGATAACTCCCCACGGAAAACAATAAAAACAAACAAGGTGGCAAACACAATCATCAATCAATAATAAGTACGACAATACTTATTATTGATATTCTATAAATAGCGCAAGTGAAATTATATAATAAAACAATTATTAATATTAAATACATATCAAACGAATGAAATAATTCACTATCACCTATAGAACCGAAAGGCATAAAAAATTGATTTATATTGAATTTACCACCAAATAGACATAATAAACATAAAAAAACGTGTTACTTTCTATCGTAACATTCTTTTTACCTAAAAAAACAAACACACAATTTACATTAGTGCCAAAATTAACAGAATTAGCGCACATTGTTAAAAATACAGATAAACGAAAGAATTTAAAAGAGGTATTTATCGAAACGACCAGCTGATTTTCACTATTTTTAACATCAATATTCACTATGAATGTTAATGCTAAATAAATCATCAATAAAACCCAGAACCATATAACTTATATTCATCGCAATCATTTTCAGCGCAAATAAAATCGCACAAATAAAAAATAAATCAACATCATAAAAGTCATGTGTTTCACTAAAAATCACTTCATTACCCTATTAGTTTTCATGAATAAACTCTGTCATTATACTTAGCTTTCATATATTATATCTTGTTATTAAGACAACCTAAAAAAGCAACATAAGCCACGCATAATTTACTATTGAAAATAATTATCGTGAAGCTATAAAATCAAGTATAGCCAAAAATTCATGTTCCACGTCAATCTTAAATTAATATACAAAAAACAATAATCAACTATTACACCTGACAGTATGAATTTCATTTAGCTTGCGCATTATTTGTTAACACGGAGTTCATTCGTCAATTCAGATAACAAAACATCAATATAAAATTACTGGCGATAGATTATATTATAATGAAAATCATTGATGTGACAAAAAAAACCGATATAAATATCGATACGCTCCTAGCAATGGATGAAGCCATTATAACTTACTCTAGTGTATGAATCTCATTTAACACGAGACTTTATCTTTTAAGCTTATAAAAAGTTATTTAGTTTGCTCTTTTTTAATATTTTCATTCTGTCTGATATCGACTTCAGTGGCCATTTTTCTGAGAGTCTCAGTAAAAACCCTCTCTAATTAGTTAGTCATCAAACGACTCATAAAAAACTGGATATCGGTTCATGAGGACATAACTCCCAGCGGCTGATTGTCTCAAAAAATTATCGCCCCATCCGAGGAAGCCAGATACAAGACTGGAAATCAATTGGCATGATTATATGCTCGAAGGAACTACACTACCTAGCTAATACCCTTTATTTAACACTATTGTAAATAGGCGATGAAGATAAGCTAAGACTCCGAGCGGGAAGCACAGCACATGAACCTTTTCCATGGTCAAAACCAAGTATGTATTCACGACTCTATATTAAATCGGTAGGAAAGCCCCGACCTGCCGAATACTGGTACATCGGGGCGATAACAATGCGGTTACTTGTTTATTTCTACGGCTACTGCGGCGCCTGCTGCAACGTCCACTTCAACACCTGCGCCGCCAATCGATCGCCAGCGGCACCAAACGCCTGAACCACGTCATTCATATCAGTGCCTTTGATCGGTTGGTGAATATCAAATTGACGAGTAGCAATAATTCGTCGATCCGAAACCCTGACTAGACGGGCATCAAAACGGATCCGTACAATGCTACCATCACTGTTATAGACACCCTGAAACGCTGACAGATCACCGCTCAACTCCACATCTGCCTGAAGGCTATCATCGTCACTGCTGACCGCACGGACACGGCCATCAGCGCGGAACTCCTGAATCAGGCGGTTACGCACTAGAATCGGCGTGGCATCACTCCAGCGTGACGCTTTGTAGACGGCGATTTCCTGCCCCTGAGGCTGTACAGCAATGCGTGTGCTATTGATAAATTGGTTAGCCACCGGTTGAGATACCCTCAACGACCAGTCAACCGTCGGCCCACTTTGCGTAGTTGCGGCTGTCTGAGCGGGTAAAAGGTAAACCTGCGATACCGATGCGCTGGGTAAAATGGTACAGGCCGAGAGCAATATCAGCGGTAGTAACAATAATAGCTGCCACGCGTGACGGCCTGAGTAACGTATCAATTTGAGAGAGACCATTAAGGCGTAAACTCCTGTGTTCTTTCACGGCCACGCAATAAGGCCGCAGGGTTTTCTTCCAGACGAGAAACAGCGGCGCGTAAGGTAGCCAATGTTCTGCGTAGTTCATCAACTGCTGGCCCCAGTTCATTCATGCCTTGCATGCCATTATTGAGGGAGGTTTTGTTTTCATTCACCAATTTATTGAGAATGACACTGGTATTCTGCAATGATGCCATCGTCTTAGCTGCATCACTAAGCAGTTGTTTCCCTTGCCCTTCCACTAAGCCATTGGTATTACGCAACAAACGATTGGTTTGTGCCAGAGTGTCATTGGCCTGCTTGCTGGCTTGTGCCAATTGTTGCAGCATCGTGCGCAAATCTTCACGCTGATCTGCCACTGTCTGCGTGACCAGTTCAAGGTTCTCCAATGTCTTAACCAGCCGCTGCTGGTTATCCGGTGCCAGTAACTGATTCAACCGCACCAGCACTTCATTGACATTACTCATAAAGTTCTCACCGTTAGCCAGCAATTGGCTCATCGGTGACGGGGTCGCCACGATAACCGGGATCTCACCATCTTCCCCTTCCAGTCGTGGACTACCCTGACTACCACTGCTGAACTGAATATTCGATGTGCCAGTGATACCGGCGACCGTCAGACGCGCTTGAGTATCCTGCCGAACGGGTGTTGAGGCTGATACACGAATACGCGCCCAGACCTTGTTCGGGTTATCTTTATCCAGCCGTAGCTGCGTAACCTCTCCAACCCGAATCCCGCTGTATTGCACAGTACTACCCTGCGACAACCCGCTAACAGGTTCGTTGAACACAATATCGTATAGCCTGAATTGGCTATTAGAACCGGCATTTGTCAGCCATAGGCAGAATAGCAGCGCGGCGCTGACCACAATGAGAGTGAATAAACCAATAATGACATGATGAGCACGGGTTTCCATCTTACAACCTCTCGGAACTATTCGTTGCAGCCTGATAAGCAGCGCGGCCACGAGGACCATGAAAATACGCCTGAATCCAGGCATCATTCGTTGCTGCAACGGTATCTAGTGTATCGACCACCAGCACTTTCTTCTGTGAAAGTACTGCCACGCGATCACAAAGCGTATAAAGCGTATCCAAATCGTGCGTCACCAAGAACACGGTAAGATTCAACGCATCGCGCAATGTTCTGATTAAACTGTCAAAAGCCGCCGCCCCAATCGGGTCTAGCCCGGCTGTTGGTTCATCCAGAAAAAGAATATCCGGATCCAACGCCAGCGCACGCGCCAAAGCAACCCGCTTTACCATGCCACCAGATAGCGATGCCGGATATTGACTACCCGCCTCGGCGGGTAGACCTGCCAAGGCCAGTTTAACCTGCGCCAGCCGCTCCGCTTCCGCCCGTGGCAAACTTGCGTTTTCTATCAAGGGCAACGCCACATTTTCAGTCACCGTAAGGGAACTGAATAACGCCCCTCGTTGAAACAATACGCCAAATCGCCGTTCTACCATCGAACGAGCGTTACCGGATAGCGTCATTAAGTCCTCACCAAAGACATGGATCTGGCCTGCGGTTGGGCGACGTAATCCAACAATACTGCGCAAAAGAACCGATTTTCCGGTACCCGAACCGCCGACCACACCGAGAACTTCCCCTCGATGCACATCAAGATTAAGACCTTGGTGAACACACTGTTTACCAAAGCAATTAACCAAGTCACGGATTTGGATGATCGCATTTTGTGTCATTTGGCTTACCACCCCATTTCCATGAAAAACAGTGCAGCAACTGCATCGAGCAGAATAACCACAAAGATCGAATGCACCACACTGGTAGTGGTATGGATGCCAACAGATTCAGCACTACCGCTGACTTTAAATCCCTCCAGACAACCAATAATGGCAATCAGGAAAGCAAAAATTGGAGCTTTACTGATACCTACGAGGAAATGCTGCAACCCGTTACTGTTTTGCATTATCGATAAAAACATGGTTGGTGAGATATTCAGCGCTAATGCGCACACCACCATGCCACCAAAAATGCCGCAAACCATACCAATAAAGGTTAGCATCGGCAGCGAAATCAACAGTGCTAATACGCGAGGCAGCACCAACAGTTCAACCGGGTTCAGCCCCAGAGTCTGAATGGCGTCGATCTCTTCATTGGCTTTCATCAAACCGATTTCAGCAGTAAAAGCACTGGCTGTTCGCCCAGCCATTAAAATAGCTGTAAGTAAAACCGCAAACTCGCGCAGGAAAGAAAACACCACTAAATCAACGGTAAAAATGCCCGCGCCGAAGGTAGTCAGCACGGTTGCACCGAGAAAGGCGATGACTGCGCCGACCAGAAAGGTCAGCAGCATAATAATAGGAACAGCGTTCAGGCCAATTTGCTGAATATTGGCGATAAGAGAAGTCATCCTCCAGCGGGAGGGACGAAAAACCGTCCCGAACAGCGCCTCGAGAGTCAGACCGGTAAAACCCAGTAATGATTTAAAATCTTGCCATAAATTGTCCACTGACTGGCCGATCGGCACTAATAAGCCAATCCAGAAAGGCGGAGGTTTTACGGTTGGTTGAGATGCTAAATTGGGTAAAACCTGACTGACGGTTTCCAATAATATCCGACGTTCATCAGGCAGCAATGGTGCCAGTTCACGCAGATGACTGATTCGCTCTCCGCCAAGAAGCGTAGCAAGCAGTGTAGCCCCCGCGGTATCCAATCTACCTAATTGGCTGAGATCAAACGTGATAGATGCAGGTAAGTCCACATGCAACTGAGCCACTTTAGGTTCTAAAAAACGGTAATGCGCGAGTACCCAGTCCCCCCTGATATAAACTCTGGGAGGCTGAGCCACGCTATCAAGATCAAGTTGTACGGAGGACAGTTGTTCAGTCATTGTTCAGACCTTACCTATTTCAAGCCTTAATGTTTCAAACCATAATATTTCAAACCTTAAATAGGTATATCACACAGTTCAGAAAGAGTAATGGCTGTTTAATTAATCAAGGGTTAACCACTCGCTAATCAGGGTACGGTTGCAAATAGGCGATGGTGGTATTTAACGATGGGTGCAATCGCTTCCAGTTTTAATTCTGATGCACAGGTTGGTGGTCTCTAAGCCCCATAAGTGAGGAAACGAGTTAATTTAGTATCCTGTTTGCAGCAGAGCCTTGTCCAATGTGAATAGCTCTGAAGCAGTAAAAATATTCTATACATAAAACTATATATAACTGGCTTGATTTGGATAGAAGCGTGTTGAAGTAGATTGATTTGAAATGCAGGAAATGTGAAGTAGAGTAAAAGGTTTGGTGGAGTTCAGAAGACTTGATATTGGAGCGGGTGAAGGGAAATCACCCCCGCTCCAAAGATCTCGTAATCCCATGGATTTATTAACAAAAACTTGACGCATTGTAGGAGGGTTTTGTAGGAGGAACTACAACATTTCTGGGCAACTGCGTGGACGTTAAGTAGACGCCACTGCGTTCGGATTTTGAAACGAGGTAAAACCCGACGGTTCTTGGGACGAATAACTATTCAAATCAATGTTATTTATACAAATTTATCCATTCTGACCCAAAGTTAAACGCCACCGTAACGCCTACGTAATGCACCTGAATTTTGGAGTTTCATTCGCCGTTATAGCAGCGACAAGCTGATGAAACGTGAGACTATCAGCGACCAATGAACACTGTTCATCCATACAGCATTAAAATTTATAAACTTACACTTGAGCTACTTTATTAGTTTGTCCCAACGAACCGCAGATACGATGCCCCAGTTGCCGCTAGGATTAGGCCTACGCCATTTTGCTGTCTCCATGCTACGGAGATACTCAAGAGCTTCGGAAAACGTGCCAAAACGCTTCTGAGCCGCTTTATCACCTACACCAAACGAACCATCGCGACTGCTCGCAAGTCCAGGATTAAAGCACGAGCCATCAGCTGCATAGGGAACCAGTAATTCCGGGTCACTATCTTCAGATGAGTCAGACGCTAACAACTGCCACGGCTCCACGCTCAGAGCGTTAGCCAGCACCTCAATCGCATCCAGAGATGCGTTGGAGCCACCACGTTCAATACGACTCATATAACTACGGGCAAACCCACACCGATCAGCAAACGCTTCTTGGCTCATTCCGGTGGCAATGCGCAGTTCTTTTACCCGCTCGCCAAACTGTATTCTCAGGGATTTTTTCATGCACTGAATGTGCAATTTTGACCACTGTAAGGCCACGCTCCATATGTGACATTTCGAATCTAACAGCCTTAATTGTGAGCACACGCACCTTCACAAGAAGCCTGTATCGCTAAAATCAATAGATTCAAAATGAATACTAATAGTGACAAATAAAACCAATATCGTATGATGGCTGTCACTGGTTGGGTGTCTTCAGCACTCACTATGAGATGTGATGTTGTTTGGCAAGTGAGGAAATCATGGCGGGATCAGACTTTATATTTCCGATGGTAGCGGGAGCCGTGCTTAGCTGGGCCAGTTACAGCGTGGTCGCTCACGTTACATCAAAACGGCAGATCAGCAGTCTACGAGCAATCTCATGGGGTGTTCTGGGAACGCTCTCATTAGTGCTGGGAGTGAGTGCATTTTCCGATGTTAGCGCTGAACACCCGGCAGAAAAACAAAATGCCTTGTGCTCAATTAACGACCCAGAATGCTATGCAAAAACACATCATAACCCCGTCAAAAAGTGCAAGCAGGTGATGGATGAGAAAGCGACGTTTCGCCATGTATGGCAAGTAAGTGAAGCGCAGCCGGTATTCAACATCTACCTCTGGCACGACGAGAACAAACGAACTATTCAAATGTTCGGACAACAAGCTAAGGCGATTAACAGCCTTGGGATGCAAATACCGCTTCAGTATTTTTGTGTTTTCAACGCCAATACCGGGGAAGTCATCGCGGCTTCGTTTGAGTAAATATAGGGGGTAACTTCCCCCTAAATCAAAGATACGTTATTCTTACAAATAAAAAACGATTTGATCAAAAGTTAATATAGCTTGGATCGCTTTCTCTTTCGTATAAGTTTTTGCTGCTGCGGCACCATGACCAACAGAGTGTCTGGAATTGGCGCTGGCAGTCCCTGTCATCAAATCAAAGCTACAATATGTGTTTTGTTTAAGATAAAGCAAAAACTCTTCGGGAAAGAGCAACGTATTTTTACTTTGCAATTTTCTAATCGCCGTATCTTTGGCGAAATCAGTTAAGGCTGAGCTGCTACCTTTTTTTAAGTTCGCTTTTATATAAAAAGATTGTAGAACTCCTTCAATTTCAGTAAGTATAATTTTTATTGCCGCAATATAATTTCCATCATAGTAAGAGCTAAAGGCCGCATCTAATATAGGCATCTTCTCATTTAGGTAAACTTTGCTGTTCCAACGACTGCGTATTGCATTCACTCTATCCTTATCAAACAGAGAGATAAGATGGTTTGCTGATTTATCAAACACTTCATCATTTTTCTCTTGATACTGGAGTATATCAAAACCGTCGTTGATCAACTCAGCAAAAGGAAACCAACCACGAGCGACAAGAAAAGATAAAGTTTCAGGATCGAACATCGAGTCGTATATATTTTTATATTTCACGACTCGGTGCAAAACACCAAGATTTTTATTCATATCATCCACGGAAAAATCGTCATCTCGATTTAAATCAAAATATAAACCAAAGCGCCACCCCTCTCTAAACAAGCATATAACTTTATCATCTTGCTTGAACTCTACAAGTGGAAAATGCACATCTAATATATCAGCAACTTCCTTTTCAAAAACAACCATTCCTGGCTGAATTTGCTTTTTCATAATAATACGGCTAGCCACTGCGGCTTTATCATTCCAAATCTCAGCAGATAAATCCCCATGAATAATGAAAAGAAGCATTTCACAGTTAGACAGCTTTACGAATTTTCCTTCTCTTTGAGTGTAATGCTCAAGCGTTGAAATGAAGCTTTTAGCTATTTGATGAAAAATATCCTGATCAGATGTGAATCCGTGTTTCGTCCAAAGCTGACACATATCTCCTTTAGCTGCATAGGCAGAGGAAAAGCCGATAAGGGGTTCAACCTTCTCTAGTTTTATCGGTTCACCAATATTGCTTGCCAAGATGCCGGGGGCTTTTATCTGTTCCATGAGATATCCTTAATTCTGTCTTACCAAAACTACCCAATTTATCTTTGAATTAAAAACGATCCTGATAAGTTCGCCAACACCTATGCTTTTAAAAATCAAGATCGTAATTAAACAGCGCTAATAGTGGCAATAGTAGCTCTAGAAACACCGTATTCACGCGCTAACGCACTGATACTAGTTCCGCTATTCTTTTTCTCTATAATCGCCCTACGGGCTTCTGGTGCTATTTTAGAAGGTCTGCCCAATTTCTTACCTTCGGCTTTTGCCCGCGACAAACCCGCCTGGGTCCGCTCAATCAACAGGTCTCGTTCCATCTCTGCAACCGCTGCCAGCATTGACAGCAGAAGCTTACCCGCAGCGGAGGTGAGATCAGTCGTGCCAAGCTGGTGGACAATAACCTTGATATTTCGGTCAGCCAACTTTCTGACAGTTTGCAGAACGTCAATCACATCACGTCCCAGACGGTCTAGTTTTGCAACTACCAACGTTTCACCATCGCGGATTTTGCTGAGCATTTCAGAAAACGCTTTGCGTTGCACCGCAGGAACCTTCCCGCTAACAACATCAGTAAACCAAAAGTCGAACGTCCATCCAGCTTGTTCAAGTTCCAAACGCTGGTTCTCAGTATCCTGCTGCGATGTCGAAACACGCCCGTAGCCAAAAATTGCCATAGTCATCTCCTCTTCCGGCCCCTGCCAGAAAACGGTGTCAACTTAGGATGGCCTGCCAAAAAAGCCAAGGCTAATTTTCTAACAGTATGAAAGCACCTAATTGGAAGGTGCCGGAAAACGGTCGTTTGTTGGCAGCAGTTGAACTGCTATAGCTACTCATCCCAAAAACGAGGCATGATAAAGATATCCTCCCAGAAATAACGGAACTGAAGATGCTGGATTCTCTCCTCCCATATTTACCCTTCGCTGGAGTTATTATCGGTGCTTTTCTCCAATACGTTTTTACTCGTCAAATCGAATACAAACGAGCGTTGCGTGACATGAAAACAAAGTCATACATGGATTATTTGAAGGGCGTTTGCGAGCAAGCCCAAACCAGACATATACCGGACAAAAAAATAGCAGATGAAAAGCGCTCGGACGCATTCATCAAAGTCGCTGATGCAAAAGCCAGGATCTGTCTCTACGGTTCTAGACGAGTGATCGAAGCGTTCGCAGAATTCGAGAGACTGGGGGCCTCAATGGCGACGAAACCTCAAAGAGACGCATTCATTTCGATGACCGTTGAAATGCGTAAAGACACGGGACTGGCATCAATGCCTAGTGGTGAAGACCTCACTCTTGTGCTGCTGGGAACCAAGTAGAATCAAAATCATGTTGAACTTGAGATTCGAAATGTTACTATTAGAATACATTTTCGGGGTTTTGGTATACAGACGCTTACCCGGAATGGCGTATCAACAAGGCTCAGCCGCTAGCGTAGCGGAGCCGGGGTGAAAAGAGGGTCGCACTATTACCCACTGGTCTAGTTCCGAAAGGCGGCGTATGCCAGAGTGCGTGAGGTTATGTGAGGTGCTGAGTCTTGGACTTGCATAGCCAATATCCAATAGTGAGTTATCATGTTTTGCAAAGGGCTTACTCTGGTGAGTCTTTTTTAAAGCAGAGTAGCTCACATCGCCGATCCAAGCAGGGACCCAGAGAAGAGGTTACAACTCCGGAAGCCTGATTAGCCAAGGATCTCACTGCAAATTATCGCATTGATCCCTTGGGCTAGTTTTGCTCCCCAGAGAAGAGGTTTAAATAAAACATATAAAACAAAACAATAAGTTAAGAAGAAAATACAACTCAGTTGTTTTGAAGTTTCAGCTTAGCCCCCACCAGCCCCCAACCAATACGACAAAAGCTACCGGAAAAATTGTCGCGCCGAAAAGTGGAAGCCCTAGGTTTGCCAGTCCCCCTCTCAGGCATAGCGTTTAAAAACTTCGGAGGCGGCAGAATCATCCTTATAGTGGCATAATGGCTCAAATCATGAATTCTTTTAATGGTAGGTGTTCTATGGGAAAAACGGAGCTTTTTCTAAAAACCATGATATTTTCCGTTGTCTTAATGTGTGTTGGTGCTGCAACAGGCCTTTTTGTGGGCTTTCACTACGATTTTAAGCCTGTCATTTCCGTTGTTGTATCCATGTCCATTTTCTCACTGTATTTGGGGTATTGGATTTACAGTAGTGAGCGGAGAGCGGACAGGAATTTTGCGAAGTTTAGGCAGATGCAAGCCAAGCATGAAATGACCACTCTGCTACTGAATGAAGCATTCAAAGACACAAACAGGGAATTGTTTGACAGGGTAGCTACTGATGCACCTGATAGTGCTTTAAAACAACAATACCAGAGCCTGAAAAGGATGGAACAACTCTGGAGCACAAAGATTGAGAACTAAAACTAAAATATTCTCAAACAGTGGACTGCATATGTTCTGTTAAACCAACTAGACCAAACACCCCAGAGAGCGCCACAAATCTGAAACCTGCAAATCTACGTCCCTTTATAGAAAACGTGCCAGAGAGCTTCCCATGGCACGTGAGCGAATACATATCACGGCCTCTGCTTGCGTAAAGCATCCTTCAAAGCTTTAAGCCCCGCTTTGACATCAAATGGTTTAATATCAGGAAGGTCGTAGGTTAACTTAGAGATAGCATCGAATTGTTCTTCAACTGCCCGGTCTTTGCGGTAAGTCGTCATTGCAGTTGTGCTACCACGAGCATGACCGACCAACTGCGCGATCATACGCTCGCTTAATTCCAGCCTGTCGAGGTGGTTAACATAGTTATGACGAAGTGAGTGGAAAACCCTCTTCCCGTTGCGTGGCAGTTCAAGTTGTTTCCCGAGGTAATTCTCGTTAAACCATTTCGATGCATAACCGCGATAACCTTTAATTTCATTATGTTTTAATTCAGGAAAAAGGCGTTCTTGTCCGTTCGCTTTCAACGCTTCTACATATTTGAGAAAACCAAGTTTAATGAGTTCTGGATGTATTGGCATCTGTCGCTGAGAATTGATATTTTTCAATGACTTGTCAGCTTCCGTTTCGTCATCCACAACTTTATCCGGGGTATCTAGGTTAAAATCTAAATACGCAACACTATTTTCGCTCATCCGAATATCAGAAATGTAAAGCTGGCACAGTTCATTGATTCGACCACCGGAATACAAAGCCAGCAATGGTAGCCAATAGTGATAAGGACGAAAGTTGATATAACGCCCAAATTTATTTGGTATACCTGCGCCTTTTTTAAACCAATCAGCGGAAAATATTAGTTCTAACTCATCATCAGTGAATTGATTACGCTTATCTTGATCTTTACTTGTTCTCTTACGTTTCGCTAAGACGTTTTCCGTAGGGTTAGCGATCAGGTAGGTTTCCTTGCGTGCCCATTCCAACATCGCCCCCATTGATGCTATATGGCGCTCTATAGCATCTTTAGTCATTTTTGGCTCATCAGCAGCAAGTGCTTTTTCGATAAGCTGGTTAAAATCTTCAGCATCATACCTACGCCGCATCAAATACAAATTACCGGGCATATTCTGCATTTTGACAACGTAATCTTTCACTACATCGCGATCTAAATCTGCAAGCGTTAAGTCGCCCATGACTTCGATAAAGTGAGCTATCCGCGAACGAATTTTATTCTCACTGGCAAGTTTAAAATCCCCTGTCTTCTTGTATCCAATAAACTTCTCCAGAACTTCAGAAATAGTTTTAGCGGCGTATATCGGGTTACAAAACGGGTTAGTGACTACAACAATTGGAGAAACTGGCGCTGATACAAGAGCAGGAACACATGATAGAACAGGCAATTCCGGTTCAGATTTAGCCAACGCTTTATCCCAGATGCTACGCAGATTCTCAGCCTGCACATTATTGATAAACAAAGAACTTGCATCCAATCTGACTCCAGGGAAATCCATCAGCCAGATAGAAAGACGGTTATCACCATTCGTTCTGAACGCACCCTCATCAGTATACCCATGCTCTAATAACTGCTTAAACGCATAACTGGAATGAAACAGCCGGACGTAGCCCCGGATTACGCCCTCTATGCCTTTCTGCTCAAGGTTGTTGAGCACAAAACCACCGTTATCTTCTCGCTCCACTTCAGTGTAATCTTCGATTTGGAAAGCTGTCCGCCCTTCAGCAAAGCAATAGACCGGAACGTTGTTCGCCAGTAGATGCTGAATGACCGTCTCAAGCTCAACCCCAAATGACTCACAAAACAATGACAGGCTGATTTTACCAGCGCCAGCTAACAGTGGGGCATTACCCCGAATCTTCTCTTTATCCAATTGTCTGAACTCTTCCAGAGACGCATACCACTTCTCCAGCAAACGCGCGGCGATCACTCTGGCATTTGCAAGGTGAGTTGTGCGGGTAGATGAATGTATTTCACGCTGCCCTATCAGGGCACGATAACGAACCGGAACGGTGATCCGCAGAACGTATATCCCGCTGGAACGTCGATAGAGATTATAACGCTGAGCCATCGGCTGTATCACTCCTTTGTAGGAGGATCACGAGTGCCATCACGTATGATTTTTAAAAAGACAGTGGAATTAATACGTTAAGGAAGTTTTGGAGCGGGTGAAGGGAATCGAACCCTCGTATGCAGCTTGGGAAGCTGCCGTTCTACCATTGAACTACACCCGCATCGGTGTGCGAGTGGCATTATAACCGGTTATGGCACATCAGCAAGGGAAGATACCGTTTAACTGTCGGTATTTTAAGCGGTTAACATCCTCGGCGCTTGCCTTACTATTTTTTAGACGTAAAAAAGGGCACCGAAGCGCCCTCTTATCAATGTCGTCAAACTTATTTTACCGGACGCATTGCTGGGAACAGGATCACATCACGAATAGTGTGACTGTTGGTAAACAGCATAACCATACGGTCAATACCAATGCCTAAACCCGCTGTCGGCGGCAAACCGTGTTCCAGTGCAGTGACGTAGTCTTCGTCGTAGAACATGGCCTCATCATCGCCTTCGTCTTTTGCTCGAACCTGTTCAGCAAAGCGCTCTGCCTGATCTTCCGCGTCATTCAACTCGGAGAAACCATTACCGATTTCACGACCACCAATAAAGAATTCGAAGCGATCAGTAATGAACGGATTATCATCGTTACGACGCGCCAGCGGGGAAACTTCAGCTGGATATTCAGTAATGAAGGTTGGCTGAATCAGGTGACTCTCTGCGGTTTCTTCGAAGATCTCACATTGAACGCGCCCCAGGCCCCAGCTTTTCTCTATCTTGATACCCAATGACTCAGCAATAGCAACAGCCTTGTCCATATCATCCAGATCAGCAACATTGGTTTCAGGACGATATTTACAGATAGCTTCTTTCATCGTCAGTTTGGTAAATGGCTTACCAAAATCGAATTCCTGTTCACCATACTTAACTACGCTGCTACCCAAAATAGTTTCGGTCAGAGTGCGGAACAGTTCTTCAGTCAGCACGATCAGGTCTTTGTAATCCGCATACGCCATATAGAGTTCCATCATGGTGAACTCTGGGTTATGGCGAGGGGAAACACCTTCGTTACGGAAGTTACGGTTAATTTCGAATACGCGCTCAAAACCACCAACAACCAGACGTTTCAGATACAGTTCCGGCGCAATACGCAGATACATATCGATATCTAACGCATTATGATGGGTAATAAACGGGCGTGCAGATGCGCCGCCGGGAATCACCTGCATCATTGGGGTTTCAACTTCCATAAAGCCTTTTTCCACCATGAACTGGCGGATACCGGACATAACCCGAGAACGCACTTTGAATGTGTTGCGGGATTCGTCGTTAGCGATCAGATCCAGATAACGCTGGCGATAACGGGTTTCTTGATCAGCCAAGCCATGGAATTTATCAGGCAGAGGGCGCAGAGCTTTTGTCAGTAAACGCAGTTCGCTACAGTGGATAGACAGTTCACCGGTTTTGGTTTTAAACAGCTTACCGCGCGCACCGAGAATATCCCCCAGATCCCACTTTTTAAACTCTTCGTTGTAGACGCCTTCCGGTAAGTCATCACGGGAAACGTACAACTGGATCTGGCCACCCACATCCTGCAAGGTCACAAATGAAGCTTTACCCATAATACGACGAGTCATCATTCGACCAGCAACGGTCACTTCAATACTCAGGGCTTCTAATTCTTCGTTATCTTTATCACCATACGCAGCATGCAACTGGTCAGAAAGGTTCTCTCGACGAAAATCGTTAGGAAAAGCAATACCCTTCTCACGCAGTGCCGCTAATTTTTCACGGCGTGCCTGTAACTCACTATTCAGTTCTTGCGCTTGCTCAGCGACTTGTGGTTTTTGTTCTGACATTTCAGTTCCTCATAACCCGGCTTTCAAACTTGCCTCAATGAATTTATCCAGGTCGCCATCCAGTACGGCCTGCGTATTACGCGTTTCAACGCCAGTGCGCAAATCCTTGATACGGGAATCATCCAGTACATAAGAACGGATTTGGCTGCCCCAGCCGATGTCGGACTTATTGTCTTCTAACATCTGTTTATCAGCATTTTTCTTTTGCATCTCAAACTCGTACAGCTTGGCTTTCAGCTGTTTCATTGCTTGATCTTTGTTTTTATGCTGAGAACGGTCGTTCTGGCACTGAGTCACAATATTGGTTGGTATGTGAGTAATACGTACCGCAGACTCAGTTTTGTTTACGTGCTGACCGCCGGCACCGGAAGCACGGTATACATCAATACGCAAATCAGCCGGATTGATTTCGATATCAATATCGTCATCAACTTCTGGATAGACAAAGGCGGAGCTGAATGAAGTATGGCGGCGGCCACCGGAGTCAAACGGGCTTTTACGTACCAGGCGATGCACGCCGGTTTCAGTACGTAACCAACCAAATGCGTAATCACCGATAATCTTGATAGTGGCAGACTTCAGACCAGCAACGTCACCGTCAGATTCTTCGATGATCTCGGTTTTGAATCCTTTGGCTTCGGCCCAGCGCAAGTACATGCGCAGCAACATGCTGGCCCAATCCTGCGCTTCGGTGCCGCCGGAACCAGCCTGCAAATCCAGGTAACAGTTTGCACTGTCATACTCACCGGAGAACATGCGGCGGAATTCCAACTGGCCCAATTTGCCATCAAGAATTTCCAACTCGGCAACAGCTTCGTCGAAAGTCTCTTCATCGTCAGCTTCAATAGCCAGTTCCAGCAGACCAGATACGTCTTCCAAACCTTGAGCCAACTCGTCAATTGTGGTGACAATTTCTTCCAGTGAGGAACGTTCTTTGCCCAAGGCTTGCGCGCGCTCAGGCTCGTTCCAGACGTCAGGCTGCTCCAGTTCGGCGTTTACTTCTTCCAGTCGCTCTTTCTTGGCATCATAGTCAAAGATACCCCCTGATAACGGCGGTCCGATCGGACAGATCCTGAATACGGCTTTTTACCGGATTAATTTCAAACATTTTTTTGATGTCTTAGGTTGAGTCGTTGATGGCGGAATGCCATTCGAACCAATAATTCTAACGGATCTCAACGACGGTTTATAGCGAGTTAATTGTATTATTATATTTATGGTGCTATATCGGCGAATAGCACCATTAGCCGTAGCATTTAACGCGGTTTTAGCATTCTGGTTAATAGGACCAGATATGCTGAATCAACAATTGAACACTGCGGTTACCGCGAAATTCATTAATATCTAATTTATAAGCCAGTTTAACCTCTCGCACGCTGCTATCCGGCCACAAAGTCGTATCAATATTGAATGCGATACCATCCAGTAACGGGCCGCCACTTAACGGTTCCAGCATCAGTTTAAGATGCCTTTCCCCCACTAGCCGCTGTTGTAGCAGGCGAAATTTACCGTCGAAGGTTGGTTCAGGGAAAGCTTGCCCCCAAGGGCCGCCGTCGCGCAATAACTCCGCCGTTTCCAACGTCAATTGGACGCCAGTCAGTTCGCCATCTGACCAGATAACGCCTTCAAGCTGAGAGGGATCCATCCATTCACCCACCAAGGCAGCAAACCGCTGGCGGAATTCATCAAATTTATCCTGCTCCAGTGATAAACCCGCAGCCATAGCGTGTCCACCGAATTTCAGCATCAAACCGGGGTTTAATGTGTCTAGTCGTTCCAGTGCATCACGCATATGTAGACCTGCGACTGAACGACCTGAGCCTTTCAATATCCCATCGCCGGCGGGCGCAAAGGCAATAACCGGACGATGGAAACGCTCTTTGATTCGTGAAGCCAGAATTCCCACGACGCCCTGATGCCATTCAGCGTGGTACATGGCAATACCGTAAGGCAATTCGCTACTGGTGCGTTCCAGTTGCTCACACAGTTGTAAGGCTTCGACTTGCATGCTTTGCTCAATTTCACGGCGCGTCAGATTCAGAGTATCCAAATCAATGGCCAGCGCTCGAGCCTGAGCGATGTCGTCACTCAACAATAACGCGACCCCAATGGACATATCATCCAGTCGACCGGCAGCATTCAAGCGTGGCCCGAGAGAAAAGCCCAAATCGTTAGCAGCCAGTTGGCGAGCGTCACGATTTGCCACTTCTAGCAGCGCTTTGATGCCTGGGCGGCATTTTCCGGCGCGAATACGGCTCAATCCTTGATGCACCAAAATACGGTTATTGGCATCCAGTGGCACCACATCGGCTACCGTACCCAATGCTACCAAATCCAGCAGCTCAGCCAAATTCGGTATGGCTAAAGCCCGTTGTTCGAACCAGCCGCTCTCGCGTAAACGCGCACGCAACGCCAGCATCAGATAGAAAGTCACCCCCACTCCTGCCAGAGATTTTGACGGAAAATCACAACCCACCAGATTTGGGTTGATAATGGCTTCCGCTGCGGGCAGTACTTCACCTGGCAAATGGTGATCGGTAACAAGAACCTTTATCCCTTTCACATGAGCCAAATCGACTCCAGTATGTGAAGAAATACCGTTATCAACGGTGACGATCAAGTCGGCTCCACGCGCTGCAACCTGCTCAACCACTTCTGGACTAAGACCATAACCATCGTCAAAGCGATTAGGCACCAGGTAATCAACGTTACCGCAGCCCATGCTACGGAGCGACAACACCGCCAATGCCGTACTAGTGGCACCATCAGCATCAAAATCGCCCACAATCATGATGCGCTGACGTTCGACCAGCGCTTGTTGCAATAAATTCACAC
Organism: Yersinia ruckeri ATCC 29473; assembly: GCF_000754815.1. GTDB lineage: Bacteria > Pseudomonadota > Gammaproteobacteria > Enterobacterales > Enterobacteriaceae > Yersinia > Yersinia ruckeri. Next base: position 3,618,775 of record NZ_KN150747.1, read on the forward strand.
CGGCTTCAATGCCATCCAGTAGCCCATAAGGTTGCAGGCCTTTAACACCACGCTCCAGTTCATCTGGGCTTTTCAGCCCACGCGTGGCATATAGGCGGCGCAGCAATGGGTGTAATTCTGCCGGCAGGCCACTTTCATCAGCGGCCTCGCGACGACGGAGTTGAGTTTTTATCGCCACCGGTGATTAACCACCTGTTTTCTGATTGGCCTGACGTGCGTTCAACATCGCCAGCATTTCTTTTGGCCCTTGATAGCCTGGAACAACGCTACCGTCTTGCAACACAATGGCCGGTGTGCCCTGGATACCGAACTGCACGCCTAATTGATAGTGTTTGGCTATATCGGTTTTACAGGTGGCTGGAGAGATAGCATCACCTTTCATCGCCGCATCGAAGGATTTATTACGGTTAGCAGTACACCAGATAGAACGCATATCTTTTTCAGCCTGAGAACTCAGCCCCTGACGTGGGAATGCCAGATAACGCACCGTGATGCCGAGGGCATTATAGTCACTTATTTCTTCGTGTAATTTATGGCAGTAGCCACAGGTAATATCGGTAAACACCGTAATAACGTGCTTTTCCTGTGGAGCCTTGTACACAATCATTTCGCCGCTCAATGCTTCCAATTTTTTCAGCAAAAGTTGATTAGTGACATTCACTGGTTGAGCACCACTAACATCATATAACGGGCCTTGCAGCAGGTTTTTTCCATCTGCGGAAATATACAACACACCGCTCTCGGTCACTACCGTACTCAAACCAGCAATCGGCGATGGTTGAATTTCAGCGTTTTTAATGTCGAGCTTTTTCAAGGTGTTGTAGATAGCCGTATCATCGGCATGAGCTAGGCCGACCAGCGATGCCATCAAAAATGGCAGCAGCAGTAAACTTTTTTTCATTCAATAATCCTATTTCTTTTCTACCGCACAATCATGCGCGAGGATGATGCTGTTGATGTAGCTGTTTCAAGCGTTCCGTTGCTACATGAGTATAAATCTGGGTGGTCGATAAATCGCTGTGACCTAATAACATCTGGACGACACGTAAATCTGCCCCATGATTTAGCAAATGCGTAGCAAATGCGTGACGTAATACATGGGGGGAAAGACGCTCACTATCAATACCCGCAAGGATCGCATAGTGTTTGATTCGATGCCAGAAAGTCTGCCTGGTCATTTGTTGGCTGCGATTACTGGGAAATAGCACATCCAGTGCCTGACCGTTAATCAGCCAGGGACGCCCATATTCCATATAATTCTCAATCCAGTAAACCGCCTCTTCCCCCAAAGGAACCAGCCGCTCTTTATTGCCTTTACCGATAACGCGAACCACCCCTTGGCGTAGGCTCACGTCACTGATGGTCAGACCAACCAGTTCTGAAACTCGTAGTCCGGTGGCATAAAGGACTTCGAGCATGGCTTTATCTCTAAGTTCCAACGGAATATCAACATTCGGTGAATTCAGCAAGGCATCAACCTGCGCTTCACTTAAATCCTTCGGTAAACGCTGAGGTAATTTTGGCGACGACAGCAATGCCGTCGGATCGTCTTCCCGCAGTTTTTCCCGGTATAAATACTGAAAGAAACGCCGCATGGCGCTCAGTAAGCGAGCCGAACTGGTAGCCTTATAACCGCCCTCAATACGTTCTGCCAAAAAAGATTGCAGATCCAGAGGATCGGCTAATAACAGACTTTTATTATGGCGTTGTAACCAGCCCGCCAGCGCCTGAAGATCCAGACGGTACGAAGCTAACGTATTTTCGGCCAGATTGCGTTCTAGCCACAGAGCATCCAAAAACTGTTCAATCAGCGGGTTATTTTGCTGTTGCATCCTGGCTCCTCTCATTGATTGAACTTAGCATGGCATTATGCCTGATGAGCACACAAATCTGATACACTCGATGCTATTCCTATTCGTTAATGCTATGGCTACACATCATGAAGATTGGTCTCTTTTACGGCTCCAGCACCTGCTATACCGAGATTGTGGCAGAAAAAATCCGTGAAATCCTCGGCGAAGACTTGGTAGATTTACATAACCTGAAGGACGTCGACCCTCGCCTGATGGAGCAGTACCCGGTGCTGATTCTCGGTATCCCCACTTGGGATTTTGGTGAACTGCAGGAAGATTGGGAAGTTATCTGGCCGCAACTGACTCAGTTGAATTTACAGGGCAAAATTGTCGCCATGTATGGCATGGGTGACCAATTCGGCTATAGCGAGTGGTTCCTAGATGCATTGGGTATGTTGCATGATCATATGCTCCCCCTTGGCGTGCAGTTTATTGGTTTCTGGCCGACTGAAGGGTTTGAATTTACCAGCCCGAAACCGCTCACTGCCGACGGTAAACATTTTGTTGGTCTGGCTTTGGATGACGTGAACCAATACGATTTGACCGATCAACGCGTTGAACAATGGTGTGAGCAGATTCTAGTGGAAATGGAGCCATTGCTATAATCGCTATGCTGGAAAGCCGTTGTGCAATGCTGCCAGCAACGGCTCGCCACGCTCAAACATTTGACGTCAAATTCCTCACCTTCCCAGTGTAGATTCGCGTCTCTGTTATGCTCGATTCGTCTTCCATCCACCAGATCGATGGGTTCATTACTCACGGCCTGCCGCAGAATCAAAAGTATGTCGTAATATCAGACACAACTCGCGCCATTTTTCTTCCGACATGCTGTCGGAGGCTAGCCAAATACGTTTTCGGCGGCGGCTGCCAGCGCCTTGTAACGATAATAATACGCCGTAGCGGGTAATCCACGGCGGCCGCACCAACGTCCACTCTTGCCACTTCCAAATCAACAGATTTCCCGCTTTAAGCCGGATCTCTCCCTGTCGAGAGGTAATGTTCTTCTGGCTGCGAATGCATTCAAACACCACCAGCGTCAGCAATATAAGCCATAGCGGAGTAAATCCGTCAGGCCAAGGTACCACCAGTGTCAGTAATACCAGAACACCGTGTACCAATAGTGAGAAAAGTTGGGTGCGCCATGAAACCCGCAGATCACATCGCCACTGGGCCACGGGCTTTATTTCGTGTCTGAATCAGTTTAACCATTCGTTTCAGTTCGCTATCCTGCGGCTCGCCGTGGTTCATCAACCAATTGAATAAATCAGGATCATCACTCGTCAGCAAGCGGATAAATACGCGCTTATCATTATCGTTTAGCGTGTCATATTCATGTTCGAAAAATGGCATTATGGAGATATCCAGTTCACGCATACCCCGGCGGCATGCCCAATGGATTCGGGCTTTGTTATCAATTTCCATGTTCTGATTAACCCCTTGCTTAAAATGTTGTCCAAATTCTGCCACAGACTCAGTTGCCCGATAGAGTAGCAATTTGGTATCCCCAACGCCGCGAAAACGCGGAGTAAGACGTTAAATGATAAAGCAATCCGTTTTTTTTACCCGCATTAATCATCTCATTAGCCAATATTTGCGTATTGTACCGCAGGATGGACTGCAACAAGGGTGAATGCGGATAATTACCCTTTGCAAAGCTCACCGCCTCTTTTACCATTGAGGCATAAGTTCACGACACCTTATTGGTAGGATGTAACATGGCATATGCAACTCCGCTCTCTACTCGCAAACCTTCCGCCTCTTCTACGCTACCTTTGACGCTGATTTCATTGGAAGATTGGGCATTAGTTACAGTAACCGGTGCCGACCGCGTAAAGTATCTTCAGGGTCAACTCACCGCCAACGTCGAAACCCTGGCGCCGGATCAACATGTTCTCACCGCCCATTGTGATGCTAAAGGCAAGATGTGGAGTGACCTGCGGCTGTTTCATCGTGGCGAAAGCTTCGCTTTTATCGAACGTCGTAACCTGCTGGAAAATCAGCTTGCCGAGTTGAAAAAATACGCTGTGTTCTCGAAAGTCACCTTTGCAGCACCGGCTGACTGCATTCTGCTCGGTGTTGCTGGCGAAAATGCCAGAGAAGCCCTTGCGCAAAGCTTCCCTGAGCTGCCTACGGCAGAAAAATCGGTGGTGCAATGTGGCGAAACAACGCTGTTGCACTTTACCCTTCCGGCCGAGCGTTTTTTACTGGTAACTGAGGCAATACAGGTTCAGAACCTGATTGACAAACTGGGTGATCAGGCTCAATTAAATAGTAGCCAGCAATGGCTAGCGCTGGAAATTGAAGCCGGATTTCCGGTGATTGATAGCCCGAATAGCGCCCAGTTTATTCCCCAGGCCACCAATATTCAGGCGCTAGCGGGTATCTGTTTTACCAAAGGCTGCTATACCGGGCAGGAAATGGTTGCCCGTGCAAAGTATCGTGGTGCCAACAAGCGCGCGTTGTACTGGCTTGCTGGACAGGCTGAGCGGGTACCTGAAGCGGGTGAGGATCTGGAATGGCAGTTGGGTGAAAATTGGCGTCGCACCGGTACCGTACTGGCCGCCGTACAACTGGCTGAGGGTTCACTTTGGGTTCAGGCCGTATTGAATAACGATCTGGCGGCGGATAGCATCTTACGAGTTAGGGAAGAGAGTACCGGAGTGTTGAATATTCAGCCATTGCCCTACTCTCTGGAAGAAGAAAAGTAAGCTATCAGGTCATCATGATATTTAGAGGCCGGTTCTGGCCTCTAAATATCCGATAATTTGCCGAGTCGACTCATGGCAGAAAAAGTCAATCGGATGCTGGCGCCACACCCGATTCAGTATCCGATATCTACCCCAAAATTAAACATAGAGATATATCGCCATAAAATGGCACAGGCTACCGCCTAAGACGAAGCCATGCCATATCGCATGACCAAACCGAATGCGTTTAGACGCGTAAAACACTACGCCCAAGGTGTACAGCAAACCACCGATGGCTAACAATGCGAGGCCCCCCATATCTAACTTAACCGCCAATTGATAAATAACGATCAGCGATAACCACCCCATAGTCAGATAAGTGATCAATGAAAGCACTTCAAAACGATGAGCGAAAGCTAACTTGAAGATAACGCCAAGCAACGCTAACCCCCAGATTACTGCCATCAATCCTCTCGCCAGAGGAGAGTCCAGTCCAACCAATAAGAAAGGTGTATAAGTACCAGCAATCAATAAGTAGATGGCGCAATGGTCAAATTTCTTCAGCCAATGCTTGGCTTTACGATACGGCACCGCGTGATACAAGGTCGAGGCTAGATACAACACAATAATACTGCCGCCATATAAACTGTAGCTAGTTAACGCAGTCGTATTTGCACCGTTATCAACGGCCTGTACCAGTAATAGTACCAACCCAATAATACCTAACACCACGCCAATACCGTGGCTGATACTGTTGGCAATTTCCTCGGCCCAAGGATAAGACGGGGCCTCGGCGCTCGCCGATTTCACTGATTCATTATTCAATACGGATATATCCTGTTGATTACGTTGTATATGGTTGGGGGATATTATTTCAGGTTCAGGCCTGTTCATTCTTGTTGAGATCCTCACGAAGTCATTGTATAAAAATACTACTTTTAGGTTATCTGAGAATCATTCCAGTGTACAAGTGTAAGCTCAAAATAATCTGTCATTCTTTGTAACCCGATAAAAACTCATAAGCTAATAAAATAGCTCACCGGCCTAAACACACCGTGAAAAATAGAAATAACCAACTGTTTTAAATTAATTTTTACCAAAATGATATCGTTATCCGCCCTACTGACTACCAAGGTTTATTATGTCGTTTCCCCCACCGATTTTGGGCTTTTGCTCTCTGACTGACTCAATTCAGTTTTTGATAGAAATTGATAAGCTAAAAACTATTTAGCGTCGTACCAAGCTCATTGTCTGCGGACGTCAGGAGAACTCAGCGATGCTCCGCTGGCACGGCAAAATGCTAATGAGGGAGTCAATATCAATCGGGGGATTCAAATGGCGTTATTGCACGATATTGTCGAAATCGATGCGAGTGATGTGATGGTTTACGACCTTGCCGACACCAGCGATAAAAACCCTATGGTAAACAACTTATTAGCAAATAATATCGTTCTCAAGCCAATCAGTTGGCTTACCACGTAAAAAGGGCCACTTTCGCGGCCCTCTATACAGATTTCGAACGTTAATTACTCGTAATCACTGATAGGTACACAGGAACAGAATAAATGACGATCGCCATAAACATCGTCCAAACGTTTTACCGTCGGCCAGTATTTATTCTCCATTACGCCTGCAATCGGGAATACCGCCAGCTCGCGGCTATAAGGATGTTGCCATTCACCAATCAGTTCAGCCTGAATGTGTGGTGCATTAACTAGCGGGTTATCTTCCAGCGGCCATTCACCTTTGGCTACTTTGTCGATTTCAGCACGGATGGCCAGCATGGCGGCAATAAAGCGATCCAACTCAACTTTGCTTTCAGACTCTGTTGGCTCAACCATTAAAGTACCAGCAACCGGGAAGGACATGGTTGGTGCGTGGAAACCAAAATCGATCAGACGCTTGGCGATATCCATTTCGCTAATGCCAATCTCTTCTTTCAACGGGCGAATATCCAGAATACATTCGTGAGCTACGCGGCCATCGTGGCCGGTATACAGCACTGGATAGGCATTTTTCAGACGGGTAGCAATGTAGTTGGCGTTCAATATGGCAACCTGACTCGCCTGTTTAAGCCCTTGGGCACCCATCATGCGAATGTACATCCAACTGATTGGCAGAATAGATGCGCTACCAAATGGAGCCGCAGAAACCGCCCCCAGCTGGGTGGTCATGCCATCAATTTGCACCACGCTGTGACCCGGAACAAAAGGTGCCAAATGTGCTTTCACACCTATCGGCCCCATGCCCGGCCCGCCGCCGCCATGAGGAATACAGAAGGTTTTATGTAGGTTAAGGTGGGATACGTCTGCGCCAATATAACCCGGCGTCGTAATACCGACCTGCGCATTCATGTTCGCGCCGTCCAGATAAACCTGCCCACCAAACTGATGAACAATCTGGCACACTTCACGGATGGTTTCTTCATACACACCGTGGGTTGACGGATAAGTCACCATGATGCAGGAAAGCTCATCACCGGCGACTTCGGCCTTCTGACGCAGGTCATGTAAATCAATGTTGCCTTGCTTATCACAGGCGACCACCACCACTGACATACCAGCCATTTGCGCCGATGCCGGGTTAGTACCATGAGCCGAGCTAGGAATCAGGCAAATATGGCGTTCGGTTTCATTGCGGCTTTCATGATAGCGACGAATCGCCAGCAAACCGGCGTATTCACCCTGAGCACCAGAGTTCGGTTGCATACACACGGCATCATAGCCAGTCAATTGCACCAGCCATTGTGATAGTTGACCAATCATCTGCTGATAACCCGCCGCCTGCTCTGGTGGGCAGAACGGATGCAATTCAGCGAACTCTGGCCAAGTGATTGGAATCATCTCGGCGGCAGCATTCAACTTCATGGTACAAGAACCTAATGGAATCATAGCTTGATTCAGTGCCAGATCCTTTTTCTCCAAACGATGCATATAACGCATCATTTCGGTTTCGCTGTGATAGCGATTGAATACCGGGTGCGTCAGAATAGGATCTTTACGCAACAAAGCTTCAGGAATGGAACGACTGTCTTGGCTAACTTGAGCGTCAAGTTTGTCAATATCCAAACCGTGTGCATCACCCGCCAACAAATTAAACAACGTCTGAATATCTGCGCGAGAAGTCGTTTCATCCAGGGTAATACCCACTGCGCCGTGAATATCAGTACGCAGGTTGATACCAAAGCTCAACGCCCGCGCCAATACTGCCGCTTTGTCTTTAACTTCAACCGTCAGCGTATCAAACCAGGTTTTGAAACGCAGCGTCAGCCCAGCCTGCTGCAAACCGCTAGCCAGAATATCCGTCATACGATGGATTCGCCCAGCGATACGCTGCAAACCTTGTGGACCATGATAAACCGCGTACAGGCTGGCAATATTGGCCAGTAAAACCTGTGAAGTACAAATGTTGGAGTTGGCTTTTTCACGGCGAATATGTTGCTCACGAGTTTGCATCGCCATACGCAGCGCCGTATTACCGGCAGCATCGCGGGAAACCCCGATAATCCGACCCGGCATTGAGCGTTTAAACTCATCGCGGCAAGCGAAGAAAGCGGCGTGTGGGCCGCCGTAGCCCATTGGCACACCAAAGCGCTGAGCCGAACCAAACGCCACATCAGCACCCTGTTTGCCCGGTGCCGTCAGCAGCACCAATGTCATGAGATCGGCGGCCATACAGGTAATGATTTTGCGTTGCTTCAATTGAGCCAATAATGCGCTGTAATTGTGCAATTCACCGGTGGTACCCACTTGTTGCAGCAGCGCACCAAAGATGCCATCTAGCTCCAACACTTTTTCAGCGCGATCGACAATCACATCAAAACCAAAGGTTTCGGCGCGCGTGCGAACAACATCAAGGGTTTGCGGATGCACATCGTCAGCAACAAAGAAACGGTTGGCATCTTTTAACTTACTGGCACGTTTAGCCAATGCCATGGATTCTGCCGCCGCAGTGGCTTCATCCAGCAAAGAGGCGGAAGCCAGATCCAGTCCGGTTAAGTCGAGTGTCAGTTGTTGGAAGTTCAACAAGGCTTCCAGTCGCCCCTGAGAAACTTCTGGCTGATAAGGCGTATAAGCAGTATACCAACCTGGATTTTCCAGCATGTTGCGTAGAATGACTGGCGGCGTCAGTACTGGGCTGTAACCCATTCCGATATAGGATTTATAGCGTTGGTTTTGGCTGGCAATCGCTTTAAGTTCGGCCAGCGCCTGATGTTCAGTGGCGGCATCACCTACCGGCGGTGGACAAGGTAACTGAATGTCTGCCGGAACAATCTGCTGGATCAATGCACTTAACGAACGGGCACCTACGGCTTCCAGCATTTCTTTCTGCTGTTCAGCATTGGAGCCGATATGGCGCTGGATAAACGCATCGTTATGTTCAAGTTGGCTGAGAGTCTGAGTCATGTGCAACAAATTCCTGAGTCAAGCATGGGACGGGAAACAGTCGGGCGATAGCAAAAAAACACCCCGATTCAGTGAATGAAACGGGGCGGAAGTCTTATTCGTCCAGCGTAGCGCGGTAGGCATCGGCATCAAGCAAATTTGCCAGCTCGGCTTCGTCTGCGGCCTTGATGCTGAAGAGCCAGCCTTCAGTATAAGGTGCGCTGTTTACCCACTCTGGCGAGCTTTCCAAATCGGTATTCACCGCAACGATTTCGCCGCTAATTGGCGCATAAATATCAGATGCAGCTTTAACGGATTCAGCCACGGCACAATCGCTACCAGCAGAGACTTCGCTGCCCACTTCCGGCAAATCAACGAACACCATATCACCTAATAATTCCTGCGCATGTTCGGTAATACCGACACTATAAACACCGTCTCCGTCGGCACGAACCCATTCGTGAGAGGATGCATACTTCAATTCTGATGGCACATTGCTCATGACTACCTTCTCCTTAGAAGATATTGGTGATTTGTTTTTAGATAAAATTACAGCGCGACCGCTTTACCCGCTCGCACAAAACCGGGTTTGGTGACCTTAACTGGCATTTCACGGTTACGAATTTGCACTACCGCCTGCTCGCCAATACCCGCAGGGACTCGCGCCAAGGCGATACTGAAGCCCAGCGTTGGAGAAAATGAACCGCTGGTAATCACCCCGGTATGCAGGTTACCTGCTGCATCGCTGAAATGAACGGGTAGCTCATTTCGCAGCACGCCTTTTTCCGTCATGATCAGGCCAACCAACTTATCGGTGCCTCTGGCACGTTGTTGTTCCAGCGCTTCACGGCCAATAAACTGACGATCTTCCGGTAGCCAAGCCACAGTCCAGCCCATATTGGCTTCCAGCGGAGAAACGCCTTCGTCCATCTCCTGACCGTAAAGATTCATGCCCGCTTCCAGACGCAGAGTATCTCGGGCGCCCAACCCAGCAGGTTTCACACCAGCAGCTAGCAGTTTCTGCCAAAAATCAACCACTTGTTCTTTTGGTAAGGCAATTTCATAACCTGCCTCGCCGGTATAACCGGTGGTGGCAATAAACAGATCGCCAGTCTGAATACCAAAGAATGGTTTCATCTCTGCAATAGCCTGCTTTTGCTCGGCAGTTAATAAGGTTGCCACGCGCTCCTGCGCTTGAGGCCCCTGAATGGCAACCAAAGCCAAATCATCACGTACGGTAATGGAGATGTTGTAAGACTCAGCGTGCTGAGTGATCCAGGCCAGATCTTTTTCCCGCGTAGCTGAGTTAACCACTAGGCGGAAATAATCTTCAGTAAGGAAATAAACAATCAAATCATCAATAACACCGCCAGAAGCATTCAGCATGCCGGTGTAGAGCGCTTTGCCCGGCTGAGTAAGTTTGGCAACGTCGTTCGCCAACAGATAACGCAGGAATTCACGGGTTCGGGCACCGTGTAAATCGACAATTGTCATGTGAGAGACATCGAACATACCAGCATCTTGCCGAACGATGTGGTGTTCATCTAACTGGGAGCCATAATGCAGCGGCATCATCCAGCCATGAAAATCTACCATGCGCGCACCGCACGCCACATGTTGGTCGTACAGTGGGGTCTGCTTTGCCATCTTTTCCCTCTTTTCACTCAAACAGTGTTCCGGACACAAGAGAAATTCAGGGCACCAATTCTGCGATAGAAATAATCCGAACATATAATCCGGTTCACGGCCTTACCGCTGGCACTCGCTGACTTGCTCAACAGAACGTTGCGTCAGACCAAATCCATCAAGACTTCGGTGAACGGTCGTGAAATCGCGGTTAAACACCGAAACGCAAACGATACCTTTCACCTGACGTTATCACTGAATCGACTAGGGAACCATAAACTAAATTATTCGGTAGGCGGTTCGGCAACCACAAAAGGCAGGGATATTGTGCAGAGTTTTCAACTAGCAAACTGCGCACAGAGGCACATAATTAACAAATAATCAGTAAAGTTACCGATGTTATATAACCAAACTGCCAGCTAGCCCTCAGTTTCAACTTTTGGGCATCTGGCAATACATGAGGAAATATAATGTGAAAACAGACTTGAAATTAGATTTTTTCAACCGAGGGTTAATACTTTAGCCATTCAGGTAGATCATTTAGCCCCATAGCCTGACGAACCAGCTTTGGTTTTACACCAGGTAGATTGTCAGCCAGCGTTAATCCGATATCGCGTAACAGTTTTTGCGCGGGATTACTGCCAGAAAATAGTTCGCGAAAACCCTGCATACCGGCAAGCATCAGCGCAGCACTGTGTTTGCGACGGCGCTCATAGCGGCGTAAATACAGGTTCTGGCCAATATCCTTGCCCTGTTTTTGTAACCGACGAAGTTCTGACACCAACTCAGCAACATCCATAAAGCCTAGATTGACCCCCTGTCCAGCCAGCGGATGTACGGTGTGAGCGGCATCCCCCACCAGCACCAGACGATGTGCGGCAAAGCTGCGGGCATAGCGCCCCATTAGCGGGAAAGTCTGTCTTTCGCTTTCAAGCTGACACATGCCCAAGCGCATATCAAAGGCGACGCCAAGCTCACGGTTGAATGCTTCAGGGGTTAATTCCGCCAATCGCACGGCTTTTTCTGGTGGTAACGACCAAACAATCGAACAAAGATCTGGCTCACTCAATGGCAAGAATGCCAGAATGCCATCACCGTGAAAGACTTGGCGAGCTTTGGCATGGTGTGGTTCTGCGGTACGGATGGTAGCCACCAGTGCATGATGACCATAATCCCAGAAGGTCAATGGAATATCCGCATGCTGGCGCAGCCACGAATTAGCGCCATCGGCTCCAACCACCAATCTCGCACTGAGCAGACGGCCGTCAGTTAGGGTAATGAAAGCTTCGTTCTCCCCCCAAGCTACCTGTTTCAGGCTGGCGGGAGCCAGCAACGTCACATCAGGTAACTGGTTGGCTCGTTGCCATAACGCTTGCTGAATCACTCGATTTTCAATGATATGGCCTAAATGACTGAAACCGTACTCATCGGCGCGGAAAGCAATTTTACCGAAGCTGTCTTGATCCCAGACTTCCATACCGTCATAAGGGCTGGCGCGCATCGCCACCATACGATCCCAAACGCCAATATGCTGAAGCAATTTCTCACTAGCGGCATTGATAGCAGAAACCCGCAGCTCTGGCGCACCCATCAGCGGCTCGGTTAATGCGTCTTCCGGCTGTTGATGCTCCAAGATGGCAATACGTAGGCCACTGCCCTGTAAACCGCAAGCCAGTGCCAGCCCCACCATACCGCCACCGGCGATAACCACATCAAATGATTGCATGCTGCTTTATTTCCTGTCGTGAAAACTGAAAAGAGCCGGTCCACCACGGATGGAAGGCTCTAAATGCACGCTTAACGCTCAACCCAGCCCAGCGTCCGCCGGGCAAAGGTATCACGCAGAGCTGGCGTCTGCTCCATCACCATTAAGCCCAAATTGCGCCCGACAGCCAGTGGCGCGTAATTATTTGCAAACAAACGAATCAACCCATCAGTGACGCCGATGGTGGCCTGTTGGTCCTTCTGGCGACGATGATGATAGCGACTTAATACTGCATAAGTGCCCAGATCGACACCTGCATGCACCGCATCAGCCAGCGTTTCGGCGAGCGACATCACGTCACGTAATCCCAGATTAAAACCTTGTCCAGCAATTGGATGCAGGGTTTGCGCCGCATTTCCCACCAATGCCAAGCGGTGGCTAACATGGCTGGATGCCGTTAACAATCGCAGTGGGTAGCTGTGTCGTTTTCCTGCTTGCAGCATTTTACCTAGTCGCCAGCCAAAAGCCTGTTGCAGCTCCGCCAAAAAGCGAGCGTCATCCCAACCATCGACTTGGCCCTGAGCTTGCTGTGGATGGCACCATACCAGCGAGCTACGTCCTTCCGACATCGGTAGTAACGCCAGCGGCCCATTGCAGGTAAATCGCTCAAATGCCCGACCGGCAGGAAGTTCAGACGTAGTGATATTAGCGATCACGGCAATTTGCTGATAATCCTGCTGCTGCCACTGAATATTGCAGGCCGCGGCCAGTTTGGAGTGAGAACCGTCAGCAGCAACCAGTAAATCAGCCGTCAGGCACTGACCGTTATCCAATATCACAGTCGCATTGTCAGCCGTTCGCTGTACGTCCACGAGTTTGGCGGGACAATGCACAGTCACGCCCGGAGCCTTCGCCAGTAACGCAAATAATCGCTCTCCGGCCTGGTGTAACTCGATAACGTTGCCCAAAGCCGGAACCCGATAGTCGTCAGCGCGCAGATTAACAAAACCAGCGTGACCCGTATCGCTAACCTGCACATGGGTTATCGCCGTCGCACCCTCAGCCAGCGCTGGCCAGATACCGATACGCGCCAATTGTTGGCAGGTTCCCTGAGATAACGCAATCGCCCGTCCATCAAAGCCTGGATGGGCAAGATTATCGGGCGAAGCAGCCTCTACCAGCGCAATGGATAATTGACCACGAGTCAGGTAAGAGAGCGCCAGAGCCAGTGTCGCACCGGCCATGCCACCGCCAACTATAATGATGCTCATCGTTTACTTTGCCGCCGCCATTAAGGCTTCAATCTCTTCAACCTTTTTCACGACTTTCGCCGTTAGGTTTTCATTACCGGTTTCGGTAATCAGAATATCGTCTTCGATACGAATACCAATACCCCGGTACTCCATAGGAACATCAGCATCTGGCGCAATATACAAACCCGGCTCAATGGTTAACACCATGCCTGGCTCCAAAATACGACTCCGATCGCTGGTTTGGTAATCGCCAACATCATGCACATCCATTCCCAGCCAGTGACTCAGGCCGTGCATAAAGAACGGTCTGTGGGCTTGCTCGGCAAGCAGTTGCTCGACGTCACCTTGAAGAATACCCAGTTCAACCAAACCGGTGACCATGATACACACCACGCGATCATTCACGTCACGGATACTGATGCCCGGTTTGAACAATGTCAGCGCGGTATCAATAGATTCAAGCACAATGTCATATACCGCACGCTGTGCGGGAGAAAACTTGCCGTTTACCGGGAAAGTACGAGTGATATCACCAGCATAACCCTGATATTCACAACCCGCATCGATCAATACCAGATCGCCATCGCGCAGCTCACACTCATTCTCGGTATAGTGCAAAATGCAGGCATTCTCGCCGCCGCCAACAATGGTGTTATATGCAGGAAAACGTGCACCGTGGCGGATAAACTCATGCAGAATTTCCCCTTCCAATTGGTATTCGAACATGCCAGGACGGCATTTTTGCATCGCACGGGTATGAGCCATTGCGCTGATTTCACCGGCGCGACGAATCGCTTCAATTTCTTCCGCCGATTTAAACAGGCGCATTTCATGCAGCCACGGACGCCAGTCTGTCAAGGTTGCTGGTGCGCGCAGGTTTTTACGGAACCCACGACGTAATATATCCAGCGCCGAATACACAATCTGATCGGCGTAAGCATATTCACCTTGAGCGTGGTAAACCACATCCAATCCATTGAATAACAGATGAAGTTGTTCATCAATCTCATCAAAAGGCAATGCCCGATCAACGCCGAGTTTCTCCGGCGCAGCATCCTGCCCCAAACGACGACCAAACCAGATTTCGGCGGTAAGATCTCGCACCCGATTGAACAAAACACTGTGATTATGGGTTTCGTCACTTTTGACTAAAATCAGTACTGCTTCAGGCTCATTAAAACCGGTTAAATAACTGAAATCACTATTCTGACGATAGGGATATTCAGAATCCGCACTGCGAATGGCCTCCGGAGCGGAGAAAATAATTGCGGCACTGGCCGGAGCCATCTTGGCCAGCAGCGCCTGACGTCGATTCTGATATTCTTGCTGAGTCATCACCTTCTCCTGAAATCTATTGTATCGAATATGGGAAACGATCAATCAATCTAGAAAAATATCAGCCTGTCGCAGTAAAACACGCCAGGCCGATGGCGGGTTGTATAACCGAAGTCATCAACCACCGATGCACGGTTAGTGCAGCGTAGGTTTCGGCATTTCTACCGCTGTCGGTTTTGGCTGAGTAAACTCGATATGGCAGAGTAACGCAGCAACCCGAACGTATTCGGCAACTTCTTCCAATGATTGAGCCAGTTCTTCTTGATCTTCATCTTCGTCATAGCCAAGTTGAGCAATATTACGTAAATCGTCAATGGCTTCGCCGACTTCGTCTTTCACTTGAGCCAGCTTAGGTTGTAGCATTCCCAAACCGAGCAGGAAGTGATTGACCCAGCCAGACAGGGCATCGGCGCGATCAAATACGCTGACATCATCGCCCTCTGGCAGTAATAGCTGGAACATAAAGCCTTCATTTTCGAGAGCTTCCTGAGTGGTTTCATGCAATTGTTGCAGAGGCAACCCCAGGGCCTGAGGGAAGGCCAAGCCTTCGTTGGTCAGTTCGTGAAGCAGCGTTTGCCAACCGTTGTCTTTACTGCCACCACACAGCATACCGCTGATCAGGCCATGCATTTCGGCAGGAGTTAACGCCACGGCCTGCTGATTCAGCGCCTGAGCAAGTGATAGGTAAGTGGGTAATGTATTCTGTATGGACATGCGTATTCATCATCGTTGGCAGGATAAGTTCGTGTTATGCTACCACCAAGATCAGTCGCTATACCAGAAAACGCAACGCTATAAAGGGGTTGTATCTTGGTATCGAGGTATATATAGTGGCGCCCGCTTTGACCGTCAAGAGCCATTCAGCTCTGGTGTTACAAGGCTAGCGCGAAAATCAGTCAGGAAGGTGGCATGTCTGCACAACCGGTAGATATTCAAATTTTTGGTCGCTCGTTAAGAGTTAATTGTCCGCCAGAACAACAAGATGCGTTGAACATGGCTGCAGAAGATCTTAACCAACGGTTGCAAGATCTTAAAGTTCGCACTAGAGTCACCAATACGGAGCAATTAGTTTTCATCGCAGCATTGAACGTATGTCACGAACTTGCTCAAGAAAGATTAAAAACACGTGACTATGCATCCAATATGGAGCAACGTATTAGGATGCTACAACAGACCATTGAACAAGCATTACTTGAACAAGGTCGCATCTCTGAACGTCAGGATGCACAATTTGAATAAATCGTTGTTGAATGATAGATTCAGCAGTGAGTAAAGAATTTCTCTGAGGTGTTCGTCAGCGGGCCAGTCCCCTGAGCCGATATTTAATACCAACAGAATGTTGTGATCCGTAACCGGTGAGCATGCTCGGTTCGCCGAGAAGCCTTAAGGTAGCGACACTGCGTTCACCTTGAACCAAGGGTTCAAGGGTTACAGCCTGCGGCGGCACCTTGGAGATCCCTTTATTAATCATGAAACGACGTGTTCGTGATTAGCAAAAATACCGATTTGTAAAATAGGCAGTTTATGCCTTTCAATTCCCAGCATAGTTCGTTACGCCAACAAATCAGAAGCGAGATTCGCCAACGGCGACGCTTACTCAGTCCTGAACAGCAACACGATTCCGCTCTGCTCGCCAGCCAGCAAGTCCAACAGCATAAAAAAATTCAACAGGCTCGCAGTATCGCTCTGTTTCTTTCTTTTGATGGCGAACTCAATACCCAGCCCATTATTCAGCAACTCTGGCAACAGAATAAACATGTTTATCTTCCGGTCTTGCACCCGTTTAGCCCCGGGAACTTACTGTTTTTGCGCTATGATGCCGAGACGCCGCTGAGACAAAATCGGCTGAAAATCCGCGAGCCACAATGGGATGTCACGCAGGTTCTACCATTATCACAGTTGGATATCATGATTACGCCGCTGGTGGCTTTTGACCGTCACGGGCAACGTTTGGGAATGGGTGGCGGATTTTATGATCGTACTTTGCAGAACTGGCAGCAATGCGGCCCTTACCCTATTGGATTGGCGCATGATTGCCAATTAGTCGACGACTTGCCAGTGGAACATTGGGATATTCCCTTACCTGAAATTATCACCCCTGGCAAAGTGTGGCGCTGGTAGCAATCCGAAACGGTTAGGCCAAATAATCGTGCAGATTTCCCGGAGTCAGAAGACACCGGGAAAATCGGACTAATACAGCAGACGGGCACGAATGGTCCCTGGAATCGCCTTCATCAGTTGCAGTGCTTTCTCCACCAACACCACATTTTCAGTTTCCACGTCGATAACCACATAACCGATTTCCGCACTGGTTTGCAGATACTGCGCGGCAATATTGATGTTTTGTTCGGCAAAAATCTGGTTAATACTGGTCAGAATGCCTGGACGGTTCTCATGAATATGTAGCAGGCGGCGAGTCTCATCGCCGTGAGCCGGTAGAGAAACCTCAGGGAAGTTGACAGCCGATAAGGTTGAACCGTTATCGGAATACTTAGCCAGCTTACCAGCGACTTCATCACCGATATTTTCTTGTGCTTCCTGGGTTGAGCCACCGATATGCGGCGTCAACAAAACGTTATCAAACTCGCAAAGTGGTGAGTTGAATGGGTCGCTGTTAGTGGCAGGCTCGGCCGGGAAGACGTCAATCGCCGCACCCGCGATATGGTTACTGGCCAGTGCATCACACAGCGCGGGAATATCCACAACAGTGCCACGTGAAGCATTTATCAGCAGCGCGCCAGGTTTCATCAGGGCCAATTCTTCAGTGCTGATCATATTCTTGGTCGAACGCGTTTCCGGTACGTGCAGGCTGACCACATCGCTCATATTGAGTAAGTCGGACAGATGACGAACCTGTTGGGCATTACCTAATGGTAGTTTGTTTTCAATATCATAGAAAAAGACCTTCATCCCCAGACTTTCTGCCAAGATACCAAGCTGCGTACCGATATGACCGTAACCGATGATGCCCAGCTTTTTACCCCGTGCTTCATAGGAACCAGCGGCCAGTTTATTCCACTCGCCGCGATGGGCTTTGGCGTTGGCCGACGGGATGCCACGAAACATCAACAGTAGTTCGCCCAGAACCATTTCGGCAACGGAGCGGGTATTGGAGAATGGCGCATTGAATACCGGAATACCGCGTTTGGCTGCAGCTTTTAAATCAACCTGATTCGTGCCGATACAAAAACAACCCACGGCGACCAATTTTTCAGCCGCAGCGAAAATCTCTTCGGAAAGATGTGTGCGCGATCTTAGCCCAATAAAGTGAGCATCGCGGATCGACTCCTTCAGCGATTCAGTATCTAGCGCACCCTTATGGTATTCAATATTGCTATATCCGGCTGCGCGAAGATTATCAACCGTGCTCTGATGAACCCCTTCAACCAACAAAAATTTAATTCTGTCTTTTTCCAGTGATACTTTTGCCATTTCCCCAACCCTATTTTCAGACTTCAGATGTGGCTGCCTTTATCGATGAATCTGGCTAGCACCTAGTCAACATAACAAATATTCTGCCGACGGCAATACAAACGATTGCCTGAACATCAGCATGAATTTCATTCAATAGTAAGTTTTACGGCAGAAAAAACCATGTAACTGCAAGTTAACGATAGGTTAATGGAATAGATAAAGGCACTGTGACATATGTCACTAAAATTAAGGTTTTAAAGAAAAGATGATTAAAGGCAAAAATAATCGGGATAACGTCGAAACGCCATCCCGGTGACCGTATTAGCGAATAACTTTTTTAACGCCTTCGGCTGTGCCTACCAAGGCAATATCCGCACCACGATTGGCAAACAGACCAACGGTAACCACACCGGCAATACCGTTGATTTTATTTTCCAGTGCAATAGCGTCCATAATATTCAGATTATATACGTCCAGAATCACATTACCGTTATCCGTTACCACATTCTGGCGATATTCTGGCAGTCCACCCAGTTTCACCAATTCACGGGCGACATAAGAACGCGCCATTGGGATCACTTCTACTGGCAACGGGAACTTGCCCAGAATATCAACCTGCTTGGAAGCATCAACAATGCAGATAAACTGACGCGCCATTGCAGCAATGATCTTTTCACGAGTCAGGGCAGCACCACCGCCTTTAATCATTTGCATATGACCGTTGATTTCATCCGCGCCGTCAACGTAGATATCCAATCCATCCACTTCATTACTATCAAAAACGTGGATACCCAGGCTTTTCAGTTTTGCTGTTGAAGCATCAGAGCTGGAAACCGCACCTTCGATCTGATTTTTGATCGAGCCAAGTGCATCAATAAAATGTGCGGCGGTAGAGCCGGTGCCAACACCAACAATCGTGCCTGGCTTGACGTATTCTAACGCTGCCCAACCAACCGCTTTTTTAAGTTCATCCTGAGTCATGGTAAGTTCACTGCCTATTGATATGAAAACCTGTGGCTATTATAGAACATGACTGTGGGAAATCCCGCCAATTAAGCCGGAAACTCACCCGGTTAATCCTGCCTGGATCACAGATAGGCTCCGATATGGCCAGATTATTTACGGTGATTTTTGCCGCAGCAAAATAACCAAACTGTGGCATAGTGCCTTATTGATTTAATTTTTGAGAGAGTACTCCGATGAAACGCCCAGACTATCGAACGCTGCAAGCGCTGGACGCGGTGATCCGTGAACGTGGTTTTGAACGTGCGGCACAAAAACTTTGTATCACCCAATCGGCAGTATCTCAGCGTATTAAGCAGTTGGAAAATCTGTTCGGCCAGCCATTATTGGTGCGTACTGTACCACCCCGCCCAACCGAGCAAGGCCAACGTCTGCTGGCTTTGCTGCATCAGGTAGAACTGCTGGAAGAAGAGTGGCTGGGCAACGATAACGGTGCGGATACACCGTTGCTGCTATCTTTAGCAGTTAATGCCGACAGCTTGGCAACCTGGCTGCTGCCCGCACTGAAGCCGGTGCTGTCAGATTTACCGATTCGATTAAATTTACAGGTCGAGGATGAAACCCGCACTCAGGAACGTTTACGCCGCGGCGAAGTAGTTGGCGCAGTCAGTATCCAACCGCAGCCACTACCGAGTTGTCTGGTCGATCAACTGGGCGCGCTGGATTATCTGTTTGTGGCATCGAAAAATTTTGCCGAGCGCTATTTTCCCAATGGCGTAACCCGTACTGCACTGTTGAAAGCGCCAGCGGTGGCCTTTGACCATCTGGATGATATGCATCAGGCATTTTTACAGCAAAACTTTGATTTATCTCCGGGTAGTGTACCTTGCCACATAGTGAACTCATCCGAGGCCTTTGTGCAGCTAGCTCGTCAGGGTACGACCTGCTGTATGATTCCGCATTTGCAGATTGAAAAAGAATTGGAGTCTGGGGAGTTGATCGATTTGACACCGGGGTTGTTGCAGCGTCGCATGCTGTTTTGGCATCGTTTTGCGCCAGAAAGTCGTACCATGCGGAAAGTGACTGACGCCCTGTTATCACATGGGCGTCAGGTACTACGGCAGGATTAACACTGTCGGCTTATTTAGCCGGATTCAGTTGGAATACCACATCGACCTGATCGTCAAAGTGGATAGTTTGCTGCTCATAAGTTTGGGCAGCATCGTTCTGTCTCCCGGCTTCTGGGCTTTTATACATCCGCGCTATCGGCATTGGCTGGTAGTTAGCAACGCGATAGCGAATGCTATAAACCGGTCCCAACGTCGTGTTAAAACCCTGAGCCAGAGAACCGGCCTGAGCAATGGCGTTATCAATGGCTTTTTTACGCGCCTGCTCGCGGTAAGTCTCCGGGTTTGCTACGCCTAACTCAACGGCACGAATTTCATTCAGACCCGACTTCAACGCACCGTCCAACAGTTCGTTCAGCTTATCCAACTGACGCAACGTCACCTGAACCTGGCGCACCGCGCGATAGCCTTTTAACACCGCTTCGCCAGTTTTCTTATAATCATATTCAGGTTGAGTCCGTAAATTAGCCGCATTAATATCTTTCTTATCAATACCGTTTTTCTTCAGAAAATCAAAATACTGCGCCACGCGAGCATCAACCTGTTTTTTCGCTTCGGCTGCGTCTTTGGCGGATACGCTGACTTCGATCGCCAGAGTAGCGATATCCGGTGTAGCATCAACGCTGGCAGTCCCGGAGGTGATAACATGCGGCCCTTCCGGCAGTTCAGCGGCTTGTAAAACTAAAGGTAACGTCCCAAATCCCATCATTGCGGCTAAAGCCAATGTCTTAAACTTCACAGTGCCTCCTAAAAATATGCGAGTGCGAAAAATTGCTGCAAAATACCAAACTCCAGTTAATCTCACTCAAAAGCAACTTACTTTGCAGTTAATTACGCTTACCGAAATCCGATTTATGAACAATTACTTCGCCACTTAACTCATGCAGTAACCTATCAAAACTAGCATATCTTTTGCTGAGATGGATTCGGAATAATGATAAAAAATCAGAAACTCAGCCCCTGTTTGGCTAATTGAAAGGCAATAAACCACATAACACCGCCAACTAATAGATTTATCGCTCTCTGTGCCGTTGGTCGATTAAGCCAAGGAGCCAGCCAAGCAGCCAATAATGCCAGAGCAAAGAACCAGCTGATCGAAGCACTAACAGCACCGAGAGCGAACCACAGACGCAGGTCTGGCAACAATTGTCCCCCCAGGCTGCCGAGGACGACAAAAGTATCCAGATAGACATGAGGGTTAAGCCAGGTCACCGCCAACAGAGTCATGATGATCCGCCAACGATTTTTTACACTCTCAGTCGAGCAAGTCTCTTGCGTATCCCCACGCCATGCCGCACACAGCGCCCCCCAGCCGTACCACAACAGGAAAGCCACCCCGCCCCAAGTCACTAATGCCAGCAGTAACGGAGACTGATTGAGTAAGGCGCTGCCGCCAAATATTCCACCACAAATCAGGATGATATCGCTCAAAGCGCACAGACTGGCGCTCATGATATGGTGCTGGCGCTTAATTCCCTGATTCATCACAAAAGCATTTTGTGGCCCTAGGGGCAGAATCATCGCAGCGCTGAGGGCAAAACCTTGAAGAAAAGTAGCTAACATATTGTTCCCTTTAAATAATACTCACTGATATGCGAAGTGATTGCGAGCATATTACGGAGAGATATTCATCAGAGGAAATTGATATTTCTTATACCTGATAAGCAAAACTAATCACCGGTGGGAAGAATGGGAAAAAATGAGGTGAAAATGATGAACAGTAGCCGAGTCAAAGCGGGTCGTTGCGACCCGCTTTGACTGGATTAAGATCGACAACAGAATTATTCTGCCACTGCGGGCTTTTTCTCTGTCTGATGGAGATGAACATCCATCTGCGGGAAAGGAATACCAATGTTATGAGCATCCAGAGCGCGCTTGAAGTTCTCCAGTAAATCCCAATACACTTCCATCGCTTCGCCATTCGTCGTCCAGACACGAACGGTAAAGTTTAGCGAGGACGCAGCCATCTCATTCAGCCGGACGGTGACGCCATTTTCATGGATAATACGACTATCGGCAGCGATAATATCACCCAACACTTTTTTCACTACGTCGATATCAGCATCATAAGCCACGCCAATCGTGATATCGGTACGGCGGTTTGGTTCGCGGCTGGTGTTAATGATGTTGTTGGCAATAATCTTACCGTTAGGCACCACAATGATCTTTCCATCGACGGTACGTAAAGTGGTAGAGAAAATCTGCACCTGCACTACGGTACCAGCAATGCCGCCTAAATCGACATATTCGCCAGCACGGAACGGACGGAAGGCAACCAGCAACACACCGGCAGCAAAGTTGGAAAGGGAACCTTGCAGCGCCAAACCCACGGCTAAACCAGCAGCACCGATCACGGCAATCACTGAAGCGGTTTGCACACCCAGTCGGCCCAATACAGCGACAATCGTGAAAGCCAGGATGCTATAGCGTACCATCGCCGCCAAGAAGTCAGCCACGGTGACATCAATGCCCCGCAGGCGCATAACCCGGTTTACGGCACTGGAAACCATTCTAGCGATAACAGAACCGACTGCTAGAATCAGTAATGCTGCAATGACATTCACTGCATACTGAACCAGCAGTTCCTGATTATTCACCAGCCAGCTACTTGCATTGTTAATACCATCAACTACGTTTAACTCTTCTAATTTAAGCATCCTACGAAGCTCTCCCAATAAAGAGAAATTACATAAAAACTGCCGCCAGTCATCGACTAGCATCGTATGCGACCCTGGAGGGTAGCGAATAATCGGCACGGTTACCCACATTGACAGAAAAACCATACCAACAGAATCAGACTTTTTACCTAAAATTGGCCAAATATACGACCAGAATTCTGTTTTTACCCAATGAGTTCGCTAAAAAAGAAAAAGGCCCCAACAGGGACCTTTAAGCGGATGACAAAAAAAGCGAATTACAGTACGTCTACCGCGTTCAATTCTTTGAATGCCAGTTCCAGACGGGCAATCATTGAAGTCTGCGCCGAACGCAGCCAAACACGTGGATCGTAATATTTCTTGTTAGGTTTGTCTGCGCCTTCTGGGTTACCCAGTTGAGCTTGCAGATAGCCTTCGTTCTTTTTGTAGTACTCCAAGATACCTTCCCATGTTGCCCATTGGGTATCGGTATCGATGTTCATTTTCACTACGCCGTAGCTAACGGCTTCTTTGATTTCTGCCGCAGTAGAACCTGACCCGCCGTGGAATACAAAGTCCAGGCTGTTATTCGGCAGATTGTGTTTCTTAGCAACATAATCCTGAGAATCGCGCAGAATAGTTGGCGTCAGCTTAACGTTGCCTGGCTTGTAAACACCGTGAACGTTACCGAAAGAGGCAGCGATGGTGAAGCGTGGGCTGATTGCGTTCAGTTTTTCATAAGCGTAATCAACGTCTTCTGGCTGAGTGTACAGGGAAGAAGCGTCCATGTGGCTGTTGTCTACGCCATCTTCTTCACCGCCGGTACAGCCCAGTTCGATTTCCAGAGTCATACCAATTTTCGACATGCGAGTCAGGTATTTGCTACAGATTTCGATGTTTTCTTCCAGAGACTCTTCAGACAGATCGATCATATGAGAAGAGAACAGTGGTTTGCCGGTAGCGGCGAAGTGTTTTTCACCCGCGTCTAACAGGCCGTCTAACCACGGCAGCAATTTCTTGGCGCAATGGTCTGTATGCAAGATGACAGGAACGCCGTAATGCTCAGCCATCTGATGGACATGGTGTGCACCAGAGATTGCGCCCAGAATTGCAGCACCTTGTGGTACATCAGTCTTCACGCCTTTACCTGCGATAAACGCAGCGCCGCCGTTAGAGAACTGAACGATAACTGGAGCACGCACTTTCGCGGCTGTTTCCAGCACGGCGTTAATGGAGTCAGTACCCACGCAGTTTACTGCTGGCAGCGCAAAGTGGTTTTCTTTAGCTACTGCGAACACTTTCTGCACGTCATCACCGGTGATGACGCCTGGTTTTACGAAATCAAAAATTTTAGACATGTTACGTTGTCCTGTTTCGTCGGCCGAAGATAAATGGAATCGGTTTCGCTGATCAATCTGTCGGCGGCTACCGACAGCAGCGAAATAGCGAAACGGGCGGCTTTCGCCCCCCGTCATCTAAATTACTGCTTAGCGCGCTCTTCCAGCATCACTACTGCTGGCAGTTTTTTGCCTTCCACGAATTCGAGGAATGCGCCACCGCCAGTAGAGATGTAAGAAATTTGGTCAGCAATACCGAACAGATCGATTGCTGCCAGAGTGTCACCACCGCCGGCGATAGAGAATGCTTCGCTCTCAGCGATGGCGCGAGCCACGATCTCGGTTCCTTTACGGAAGTTAGGGAACTCGAACACGCCAACCGGGCCATTCCACAGAATGGTTTTGGCGCTTTTCAGAATCTCGGCCAGACGTTCAGCAGACACGTCGCCCAGATCCAGGATTTGTTCATCGTCTTTGATTTCAGTGGCTGGTTTCAGCGTGGCGATAGCGGTTTCAGAGAACTCTGTCGCTACGCGTACATCAGTAGGAACCGGAATGTTGCAGGTTTCCAACAGACGTTTGGCTTCTGGAATCAAATCAGCTTCGTACAGGGATTTGCCCACGTTGTTGCCTTGAGCAGCCACGAAGGTGTTCGCAATGCCGCCACCCACAATCAGTTGGTCAGCAATTTTGGACAGCGCGCCCAGTACCGTCAACTTGGTAGAAACTTTAGAACCACCCACGATAGCAACCATCGGACGAGCCGGGTTACCCAGCGCTTTACCCAATGCTTCCAGCTCTGCTGACAGCAGCGGGCCGGCACAAGCGATAGGTGCAAATTTGCCTACGCCGTGGGTAGAAGCCTGTGCACGGTGAGCGGTACCGAAGGCATCCATCACATAAATATCACACAGAGCAGCATATTTTTTGGATAGGGTTTCGTCGTCTTTTTTCTCGCCTTTGTTAAAGCGAACGTTTTCCAGAACCACCAGTTCACCGGCAGCCACTTCAACGCCATCAAGGTAATCTTTAGCCAGACGCACCGGAGAAGACAGTTTGTCTTTCAGGTAGTTAACCACTGGCAGCAAAGAAAACTCTTCGTTGTACTCGCCTTCGGTCGGACGACCCAGGTGAGAGGTAACCATTACTTTAGCGCCTTGTTTCAGCGCCGCTTCGATAGTCGGCAGGGATGCACGGATACGCGCATCGGAAGTCACTTTGCCATCTTTTACCGGAACATTGAGATCCGCACGGATCAGCACGCGTTTGCCAGCTAGATCCAGATCGGTCATCTTAATTACAGCCATGGTGAATCCTCTCGTTGATTCTCTTTAAAGTTGCTTATCAGTAGGTCAACTCCGGGTAACCCGTTGAATTGAACCGCCGTATTAGAAACCGCTGTCGGCCATTGCCAATGTCGTATCCAACATTCTATTGGCAAAGCCCCATTCATTATCGCACCACACCAGAGTCTTGATCAGGTGCTGCCCACTGACCCGCGTTTGGGTACCATCAACAATGGCACTGTGCGGATCGTGGTTAAAATCGGTCGACACCAATGGTAATTCCGTATAGTCAACTATACCACGAAATGAGCCCATTGCCGCCTTTTGCAAAAGCTGGTTGACGTCGCTCACCCGGACGGAGCTGCTCACACTGACGCTCAAATCGATCGCCGTGACGTTGATTGTCGGTACACGTACCGAGATAGCTTCAAACCTATCGCAAAACTTCGGAAATATACGGGTAATGCCCACCGCCAGCTTGGTATCAACCGGAATAATCGATTGACTGGCCGCTCGGGTGCGCCGTAAATCCTGATGATAAGCATCAATAACCGGCTGGTCATTCATCGCAGAATGGATGGTGGTGACAGTACCGGATTCGATGCCATAGGCGTCGTCCAGCAGCTTAATAATGGGAATAATGCAATTGGTCGTACAAGAGGCGTTGGAAACAATCCGATGTTCTGCCCGTAGATCCTGATGGTTAACCCCATAGACCACGGTGGCATCCAAATCATGGCTACCTGGATGAGCAAACAGCACCTTCCTGGCACCGGAGGCCAAGTGCGCCTCGCCATCCTGACGGGAACCATACACGCCGCTGCAATCCAGTACCACATCAACGTCCAGCTCATCCCAGGGCAGTTGGGCTATTTCTGGCTGATGGAACAACTGGATAATATCGTCCCCGACATATAATTTGTCACACTCTTGACGCACATCCCAAGCGAAACGACCATGGCTGGAATCATACTTAAGCAGATGAGCCATACCTTCCGCGTTTGCCAGTTCATTAATGGCAACCACTGAAATTTCTGCCCGACGGCCAGATTCATACAGCGCACGTAATACACTACGACCAATACGCCCAAAGCCATTTATCGCTATGCGGATTGTCATGTTACTCCCTGTTTTATGGTTATCTTCATGCAACCTCATAGAGTACTGTAGCGTGCGGTCTGATATTCATCGCTTTATCACATTTCAGAAAATCATACTGTCAGTATGCGTCATATTGTTCCTGACAGGCTGTGATAATGAACCACAACTGAAACGCTTCAGCCAGAATAAACCAAACGAGGTACAAAGGGAATATCTTGCTGATAAAGGGTAGATATCTATCTTTTTTTCGCGAAAAACAGACAAAAAAAAGGCCGCAGAAGCGACCTTTTAACATCGATATTACCAGGGGATACCTTCCCCTTTACACATTGAAAACAGGGGCGGTTACTTCAACAGCGCCTGAGCTTTCGCAACGACATTTTCAACGGTAAAACCGAACTCTTTGAACAGCAGATCTGCCGGAGCAGACTCGCCGAAGCTGGTCATACCCACTACGGCACCGTTCAGACCAACATATTTGTACCAGTAGTCTGCAATACCCGCTTCCACTGCAACGCGTGCGCTAACCGACGCAGGCAGAACAGATTCGCGGTAAGCTGCGTCTTGTTTATCAAATGCATCGGTAGATGGCATAGAAACAACACGGACTTTACGCCCTGCGGTAGTCAGTTGATCTGCGGCAGCAACCGCCAGCTCAACTTCAGAACCGGTAGCAATGAAGATCAGCTCTGGCTGACCAGCGCAATCTTTCAGGATATAACCACCTTTGGCGATGTTAGCCAACTGCACCGCATCACGTGGCTGCTGCGCCAGATTTTGACGAGAGAAGATCAGTGCGCTTGGGCCGTCTTTACGTTCCAATGCGTACTGCCATGCTACCGCAGATTCAACCTGGTCACATGGACGCCATGTGCTCATATTTGGCGTAACACGCAGACTCGCCATTTGCTCAACTGGCTGATGGGTTGGGCCATCTTCACCCAGACCGATAGAGTCATGAGTGTAAACGAAAATGCTACGAATCTTCATCAGAGCAGCCATACGCACTGCGTTACGCGCGTATTCGACGAACATCAGGAAGGTTGCACCGTAAGGGATAAAACCGCCGTGCAGGGCAATACCGTTCATGATGGCGGACATACCAAATTCACGCACACCGTAATGAATGTAGTTACCGGCGATGTCATCGTTCAAAGCTTTCGAGCCAGACCACATAGTCAGGTTGCTTGGTGCCAAATCAGCAGAACCGCCCAAGAATTCAGGTAGCACTTTACCGAAAGCTTCCAACGCATTTTGTGATGCTTTACGGCTGGCGATGTTAGCTGGGTTAGCCTGCAACTGCTCAATGAATTTTCTGGATTCTATTTCCCAGTTGGCGGGTAGTTCACCGCTTACGCGACGTTTGAATTCAGCAGCCAGTTCCGGGAAAGCTTTAGCATAGGCAGCAAACTTCTCGTTCCAAGCCGCTTCTTTGGCTTTGCCTGCTTCTTTCGCATCCCAGGCCGCGTAGATATCCTGTGGAATTTCGAAGGCTGAGTATTTCCAGCCCAGCACTTCGCGAGTTGCGGCCACTTCTGCAGCACCCAAAGGTGCGCCATGGGAATCGTGGGTACCGGCTTTGTTTGGCGAACCGAAACCGATAACGGTTTTACACATCAGCAACGAAGGTTTATCCGTAACTTTATGTGCTTCTTCGATCGCCGCTTTGATCGCGTCTGCGTTATGGCCATCTACATGGCGAACGACATGCCAGCCATAGGCTTCGAAGCGTGCGGCAGTATCATCGGTAAACCAGCCTTCAACGTGGCCGTCGATGGAAATACCGTTGTCATCGTAAAATGCGGTCAGTTTACCCAATTTCATGGTACCGGCCAGAGAGCACACTTCGTGAGAAATGCCTTCCATCATGCAGCCGTCACCCATAAAGGCGTAGGTATGGTGATCAACAATATCGTGCCCTGGGCGGTTGAACTGCGCGCCCAGCGTGCGCTCGGCAATCGCAAAACCCACTGCGTTGGCAATACCCTGCCCCAATGGGCCGGTAGTGGTTTCTACGCCGGCAGTGTAGCCGTATTCCGGGTGACCCGGAGTTTTCGAATGCAACTGACGGAAGTTCTTCAGCTCTTCCATCGGCAAATCGTAACCGGTGAGGTGCAACAAGCTGTAGATCAACATGGAGCCGTGACCGTTGGACAGCACGAAGCGGTCACGGTCAGCCCAGTGTGGATTGGTTGGATTATGGTTCAGGTAATCACGCCACAGGACTTCGGCAATATCTGCCATACCCATAGGGGCTCCGGGGTGGCCGGAATTCGCTTTCTGCACGGCGTCCATGCTAAGGGCGCGGATCGCGTTGGCAAGCTCTTTACGAGAGGTCATGTTTTACTCCAGGTCGGATTTAAAAAGCGTTCAAGTCTACCATTTTCTCAGACTCGATATTGAAACGGCAATCACTAAAAACAAATGAAGGCAACTTCCATGACGCTACAGCAGAATCTGTTAGTTTTTCAGATTAAAGCTATCGCTCTAGCGTTGATTACGCGTTACCTTCGCAACCCACCGACAGCCACGTCAACGGTCAATTATCGCCAGTCAGATTAGAGGAAGCTGCTCTGATGCAACAGCTATTAATACAATTGCTGTAATGTAGCAATCAACCTGACTGAATTGAATCACATAGCGTTATTACATCACATAACCATCGACTAAACCTTATCATCAGTGTTTACCCTGCCTGCTGAGTGCTGGCAGGGTTATTTTCAATAGTATTAACTTTCAATAATTTCCACTTGAATTCGCCCCGCCTCTACCCGCACTGGATAAGTTTGCAGGTCGCGATCGCCCGGCTCCCGTAAACACTGGCCGGTTCGTACATCAAACACCGCGCCGTGCAACATACATTCAATCGTGCCCTCATCAAAAAAACCGGGGCTGAGTAACGCGTTGGCGTGGGGGCAAATATCATCCATCGCAAAATACTCACCATCAATAATATAAATCCCAATCCGTTTATCCCCCACACGAGCGGAGAAAGGTGAATCCGGTTTGACATACGATACTTCACATACATTCAGCCAGCTCATTTTATCACTCCATTTATCATGAGAAACAGGTGTCAGCCCACTGATCTGAGTGTGGTTGATTTTACGTGTTATGCGGGAAATGAGTGCGACGCAGTAAAGAAAAATGGAGGAGATAAAAATAACAAGGGCAAACCGAAGTCTGCCCTAGGGTAACAACCGATAAATCCGTTAGCTATTACTCATCTTCGAGATAAGTGTAACCATATAAACCGGCCTCGAACTCTTCCAGGAACTGGGCTTGCAGCTCTGGTGCCAGATCGGTTTCTTTTACCTGATCGCGGAAGTGATTCAACAGTTTTTCCGGATCCAACTGCACATAGGCCAGCATATCTGCCACGGTGTCGCCTTCATCGGTTTGTTCCACTTCAACAGTACCGTCAGGGAAAACAAACACATCGACGGCGGCAGTATCACCGAACAGGTTATGCATGTTGCCCAGAATTTCCTGATAAGCACCCACCATAAAGAAGCCCAGCGCTGGTGGGTTTTCTGGATCGTACGGAGGCATTGGCAACGTGGTGGCCACACCGTCACCATCGACATAATGATCGATAGTCCCGTCGGAATCGCAGGTAATATCCAACAGTACCGCACGACGCTCTGGTGGTTTATCCAAGCCTTCCAGCGGCAGAACCGGGAACAGTTGATCGATGCCCCACGCGTCCGGCATTGACTGGAACAGTGAGAAGTTGACGTACAGTTTGTCCGCCATGCGTTCTTGTAGTTCGTCAATAATCGGGCGATGTGCGCGGTTACTTGGATCTAACTGTTGCTGGATCATATTGCAGATAGTCAGGTACTGCTGCTCAGCCCAGGCTCGTTGGGTCAGATCCAACATCCCGTGGGCGTATTGGGTATGCACATCGTGCAAATCCATCTGACTGTCATGCAGCCATTCGCGCAGCGAACGACGGCTTTCCGGCCGCTGCATTTCCTGCCAGGTATCCCACAGACTTTCCAGCGCGCGAGGTGCATCTTCTGCCGGTGCCTGCGGTTCGCTAAATTCGTTGCGTTCTACGCCGATAACATTGGAAACCAGCACGGTATGATGCGCGGTGACTGCACGGCCTGACTCGGTAATCACGGTAGGATGCGGCAAACCGTGCTCATTGCAGGCGTCGCCAATCCCCCAAATCACGTTATTGGCGTATTCATTCAGACCATAGTTTACCGAGCAATCAGATTGGGAGCGCGTTCCTTCGTAATCTACGCCTAAACCACCGCCCACATCGAAGCACTGGATATTCACACCCAGTTTATGCAATTCGACGTAGAAACGAGCGGATTCACGTACACCAGTGGAAATATCGCGAATGTTGGAAAGCTGGGAACCCAAATGGAAGTGCAGCAATTGCAGGCTATCCAGTTTGTCGGCTTCACGCAGCATTTCAACCAGTTGCAAAACCTGTGTCGCCGATAAGCCAAACTTGGACTTTTCGCCACCACTGGCCTGCCATTTACCGGAACCTTGTGACGCCAAGCGAGCACGGACGCCCAAGCGCGGCACGACGTCCAAACGCGCGGCTTCTTCCAGTACCATTTTGATTTCTGACATCTTCTCGATGACCAGATACACTTTATGGCCCAGTTTTTCGCCGGTCAGCGCCAAACGGATATATTCACGATCTTTATAACCATTACAGACAATCACAGAACGGGTCATGCCTGCGTGCGCCAGCACTGCCATCATTTCTGCTTTTGAACCCGCCTCCAGCCCCAAAGGTTCACCAGAATTCACCAAGGATTCAATCACTCGGCGATGCTGGTTCACTTTTATCGGATAAACCAGGAAGTAGTTACCCTGATAGCCAAACTCTTCGCGCGCACGTTTAAACGCTGCGTTGATTGAACGCAGACGATGCTGCAAAATTTGCGGGAAACAGAATAAAGCAGGTAGACGCTGCCCACGCTCTTCCTGCATATCCTTGACCAGTTGCGCCAGATCGACTCGTGCCTGAGGGACGTCTGGATCAGGACAAACACTGATATGGCCCAATTCGTTGACGTCAAAATAGTTTCCGCCCCAGTAGGCGACGTTATAAGTGCGCAGCATTTTGCTGGCATTACGATCATTCATGGCAACCTCCTGCATGGAGCGTAAAGAAACATGTGCGCCCGCAGTAGACGGACGGCCAATCAAGTTATCATCAGACATAATTCGCCTCTATTGCGATACTGACGATAAAGTCAGCCACTATCGCAGCTACAACCTGCAAGGACAACCCGTGTGCGCGCCGTTTAAGCTGATTAATGCGTTGTAAAGCACCGCATTACCGCGAGTTATCACTCAGATAATTGTAAAACACATTTAAATGTAAAATACGTTTAACGAAACATACGTATTGAGATTTCGTGAATCGGATGTCGCACACGCCGGGAAAGATAGACGGCTGACGACCCAGATTCAGTACTTCAGGCGACCGTTAACCAGCCCGCGAATCCTGAGTGGCACCCATATGGGTGTAACATCGGGTTGATGGTATACAAGAAAGGAAGGTTGCAAGGGGGGATTGAACGTCAGAACGACGCAGCTGTTGATGTGCAGCAACCAATAGACAACGGATCATTAATCCAACCACCTCCACGCATGTCGTTCACGATTGAACGAGCAAGACTGATTAAATAGCCCAAAAAAGTAACAGTTTGATGACGCCGCCACCTAAGTCAAAGTTGTCAACGGGGTTATTACCGCCAACATACCTCAATTAAACAATGAGCTAATGCCATTTTCTGCCATCTTCTTCATTGCGTATCAAATAAGCTGCGCGCGCAGTTTATACCTAGAACAGAGGGAAAATGCAAAATGAAAATGGTTGAATAACTGTTTCAATAGGTAAAAAAATTGCCGCAGGGACTCACTCAGCATGATTTGATGTCAAAAAGAGCTGGTAATAAGGTTTAAAGGTGACCTAAAATAGCCATCCAGATGTTAATCCGTCCATACTATCATGATGGATATGATTAATAGGCCGCTATCGGCTCTCTTTTTTAGATTACTGCTTGAGGCTTTGCCTAAGGGGGCGTTGTAGGACTGTAGGATCAGAAAATGAGCGTCATTCGTTCAACTGATTCACACCGCAACGCTATGCAGTGATTCTTTAACCCGAACACCAAGGTAAAGGATAAAATGGCTAAACACCTTTTCACATCAGAATCCGTTTCAGAAGGGCATCCTGATAAAATCGCCGACCAGATTTCCGACGCCGTACTCGACGCGATCCTGGAGCAGGATCCTAAAGCACGTGTTGCCTGCGAAACCTATGTTAAAACCGGCATGGTGATGGTTGGCGGTGAAATCACCACCAGCGCTTGGGTCGATATCGAAGAAATTACTCGCAATACCATTCGCGAGATTGGCTATGTTAATTCTGATATGGGCTTTGATGCGAATTCCTGCGCGGTACTGAGCGCTATTGGCAAACAGTCTCCTGATATCAACCAGGGCGTTGACCGTGCCGATCCCCTGGAACAAGGCGCTGGCGATCAGGGCCTGATGTTTGGCTACGCGAGCAACGAAACCGATGTGCTGATGCCTGCGCCTATTACTTACGCTCACCGTTTGGTTCATCGTCAGTCTGAAGTGCGTAAAAACGGCACTCTGCCTTGGTTGCGTCCCGATGCCAAAAGCCAGGTGACTTTCCAATATGAAGACAACAAAATTGTGGGTATTGATGCCGTCGTGCTGTCAACTCAGCATTCCGAAGACATCGGGCTGAAAGACCTGCAAGAAGCGGTGATGGAAGAAATCATCAAGCCGGTTCTGCCAGCCGAGTGGCTGTCTGCCAGCACCAAGTATTTCATCAACCCAACGGGTCGTTTTGTTATCGGTGGCCCCATGGGTGACTGCGGTCTGACCGGTCGTAAAATTATCGTTGATACTTACGGCGGCATGGCTCGTCACGGTGGCGGTGCATTCTCCGGTAAAGATCCTTCTAAAGTTGACCGTTCTGCCGCTTATGCTGCGCGTTACGTGGCGAAAAATATTGTCGCAGCCGGTTTGGCTGAACGTTGTGAAATTCAGGTTTCCTACGCTATCGGCGTAGCAGAGCCGACTTCCATCATGGTGGAAACCTTCGGTACTGGGAAAGTCCCTGCAGAACAGCTAATGTTGCTGGTTCGCGAGTTCTTCGACCTGCGTCCATACGGTTTAATCCAAATGCTGGATCTGTTACAACCGATCTACCGGGAAACCGCATCTTATGGTCACTTTGGTCGCGAACACTTCCCTTGGGAAGCCACTGACAAAGCTGAACTACTGCGTGATGCTGCTGGCCTGAAATAAATTCTCAAGCCTGTATGCCTCCAGCTTAACACCTCAATTTCACGGGGTGTTAAGCTTAACGGCCAAGTGGTCGTAGTGATGAAAACCGGTAGCTCGTTAAACGCCGTGAATACGTTCTTGTTTGGCGCAGACGCTTGACTCGTCTACCAGCCTTCTTCACCAGAGATCGCAGGGGCGAGGTTTGTCAGCAGTCTGAAATTTTTTTATGCCTGACGATTTGCCCTCACGCGCTCAATCAGTCTAAAAATCGCCATTCCTGCTATCATTGCCAATGTAAATATCACCCCTTTGCTGACGCCCGCCCCGACCAAGACCAACGCCGGTCCTGGACAAATCCCGGCCAATCCCCAACCCATGCCGAATAACAGGCTGCCGCCAATTAAACGCCGGTCAATCTTTGTTGCCACCGGTAATTGCATGGGTAATCCCAACAGGCTAATACGGCGTTTGTTCGTCAAGAAAAAGGCGAATGTTCCCACCAGAATCGCGCCGGCCATCACTAGCCCCAAAGACGGATCCCACAGGCCACTGATATCGAGAAATCCTAATACTTTCGCCGGATTGGCCATTCCAGCCACTATTAGTCCCAATCCAAAAAGCAGCCCAGCCAGCAAAGAAAATAACAGTTTCATTTTATTGTCCTAAGCCAATACATGACGAACCAGCCATACCGTCAGGAACCCACTGAACATAAAGCTCAACGTGGCCACCAACGAACGTAGAGAAAAACGGGATAAGCCACAGACGCCGTGACCGCTGGTACAACCGGAACCATAGCGGGTACCAATACCAACCAGTAATCCAGCCACCACCAGTGTGCCAATATCAGCATTGATCTCAATGGTCGGCAGTGGCCTAAACAGCGCGTAAAGGAACGGAGAAACGATCAGACCAAGCAAGAACATCAGACGCCAGCCAATATCCCCTTTCCCCGCACCAAGTAACCCGCCCATAATGCCGCTGATACCGGCAACTCTCCCGTTGAAAAGCCAGAATAGCGCCACCGCAGCACCTAATATGACACCGCCGACTAACGCCGAATACGGGGTAAAATTAGCCCAATCTATCGTCATATTCTCGTCCTCACCCTTTCGGGCAGTAAAGTTGATACAAGGTGTGTAAAATTGCCAGAATCCGCGGATCAGCGATGGAATAATAAATACGCTTTCCTTCTCGCCGCGTGGTGACCAGCCCTTCTGCACGCAATACGCCTAATTGCTGCGATAGCGTCGGTTGACGAATATCCAGTAAGACTTCAAGTTCACTGACCGATTTCTCTCCCTGACTGATCTGACACAACAACAGCAACCGATCTTCGTTTGCCAGCATGCGCAGCGCGCGGCTGGCTTCTGCCGCCGCCAGTTTCATCTGACTCATGCTCAATTGGGTGTTATCACTCATTCTGTCTCCCGCCATCTCACCATTCATTATATAAAAACATATAATATTATTTAGTGATATGTAATTCGTGCGCATTGTTTGCCAATTATCGTCAGGTGTAACCAAAAACCAGGGGATTTATTAATTGTCTGCTGAAAACAATCGCCTGAATCCGCAGCTTGCATCTGGCTATCTGGCGCATTATTCTTCCGCACTATGAGCTTATTAAGAATTCCCATCGCCCTGCAACAAGGGGTTATGCAGTGCCTGCGCCAGAAATTACAATTGGCGAATCAACATTTGTCCAACCAGTATCCGGAGCCAAAAATCAACTACCATCAGCGCGGAACCAGCGCCGGTAGCGCGTATTTACAAGCCTGGGAAATTCGCCTAAATCCGATATTATTATTAGAAAATAAACAGCCTTTTATTGATGAAGTTGTGCCTCACGAATTGGCTCACCTGCTGGTGTTTCGCCAATTTGGCCGGGTGGCACCCCACGGTAAAGAGTGGCGCTGGATGATGGAAACGGTTTTGCAGGTGCCCGCCCGCCGAACCCATAAGTTTGAAATTGCTTCCGTACTGAGTAAAACGTTCCCTTATCGCTGTCGTTGCCAGCAACATGACCTCACGGTACGTCGCCATAATCGGGTATTACGCGGAGAGAGCGAATACCGCTGCCGCTATTGCGGAGAAAAACTGCAATTTATGGTGACACAACCATCTTAGTTATTTGATTTACTGGATAAAAAACCACTTCTTTATTTGCCTGTACTCATAATCTTCTATAACCTGCGTGCTTTTCCATATTTGAGTCATTTTGGAACATGTTACGCAAAATTTTGTTGGTTCTAGTGAGTTCTTCCTCATTATTCTCTCCGGTCAGTCATGGCCAAAGTATTAATAACTTTTCTCAAGCCAAGGCCGCCGCCGCCAAAATTCATCAGGATGCGCCCGGTACTTTCTATTGTGGTTGCAAAATTCAGTGGCAAGGCAAGAAAGGTCTTCCCGATCTGAACAGTTGTGGTTATCAGGTACGCAAAAATACTAAACGGGCAGAACGTATCGAATGGGAACATGTGGTACCCGCCTGGCAATTCGGCCATCAACGTCAGTGCTGGCAAGATGGTGGTCGCAAAAACTGCAATAAAGATCCGGTCTATCGTCAAATTGAAACTGACCTGCATAACCTACAACCTGCTATTGGTGAGGTGAATGGCGATAGAAGCAATTTTATGTACAGCCAATGGAAAGGTGGCGAAGGACAGTACGGCCAATGTGCCATGAAAGTAGATTTCAAGAACAAGCAAGCTGAGCCACCCGCCCGTGCCCGCGGTGCAATTGCCCGAACCTACTTCTATATGCGTGATCAATATCAATTACGCCTTTCCAACCAGCAGACCCGACTTTTTGACGTCTGGAATCGTCAATATCCGGTTGATAGCTGGGAATGCCGGCGGGATGAGCGCATTGCCAAAGTTCAGGGTAACCACAATCCTTATGTACAACAGGCTTGCCAGCAGCAAAAAAGCTAACCGACGCTATTGACCAATATCCCCGCAGCTCTGTTATCCTGCGGTTATCCTTTTATTTCGCGTCGTTAACCGGCGGCGCGCTAAAACTTTCGTTACGGAAGCAAGAGCGTATCCATGCGTATACCCCGCATTTATCATCCACAGCCGTTGTCGGCTCATACTGAACTGGCTCTCAGCGATGACGCCGCTAACCATGTAGGCCGCGTGTTACGCATGAGCGAAGGGCACCACCTGCAATTGTTCGACGGTAGTAATCAGGTATTCAGTGCGGAAATTATTCATGTAGATAAAAAAAGTGTCCACGTACACCTCGGTGAAGCCGCGCTAGAAGATCGAGAGTCCCCGTTAAACCTGCATTTAGGTCAGGTCATTTCTCGTGGTGAAAAAATGGAATTCACCATTCAGAAATCCATTGAGCTGGGCGTCAACGTGATTACGCCTCTATTTTCAGAGCGTTGTGGCGTAAAACTGGACGGTGAGCGTTTAGCGAAGAAAATTCAACAATGGCAAAAAATTGCAATTGCTGCCTGTGAACAATGTGGCCGTAACACCCTGCCGGAAATCCGTGAGGCCATGCAATTAGAAGCCTGGTGTGCCGAGCAGGACGATAGCCTGAAGCTGAATCTGCATCCACGCGCCAGCAACAGCATCAATACCTTGCCGCTACCGGTGAACAGGGTTCGCCTGTTAATCGGCCCGGAAGGCGGTTTGACTGCCGACGAAATTGAGATGACCTCACACCACGGATTTACTGATATCCTGCTAGGGCCACGCGTTTTGCGTACAGAAACGACCGCACTCACCGCAATCACTGCCTTACAAGTGCGTTTCGGCGATCTGGGTTAAAGGAGAAAAGAATGATCAAGCTCGGCATCGTGATGGACCCCATCTCATCCATCAATATTAAAAAAGACACCAGTTTCGCCATGCTGATGGAAGCACAGCGCCGCGGTTATGAATTACATTATATGGAGATGAACGATCTTTATCTTCACGCTGGCGAAGGCCGCGCTCGTACCCGTT
The DNA here is from genome assembly GCF_000754815.1 of Yersinia ruckeri ATCC 29473. Lineage (GTDB taxonomy): Bacteria > Pseudomonadota > Gammaproteobacteria > Enterobacterales > Enterobacteriaceae > Yersinia > Yersinia ruckeri. Next base: position 3,656,747 of record NZ_KN150747.1, read on the forward strand.
TACTGACGGTTAAAGAAGATTACAACGCGTGGTTCAGCTTCGGCACTGAGCAAGATCTGCCGCTGGACGATCTTAACGTCATTCTGATGCGTAAAGATCCGCCGTTTGATACCGAATTTATCTATGCGACCTACATTCTGGAACGTGCGGAAATCAAAGGTACACTGGTGGTAAATAAGCCACAAAGCCTGCGTGACTGTAACGAAAAACTGTTTACTGCCTGGTTCCCGGAATTGACGCCCGATACTTTAGTCAGCCGCAATAAAGACCTTATCCGTAAATTCCACCAGCAGCACGGCGATATTATCCTAAAACCGTTGGATGGCATGGGTGGCGCATCTATTTTCCGCGTGAAAAAAGACGATCCTAATCTGTCAGTCATTATCGAAACACTGACCGAGCATGGTAGCCGTTTCTGTATGGCGCAGAACTTTCTGCCCGCCATTACCGAAGGTGACAAACGCATTCTGGTGGTCGACGGCGAGCCAGTGCCTTATTGCCTGGCGCGAATTCCGGCACAGGGTGAAACTCGAGGCAATCTGGCGGCCGGTGGTCGTGGCGAAGCACGCCCTCTCAGTGAAAGCGACTGGAAAATTGCCAGAGCAGTGGCACCTACGCTAAAAGAAAAGGGACTCATTTTTGTCGGCCTGGATATTATTGGCGATCGTCTGACTGAAATTAACGTCACCAGTCCAACCTGTGCCCGCGAAATAGAAGCGGCATTCCCGCAGGTTTCTGTCACTGGAATGCTGATGGATGCGATAGAAAAACGTTTATCCAATAAAAAAGTCTGATTAAAATCACCGGTTATGGCATTTTTACCTGCTGCAACCGGTGACTTTCGCTATTCCCATCTGCATACTGGCGCCTGTTTACCTTTTACTTCAGCGAATTTCCTATAAAACATAATGAATTTACAGAATCACTTCCTTATTGCTATGCCTTCACTACAAGACCCTCAGTTTAAACGCTCGGTGGTTTATATTTGCGAGCACAACGAACAGGGAGCCATGGGTTTAGTGATCAATAAGCCAGTGGAAAAATTCACTGTTGAAACCGTTCTGAAGAAACTTAAAATTACGCCTTCACCTCGCGATCCGGCAATTCGATTGGATAAACCCGTACTGTCTGGCGGCCCTTTGGCTGATGACCGTGGCTTTATTTTGCACTCCCCGCTGACGGGTTTTGGCTCAAGTATCCGTATTTCACCGGAAACCATGATCACCACGTCCAAAGATGTGCTGAAAACACTGGGTACACCGGAACAACCGAAAAATGTATTGGTGGCGCTGGGCTATGCTGGTTGGCAACAAGGCCAGTTGGAGCAAGAGTTGTTAGATAATGCCTGGCTAACGATTGAAGCTGACACTGACATTATCTTCCATACGCCAATTGCCGAACGTTGGCAGCAGGCAGCCAATAAACTGGGCATTAATATTTTCAATATTGCCCCTCAAGCAGGACACGCCTGATGGCTAATCGCACCATTCTTGCCTTCGATTTCGGCACAAAAAGTATCGGTGTTGCTATCGGTCAGGAAATTACCGGCACCGCCCGCGCCCTGACATCCTTTAAAGCTCAGGATGGCACGCCGGATTGGCAACAAGTTGAGAAACTGCTGAAAGAGTGGCAACCGGACCTGGTGGTCGTTGGCTTACCGTTAAATATGGATGGTACCGAGCAACCACTAACGGCCAGAGCACGCAGATTCGCCAACCGTCTACATGGCCGCTTTGGGGTTACGGTAGCTTTACATGATGAACGCCTAAGCACCGTAGAAGCCAGAGCCTATCTGTTCGACAGCGGAGGTTATCGCGCTCTAGATAAAGGCAGCGTAGATGCAGCCTCTGCGGTGATTATTCTGGAAAGCTGGTTCGAGCAACAACCCCGGAAATAGTACCGCAAAAACGTATGATAAATGCCCCAAGCTATCGTATAGGGTCGCATCCTCAGTCTTTTCTAATTTTTCATCAATATATTGATTTTAATTATATTTATTCATATCACATGGACTATCCATGACAGAATCCCGCCAATGTATCCCCATTAACCTATGCACGCGGTACAATAGGGCTTGGCGAATAGTTTTAGCTGACATAGTATGCTGCCCCGCGATGATATTGGCGGATGAAATTGGGCAATAGTGGCCTTGATTACTCTGTTTAGCCTCTATTGTCTTGATGCCGGAACCGCCACGTTGCGCAACGGCTAACGCAGCCGTCTCCCCCAGAGAGCGATTTCACTCTGGCAGATTGATGGCCCAGAATATTGCTCATCCTTAGATGGGTATATTTTACATTTATTGAGGTTTTCTCATGACAAAAGTGACTGTTGCTGCAACACAAATGGCCTGTTCCTGGGACCTACCTAAGAACATTGAGAATGCCGAAAAACTGGTGCGACAAGCTCACGCCAAAGGTGCGCAGATCATCCTGATTCAGGAGTTGTTTGCCGCACCGTATTTCTGCATTGATCAAAGCCCGGAACACTATGTACTAGCCCAAGAGCTGGACAATAGCCCTCTCATTAAACATTTTTCCAAGTTAGCAGCTGAGCTGGAAGTCGTATTGCCACTGAGCTTCTTTGAACGCGCCAATAATGCTTATTACAACTCTTTGGTGATGATTGACGCCGACGGTTCTGTACTAGACGTTTATCGTAAAACCCATATTCCAAACGGCCCGGCTTATCAGGAAAAACAATTCTTTATTCCTGGTGATACCGGTTTTAAAGTGTGGCAGACCCGTTATGCCAAAGTCGGTGTAGGCATTTGCTGGGATCAGTGGTTCCCGGAAACGGCCCGTAGTTTGGCGCTGCAAGGTGCCGAAGTTATCTTTTACCCAACCGCTATCGGTTCAGAGCCTGCCTTCCCAGATATTGACAGCCAGCCACATTGGACCCGTGTGCAGCAAGGTCATGCGGCAGCTAATCTGGTTCCGGTCATTGCATCTAACCGCATTGGCACTGAGGCCAGTAAGTTTATCGACGGTCTGGAAATGACCTTCTACGGTTCTTCCTTTATTGCTGACCAAACCGGTGCCTTGGTTGCTCAGGCGAATAAAACCGACGAGACCGTATTGATTCACGAATTCGATCTGAAAGAAATTGCTGCACAGCGTGCTTCCTGGGGCCTGTTCCGCGATCGTCGCCCTGAGATGTATCAGGCGCTGGCCACTTCTGATGGTAAAAACCGGAGATAATCATGGCGTTGCAAACAACTCCACGGCAAGACGGCTTTTACATGCCGGCCGAATGGGCACCTCAGGATGCGGTGTGGATGCTTTGGCCTTACCGTCAGGATAACTGGCGTGGCAAAGGCATTCCTGCACAGCAGACTTTTGCCAAAGTCGCTGAAGCTATCGCCCGAGCTACACCCGTCTATATGGGGGTTCCTGCACGCTTTATGGAGCAGGCGAACGCCACTATGCCAGCCAATGTCACATTAGTTGAAATGGAATGTGACGATGCCTGGATGCGTGATACCGGCCCAACCATAGTCATCAATGGTAAAGGTGAACGCCGAGGCGTCGACTGGCAGTTCAATGCCTGGGGCGGATTACTCGGCGGACTGTATGCCGACTGGCAGCAGGATGAAAAAGTGGCCGAGCAAGTTAACCAATTTCATCACTGCCAGAGCTACACCGCACCACTGATTCTGGAAGGCGGTTCAATTCATACCGATGGCGAAGGCACGCTATTAACCACGGCAGAATGTCTGCTAAACCCGAATCGCAACCCGCACCTTAGCCAGCAGCAGATTGAACAATTGCTGCGTGAGTATCTGGGCGTGACGCACTTTATCTGGCTACAAGACGGCGTATACAACGACGAAACCGATGGCCACATTGATAATATGTGCTGCTTTGTACGCCCGGGCGAAGTCGCTCTGCACTGGACTGACGACCAACAGGACCCGCAGTATGCCCGTTCTGTTGCTGCCTATGACATTTTGTCACAGTCAGTGGATGCCAAAGGCCGTAAGTTGAAAATCTGGAAGCTGCCAGCACCAGGTCCGTTATTTAACACAGAAGAAGAGACCGCCGACGTGCTGTCTACCGATGCCGTGCCACGGACTGCCGGTGAGCGATTGGCTGGCTCTTACGTCAATTATCTGATCAGCAACCAGCAAATCATTTTCCCGATGCTGGATAGCCGTACCGATGATTTAGCCAAAAGTCTGTTGCAACAAATGTATCCTGGCTACGCCATCCTCGGTGTACCAGCGAGAGAAATACTATTGGGTGGCGGCAACATTCACTGTATTACCCAACAGATTCCCAAACCTTAGTTAGCCAAGTCCACGCTTTCTGTAGCACCAGCCCGGATCTTGAATCCGGGCTGAGGTTAATGACAAAGTGCTCGCTGCAGTGAAAACAGGTGGATCGTCAAGACACCGTGAATACGTCCTTGTCAACTCCTTCCACGCTATCCCTGGCGCGGGCGTTTGACTCGTCCTCACTACCAGAGATCGTATTGTCAGGGTTTGTCCGTGGTCTGAGTCTATTTTTTGCTTTCCGCACCGCATAGCCATTTTATTTCACTCTCATTGATCAATGATGTATCTGGCTAATGTCTTCCGCCAATGGCAATAACCCCTGATGTTGACGCTGTTGTAATCCCTGCTCAAAAGTTTGCATTCCCATTGCACCGCCGGTTTGCATAATTCCAGGTAGTTGGTGGGTTTTTCCCTCGCGTATCAAATGGCTAACTGCCGCTGTCTGTATCATGGTTTCAAACACCGCCACCTGCCCTCCTCCGCGACGCCGCACCAGCTTTTGCGCAATTACCGCCATCAGGCTGTTTGCTAGCTGGCTTCGCACACTGGTTTTTTCTTCAGCTGGAAATACATCAACCAATCGATCCACCGCCTGCGCGGCTGTCCGGGTATGTAGTGTGCCCAACACCAAATGCCCGGTTTCCGCCGCCGTCAACGCAAGTGCAATAGTTTCCCGATCTCGTAGCTCTCCCAACAAGATAATATCGGGATCCTGCCTTAGTGCCGCTTTTAGCCCCGCGCCAAAAGAAGCAATATGTCCACCCAACTCCCGCTGTTGAATCAGACAACCCTCACTGTGATGAATAAACTCAACCGGATCTTCCAATGTAATAATATGCCGCCCGCCCGTTTGATTGATGGATCCAATCATCCCCGCCAGAGTGGTTGATTTCCCACTACCCGTGGCTCCCGTTACCAAAATCAAACCACTTTCACAGGGCAATAATTGATGAACAACTTCCGGAACTTCAAGATCAACCAATGTTGGGCATTGGGACGCAATCAAGCGAAAAGCGGCTGAAAGCCCGCACTGCTGCCGAAAGAAATGCCCTCTCAATCTTGATCCACAAGATGATGAAAATGAAAAATCGACCTGTCCATGCCGTTGTAATTCCAGAGAATGAACCTCATTTAATAGCTGCTGAGCCAGATTTTCCATCCACATCGGCGTTACCTGAGTGAGATGCTTGAAAATATGCAGGTCACCAGCAATACGCAGCACCGGGTAATGGCCAGTGCACAGGTGCAGATCAGAGGCGTTATGCTTTACACTAGCCGCCACCCATTCATCAAAATCCATATCAAACTCCCGGGGTCATATGAGCACTATCCAACAGAACCTACAGGATGTCAGGGATCGGATCGCCACCATTGCCAAAAATTGCGAACGCTCCCCAGAAGAAATTACGCTGCTTGCAGTCAGTAAAACCAAACCTGTGGCTGCGATCGAAGAAGCCATTGCTGCCGGGCAACGTGCATTTGGTGAGAATTATGTTCAGGAAGGGGTGGATAAAATCCACTATTTTGCAGGGAATACCGAACTGGAATGGCACTTTATCGGTCCGTTGCAATCCAATAAAAGTCGTCTGGTAGCTGAAAACTTTGCCTGGTGTCATACGGTAGATCGGCTGAAAATCGCCACGCGTCTCAGCGAGCAACGCCCGGCAGAAATGCCTGCACTCAATATTCTAATTCAGGTTAATATCAGCGACGAGCAAAGCAAGTCCGGGATTAAACTGGCTGAATTACCAGAGCTGGCGGCCAATATTCACGATCTGCCACATTTACGGCTACGTGGTTTAATGGCCATTCCGGCGCCGGAAAGTCATTTTGATCGTCAACTCGCCGTATTCCAGCAAATGAATCAGGCTTTCCTGGCGCTAAAAAAACACTACCCACAGATGGATACGCTTTCCATGGGTATGACCGATGACATGGCCGCCGCTATTGGTGCTGGCAGTACCTTGGTGCGTATCGGTACGGCTATTTTCGGTGCTCGTGACTACGGTTCAGTCGCTCCTGTTCAGGCTTAAGCAAGGATATTTATGCAACATCGCAAAATTACATTTATCGGTGCCGGCAATATGGCACGGGCTATCATTGCTGGTCTGGTTGCTGGCGGTTATCCGGCAAAATTGATCGGCGTTTGCGCGCCTTCGGCCAAGAATCGTGATGCATTGGCACAAGAATTTGGCGTTATCAGTAGCAGTGATAATGTTTCTCTGGCTCGTGAGGCCGATGTGGTGGTGCTATCGGTAAAACCACAATTAATGGCTGACGTCTGCCAACCGTTGCATGAACAGGTCGATTTTAGCAATAAATTGGTACTGTCCATTGCCGCCGGTATTCAGGTTTCACGTTTTTATCAATTATTGGGTGATAAACTGAATCTGGTTCGCATCATGCCAAACACGCCATCGCTAGTCGGTAAAGGGATGAGCGGGTTATATGCACCAGCGCAGGTTAGTCAGACCGATCGCGACTTCACCGCTCAACTAATGGGTTCTGTCGGTAAAGTGTGCTGGGTGGAAAACGAAAGTGGTATCAATAGCGTAATTGCTGCGGCGGGTAGTGCTCCGGCCTATTTTTTCCTGTTTATGGAAGCCATGCAGCAAGAGGCCGAACGTCTGGGTTTTGATAACGAAACCGCCCGCCTGCTCGTGCAGCAGGCCGCATCTGGTGCCACGGCTCTGGTAGAGGCTAATCCGCAGCTGCCGCTGTCGACGCTACGGGAGCAAGTGACGTCAAAAGGTGGTACCACCGCAGAAGCGTTGCGGGTTTTTAATGAGCAACACTTGTCGGATATTGTTTCTCGTGCGATGCAGGCAGCAATCAGCCGAGCACAAGCAATGGAGAAGCTGTTTTAATCTGTCACCATGATTTACAAAACAACACGTTAACCCCGAATCTTTATTCTTGGGATCGGGGTATTTTAAACTGACTGAATTGATCGAGGACTAAACGCTACTCATGCTAACGCTGACTTTTTTGGCTAAAACCGTCATTGACCTGTACGTTATGGTGCTATTGTTGCGCACTTGGATGCAAATGGTGCACAGTGACTTTTACAATCCATTTTCGCAGTTTGTGGTGAAAATCACCCAGCCGATCATCGGCCCACTGCGTCGAATGATTCCTTCACTAGGCCCCATCGACAGCGCGTCCTTGCTGCTGGCCTTCTTACTGATGACCATAAAATACCCGCTGTTATTGCTGATTCAGGGCGGTGGGGTATCTTTGAGTCCATATAATTTGCTGTTCGGCGTCATTTCGCTGGTGAAAGCCACCGGTTACCTGATTTTCTGGGTGATGATTATTCGCGCACTGATGAGTTGGGTCAGTCAGGGCCGTAGCCCGATGGACTACCTGCTGTATCAATTGACCGAGCCACTGATGGCACCAATCCGCCGCATTCTACCGGCGATGGGCGGGATCGATTTCTCCGGTATGGTGGTGATCCTGGTTCTGTATTTGATCAATTACTTAGGAATGGATCTGTTAGGCGAGCTCTGGTTCGTACTGTGAGTGCAGTGACGCCCTTGCTGGACGGGCTGGCGATCAGACTATATATTCAGCCGAAAGCCAGCCGCGACCAGATTATCGGTTTACACGGCGATGAATTAAAAGTGGCCATTACCGCTCCGCCGGTAGATGGGCAAGCCAATGCCCATCTGGTCAAGTTTATCGCCAAACAGTTCCGGGTGGCCAAGAGCCACGTTATCATCGAAAAAGGTGATCTGGGACGGCATAAACAGATCAAGATTATTAATCCGCAGCAGATTCCACCGCAGGTTGCAGCACTGCTTGAATAACCGGATAACGCACCCGATTAAACCAGCGTAAAAGCTGCTCGCATTAATGTCGCCGTGGGCAACAACCGGTTATTAGTGCCACAATGAATCAGGATTCATCATGCAAAAAGTTGTTTTAGCTACCGGTAACCCCGGTAAAGTACGTGAGTTAGCCGGCCTGCTGGCAGATTTCGGTCTGGATGTGGTTGCTCAAACTGAGTTGGGTGTCGAGTCCGCTGAAGAAACTGGTTTGACCTTTATCGAAAATGCGATTCTAAAGGCTCGCCATGCCGCACAGATTACCGGCTTGCCAGCGATTGCCGATGACTCGGGCCTGGCTGTTGATGCACTAGGCGGCGCACCGGGTATTTACTCCGCTCGTTATGCCGGAGAGAGCGCCAGCGATCAGGCAAATTTGGAGAAGCTGCTGGTTACCATGAAAGATGTACCTGACGAGCAGCGTGGCGCACAATTCCATTGCGTTTTGGTGTATATGCGCCATGCCGAAGATCCGACGCCACTGGTGTTCCACGGCCGTTGGCCGGGGATGATCGCTCATGAAAGTGCGGGTGTGGGCGGTTTTGGTTACGATCCTATTTTCTATGTACCTGAGTTAGGTAAAAGCGCTGCCGAACTGAGCCGCGAAGAAAAACAGGCAGTATCACACCGCGGAAAAGCGTTGAAATTGATGCTGGATGCCCTGCGCAATGCTTAAGTTACCACCGCTAAGCCTCTATATCCATATTCCGTGGTGCGTGCAAAAATGTCCCTATTGCGACTTTAATTCGCATGCATTGAAAGGTGATGTTCCTCATCAAGAATATGTCGATCATCTGCTGGCCGATCTGGATGCCGACTTGCCACTGACCAGTGGTCGTGCAATTAGCACCATTTTTATCGGTGGTGGGACGCCCAGCCTGCTAAGTGCCGAGGCAATGCAAAGCCTGCTCGATGGCGTCAGAGCGCGGCTGCCAGTGGCGGCCGACGCCGAAATAACGATGGAAGCCAACCCTGGCACGGTTGAAGCCGATCGCTTCAGCGGTTACCAGCGTGCTGGCGTCAATCGCATCTCAATCGGCGTGCAGAGTTTCAGCGAACAGAAGTTAGTGCGACTGGGGCGGATACACGGCCCAGAAGAAGCTAAACGTGCGGCAGCACTGGCAACTGGGCTGGATTTACGCAGCTTTAATCTGGATTTGATGCACGGTTTGCCGGATCAAACGCTGGAAGAGGCGCTGGATGACCTGCGTCAGGCGATTGCCTTGAATCCACCACATCTGTCTTGGTATCAGTTAACCATTGAACCGAATACCGGTTTCAGTTCTCGTCCGCCAAAACTGCCGGACGACGATGCGCTGTGGGATATTTTCGAACAAGGCCATCAACTACTGAGCGCTGCAGGTTATCAGCAATATGAAACCTCAGCCTATGCCAAACCTGGTTATCAATGCCAGCACAACCTCAACTATTGGCGATTTGGTGACTACCTCGGCATTGGCTGCGGCGCTCACGGTAAACTCACCTTCAGTGATGGTCGTATTCTGCGTACGGTAAAAACCAAGCATCCGCGCGGTTTTATGCAGGGTAACTATATGGATAAGCAGCATGAAGTTGAGGTAGCCGATCGGCCCTTCGAGTTCTTTATGAATCGTTTCCGTTTATTGGAAGCTGCGCCACGCGGCGATTTCTTTAATTTTACCGGCCTGGAAGAAAGCGAGATCCGCCCGCAACTGGATCAAGCCATCACCAAAGGCTACCTACTGGAAACGAATGAAGACTGGCAGATTACCGAGAAAGGGAAACTATTTCTGAACTCACTGCTGGAACTGTTTCTGTAAGGCTGAAGTGCCATTGAGGTTAATGACAAAGTGCTCGCCGTGGCGAAAACCGTCAGATCGTCAAGACGCCGTGAATACATCCTTGTAGGCTCGTTCCGTGCCATACCTGGCGCAAACGCTTGACTCTTCTGCCGGTCTTCTCCACCCAAAATTACTGGGGTAAGGTTTGTCAGCGGTCTGAAACGGGTGTAATGCCCGTTTTTTATTCGATTGAAGCGGAGAGTCTTATTTGAGCGAGTTAAGTAAATCGATGCGCTGCTGCTCCAACGTTGTCACCCGAGCACAAACTTCATGACCAAAGTTCTGAAAATCCTGCTCCTGATGATTCCATTCGGTCTGAATCGCTTGCTGTAAGCCACCCAAATTACCCATAATCGCCTGCAATGGATTGTTGGAAGATCCACTGGTGGCTTGCTTAATGCCCATTTCATTCAGGCTATCCTGCAACACACCACCGAGACTTTGTTGCACGAGCACGCGGCCATCTTTTTCAACCTGATCAATCGCCTGATGGTGGAAAGTCAGACCATCACTGCGTTTCTCAATAATACGGCTCATTTGCTGTTTCAGTTGATCATTCAACGTGGTGAGCCGCTGGCGAACATTGCTGCTAGTTCCTAATTGTTGGACAATAATATTGTCCAAAGACACGCGAGCTTTTTCCAGATGCTGCTGCGCACCTTTATCAATCCACGGTAAATCTTTGCGTAAGTCACTTTGATAACGAAATGCCCGCTGACGTTGCGCATCGGTGAGAGTTAATGTTTTACCATTGCGGGTGACATCACCGTCCGGTGAAATGACCAGATTGCCGCTGGCACCAACAACCTGCACACTTTGTGGGTTAATGATGACATCATCCTGAGGTTTTACGCTGCACTGATATTCTGCCTGCGCCGATCCGGCAGCCAGTAATAAAACTACCAAGCCTGCTTTTCGTAACATAAATTCTCCTGAAACTGTTTATCTACCACTCATTATGACACTGCCAGAGTTTTAGCGCCGACAGAAGTAGACTGATCCTAAAAAATCGAACGGCCAATGCGCTGAGCAAGCAATTCCAGTGCTGCGGTTCCGGCCAATGAGTTCCCCGAGGTATCCAGTTCCGGCGACCAGACGGCAATACACATCTCATCTGGCACCACGGCAATAATACCGCCGCCGACACCAGATTTCCCCGGCATACCAACTCTGAAAGCAAACTCGCCAGCACCGTCATACATCCCGCTGGTGATCATAAGCGCATTGATTTGTCTGGCCTGCATCGGTGTAATAACCTGCCTGGTTCCGTTGATACTACGCCCCTGATTAGCCAGATAGACAAAGCAGCAGGCCAGCTCAACGCAGCTCATACGCATTGCACAATAGTGGAAATAAGTTTGTAACACGGTGAGAACATCGTTCTCAAAATTACCGAATGATTTCATCAGATAAGCAATAGCAGCGTTGCGATCCGAATGTTCGAATTCAGAGCGAGCAACCCGGCTGTCATAGCTGATAGAATCGTCATCAACCAATTGGCGCACCACCTCCAGCATTCGCTGTTTTGGCGCGCTAAGTCGACTCTGCAACATATCGCAGATCACCAATGCACCCGGATTGATAAAGGGATTACGCGGCTTCCCTTGCTCCAGCTCTAGCTGAACCAATGAGTTAAACGGCTGGCCAGAAGGCTCTTTACCTACCCGTTGCCAAACCTCATCTTCGTCATAGCGCCCCAGGGCTAGCGTCAAGCTGAGAACTTTTGAAATAGACTGGATAGAAAAACGCTCGGTGGCGTCTCCAGACTGAAATACCTGCCCATCGATGCTGCAAACGGCAATGCCGAGTTTACCCGCCGGCACTTCGGCCAGAGCCGGAATATAATCAGCCACCTTGCCCTGGCCAATCATCGGGCGAACCTGGCTGAGGATCTCGTCCAACAGCTGATTCGATAAGGTTTTTACCACGGAAATACTCCAGCGCTTTCCCTAATAAAAATAAAGGCACCAATAACGGTGCCTTTATTATCAAACAGTGGTTAGATCTTCAGGATCAATCCCACCAGATATCAAACAGCTCGCTGGTTTCTACATTCTTCATTTTGCGAGCCTCCAGCCATTTGCTGACTAATGCGCGATGCTCATCAGTGCAACGACCGATTTCTTGCAAGCAGATTAAACCTTCCCACTGCATATAGCCGCTACCATCGAAAGCCATGCCGTTTGGTTCGATAACTTCATCGATAAATGCATCAACGGTAGAGTCGATCACATCAACGCCAGTCCCTTCAGGGAAAGTCCACTGAACGGAAAAACCAATTTCCTGAAACTCGTCAATATGCATTTTTTTGCGTAAACGACGACTGCGATTGTTAGCCATTATTCTTTCCTCTCAAACATCAGATCCCAAACGCCATGTCCCAGACGCTGGCCACGTAATTCAAACTTCGTCAACGGACGTGAATCCGGACGGGGAACATAATCATTGCTATTGGAAAGATTGTGGTATCCGGGGACAGCCGACATCACTTCCAACATATGTTCCGCATAATGCTGCCAATCGGTGGCCATATGGAACACACCGCCGATCTTCAATTTGCTTTTTACCAGTTCCACAAATGGAGTCTGGATAATACGTCGCTTGTTATGGCGCGCCTTGTGCCAAGGATCAGGGAAGAAAAGCTGCACCATCTCCAGCGAACTATCCGGGATCATGTTTTCCAACACTTCGACCGCATCGTGACACATCACGCGTAAATTGGTCAGTTCCGCTTCATGAGCGCTACCCAAACAGGCACCAACGCCCGGTGAGTGTACTTCGATACCTAAAAAGTTCTGATCGGGATTATTGGCCGCCATCGTGACCAAGGAAGTTCCCATTCCAAAACCAATTTCCAATACCGTCGGTGCCTCACGGTCAAACAGGGTATTTAGCTCAACCGGAGTCGCCTGATATTCTACACCCATCACCGGCCAGTAGTTATCCAGCGCAAACTGTTGCCCCTTGGTTAACCGCCCTTGGCGGCGGACAAAACTACGAATCCGGCGCAGTGCGCGGCCGTTTTCATCAAATTCCGGAGAGATGACGTCATTTATCATGGTGCTTTCTGTCTGTTGAGTTGCGCAAAATAAGAACACGCATTATGCAAAGATACGCTAGTTTATCAACTATGAGCGCCAGAAGTACAAATTTAACCGGTAAATTACATATTTCAACCGGTAAAACTCCGCCAACCCTTCGAAAAGTTCCGGTTTACAGCCTGTGTACTCTATGCTGCAATCCCAGCCTTAAATTATTTCTCTGCCGGATATCGATACTTACCTATGATGCAAGCGCAACAGTTCGCGCAAGTGGTGCTGGACTGGTACCAACGCTATGGACGAAAAACCCTGCCGTGGCAACAGGACAAGACCCCTTACCAAGTATGGCTATCGGAAGTGATGTTGCAACAAACTCAGGTTGCTACCGTCATTCCCTACTTCCAACGCTTCCTGGCGCGGTTCCCTGATGTCCGGATACTGGCTGCCGCGCCGCTGGACGAAATTCTGCATCTGTGGACTGGACTGGGTTATTACGCCCGCGCCCGAAACCTGCACAAGGCAGCGCAAACTATCGTGGCGAAACATCAGGGTGAATTTCCAACTACCTTTGATGAAATCGCCGACTTGCCTGGCATTGGTCGTTCTACCGCCGGAGCCATACTATCACTGGCACTAGGTCAGCATTTTCCGATCCTTGACGGTAATGTTAAACGGGTTCTAGCTCGTTGTTACGCAGTCGATGGCTGGCCGGGAAAGAAAGAGGTGGAAAAACGCTTATGGCAGCTCAGTGAGGAAGTTACGCCAGCTAAAGGCGTCGGCCAGTTTAATCAGGCAATGATGGATCTTGGAGCGATGGTTTGTACTCGCTCCAAACCAAAATGCGAGCTTTGCCCACTGAATACCGGTTGTATCGCTTATGCCAACCACAGCTGGTCACAGTACCCTGGAAAAAAACCGAAACAAACCATACCAGAAAAAACTGCTTACTTTCTTTTAATACAAAATGATACACAGGTTTGGTTAGAACAACGTCCTCCCGTAGGCCTGTGGGGCGGGTTATTTTGCTTCCCGCAGTTTAGTGAACGGGAAGATCTCAGCCGCTGGTTGCAGCAGCGCGGAATGCCAGAGAAAAATCTTCAGCAGTTGACCGCCTTTCGCCACACTTTCAGCCACTTCCATTTGGATATTGTCCCCATGTGGTTGAATGCAGCAACGCTGAGTGGATGCATGGATGAAGGCGCAGGTCTCTGGTATAACTTAGCACAGCCACCGTCAGTAGGTGTGGCTGCGCCCGTTGAACGCCTGTTACAACAGCTAACCAAACAACCACCGACGCAAACAGCGTTATTTGGCGACAGTGCCATCAATGAGGATTTAGCATGAGCAGAACGATTTTTTGCACATTTTTACAAAAGGATGCTGAAGGGCAAGATTTCCAGCTCTATCCTGGTGAAGTTGGCAAACGTATTTATAACGAAATATCCAAGGAAGCCTGGTCACAATGGATGTCCAAACAAACCATGCTGATTAATGAAAAAAAACTCAACATGATGAACGTGGACGATCGTAAATTGCTGGAACAGGAGATGATTAAATTCCTGTTCGAGGGTCAGGATGTTCACATCGAAGGGTATACCCCACCGAATCAGTGACACCCAAGGGTCAGCAATGGCCCTCATGTTATTCCTCATCATGATATGGCTTGTAAGATGAAGAAAATTTTAGCTTTGCTAGTGATCGCCCCATTGTTAGTTTCCTGCTCAGGCAATAAAGACCAAGCAAACAATGAAGCCTTTGTGAAAGACACCAATGGGTTCGAGATTTTAATGGGTCAGTTTGCCCATAATATCGAAAATATTTGGGGTCTAAATGAAGTTCTCATCGCGGGTCCGAAAGACTACGTTAAATACACTGATCAATACCAAACCCGCAGCCACATCAACTTTGATGCTGGTACCATTACAGTTGAGACTATTGCGACCACCGATCCTGCCGCCCATTTGCGTCAGGCGATTATTACCACTTTATTAATGGGCGATGACCCAGGCTCGATCGACCTATATTCTGATGCCAACGATATTCAAATCAGTAAAGAGCCGTTCCTCTATGGTCAGGTATTAGATAACAATGGTCAGCCGATCCGCTGGGAATGGCGAGCAGCGCATTTTGCAGATTATCTATTACAAACCCGAATGAAAAAACGCAGTTCTGGCCTGCATGTTATCTGGTCCGTGACGCTGCAATTAGTGCCAAACCATTTAGACAAACGAGCGCATAAATACCTGCCGCTAGTGCGCCGCTCAGCAGAGAAATATGGCGTAGAAGAATCACTGATTCTGGCTATCATGCAAACAGAATCCAGCTTCAACCCTTATGCTGTCAGTGGTTCCGACGCTTTGGGCCTGATGCAGGTAGTTCAACATACCGCTGGGAAAGATGTTTTCCGATTAAAAGGGAAAAGTGGGCAACCAAGCCGTAGCTACTTATTTGATCCAGAAAATAATATTGATGCAGGGACAGCTTATCTGTCTATTTTGCAGAATAGCTATCTGGGTGGAATTCAAAATCCTACCGCTCGCCGTTATGCTGTTATTACCGCTTATAACGGTGGAGCTGGTAGTGTATTACGCGTATTCCACAGTGATAAAAATCGGGCATTCTCCATTATTAACAGTATGGCACCTGGAGATGTCTTCCAAACGCTAACCACCAAGCACCCGGCAGCAGAATCCCGCCGTTATTTGGTAAAAGTAAACAGTGCTCAGAAGAGTTATCGCCGATACTGATTCCGTGGATTTGGCAATATAAAAAATGGCACAGCTCATCGAGCTTGTGCCATTTTTTTTGCACCGCCTACAGCGCAGGTTTCTCTTTATTTTGTCTTTCTGACCGAAAAGAGAGCAATCGATCGAGTTTGTGAGCGAAACTCATTGACGATTTAGTGCCAATACGGTTTAATGCGCCCCGTTGCCCGGATAGCTCAGTCGGTAGAGCAGGGGATTGAAAATCCCCGTGTCCTTGGTTCGATTCCGAGTCCGGGCACCACTTATTCAGAAGCGCTTGTCATTCGTTCAGGATGAAAAAATGACAGGTTCTAAAGCGAGTCCAGATGCCCAATAACCAAAGGTGTGGTTAGAAGGTTTCAACCAACAATACCATTACCCAGTTGTTGT
>NZ_KN150748.1:0-3856 GCF_000754815.1 Yersinia ruckeri ATCC 29473
GGCAGAACAATTTTATCTGTTGGCCGCCTGAAAAATAGACAGCCCTAGTTTTTTCGTCTTTCCTCCGTTAACGCGACACAACCATCAGGCGTCCTTTACCGCAGTTGCTGAAAACCGATAATGGTTCTGAATTTGCAGGGAAAATGCTGGACAAGTGGGTGAATGAAAGAGGGATCAGGATCGACTTCTCACGCCCGGGAACACCGACGGACAACGCTACGGTGGAGTCCTTTAATGACAGATTGCGGCAGGAATGTTTGAACGAGAACTGGTTCATGTCTCTGGAGGATGCACGGTGCAAAATCGAGGGCTGGCGGATACACTATAACCAGAGCCGTCTCCATTCTGCCCTGGGCTGGATGACTCCTTCTGAATTTGCCGAGAAATCTGCCGGTTGCCAGAATATGCAGCCAGAATGAAGCCGGTTATTCCTGATTATGAATGGATCACATACGAGGAGCGGGTCAGGGTCGGACATTACTAAGTGAGCGTTGTATCTAATCCTGGGGGTAGGTCACTTAATATGTAGTAAAAACCGACACGACAAACATCTGTTGTCAAAATCTGCAGTGACTAACTTTCTCTATTTAACCTAACTTGATGGAAGAAAAGACGCATAATACTTCACGATAAATACCAGCAATGACAATAAGAAAGTTCGCCATAGATATTTTATCTATTTTCAGTAGAGTAACCTCACTGGGATTTTGGCGATTTCACCCTGAAATAAAAGAAAAATATCAATATAAAACAATTAATTAATGATTTTTATTCGATGGCGAACTTTTATGGTTGGATAAGAAAATAAGCAGATTACAGCACTGATTTCAGTGGCAATTTCTGGCTGAAATCGCCACTGAGTTGATAGAATTACTGTGATAAATGTTTCTTCATTGTGTGCAAAATAAGTCGGTCAAGTTCTACCTGCAACTCTTTTGGCAAACGGCTAAATTCATAGCTAAAAGCGCGCCCCTTTATACGTTTTCTAGCGTATTTATCTTTTTCTTCAAAGTCCCATAATTTTTCAACAACAGCAGCCTGTTTTCCTGGTTTAGCTAAAATTTCGTCTAAAACATGTCGGAACGATTTTATTATTTCATTTTTCAGTTCATCAGAGACTAGTTCACTGGCATTATAAATTGTTTTTATTTGCTTCCTAACAGAATCAACAAATGTCTCTAGTTCGAGACTACGCAGCCGTAATTGTTCATCAATATCGAGCAATAATTTATAATCTGGATAGGTTAGTTCATATTGAACAGGGAAAAGCTCTAACATCATCTCAGGTACCGACGCGGCCTGAATAGCTCGGGTAACTTTCGCGGGAGATAAGCGTTCAGATTGGGCTATCTCTTTCTGGTTCATGCCTGAATCACGGAGAAGTAAAAGCCTTAATCCAATCTCACGTAAATTATGTTCTTTTGCGGTTTGAATATCAGCGGCGAGTTTTCTCGCATCATCCATATCAATATCATCCTGAGTAACCAAGACATTGAGATCGACATGGCAAATCAATGCGGCAGCTCTGCGACGTGAACCGTCGAGAATTTCAATCTTTCCATCAATTATACGTCCAATTACCGGGAAAAATTGTTGAAGACGAATGGTTCTGATAATGTCCTGAAGTGATTCCTCCGTGACACCCGCTTGATCTCTGCCATTTGTGGCCAGAGATACAAATGAACGTTCAGCAATATCCTCTGCCGGAATGGTTTCGAACATGAAGACAGCTTTTTTCCCTGAGGAAAGAGTGAATACTTGACGATAATTATCAGTTGATATATTGGACAAAGGAGAACCACTAAATGTCCGGCCGATGGTTGGGCGTTTTTTTGTCATGGGTTACCTCAGTTCATCCGAATAAATTCGATGCGATCGAATACAGCTTTAGCAAAATCTTCCGCTGCAGCACGAGCATTTTTTAATGCCTCACTACTACCAACATAGGTAGAGGGGTTGGCGGAAATAACCGTATCAAAAGATTCGCCACATCGTTCAAAACCATCAAGCCGTGGTAGGGCCACATCCAACATATCACCCCCAAATATCTCTTTGGCCAGACTATGACAAAGCTTGTGGTCAGATTTATTCTGCAATTTAGACATAAATCCTATATTGCCCTGAAGGGGATACTTAGCCCCTGATTTTGCAATCATCTCAATGAGTTCAGGAAGACGAGTGAGATATTTTAGAGTGGAGTGGAAATCGACCTGAGCAGGGGGGATCGGCGTCATAAGCAAGTTAGATGCAGCAATGGCATTACTCAGGAAAGCATCGAGATGTGGGCCACTATCAATAAAGATAAAATCATAATCCTTGTTGAGTTTATCAATAATGTTCTCTTTAAGAACGGTATAGATATTCTGGCCAGGCAAATGTTCGGTACACAGTTCTTTCCATTGCGATGCAATAAATGCATCTTCAATAGAAGCAGGGATAACATCAACGCCCGGCACAATAGAGGAAATGACAAATTCAGACAGAAGTTCTTCGCGGGTAACATTCTGTAGCATTGCCTGAGCAGAGGTTGTATCTACAGCCCCAATAGAACGAGAGTGATTTAGAAACATTGTAGCTGAAGATTGAGGATCAAGATCTATAACCAGAATTCTTAAATCTTCATAAAGTAGGTGAGGGTGGGCACGTAATCCATGAGCAAGAGAAACCGAACTTACTGTTTTCGATACACCACCTTTCAAATTACCAACAAAAATAGTGAAGCCTTCATCGTGGCGATCACGGTATTTAGGAACACCACGATGATGATATATATCTATAATATTTTGCAGCGACATTGCATATTTTATAGATGTTCCAGCCGGTTTCTTCAAAAACGTGTAACCTTGCTCTTCCATTTCGGTGACAGCATAGTCAACACTTGCACGTGTCAATTTAGGTAATTTGGCAACAGCAGCCTTGGCATAAGTCTGGAAATAAGTTGTTTCTTCCAGCTCTTCCTTTTGTTCCTTAATCTGTTTGGTCAGAAGAGTGAGCATATGTTCAGAGCGCTCGGCCACTCTATAAATTTGTTTAGTATTTACCGACACAAAACACCCTAGAATGTATAATTTAAGCATAAATACAATAATGCTACATATATACGTTTATGTAAAATATTTACTTAAAGACAAGATGATTTTTATCTTTAGTTTCAGATCCTCATTTCAGAATGAGTCCGTATACAAGAATGCCGATTGCGCTACACGAAATCTGAGGTATTCTTAAGGGGTGAGGTCGCTACATTTTGATATAGAGCAGCATAAATGGATTTTGATATAACGTTTCTGAAACTAGCGATATTGTTTGGTTTTGGGTCAAGAGTAATCAGGATGTCATTTTCAGAGGACGACTGCACCAGTTTGCTGGCATCGGGAGCCTTTGTGCATATGACTGCTGACAGTTTTTGATCTGAAATCATATGCACGAAAAACGGTTGTGTCGCGTTAACGGAGGAAAGACGAAAAAACTAGGGCTGTCTATTTTTCAGGCGGCCAACAGATAAAATTGTTCTGCCGGTGATAAATGCGGCTCTGTCGCATTAAGGCGTCGTCAGGTAACATGCTGTTTTTTTACGGTGTTGCCTAACCATGTCTCTGATCCGAAAAGCCTTTAAACGCCAGCATTATCCCGTCGATATCATCGCGCAATGTGTTCGTTGGTACCTGGCTTACGCCCTCAGCCTGCGCAACCAGGAAGATATGATGGCTGAACGCGGTATTGCCGTTGACCATTCCACGTTACACCGCTGGGTTATCCGCCTGGTGCCCTTGCTGGATAAGGCGTTTCGCCGGCATAAACGCTCAGTGGGTCGTCGGTGGCGCATGGATGAAACCTACATCAAAGTCAAAGGTCAGTG
>NZ_KN150748.1:3956-61015 GCF_000754815.1 Yersinia ruckeri ATCC 29473
AGTTAGTGCATATGATACGCAAAGGACAACTTCAGCATCCAGTCGGGGAGCATTTATCACCGGCAGAACAATTTTATCTGTTGGCCGCCTGAAAAATAGACAGCCCTAGTTTTTTCGTCTTTCCTCCGTTAACGCGACACAACCGAATGCGAAGCCACCTCTCAGCAGCCTTTTGAAGTAGTGAATCGTATTGCGGAAAAAAGCGACTTTAGCCGCATTGATACCACGCCGTTTATGTCGTCCGATCACCCGCTGGATGCTACCTATCAATATTATGGTGAGGGAAAAGAGCGGACAATCGAGGCTGTCTCTGTTCAGGCCAGAAGTGCTGAAACCATTATGACGGCTGCACAGCTTGAGGATTTACTGAGTTACATCGTGTGTAATGGAAATCGCTGTAACCATTTTGAACCCTCAGAATTGCCCGCTGGGGCGCAGGGAATGCTGTATCGCTGTGAGGAGTCTGAAAGCTGGGTCATGGTGTGGATTGCTGGAGGGTGGCCGGTTGCCGTCAATGACGTTTTTAATTTTGACGGTTTTTTGATGGCATCGTAACGGACTGTTAGTCCAGCAGTGTGTCGAGAACCGCACAGATTTCCGCGCTGTTTTTACCTGACAGCGCGGGAAGCAATGAAGAAAGTGTCAGCGAACGGGTGGCGAGTTCGACAATGCGGTCGATAGCCGGTGATTTCTCGTAGGCTTTGTACGTTCGCAGGCATTTACCAAGCTCTTCCGCTGCGCGTTCCTGATCCCAACCCATCCCTTTACGCCACAAACGCAATTCATAACCTGTCATAATCATCTCAAAAAGTGCAATTATTGCACTATTTTATATTTTTATTTAGCGAGCGTATACCTTTGTTTGTTCGTACTCAGTACGAATAAATATTGATATTCGTACTGAGTACGAATATAATAATCTTACGGTCAGCAAGGGACGAGCGTTAATGGAGTATCTAGAATTCATTGAGACCCCCGTATTTAGCAGGCGAAGAGCTGAACTGCTGCCAGATGATGACTTCAGAGCTTTACAGGAGCATCTTCTTAAAAACCATGATCTTGGCGACACAATCAGTAAAACAGGTGGATGTAAGAAAATCCGCTGGAGTCGCGAAGGCATGGGGAAGCGGGGGGGAGTAAGAGTTATTTATTACGTCATAACCAAATCGGGACGCCTTTATCTGCTACTGGTCTATCCCAAAAACGAAAAAGACGATCTGACTGAAGCCGAAAAAGCTGTCCTGAAATCGATAAGTCAGCAAATCGAATAACAAGCCCCCGCACTGCGGGGCATTATCTACCTGAGAGGGGGAATAATGAAAACTGAACTGTTTAATGATCTCGTTGAAAGTATGCAACAGATGGTTGCTATTGAGAAAGGTACGCTCTCTGTTCCAGCGGAAAACATCCATCGTCATCGACTTCCAGATGTAAAATCAATGCGTGAAGCGAGCGGTCTTAAGCAAAATGAATTTGCGGATGTAGTGGGGGTTTCTGCTTCTCTGCTCCAGAGCTGGGAACAGCATCGTCGTATTCCATCAGGTTCATCTCTAAAGTTGTTGATGATGATAGAGCGTGACCCAGCTGTTATAGACGCTTTACGAACGCTTTAGAGCAAATAAAGTGTAATTATTGCACTTTTGATGCCGCTTATCGAAGCGGCTTTTTTATGCGCGTTCGCCCTGGCCGCGCTTTGAACACGCCCAGGGCGACGAAATACAACAGCCCGCTTGCAGCGCCCACAGGGTGCGCCGCTCTTACTGGCCACTTCCGTGGCCGCTAAGGATGCCGTCCATGCTGTCCGGCTTCTTTCTGGTGTCAGCCTCACCTTTGCCGTTAGCGGTTTCCCTTTTGCAGTGACAGACACTTGCACGGGGCACTGACCTCACAAGGGTGAAGGCTAAAGCCCGCCATCTCCCTTGTTCGTTCAGTTGATACCCCGCGCCGGTCTTTTGTCACAGCAACGGGCTCCCCGCCTTCATCACAACAAAGGGGAGACACCGGAAAGAAGCCGTAAGGCAATCGTATCTGAGAGGAGAAATATCTATGCGTTTAGCTTCCCGTTTTGGCAATGCCAATATGATCCGCCGTGACCGACCACTGACCAATGATGAGCTTGCCCGCTGTGTTCCAAGTGTATTTTCGGAAGAAAAACATGAGTCGCGCAGTGAACGCTACACCTACATTCCGACCATCACACTACTTGATAAACTGCGCAGTGAAGGCTTTCAGCCTTTCTTTGGGTGCCAGACGCGCGTGCGCGATCAGGGAAAGCGTGAGCATACAAAACATATGCTTCGGCTGCGCAGGGAAGGGCAGATCGCCGGTAAAGAAGTCCCTGAAATTATTTTGCTCAACAGTCACGATGGCTCAAGCAGTTACCAGATGATCCCTGGCATGTTTCGTTTCGTGTGTATGAATGGTTTAGTGTGTGGCGATACGTTCGGTGATATTCGTGTCCCGCATAAAGGAGACGTCGTTGGTCAGGTCATTGAGGGTGCTTACGAGGTGCTCAATATCTTTGACAGCGTTGCTGAATCCCGTGAAGAAATGAAAGCTATCACGTTGCGACCGGATGAGCAGCACCTGCTGGCGACTACTGCACTGAACTACAAATATGACGGCGCACATATACCGGTGGCCGCTGAAGATGTATTGCTCACACGCCGTCACGAAGACCGCAGCCCTGATTTGTGGACAACCTACCAAAAAGTTCAGGAAAACCTTATTAAAGGCGGACTGAGCGGACGCACTGCGAAAGGCAAACGCTCAACGACCCGTGGCGTTAATGGCATTGCAGGGGACGTCAAACTTAATCGCGCCCTGTGGGAAATGGCGGAAAACTTCAAGAATCTGAAAAGTTAATCACAGCCGATAACCAGCCGTTAAACCGGCTGGTTATCAAAGAGCACGATAATTTTTTAACGTCATTCTTAATACAGGGTATCGATATGTGCAGTACCTCTCCTGAGTTTAAAAAATGTCTGGTATGTAGTATCGGGCATATGACGCTGGCAGATTCAATCATTCTGAAAGGACGTTCATGGGAAACGGCCAGTTGAGTTGCAGAATATGATTATGGTTTGATGATTTCATTGTACAACGGAAAGAGAACGCTTCTTCGTCTGAAAGATTTTGGTATGTCCAAGTCCTTGCGGAAATTCATTCTGAAGATGATACAAAAACATCATGTCCATATGATTGAGTTCGATCGTGATGGTGATGCTATTGAGGGGGAAGAATTTTTCGAGTGGTGATTTTTGTTCACAGCCTGACGATAATATGTCGGGCTGTATGTGATTATTTAAAAAAACCGATCACCATTTTCAGCGCATTTCACCACGCAGGGGGTTGACCCCTTTGCGGTGAAATAACACACATCACATTAGCAGCAATATCGCCATCAGGATGATTTTGATTCTGCCTGCTCAGAAATTTTTGAATTTGCTGATTTCTCAACAACCGGTTTCTTGCGACTTTTGGTCGTACCGGTATCAATCGCCTCTTTTATCGCTTTTATGCTGACAGTTATCCCAGCCAAATCAAGCGCTGATTTTATCTCAGCCACCGAATAACCTTTTTTCACAGACAGTTCAATCAACTGTTCTCTGAGGTGTGAAAGTACATCCTTTCCTTTCATGCGTGATGCATTCAAATCAGGTAATTCAGCGAGCTGAATTTTTGCAAGTTCTAGCTGTTCCTGCGTGTAAAAACTGTTTGCGGCCATCCTCATATCCTTCTGTGCTTTGTGCAGAGTTAACTTTCCAATTATACCCTTGTATTCACTCATGAATCAAAGGTACCCCATTCCACATCTGGCGTAATGACTTTACAAAGAAAATCGGCCATAATGGCGCATATTGGATTAAAACGTGGGACAGGGTATGTTTTGTAGCACCGCCTGCACGCAGTCGGTCCCACAAAACGACCTGGTCAGGACTCCGTCCCGACACCCTACTTGCAGTGTCCGCCTCAGCGGTTAAGCAGGATTGAAGATGAGCAAGAGTGAAAAACGCCAGAGAACGGCTTTGCTGGGCAGCGTGCGATGCTTCCCTGAAGAGAAAGAACAGATACAGGCCAGTGCCAAATCAGCCGGTCTGTCTACCGGTGAGTTTCTTCGGCGTTCAGCTCTTGGTCGTCGTATTGTGGCTAAAGGCGACACACGGCAGATGAATGAGATACTGAAGCTGGGAGGATTGTTGAAGCATCTCTACAGTGAGATGAAGAAAGACGGTGTTATGACGACGGAAAGAAGCAAAGACTTTTCTGACGCTCTGATTGCGACAAAGGTTGCTTTGATGAAGTTCAGAGCTGACAGCCTGAACAATACTGAGGACTAAGATGCTTGCGGTAGTCGCTGAAAGAAGGCGTGACGGTAAATCCAGTTTCGTACAACTTATCTCTTACACCATCCTGCGTGATGATGTGGAGATGAGCGAAACGTTGTCGCCAGAAAAACCGTTTGTTCGTAAGTCCCGGGCGGAAGATAAAATTTTCAATGACCTCGTTGGGTACGCGACGCGTAATGCGCTGCCTGATTCGCAGGATATTATCGCAACGTTCCCGGACGGACGCCAGCAGGTGCGTTGCGATAAAGTCATCTGCGAAACTAACTGTTTTTCACTGGAGACTTCGTCTACGGAAATGGACATGGTGGCCATGCAAAACACGCGCTGCAATGACCCTGTCTACCACGCCATCCTGTCCTGGCCGACCTCAGAACGGCCGACGCCTGACCAGATTTTTGAGTCAGCAAGGTATTGTCTTAAGCGTCTGGGAATGGAAGATCATCAGTATGTTTTCGCCATACATGATGACACTGATAATGTGCACTGCCACCTGACCGTGAATCGTGTCAATCCGGCCAGTTACAAAGTCGCCGCCCCCTACAATGATTATTTTACCCTTGACCGTTGCTGTCGTGAGCTGGAGCTTAAAAATGGCTGGAAGCATGACAATGGACCTTACATGGTTAATGGCGACGGTGCGATTTCCCGGAACCGTAAGTTTTACAAATCAGCACCTTCCGCTGCACGACAGATGGAGCACTTTGGCGACAAGGAAAGTCTGTTCTCTTATGCCGTAGATAATTGCAGGGAGAAGCTGAATTCTTTGTTTATGCAAAGTGATTACAGCTGGGATGAAGTGCATGACATTCTGATCGCTGCCGGGCTTGAGCTACGTAAGAAAGGTGAGGGCCTCGCTATCTATGACGTTGCCAATGATGAGCAATGTTCAGTTAAGGCCAGCGATCTACATCCGGAACTGACGCTGAGCTGTCAGCAGGAATTGCTCGGGAAATTTAATCCAGCATCCATTGTTCGTGAAGTTAACAAGGATGGTAAAGATGTACTGCTGAGTACAGTGAACATTGATTCGCAGTATGACAACCGCCTTCACCGTCGCGATAACGGGGCGAGAGCTGAACGTCGTAATGCGCGTGCAGAGGCAAGACAGGATTTAATTTCCCGCTACAAGGCATACAAAACCAGTTTTGTCCGGCCGGGAATTTCTGCTGATGAATCCCGGACCCGATTCCGTGAACTGTCGGCCAGTTATCGCATTCGTAAAAATAATGTCCGCCTGAATGAACGTGATCCACTGCTGCGTAAACTGATGTTCCGTGCGCTGGAAGTTGAGAAAATGAAAGATATGGCTGCGCTGCGTCTCCAGCTTCGTGATGAGAGAAAGGCTCTGAAAGAGAGACCAGATGCCCGTCCGCTGTCATATCGTGCCTGGGTGGAAGTGCAGGCAACGCAGTATGATGCTGCAGCCATCTCGCAGCTGCGTGGCTGGGCTTATCGCGAAAAGCGTAAGAACCGCACGGCGACAATCTCCAATAACTTCATTCTTTATGCAGTTGCTGATGATATCAAACCTTCGCAAATTCGCGGCTATGATACGCATGTGAACCGCGATGGTGCAGTAGTGTATTCGTCGGGTGGTAAACCTGTGCTTCTTGATCGAGGATTGTTTATTGAGGTTGCCGATGTGCCGGCAGAGAAGGGTAAAAATCTGGCGATGGCTTTGCATATTTCGGCCCAGAAAAGCGGCGAGAAGGTTGAAGTTCGGGGCGATAAGTCTTTTGTTCAGGGAACTATGCAGTACATACCTCATTTCAATGCGTCGTCAGGAAAAACTGTACCATTAACGCACCCGGCTCAGCGTCGCCAGGCTGGTTATGACGTAGTGCCACAGATGCGGGATAATGCTCCCGTGTCACCATCGAGTACACCCAACCGTTTTACGCCACCAAAACCACGCTGACGGTATTTCTATTGGGACTCATGGCCGTTTCTCAGAGCGGATTTGGCTGTAAACGGCTACGTTGCGATCAAAAAAGGCTCCGTTTTACGGGAGCCTTCTTCAAAAATATTTTTTCGCATTCCGCACTTCTTCGAGTGGGGCGGGTGCTTACACAAGTAGAGTTGCCTCTGGATGGGGAATCTACGCCACATTCAGAGGCATGTCAATTCCTTTCCAGAGTACTGATTCTACTAGCGGGGCTTTAAAGTTGTGCGGTCATCGGTATACTTTTAGTCACATAATGAGGATTAAAAACGATGACTATCACGGCTATCACGCAGTCACTTTCTACACCGCGTTTTGCGACTTACCAGTTGCCGATTTTGGGAGGTACCTCCCCGGAACAGTGTCTGGGAATGTACCTTTGGAACAAACAACTCGCCAGCGCCTTTTTACCCGTTCTTCAGATTGTCGAAATCTCGCTGAGAAATGCGATTCATCAGTCATATGTTGCCGCGCAGGAAGCAGAAATCGAAAAAAGTTTTCCGCAACCCACTTGGGCAGCTAGAAAAGAAGCGGCTAAAAGCTGGTTTATTAACGTGTTCACTCCGATAAATAACCGCGAAGCTAACAGAAATATCGAAGCTGCTAAACGGCAGCTGACTATAGATAGAAAGCCACATACTCCTGAAAATATTATCGCAAAACTCACTTTCGGATTTTGGGTATCGCTCGTCAAAAATGATTATGACACGCGCCGGGCTACCTATTTAACGCTTTGGCCCGACCTCCGCGCTGAAGTTTTCCCTAACGCAGTAGATACAAATACCCGTAATCCACTTTCTATAAACAGCATTGGTAATGAACTGAAGGAAATTAACAAAATCCGCAACAGGTTATCCCATCATGAGCCACTGTGGCGTAATAATTCGGCTTATCAGGTGGAGGAAATTATCAATAAGGTTATAGAACATTACGACCGCTGCCTGAAAGTCATTAACTGGATTAACCCTTCTAATCTGAAGCTGTTAGAGCTTATAGATAATAATCGTAAGATGGCCGGGCTTTGTAATCTACATGCCCTGTGGAAAAACAAACAGCTTCCGGCAGGTCTGGTAACATTACCGATGAATCTTGCGTGGGCTGATAGTGTTAAATTAGATACTGCACATACCGGTGAAGTTGTAGCGGTGATCTCCGCGACCGCTATCATGATAAAAAGCGAGAAGGATAAGGTTGTGTTTCACTGCATCCAAGCTGATGTTGATGGAGATATGACTGCATATACCATGGGTGCCAGGGTTCATTTTTATCCGCAAATCTCGGCTGCCAGGTATCCCAACGCTAAAAACGTAACGCGATTGTGAATTGTATAAAAAAGCGCCGATAATTTGGCGGTTTTTTGTGCTCATTAGGTAAGCAACTTGCTTTTCAATACTGCAATAGCATGGTCTAAGCCAGAACCGCGCAATGAAACGTTTGCTCATGCATTGTTGTCTCATGGGGAAGGGGCTGGAGTATCTCCAACAACTCGATTTCTGTGACTATCAACGCTGCGGGCAAGTAAGCTTGGTAGCCGTCCTTCGGGGCGGCTTTCCTTTTTTAGGAACACCGGCTTTGTGGGGCATCCCAAGCTTCGTTTGAAATGCCCCACAAAGCCGTGACGTTACTGTGGTGCGCCTGTTAAGGCTGGCTTATGATTGAGCGCACACACAGCAGGTAACCGCAGGATACGGAGAATAAAAAATGAAAGGCTCTGAGTGGAGTAAATGGGATTTGCATATTCACAGTCCCATGACGTGGATGGCGAGTACATTTAAAGGTCCGGAAAGTATTCCTGAATTTATAAAAAAACTGGGAGAGTCAGGAATATCGCTTATTGGCCTAACAAATTATTTCTTCCTGGCGGAAAACGAGATTGAGATTATACGTGAGGAAATAGACAGGCAGGGATTTAATATTACTGTTTTGCCGAATGTTGAATTCCGTCTCGCACAACCAAACAAACAGGGAGACTGGATAAATATCCACTGCTTATTCTCTGAAAAAATCCCGACTGCTAAGATAAACCAGGTGTTGTCAAACATGACGATAGCAACGAAAACTGCTGCAGGTAGACCTGTTTATTGTTCAGAGTTGAGCCTGAAAGAAAGTGGAAAAAATATTTCCGAAATCACTGTCAACTTCGAAGCTCTTTGCGAACATATTTCTTCCCATTTTGAACTCTTCCGCGATGCCATTATTGCAGTCTGTCCAAATGGCTATGGTGGCTACAGGCCAAACGGTGAGGGGCGATCCAAAGAGGTGGCAACACAGATAGATCGCGAGGGGCACATAATTCTCGACAGCTCTCAGGACTCTCTACCTGTTAGGGAATTTTTCTTAATGACTGATCGCTATCCCGGCGCTAATAAAAAGCCGGTGTTCAGGTGTTCAGATGCACATGGCCTTGAGAAAACTGGAACGATATTTAGTTGGGTAAAAGCAAAGCCAACTTTTGAAGGTCTCCGCCAGACTCTGCTAGAGCCAGAGGCCCGCCTGAAACTCGAAGAAGACTGGCCGCAGCAGCGCACTGCGAAAGTGCACTTCAGCAGAATAGAGGTAGAGGGGAAGATTTTTGACGGTCAGGAAATCCGATTCAAAAAGCTTTCAATTCCGCTTAATGAGGACATGGTCGCTATTATCGGCGGCCGGGGTACTGGTAAGAGCCTAATACTGGATGGCCTGCAGTCGCGCTTTACGCCGTCACGTCCTGAAAACGTACGCGCACGTCCTGTATCGCCGCAACGGCTTTCTGTCCAGCTCAGTAAAACAGACGGAGAGTATAAGGAGTTTGACGGCATTGATAACTCTTACAGCTATCTTCACGTTTCTCAGGGTGAAATTAAGGATCTGTGCCAGGAGCCTGAAAAAATCAGCGATGAGATAAAGAAAATGCTCCGTCTTCCTCCCCAGTCCTTCCCTGTGCCGCTCAGAAACGAGCTGGAATCGAACCTGAATGAATTCCGCAGTTTGTTCGAATTCTTCAATATGAAGAATGATAAAGGTCAGTTTATAAATCGAGAGGAATATCACACTTCGACAATTTCTGCTGTACAGAAACATATTGATACGCTGACTAGCGAGAAAAACCGTGAACTGATTAAAACATTTCAGGGGAATGGTAAAAGCCTTGCGGATATTAACTCTCAACTAAACTGGTTAAATGAATTCCTAAAACAATTATCAGATAAAGAAAGCGAATTAAACGACCAGATTGACTTCATCAATGCGAAGGGAACTGAAGAACACGTCATACCCCATGTCAACTTCGAACCGCAGCGTGGTGTTATCAATAATAAAATCAAACTGGCTAAGTCTGAATCTGAAAAAATGGGAGCGGTAAATCAGGATATTATTAATCAGTTCCGCCAGCAGGGAATAGAACAGGACATTTCCGGTCTTCTCGATAAAGTTACCGAATATCAGCAGATGATTAACCGTGCTGAACTTGAGCGTGAAGAGTCGCAACGCAGACTGGCGGTGGGCAAGAAAAATCAGGAGAGCCGAAAAGAGCTGATTAATCGTGTTCTATCACATATCCGGCAGGAAAAGGAAACGGTGGATGCGGCGTTCAATGCCCTTACTGAAGCTAAAGAGCATTATACTGCTGATCAGCAGACCCTTGTGGCGGAAATCCTGCAGGATATCGGGATTTATGGTGAGGTGACGTTTGACCAGAATGCGTTTTATGCGGGCGTCCTGAAATGCATGAACGGTGGGAAATTTCGTGCCTCAAGGGAGGGAGAAACTCAGACCGACAAACTTGCGGTACTTTTCAACGTTCACACCGTTGAAGATTACACCCGCCTGGTCAGCAATGAAAATATCCTTAAGGTTCACGACGATAAACAGGCAATGACAGATATCTCTCTGAATAATCTGTTGTGGAAGCAGGAATATTTTAACAGTGCGGGGCCTCATGAGCTTCTGGCCCACCTGTTCAGCCCGGACAGGATCTCCGCCTATCTGGGCGTCAAGGCGCAGTTTACCTATAAAGGAAAGACCGTCGAAAAGCTTTCTGCTGGTCAGAGAGGGACGTTCTATGTCTGCCTTAAGCTCGCTACCGATCCGTTTGGTTCACCTTTTGTGTTCGACCAGCCCGAGGACGACCTTGATAATGACTTTATCATGCACCATCTCGTCCCGCTGTTCCGTAAGATAAAAAAGTACCGACAGGTCATCATTGTGACTCACAATGCCAATCTGGTAGTGAACTGCGACGCTGAGCAGGTTTTGGTGGCCAGCAACAATGATGAGGTTATTACCTATCGCTGTGGGGCCCTGGAAGCAGGAGAGCTGGCGCACGGAAACACCATGCGTCAGGCCATCTGCAACGTGCTGGAAGGTGGACATCTTGCTTTTGAACAGCGTGAACGTAAATACGGTCTGCTGAGACCAGTTCTCTAGCGTTTTCCGATGATGGGCAGCACCGGCTGTCCATCATTCATCTGCGTTTGTATATCATTTTGGGTTTCCTTTTCTTGTACAGTAACGGCAATTCTTTGGATTAGTACGAAGACTGCCAGTCGCTTCCCAAATCCCAGCGAGACTGCCAGTGTGTCAGGTACGTCTGAGCCAGTGCGGGCATCTCGCGCACAACCAGAGCATTCTCTGAATTGGACCGTGCCGCTGCCCTGCTATAATTAAAGCTGCCTACTTCAACAGTATGATTATCAACAATTAAAAATTTATCGTGCATAATTTTAAACCGATTAACTGTCCTGACAGGAATATCGGCATTAACCAGCAGGTTCATTGCTGCCACACTGGCTTTGCTGCTATTGCCTTTCTCATCGAGTACCACCTTTACATCAACGCCACGGCGCTTCGCATCCGTTAGCGCTTTAACTACTTCGGGTGACGTAAAGGAATAGCCCATCAGCCGAATACTCTGCCGGGCATCATCGATGGTCCCTAGTACCAGTCGTAATGCACTGCCTTCTGGTGAGAAATCCGCCTCGATCGTCGGGGCTGCAACGGCAGAACTGACAGCCAAAAGTAGAACGCCGGCCAAAGTAATTGACCGTAATGTACGGATAGTCATTTTCATTCCTTAATGATTAAAAAATTGAGCTTATTGAGCTAATGGTTTAGTCAACGGTTGGAGGAGCTGGCGGGGAAGTATTTATTTCAGTAGGTAAGATGTTCGGTTGTGTTATCAAAATCATCAGCAAAGGACTGGTCTGCCAGGTTTTCATAATAAGCATCTTGAGTATCGTAATGTGCCGTTGGGGGGGATGCTGCCCTTTGTAGTTGGCTAGATTCGGGGACTCCCTGCACGCTGGTATTATTCTGGTGTGCTTCTTCAATCCGTTTCTTCGATATGCGGATATTTTCCTGCTCTTTCAGCCAGCGATAGCGTCCTCCCGTTTCTTTCAGCGCATCGATGGCGGTTTCAAACAACAAAATCCCCCGTTCTTCAGGGGAGTAGATCACGTCATCGCGGTTATCGAGATCGGCAGCCAGAGTGGTGAGAGCCATCAGGGTTTTGTCAGCTATGCGGGCATTCAGCTGGCTGTTCCACTCCCCAGGAACGGTAGAGCGGCAGATATCCAGGATATGAGAGACACGTTCCTGAGAGATGGGACGCCGGCGTGCAGCTGCAGGCAGTTCACGGCAAAGGTCACTGAAGTCGGGACGCCGAATAGGTACATACCGGTTAATTTTCACATTCAGCTTTGAGATTTTTTCATCATCAGGGATGTATATCGAATTGCTACGTATCTGCTGGTCTTCAAATACGATGATGCCTTCGCCGGATTTTAAAGCCTTTAGTTCCGACAGTTGGATATTGTCCCTATCGCGGAATTCCACTCTATCGACGTCCTGATAGCTCCCCATACCTGTGCGATCCATCGTTCTTTGCTCAGCATACTGGCCTGTACCACCGACGGCTCGGATCATCTTCAACGTGTCCTCCGTATCTTCGGTTTTCATGAAGTGTTTGGTGCCCAGGTTGGCATTCACGGAATGTACCTCTTTACCGTGTTTAAGCATGGCCTGAATATCCTGTGCCAGGATAACCAACATGTAACGCAGGCTTCGCATTTGTGCGGCCAGCTTGGCCAGACCCGGGGCAAAGTAATAACCCACCTCATCGCAGATGATCATGAAGGGAAATTTGCTGGCAAATTTTTTCACCGTCAGCGTGTGTTCCGGAGAACCATCAATCTTGTTCCCCAGGTCTTTGGCTATATTCATCTGGATATCGGAGATATATAGCTTTCCCAGCGTGGCTGCTTCGTTGTCAGAGAGTTCCAGGGCGGGAATAAGTACCACCAGAGTGCGATCGTTGTGCAGAATATCCTGCATATCGATGTCGCCGCCGCCTTTCGGAAAAACGTGGCCATACGTGTCGTTAAACATGCTGAGCATGCGGGTGAACTGCTGGATAAGGTAGCCATGCTGATCCAGTGCGCCTTGCGCCCAGTCGGATGGACGATTTATGAGCTTCATGTCAAAGCCGGCGAGGTTAGCCAGATAGTTCTCCATCGGCTTGTAACCTTCTTCATGCCACCCGTCGTTCAGTGCTTCCCGATACAAGCCAACGAATTTCACCAGTGGCAGGTAAGACTGGATAACTGCCTGTGTCAGCATAATGTTATCGCGGGCGCGCTTATAACACAGGGCATAAACCAGGGCATTCATCATGGCGCGCGCTTTGTCTTTCCAGCCTTCATCGCTGCCGTTCCCCGCCGGCAACAGTGATTCCATCAGCTGAATGATGAATGTCGGACTACCGTAAGCAAACGGATTAGTGCTGTTTGACTGGGGGCGGGACTTATCTCCGAGCATCAGTTTTTTAAACCGGTCATCATTGCCGGTGATGAAGCTCAGCACATGCCAGTCGTCTTCCTGACCGAAACGCCGTGCCATTGACCAGGTGGCTACTGCGAGATCAATCTGTGCCTTCCCGTCGGAAATACAACAGCCACGGGTCATGCACAGTGAGTTCAGGTAAAGAGAGTAGAGCGTTTCTGTTTTACCACCGCCGGTGGTGGCCATGATTTGTATGTGACGCATAGCATCAGAGGTTTCAAGCCACAGTTCTTTTCCCCGGTCACGACCACGGCCAACGCCGAGACACAGTGTACCGGCCGCTTCCCCACGGACAATCTTAGGCAGATTCAGGTTCAGCAGCGGTATGTTCCAGCTCAATTCGCGTTCTGTAGACAAATCAAACCCACCCACGTCCATCGGGATACGCAGCGGTAAACGAAAGCGCTGATCGCTGAACGCGACCAGCAGGATAATATTGAAGGGCAGGGATAGCAGGAGGGTTGCCGGCCATATCACGCCGAACAAGAGGGAAGATACCAATAAAAACTGCACAGTAAACGGTGCCAGCATTAACCGTTCAGCCAGTCTGCCCTGTACCTGTCGGCTTATGAGCTGATTTCCTACCGGCCCGTGACGTCCTTTTAAATCCATTGCTAGCTCCTTACTGGGCGTTGTTAAGGAAGGCCTGCAGTGCGGCATCGCTGGTCATTGCCTGCAACGGGATCATACGGCCGTCATCGCTGATAACGGTCGGCGTGCCCGGGAGATGGTAGAGCTCAAAGGCCATATCATTACGCGCCAAAGCGTTCTGCCCTGCTTCGCAGGAAGCTGGCTTCGGTTCTGATTTAGCGGTCGGGTTCAGCATACCGGCACCAATATCAAAAATGCTGCGCCACATATCGGCGCGTTTTGCTGCCGGTGCGCACAGTAATGGGATCACTTGCTCTGCTGTGCGGGCTTTTCCTATCAGTGTGACCGGAAATATTTCCACATTGTATTGCGCGGAGAGGGCCTGCACGGTCGGCTCGAATATCCTGCAGTTAGGGCATTCAGGATCAGAAAAGATATAAAGGGTTCTCGGATGGCCAGAGGATAACTGGATGGTGAATTCCTGTTTTGCGGCACCGTTCTTCAGACGTGTGGCCAGCATGTGGCGGGCTTCGGCCGCTTCTTCGGGAGATAGCGAAACTCGTTGCGCTGGCGTATTCACTGCAGCTGCTGAAGATGTGCTGACGGATTCGGTTCGGGCTGGCATCACTACAGACGGCGGCAGAAGTGTACTTGCTGCTGATTCTGTGGTTTTCACTGGAGACTGAAACGCGGGCACGGGAACCGGTGGCCGTGTCGGATGAGGGGGGTTAATGAGCCACGACGCCCATGCACCCGCCAGAAAGAGAAAAATGACGCCAGGAATGAGCCAGTGGCCTCCTCTTTTGTATAGCGGTTTCACTCTGGTTTCGTTCATGGCCATACGCTGCAACGCATCGGCTGTGGTGTTCATTATGTTGTTGGCAAGCTCAGGGTCGTCGGTAGTAAAGAGCTTGGCGAAGCCGTTGCAGGATTGCCGCATCCAGATAGTGTACTGACCCGCATCCTGCTCAAGCGTCAGTTGATAGCGATCGTCTAAAGGACGATTCAGATTAAACAGGCTGCGACCGTTCAGTCGTACCTGTAGGTGCTGTCCATGAATTTCGATTGAGGTTTCGTTAACAGTCTGTTCTGACATGGGATTATCTCATTTTAGGGCGAAAGGAATGTACGTGGCGGTGAACGTGTTGCTCATCAGAGTGGGTACCCGATTGCATCGGGTTGTCTTCGTCGTCATCGTCCTCTTCTTCATCATTAAAAGGACGCATGGCCGGGGGCGAGTCATCGACCACTGCACCGATATTTTTCAGGTCTGTTTCAAGCCCATCAAGCGCGAGTGACATAATGGGTTTGCTCAGTTTGACGCGATAACGGGCGGCCAGTTTTTCCCAGTGGGACTGACTGATCACCCCGGCACCTTCAACGAACGGCCAGGGACGACCGGTGGATGCCAGGGCGTACCAGAGCGTGCGGTCGAGTCCTTTCAGCCAGCGGTATCGGCGGATAGGAAGGTGGAGGTCGTTATCATGCAATGCAGCGATAGCGGTGCGGACATAACCGTATTGTTTTATCCAGGCTTGCGCGGCTGGCGTTGCGGCCACTTTTCGAAATGCTTTGTCTGCCAGTGACAGGTTGGGATAGCCGATTTTGTTTCGGTACTTGCGGTCTGATTTAAGTGTAGAGCGGTTTAGTGCATCCAGCAGCAGCTCTGCCTCTTTGCGTTTGTCCAGAAAGTGCTGCAGGCCAAAGATGGCGAACATGGCACGCTCATGGTCACTGAAGTGCTTAAATTCAGGGATTAACTGGCCCTGTTTCACAACATCGCCATTCTCATGAGGCAATCGTTCACCAAGTTGAGCAATAAATTTCTGCTCAGCCAGCTCCCGGCGAAGGCGGCTGTTAACTACCAGTTTGTACTCGATTGCAAATTCATCGGGAGACTGTGCGCTGCGGTGTTCTTCCGGATCCACATTCAGCAGCTGCGTCTTCTTATCGCCATAGGTCAGAGCCGGCACGATGGCCGGAGAAAATGACGCCATGATGCGGGGAAGCGAGTGAATGGAAATATCCCGGCGGGTCCGGCTTATCTGGTGGCGGCGAACGGAGATGGTGCCGATAACAGCAAGTGGGAACAGGGCAATCAGCAGGATACCCGCTGTTACATCCATCACCGAGAAGAATTCAGACCAGGATACTGCCTCCGCATTGTTGTGGGTTGAAGCCAGAAGATTAATACGCCAGGCAGCGTCAGCATGGAAGCGGGGGAAATCAGCC
Source organism: Yersinia ruckeri ATCC 29473 (assembly GCF_000754815.1). Classification (GTDB taxonomy): domain Bacteria; phylum Pseudomonadota; class Gammaproteobacteria; order Enterobacterales; family Enterobacteriaceae; genus Yersinia; species Yersinia ruckeri. The sequence goes on from NZ_KN150748.1 coordinate 19,887, forward strand.
AGACTCCACAACCAGTAGAGCAAGGTGGTGGTGCATTCAATAGTGAGCTGCCGGAAAAACAGGGCTGCGACCATCAGAGTAATAAACAGGCCGACAGCGGCCATTGTCCAGTCATTGCCTGACTGGACATCATTGCGAATGGGTTGCGCCATAGAGGAGACCTATAAATATTTTGCGAATGCAAAAGAAGAGGCACCCTGAAAAGGGTGCCCCAGAGTCGGTACTGTGGGTTACTGCAGAAGGGGAATTAGTTTGGCGGCAGGATCAGGTTAAGCCCCTGCTCGTCGGCGATACGTTTTGCCTGATGTTCAACGTAACCGGGTACATTGTTTTCATATGTCCAGGTTTGGTTACGCATGGCATTGATTTTTTCATATAGCTGACTGGCTTTACCAGTAGATATAGCGACAGACGGTAGCTCAGGTATGCCGGTATAAATTTTTAAGGTATTACCTTCCACTTCAATAGATTTCCAGTCGTACATACCAAAGCCCATGACACGTACATCTTTAGGGGAAAAGAAGTTGAAGATAGTAGTGTCAGGGTGATTGATGTACAGCAGGGTCCCATTTTTAGTATCAAGAGCCAGATAACTTAACCCGGTCCAGCTTTTAGCTGTGTTGGATGGAGACGCCTCGTTGAAGTGTTTTTCACTAAAATAAGAGGTAAACGCTTTGATGTTTTTGTTCTGGCGGTATATGGCATATGTAGTTAACGAAATAACTACTAATAGTGATGCCCAGATAAACCAAACCAACGGTATATCTTGTTGGCGAATACCATAGTCCACATCATTGCGGTATACGTATAGCCAACTTGCAAAGATGAAATGAAACGGGAGTATGAAAAATAAATACATCCCTGATAATGTGCCAGCAAGCGCTACTGACCACTTTTTTGAATATGTATCTGTATATTTTACTGTCATAAATATCATCCTGATACTTTGTTATCTGACCAATTTCTGTTTGATCAGCTCAACCAACCCCTGATCACCAATGTGTTCCAGCATCTGTTCATACAGATCTGCGGGTACACAGTAGAATGCTGGCTGGTTGCGATTCAAGATTACCACCGGGTAGCCGTCACCGGCACTGACAGTAGCCATAGGATTCTTTTTGAGTTCACTGACACTGGCAGTCACATGACTATGAATGATGTTTGGCATATTTTCCAATCTGAGACCTGTTAACTGGTTTAATTTTATGCTGAATAGAGACCAGTTAACAAGGCCTTTAATAGGTTTTATCTCATAGATGTAGGCGATGTCACATTACTTAAAACCATCAGCATTACTAGGTGATTGGCTCTGTTCCATTTTTTTGATGCCTGGTGTGTGGCCTGCTTTGCCCCCAAAGCCTGCAAACATGTTACGGGTAGACTCTACTGCACCTTTCATCATTTGCGCAGCCTCACGACCTCCCAACCATGCAATGACGTAATCAGGTAGATATACCTGAAGGCTGAATGCTGACGAAACCAGCGTCGTACAAATTCGTGCGTAAATCATCAGAATTCCTATGATGCTGACTAATCCGGTGATGGAGTCTGCTTGGACATTAGCTAGTGCTGGAAGAAGTAGAATATTCAGCAAGGTACCAATAGCAACGACAACCAGGCTGGCAAAGAAAAACCCAAACACCATCAGGGAAGGGCGGATAGCAGCATCAATCAAAAATATGTAACCGTAGTTTGAGCGACTACCTTTATCTTCCTCTGTGCCTATATGTGTTGCAGCCCATAGCGAACCAGCAGTTGTACCAATTAAGACGCTTCCTAGCCATGACGTACAAGCCGTAATCCAGTAAATCAGAGGTATGAATGGAAGAAATATAGAGAGGGAAAATCCGACACTCAGCAGTATAAACAGGATGAAGTAGACAACTGGTGCTATGGACCCAATGATACTTTTGGCTATATAACCCGCACCTGAAACAGCATTAACCAATTTCCCTACGCCGGTTCCATTTCCCCAATCAACAATGGTTTTAGCGATAGTGAATGCTGAAAATGTGGTTTCAGCAATCCCCAGCGTATAATCACCTATGGCTTTCATTTTCAATAATGGGTTTACTTGCTCTGAGCTATCCTGATTCCCGCCTGTCATAACTGTATTGGCAATCCAAGCAGTAAATTGTTGCATTTTTGGCATTACTTTAATTATTGCTGAATTAGCCGATTGCACATCATCGAGGTTATCGTTCCCCGGCATATTTGCTGACCCAAGCGGCGGTGTAAACGTTGAGTTTTTCCTTTGTGCCAACAGTGCTGTTTTTATTTCCTCTTGTAGTCGGCCGACGCCTACTTCTCCGATACTTGACGGCCCGGTCACTATTGGGCTCTGATGAGCTACATCATTTACTTTCTGGTTAGCGGTAGCAAAGGATTGATACCAGGCACCGAGAGATATCCAGCCGCTTTGTTTGAGATAATTAGCGAGCGCTCCCCTGATAGTTCCTTCATTATTTACGGCTGAGGTTGCAGCGTTGATGGTGTCTTCATATTGCCTTGCTGCCTGCTGGATTTCTGATTCAACATCGGGAAGCTGGGATTGCACGCCATCCTGATAGCTGAGCCAGGCATTAACAAAGTTTTCCGCACTGGCTGAAAGCGTACTATTGATCGCGGTAAAAGCGGTGTTCTGTGCATTTTCCAGTGGGCCTGAGTTGATTGGAACACTAAATGAGAACCCAGAACTATTCTCTGTTGTTTCAGGCAGTCTCGCACTGCCACAGATTGCACTGCCATTCGTTATTCTAATTTCTTTCCCATCAGTCGAGTGTTGAACAGACATTTGCGGTGTGTTGCTGCTGCCGTTCTGATGCATTTGTGACTGCTCAGTATTTAATGCAACCTTACAGAGATACATATCAAAGATGCCCCGGGCGGCGGTGATAGTTTCACCGGCGACAGGCTGCATAATCATTGACTGACCGTCCATGATCGTATCGGCAGCTTTATCAGTGAGAAGATTAGCGCTCCCGACGCCCATAATCGAAGCCATCCATAAAAATGCCAGATTGGAAATCGACCAGCCGGATGGGGTCGGCACCAAAGCCATGAAACCGGCCAGGGAGGATACGGGGGCCATCATTGTGGTACCACGACCAAAAACCTTTCCCCGGTTGCCCGTCAGGACGGTAGCCCTAAGTGTGACCCCCATAAACCAGATAAAAGCGAGTCCGGCGATGATGCCGTTGAACACCCCGTAAAGTTGACCAATAAAGCTGATGTTCGCAGGTTGAAGCGGATTATTCACCACATCACCAAACACCATGACTAACAACTGACGGGACAAATCTGAGCTGCGCGTAGCTGCAGAGTTTATTGTGTCAAAAGTAACGCCGTCAGCAAATGCTGGCAGCGCAATACAGGCCAGCGCGATGGCTGACATAAAGAGAAGGATTTTTTTCATGGGGAGTTTCCGTAATACGGACAGGTGTAGTTCCCGGGGAGGGAGTAAGGCAATGCGAGATTTAGATCAACGTTGCTGCCAGCTGAAAATGTCCCGTAGCCAGTTGCCAGCGGCTTTCCATTCCGAGAAAGTTCCAAGCTGGCGGGTCTGCAACTGCCACAAGTGGTATTGATTTTTCAGTGCCCGAACGAACATCAGGCCGCTAAATCCTGCCAGCATGAACGACATGCTGAGGGTCCGGCCGAAAAGCATGCCTGTGAAAGGTATGCCAGAGATGAGCATCGCGACTGGCAGGAACAGGGCAAGCAGTGCCGCACCGCCAAAAAGCAAAAGCCAAATGCGCTTACTACGAAGGTAACGGCTTAAAAGCACTTCACGGGTCTGGCCACTCGCCCTGACTGCATCATCAAATGACAAGAGTTCGGTTGTCGATTCATCCTTTACCTGTTTCAGACGGCGGGCTTGTTCTGCCAGCTTACCGCCCGAATATTTCATAGCCCGCAGTATGCGGGCTGTTTCAGATAGAGGAAGTAACACATTGGCGGCACGGTAAGTTGCCTTGGTGAACCTCTGCCTGTTTTCACTTTGCTCTTTTTGAGGCTTGCGCGCTGGTTCTGACAACGGAAACAATACACTGGCTGCATGCCAGGCTGCTTTCATAATATTTTTCATCAGCGGGTTGCTCCTGCAGAGGCCTGTTGAAGTTTCTGTGCCAGGCGGGGTTCATAATACTGTGCGCTGCTCAGACTCAGTTGCTGGCCAGACAGAATGGCGTTCTCCTGCAGCTGCTGTTTAATGCCCAAAAGAAGGGCGTTCTGCTGGCTCTGAACGCGGATGGATTCGCGCATCAGGTTATCACCGTCCATATTTTGCAGGTCCGTTTGATAGTCAGTGTTGGCATAGCGGCGATTCACTTCAAACGACTCAAATTCGCGCAGGGACATCATGCCGGCGCGTTTGGCTTCAGCGGAGGCGTTCTGGTCATACCATGCGTTGCTGGACGGGGTTTGCAGGGTTTCAGCCAGTACGTCTTTGGTTGCCTCATTGGGCTGACTGGCGGCAACCATCGCCAGCTGTGGCTGCTCTGCCGCGCTCTGAATGGCGTCATGCTCGGTCATCATGCCGATGTACTGGCGACCGCTGTCTGTCTTGACCTCTCCTTTCTTCAGCGCTCGCCCCACATCGCGCCGCGATGAATTCTTCAGGTACATCATGGCCGCGTCGGTCTGTTCCTGGCTGAACGTCAGTTCCGGGGCTTTATCTTCAGCACCGGCACCGGCGAGTAGGGAACGAACCTGCTTGTCACCGCCGGGGAGATCGGAAACTCCGTTGCAGAGTTCCCCCCAGGCATCCGCATCTTCCTGTGTGCAGTAATTACGATGAATATCAGCTGTGGCAAACTGGCTCTGTTCCGGTGCTGCAGGTTTTGATGACAACACTTTTTTAATTGCCGCGTTGCTGACACCACCGCCACTGGCCAGACTGTTTTGCTTCGCTCCTGCCTGTCGTGCTATCTGCGAAGCTTGTCCGGACGCTGATTCACTGCAGATTGACTCCGGAACGGTGTAGCTGCGTCGCGCTTCCTCCAGGTTCTGCACCTGCTGTGCGTAAGTAGCATATTGCTGCATGTTCTCTGTGGACTGCTGGATCATGGCTGCAATTTTGTCGTTTCCGGAGCTGACAGCGCCCCCAATCTGCTGATTGGTGCTGAGAATGCTGCCGAGCGTGCCGTTTGCGGTCGATAACTGGGGAACAACCTCCAGTGTTATCGGTTTGCTGGTAATGACTTCAACGGGATAGGCGAACGCCTGAGACACAGGCAGCATCACACCGCCTATGCAGGCAGCCAGTATGAGTTTTTTCATGGGAGTCTCTGTATTAGATTTGCAGGCCGCGAGCAGCGATAAGCTCGCTGGCCAGACGGTTAATCACGTTGCCGTGGTCAGTTTCTTTGGCTTCTTTTTGGCGAAGGTTAATCAGTTTTTCTGCGCTGCCGGTCGGGAAAGATTCGGCCAGAATGGCACGGGCTGTTCGTCCGTCGAGCAGGTCATACAGCTGATCGCGCAGCGCGGCATCTTTCGGGGTGGAGTTCAGCGCCCAGAGTTCTTTCGGGCCCAATGTGTTTTTGAGAATTTGCACCACCCGGCCCGTTTTCAGACGGAAACACGCCAGGAAGTGAGTGCCGCTTCCGTCGGGTGATGCGCCGGAGCCAATATGGCGGAATGCCAGCGCGGTGTGCATCGGCACGCCAAAATGCTCCGTCAGAAGCGGCAAGTCTTCATGGCTGATTTGCATCAGATACAGGCTATTAGCGGACTTCAGGATCTCATGCGGGAAGTGGTTGAGATACTGTGAACTGAGGACGGTACGGATAAAGAATTTACGGTTTTCCAGATCCTGAGTGACCAGTTTGCTCATAATAAAAGGAATATCCTTTGCGTTATGAAGCTCATCATAGATTTTGGTTTTAACCTCCTGTGCCAGCTGCGTCAGGCGTTCGTGATGGAAAGGGCGGTACATTTCTGGTAGGTGGCTCATCAGTTCGTTACGGTACTGCGGTAACTCAAAGTGTCCAGCGGCCAGTTGCCCTGCATAAAGGTACATCAGCCCGGTTTTCACCTGACCGGCGCGGGTTTTGCCACCGACCACGTTGTTCAGATCGATGGCAATCACACGGGTATCCGGGTTGAGCTCGAAGACTGTGCGGCCAGCCAGCATTTTATACGTGCGCAGCGCATCAGACAGACAGCGTTCAATGTAGCTCAGCAAAGACTCACCGCTGCCGTGGCGGGTAATGGTTCCATATCTGGAAAGCACGTCGGCATCATTAAGGTAAAGCTGCAGGTCGCTCAGCTCAGGCATGGCCTGATAGTGCGCCCGTGAGGCGGCCTTCAACTCACCTTTTTCAAACAGCAAATCCCGGACTTCAAACCAGGTCGTCTTCTGCCACCAATGTGCATCATACTCATGATTCAGCCCTGTCTTCTCCAGTGCCGTATCGACGAGGGGCTCTATCGTCGGGGCATAACGTACCGGGTCCTTGTCGGCGTTGTTGTCAAATGCGGTTTCGATAACGGTCGTCAGGATTTGCCGGCAGTCCTGCGCGTTGGGTGGAATACCGGTTTCTGGATCAACGCAAAGTGCTTCACAGATATTAACCATAAACTCTAATTCGGGTGTCAGGGGGTATTTCATACCCAACTGGACATCGAACGGGTTTTTGCAATGCTCGCGGCTGTTTTCCAGAACCAGGCCGACGACCTCATGTTTGCGATCGGGCGGCAGCGCATCACGCACCAGTTTGACCAAACCCTGTGCACCAAAGCCTTTATCCACATAGGAGAGGAAGGGAATATTGTTTTGCCCGGAAAATAAAATGGCTTCGCTGAGCGCGCCAAGTGCAACGGTCTTACCCGTACCCGGCTCGCCAGCTACAATTTCGGTAAATTTCGTTTGCAGGCTACTTGCTAGTTTCACCGGGTAAGGTTTTCCGTCCGGTGTTGCAAACACAATGCTGGCATCGTCTGCCCAGGGGGTGGCCGGTCGCTGCAGGGGTAGTAATGCCAGCGCGGCTGAAAGCGGAGGAAACATCAGCGACGGAATACTCAGCGTATTGGCACCGGTGAGTGTTGAGACCCATGCGCCGATGGGATCACCAAACGTACCGGTCACCTCGCAGACTCCCCAGGACTGTAAACCCTTCTGCAGCAGCGTGCGGTTACGCTTAACCACCTCTTTTGAGCGACCCCACGTACTGGCACAGACCGTCATGACGCACACGGGATCGCTTTTGCCTGCATGCTCCAGCCACTGAACGGAGTTATAGACAGAACGAAGCGGAGGTAGAAGGGCAGCCATACCCAGTACCATTTTTTTACCGCCGAGAACTTTTAGCCCATTGGGCATCAGGTCCATACGAATACGCCAGGGAAGCCGGCGACTCATTTTACTGAACAACTCGCTGAAGGTTTCCGGCTGCTGCGGGCCGAGGGACAGTGCAAGCGTCGCATGCCAGTGGCCATCAAGATGAACAAAGCTGCCATCTGCCTCCGGTTCACTATTAAATATTTGATAGTTAAGGTGCGGGGCCAGCAGCATCGAATGGTCCTGGCCTTTGGGTAACCCGTGTGGCCATTTTATATCGCCAGGCAGGAAAGGTTTCCAGTCTGGCGAGGTACTGTCACGTTCAACTTCTTCGCGCAGGTGGAAGCCAAATTCGCGGGCATTCATCAGACGAATACGCGTGCCAAAATCACCGTTGCCAAACTGATTTTCCAGCGTGGTCACGAAGGTATCGTGGCGGATTTTCAGGCCTTCCAGCTCATGGAACAACGGATTCTGGCCGTAACGCGCGCCAGGCGCTGCTTTCAGTATCGCATCCCTGCGTTTCTCTTCATCCCTGCGTTCGGATGTGGCCAGCGCTTCTTTCGAGGTGTACACCACAAGAAAAGCACGCTCCCGGGCGACGAACGGTGCCAGTTTCTCAATACGCTCGTCCAGAATGTCAGTCAGGTCGAGGCCCATACGTCGGAGGCCCCGGTATTGGTGTGCCAGCAGTTTACGCAGCTCTTCGCGTGCCTTGTCTGGATCACGCTCAAACACAAAGCTGAGTTTATGGCCAACGGTCTGAAATTCGCTGGTCAGCAACGTTTGCAACCGGTCGATATAGCTACTGAACAGCGCCTTATCGCGTTTTTCTTCTTCAGTAATAGCCTGTTGTTCGTTGAACTGGCAGTAAGTCCCTTCAACTTCGAACACGCTGGCATAATGTCCTTCCTCAGTCACGAAGATATAAGACGCCTCCATATCCGGGCGGCGCTTTTTGTCATCGTCGGTGAGACCGATTGTGGTACGCAGATCGCAGTAGCGCGTAAAGTCCTGCCCCAGCGCGTAGCGGGAAGCATAAGCCAGCGCCTCTTCCACGCATTCAAGCGCGGAGACTAATGGATTTTTCATAGGTAGTTGTTCTCGGACTATGTCAGTTCTGACTGCGGTACTGATTTAACAGGGAAAGCCAGGTCGATGGCTTTATCGAATCAGCGGTGATATTGCCGGAAATCAGCTCAGGGTTTGGGATAAGTGCGATGTGCCTGAGACGTTGCTGTAGGTCTTCGCGCAGGCGATCCCGTGCCTGCAGTAGCGCCTGACCAAACTCACCGGGATGACAGGTCCCCCAGAAGGCTTCGGCTTCTGCGCGATGCTCTGCCAGCCAGCGGAGAATAGTTGTAGCACCCTGTTTCTGGCGTTTATCCCCCTGTTGTCTGGCGATGCTCACCGTTCTGAGCAGATGACTGATGTCTGCCGGCGAAAGCTCAGGGAGGTAAACCATGACACCATCATTAGCACCCAGGTTATTGAGGTGACGACTGCAGGCGCATACCGGACAAGCTACGCCAAGGTTGGTATCTGCCGTGTCCTCCGGATTACTGTTTCGAAATATCAGGGCGTTATGCTTACTGGTGTAGCCGCAAAAGTCACAGCAGTCGTCGGTAAGCTTTCTGGCCCTGCGACGTATTGCTGGGGAATGAACCGCGCTTTCATGGCCCCATATTTGTTGCTCAATGCCAAAATTTTGCTGTCGGCGCGGCAGCGTCAGACGCAGCAGTTCGACATTGATATTAGCCCAGCGGCGAAAAGCCTTCAGGAGTCGTTCTGTCAGCGGCACCTGCGGGGTACTCTGTTTTATTGCCTTCAGGTGTTCTGTGAGCGGTGTCAGAGGTAAAAGCACAACGTCGCAGTCATAACCTGCCTCATGACGAGTCATGCTGCAGTAATAAAAGTGGCTGACCAGCGGTGTGAGCAACTGGCAGAGGGTGAGATTATCTGGCTCATCAAGCTGGATAGCTGGGGTGTCTGTGTCGCCGTCATCACCGGGCAGACAGGGCTCCAGCGTAACGGGGAACAGGGCACTCACGTTTTCCGGGAACAGGTTCACGTGTTTGGACTCCTTCTGTCTGATTGAAACCCCGGTGCAGGTGCACCGGGGGATGGCGATTTAGCCCACATCAACCGGATTCAACTGGATAGTGCTCTGGCCTTTCTTGATGAACTGATCGATGGCAATAAGGATGAAGCCAGCACCAAACGCTGTCAGCACCCAGCCCCATGAGATTTGGGGATTTTTCTTCTTAGCTACCCAAAGGATCACCCCTACAATTACGAGGCCGATGCCACCAAATTTGGCCAGTTTCAGCAGGCTTTTTCCTGAGTTGTCTGCACCATCAGCTACGCCGTCCAGCATTTCGAAAATACCGTCGGCAGCATGGGCTGGCAGTGTCACAGTACCCAGACCCGCGACGAGTGCAGATGTCAGACGCACTTGCAGGGAAGACAGTGCCAGCCAGAGACGGACGGAAACAAACAGAGAAACATTACGCATTTTGACTACCTCATTGTTGTTGAATTAATTCCAGGTCAGACCCAGTGTTTTTTGCAGTGCATTCAGTAATTCGGGGTTACAGGCCAGCAGGATGCCGGTGATGGCCATGACCAGGCCTGTGCCGATGTCTTCACGGGCGGACAGGCCTGTATGGCCGTCAACCAGAGAACGCCGAGCGCGAACCACACCCATGTAAAAGAACAGCACGCCAACTGCCCGCAACAGCGTGAGGACAGCATCAATAGCCAGTTTTGCCTGCCCCATGGAGTCCGGGGCATAGGCGATCGCGTCGAATGACACATCACCAAAGCTCAATGTGTGCGCGGCCTTGTTCATCATCTGTTGCAGGGCGATAAGTGCGCCGCCTAGGCAGACTGAGGCCAGCGCTTTCACGCTGCTTGTGGGCTTGCCGCTGCGTGAATTGCGGACTATGGATACCAGCGTGGCAATACAACCACCCAGGCCGAACATAAATCCCAGAGCAAGAACAAGTCGTATCCCGCTGGTCTTTAGGCCATCAGCCACATGGACCAGGATTTGAATGGCGTCCATCAGCCCCCCTGGTGAATTACACCTTTGTCAGTGACGACAACCCGGCGCTGGGTATCGATGCTGCGAATAGTCATGCCTTGCAGAACATCTCCAGCCTGAACGGACCAGGTACTACCGTTGTGTGTTATCCACGCCATGCCGGGATACACCGTGTTAACTCGCCAACCGGTAACGCCGGTGGTTTTGGATAGTGTTGATGGGGGGCGGGAGGTTTTTTTAATCGGAGTCACTTTTCCGGCTGTTGTTGGGATCGGTGATTGCGCAACGGGTTTTGCAGTCAGTGCGTGCAGCTGAGCTTCCAGTGCAGCCAGACGTTGTTCTACATTCCCTGTGCGCCCATTCAGTACCGTAATCGCCTCCCGGTTGGCGGCGCTGTACTGCTTCATTTCCTCTGAGTCAGTGGCTATGAAGGCGGGCGACGCGGGTGTGGAAATGGGGAGGGGGTGCGCTAACGAAATTGGCTCAGAAGTAGAGGCCGGTGTAACCGGCTGGGACACCTGCTGTGCGCGCTCATCCGGGATGAATGCCCGGGAGGGCGGTGAGTCTGGCCAGACGGCGTACACAGTGAGCGCAATGAGGGCCGCGCCAGCAACCAGTAGCGTGCTCAGGTCATAGCCGAAAAACTGGCGTTTCTTCGGTTTTTCGTCAGATACCTGAGGAGCAGAGGGTTCGGGTTCTTCTGTTGTTATGGTGTTATCTGTGGGCAACAGGGAAGCGTCCGGTGCAAGGTCCGGATCAAAATAGTCTTCTTTCATGGTGTGTCTCTTCAGGGGTGTGTTGCGGGGGCAAAGGTTCCGGCTGGCTGGATGCGCAGGCCTGCTGATGCGGCATCTGCCGTCGTGGTGGTTTCTTTATCGCTCTCTTTGACTGCGGTCATAAAGAGCAGGGCGACACTCTGGCCGCGATCGACGAGAACCTGCTTAACCGGCAGCTTCTGGGCATCGCTGGCAATGACCTGACCAGCCTGTTGAGCGGCACCGCCGAGGACTGTACCGGCAACGGCTGTTCCGTTTGGCATGCCGACGCGACCTTCGAGGGTGTTGTAGCCATTACTCAGGATCTGCGTATTAGCGCTGGCATAAAGTTGTCCACCCAGCCCGAGTCCGTGAGCCAGCGCGGGGAGCAGAATACGCGTGCCGTATCGGTTATTTACGCTGGATGCCACCGATGACTGCAACGTATCAGGCATTGCTGCCCAGACATCAATGCGCCATGTGTCCTTATTCCAGGTCATTTTGGTGAAATGAATATTGACGCCGTCACCTGCCAGCTGAACACCGTTAGCCATCAGCGTTGCTCCGGCATAGGGACCCGCAGGGATGTGAGCCAGCACCTGAGAGTTGGTGTTGTCAGAATCGACTGCCGTATCGATAACCCCACCTGGTCGGCTCCCTGCTGGGATCACCACATTGTCGGTATTTCTGGACGTGCTTCCTGATAGCGTCGCCGACGTTAGCGTCGGTGCCAGGCTCTCCGTCCAGCTTGCGTAAACACTCACCGGGGTTCCTCCCGGATTACCTCCTGCCTGACCACCAGTCATGCCGGTAATGCTGGCAATTTGTCCAGCAGGTGCGGCTCGCTGGATAACTAGCTCTTTCAGCATGGCTTCCAGAGCCTTCTTACGGTCCGGATCGATACCCGTCGGGGCGGGCTGTGATTGCTGAGAATACCCGGATGGTGTCGGTGTTTGCGGCGCTGGCAAAGGCACCTGAGATATTGGTGGAACCTGTCTCACAGTTCCTGAGCCGACAGAGGCGATGAAACTGGTGTTAGCTGCCTGTGCCTGTTTTGCACCTTCCGCATTATTCTCACGAAGTATTTCCCGGTATTGCGGGCTTTCTGCAGCGATTTTTCCAGAGCCGCCTGCGGTCTTATCTACGTTGATCCTAGAGGCTGGCGGAGGTGGTGTGCTTATCCACGAAACCAGCAGAAATCCGCCGGCAATCAGCGAAAAAATCACGGTTGCGATGATGATGCCGGTTTTTTTTACGTCCCGGCTGACGTCTTTTTCGGCGGACATAGTCACTCCAGTGAAATAGTCAGATACACCGTTTTTCCGGCGTGAGAGAACGCCACTTCTGGCGTCAGGGGCAATTTATAGAGCCAGGTACCGTCGCCGGAGGCTTGCGTCAGCTCGAATTCGTCACGAATTTCGTTGCGGGAGCGGATATAAAGGTCATCTCCCATCTGCCATACTTGCGTGTCCGGCAAAGTACCCTGAGTTTTCAGTCGTCGGGCCTCTTTAGGCGGAACGCCATCAAGGAAGGCCTGCAAGGTTGGATTATTGAGGCCAATCTTCGACTGACCGGCTGGCATTTTCTTCGCCTGAGGCCCGCGCTGTGGAATACGCAGATCCAGACGGCTATCGATGACTCGAGCTCCTGTGTCGTTGCCGGCCTCGCCGCTGTTGACATCAATGATCACCGGTACCGCCAGCCCCTTCAGATATGCCGTTACGTTTCCCCGGTCGTACTGGCGTTTTGCCTGTACGGTCATCACGCTACTGTCCGGTATAAAGCTCACAGCAAAACCATCCGGATTGCCGTTATAGGGCGGTGCTGCCAGGGGCCATGGTGCTCCCGTGTTATCCGTAAACATCAGGGTGCTAGCCTGATTCGTCGTGGTACGCAGGACCGGCAGGGAGGCTCCGGGAGAAAGATTAACGGTCAGCGTGGAAATGCGTGGAACAATATCGGCGGGTTGCCATGCTCGCCCTCTGCTCGCTTCATCCATCACTTTGCCTACCATTTCAACACCCTGGCGATTATCCAGAGGGTTGGCCTGGCTCATCGCCCATGCTTGGGCTGCAGTGGGGGGGGTGGGCGGTGGTGTCTGGAGCATCAGGGCAGTGATATCTGTTTGAGGGACTACAGGTTCGTTTTGAGGTGCTGTAGGTTTCGGTGCCGCTGGGATCTCGGTGGTTGGTGTATTACCCGTGCGGGCTGGTACCCAATCTGTCGCGAGTGCCGGGACTGCTGACAGCAGCATAACCACTGCAGTGAGAGTGAGATTTTTCATGAGAGTACCTGAGTAAAATTAGCGGGCATCGCGGGTGATGATTGATGCACCCTCAATCCCTTCCGGTTTGACGTTGACGTCAGTTCGTTGGACGCGCACGGTAAAAATAAAGTTCTGTGGTGGCAGGCTGCGGGTTTGACCATCCAGACTCAGTGTGACTGGATACTGTATGTCCCACATATAGGGACCGTTTTCTCCCTCGCGACCGCGTCGGTAAATTATGCCTTTGCGTGTGACGTTGGCTGACATGAGCATCTTGTCTTTAACCACTTTCTCAAACAGATTCGAATTTGTCAGGGCGCTGTAGTAGCTGGCAAATCCAGTTTCAGATAACTTTTGTTGCTGATTGCTTAGCTGTACCCGGTAGTTTTTGAAATCGAGCTGGAAAGCATCGCGGATCAACTTATCGCCAAATGCGATGACGTCATCATCAGAATATGCAGGTTCTGAAGTGGGGTGTTGCTCCAGTACGCTGCCTTTATAGGTAGCGAAGTATTTCGTCGGCGGGTTGGCTACTTTCCAGACCAGCCAGGCGTTAACCGGCCACTGCAGCAGGCTCACCGTGGCGGCGAGCAGTGCAACCTGGAGCGCCTTACGAGCAAAGGAGGCATTGAGCATTTTCTCTTTTTGCAGCTTCAGCGCTGCCATAAATGGCACAAGATGTTTATCGAACTCGATATCAGGATTTTCTTTAGCTACAGCCGAAGAAGCCTCTACTGGGGAGGCTGGATTCTTTTTCATCGTTGAATTACTTCCGTCAGTTCAGAGAAATGAAAGAGGAACTGCCGCCACTGGTCGCGGAACTTATCGGTGCAGAAGTGACAGACTGACTCTGTGGTGCGGGAACGTAAGAGCTATATGACGACAGATTGGCGGAGGAGGGTAAATCTCCCCACGGATCAATAGTGGACGGGACATAGTCATTAATTTTGTCTCGTGCCGCCTTGCAGATTTTCTGGCCAATCTGGTTCATCATATCTGCCAGATTAGGAAATGTGGGGGCGGTGATTGTGGTGGAAATATTTCCCAGACAGTCACCCAATGACGCCGAAACGTTGTTTTGACGTTGTGACCAGGCTTCAGCTGCAGCTTTAGCACGATTGTAGCCCGTCTCGCGGCCTACCTGAGCTGCGGTACCTGCACGGCAGGAGGTTGCCTCTGCAGCGGGAAGGCACGCTAGGAATAAAAGTGTGAAACAGAGTGTACGTCGCATCATGACCTCACATTGGCTGTGGTTGGATAGCCGGCTTTACCTGCGCACGGGGAGACTGAACAGGGTCTTCAGCCTTCGGTGGTGTATATGCCTGAGAGAACCCCAGTTTGCAGTGCAGGGCCGGCGGGATCTTTTCCGGAGTAACCAGTGGTACGGCAAATTTTGGCGCATCTTTTCCTTTCATTTGAAATGCAAAAGTGTCGAAATTAGCCGTGCCATTTTTCACCGTATTTACCGCTGAAGCATGCCCGATGAGGTGCACAGAACCGTTATCCTGAACGGTATTGAGCGCGAGATACGTATTGCCATTCCCGCCAGTGCAAATGCGAGCCAGTACGTTTCTAAGTTCTCCCTCATGGCGAATAATGCCCTGAAGATAATCACCATGCCCTTTCACCAGATGTGCCTGCAGCTCACCATCGGCGGCGAGCGCATGCATCACCACGGATCCGGCCGCTTTGGAATGAGGAGGGACCGGCGCATCAACCGGCGGTGTCCCTGGTGCGGGCTGACCTTTGCCATCCGGACCGGTGTACAGCAACCCGTGGCCACTGGCGTCAGGCATGGTAAGTGGTAGATTTGCTGCCTGAATGATCTGCTGTTGTAACTTCCAGAAAGCGTTACCGTCGTAGGCGGCAAGTTCCGCCGGTGCGACGGCGTTTCTGTCCTCAACAAGTAGCCGGTTGTCCATGACCGGGGAGACTGTCCAGTGGTTGCGATGGGTGTCGAGCCGTTCAAACCCAGTAACCTTACCGTCGGCATCTTTCACCGGCACGTTCACGGTGACCGGCTTCTTACCAAGGAATTGCAGTTTCACCATATCGCCGGGCTGCTTACCGCTGTCCTTCAACGCCTGCTCAAGCTCGACACCCCAGAAGGTTTTGTTACCGCCTTTGGTGCGCATCTGCAGATAAAAGCTGTCGGTTTTGGTTTTATCAAACTGGTATGGTGCTTTGCCAGCATCCAGCAGCTTGCCTGTGAGACCGGTGCGCAGCGTCTCTTTTTCAACCGTTGTCAGCTCCGGCGCAGCAGGTTGGGCGGGTGCTTCACTGGCCGCTGAGGCTGAAGGGGAGATCACCGGCGAATCAGCTGCAGCTTGTGCCGGGGCTGGCTCAACTGAGGGATTTGCGGGTCCGATATCCAGTCCGTTCTGTGGCACAGTATTCTCTGCCCGAGCTTTCAACAGTGCTTCGAACTGTTCACGTTGCTGTGGGTTTTTAAGGTGAACCTCAATGTTGTGATCTGCAATCAGCGCCATAGTCCTCTGGATAAACGCTTCGCTGCCAGTAATTTCTACTGCACCGCGCTGATTGGCTTTTGCGGAAAGCAGAGCCGCTAGGATCATGCGGTCATTCTCGCTGGCTTCAGGGGAGGCCATTACGATGCGATCGCCGTAATCACGGAAGGCATCCTGGCCATCGAGAGCGTATACCCACGTGCGGTCTTCCTGTCGGCTGCTGAGACCCTGCAGCAGTTCATCGAGATTGATACGCGGTACCGGATCTTCCTGCGGACTAACGTCACCGGCATGACGACCAAAGGTGAAGTTAAAGCCGTTCTCTTCGGCAGGTATATCCTGCGGTTCGGTCGGCGAAGCCGTATTCACTACTGGCGTTTCCCTGTCACTCAGTACCGGTAGCACTTCGGGATCCGGCGTTACGCCAACAGGACTCTCGGGCGGCTGCTGTGGTGATGGCTCGGGGGATGTCGGCAACGCATCTGGCGGTGAAATATTCGCGTCAGGTAAGGCGGCTGCCGGGTCAGCAAGAACGCCGATATCTGTCGGATGTTGACTGGCTTCAGTTGGCGCGGATTCGGTATCGCCGGGTTGCAATGTTGCATCAATAGACGCAATTCCTGCATCAAATGGTTGTGAAATTGCTATTTCTGGTTCGTTTTCTGCGTTAACCGGGGGTATTTCTGCATCAGATGGTGCAGGTGTGGCTTCAGTAGGTGCTGATACAGCTTCTGCCGGTTCGCTGCTGTTCTGCCCGACGAGGTGGTCTTCACTTTCCGGGGACTGTGAAGAAGACTCCTGCTGCATGTAAGCCGCATATTCTGCGATATCAGCAGGTTCCGGTAATTGCTCTTCAGGATCGTCCTGTCTGAGGTTGGTTTCTGGCATAGGATGTTCCTTTGTGAAGGTCTGACGCCAGTCAGGGAGTAAAGGGTCAAGAACTGGAGACAGCTGATCGCGTACGGCATCGAGTCCCCGTGATGAATGAATGTCGTTGAAATCGCTGAATGAACCGGTGCCGGCGAATGCCTGTGCGCGTTCACTTTCAGTAAATTGTGGGATGATATAGGTGCCATCAATAGCCGTTGCGGCCTCCCGAGCTTTATTGAGTCCTTTGTTATCGGTTTTCGTGAAGTCATCTTCGCCAAGGATGATGTGGGCCGCATCGGGATAAAGAGCTTTAAGGTTTCGTGACACCGTCACCATGTTGCCAGCGTCGACCGTCATCACAACCGGAGTCCCGGTGGCCTGATGCAGGCTTGCCGCAGTGGCATATCCTTCTGCATAGAGAATGGGGAGTTGTGGGTTTAGTTCGCCGCCAACGACGAAGTAATTACCGGTCTTCTCAGCATCCTTCTTCAGGTTTTTGGTACCGTCGGGCTTGATGTATTGCAGCGTGCGAAGTTCGCCGGCGGTATTGCGCAGCGGAATGACCAGATTGTCGTATTTATCTAGGCGAACCCCGTCTACTGCCGGCACACCTTTTCGGGCCAGGTAAGTGTGAGTATCCGGTGCCGGTGGCATCTTGCTCCATTGCCGCGCCAGGGTTTTGCCCATCTGCGCAAATTCCAGCTGAGATTGTATCTGCCGGTCCCAGCGCTTTTGGGCGGCCAGTGCCCGATGTTTTATTGCCTCTGCTGGGTCATAGGTATGTGAGCCGGTGGAGGTCCAGTTCACCTTGCCTTCGCTTGCCCGGTGATTCTCGTACCATCCAGCAGGTCGGCCATCCATGAATCCCTGATAAACACCAGAACCTCCGGGATAATCTCCATTTTTGTTTTTATGTTGTGAGGTGTTTTTTTGACCGTCAACATATACACGATGTTTCTTTCCATCCAATTCAGGTAAATCGCCAGCGGGAAATATAAAACCCGCATCCTGAAGCACTTGTGCAAATTCTTCTGCAGGCGTCAGATTATTGGTGGTGGTCTGGTTTGGTTGAGAGACGGTATTTTCAGGTACCCAGGGCTTTACCTTCTCAAGGTCGGCGTCTGGTTTTGCGAACCAGAGTTTTTCTGAACGATCATACTCAAGGGCATAATCTCCATCAGCAAGACGCCCGGCCGCGCGTAATGCGTCCTTTTTGTTATCCGGCATAATGGTGAGATAAGTACGTTTCTGCATTGTCATGTTCCTCTGTTATTCAAAGAACTTGCGATACCACCATGGACGACCTGTCAGGCGCTGTCCGCGAAGAAGATAGATGAGGCGCTGCCAGAGCACCGTGATGGTGAAGCCGAAGAAGGAGAGAAGCCGAAAGAAGAGGATGATGCCGGTGATAATGTACAGCGTGGTCGTTTCCGGCCACTGAAACCATGCGGCATACAGGGCAAAAAGCACGACCGGAATACCCAGTATTTCTAGTCGTCGCCCGGCATCGCGCCAGGGGCAAATATTCACATCGACATCCTCCGCTCCAGTTCGCGTCGGGTAATGACGGTCAGCACCTCGTGCTGACTGATGCGGCCCTGCTGATAAAGAGCCCAAGCCTTATCACTCATGCGAGCTTTACGTTCACTGAGATGGTTATCGATCCAGTCACGCCAGCGGGTATGATCCAGACGCCCCAGCTCTTCACGAACATCATCATCAAACACCAGATACTCCCTCACCGCCTGACGTTTGCCGTCGGTGGTCCGTAACAGTCGCTGGGCAATGATGTACTGCAGATTACTCAGCAGGTTGTGTGCCATCGCTTCCCTAAGTTCTGTCGGAACCAGCATCAAAGCGCGGGGAATGGTCTCTCCCGGGGAGTCGGTGTGCATGGTAGACAGGCAGAGGTGCCCGGACTGACCGTTCATGACTGCACCATAGAGAGTTTCGAGATCGCGTATTTCGCCCACGCCAATCACGCCCGGGGCGCGACGCAGTGAGAGCCGCAGGTGTTCAGCGAAGGAAGCCACATCGCGACCAATCTGCGATTGCTCCGGCATCAGGATGGCGTGCGGAAAGTTCAGCAGAAATTCAATCGGGTCTTCCGCAGTGACAATTTTGCGATCGGGATAATGCTGGGCGCAGTACTGATAAATAGCAGCCAGTAGCGTGGATTTTCCCGAACCTGTTTCGCCGACAACCAGACCTATGCCCTTGTGAGGCAGTAACGCCGGGAATAAATCATCTTCCAGTCCAAGGCTTTCGAGCTGCGGAATTACGGTTGGGATGGTTCGCAGAGTGAGTGCTGGCACCATGTCATAGTCACCGATAGTCGCCTGCACGAAGTTACAGCGAAAGCGCAGACGTTCGCCTCGCCCGAGCCCGTAACGGTTATAAATATCTCCGGTCAGTTGAAGGGCTCGGTCGACGCCTTTGCCTGATTTGAGGTCGCCTTTAATCTGCTCAGAAAATACATCATCCATCAAGCGAGCCAGTTGAGGCGGTTCAATGCGGAACTCGCTGGCCCGGACCTTACGACCATACAAATCAACAACCAGCGGACCTCCCCCCTGCAGGAAAATATCGGAAACATTGTTGTGAGAACAGTGGACAAGAAAGGACCGCAAGGCATCGCCGGTTATGCCACCGTGCTGATGGAAATCAAATGCCGGTAACATTATTGCGCCTCCTTGCGGATGACAGGTTTCCACTGCTTTTTATCCACGACAAAGCCTGCCGGATCCTGAATACGTTTCACCTTGTCACCAATCATCAGTTCATCACGTGTGCCGGTGACGCTCTGCTGGGTCTCTTTGATATCCGGTGCCTGAATAATGCCCTGCTGTAGCAGCGTGGAATAACGGAGCATGCCTGTGTAATCACGGGTCAAACGGTTGAAATTGGCTTCCAGCGTGCGATCGGCACTGAGACGGCCTTCCTCCCATCCACGACGCACGGCTTTTTCCCAGACGGCCTTCTCCTTGCTGTTTTTGGGGCGGACGCTGGCATCCGGTGCATCAATACGTTTGCTGGCAAGCCCCGGGAGGAGCCAGGTTCGCCAGCCCGGAGGGTTACTAACAAAGCGAGCCGGAACCAGAATGTTATAGGTGCGATACGCTGTGCGTATCTGATCCGGTGTGATATGTGCCATATCGGTCGCGGTGGCTATCACCGGCGGCATATAGCCCTGTCGGCTGATAAGCGGCCGGAAGTCGTACATATTGTTGAGCGTGGTGTCGCGGGCCGTCAGTATCTGACGAAGTTCCCAGGCTCGCTGAGCTTTACCTCCCTGAAACCCCACGGTCTGGCCAGCATCGTTGAGCATCTGCCAGACGGTATCGCTTAGCCCGTTAAAATCATTCACTGCCGGACTGAGGTAGTCCGCCATCTCAGATGGTGGGGCATCTTCGGCGAATGCGGGCAGCGTGCTGAATAGCAGTAAGCCTGCAAGTAGCTGTCGTTTCATGCGAGGCGGCCTCCTTTATCTGGAAGCGCAAAGTACAGGTGTAACTCCAGTGACTGCTGTTTCAGGCTGGCGCGCCAGCCAATTTGAGTTTCCAGCTGGCGGAGCAGGTTCTCAAACGTGATATTGTCGACATGAACGCTGACGGGCAGCGGTAGCCGAACCCCGCTGTATGCAAAATTAAGTCCGCGTTGACGGGCTAGCTGGGCGAGCAGTTCAATCGCATCACCTTCCCAATCAACGGAAACTCGCTGGCTGTTTGCTGTGATACTGGCGGGTATATGTGGAGCTTTCTGATTTAATGCACCCTTTAAATACAGTTCCTGTTGGATGGCTTGAAGCTGCGCGGAATTGGCTGATGCCGGTTGTAACGATGGACTTGGAGGGTGGGCTTGGCGGGCCTGACAACCAGACAGCAGAAAAAGGCCAAGCGTGGCCAGATACGATAATTTCATATAAATAGTTCCTGTATATCGGAGATAACCTGAGGGTTTATTGAGTATGGTTACCTTTCCATTAATATATAAACCAATGAAACAATAACTATGACTGACAGAATCTTAATGCCATAGATAATATTGACTAGGCTATTCTGTCAGAATAGTTGACCGAAAATCCTCCCAAGCTAAATCATAGTATTTTTGCAAATATTCAATCATTGTATTGAAGTCATGCAGAGCGCTTTCATCACACCCTGCCACCCGCAGCGTATTTCGTTGTTTGATAAACTGGCACTTTAATGAAATGGCTTATTTAATTTAAAAAAGACATCTTTATTGCGTTCACTACAGGCTAATAGAAGTTGCTTGAAGGTATTTTCAATATCATTCTTCCGTTCGCCTAAGTTTAACGTTGAAAGAGTGCTTTATATTAATGCCAGTATTTTTGTATTAATTTATATTTCATCATCACCTGCATTGAGAATGAGTGAATAATGTGAAACAGACATGAAATCTATTTTCTGTTACGGCTCTAATAAATTAAGAGGTTAGGTCGATGCGGACATCACTAGTGTTGTGATATGAACTGCCTACCAGCATAACCGTGACGCGACTGTTTGATTTTACATTGACCGCTATTTGTTTTTGAGCAATACCAAAATTCTGATAACCCCAGTAATGTCCGCTACTACCGCCTTTATCAACCCGGACGCTGGTTTTAACAATACCAACCAACCCGCCATCGACATACACGTTAAAGGATGCGGAACCGGTGTGAGAACCATCACCGGCATTGAATAAACTGGATACAGTCACCAACAAGACTTTGTATGATCCATTTGATACGATATCAAGATTATTGACGCCTGCACGCGACATGCCACCGCCCCCGATACTGGTCAATATTCCTTTCTGGCAGAAAAGAGGCGCACCTTCGGCATCCCGAGTTAATATACCGGCCTCACAGGATTGACCAGGCACCATAATCTTATTGAGTTGCAGAAACTCATCTGTGGCCAGACGGCCTTCGGCGTGTATTGTTCCGCCTCGCAGTTGTCCTCCGGTATAAATCCCTTTGTTATTGACGCTGCGTACCCAATCGTCGTCCGTCATGGTCAGCCCGCCCCCGTGGGTAGCATTCAGCCATCCCTTGTCGTTTTGGGTAATGATCCAGCCGCTGCTGCTCTTGATATCATTTTCTACTGTTGCCGTTTGGGCATTGACAGCATTAGTGTTGTTTAATGAGTTATTGCCCATATCTATGTCGGTATGCATCTTATTAAGGTCTGGGCGGCCATTAACTTTGAAACGGTACAGCCGATCGCTTTCCTCTGCGTCCGTTCCCAGTACATCCGAAGACAGGTAGGCCGCCAGGTGACCATTCTGCCCACTGAGGCCGAAATGGGTTAGATTGACTTCCCAGCCGCCACCGGCACCATTAGCGATATTCTCGGGATAAATGTACCCCCCCAGACCTGCGATGTTTTGTGCAATGTAACGCTGGCCCTTGAAGGTGATTTGCTGTCCCCCAGAGGTCAGGATAAAGGCCACCAGTTTATCGGGCGGTGTCGGGTTGAGTGCAATGGCCACCACATAGTTTTGACCGTTGTTATTGGTCAGGGAAAAACCAGGCGGAAGGTAACCGGTGTCACGGAGTGCCTGACCTGTCACGGTCACCGTGCCCGTTTTGGCTTGAGTGAGCAGGTCGTTGTAGTTATCTTTTATATAGCGGCGAGCACCCTGACTGACGGTGCTCAGGTGCGTGGCTGTAACATGCCACGTTTGTTCCTCCATGTAGTTTGAATAGCGTTCAAGCCCGATGGGGGCAGCAACCAGTACGATCCCCAGCACGATGGCCATGGAAATCAAGGATAACCCCCGGTTGATACGGGGAGGTGCAGTTTCAGCTGTCATAGGGCACCAAATAGGGTTAATTGAGGGAAGCACACCGCAAGGCTTGCCAGTAAGGCAAATAACCAGGGTGCATAAGGCTGGGTCCTTTTTTGTGTCAGCACCGCCCCGATGATAAAAAGCAAAAAACCGCAGCCACTGAGCAGACTGGCCAACGGCCAGGGAAGCCAAGCGCAGAGTGCCGCAATCAAATGAACGTCACCCAGTCCAAAACCGTCTTCACCTTGACGCAACCACCGGGCACCGACATAAAAGGCATAAAGAAACAAGAACATGCCGCAACTGCCGAGTAAGGCTGCCCACCAGGACAACGTATTGCCAGGAAGAAGGGTAAATAACACCCCGGTCACCCAGAAGCCTGAGGTAAAACGCAGAGGTAACCAGCATTGACGCAGGTCCAGTAACACCAGGGGGATCCCCCACGCTAACAATGTCAAGTATTTGGCGATGCTCAGCGGAGAGCCCCCCGAATGCAGACCGAACAGCAAGAGTGAAGACCCAGCAAGAACAAAACTGGCCATCACGCCACACACCTGCAGCAGGGTCAACGCCTCTCCGTCATGTACGTGTAAAAATTGTTTTGCCTGGATAACCAGCGGAATGGCCAGCAAGAGCATCAACAGGGAGATAGTCAATAATGAGGAGAACATCAGGCCACCCCACCTTTAAGCTTCAGGTACTTGGCATAGACCTTACGCGCATAAATCATCCGTCGTTCACCGTTGTTATCGGCAAATCCAGCATTATAAGAGCCTAGACACTGCCAGTTGACGCCGCATTTTTTGAGGTGCTTTGCCAATATCCAAGCACCAATCTGTACGTTGAGGCACGTATTGCTCAGCAGATCCTGTTCGTCTTGGATCAGGCCTAGTGTCCGCAACTGCGGAATATGTCGGTCGTTGATTTGCATCAGCCCATAGTCACGGCTGGTGACAACCCCTTTTTTATTACGATTCATACCGACAGCGCGGGGGTTCAGACTGCTTTCAACGGTCGCCATCGAACGCAGTAACAAAGGGTCGACTCTGTAGCGTATGCCCGCCTCATTGAAACAGAACGCCTGTGACGGTACAGAGAACAGTAACGTCCCGCCCAGCACCAGGCTGTACAGCATGCGTTGATAAGAAAACAACATGTGAATGCACTCCAGAGAGAAGCCGGCAGCAGCATCACTACAACTACCGGCAGGATGGGCATCAGGTGTTGCTGGTAAAGGTCAGGGTATTTTGACCAACAGACCCATTATCCGCAGTGCACTGGGCACCGACGGCGCTCGCGGCAATTTGACCGTTGGTGGTCGTCCCATTGACCAGCGTGGTCACCACACTGGGTGCCGCACTGATTTTGGTCGCCAGCGTAATACAGGCTTCCTGTGGCACGGCCGCATACGTCAGAGAGAACGATGACTTCTGCCCACCCGCCGTGGCGACCGGTTGCACGGTAACCGCACCTCCCCACAGGTTTTGCAACTTGGCGGTCCCCGAGGTTTTGGTGCCCACCATCGTCATGTTGGCCGGTGCGCCACCAAACTGGATAAGTGCGCCCGTCATCGTATCTGCCGAGGAGAAATCATAAATACCGGAGGTCTTTAGCATGGTGCGGGTGTTGGTCAATAACTCGGCAGCATTATTGTACTCGGTACTGGCATCATTTCGGTTAAACAACCCGCCTCCTTGTGTGACCGCAATAGCCAGTACCACCAAGGCAAGTACGATATACATCGTGGCTTCGATCAGGGTAATAGCACCCTGATTGATACCCACGCGAAGGGAGGTATTTGACAATTTCATAGGATGTGTCCTTTAGGTTTGATAAGAAATACGTGGCTTAATGTGAGCCAACGATATCGGTGAGGTTTTGTGTCGCCAGCAGAATGAGGATCATGTAGCCCGCATTGGTGCCTAATGCGAGGTAAGACAACAAGGCGGCAGTCTGTTTTATCCGTTTGACGGTTTGCACCAGCCAGGATCGGGCAAAATTTTCGATAATTACTTCCGCATTATCGCCATCGGTCAACAGGACCAGTTTGTCGATAGCGCGGGGGGAGGGGAAACCATACCCGGCATGGCGTAGCGCCAGACCGAGATGGTCACCCTGTTTGACCTGCCCCTGTGTCGCGGTCAGCCGCTCAAACAACCAGGGTGGGGCGTGACGACTCAACATCTCTAGTGCATCTTCGGTCTTTACCTGAGCGCGCATCAGTGCACTGAAATTCAGCAAGAACCCGACGCCGAGCACATCCCGATACACACTCCAGGGCAGCAGATGGTCAAGCACATGCTGGCGTGCTTTACCGGTCAGGTTTGGCAGTGACCAGATGATGAACGCCGTGAGCAGCAATAATACCGCCCCGAGGATTGGGGCATTGTTGACAAAAAATTCTGACACGGTACTTAGCCACCACAGGGCTCCCGACCAGTTGTCACGACTCGACAACGATTCCAGGCGGGGCAGAAAATAGACGGTGACCATTTTCATCATGGCAAACGTGGTGCCAAGCAACATCATGGGGTAGGCCAACGTGGAGATAAGCGCAGATTTCATATCGGCCATGCCCTGAACGACGGTAATCGCACGGTATAACGCCGCCGCCAGATCCCCATCCTCAACGCTCGCGCTGAGGATGGCGGCCTCTTGTCGGGGTATCCAGGCAACCAGCCCCTGATCGATTGATTGCCCCTGGCGTAATGCCTTCAACATATCTTCCAGGCAGAACACCACCGGTGGACGCTTTTTCCCGTAACTCTCAATCATCGACGTCAGGGCCTTTTCCACTTTGAGGTTGTTGTCGAGTAAAAAAGCCAAATCCTCATACAGCGCCAACCGGTCAGTGGTGGTAAAGGTTTTTTGCGCCAGCCAGCGGCCCAGCGAATCGCTGAGTGCAGGGGCCGAACGGGGTGGGTCAGGCAAAAAGCGCAGCCGCTGACATAATGCTGTCAAACGTAAGCGCATACTTTTTCGTGAGGTCATACGCTTTCCTTCTTCGGTAACAATGTCAGGCTGTCTTCATCTAACGGACTGATGTAATCCGCTTCAATGGGGTCAACCAGGCCCGCGTGGAGATAGCGCAACAGATGCTGCCCTCGGGTGATCCCCCCCAGTTCATTCACCCAGTAGCTGCGGGCAGCCAATTTTCCTTGATGACGGAACAACTCCATGAAGGTCGCATCCGGGCGGATAACCTCGGCAATCACCTTGCGGCCGGTGATCCCTTTGTAACAGTGCTCGCAGCCCTCATGTTGGCGAAAAGCCAGCGTGTCGGTCTGGCAGAAACGCGTCAGCAGCGCCTTTTTCTCAAGATCCATCTCAGCTTCAACGTCATGCCAGCTTTTCTTGCAGTGTGGGCACAGCAATTGCACTAGCCTCTGGGAAATTAACCCAATCATCACCTGGGGGTCAGCCACCTGTCCCATCGGAATATCCAGGGTATCGGTCAGGCGGTCGAGTATCCCGACACTGTCATTGGCGTGCAGGGTATCCAGCACGATATGCCCTGACTTGGCGGCAGTGAGCGCCGACTTGACCGAGTTTGTATCGCGGATTTCGCCGACAATAATCGCATCCGGATCCAGACGTAACGAGGCTGAAATTGACCTGACCCAGGCGCGGTTGAGTGCTTCCGGGTCATTTCTGTCTGCAATAATTGGCATCTGGACGGCCCCATGAATGAGTCCTTCAGGGGGGTCTTCGATGGTCAACAACCGCTTGCGATTGCCCGTAAAAGCCAAGTACATCGCGCTGAATGTGCGAAGTGTCGTACTTTTCCCGGAGCCCGTGGGGCCGGCCACCGTCACATTCCCTTCAGGTCGAGCCACCATGCGACGAATAAGGACCTGTTGCTCAGGTAAATACCCCAGTTCATCCAGTGTGGGCGGCGATTTTCCCTCATCGGGCAAGATACGCATGACCACATACAGACCAAACTCTGACGGGGCATGAGCATAACGGGCACCGAAGAGGCTCAGCCCTTGTAAAAACTCCTTGCGTACCCGGCCATCTTGAGAGCGGTTAGGGTTGAAGCTCTTCTCCGCCATATCGCACATCGACATCACAATGGCCGAGGCTAACGTCATGCCCTCAGCCCGCTCTAACTGGGTAATGGTTTCAAGATCGCCATGCACCCGAAATTGCACGGTTGTCACGTTGTTCATGCCAATTAGCAAGTGAATGTCGCTGGCCCCTTTCTCCTTGGCCTGTTTAAAGAAGCTGATCACTTTTGCTTGTTGGGCGGAAAAATCACCGTTGACCGCGTGTTCGGTGATACGACTTTGTTGCAGAGCCTTTAGTGCATCGAGCTGGACACGTTCAATGCGCAGGCTGGGGTACTTTTTGAACGCACTGGCGATTTCCGATTGCACCGATATATGGGTACTGTGGGCATCGGAGATAGACAGGACGGGGTGCGCGGAATTTGAGATATCAAGATGAAGGTAGGCAGACCCTTTTTGTTCATAAGACATGATTTACCCCGCGAAAGACAGTGACACCAGTGACTGATCCGCACCAGAGACCACCACATCATTAATGCTGACATGTTTAACAACAAAATCCGTTCCGGGGATACGCTGCCCCACTTGAACGGTCACCTGATTACCATTGCCGAGCGCCAGTAACGCTGTAAAAACCTTACCGTTGCCGGTTATCTCGATGACGTGTGGCAGTACCGCGTCTTTTGTGGCCCCTTTAACCTCTTTTTTACTGTTATCCTGCGACGGGGGGGCAGGATTGAAGGGTTGATCCAGCGAGCGGTCATAACCGTTCTTCTGCAGCTCGTTCAGGGCTTTGGCTCGGGCCAATTGGGCTTCGTACAGCACAGTTTCAGCCTGAATAGATTCCAGTTGCCCCAAGTTGAGTGCCCGTCCAGCCTCCGTTCGAGTAAAGACCGTGGTCGGCGGGATATCGCTGGATGCGGGCGCGGGCACCACGGTTTCTGTGTCGGGGATTGCTGTCGGGGTGGTGCGCACATCAGTAACGGGGGCGGCGAACACACTTGGCGCAGTCAGTGCCAAGTACAGCGCCCATGGGATAATCTTGAATTTAACGTTCGGCATACAAAACTCCCTCAATGGTATACTCCAGACGATTATTTTTGAGCGTGGTCACAATGCTTGATGCCCGAATACCGCTGCTATTAAAACGTGTCGGTGCAAATAACCGATCTGGTGGGATATCCGTAATGAATGCGAAGCTGTAGGTGCGCCACGGTAGGCTTTGTGCTTCGCCCTGCGTGAGTTGTGTTGACGTGTCTACGGCACTCAGACGCAGACGGGCATTGATGCGTTGGGCATAACTGGTCAGATGTTGTATCTGTTGGTCCCCCGGTAATAAGTCTTCTGGCCGATCGGGCTTAACCAGTGTGACAGGCAAGATAAAGGAAGCATCATTAGCCGAACCGGGAATATTGAATTCGGGCTGAATATCCTGGCCATACAGCACAGGCAAACGCACCGCGAAATCTCCCACTGTGCCGCCATTTGGCAAGGTGTAGTGCAGCACCATTCGGCCGTTGACCGTACAGTCAGCCGTATTGAATACCCAACCTGCAATGGATATCTGGGCAGATTTCCACACGGTACTGCAGCCACTGAGCATTTCTGAGAAGAGGGGCTGCTTGCCCCAGGGCTTGAGGCTGTCAGCGGGGGCCTGCTGGCGGACGTTCTGCTTTTCAAGCAGTGCGGCCTGTGCAACAGCGATACGTTGGTCATTCAGATGGGTCTGCCAGATTGAATACCCGAAATACCCTCCCAACAATGCCACCATGGCCCCCCCCCAGAACCACATGGCTTGGGTGTCATGCGTTTTATAGAGCCTGGCACGACGTAACCCTGAGGTATTGCTGAGCTGCGGGATAAGTTCTCGCGCTTGTATTGCCGTATCAGGGAAAAAACCTGCTGGGGCATAGACTGTCCAACCACCGTCCGGCACCGCGGTGATTTGCAGGAAATTGTCCACGGCTGTGCGGACTGCGGTTTCACTCCCAACAATATCGCCAAACGGAGACAACATGCCATTATTGATGGCCACAAACCAATATTGCCCATTCGGTAACAGAAAAACGGCGTAGCAATCAGCCGGTAACGTAGGCAGAACTGCCAGTGCCATCGAGGCTTGCTGCAAACGGCCACGTTTGTGACCTGTTATATCATTTATGTTGACCGTGCCGAGTAGTGTGCCCTGAGCCTGTCCCTCCTCTGTCGGCAAGGCGGCCCAGTGACTGGCTTTTGCCGCCCGCGCTCTCAGGCGCATACTGCGCCGCCCACGCAGAGGCAAATATTGCCAGTAGAGTCCGGCAATCAACCAGACCTTTCCCACTTGCACGCTATAGCGTCCGGGGGTTGTTTGTCGTGTCATGATTTATTCCAAAATAACCGGGGTGATAAGAATGAGGGTTTTATGGCGCTCTCCTTGATTGCTACTCATTCCACTCAACACCAACGTCTGCCCTGACTGAATATTGACGCGTTGGGTAAACGTTTTGAGGTGGGTTTTCGTCAATTCCACGGTATTACCCCCACTGGAGAAAGGTTGGATTTGGGTGTCATATCCACTGAGGCTAAGCTGCAGTTGCATTTTTGAAGAAGATGGCATCAATAATGGTAATACCGTCATGTTGACCCCTTCATTGTTACTGCCTGACTCTTGTTGATACTGGAAGGGAGCTACTGCTTGATTGGTGGTCAAGGTTGTCGATTGCGTGATGACACTGACTGTCGCTTGCGTCGACAAGGCGCTGATAAACCCCTTAGCACCTGGTTTTTCGTCCACGATAGCAACACCACTGAACTCATCTGCGGGGGTATCAGTAAAGGGAGACTTGACGACTGCACTCCAGTCAATTTTTTTGTTATTACTCGGCGCTTCAACACGCAGTATCTGTGTATGGATAGCCACCTGCCGGTCCATCTCATTTTTCCCGTTGTTGGGGAGGGATAGGGAAGTCTGCGCAGTTGCGACGAGGGGTAACGAGAGTAACGTTGTTAATACACAACGGAAAAATTGTCTTTTCATGGTAGGCCTTGCAAAAACAGGGGGGAATGGGCGATATGCTTGATAAATAGCGATGGAGACTAAAGGACGATGAGCTACCCCAGAATGACGGGGGTGATAAGAATGACCAACATGGTCTTGTTATTTTCACCGTTGGCTCCACCACCGAGTCCCCAGAAACGGAAACTGCCGACACCCTGACGGTCGACGGTCTTACCCAATGACTGATAACCACTCAGCACCAGCGTCTGCCCCGATTGCATATTGACGCGCTGGGTAAACGTTTTGAGGCGGGTTTTCGTCAATTCTACGGACGTATCCCCACTGGAGAACGTCCTCATGGTCGGGTCATCAGAGATGTTAATGGCAAACTGCAACTGCATTTTTGGTGACTGTGGCACCAGGAAAGGCAACACGGTCATGTTGAACCCGGTGGTAATCGTCGATTTGGTGATGGTACTGGTTGACCCGACATTGGCAGTATTCTGCGTAGAGACCCCCGAAGCGTAGTCCTGTTGCAATGCGACCTGAATGGGTACCGCTGACAGATTGGTGGTCATACTGGAGGCTTCAGTCATCACGCTGACATTCGCCTGTTCCGACAACGCTTTGATAAAGCCCTTGGAGCCTTTGCCTTTACCGTCCAGGATAGAAACTCCACCACTCAGGACATTGGAAGCCGAACCGGTAAACGCATTGGTGAGGGACAGTCCGACACTGCCACTGTTAAACACGGCGTCCAAATCAATCCCCAGTTGGTCCTGAGTCCGTTTTTCTACGCTGTAGACCTGAACGTTGAGCACGACTTGTCGGTTCAATTCAACATTTCGTTCATTGATATAACGGCTGATTTTCTCCAGAACGCGCGGGGTATCCGTCACCGTCAGAACCCCTGCAGAGAGGTTCATGCGGCCGGTATCCGGTGTCAGCATTGACTTGATGGTATTGGTCACGTCCTCATACAGGCTGGACTTGATTGCCATATCGGTGGTTTGTGATGTATTGGAGTCACCACCCAATCCGCCTTCGGACGTTCCCATTGAGGAGGTCGTCCCGCTGACTGTCTTCGACGTAAACCCAGCTTTACTGTCCATGAAGTTTACCGGGAAGGTGCGGGTATCTAGGTAGAAAATAGCAATTCGCCCTTGCTCATGGCGCCACGATAACCCCAGGCGCGTGGTGACGTTATCGAGCAATCCGCTCAGTTCCCCCTGCCAGAACAATCCACGTAGTGCGGTACCATTGGAAGGCAAGGCGGCAGGGCGTATCGCAGCCCCCCCAAATGCGGACAGCGGCATCATGCCATTGGGGTCAGGCGGGGGGACAGGGCCGCTCAACTGTTCAGTTTTACCGCCGCCAGAGGGGATCAGCATTGCTTGCGCGTCCGGGGTAACGACCACTGGCAGATGACAACGCTTGCTGACATAGGCGCTCACCTCCGCCAGGGTAATGCTGCCGGGACGATTAATGGCCACCGCACAAGGCGGGAGTGAATTGCTGCCACCTGGCAACGCATTCAACGGATAAGGGTTTATCCATTGCGAGGTTAAATCACGGACTACGGCACCATTTTTTAGGGTGTTCAGGTGTTTATCTGCCTGTTTCTCATCTTTTGTAACCTGATTATCGCGCTGATCGATACGCTCAATGGGCGCACACCCACTGAGCTGTAGGCACAGAACCGCCGCCAGCCCAATAAGGGGAAGCTGTTTTTTCATGGAAAGCCTTAAGATAGGAGTTAGTTGAGGTATACCAGACTGCCATCAGGGATGGTGGCAGGAACGCTTACCTGCATGTCATTACCGAGACTGTCAATCAAACGGCGACTGACGACTTTACCGACCAACGCTGACTGACGACTTTGAGCCAACATGGCGGCCATTAACCCTGGTTGGTCTATTTGGTAGACATACACCCGGTCAGTCTGCAGTACATGATGCAATCCAGGAACAGACACCCAACTAAAGTTGCTGTCTGGGATTACACCGTCTTTTGGTCCTGGATTGTTATAGCGCCAGTCATTGATTTCATTGATATAACGTACTGTCAGAATCGTTCGTTGACTTAATGAGCTGTCCTGAGATTGCATGCCGGCCTCATCATGGGGAGAATAATTACTCCAGACGAACAATCCGACAAAGATAGAGAGCAGCCAGTAAATCATCAGCGCACCTCCTTATCATCCACGGAAATCACACACTGAGGCTGACGAACCCCCGCGTACAGAGGTACTTTCGCCGCACCATATAATGTGAACAAACTATTCAATGCATCACGGAAGTCACCTTCAAACTGCAATGGTGCATCAATGCGATAGTTGACCGAAGTCAACCAGGCAATGGTCCAATTGGATATGCCAGGAACAGCGCATTTTTCACCGACAGCCCAAAGGAACAAGGTGTCTTTGAGTGTTGAACCCTTCTCTGCCTGCCAGTTTTTCGGCTTGGCTACCGTTTTTATCACTGGCTTAATGGCCGGCGTTATTGACGATACCGGCGTGGCTGATGGTGTTGTTCTTTTACCTCTAGGGAGTGCGGTGGATTCTGTTGCTTGGCGTGATGCACTGAACGGGTTGCGTGGCCCCGGTGACACCGGTGAAGATGATTTTGTCGGTGTTGATTTATTGTCCGTTTTAGCCAGTAGGGCTGGATTAAATGCCGCTGTCCAGTGTGCAATAGAGACTCTCTGTGTTGGCCAGTTTATCAATGCAACTAATTGATGTTGGATTAAGAATCTGTCCAGAACAAATGGCCATTGGTCATTAGCTTCAAAATCAATCCGCTGCTGAGATATTCCTTTCAGGTCTGCAGAATATTCAATCGACCATCCCTGTGGAATAATTTGGCGAAGAACAGCGTTAATAGATTGATTGTGTGTGCTCCGCTTAACAAGCGTAAATGCCCCAGGAGTCCCGAGTGATTTCACATTTTTTAATCCCCGAATTGAAGATGGATTATCCTGTGCTGAATTCAGTGGTGCTGCAGATGATTTGATACCAAAAGATGATATAGGGGTTGGCGAACGAGACCGTTGTGTCATAGCACTGGCTTGCTTCAGTGCTTCTTGTGCCAATAAGATTACTTGAGTGTTTGTTTGTATCTGTACATCCACAAATTGTAGGGCGTCGCTGCTGGCCGGTTGACGATGCGGCAGGCTGCAGCCACCCAATATAATGGGGAGCAGCATTGATGTGTGAATGATTTTCATAGGTTTCATCAGGTAATGGAATAGCCATATCGATTGATGTATATGGGGACGATATTGCTAGGGTGACGAGAGGAGGGCTAACGGATATAGTCTTGCTGAAATTCTGCGATTTGCTCCTCTGTCTCATCGATTAAATTACGCAGAGAGGACAGCGTACTGAGTGACATTTTATCGGGTGATCTTGCTCTTAGGCGACAGGCTCGTTTGAACTGAATAACCCGTGCTGCCCTGCGGATATGGAATTCACGCAGGTCCTTTTCAGTGACGGTGATACACATATGAACTTTCCTCAGTATTGATGTTGGTTTTTTCTTTAGACCAAATGAGAAACTCTTATTATTCAGTGATAACTCTCCTTCTTGAAGGGGGCTGAGTTTTTCGGTGGTTGCCAAATATTGTCCTTACTGGGACTCCATTCACCGGCAGGTATAGAGGGCGTTCCGATGTGCAGAGTGCGGATGATACGCCGGTTATCCAACTCCATTTCATTCGCCACAACGCCCTGAAATCCTTCTGTATGGAATATCATTTCCGCATCTTCACTGTTCTCTGTTGTACGATTTAACAGAAGTTGAAATGTGATGGGCTGTACCATATTCCCTGCAGGTTGGAATGCATTTTCCGTACACGTTAGTTGAAGCGCATGTTTACGGCGGCCCTGCCGGCGTTGCATTAGTTCCGTCGTTATGTTCTCTGGAAACCGGCAAATAACAAGGTGCCAGCCTTTCTGCATCAGGATATTAAGTGCGGAACGAAAGCGGAACAGGTCGCATTGTTCTACCGCGGAGGCATGACTCAGTAGAACGCTAAGGGTTGAGTCAACCGGAACGCCTTTATCACTGGTTTCCAACAACTGACGCAGCGTGGTGAATTCGGCATTCATGCCACGAAAACTGGGATTACCGCGTGCCGTATCTAGCCAGTTCGCGATAAAACGTCTGCGAGCCATTTCCGAGGTGAAGGTTTTTTCCTGATCGGCGGTACGTAGCGCAACCAGAATGCACCAGAGCAGATGGTGAACGGTATTATCTGCGGAGTACAAAGGCTATCTCCTTTTAATTGAGTTGGTGTATCGAATGCCGGCAATGGTGTTTTTATCACCCTCCAACAGAAGGAATACACCATAAATGACCAGCCGGTAAAGGGACAGGGATGTCCATGGCAGGACCAGCTCAGACACCATTGCCGGCATCCAGTGTTGTAGTAACGCATCTGGGGAAAAGAGCCCGACACAAGGCCGGGTTAACTGCTAAATGCCGGGAGTGTAATTAGAACCCCAGCAAACTAGGTTCGAAGACAAGTTTCATTAACAAAGTCACTCTCGACACCGGGCGGGAGTCTTGCTCTATACTGAGAAGATATTGGTACTGTGTTGTTGTGAGCCATTTCTGGGACGCGGATTCCAGCTCATTCAGAGCCTCTGGGCTAAGAGTGGGGTCAGGATGACATTTCATCAAACCTTCCACGATCAATGGGCGAAGTGGTGCAATTTGAGGACCATTCATAACAAAACCACAGAAGGCAGAATGTCGGCGGATATTATCAACGGTCTGAGTGGCCAGGTTTGCTTTCAGGAAAAAATAACCGGGGAACAAAGGTGAAATGCGCTTGCGTATACAGTTGATTTTATCCGTGCGCCGAATGGTTCTAACTGTCAGTGGCGTCCAGGGTGTGATGTGCTGCTCGCAAAGCCAGCCAAAAAGCTTTTCGCGGTTTTTGCCACCGGTAATGTACTGCGCTAGGTACCAGGATTGTCCGTTAAGTTCTTCAATATCCATCATGCTCTCGCCCGAACCGATCCCCCTTAGGGGCCATTCATTGTATCCGGCAGGGACCGAATACACTGGGCGATAACGCTGAAACAGTGGCTGTCTCACTCAGCTCTCTGCAGTTCAGACAGCGGCATCGCTCAGTCTATTCTTGTTCAGATGCACTCCATTCTCTTGGCGGTAGAACGGGTACAGGAAAAATCATAACGTCAAAATACAAGAAAGTAAATATATTACAAATTCTAATAGTCGTGACTGCTGAGCTTTATATGATCCCAAGACACTAAGAGGTAGGTCACATGGTTCCCAAGCGACTAAAGGCAGCTCGTGAAGCCGCGGGATTATCACAGGAAAAACTAGCTGAGCTTGTTGGTATTGAAGGTGTAAGCCTCAATTCTCGCTTGTCAAATTACGAAGTCGGTCGCAATACCCCCTCCTTCGACTTTATAGTCCGTATTGCAAAAGCACTGGACTATCCGGAAAGCTATTTCTACACCATTGATGACGACGTAGCGGAAGCTATCCTTCAGTTCCATCGGCATAAAAATAATGCAGTCTTAAATCCATTTTATGATGCTCAGGACGACGCTCGGAAGTACAAAACATCCTTGGATGAAGCCAAGAAAATGGTTGAGCGTCTTTTAGAATTCATCAACAAATCAACTGGTTAACAGGCTTGCTATATATATGCCTGA
This sequence comes from Yersinia ruckeri ATCC 29473, assembly GCF_000754815.1. Taxonomy (GTDB): domain Bacteria; phylum Pseudomonadota; class Gammaproteobacteria; order Enterobacterales; family Enterobacteriaceae; genus Yersinia; species Yersinia ruckeri. The sequence continues at coordinate 55,046 of NZ_KN150748.1, forward strand.
GTTCGTTTATCTCTGCTCTTGGCGGGGAGAAGAGACGATTATCGATTAAACTTGGTGAATCATACGAGAACAGGCGTTGGTAAAGTAGTGCCGTCTCGGCACTACTAATTTTTATAAGGGACTGATATTATAAAGGGTTTTCATGAGGAGATTGGTGGCGCGGATCTGTGATCCTGTTGCCGGCATCCGAATTGCGTCTTTGCAAAAGGGTACTGCGCTGAACAGCTTTGGTACTCGCATGGATCAAGGAACAAAAATTAGTTGGCATGTGCATGGGTGATGAATGGTTTTCCATGCTGGATGGAGAAGGCGTTATCTACCTTGCCGATCTGGTCGAGGGCGGGTTGAAGAATAAACGGCATTACCTGGTTAAAAAAGGAGATACATTCTGCATCTCCGGTAATACTGCGCATCAGCTGCACGCAAAAATATAGCTCGTTATGCCCTGATTCACACCTGAGCACAGGCAGAATTTTTTAGATGACCTCTGCTAAGGTAATATACGGTGATGATGTGTCAGAAGTTGTTCTGGCACATATCGATGCCAGCCTTTTTCTCTAATAAAATCGATAAGCATCCGCGTATTAGTAACCCCCGCTTTATCATAAATCATAGCGATTATATTTTTTATATATCCTTCAGAACGATTCAATATCATTGCAATTTCCTTTCTGCATAAATGAGAACGTAAATAAAATATAATCATCCATTCTATTTCTGAAAAAAAATCACTGGGAAGTGTGAGTAATAAGGATTCAGGTTGACATTCTGATGTGTAAAACCGTAATGAGATATGTTCTGCTTTACGTCCATGAAAAAAAGTTCCGACTATATTCCCGAAAGCATCGGGAAAAGGTGTTTTATCAAAGAAATAAGCGCTCAATTGTTGCTCTCTACCGAAAGGGTGTATCTCCAGTGAGCTTCGTCGTTTTCCTGTATTTTCTACAAGACGATCATGAGCTTGGAACAAGCTAGCATACTCAGATGTTGGTGCCGGTAGGTCGTTATCCTTACGACCGATGACGCTGTAACCTTTTGGTAAGTTTAGTAGGTCATGATACGCCTTATTAGCATATCTAAAAATTGAGTATTTATCTTTAATGCCGCAGGGTTCGTCCAGATTGTCCATATAAAGCTTGAATATGACTGGTATTTCTAGTTCATTTTTATGCGCGGTTTTTTTATTTATCTTCCGGGACATGAATTTTCCTCTATTAGTAAAAGGAAACTAGAATAAACCGGCATAATGAAATACATTATTTTTAGACAGTTACGCAACTTCGATAGCGTTTATAAATATTTACCCAAGGTTCGATTGTTAATCATTTAGGGGGATTTTATGAATATTAAAGGTTGAAAAAAAAGGGGGTAGGGTTTTGGACAATATTGTAAGTTTAGGTTCTTTTTTGAACTAACCCCCAAAGCACCCTCACTGGCTTGTTCAACGACGTCTTTCATTTTGGCCATAAGTGACCTTTTATTTAGAATACTTAGAAATAGTATTGTTGATAAATAAATTCTCTGCGTTCAATAAAGAGAACCTTATCAGAAGGTGTGTTAAGTATTGATTTTTAACGTTATTTAAATTTCACTGAGTGATGAGGATCGTTTTCCCGCGATCCACTAGTTGCAAGCTGTATAAAATCGAGTAGTATTTGCAAGAGTTTATGCTGGTGATATGGTTCTGTAAGGGGCTGAACAGCAAGCGAATGTAGTCTTATGTGGCTTTTTTGCGGCATAATGAATATTGGATGGGACATATCCTTAAATGTCTAGGGTAAGAGGTACCAGAGCAGCGGGCCTTAAATGCAAAAACCCCCCGAAATCTGTTCGCAACTTGGCGGAAGGGAGCAGATATCAGGGGGTCACAAAGCAGGCGCTGGCCTGTGAGAGATTATAACTCATGCAATTCAGAAAACAATACCCATCCGCCATCTGTGTAGGATGGGGTGAATAGTCAAAGCCAACAGGCCATTCAGGTACATCCTGATCCTCTAAAACGTACACGGCGAGGCGAATCAAACGCTTTGCGACGTGGACAATCTAAAGTTCATCGGCGTTATACACCCCAGTTGTGTTGCTCTGTGCCTCGAGGCATGGCGGCTAAAGTTGTGGCGCGTATGCAAAGCCATAATTGGCACCGCAATCATGATCTCATTGAACTGCGGCGGGAAGGTTATGTGCCATATACCAAGCGTAATGACCCTTACTTCACGCCAAAGGCAATGCGTATCTCAGCACGTTCTGAAAGCTGTGAGGCATTGACCGCGTTGTCAATGGCTCTGGCTGCCAATTGCGATTACAACCCAGACAGTGACTACCCGTTTGAAATCATGGCTCCGTTTGAGCAAATAGCGGCCGCGATGGGGATGTTGCATGTTTATGATAATGGCCGCAAAGCCTATGACAGCCCATTACATGCCTTGTCAGTACAGGAACAGCTCGGGTACGTGATTGTTCTACACGGTAAAGATACTGACAGTGGCCAGAATAAACCGTTGCGGTTATGGCTGACCGAAAAATTCTTCATTTCACGGGGGATCGCCGTTGAAGAGATCCGTCATTGGCTTGGCCAGTTCAAAACCTGGGCGATTAAAAACGGGTTGACTGAAAGTTTACGTAAAAAGTATGAACGGCACCTGCTGCGTGTTGAGCGTATTGGTATTGATCTAAATGACAAACCCTCTCTACGGAATCGCTTGAAACAAATCAAACGTTGGGTTGTCAGCCCTGACCTGGCAAAAGAGAAGCAAGAAAAAGTGGCTCTATTAGAAGGACGACTGGCTGAAATAGAGCGTGATAATACCCAGCGTCTCGATCTTATTCTGGACCAGACACAGCAAAATATCCGCAGTCTGGCCAAAGCGAAGCATAAACGCAAAACTCCGTATTATGATGCGTATGTAAAATGGTCAACCAGTTCAAAAGTCACGAGATTAGACGTCGTGATGCAAGAACAGGCCTTACAGAAAGAGCAACCCGGACTGAGCCACAGTGACCCGGAAACTTACTACCGCCTGTTGCTTGAGCGAGCAGGCATAATCTAGCCCCAAGATGACCCCATCCCGAACCCTACCGTGCGTTGCGCGGTTTTTGTGTTGGCCGAACCCCTGAAGTTGAGTGTTATTTAACCTCTACTCAACGGACTATTTTTCATTATCCACCCGAATTTATGATCGACAGTCACGCAATTCTCATTACGGTGAATATTTGTACTATTAACTTCGAATTGATGTACTTAATTTCGTAACCTGTTAGATAAATATCATTAATTTCGAACGTTATTACTGAACAAAATAAGCCTCTAAAAAGAGGAGTACTTTTCGAGCGGCTAAAGCCTGCTCTCTAAAGTAGCTCCCCTCGCTTCGCTCAGGGCAAATTACTCATTGGCAATACAGCATAAAGAACAATAATAAGTAGCTCCCGGCTAAAGCCGGGCAAAAGAACTTCACATAACCATTAGCTATTAACGGGGGTCAAAGCCCAATGGAACGGAAACGTACGCTAAGAGCGTAACCTTCTGTATTGTCAGTTTTAAGTACACATCAAACGGACATCATCCTTCAAAAAACGTACTTACCGTACGTTTTCGTACGGTAAGGCTTCAAACCCCTTAACTAAAAATTAATCCGGCTACATCAATTCCAATCGCTAATTCTTTCTTTTGTCTCCGACCATTAAACAATTTCATTGCTGTAAGCTGGGTTATAACGGCTCTCGCATAGCTCAAGCCTCAAAAAAATGGTCTGGTAGGGGAAGGGATGGATTGGTGGAACCTATCAACAGCGTAACCGGCTGCGCCGGGCTACGGCGCCATTAACCACTGTGCTCTGGTCAACTTCTCAGGGCGCCTCTATGCGCCTTCGGCGCATTCCTGGAATGCCTGCGCACTGCTCGGCATTCTTAACCAGTCACTACTCCAATAATCATTTATTGATAGTAATGGATTCAATTAATCAACATAATTGGGGTTCCACGCGGCGTTGTTGAATAAATCGAACTTTTGGCCGTAGTTAGGATCAGATCACCACACTCCTGATCCTGGGGTTCTACGCCGGAACCGCCGAAATTTCCGTTACGCCATTTCAGCCCGACTGCTAGCGCATCCAAGGGACTGTTTGGAGAACGGAAATAGTGCCCCCCCTCCGAGTTAGCTGATCTGCTTTCTAAACCAAGCCTTGAACTGATTGCGTTTTGAGTGAGTGTACAGGTCGTATTCAATAGGGTACTTTTTACGGAACTCGTTGATTGCTCGCTCACACCCTTCTTTTGTTTTCACTTGCTCAGAGGAAAAACCTACCGATGCTATTTTTTGCATTATCTGAGGATCCGTATGATGTGAAGGTTTTTTTAATTGAGGGCCGACGTCTAACCCGAACCGAATCAATTTTTCATAAGCTAACTCTCTCACATCAAAAATATGGTCGTTATTCATCAAATCAATCAGGGTATCGATACACTGCTGACATTTATATTTTCCAAGCAAATGAACAGCCAGCATTCTTTTCTCAAATGAATATACGATGTTTTTATTTCTTATTATTTCTTTCCTTGCTTTTTCTGTTGGCTCAGATTCTATATATTTATCTTTAGGTTCTTCAAGTGAAACTAAGTAATCTGCTGCTGACATGGAATTTTTAACTAAATTTTGTTGGAAGCTACGAAATGCAGTTCGCATATAAGATAAAGGATGAGCCATCGGGTGCGATTTACCAGGTTTTGTTAACCTCTCATGCTCCTGGTAGCGCTTATTAACTCTTTCCCAATCCTTCGGATAGACACGTTTAAACTCAGAAAAGAAAGAATCGAAATCACAACCAACAGGAAGGGAAGATAGCACAGTTGCTATTTTGAATTCTTTTTTCGGTATAACACTACCTTTTGATACCCGTTGTCTACTCATAGTCACCTTCTCCACACCAAATTTGGTTGCAAACCCCACTTTGATATGAGGTTACAATTTGAATTATATAAGATTTTTTTGGAAGCGTTACAACTTCTCGACATCCACATTCCAAGCCTGACGATCGCTTATCTGAACAAGGTAGCCAGCTTTTTCCAATGTATTTAAGAAATAGGGTTGTAAGCCGTAATCCGCCAAAATTTTGTCACCTTTTAGATAGGGATTTTGATTACGTCCTTTTACTACGTAAATCATATTTCATCGCATCAATCATGTCTTTCTCTAAGATTTCATTTTTCCTAGCTTCATCATCAGTATAAACAGCTTCACTTATCAGACTTGCAACTTTGTCTGAACCAAATAGCTTGACCTTCATGTGTGCAAGCCCGAAATCTTTAGATGTCTCGTGATTTTTTATGACTGATATCTTATGTAACGCCAAAAGAATCCCGATATATGCATCACATGTTTCGGCATATTGAGTTTTATTTCTTCCGGATTTTTTATTTAAAAAATAATCCACAATTGATTTTAAAATAGCGCCTAAACCAACCCCACCTAAAATCGCTAAGAGAGAATCCATTTTTACCTCTAAAATAATGTAGTTAATTTGATTGTTAAGTCTGAAATTACATTAAATCACGCCTACCCAACTACCTTACGAGCAAGCGTTCGATAAACAGTTGGCCGCGAAACAGAAAATAATTCAGCCAGATCGCTGATCGAGTACTGCCCGGTTGGTTCTGTCGCATTAAGGCGTAGTCAGGTAACATGCTGTTTTTTTTTACGATGTTGCCTGCCCATGTCTCTCATCCGAAAAGCCTTCCGTCGCCTGCATTACCCCACTGATGTTATCGCTCAGTGTGTTCGCTGGTATCTCGCTTATGCACTGAGCCTGGCTAGGCGTAAGGATTCATGCGTAAATGTGTAAGATCGCCCTCTAGCCCTTACCACATAAGCTCTATCAGAATTTTATGTCATAACTGGCAGGTACTGGATAGCGTTCTTTCACCTCAGAAAGGCCAAAACGATTGATATGATGAGTTCGATATGGGCTTAGTCCGGCC
>NZ_KN150748.1:61115-96053 GCF_000754815.1 Yersinia ruckeri ATCC 29473
GTTCCGGAGTTCAGGCAGCGCAGGCGCGTGGAGTTGTTTTTGGCAGAAAGCCAGGACAGCGGATCAAGTCAGATAAATTAGCCCCGAAGGTGTTAGCGCTTGTCGCTGAAGGCCAGTCCTACCGGCAGATTGGCCGGCATCTGGATCTGAGTAAAAATACGGTACTGGGAATAGTCAAACGTGAGCGAAAAAAGCAGGTGAATGAAATGGATAGTACCAACACTGACGGATACGAAACTCAGTAGTATTTGTAACGTTCAACTATCACCATATTCTGACAGGCCAGATGTGGCGAAGGCTAGAGGGCGATCTTACACATTTACGTACGAATCCTTACGCCTAGCCAATCTAGCCCCAAGATGACCCCATCCAGAACCCTACCGTGCGCTGCGCGGTTTTTGTGTTGGCCGAACACCTGGAATTGAGTGTTATTTAACCTCGACTCAACGGACTATTTTTCATTATCCACCCGAATTTATGATCGACAGTCACGCAATTCTCATCACGGTGAATATTTGTACTATTAACTTCGAATGGATGTACTTAATTTCGTAACCTGGTAGATAAATATCATTAATTTCGAACGTTATTACTGAACAAAATAAGCCTCTAAAAAGAGGAGTACTTTTCGAGCGGCTAAAGCCTGCTCTCTAAAGTAGCTCCCCTCGCTTTGCTCAGGGCAAATTACACATTGGCAATATAGAAAAAAAACAATAATAAGTAGCTCCCGGCTAAAGCCGGGCAAAAGAACTTCGCATAACCATAAGTTATTAACTAGGATTAATCCTACCGATCAGTTTCAGTCGCTAGTTCTTTCTTTTGTCTCCGACCGTTAAACTAATTCATTGCTGTAAGATTGGTTAAACGGCTCTCGCACAGCTCAAGCCTCAAAAAGATAGGTCTAGCAGGATGGGGGAGGTAACGGGATTATGAAAGCCTGGAACCGCTACGCGGGTCACCGGCGACCCTTACCAATAGCGTTTATCTTTTACATTGTTGTCGCCTGCATACGGCATAGCCGTATTGATCAGTATTCGATCAATCATGAACGATGGATCGGGTTTAACACTGGTTTTACAGGCAGGCAAAGTGCTATTCCAAAAAAAATGACGTAGGATTATGGGTTTAGCCATGAATTCAGATTGCCAGGTTTCTATGTCCACGTTGTTTATTGATTTACTAATCAAACCGCGTAAAAGATTTACGATAAAAACCCGCACGCATGATGCATTCGTACAATGCCTGGTTGCATACGTGCAATTACACTATGCGAGAGAGCCTGGTTGGTCATTGTACAAATATGGTACAAGCTGGGGATGTTTATGCCAGGTAGTTACACGGCCCTTTCTTAGCTGGCTTGAAAAGTTTAGAGATAACCCACGTATTAATGAAATCCTAGATACTTTTTTACCTCATATTCCAGAAAATGGAAATGAGCTCGATCCTCCAATAGCGGTATACATCCCGCTTTACTGGTTCTGTATAACAATACCTCCTGTTCGTGATCAAATACGGGACATGTGGCTGGGTAAGACTACTCATACTGTTTTGACTGCCCTACCACCGCGCATTACAGTGCCATCCCTAAGGCCTTCGGATTACTATCTACTGTATGAGGGACGGGCTGTAGCTCAGGATTTACAGCAACATTTCCAGCGGTGCTTAAATGAGAATATCCCTTTTATTGGGGTGTGGCATTATCGACCTAAACAACATACTTATGCGCACAGGTATGACATTCTCTTCTCCTGGGAGCCTTTTATAAAAAGCCATCCCCATATATTTGATAATCCAAAGTACCCTGGTATTGATAAGGTTATCCTGCGGCGTATCACACAAATCCTCAAAGATAACAAGCCATACGATGGTTTTGAAAAAGCACAGATACAGAGCCAGTTAACTAAAGGGCAGCTCAATATTCTCAAATTGAATTTTACGGCAGCGGAACAGCTGACTCTAGATCTGGTAAAGCTAACGCTGCAGCTGATTGAGGAAATGGAACAAAAGTTAGAAACTACCGAGGCTTTGGGAACAAAACTGGGGGTATTGGAATAATTAACTAGGGCGCTATTATCTAAGCGCCCTGGATGTTTTTTTAACTATTTCTACGCTGATTTAGAAGTTCAATGGCGGATTCCATTTCTGCGTATAAGGGGTTTGAGGGCCAGTCGTGCGAAAACCTACGCTAAGAAGATAATGGTCTGAAATATCAAGACTTATTAGACTGCATTTTTAGGTTCAAAACGTGGTTCATGGTTAGGAAGTTGGATCCATTTTTGTCCCTTAGTTTAGAGGCAAAATAGGGTGACAGGGCCATGATTTTCATCAGGTCAGGCAGCATAAGGTTGACGATTGATTAATATAAATACCGCTTTGATGCCCAATCCAAATTTCAGGCAGATCTTCAGGCAGATCTTCAGGCAGATCTTCCCTATGCTGCCTGTCGCAACCATCGCTCTGTTTTGAACTCCAGCCGACGTCTGGCCAACAACTCTTCTGCCTTGATACCGGCCTCCGCACTGTTAAAAACCATCCGACTACCACACAACACGCACTGGTACGGGTCCACATTCGTAAATTGTTTCATCAGCGACGCAAAGCCCGGCTTCTGCGGTTTTGCCTTCATTTCAATCCCCAGAGCGGTATAAACCCTCGGTAATAACTTCCCCCGTTTGCGGTTAGCCAGAAAACCGTAATATCTCACCATTTTAAAATGCCGTGACGGGATATGACTGATATAGCGCCACAGCATCTCTTCCTGGCTAAGTCGTTGTGTGTGGTGCCGCTGAGTCCGGTGGTCATAGTAATGATGAACAACGGCTCCGCCGTTGTAATGGCGCAACTTTGAGGCGGCAATGGGCGGCCGTTTCAGATAACGGCCCAGGTAGTTGACGTTTTGCCGGGCGTGCTTTGTCTTTTTGGCAAAGTGGATTTTCCAGCGCCGCTGGAACTGCACCTCAAGAAACTGGCACCACTCGCGATAATCCCGAACGTGCTCATAGCCGGCAGCGGGTAAGTCCAGCTCTGCATAGCTTTCCCGCAACAGGGCGATGACGGCCTGACGCCAGTAACGCTCAACGATTTTCTTTTTGAAGTAAACCGGTCGCCAGACACCGTGTTTGAGACACAGCCCCCCGCGGGTGACGGACAGATGAATGTGGGGATGCTGATTAAGCTGGCGACCGTAGGTATGCAGGGCCACAAACAGGCCTATTTCGATATCGAGCTTTTTGGCCCATTTCAGCAGGGTATTGGCGGCACAGGCGAAAAGTTTATTGAGCAAGGGCCAGTTGTTGGCAAAGGCAGGCCAGAGTTTATCGGGCATGGTGAAGGTAATGTGCTGCCATTCACAGTCGGGGAGAACATGCTGTTGCTCAGCAATCCATTGCTCGGTGGCCTTCATGCCACAGGCGCTGCATCCTTTGCTTTTGCAACTTTGGCAGAAGTATTTGGTGTGAGAACAGTGGGCGGAAGCACAACAATATCGGCGAACGCCCATTGCCCCGGTACCGCAAGCAAGCATCCGTTCGATGACGAGTTTGGTCCATTCTGGGACGACGTTACCGTGTTTTGCGAGTAACTGGCCCCAGCCATCATCAATTTGGAAGAGGAGTTTTGCGGGTCGGGGTATGTGCATACACGGGATTATAGCGAGCTATGATGGCTGAATAAAGTCACTTTCTAACAGAGTCTTAGCTCCCGCTGTAGGCGGGCTACGTTCGCAGGGGTGGCTGGTTGGCCTCCCCGCTTCACTGGCTTTTTCTCATGTGCATTTGTGCATAACAGAGCCTGCTGGCGGTTCAGGCGTATATCTGGGGTTCTCGATGGACGAACAAAGTGACGGAAAGGTATCCGCGATGACAGCATAGATTACGATTGCCCCACGGTTTTTCATACTCTCCTAATACTGAAACCGCACAAATACTCCGGCCGTTTGACAAAGAGATGCCGCCATTTGGGCGGATATAAGGACGTGATGCACAAAGGAATTGCGATCATCTGGCTTTATATATAAATTAGCTAAATTATCTAGTGGTCACAGTCGCGCAGGCTAAAAAATGGACGAACACGAGATTTACGAGCGCATCAAGCAGGTCCTGGTGGATGCCCCTCGCAACCAATACACCGCAGAGCTGCATCTGCAAATGATCAAATATGCCGATGAGCTGAAGAACATCACAGCCAAAGAGTTTTGTGAAGGGGTAGGCCTGCGAAGCAGCTTCGGTACGGAATTTAGCAAAATGCGCAATCTTACTCAGCGCCTGAAAGCTGCCGGACTCGACACAGCCAAACTATAACGACTCAAACTTAATTGTGCCGGGCCAATGCTCGGCACTGTAAGGAATAATCATGGCCATTAAGAAAACCGAACTTTACTCCTCCCTTTTGGCTAACTGCGACGAGTTGCGTGGTGGCATGGATAATGAGATGGACGCTCCTATGCCAGTCAGTACAAAGGCGACCCATACGGCATGATCGTCGTGCCGCAAGGTGCCATTTTTGACGATATGGTCGAGCTGAAAGGCGACAAAGAGATCGGCGATAGAATCAACAAAATCATCAGCGCGCTAGCCGAAGAAAACGACCTAAAAGACGTCGACATTAACGATTAAGACCTCTTAGGCAAAGGCAAAGAGATGATCGATCGCCTTTCTAAGCTGATTGGTATTTTTGAAGGCTGGATCTTTCCGCTAACCGTGCCGATGGTGATGATCTACTGGGCGATGCCTACGAATAATTAAGCCATCAAAGGAGGTTATTCATGAGTGAAACTGTATTTGAATATGGAAGTCGCTGGTTAAAGGCAGACTTCCATCTCCACACTCGTGCTGATCAAGAGTTTATTTATCGGGGTGAAGAGAATGACTATGTAAACCAGTATGTCGCCGCGCTAGCGAATGCTGGCATTGGCCTTGGTGTAATCACCAATCACAACAAATTTGATTTGGATGAATTTAAGGCACTGCGTAAAAAAGCCAAAAAATCAGGCATTGGTTTGTTGCCGGGCATTGAGCTATCCATCAAAGATGGTCAGGCTGGTGTGCACACCTTGGTGGTATTTTCGGATGAGTGGTTTAACAACAAAGAGCAAACCAACCATATTCAGACGTTTCTCAGCCTGACCTTTGCTGGTATCGCCAATTTTGAAGACGAAAATACGCGCTCTAACCACGATATTGTCGATACCGTTCGTGAGTTAGATAAATTTCACAAAGACTATTTTCTCATTTTTGCTCATGTTGAAGCACCCAACGGCTTATGGGGTGGGCTCGCGCCAGGGCGAATAAAAGATCTATTTGATAACGAGGCAGTAAGACGCAGAGCGTTGGCCTTTCAAAAAGTAGATACGCATGACAAACGTATAAAAATACAACAAGCGTTAGGTGATGCCTATCCTGCTGAGGTGCAAGGGTGTGATGCCAAACAGCTAACTCAAATGGCTGAGCGTAAAAAGGCCAGTTACCTCAAGCTAGGCTCATTTAGCTTTGAGGCGGTTAAGTTCGCGATGAGGGATAAGACTTCTAGAGTGCGTGCGGAGCTCCCTAGCTATAAGCATTCCTATATTCAAAAAATCCGTTTTGAAGGTGCCGGTACCTTGGGCGGTACGGAAATTTGCCTTTCGCCTGAGCTTAATACGCTGATTGGTATTCGTGGCAGTGGCAAGTCATCCGTGCTGGAAGGGGTACGCTACGCGCTGAATATTCCTTTTGGCGATAAGTCGTCTGACGTGGAATATAAGGAAGGCTTGGTAAAGCATCTACTGCGCAGTGGCGGCAAAATTACCATCGATGCCATTGACCGCCGTGGCCAGCCCTATCAAATTCGCCGCATATTGGGTGAGCGACCCGATGTGTATGTAAATGGTCAGTTGCAACCGGGCGTTTCTGTGCGTGAAACGGTATTGCACCAGCCGATTTACTTTGGCCAGAAAGATCTTTCAAGCACGGGCGCTGGCTTTGAAAAAGACTTAATTGAAAAGCTGCTAGGCGAAGCGCTGGTTCCTGTTCGGCAAAAAATTGAGCAAGGCCGCCAGCGGGTGATTGATGCCATTAATCAAATTCAACGCCTCACCCGAGCCGCAACGCAAAAGCAAGAATGGTTGCAGAAAAAGCAAGATGCAGAATTTAAGCTCAAGTTTTATCAGCAACACGGCGTAGAAAAAAAGCTGCAAAAGCAAATTGATTTTGACCGCGATGAAAGAAAGGCGCAGCAAATCATCCAAGGTGCCGAGCATTATCTTTCTGAACTCAACGGGTTTGTTGCCAGCTTTGAGGATGAGCTGAAGAACCAGGCGTCGTATAAATCTGCCCAGAATCAGTCATTTTTTGATGACTTTTTTGCAACCTATCAGCAGTTGATTACTGGCTTTGATGGCATAAAGCAAACGGTTCTAAACGGTCAAAGTACCGTTGCACAATTACAGCAGAAGCTGTCTGGCTTTGTGCAACAAAAGCAGGCGCTGAAGGAAGAGTTTGCGGAAATTGAACGGAAATTGGCCACAGAGCTTAAGCAAGCCGGCGCACAGGCGATTAGCCCGCAGGAGTTTAAGCAGCTTAAAAGCCTGTTAGACCAAGCGGAGCAAATGTTAGCCGTGCTAGCCAAGAGCGAGCAGCAATATGCGGATTTAAATCAATCGCTTGAGCGTAAATTAGCACAGCTTAACGATTTATGGCTGGAAGAGTACCGCACTATTGAGCAGGTGCTGAGCAAGATAAATCGGGTCGATTCACCACTTAAAATTGTGCCGCAGTTTAAAGCCAATAAAGCTTCCATGATCAGGCACATACAAGATTTGTATCGAGGTAGCCGTATTCGTGAGGCAACGTTGCAAAGTGTGGTCGATGAATACAGTGATTTTGCATCGGCCTATCGCGATGTTGAAAAACTAAAAAGCACGCTTGGCGGTTCTTTTGATACGTTTTGGCAGTATTTTGAAGACAACCTGGAAGCCTTATTAACTTGGCAAGTGCCGAATGTGTTCACCATTGAGTATCATGGTAAAGCACTGGCGCACCACTCGTTGGGGCAACGGGCATCGGCCTTGATGTTGTTTGTGTTAAGTCAGCAAGAAAACGACGTGGTGATCATTGATCAGCCAGAAGATGATTTGGATAACCAAACCATCTATGACGATGTCATCAAGCTTATTCGAGAGCTTAAACCTTCTACCCAGTTTATCTTCGCGACACACAACGCGAATATTCCGGTACTGGGTGATGCGGAACAGGTAATTGCCTGTGAGTATCAAGATGACCACATCGCGTTAGTCACGGGTAGCATTGACTGTGCTGAGGTTCAGCAACGCATTGTTAGTATTATGGAAGGTGGTGCCGAAGCCTTCGAAAAACGTAAGCAGGTATATGAAGCATGGAAACCGAAGAACTCTTAGCCATTATTGGCAGCGGTGAAGACTCAAGGCATCAGTTTAAACAAAATATTACGCGAGCCGAGAGTTTGGTGCCGGAGTTAGCGGCATTCAGTAATTCTAAAGGTGGTTTATTGCTCATTGGGGTGACTGATGAGGGCGGTATTCAAGGGTTAACCACTGAAGATATGGGGCGCATTAATCAACTTGTTTCGAATGCTGCCAAGGATGTTAAACCACCAATTTCCGTTACCACAGAAAATATTGCATTACCCAGTGGTATGGTAATGGTCGTTGATGTTCCTGAAGGCATTAGTAAGCCTTATATGGATGGCAACCTCCATGTTTGGGTAAAAAATAGCGCCAACAAATCCAAAGTCAGCGCACGAGAAGAGCTACTGAGAATGTTTCAATCATCAGCGCTAGTCCATGCTGATGAGGTATCTGTGAAAGGTAGCTCAGTTGCCGACATCGATCAGGAATTCTTCGACGCATTTTTCGAGAGGGAATACAGCGAACGGGTTGAAGACCAAGACATATCTCGTGTTCAACTGCTTGAAAACATGAACTTGGCAAAGGACGGCCAGCTAAACATCTGCGGCACTTTGTTATTTGCTTCAAGACCACAAATACGCTTACCCGTTTTTATTGTAAAAGCGGTGGCTTTTCCGGGCATTGATATCGAAGACGAGTATTACATCGACAGCCAAGACATCAATGGCAAACTGTCAGATGTGTTCCAAAAGGTTCTCGGTTTTGTGTTGGCTAACATTCGGCATGTGCAGAATGAGCAAGGGATTAACTCTGTTGGTGAACCAGAAATTCCGCGGATAGTGTTTGAAGAGCTTATTGCCAATGCGCTTATTCATCGCGATTACTTCGTATCGGCTCCAGTAAAGGTTTTAGTGTTTGCTGACCGGATAGAAATCGTGAGTCCGGGTCACCTACCCAATAATTTAACGATAGAAAACATTAAGATGGGTAACTCAAATGTTAGAAACCCAATCTTGGCATCGTTTGCTCCAAAAGTTTTGCCATATCGTGGGTTGGGCAGTGGTATAAAGCGGGCGATAAGAGCTTACCCTGATATTGAGTTTATTGACGACAGGGCTGGCAATGCGTTCAAAGCCATTATCAAGCGAGCGCAGTAAATAGGATTCTGTCGCATTAAGGCATCGTCAGGTAAAATGCTGAGTCTGTAAAATTTTTTGTGTAAATAGCGATAGAGGAGAGCATGAAAAAGCGTGGGGCAGTCGTAATCTACGCTGCCATCGCTGATACCTTTCCATCACTTTGTTCGCCTATTGAGAACCCCGGATACCAGCAGGCGAATTTATCCTGCAGCTCGTTATTCAGAACAGCGGTCCGAGTCTGTAACAAATAATGCGCCCCTTTTCTGCTCCACTGCATCTGCTGTTTTTTGGCCATTCGTCTGGCGATCACTTCATTTATCGTTGATTCCACAAACGCCGTTGAAACAGGCTCTCCGTACCGGTGCATTTCACCGTAGTTTGGGATCATCATCTTATTGTTCCGGATGTAGGTATACATTTCATCCAGGTGTTTTTGCAGGGATTTCATGCCTGCATAGTTGAGCTCAGGATCATCGCAATACGGGGTTCTACGCCGGAACCCCAGATTTTTCCGTCGTCAGGGTAAACTGACCGACCAGATTGCCTCCATCAATATGAAAACGATTAGCTAAACACTTCAAATACCGTATCCATTGCGGGCGTGGGTAACTGGATAAGTCTATTCACCCAGAAACCACCCCTTGGGATAAATTGTTATTTTCAGAAAGTGGTTGTACCCGACTTAAGTCAATTAAAATTAAGCTTTGGCTTCTCATTAGCTTTCTCCCATGCCTTTCTGGCCTTTGTGTAATCAGCTTTGATTGCATCGAAATGAGCCAACTCGGTGGTCACTACGCTGAGAGTGAGTGGTACCTCGTGAAATTCATCAGAGTGCGAATGAGCATCAATATAGCGTGACAGTGCAACCATCCGTTCATGTACACGGACAGCGATGGCTTCATCGAAAAACACCTGGTTGAGCGTGAACGTGATATTCTCGCGCCAACGGCGCACAACATTGTTGAATAGCTTTTTCTGGATGAAATCCTCATAGGCGGTTCGTAAGCTCCCGCAGGCTTTCTCCAACGCATCGTGTTGCGCGTCACCTGCTAACGTCTGCGCTGTATCAAAATATTTCTTCGCCCGGTCACGTGCGGCCCCCTCATAGTCTTCATGCGGAAACGCCAGCTGATCAATAGTGCCAGGCGTCTCAGTGCCGTCTCGCCAAACGGTACGCCCAGCAAAAGCCACCCCCATTTCCTCTGCGGCTGTCGCCAAATAGTTCGTGAACAGAATATCGTGGGTGAAGACAATAACCTGCCGTCGAGCAGCCTCCTCCACTAAACGCTGAGCAATCGATTCCTTACGCATATGATCCATGGACGTCACAGGATCATCGAACACGACCCCCACGCAGGAACCATTGAGTTCTATCTCCGTCAGAAAGTCTGCCAGTGCAGCTGCGGTCTGTTCGCCTTCACTTAGCACTCGAGAAGGATCGACACCAGTCATCTCAGCGTTGGCTATTTCGATCTTACGATCCGTAATGCCTGTATTGCCAGCGAACCGGAATTGCACGGGCAACACCAATCGCAGCGCCGTGCAGTTTTCCGTGAAGCGTGCGATGAAGTCTTGCGCAACAAGTTCTGTCACAAGGGCCTTCTGCTTGGCTGTAATCTTGCGCTGAATGGTGGAGAAACCAGAGATACAAGCATTGGCCTTCGCCACCCATTTTAGATCCTCGACAGCAGCAACGATGTCTTCATATTGACCAATAAGACGATGGCGGTCATTGAGTAACTGCTGTTCCGACAGAAGTTCCTCGATCAACACCTTGGGATCATTCAGTCGCAGCTTTCCATTGTCCTGCTGCAAGCGCTCCACTAATGCAACAATACGCTGTGAAACAGCGTCATGATCCAGTAGGGTTACTCTTGGAGATAATTCATTCACTATTGCCTGGGTTAAGGCCTCAATGACCAGCCGGAAACCTTCAATATGACTCGTGATGTCCGCCTCCAACACGGGATCTAATTCATGCAACGTGCGCCGAGCAGCACTCTCTTGAGCGAAAAAGGTTAGATCCATATTGCTAAGGGATACACCATAGCTCGTCAACTTCTCTCTAGCTGTCGCCAACTGCGTTTCGATATCACTGTTGACTAACTGATAAAACCGCAACAGGCGATTAACGCTGTCTGTATCTAGCGTCTGATGGCACAACACGCAGCGCGCGTCATCAGCCCTCGGTGGAAACGTATCGTGCGGGTAGGCTTCCTGGCTATAGGTGATCGCAGCAAACAACAAATCTCGCCATGCGGTCGTTCCAACGGGCTGCACCGGCTCGCTGCCAAGCTGAGCTGCAGACAATGCAGCCCCTTTCTCGACCAGTAAACTGATCTGTGTTGCAGACTCGGAAATGTTCTTCACAGTCTCTGATTTTACACCTGTCGCCAGAGACGAAATGGAGGCTTTGACAGCGTTCAAATCTATGATGCGCTGTTCGTTCTTTTTAATGACTTCCTTTGGATCAGTAGTCCGCAGTTCGGTAAGTTGCTGCTCAACCGTCTGGAGCCGAGCAGCCTCGGCATCACCGAACACTGCGAACTCTTTTAATCTCATCAGATCAGTTTGTGCAGTCAGCGAGGCGAGCGTGATTGCCACCACCGACTTGCTGTCTTGGATGACGAATTTGTCCGTCGCTGGCGTGCGCCGTGTGATCTCGTCGTTTAACTTGGTTTGCAGTTTGCTTAAAGCAGCCACCATCCGTGGAAAAACATCGAATAGATAGGGCATGACCTGGAATGCATTGCGATCATCTAGGTGCACGCGAACGCAGGTCGCGTCGAAAACGGCGAAGCCATCACGCAGTCGCTGACACGGCTCTTGATGGACAAATGTAATGCTCGAACCATCATCGAAGGAGAACGTCGCCGTTGGTTTGGGCTGCTTGTCCTTTGCGAGCTTCACGTCGCCCAGAATCCCAGTATCTTTCGACCGCGTAAAGCATGCAGACTTCAACATGCGGGCATAGCCAGACTTACCTGCCCCATTGGGACCATAGACCACCGTCAGATTGGGTCCAAAGCTCAAAGTTTGGTCAACAGCTAGAGCGTTAACCCCTGAAACCGATGATATCGCAGTCAATGTACTGACGACCGTTGGTTCGTTTACCTGAAACTGTGGCAGCGTCATGTTGCAAACCATGCGGTTAGCTCCAGAGCTTGCTAGGTTTTGGTCAATAAGGTATTCGGCAAATATCTCATCAATAACTTTATCGGGCAGGTCAACTTCCGTCACTAGTTTACTGAGCAGGAAAGACTGCCAGCTAGGCAGAGTTTTTCCCCAGGCGGACAACTCGTCCATTATGTTAAATGTTGATTGCGTTGTGGCGCTCATGTTCTTAATCCATCGAGTAATTTAGCCCCGTCCGGTCGTAATTCACCTTTGGGTGAAACATGCCGGTATAACGTCTGCCGGGTAATGTTCAACTCTTGGCACAAATCGCTAACCTTGGTTTCTGATTGCCCCATTGCTGCCATGGCCAGTCGCAGTTTAGCTGCTGTCATTTTAAAGGGTCTTCCTCCTTTTCGGCCGCGAGCTCGCGCTGAAACCAGACCAGCGACCGTGCGTTCCTTAATTAATTCGCTTTCAAATTCAGCCAGAGCGGCAAAAATACCAAAAACCAGTTTTCCTGCAGCTGTTGTCGTATCGATAGCTGCACCTTGGCCTGTTAACACTTTAAGGCCAATACCACGTCCTGTCATATCATGCACGGTATTGATTAAGTGACGCAGGTCACGACCAAGTCGATCCAGTTTCCAGACAACCAGCGTGTCTCCTTCACGCAGGGCTTTGAGGCAAGTTGTAAAACCGGGGCGATCTTCACGTTTTCCTGACGCACTATCTTCATAGAGGTGGTCTGGCATTACACCGGCAGCAATCAATGCATCATGCTGTAAATTATTTGTCTGCGAACCATCCGCTTTTGACACTCGCATATAACCAATTAACATTTCTCACCTGTCACATATACGTTCGATTATGTGACACTCTGATTTTGAGGTCACAATCTGTCAATGAAGGTCACATTACCCGTCATTTAAATTATGACACGTAAAGGTGTAATTTTAATGATAATGTGACAATTACGTTTTTAAGGGGTATGCATAAGGATCAAGGATGGCCAATAAAAATAAACTCCTCAGTATTCTTTCGGACGCCGAGCAGGAAGCATTATATGGTATCCCTGATTTCGATGATGCACAGCGGCTGGAGTTTCTGGCTCTGGATGAATCTGAATTGGAACTGGTGAACAATCGTAAAGGGCTTCATGCTCAACTCTTTTGCATTCTGCAAATCGCTTACTTTAAAGCCAAACACCTGTTTTTTCGCTTCGGCTGGGATGATGTTCAGGACGACTGCAAGTTTGTTCTGAGCCGTTATTTCCCGGGAGAGCCACCTCCAGACAAATCTCCTTCTAAGCACGAGCGCTATGCTCAGCGGGAAAATATCTGCGCGCTGTATGGTTACCGACCATGGTCATCAGCACTGTCTTCACAGCTTGAACAACAGGCCGCTCGGATTGTTCACCGCGATGTGACCCCCGGCTTTGTCGCCACTGAGCTGATTATCTGGCTCAACGCGCATAAAATCATCCGCCCCGGCTACACCACACTTCAGGAACTGGTGAGCCAGGTTCTTTCTGATGAAAGGCAGCGGCTGGGACGTATTCTGACGGAACAGCTTGATGACGCCGCCATTGCTGACCTAAAAAAACTGATTGAACGGGATGATACCCTTTCCCGACTTGCGGTCCTCAGGCAGGATGCGCGTGACTTTGGCTGGCGTCAGATGGTCCATGAGCGGGAGAAACGGGCCATCCTGGAACCGCTGCATCGCAAGGCCTGCGACATCCTGCCAGCGCTGAATATTTCTCAGCAAAATCTGTTGTACTACGCCAGTCTGGCAAATTTCTATACCGTTTACGATCTCCGCAATCTGAAGCCTGAGCAGACCCGCCTTTATCTGCTGTGTTATGCCTGGATCCGTTATCGCCAGTTCAGCGACAACCTGGTGGATGCTATGTTTTTCCATATGAAACAGCTTGAAGATGAGAGCCGCAGTGGCAGGCCGTTGACGGTATGACGGCGTTAATCCGGCGTCACTTGAGGCCATTATATCTGTCACTCGACCTCACCAGCGTGGTTCAGGACAGCCCCTGGGCTGAGGCGCTGAGCTGGCTAAGAATGGTGTTCAGCAAAAAGCAGACGCTTTTGCAGCGACCACTGGCGGAATGTCCGCCGGAAACATTACCGGAACGCCTGCGTCCATACCTGCTGGAGTTTGGTGAAGATGGCGAGCCCACAGGCCTGAATGCCGGGCGCTATGAGTTCTGGCTCTATCGTCAGATAAGAAAGCGTTTTAAGTCGGGGGAATTCCACCTCAACAACAGCCTCCGGCACCGCCATCTTTCAGATGAACTGGTACCGGAAGGGGAACAGGCCGCAGTGCTGGCTGCAATGAACATCCCCTTTCTGCAGAAGCCAGTTAAAACGCAACTAAAGGCGCTGGAGTCCGAACTGCATCGGCAATGGAAAGCGTTTAACCGCGAACTAAAACAGGGGAAACTGAAACATCTGGAATACGATCAACAAACGCAGAAACTGACCTGGCATAAATCCGTGGTCAGTCGTCATAAAGCGCAGGAGAAGAGTTTTTATGAACAACTGCCATTCTGCGATGTAACCGACGTTTTCCGCTTTGTTAACGAGCACTGCCGGTTTCTGCCCGCCATGAAACCGCTGCAGCCTCGATATGCCAAAAACGAAGTTGATGCAGACAGCCTGATGGCTGTCATCGTTGCCCAGGCGATGAATCATGGTAACCATGTGATGGCGCGAACCAGCGATATTCCGTTTCATGTGCTGGAAACCACGTATGAGCAGTATCTTCGGCTGGCATCGCTGCTCACGGCCAATGACTGCATCACCGATGCCATAGAGGCACTGCCGATTTTCCCGCTCTATTCGTTTGATCCGGGAACGCTTTATGGGGCCGTTGACGGACAAAAATTTGGCGTTGAACGACCGACAGTAAAAGCCCGGCATTCGCGTAAATACTTCGGCCGCGGTAAAGGCATGGTGGCCTACACGCTGTTATGTAACCACATCCCGATCAACGGATACCTGATTGGCACAAACGACTACGAAGGCCACCATGTCTTTGATATCTGTTACCGCAACACTTCAGAGGTTAAACCCACGGCCATCACCGGGGACATGCACAGCATCAACAAAGCCAACTTTGCAATCCTGCACTGGTTTGGCCTGCGCTTTGAACCTCATTTTACGGATTTGAACAGGCAGCTACAGGAGTTGTATTGCACCCGAGACCCATCGGCCTATAAAAAATGCCTGATTCAACCCGCTGGACAGATTGACCTGAACCTTATCATCCGTGAAAAAAGCAACCTCGACCGCATTGTCGCCACGCTGGGGCTGAAAGAAATGACGCAGGGAACGCTGATCCGCAAACTGTGTACGTACACAACAACCAACCCGACAAGACAGGCGGTATTTGCATATGACCTGCTGGTTCGCAGTATTTACACGCTAAAGTATCTGCGGGATCCGCAGCTGGAACGCAATATCCGTCGTTCTCAGAACCGGGTTGAATCTTATCACCAGCTACGCGCCGCGGTAGCCAAAGTCGGCGGAAAGAAAGAGTTAACCGGGAAAAATGACATTGAAACGGAAATCAGTAATCAGTGTGGGCGGTTGATCTGCAACGCGATCGTTTACTACAACTCCGCGATCCTGTCTCGATTGCTGGAACGACTGGAAACGGAAGATAACACCAAAGGCATTGAGGCTCTGCCCCGGATATCACCGGTGGCCTGGCAGCATATTTTGCTGAACGGGCATTACATCTTCCAGAGCAACAATGAGATTATTGACCTGGATGCGCTGGTTGCCGGGCTGAAACTGAGATGACGGAAAAATCTGGGGTTCCGGCGTAGAACCCCTATATATCACTTCATCGTAACGAAACTAAGCAAAACTTCAATATTTGGGTTTATGGCGAAAAAAATGATCTAAAGAGAGGTAGTGGGCTGTTCGTACCGCAAGAAGGCGTGACCTTTGACCACCATTTTCTATTGCCAAAAGATGGTGCAGACTTTGTGTTTTTTGCTGGAACTTACAAGTTATCTGTTTTTGCTCAAGGGATTGGCCAGAGAGTTCCTACCAAGTTGATGACCATTAACTTAACAATTAGCGAGTCTGAATCCAGATCGTTAATTGAACCATGCAGAGGAATCTACTTCGATTGGGGACCAGATCAACAGAGCTATCATTCTCATATCGCGGAAAAGCGCCCCGAGAAGAAAAAAATTGACCTAAATGCCATGGTCGAGAGCCTTAAGTTAGATTGACAAAATTTTGGCGGGTTCCCGCTTACAACCCCTATTAAGTATTTTCGGCTGTCTTTCAACCGGATAGGGTTTTAACACTCGTTTAAGGAATTGATAGGCCGCATTTTTATTTCGTTTAGGCGAAAAGTAAAAATCTAATGTAGTACCGTGCTTATTAATGGCGCGATAGAGATAAAACCATTTTCCGTTGACTTTGATATAGGTTTCATCGAGTTGCCATGAGGAGTCGGCATGCGTAAATTGATATCGTTTCAATTTCTGACGAAGTATGGGTGCATATTCAATAAACCAACGGTAAATGGTAGAGCGATGAACGGAAATCCCACGCTCTGCCAGCATATCGCTGACATTGGCATAACTCATCGGGGTTGAACCGTACCAACGTAAGCACCACAGGATGATCTCGGGTGCAAAATGTTTCCATTTGAAATCGCTAGGGGTCATGTGGGTTCATTGAAGAAGGGATGAATAGCCTCAGTTTTCATGACAACTCCATTTTTTGCAACAAGCCCGTCTTAACCACTGCTGGCACTGGTTTGCGGTGATATCCTTTTTTTTTATTCTGAATCATCTTGTGAATACAGCTTTTTTTATCTATTTTCATTGTTTTCCCTAAAGTATTTATATGATTATCATCTTTTGTGAGCCAGTCTAAAACTTCCGGGCGTAAATAGGGACTCATTTTGCAGGTGAAAAATACTCGCTTTTCCAGCACTATCTCTTCCCTCTCGGTATTTTCACCGTTTTTATTTTGAAAGTTAAAAATACGGCTTTGGTTTGCGTTAAGACTTTGACTTATATTTTTTCCTTTGGGTTTATGTGTTTCACAAATATCCTCAAGCACCTGAATAACGTTATCCAAAGCATCCAGCTCTTTGTATCGACCGTTTTCGGTAAGGCTGGCATCACCCAGCATCAGGCTGTCTTCAAAATACCTATTTTTTCGGATATTAACATCATCGATAAACTTAATCTGTTCTTCCGTGAGTGTCAGATCTATATATTGGCAGTCTCCCAGTATTTTATTTAGATCATGACTATATTGGTTTATGGTAAAACCACGGTATAAAAAAATGGCTTTGAGTTTTTTCTCTATGGCCTGTTCTGCCATCCACCAAAATTGATTTATGAATTGCAACGAATAGCAAATACGTGCTGCCAGATAATCATTATCTGCACTTCGGCGAAAACATTCAGTTGCGATAATATTTAATACCGCAGCAGGGACTTCAGACTTCGTTACATCAGACATGTGGTTAGCCTTATAGAGAGTAAGTTATTATGACCATCATTTCGTGCTACTTTCTACAAAAGGCACGAAATGATACTGCAATCCAAATCGTTTTGTGTTTGCAGTATATCACAACTAAACTAACCTGTGTGGCGGTGCGGGAATGTCCTGATTTTCGTCGCCCTTGGCTTTACCCTCAGAGTACCAATATCTGTAATCACTATGTAAGTAAGTGGCAATTTTAACTTTGCGAATGCCAATTAAATTTTTTCTATAAAAAACAATAGTATAAACAACATTAAAAATTACTTGCTTGAGCGGGTAGATTGAAGTATTATATAATTTAGGTTAATTTTATTTGACGCTATTTATATTGTTGTTTATAGTGCATCCTTTCTCATTAAGGATGGACACTTACTATGCCAGTTAATAAAGTTCTTGTAGTTAAACGTCTTAAAGAAATCTCTGGTTTTTCCCCATGCGATAGCACCGAACGCGACTCTTGGGAACTCGAAGCTAACGAACTGTTGCGTTTATGTGGACTCAAAGGAATTCACATCCGTACTGTTGTTATGCTTTCCCGCCATAAAACAACCATCACCCCAGAAGAGAGTAACCTTATTTCGTGGAAGTCATTTATTGAAGCGCTAAGTCGAGTCATTACTCAGATGGACAAAGATGTTGCGGTTGAAAAAAAATATGACAACCATAAATAGTCACTATTATATTTGATGTTCTGAGGACTGACGTTCGTCAGTCTCCTCTTTTTCAGCACCGTTTGTCTTCTGCCAATCCATCTTGGCTTTACCCTCAGAGTGCCAAATGTCGCTTTTGACCCCCTTGCCGCAAAAGTCGTCATGCTCATAGGCATTATAAATCAATAGGATATGTTGCTATTTGGCGACCTTGCTCTATGGGGGCTCACAGTCGCCACCCTTCCCCCCCGATTTTTACCCCCTTCTATATTTGGCTTTATCCCGCCAGTACCGGAAACTCCCAAAAAATCACCCTTTTAGACAATGACCGATCACCGATTTATTTTGTCGCTTTCAATAGCATCTTTTGCCTTATTCACAATACGTATAACCGTTCTTTCAGATACACCCGTGAGCCTTGCTGTATCCCTGATACTTTGACCATTTTTGATACGTAGCTCTATTATTTTCTCATGCAAAAGATGATCGGCCCGCCGTCCCTTAAATTTCCCCGCCGCTTTGGCTTTGGTTATTCCCTCTTCCTGGCGCCGTCGCCTGTCACTGTAATCTTTACGCGCAATAGCAGCCAACATATCCAGCATCATGCCATTAATGGCTTTCAGCATGGCCAGAGTAAACTCATCAGGTACATTCGGAGTCAGTGCCATATGACTTGTGGGTAAATCCAGGCTAACAACGACAAGTCTTTTTTCCTGGATAAGATGTTTTAGTTTCTGCCATCCCTCTTCATCCAGTCGGGATAGTCGGTCGACCTGTTCGATAAGAATAATGTCACCGGGAGCAGCATCATCGAGCAGCCGTAACAGTTCTGGCCGCTGGAGTGATGCCCCGGACACATTTTCGGTGTACCAGCTGGCCATCCGAAAACCTTTCTCTTCAATAAAGGCTTTCATCCGGTTTTTGGCTCGGAGTGCGTCTTGTTCTTTCGTCGAGGCGCGGAGATAGCCGTGAATGTACATTTTTTTCCCATAAGTGACTTTTAGGTGATGATCATAATGTACATGACAGATAGGTGATGATCCAATTGTCATTTTCAGAAGACAACCGCACATATTTTAGAAGTCGAATGCACTGTAATAATAAAGGGCAATCTAAGAAATCATTGAGCGTTTCTGAGTATTATCCAACAGAGTGTAAACTTGATCCCACGTGTATCTGTTGTCTTGCCGAAAATTTTGTGTT
The DNA here is from genome assembly GCF_000754815.1 of Yersinia ruckeri ATCC 29473. Lineage (GTDB taxonomy): Bacteria > Pseudomonadota > Gammaproteobacteria > Enterobacterales > Enterobacteriaceae > Yersinia > Yersinia ruckeri. The sequence goes on from NZ_KN150748.1 coordinate 80,119, forward strand.
TCAGTAACGTAATACCAGTTGTGGCTAATCTATTTTAATCTCGGTTCTGTTGGACTGCGGTCTTGTTAGATGGCGTCTGCGAAACGTGATGGTTGTTCTGGCAAGCTAGTGTTATGGTCAGCCGTTTTCTTTCGCATTGCCAGCGTTTCATGATAGTGCTGTGCGCTTGCTGTCTCTATAAAGTCCACATCACTTCCAGCTATTTCATACACTGCATTTTTAATATCTTTCAAACTGACGTTGAAAAACTCTTTGCGCTTGTTTACCAGATTGGTACGTTTTTCACTAAAACGTTGGTGTAACGTATTTTCAAGTGTTGGGGCATCTTCACAATGGATCATGGCGTGTACATCGAATAAGAATGGTACTGAGGCACTCCCTAGCTCATCTATACGATCCTGCGGATCAAGGCGCCGAGTCATCCCTATTTTGAAGACGTTATCTCCAAATGCACCGAGATTTGAGATCACGTAAACGTGGCCACGTTTAGTCTGTTGAGCCATACTGAGTGCTTTCTGCCCCTTCAGTTCGGCTTCAGCCAACGCTTCTTGCAGTGTGTCAATTTTCTCCTGATATATTTTTGCCTGTTCGGCAGTCATTTTCGCTAATTTCGACTCCATTTCCTTCCTGGCTTTATCAAGGGCTTTATGTGCACGCGCTTCTTCAGCTTCGGCTTCCTGAATTGCACGGTCAATTTCTTGCTGTGCTTTGCGCTCTTCCGCCATTTGGGCGCGAATTTCACGTTGTTCGTCTTTCTCGTCCTGTTTTTTGATTTTATACTCGTGGACTAAATTGAGTTCCTGAAGCTTGAGTTGGAGAAATTCTGGGCTAATATGAATATCGTTAACCTCATTCAACACATTGATTTTGTTGAATGCTGCTAGAATGCGGTCATGCATAACAGACCAATTTTTAAAGGTACAGTTTGCGATGGCTGCGTCACATTCACCGTTGAAGGCGCGGGCGGTCAAGTTAATACCTCTAGTGGTCATTTTTTTACCTTCAGACCGGGAATTATGTACCTGCCATTCAGTACCACACCAGATCGCACCTCCGGTGACTTTGATGCGTAATAGCGTTTTCTGTTTTTGCCGATTTTCACGGACTGCATCTTTAAATTTTTCTGATGTGTCAAAATCAAAGTGGGGTTCGTAGGCTCCCATTTCGGCAAAGTCAGCATCTTCACGGTATATCGAAATAGCCCGTTCGAGGTCGTCGTAGATGCTTTTTTTTGTTGCATATGAACTGCGCAACTCTTTGATTTGTTGCTGAATGAGTATGCTACTTTCTTGTGCATCAGTCAGCAGATCAGTGGCTTCTTGCTCCAACAGCGCGGCCGCCGCTTTTGCTGTGTTAATCTTAGCTTGTGATTCGCTGTTTGCTTTTGAAACGAGTCGCTGCGCTTCAGCTTCTGCATTCATAATTGGTGCAAAACGTTCAAGTTGCGCTAATTTTGCGTTATCAGCGGCCGTTACTGACTTTAATTTCTTTAGAGTAAATAGCAGTGTGATAGTAAGCAAAATGACAATAACAGTGGCCGCAATTGTTGAAAGGTAAACTAAGTCCATTTATCCATCCTTTTGAAATTTTTAATAAAACTTACACCGTAAAATTTACCATTATAGTAATGACATCTGAAGCTTACGGTTCAGAAACTATCCTTTATCATTTTTGTATTCTATTTTTAATGAAAATTGATTTATCGCATATGATTGGAAAATCATCTTGATGCTCGAGGATATATCTCGTCACTGTGTCACTGTCTCCGGCATTCCATTTATTGAAATGGAAGCTCTGCTTATCCAACCAACTTTTCAGTATTTCATCATCTTTCGATGCTGCAAATAGTGCCGCTATTGCTCGGCGTTCTTTGGTGTCTTCAGACTCTGCAAAACAAATCTCCTCCGAAAAGTCATGAAGTAGCGCTACTCTTCTTTCTATAGCGGTGTCTCTTTCATATATAATATCAGTTAACTCTTTTATTATTTCCACCTTTTGATCTTCATCCAATACAGTCCAAAGCATATGTGCGTTTACAGCATTTCCTACTTGTTCCAACGGTGAGGTCCGGTACCAGTTTGAAAAAGCACGAAGATCTGCTATGTGATTATATATTTTTCCATTGTTCATGTGTTCTAAAATTATTTTTATATTACTCTCAATTTTAATGAAAGATTTATGCACTGTTTCAGTGGAAATAAATATAGATTTTGTTAGCTCAATGAATTTACTGGCTAAACCACCCATTTCAGGACTTTCTATGACATCATTGACAAATACAGAACTCAGTCCTAAAAAATCTAACATTTTCAAGTTATTAACCATCCAATCCTGTCTGTTGATAATTGTTTTCATAAAGTCTAATTCAGGGGCATGTTGCTTAAGTAAGGGGTAGTGTACTTTTCCGTAACTTATTGGATTCATTCTGTTAATTTTATTTGTACTGAATAATATTTTAATGGCACTAATTACTATCGGTGCAATATCCTCACGTTTAATAGAAGACATAACAATATCGAAATTTTTAAAGTAAATAAAATAATCACTCAAAATTTTTGCAAACTCATTGTTATCTGCATATTCAATATAAGAAGGTATTTCTGTATAGGTATTGATAGCAACCATATGCGCCATCTTTTGGGCGGCAAACTCAATGGGATAATCCGCCATAATATGAATTTGGTGAGAATAATACGAAATAAGATTAGTGGTATACCACTCAGAGTTAAATACTATTTTTCTAAATGATACACAATCAGTAAGTGCTATCCCTTGATTTAATTTCTGTAAGGATTCCGACACGCTCGTTGGCAAGTTTTTCGCGGCATTATCGATGATCCTGCCTACAGCATCTGTGAATAGTCGGATATGTCTTGCTACTTCAGACATGAAAATATCACCATGCTCAGTATCTTCGAGATGGCATCTGAGCATTTCCTCAATACCTTCATCGCTTAATGTAATATCATTTATATTTAATGACTCAAAAATTGATGCGTTTCTCATGAGAGACTTTACATAAAACTCACCATGGATGTGATATTTCATTTCGTCAATGAGATTAGATCCAAAAATACTAGAGTAAATATTTGCATCCTGAAGTAGTTCATTGATTTTCTCACCAACATTATTTATATTTCCCTGAGCTTCATCTAAATCATTAATAATGAAGTTGCGTTGCCGCTTCATAAAACCACTTTGTGAAATATACTCCTCGTGCAGTAACTTTTTTATGGCCGAGCTCAACTCCCCCCGATAATTTTCTCGTGAATGATGTGCATACTGAGCATCCATTATTAGTGCCCCCTGTCGTAATTCTGGGGTTACATATTTTAATATTTCCTCAGGGAGGTCTGCTGCGATGACAAGCCAATCGGATATGGCAAAACGATCGGTGCAGCGTTGCCATGCGGTTTGGAAACCCCAGAGTGAAATTAGTTGCTGGAGTTTATCCTTATTACGAGTCGTAATGGCGTTAATCAATGGTGTATCTATTAATTCACTGCGGGCCAATGCTATTTCTGTCTGATAATGAACACTCATCAGGTATTCACTCCACCGATCAGTTTCATTGCTGAAAATCTTCGCCAGTTGTTTGACGGTTGCCTTCAGTTTGTCGTCCAACACCGGGTCTTGGCTCATCACATTATTGTTATCGGCATCACTTTCAGTTGGTACCCGGAGAAGGTTTCGGATATTCAGCCCGCCATATCTGACGGCAAGAATATACAAGGCGATTAAAATGTGACGGTAGGGTTCTCCTCCTGGCACCGTGAGCGCAAGGATGTGGATGTCATTAACCATTTTTTTCATTAGCCGCGGCGTAATTTGAGGATACTCTGCGGGCCGCCAGCGGTCTAATAGCTGTGCAGTTTCGTGACAGGAAATATCGTCAACCTCCGAAACAGTTTCCTTCCATAATACTGAGAATGCGGACTGCCATCCGGCTGAAATCAATGGAGGCACGCTGAAACTGACCGGTATTCGTTTTGCAATGAACTCTTGACCGCTGTGTCCTTCGACTGCCAGGGACTTAGCCACCTGTCTTGCTGAATACGGGACGACCACCCTGAATTGCTCATGGGTAACACCGGCGATAAGCTCCATATCACTCCAGAGTTCTTTCACTTTATCTCCGCTAATACGGTCTAAGTTATCAATGATCAAAATGAACCGACAATCCTCCGAAATAGTTTCCTTTTTGGTGAATCCTTCCAGTGCTTCAGTTAACTCAATCGTTCCTATCTCTCTGCTTACCAACCATTTTTCTGATATGGTGTCTGTACTGTTTCTTTTGAATAGATCACCGATGCTGATACATGCATCGGTGAGCGTTCCCCTTTGTTTTTGGTATTTCCTAATGCCTACAAGTATTAATAATACGAGGGCCGGAGATATTAAGCCCAAGGCCTCGATGAGTAATATCCATATACTTAGCGGTTTTAGCGGATCGATTGGGTTCAGATACTGATTTATATCAACAAGAAAATATCGGATCATCTGCACGGAAAGTAAGGTGCATAATATAAATGAAATGGTCCACCAACTAATTCTGCTATTTATTTTTTTTTCGTATTCAACAATATTTCCCAAAGCCTTATCTTTATGAATTTGTAATTCTGGATTGTTAATTCCTTTGACTTCGGACATCCCCTTATAAATTATCTCAATAAGCGATTTTTTTGTTGAGCCGTAATGGTAGCGTTCTGCATCAAATGTAATGAAATGAAAATCACCTTCTAGTTTGTCCATCAAAAACCTAATAATAGTGGATTTTCCCGTACCAAGCTCTCCCTCAAGTCCAATAATGCTTATGTCAGTACTCTTAATCACTTCTGCCATTTTTATAGCGACAGTTTCGTGGCTCTTACCTTCGAATATATCATTATCAGAGGGGGTTGCTGTTTGTAATTTTAAATTCATTATCACTCCTTGGATGAAATATAATTTTCACGGGAAATTGAAATAATAAGATATCGAGATAAGGTCACTATTAAAAGGGAGGGCTAAACACTGACTCGATATAAGCATACGCCAGTCGGGATATCTTGTCTTCTATATCATTGAGAATGAGAAACTTAGGCATTGTTTCCTCCGTTTTTTCACCCTCTTGGTTTTACCCCATTTATCCCAAATCAGCGGATCTTCGCGCTATCCCTTGGTATGACAGGGTTTGGCGTGTTTGAGTGGATGAAAAAGATCTTTTACATGCTTGGTTTTATCCTACATTCTGCGGGTAAAACCAAATGCAGGATCCGCTTTGGGCGATTTATTGTGGTGGCGACGAGACGCCGGAAAGCGGAAAATGGTCTCCTACATCCACCGATCGCGCTACGTGAAAAGTTTATGATGAGCAACGTCATTCCCCTGCAGAATTCACCAGAACGCATTTCGCGCCTGTCGATTGCGCCGGGCGTGGATTTTGCCACTGCCCTGGCGCTTCGACGTATGGCCACGGCGAACGGCAAAACCCCGTTCTATTTATTGGCCCCGGAGATCAGTGCGCTGTTACATTATATGCCCGATCAGCGGCATCATTTTCTGTTCAGCACCTTATGGAACACCGGAGCCCGTATTGGGGAAGCCTGCAGCATGCAACCGGAGTCGTTTATTCTGGACGGCCCGCGACCGTTTGTGCGCATATTGTCGGAAAAAGTACGGACCCGCCGGGGACGCCCCCCCAAGGATGAGGTTCGCCTGGTGCCACTTTCCGATCGCAGTTACGTACACCGGGTGGAAAGCTGGCTGGCCACCGCACGGCCGAAACGCCGTGAGCCGCTGTGGCGTGTGACCGATGAGACCATGCGCAATTGGTTAAAAGCGGCTATTGCGAGAGCGGCAGATGACGATGTGTATTTCTCTGTTCCGGTGACGCCACACACGTTTCGGCACTCCTTTATCATGCACATGCTCTACCACCGCCAGCCGCAAAAAGTCGTGCAGGCGTTGGTTGGCCATAAAGATACGCGTTCCATGGAGGTTTACAGCCGGGTGTTTGCGCTGGATCTGGCCGCGACACTGGACGTCCCCTTTACCGGTGATGGTATTGATGCGGCCTCTATACTGCGTGCGTTGCCCCCAATGACATGAGAACTTACAAAGGCGAGTGGCTCACAGATGCAAACAGTTGAACTGATGGACGATGACTTTGATAATTTTTATCCGGTCACTGCGGCGATAAGGGATACACAAACCGCTCGGACCAATCTACAAACAGAAACAGCGCGGCTCCTGCTTAAGGATATTTTTACACGGATCCGACAGGCAGCTGAGCGTGGTGAAGGCCTGTTAGAACGGGCATTTTCTGTCGATTGCCCGGCAGATATACAGTGTATTGGTCTGCAGTTTATTCGTGCGTGTGGTTATAAGGTTCATCCTGACGCATTTGGTGGACTCATCTTATGGGCTGATCCTTTACACCCGTCTGACAATGACTAAAGCATGAGAGTCTGTGGTAACAAGCTGCTGCAGGTTAGCAACTGTTTGCTGTCAGTATTTTCCATATTATGCCCGCTCGCGGGCGTAGCCGGGGATAAGAATTCCAGCGGGATGTCCTCTTTCACAAACAGTGCGTAGATCTCTTCCCGGTCCGTAAATGTTGTTTTCCCATACATCAGGATATGAAACAACGCGCGAGCCACCTTTGGCTCCTGTCTTGCCCTGGCGATAGACTGCCTTACATCTAGGTGGAATTCTCGTCTGAGGTTTTCGCAGGCGGTCAGGCCGTTTGTGAAATCCCCTTGCGGCTCTGCCAGAAATAGCTCCGCAAACTTGCCTTCCGGCTGTAGTGCCCCTTCACCCAGCAACACGACGGCATTGGCGGCAGCCTCTAGCATGCCCAACTGATCCTGAAGAGGCAGCATCTCAAAATGGCTGTTCGTACATAATGGATAATGACTTTTTTCCCAAATACAAAGCAGGTTTTTAGTATAGGAACGGCTGCGGACGAGCGGCATGCTCAGCTCGTCCAGCAGCGTACGTAAAAGCCGAAACCATAATCCGGCATGCACCCGGCGCCGGGGTAGGTCCACATGACCCACTGTGAGTGCCTGCCAAGTCAGACGGTCCATGACGGAAACGGCAAAACTGGCTTGCCGTAAATTGCCGGGGATCTTTACCCACCGATGAAAAAGTCCGAATTTTTCGCGATAGGACTCCAGCCAGCACCCGTGTATGGGGCAACTTAACATCAGGGGAAGTTTCCATGTCAGTAGTAATGCTCCCTCAGAGGGCCTGTCACCTAAACACTGGGGGCAAGCCCTGTGGATCGCCTCCGAGGGGATCCAGGCCTGCCATTGCGTGTGCGGCTTTACCTTTCGGTATGACGCCGACATCAACACCGACAACTGTGAGACATAGGTTTTTTGTGCTGAGGGGATATTGTCATCCATGCTGTCCAACAGCCAGGGTATCCAGCCGGATAAATGCATACCTCGAAGTTGCGCAAGCGTCAGCCCGCTTTTGTCTGATAAAGCATCGAGCAGTGAGGCTGATGGCATTGTGTCGAGTTTATCCACGGTGTTATTACCGGTACAGTGTGCCAACAGTTCGCGTCGATCCAGCCGGTAACGGTGGGCGACCCGATCAAGCCAGGACGATAAAGCCTCCCCTTCGACAGGTTCGGGGTGCAATGGCCACCGAAGTATGGGGTTCATCGCAATTCCCGTTCAAATTGCCGGCGTCGCTCTGTGGGACCGGTATAATCAGACAGACTGAGTGTCCTGTGGCTGATCGCCTCCTCGCCGCTTTCTACAGCAACGACGGCTGCCGATGTCAGAAGCTGTGACAGCTCACCGATAGTGCCTTCGCAGCGGGCAAGCAGGTAACGAGCCATATCTTGTGTAGCAATCAGGGAGCGCTGCCTCAACGGGAGTGAAGTGGCGAAGCTGGCCAGCAGAGAGCAGCAGTTATCGTCAGCTTCCCACAGGGGTAATATTACAGGGTGAAACCGGTTTTCCAGTTGATCATCCGAGCGGATAGCCAGATAGGCATCACGCGTTCCCACGCCGACGATGGGGATGCGCAGTTCATTCCCCAGGAAACGCAACAGGTTGAGAAACTCCCTTCGGTTAACGCTGTTTCCCGCCAGTATGTTATGCAATTCATCGATAATCAGTATGCGCACACCAACACGTCTGAGCAGGGATAAAGCCAGTTGCTCCATTTCTGACAGTCTTTGCCGAGGGCGTACCGGCGCGCCTATGGCGGCAAGCAATGCGAGGTAGAAGCGGCTCACAGATGGCTCAGAAGGCATTTGCACACTGATAACGGGGATCCACTCCTGGTTAGCACTGGAGGTCGCAGGATGTGTTCGGCGAAATCTCTCCACAACCATCGATTTACCGTTATTGGTGGGACCAATCAATAACAGGTTAGGCATCCGCTGTTTTTGCGGCCAAGCATAGAGGTTTTCCAACTGGCTTAGTACATCCAGCGCTAAGGGGTAACCTATCCAGCGGTCGGTGCGAATTCGCTGGATCCGTTCAACTGCTGGCAGTCTTGCTATTTCCTGCACTGCGGGTAAAAGATGGGAAAGGTCAATGAGTGGAAAGGCGTCCATAATTACCACTCCTCAATTTGATCAAACGGCAAGAACAATGAATCGACCGCCGGCAGACTATTATCGGTGTCCGTATTAGGTGGAACAAGCTGATGTGACGGAGCCCTTTGTGTTAAGTGCTGGCGGCGCTGCGTATCTCGCCGCATCTTACGCGTGGCGTGCTGCGCAGTGTCTACAATGTCCCGCATCTGGCGGATCATGTTAAACAATGTGACTTCATTCACCTGCTCACGCCCAAGTTGACGCAACTGGGTCATTGCCTGACGTTGTTCCCACAATGTTATTGTCGGATGTGCCAGTGTGCGGTAGGGGATTTCCAGGTAATAATGCCCCTCCGGTTCGAGTACCCAAATGCGGCTGATATCACGCGGGTCCCGACGCAGAATGAACGCAGCCTGAAGATGGCGACGGGCGATCCAGGGTTTCAGCGCGTCGGCATAATACTGGATATGGTCGATAACAAATCCTGTACGTGTCAGTGTTCGGCGAATAATGGGCAGAAAGTCGACCAGAAAGGCGGTAGCATTAGCCACTACAGCGGTATTTGGGGTGTGCTCCCAATTTTGGATCCAGCAGTGCTCAGGAGGCTGAAGTAGCCCTTTGTGTACGCTGCCATGGTAGGTACCAATGGCTAACGCCATCCAGCGCTCCAATTCGCGCAGCGTCAATACAGCCTGCTGTCCTGAAGGGTATTCGCCCCGCTGTCGGGGGTTTGAAAATGTGGTACCCGGTAAGTCATCGTGGACCATCTGCATTGCGGTACCAATGACTCTCTCGACAATGCCACCGTAGTGCGGTCGGGCTGGCGGGCGATAGCTGAGTTGGATCCCATGCTGTTGACATCCGCGGCGCAGTGCATCGCTTTTGAACTCTGCGGCATTATCCAGATATAACAGTACGGGTTTGCCGCGCATCACCCAGTCCATTTCCACCCCGAGGCGCTCCAGCCACGGACGCTTATCGCTGACTGCGTGCGCCAGACAAAGCCCCACAGAAACGGAGGACGGGGCTTCCAGCGTGACAACCATACCCAAAATAGCACGGGAAAAAACATCAATGGCTATCGTCAGATAAGGTCGACCGATAGGGGAACGGTCACGTTCATCAACAATAATGAGATCAATCACAGTATGATCGATTTGCACCTGTTCCAGGATATGGGTTATGACTGGTGGAGTACCGCCGGCACCCTGTAACTCGCGAGTGGCATTGATGCCTTCTCGGCGTCGGGAAACGATCACAGGATCTTGTCGGGAAATACGCAGGGCAACCGTGTTATACGCCGGTACGGGCAGTTTTTGGATTTTACACGCCATCTCGATGTCGCGGTAGCAGGCGGAAAGACTGCGTTTTTGCTTGGTCAAAAAGCGCTTTTGCAGCAGGTCATGGATAAGTCGTTCGACGTTTTCTGATAAGCGTCCCTTACCTTTGCCTCCTGACGATTGTCCCGGAGCCAAATCTGTTATCAGGCCCGTTCCTTGCCGGACATGTTGGATCAAAACATAAACTTGCCGCCGGGATAGATTGAGTTCTCTGGCGGCCTCATCCACGGCCTGATGACCGACGATGTCAAGAGCGGCCAGAGGAGCGATATGCTGCATCCTGACGCGTGCCAGCTCCCAGTCCGTCTCTGATAAGGTGAAAACGCCAGATTCGGCAATACGTGTTTTTGTGACCCCCATACCCACCCCTTATGGTCGTGCACAGGAGCATTAAGTATAGTTGTTTTTCGTGCATATGATTTCAGATCAAAAACTGTCAGCAGTCATATGCACAAAGGCTCCCGATGCCAGCAAACTGGTGCAGCCGTCCTCTGAAAATGACAATTAGGGTATACGGAGGGCAAATTGCGCTGCTTTAATTCTGTCTAAACTTGGCGGTAAAGCCTCTCAAGAAATCGCGTAGCGTCATCCTCAGACATCGTGTTGTTTCAGCATGGCCACGGCGTCCTGCCCTGGCATCGAGAACTGGACCCTGTGGCGTGCCGCCACGTCCAGCGCAAATATCCGCGTGTATACCTCGGTCGATTTCAGGCTTTTATGACCCATCAGGCTTTGCAATACTTTGAGTGGCACCCCGGCGTACAGCAGGTGCATGGCGTAGCTGTGTCGAAAGGTATGTGGGGTGACCGGTACCGAGAACGTTACCCCATCGGCGGCGGCCCGTGTTACGGCATCATTTAGCCAGGTGCGTACCGTGCGATCGGTTACTTCCCAAAGGCGGGCGGGCTCCATGCGACCGGTACGTTTATTTTTGCGCTCAAGTGGAATGCGCAGTGTGGCTACCATGCTGTTCAGTTGGTTGACGTAATGGCTGTCTGACAGGGGGGCCAGGCGGTGAGTCACGACTTTCTTGGGCGGTGCGCCGGGACCGCGTTCGGCTTTGGCCTGGCGCTGTTTGAGGGTGGCCAGTGACACGTAAGGCTGGGCGGCATTCAGGTAAAAATCCCCGCGTGTGAGTGCCAGCGCCTCGTTAATACGGGCGCCTGTATTCCACAAGGTGGCAATGAGAGTTTGCTGGTACAGGTCAGGGATATAGTGTAGCAAAGCGCCCACCTCAACGGCCAGCAGGTATTCTGGCATGTCGCCATGGGTCTGGGCCATGCGCCGTAGCGCCAGGGCAGCGGGGTAGTCGATGGCTACCGGTAACATCATTGTTGTCGGCACGGTGGTAAAGGGTTGCAGCATATTCATGTCACAATTTCTCCCTGGACGTAATGAAATTAACAGCAGATGTGGCGGGAGGATTATTTGCTGATTGTTGTTGTCGGTGTGCCATAGCAATCGCCCACTGGGTCTGACGGTTCATACGCAGGACTTGCCAGAGTGATGGCCAGGCAGAAAAACGGCCTGTGGTCATTGTGCCTGTCGGCATGCTGCACAATTTCCGTAATCGCAATGCCAGAATGATGGCTTTTAGGCCGAGTCTGGCGGACTGATCGCGGCGGACAAAAAGCCCTTCGTCTGGGTCCGTCGGATCGTTCACATTCTCAAATGTGTCGCTGACGAGCCGTTGGGAGTGCTCTATCAAGGCGGGCAGCTCACGTAAACGATAGACAAGAGAATAAGGCAGACAACGCCAGTCGCCGGTCACGCCGCTAAAATCGAGTTCAGGTCGAGGGGAACTGACATATTTAAACTCTCCATTACTGTAATAGCCCTCGTCATAAGCCGGCTGCACGCAGGCATCAGCAAATCGCTCCAGCAGGAAGATCAGCTCGGTGGCAATAAAATATCGCTCCGCCTCTCGCTTTTCCTGTACGGCCCGCTGTTCACGGACCAGAGTAAAACGGTGAGCCAGATATATCCCCATCAGCGCTATACCACCGGTGATCAGCCCGGACAACACCGGGAGCCAGACATTGATTTCAGTCGCCATTGTTTTTTGTCCTGACATTCCTTTCGAAGCCCGTTTGTCCCCAAAGTTCGCCGTCAGGGGATGTTGGCTGATTAAAGCGCCCTGCCGTGCTCTTGCGCGATCTCTTCGGCGATGTGGCAGAACTGTTCGTGCTCGGTTTCCAAGTAGTGATAGTAGATACGTGCGTCGCGTTCGCTCAGTCCGCGCGGGTTGCCGCTAAAAAAGCCCTGCAGGGTGTCGATGGCATGCCGATAGGTCGCCAAATCGTAAGCCCAGTCGGCCAGTTCACCGGCGGCGTCCAATTCCTGCTCAAAACTGGCGTACTGCCGTGCCAAGGTGTCGAGTCCAAGGCGGGTGGCGGCATGAATATTGCCCTGGCTGGGATCGGCGATGGCATTGCGGATCTTTTCAAACTGATACCCAAATCCCTCTTTACCCGTAATAGACGCAAACATCTCTTTCTCCAGTAGTCATTAACGTCAGTGAATACGCTGACAAGTCCGTGTGATTGATTATTTCATGTTTAATAAATAGCAAAATTATAATAAGTCTGAATAAAATGACTTTATTAATTATCACCAGATAAAAAGTAACCTTGTAAATAGTCATTAATGGCAATTAGTCATTGGCTTTTTATTGGCTTCCGACTTTTTCCCTATTGTCCGTTTTCGGAAGCTTATCATACCCACCGTGCAGTCAAAAGCCCCCACTATTCTGGTGTCGAGCGGCACACCATGACCACTAGACACTGTATGTAGTTTTAGTTTTGCAGTCTTTGGTACTGTATATAGTGGATGTGCAAAAAATCGCCCACCCAGGAAGAAAGATCCGGTAATTGGGGTTTTCGGATCTATAGTACGGAATTACGTGTCCTTATAACTAGATTGGTTTTATAATTTAAAATTCACACTTTTTAGTAATATAAAGTAATAGCACCCTTTTTAGTTGTTTGGTCATTAGAAAGGTGTATAAATATAAAAACCAGCGGTATCTCGGTTTTATTTAAAATATGAAACTATCCGGTGGTCTTGTTTTTTTATTTTATGTTTCATTTAAAGTCAAAGAGGTTTTTCCCATGAATGCAAATTTACCGCTCCTACGCTCTGGTCGAACGCGCGTATTTTCTAAACACGACGGTTTTCGTGAAGTTCGCTTTCCTGTCCGTACGCCCGAAGACCTGCGCGAACTTGATGCGCTGAAAGAAATGCAGCTTAACCGTTTCGTTATGGCTCTTTTTAAAGAGGCCCAAGAAGAGTACCGTTTTTCCCCTGGCGTCTTCACTGAATTGGTGAAGGCCATGTTGGAAAAAGACTCCCCAGGTTACATCACCGCCCACGGTGCTTTTGGCCACTTTAATACCCAGATGTTCGAATACGGCCTGGCCGAGGAGGTCGGCGCGGCGGTCGAGATTTATATCGCCTGCTACCCGACCAGCGCGGACTACGTCCTGAAGTCCATTCCGGCAAAGGTGCTCAACTACCTCTGTAAATATGCCAACACTTCAGACGTCATGAAGTGGACCGAGGCAAATCCGCAGTGGAAAGAAAACGTGATTGCCAGCCTGAAGGCCGGCACCTTCAGCGAGCAACTGAAGATGATGCGCATGGCGACAGGTGCAATGAGCGTAAACTTCAATTTTCTGCAGATGCTGGAAAAGCTGGTAAACAACGCTTCTGGTATCAACCCCGAAGCCATGGAACAAGCGCAGAAGATCCTGGCCAATGCCCCGAACGTGCTTTACCAGTCTCCTCGCGAGTGGAGCGAGTCCTGCAACGAGCTGCGCGGCCTAATCACCTATTTTATTCTGGTCGATTTGGAAAGTCGCTACGGGGATATGACCAACCAGATGCGCACTTACACCATTCCTTTTTACAATAAACAACGTGAAATGGCCGGCAAGTCGAATTCACAGGTGATTAGCTTCGAGCCCGGCACGCTGCTGGCGGAACACTTTGATTACGGGATCTGTATAGGTTGGCGTTACGACAGCTGGGAACAGTTCTTCTATCAACTCTGCCATGAATGCGTTCATCTGCTGGATCCCCAGTTGGCACCGAATGGTGAACTGAAAGTCAGCGCGCTGGATGAGGGCGTGGCCGTCCGCTACGCAGAGGAGATGCTGGATAAGTATCTGCCTTATATTGCTCGCTCCTTTGTTGACAGCCCCGTGATAAGTCGCAGCCCATATTACTTTGCTTGGGATGCCGCACGTAAGCTGCCTGACGAGGTGCTGAGGACGATCCGCGAGACGTTCGGTGCCTTTGCGAGAATTAACGACCGCGCCCGTTTCGCGCAACTGACATCAAAGTGGCTCAATGAAGACGAGATCACGTTGCTTTGTGCCGACTTTGAGTACCCGAAACACCGCTAAACCGCGATAAGACAATCACCGAGCCCACGTAATATGGGCTTTTTTTTTACATTTTTTTCATCTTATAAATATAAAACAAGGCCACATACATCGCCATTCTCGTCGTTTATTCGTATCCCCGACTGTTCTGCTCCCTGCATTTTCATTTCACAATTCATGCAAAAAGATGATCTGCCACTGTTGCTGCTTCCTGAGTAAAACCGGCCCGTTTCAGTTTTTCCACCGTCTGTGCGGGGTAATAAGGCCTACTGACGCTACTCGCCCAGATACCGTCTATCTCAGCCTGCCATATCGCACCCCCTATGTTGGCCGCCACATTCATCTCCTTGAGATGACACGCAAACCGATGGTCGTGCTCTTCACAGAATAAGTCTCCTCCGGAATGCTGCAGGGCGGTGATACCGGCCAGTTTCTCTGGGGTTGCCCATTGGTTAAATAGCTGGCCGGCCTGCCCCAAATCTTTTTGAGCTGAGTTGAGGAAATTCAGCTCATCAGACATCAGTTCTGGGCCAGATAACGAAGAGGCGTATATATAGTCCCGTAGCTTTTTATCCAGCACATTGCGATCCCACGCGGTCTTCCAAATATCGTTAAGTTCTATGAAATCAGCTACTGACAAGCCGGGTACTGTAACAGGTAATCCGATCATCCGTGCCGTGTCGCGGTTTTTCTGGATTATCGTAAAGGCTAAACTCAGTTCCTTTCCGCTGAGGTCATATGTTGTCGAGATCAACGTCTTTGCGGCCGTAAAGTTTGCCGTCCCCCACTGGTCCCGAGCAGGTAGCAGCTCTGCAATGGAGACAATATCGGCACGGCTAAGATGACGGGTAAATGTGCCTGTGCGGTATTCGTGCCTCAGATAGCCCATCAGGAGGCGGATTTTTTTAAAGTGTTCTTTGATGTCCTGAAATTGCTCCTGCAGAACCAATACGTTAATCAGGCTGACGTCCGTGAGATGTTTTACGGATAGGGTGTCGTAACTGTATCTAAACGTCTGCCCAGTCGGGTCGGTTTCGGCAATGCATTTTATATGTGCGTCGAGAGGCGCGGTTTCCTGACTGAAACGGCGGTCTATTACTGCCGCATTTTGCACAAAATAGTCCCACAAATTTTTGATGTCGTGTTGACCTATCACACGGTTAACTTCCGCGGTGAGTGGTCTTTTACTCACTTTTGCGAGCTGTGCTAAATCCCCTATCAGTGAATAGACCCGGGTTTCGTAGACACTTTTTTGCCTCATAATGGAGGCCTAATGAAGGAGTGTTTATGTCAGTCAAAACGTTCACTGAAGAATTCAAAATTGAAGCTGTAAAACAGATTAACGAGCAGGGATACCCTGTTTCTGAGGTTGCGGCACGACTTGGTGTTTCCACCAATAGCCTTTACGCATGGATCAAGCGTTACCAAAACCCGAACCACAGCGCAAGCAGGACGATGCCCTCCAGCACGAAGTAAAGCGCCTCAGGCAAGAACTTAAGCGGGTGACTGAAGAGCGAGATATTTTAAAAAAGGCCGCCGCGTACTTTGCAAGAACGTCAGGCTGAAGTACGCCTTCATTAAAAAATGTCGACCTTTTATGCGGTACGCCGGTTGTGTCTGGTTCTTGGCCTCCATTACAGCGGTTATTACCAGTGGCTAAAACGGCCT
>NZ_KN150748.1:96153-99962 GCF_000754815.1 Yersinia ruckeri ATCC 29473
GAGAAGAAGCGAAGGCGGATATCTTCGATTATGTAGAGATGTTTTATAATGCTAAACGGCGTCACAGTGCCTGTGAAGATCAACCACCTGCAGTTTATGAAAGTGCCTGGTTCATGAGGCACGCAACCGTCTAGGAAACTGGGGTCTATTCACAGGGCCTTTATTGTCAGCTCTACGGAGTGCCTCAAGTTAAAACAAATTGGATAGATCAATGTGTCCAGCGTCCCTCTATATTGAGCTATCGCTTCAATGAGCAGAACTACACTTTCGGCAAAACCGTCAGCATATTCATAAATATCAGGTGCACCATTATTACCAACACAGGCATTGAAGTTTGATCGCTGTAGGTCTCCGCGAAACAGGGTGTTCCATTGGAAGCGTGGATGCAGCGAAGCTGGGGAAGCGCTTGATGAAGATATGCTCGTCATATGTTCGTTCTTTAAGGTTGTATGAGATTTGATAATTTTACCCGTATCTATAGCAGGAGGCATTCCATATCTTATAGGGGAAGTGGAAGTTCACGTTGTTCGTGCTATGGGTCAGATTATTACTTCCAAAGCCAGTAATCGGGTTCTGTTGTTCTTCTATGTATGGATGTGACGTTTGGGTATACATAAATGTCACATTGGCTTTATATATGAAAATGATTGATTAAGTCGTTATCGATTTTAATCATTCTTAATATAAATAGTAGTTAGTGTGAGCTAATCATTCATTATTTGATTTATGAATATGTTTTTTAATCAATCTTGATATGATTTACTTACAGTGATTTTTAATCATATGGCAATATTTATGATCTTGAATAACGAACATTCACCAACTCGTCGCTTGTCAGCGTTGCAAAAGAATATCTTGATAATATTGGCTGCGCTGGACGAAAGGAAGCCTGGTCCAGTACCCACAAAAGATCTCGAGAAATTGCTAGCTCTTAGTGATGCCAAACCAGTATATGGTCCCAATCTCCGTGGTGCATGCCATCGATTAGCTAAAGCTGGGATGGTTCGTACTTTACGAGCCACTAATTTGCAACTGGCTGTCGAACTAACACATGATGGTTTGGAATGCGCCGCACTACTCTACGCAAATGAAAGACAGGCTGAGCTCGATCGGCAAAAACGCAAAACCAGCTTTGTATTGCCTCATAATTTTCCGACAAAACCAGCTACAGACGCTCTACCCATCATCTTAAATAATCAGACATATTTGGCTTGGCGAGCAAGCTACGTTATACCGTTTGAGGGGACGCCCTACCTGTTATTAGTCCAAGCTGATGGGGAAAGGGTCCGCTTACACGGAGATGCCATTAGTGTAGGCCAGCTCTATCTGAACTGTTATAACGCTGGTCTACCAGTCCAAGTCCAAATCAACGAGGAAGACTCAGGAGGATAGATGCAACTTGTCAGAAAGAAAGCTCCGCGTGGTGGTTTTTATCGAATACTGACCGAAGAAGAAAGAGCAGCTATTCGCCATGTTTGTGGTTTTCGAAATGTTCGTTCCTTAATAGAAAAGAAGCTGGCAGAAAAGGTCCTGCTTGAAATGCGTCAACATGAGCTCTGGTTCAAATGCGATTGCGGATCAGGAGATAATGTGCCGATGAATAGTGCAAACCTCCGTTCCGATACACAGACTCTATATTTTAATAGTTTCAGTTCCCCTCATGACAATAAATGCCCGCTGTTTCGTATTCATAGTAGTACCGATGATTTGTCAGGCGGTGGCACGCGGCGTACTGCAGGGTGCAAAACGATAGATTACCGTAAGTTTTTGCCAAAGATGGAACGAGATGCCCGGATATGTCTACCAGGCGGAAATTCCCCTCCTTTAGCGGATAAGACCCGTAGAAAACGCGTTCCATCTATTGCCCGCCTGCTATTTACGCTAATTGAAGAGGCTGAACTTAATAAACTGTCACCAGTTTGGCCCCCCGCGAATATACCTTCATCTCAACACCTTGATGCTCTGAGGGGAATTGCTGAACGAACAGTATACGTTGGGCGAGACAATATGTTGTCGGACTTTGTGCGTTTCGAACCTTGGTTGAATCAGGCGCGGCAAGAAGTTCTCATGCGACATTTGGAACGCAGTGAACAACCTTGGCCAAAGGATAAAGAAAGAGTCTTTTACCAAATTTTCATGTCCGACGATGTCAGTCGTGAATCAGTGAAGTACAAAGGCCGGTATACTGAAATAACGTTTACACCGGCAAAACAAGTGAGTATCAATGGAGAAAGTCAGGAGGGTAAGAGAGGGCCATATTGGGTTGTCCTTATGTTCAGACGGGGTATGGATGGGGCAGTGATTTGCAGTGAGGGTTATGCTCATGCAATGTTCAGTTGGGGATGCCCTCTCCCTGTTGACAGCGAGCTTGAGCGGCAAACTATACGTTCTATTCAGACTGCGTCCGAATGGATATACAAACTAAAGAATTTTACTCCACATGAATTTAGCCTAAAGAAACCTTTATTCGATTTGGAAGTGAATCTTGCAAGTGGAAAGGGATTTGTCCTACCTGATTTCATCGTGACAGCTTCTTCGCCGGGTACGGGAGAAGCGCGTAACCTCATTATTGAAACCATGGGTTATTCGGATGATGAGTATGCCGAAAGAAAAGCTGGACAACATGCAGGGATGCGATGTTTAGGACACCTTTATACCGATCCTCCAAAGTGGCCTACTGAGGGAGAAAAAGCTTTTGAAAAGTATTTCTTCGGTGTATTAAAGCACCTTTGAATATCTGCAAACTTAGACGTTATAAGCAGGCAGCCGGTCAATGACCGGCTTTTCCCTGGAGTTGCTGTTTTGCTAGTTAATGCATTTTGTTTAGGGATACTAAACAACTCGAATGTTAAGTGATGCTAAACATGTCGTCAATGTTTCTATGACGACATGCTATGGTTCCTATTAGACTGAAATCCGCTCGGCTATATGCCAAACTCACCCAGGACAACTAGGGCTCTGTCGCATTAAGGCGTCGTCAGGTAACATGCTGTTTTTTTACGGTGTTGCCTAACCATGTCTCTGATCCGAAAAGCCTTTAAACGCCAGCATTATCCCGTCGATATCATCGCGCAATGTGTTCGTTGGTACCTGGCTTACGCCCTCAGCCTGCGCAACCAGGAAGATATGATGGCTGAACGCGGTATTGCCGTTGACCATTCCACGTTACACCGCTGGGTTATCCGCCTGGTGCCCTTGCTGGATAAGGCGTTTCGCCGACATAAACGCTCAGTGGGTCGTCGGTGGCGCATGGATGAAACCTACATCAAAGTCAAAGGTCAGTGGAAATATTTATACCGGGCGGTCGATACTACAGGCCAGACCATCGACTTCCTGCTGACCGCCAAACGGGATGCCGCCGCCACCCTGCGTTTTTTTCGCAAGGCCATTCGTTACCAGGGCGAACCTGATGTGGTCACCATCGATAAAAGTGGTGCCAACACCGCAGCCCTAACCACACTCAATGCAGACAAACCAGAAGAAGAAACTATCACCATCAGACAAAGTAAATACCTGAACAACCTGATTGAACAGGACCACCGAAATATCAAACGGCGAATACGACCGATGTTGGGATTAAAATCATTTCGGCGGGCGCAGACGATATTGGCAGGTATTGAGTTAGTGCATATGATACGCAAAGGACAACTTCAGCATCCAGTCGGGGAGCATTTATCACCGGCAGAACAATTTTATCTGTTGGCCGCCTGAAAAATAGACAGCCCTAGTTTTTTCGTCTTTCCTCCGTTAACGCGACACAACCGAATGCGAAGCCACCTCTCAGCAGCCTTTTGAAGTAGTGAATCGTA